>CAVSJQ010000003.1:0-7616 GCA_963728355.1 Ilumatobacteraceae bacterium | reverse complement strand
CGCCGTCAGGGCAGGAGCACGAACTTGCCGACGTGTTCCTTGCGGAGGAACTGTTGCTGGGCCGCCACGATGTCGTGCAGCGGGAAGGTCGCGGCGACCAGCGGCCGGATCTCGCCGCGCTCGATGTAGCCGATCAGGTTCGGGAACACGGGCTCGTCCCAGGCGGTGCAGCCGATCAGCCGAAGGTCGCGCAGGTACATCGTGCGCATGTCCAGGTCGACGACTGCGCCGGCGATGGCACCCGACGACACGTAGCGTCCGCCGCGCCGCAGCGCCGAGAGCACCGCGCCGAATCCAGCGCCGGCCACGTTGTCGACCGCCACGTCGAACGCGTCCGCGGGCAGGTCGGCGTCACGCGCCAGCACCTCGTCGGCGCCGAGGTGTCGAACGGCGTCGGCCTTGCCGGGTGACGTGATCGCCGTGACCCGGGCGCCGCGACGATGGGCCAGTTGCACCGTGGCCGAGCCGACGCCGCCGGAGGCTCCGGTGACGAGGACGTGGTCGCCGGCGGTGACACCGGCGCGGTGCAGCATGTTCTCGGCGGTGCCGTAGGCGCAGGGGATCGCACCGAGTTCGGCGTCGGTCCAGTCGCAGTCGACGGGGAATGCTTCGCCGGCGGGCACCGTGACGTACTCGGCGAAGGCGCCGTCGAAGTCGGAGCCCATCCAGACGGTGTCCATCGACGAGAACCCGTCCGTGCGGATGCAGGGACGCACGAGCACCCGCCGCCCGATCAGGTCGGAGTCGGCGTCGTCGCCGACATCGTCGACGATCCCGCAACAGTCGGTGCCCTGGATGAAGGGGAACGGCGTGGGCGCGCTCCATCCGCCGTCGTCCGGCGGTGACGCCTCGCCGACACCGCCCGTCGCAGCCGGGCTCGTCGCGACAGAGCCGGACGCAGCGGCGTCGGTCGAGCCGGTCGTCGACGACGAGTACCAACCGAGCCGAGTGTTGATCTCGGTGTTGTTCACGCCTGCGGCCAACACGCGGATCCTGACCTCGCCGCGGCCGGGCTGGGGGACCGGCACCTGGCGCATCTCGAGCATGTCGAAGCCGCCGTTGCCGACCGTCACGACGGCGGTCATCGTCGCGTCGCTCATCGTCGCGTCGCTCATCGAACGGGCCGCCCGTGGTGACTCGTGGCGGCGCGCTCGGCCGTCGTCTCGTCGTCACTCGAACAGTGAGGGCGGGAAGCCGCCGGTGCTGATCGGGCCCCAGCGGGTCGGTTCGATCAGGATCACCGACTTGCCCTGGTCGTCCATCGCTTGGCGGTACTCGTCCCAGTCCGGGTGTTCGCCGGAGATCGAGCGGTAGTACTCGACGAGCCCGTCGGCCGCCGTCGGGCATGTCGAGCACGGTGGCGTCACCGTCGATCTGGACCCACGCGTCGTTGAACGCCTCGCCCATGACGAGTACGGAGACCCGTGGGTCGCGGCGGACGTTGGCGGTCTTGGCGCGTCCCGGATAGCTGGCGATCGCCAACCGACCGTCCGACGTCATGCCCCCGGAGACCAGGCTCATCTGTGGCCGGCCGTCGCCTCGCATCGTGGTGAGCACCCAGTGATGCTTCCCGGCGACGAACTCGGCGAGCCCGTCGCGGTCGACGGTGACGTTGCTCGACATGTGCCGGGCACGCGGGTCGTCCTTCGGCAGCTTCTTCACCATGTGGCCTCCTCGATGTGTCGTCGCTCGCTGACGAGTCTCGCACGCCCCGGCGTGGCGCCGTCCGAACGTGTGGCCATCGACGGTGTCCGTCGGCCTGCTGCCGCTCGATCCAGGTGCCGTGGGTCCCGGAACCCGGGACTGAGCTCACCGAGATGACGAGCCGGCCCGATCGTCGACACCGATGGCGGCGCCGGCGACGCGTTCAGAAGAGGTCGGGTTGGTCGGCGAGGAGGGGAGCGACGGCGTCCTTGCCGGACATCGTCGGGCCGTCGGGTGGCAGCTGCCAGTCGATACCGAGGGCCGGGTCGTCCCAGCGGATCGCCCGTTCGCAGTCCGGCGCCCAGACGTCGCTCACCTTGTAGGCGACGCGCACGTCCGCCTCGAGCGTGCAGAACCCGTGGGCGAATCCGGCGGGCACCAGCAGCTGGTTGCCCTCGTCGGCGCTCAGGGTGACCGTGACGTGCTGGCCGAAGGTCGGCGAGTCGCGGCGGATGTCGACGGCGACGTCGAGGATCGACCCGTCGATGACGCGCAGCAGCTTGTCCTGGGCGTGCGGGGCGATCTGGTAGTGCAGGCCGCGCAGCGTGCCGGCGGGAGCCGAGAACGATTCGTTGTCCTGCACGAACTCGATGTCGATGCCGGCCTCGCGCAAGGCGTGCCGCTTGTACGTCTCGGCGAACCACCCGCGTTCGTCGCCGCGGCGGATCGGACGGATCTCGACGATGCCGTCGAGTGCGGTCGGGACGATCTCCATCGCTACTTCTTCAACCCGACGCGCTCGGTGGCCTGCTTGTCGCGCAGCGGTTGCCACCAGGCCTGGTTGTCGAGGTACCACTGGACGGTCTCGCGCAGCCCGGACTCGAACGTGTGCATCGGTTCCCAACCCAGCTCGCGCTGGATCTTGGTCTGGTCGATGGCGTAACGATGGTCGTGGCCGGGCCGGTCGGTGACGAACGTGATCAGCGAGCGCCGCGGCTCGCCGGAGGGCAGCGGCCCGGCGAGTTCGTCGACGAGGTCGCACAGCGTCTCGACCACCTCGAGGTTGGTGCGTTCGGCCTTGCCGCCGATGTTGTACGTCTCGCCCGGCGTGCCCTTCTCGACGACGGTGACCAGCGCGGCGGCGTGGTCTTCGACGTGCAGCCAGTCGCGGATGTTGTCGCCCTTGCCGTACACCGGCAACGGCTCGCCGTGGATGGCGCGGATGGTGACGAGCGGGATCAGCTTCTCGGGGAAGTGGAACGGGCCGTAGTTGTTCGAGCAGTTGGTGAGCAGCACCGGCAGGTCGTACGTCTCGCCCCACGCCCGCACGAGATGGTCCGAGCCGGCCTTCGTCGCCGAGTACGGCGAGCGCGGGTCGTACGGCGTGGTCTCGGTGAAGGCGGGGTCGTCGGGGCCGAGCGATCCGAACACCTCGTCGGTGGAGATGTGGTGGAAGCGCGTCACGCCGGCGGCGCGGGCGGCCTGCAGCATGGTGAACGTGCCGACGATGTTGGTCTGGATGAACGCGGCGGGCCCGTCGATCGAGCGGTCGACGTGGCTCTCGGCGGCGAGGTGCATGACGGCGTCGGGGGAGTGCTCGGCGAAGATCTCGGTGATCCGGTCGACGTCGCAGATGTCGGCGCGCTCGAAGCGCAGCCGGCGGCTGTCGGCGACCGACTGGGTGGAGCCGTCGGTGGCGGCGTAGGTCATCTTGTCGACGTTGACGACCTCGTGATCGGTGTGGTTGATCAGGTGGCGGACCACGGCGGAGCCGATGAATCCCTTGCCGCCGGTGACGAGGATCTTCATTCGCTGGCTCCGTTGCTCGTGTGCTCGCTCGTTCCGTCTCTCATCGCGACCCTCCGTCGAGCAGGTTCAGCAGGTACTGGCCGTAGGTGTTCTTCTCCATCGACTGGCCGGCGGCGCGCAGCGTGTCGTCGTCGATCCAGCCGTTCACCCAGGCGATCTCCTCGAGGCAGGCGATCTGGTTGTTGGTGCGGTGCTGGAGCACGCGCACGAACTCGGAGGCCTCGACCATCGAGTCGAACGTGCCGGTGTCGAGCCACGCGAAGCCGCGGTTGAGTTGTTCGACGTACAGCTCGTCGCGTTCGAGGTAGTACTCGATCACCGACGTGATCTCGAGTTCCCCGCGCTCGGACGGCTTGACCAGCTCGGCGGCCTCGACGACCCGCTCGTCGAAGTAGTAGAGCCCGGTGACCGCCCAGTTGCTGGTCGGCTCGCTGGGCTTCTCCTCGATCTTGACGGGGCGTCCGTCGGCGTCGAGGTCGACGATGCCGTAGCGCTGCGGGTCCTTGACGTGGTAGCCGAACACGGTCGCGCCGGAGGGACGGGCCGCTGCGGTGGCGGCGAGGGTCGAGAACCCGGCGCCGTAGAACAGGTTGTCGCCGAGCACGAGCGAGGCACCCGCTCCGTCGAGGAACTCGGCGCCGATCAGGAACGCCTGGGCGAGCCCGTCGGGCGAGTCCTGGGTGGCGTAGGCGATGTCGAGGCCCCACTGCGAGCCGTCGCCGAGCAGACGCTCGAACGCCGCCCGGTCCTCCGGCGTGGTGATCACGAGCACCTCGCGGATCCCCGCCAGCATGTGCACCGACAGCGGGTAGTAGATCATCGGCTTGTCGTAGACCGGCAGCAGTTGTTTCGACGTGCCCCGCGTGACGGGGTGCAGACGCGAGCCGGTGCCGCCCGCCAGGATGATGCCTTTCACGGCCCCGACGATAGGGCGCCGGGGAGCGTGGCGACGTGATTTCGTGACGGTCCGTGCGGACGGGCGTGGGATGTGGGCCATCCATCGGTGGTCCGTCGTGCGGTTCACAACGGAATACCTCCCGGAAAGCGGGAGCCATTCCGGGATGAAGTGGCCGCGCCCGGCGAGGAGGGTGGAATCGGCGTCAGGCGGCCGGCTGGGAGGTGAGTTCGAAGGTCGTGCCGACGCTGTTCTGGATGAAGGCGTCGGGGAAGCGTCGTGCGATCGCGTGGGTGGCCTTCCAACCGGTGCAGTGGGTGGGCACGATCACGTCGGGGGCGAGTTGGTCGAACGCGTCGAGGGTGTCGCCGATGATCGGTTCGAACAGCGGTCCGTTGAGGTGGAACCCGCCGATGACCGCATGGATCTTGTCGACGCCGGTCAGGCGCTGCGCGTAGCGGCACGTGTTGACGACGCCGGCGTGGCCGCAGCCGGTGATGACGACGAGTCCCTTGCCGGCGACGTTGGCGATGAGGGCCTGGTCGTCGAGGATCAGCGGGTCGGGCTCCCAGGTCCCGTTGCGCCGGGCCTGGTGGATGGCGAAGCCCTTCTCGAAGCCGCTGGTGCGGTCGACCTCGCCGGTGACGAGCACGGAGCGGTCGAACAGGAACGACGGCTGGCGGTTCTCGATGATGTCGAACCCGGCGTCCTCGAGGGCACGACGGCTGGTCGTGGGCAGCTCGAACGGTTCGGCGCCGGGGATGGCGAGGCGTCGGTGGTTCCAGAACTCGGGATGGATGACCACCGGCAGGTTGGTCGAGCCGAGCCGGTCGATCAGCCCGGACAGGCCGGTCGTGTGGTCGAAGTGGCCGTGGCTGCACACGATCGCCTCGATGTCGCCGGGGTCCTGGCCGAGGCGATGGAGGTTGTCGACGCAGCCCTGCGGGGTGAGGCCGGTGTCGAAGAGCAGACGGCGGATGCTGTCGCCCTTGCGTACTTCGACGAGCACCGAGAAGCCGTGCTGGGCCAGCGGGCCGTCGGGCACCTTGCCCTCCTCCAGTGCCTGCGCCTCGATGGTCGGCATCGGTCCGCCGCCGGCCGACCCGCCGAGCCCGAGCCGTTTGGCCGGTCCCTGGTCGAGCATGAGGATGTCGACGGTGTTGTCGCACACCGTGACGACCCGGAAGTCGTCGACCGGCTCGAGCGGCAACACCTCACCGTTCCACTCGACGTCGGCGGGAACGGTCTCGATCGTCGGCACGTGGACGTGGCCGTGGTCGGTACACATCGGAACTCACTCCTTCCATGAAGGCCGACGTGAACGGCGTCGACCTGCGAAGCGACGATTCCGAGGCCGCCGTCGACGGGATCGCCACCCACGTGTTGTCTCGTTCCCAGCGTGCGTTCGGGCAACGCCGTCGGCACAGGGCCCAACGTCACCTGACGTGCCCGCGGGCAGCACCCACTCGGGGAGTACGTTCCGTGGACGCGTTTCGTCTCGCCGGACGACACCGCCGGGCGAGGCCGTCAGGCGGGAGCGCCACGCCCAACCGCCGGGCTCCGATGTGCCAACGGAACCCGGCGGGAGGCGTGGCCGATCAGCGACTCAGCCGACGACAGCATCGCCGCACGGTCAGTCGGTCAGGGCGTGGGAGCCATGGGGAACGAGTTGATCCAGTCGAGTTCCACCTGGCGGTCGATGCGGAACGCACCGCCGACGCCGGCACAGTTGCCGTTGAGGCCGAAGGACGTCACACCGGCGAGCACGTTGGTGTCCCCGAGGAAGATGGGCCCGCCGGAGTCTCCGAAGCAGGTGCCGCCGTGCTTGGCGTCGCCGCTCAGCAGCATCGAGTTCGTTGGCGGCAAATTGCCGGTGTCGATGTTGCCGATGCCGGCCACCCCGTTGGTGTTGACCACGAACAGGTCGGCCTTGCGGCGCACCAGGTCGTCCTGGAGCTTCACGGGGTTGATCAGCTGGAGGCCGTAGCCGACCGCCTCGACGCCGGCCCTCTTGCGGCCCTTGCCGAGCTCGTCGACTGCACCGACGTCGGGGAGTGCTCCGTACTCGGACAGCCCCGTCAGCCCATCGCCGTCGAGCTGCACGACGCCGAGGTCGTACAGGAAGAACCCGTCGGGCTCGTACAGCGGGTGCGTGTAGGTCGTGCCGTCGTAGGTGTCCGGCCCGCCGAACGGGTAGGTCGTCTCCGTGGCCGGATCGGCGCGGGTGACCTCCTCGTCGAACCAGATCGTGGCCTGGGTGGCCGGTGACTCGGTGCAGTGCCCGGCAGTGACGAACACCTTGGGCGAGATCAGCGTGCCGCTGCATCGCCACAGCGGGGCGCCGGAATCGTCCTTGGCGACCATCAGGCCGACGTACGGATGCTCGCCGTTGTCGGGCGCACCACCCTTCGTGATGGCCGAGACGGGCAGGGCGGTCAGTGCGGCAACTGCCGCGATCAGTGGGATCAACAAGACACGTTTCATG
This sequence comes from Ilumatobacteraceae bacterium, assembly GCA_963728355.1. GTDB lineage: Bacteria > Actinomycetota > Acidimicrobiia > Acidimicrobiales > Ilumatobacteraceae > Sva-07. The sequence continues at coordinate 783 of CAVSJQ010000003.1, read as the reverse complement.
GGAGTTCCTTCCCTCGTGTCGCCGCCCCGACGATTGGCTGTGACGCCGCCCGCCGACGGCAACCTACTGCATCCCGACAGCCTCGTCGAACGGCTGGTTGCGTCCTCCCACTTGACTATTCTCGGATGCTGGATGGGCTGGGCGGGCGTCGAGACGTGGGCGCGGTGGCGCTAGTGGACAAAGCCGTCGACGCCCCAGCTCCCGGCCGGCGGAGGCCGGCGCGCACACCGGAACAGTTGCGCGCCGACATGGTGGCCGTCGGCATGCGGCTGCTCGCCGAGCGGGGCTTGAACGTCGGGCTCGACACGGTGCGCTTCGACGAGGCGATCCGCGCGGCGGACGCACCTCGCGCATCGGCGTACCGGGCGTGGAGCGACACCGACAGCGACGTCGGTCCTCAGGTCCGATTCCATCGGGCGTTGGCGGCGGAGTTGTTACGCGAGGAGCCCGGCTTCGGTGAGGGCCCGCCGGACGGCGAGGGTGTCGGCGCACCGGAGGCGACGTTGGCGGCGGTGTCGGAGGTCCTGGAGCGGCTGCCGGATCTCGAGTCGTTGTCGCCGATCGAGCGTGGTTTCTGGTTGCAGCAGATCCATCGCGTCGGCTCGAACGTCAACGTGGAGACGATGTCGGCGGCGAGTCTCTGGCGCTGCTACGTGGCCGTGGCGGCAGGTCTGACCTCGAAGCACGACGTGCCCGACGAATTGCGTGATGCCTGGGTGATGGGCGAGGAGCGCATGGTCGAGCGCTACCGCGAGCTCTACAGCGCGATGGCCGCGTTGTTCG
>CAVSJQ010000002.1:0-442798 GCA_963728355.1 Ilumatobacteraceae bacterium | reverse complement strand
CCCGACAGCGTGGTGCACAGGGCGTGGGTGCGATCGGACAGGGCGACGGTGCCGATTATCTCGATGCGTGCTGGCGGCGTTGGCGGTGCGGGACGCCTTGGTAGGTGAGTCCCAACTCGACGTTGTCGATCACGCTGCGGTAGCCGACGAGATGGAACGCTTGGAACACGAACCCGATCCGATGCGCACGCACAGCGGCACGCTCAGCGTCGGAGAGGTCCGCGACGTCGATGCCGTCCAACCGGTAGGTGCCACCCGTTGGGGGGTCCAACAGGCCCAGCAACGACAACAATGTGGTCTTGCCTGAACCCGACGGGCCGGTGATCGCCACATACTCGCCGTGCTCGATGCGGAATGTGCACGGGAAACAACGCGGTCACCTCGGGCGGACCCTCGAACACCCTCGACAACCCGTCGACCTCGATCACCGTCCCGCCGATCTCACCGCTGATCTGGGCGGGCTGGTGGTCGACGTCGGTGTCGATGCTGGTGGCGGTCGGCGAGCGGGTCATGTTCCGATCACCACGAGATCACCCTCGACGAGGGTGCCGGCGTCGACGGGCTCGACTGCGACGAATCCGTCAGCGGAGATCCCCGCCACCACGGCCACATCGACGCCTTCGGCATCGTTGGGTCCTGACACGACGGTGACCCGCGACGTCCCGTCAGCACTCGTGGACACCGCTGCCAGTGGCACAACGCGGACTTCGGTGTCCGTCGACGCCGCGGTGAGCGTCACCCGCAGATTCACGCCGGTCAACGAATCCGGCAACGGATTGTCAGCGGTGATCGTGGCCGGATACCCGGCTTGGCCGTCGATACCGGTGGTTGGTTCGGTCGCCAGGTCACTGATCGTGGCCGGATACACCGTGGAGGTTGTCTCGTCCAACAACTCGACGGGCAGTCCGACCTCGCCAAACCGATGTCACCGGGTCGGATCGTCGTGGACACCACCAGTTGGCCCGCGGCCAGCTCCACCAACGCCCCCGAGCCTGCCGGTCCGCCCGCCCCAGGGTCTGCTGTTGAAGAATTCACCGGTCCAGTTGTTGTCGCCGCCGCGAGGACGCGTGCGGGCATCGATGGGACGAACACGATTTCGCCTTGGGGCACCGTTGGGCCGTTCGACGCCCGCAACTCGTCCAGTGTCGCTTGGGCCTGATCGTGAGCCGCGACGGCTGCGTCGAGGTCAGCCTGGGCGCCACCCGCCGGGTCGCCAGCGACCAACTCGTCATAGGTGACCGCTGCCACCCACAACGCTTCGTTCGCAGTGTCCACCGCGTCTGCGGTTGTGCGACGGGTCTGCTCCAACTGGGCGCCCACCTGCTGCACCTGTAACTCCGCTGCCTCCAACTCCGCCGGTGGCGTCGCCGGGTCCCCGGCGAGACGGTCACGGTTCCGTACCGCCGAGTTGTACTCGGCCTCAAAGACGCACCTGCTCCACCTTGGTCGCCGTCGTGTCGACAGCACGCGCCGCCTGGTCCTTGGTGGCCTGCGCCTGGGCAACAGCCGAACTCGACGTCCCCGCCGCCGTCACCGCATCCTGAGCGCCACGAACCGTGCTCTCAGCGGCCAGCACCGACTGCTCGCCGGCTGCGATGTCCGCTGCCGCGGTCGGTGACACCGGGATCGTGTCGTAGCCGGCCTGCTGATACATGCCTGCGACCGCCGACTTGGTTGCTTCGCCGAACACACCATCAGTGTCGCATCGAAACCCAGCCGCACGGAGCGCGGTCCTGCAACTGGGTGACGTCCGCGCCTGACATGCCCGGCCGCAACGCCCGATACACCGGCACATCACCGGCCATCGCGAACACCGGACGCCCAGACACCTCCACCACACGATCACCATCAGCAACCTCATCACCCGCCCCAACAACCACACGGGTCACCACCGGATCGCCCTCCACCGATGCCGGCACCCCAACATCGACCGTCACCTCAGCATGCACATCACCACGCTGGATCACCGTTGCCGACAACACCTCGAACTTCACCGGTGCCGTCACCCACGACGCCACCGGCTCCGACGCCCGCGCCGCAGCCTGATCCGGCGACTGCGCGGACGAACCAACCCACCACGCCACACCCGCGACACCCACCAGCACCACACCAGCCACCAACCACACCAACCATCGCAGTCGGCGCGCACCGTGGCCGGGGCCGCCTCGTCGGGTACTGCGGATTCGTCGTTGCTGGCGTGTGGGGACAGTTCCTGGGTCGACTCCGGCGCAGTCATGTTCGGCGTCTCGGTGCCCTCGGCAGCGGGCGGGGAAACGTCATCGGGGGCCGACGGTTCAACTGGGTGCCGTCCGCACCGAGGGCCGCGCCCAGCGCGATGCCTCCAATCAGAAGATGTAGGCACTGCTCACACGGTTGTCCCACCCCGACGACATCGACGACGCCCACACCCCCGCACTGGTGCTTCCCGGGTACAACGTCGCGCCACTGGTCGTGTCATACAAACGGGCCGAGCACGCCCGATCTTGTAGCTCGACGTGACGTTGCTGAACCCGTACGACGCCAAATTCAGCACCGTGCCCCGCACCGTGAGCTGCAGCACGTTTCCCCCATACGAGGTGTTCACGTACAAGCGAACACTCGGCGTACATGCCGCACGGGCAGGATCACCCTCACGAGCGATTCCAGGTTCCTGGCGGTCCATTTCGGCTTCGCTGCGATAGCAGCGCGTCCCCGATACATCAGAAGCGCACGCCTGGGCGTCACCCCAGTCGTCGGCAAGGCGTAGCCAGCCGCCCTCGAACGACGCAATGACACTGTCGTCGGGCGCCGTCGCCTGAGCATTGGCGCGTTGCGCCCCGAAGCCGCCAGCTGCGGCCACAAGCGCGAGTGCGGCAGCAGCAGCGGCGATCCTCGGAAGCGATCCGGTCGAAATTCTCATCACACGGTCCTTTCAGGTTTCGATGACATTCACAGTCTTTGTGGCGGTGTCGACACCGGTCTTGGCACACGCACTCGATCCGGCGTCACCGACCACGACGACCGTCCAGTCGTTCAGGCCGGACTCGTCCAAAACGGCTTGCGCCTGTCGTTGCACCGTCGAGGCCGGTTGGCAGTCGGCAAGATTGATCTCGTCAACCAGTCGTTGCTGGAGTGCCACCACCGACTGGCTTTCGGTATCGAGTGTCCGATCGGCAGGTTCCAGCCCCAACCCGGCACACACCGCGACCTCACCGGGAAACACGTTGATTGCGCCGCGCGGATCGATACACGCCACCAACGGCGGCACCAGTCCCCCAGTTTCGAGCACCCCGACCCGTCCCTCAGCCCACAACTGACCACAGCCCTCGACAGGGTCCCGACCCGCCGCGACCGTGACCGCATCGGCATCAAGGGACGCTTCCACCCGACACAACGTCCCCGCCTCCGGTGCATTCGGCTGACCGGAACGCAACATCAACGCGGCCGCCGTCCCGCCGAGCGCCAACACACCCACCGCAACCCCCACGACTGTTGCCCGTCGACGACGCTGACGTGTCCGCTGGCGACGCTGCACCGCACCCGACAACACATCATCCACGATCTGATCCATGTCGAGATCGGGACCGTCGGGAGCGGCGTAGTCCCACACCTCTGGATGCGACCGGATCCACTCAGCGAGTTCGGAATCCGTCATCGGGGTCTCTCGACGGTCAGACATCACGGGCGTCCTCGTTCTCGTACACGGTGGCGAAAACTTCACGGAATCGGGCGCGTGCCCTTGCCAGGCGCTTTCTTGCAGCACCCGGGCTGATACCCATCGTCGCTCCAATCGAGGTACCGGTTTCGCCCAACGCATCCAACACCAGCACCTGGCGGTAGTCCGGAGTCATCCGCTCAAGAGCCGAAAGGACCCTGCGAGCCTGTCGATCAGCCTCCTCCGTCAATTCAGACGTCGCGAACACATCAGCCGGTTCTGGCACCACCGGAATGGGTTCACGGGCGAAACGCTCCACGAAACGTCGACGGGTCAGGGTTCGACGAACATGATTGGCGCAGAGGTGGCGCGCGGTGCGCACCAGCCATGCGTGAAGCTGCAACTCCGTCAGGTCTCGCAAGTCATCAAGACGTTGTGCCGCCAGGATCAGTACGTCGGCTACAAGCTCCTCGACCTCGCCCGGATCCCGTTCACTCACACGAATGACACTCGTCATCGCGCGACCGTGCACCCGTGCCATCTCGCGCAGCGCATCATCGTCGTTGAGTTCTCGGTCAAGCATCGGCATCACCGCCTCCGAGATCCGGAAGGCATCACACCCTAGATGTCGCTCCGAACGGAGCTGTCCCGCCCGACCACTCCAAACAGCGGTCATGCCTCCACCCAACTGGCGCCTCGCCGGTCGCCGATCAAGGCGTAACAGCCAACACCTGCAATCAGAAGCAATCGAAATCCCTAGGCCGCTCCAAGGGGACCACCGAAAATGTCATCGGCAGACACCCCCCCCCCGAGCCTTCCACCTCGCGTTCAATCCGATCTGCGAAACTCACCGCCTCGAGCGGGTTGGCGAACGGTCCAATCACGCTGTGAACAGCAGTCATCGAGTCGAAGAAGTGGACCATGTGCGGCGCAAACCACTGGTCCGGAGGCGAATCGGCCGCCACCACCGAAAGCGGTGCGTGCCCGTCCGAGGACCATCCACGAGCGCCCGCGGTGCGAGGATGAGCCAGATCGACACGCCGCCGGGTTACACACAGCCGAGCGGCCATTCGGATGCCATTGAGGAGCCGTCGCACAATCAATAGATGTCGCTCGCCGCACAACCGTCCCGTAACCGTCGCTTCGCCGGCGTCTGGTGGAACACGGCGCCAGTCAGGGGCCGTGCGTCAAACATCGAAAGTGGTGTGAACCGGCGCACGCGACGAGATCCAAGAATCGGGAAGAATCCGCCCAGGTTCCCACCACCGGTCCCATTGACACCGAGAGCTCGCCGCGCACCGGGACAGCCTGATCGTGGCCGACATCTAATAGTCAGGCGCCGTCCGGCACCTGACCACCAAGATCGGAGAAGGGCAATGAAGAACTTCAAACTACGGGGCGCGGTTGCTGGCATGGCGATCGCAACAGCGTCGCTGCTCGTTGCCGGATCGGTAGCCGAAGCTGCCAGCCCGGTGCAGGTGTCCTCGTGCCCATCGGGCTACTTCTGTGGCACAAGCTCGAACGTTTCGGGCTACGTGAACCCGAGCAATGAATGGGCTGCCTCAAGTGGCGCAGCGGTGAACTTCGCCGGATACACCTATCAAGATGGCAACGGGATCGACAACAACGTGAACTCGATTCGGTCTCGAGGCTCATCAGGCACGTACACCGGTGCTTGCTTCTACTGGTTCGCTGGAGCGGTCACGCCGAAGGCATACGTGTCGAACAGCAATGCCGGGTGGTACGACAACTCGTCCACGAGTCTGTCGTCCGCCCGTTGGGTGACGTCGTCCTGCATCTGACCGATTTGTCCCACCACGAACGGTGACCAAGCACAATTTCGAGCCCGTCCGTAAACCGGTACCCGGCTCTGCAGTCAGTCCCCACTCTGCCCTCGGCCGGCGGCACCCCGGGTCTGGTCGAAGGCATGAGTCAGGATCCCAAAGCAACGGTTCCTACAGCGCGAGATACTGCGACACGAGGAGCATGACCGGACTTGCTCTGCTCATGCTGATAGCACTCGCGGCAGGGTGCTCATCAGGGCAAAGCACCGCCCCCGCCTCGGTCGACGACAGCTCTCCCGGGTCAGGCGGAGCACCGCTTGTCCCATCCGACGTCACTGCGATCCCAACCCAACCAGCAGCGGAACCGAACCCGTTGAGCGCGTTTCGGCTCACCGACGAGGACAAGGACTTCGTGTACGAGACCTGGCAGCTCGGCATGCAGAGTTGCATGGGCGATCTTGGCTTCCAGTACGACCCGGTCAATCCGGACGACCTCCCCGCAGACCCGACGATCGCCAGTGACTCCGAAGACGTGGCGCTCTACGGCTACGACTTCCCACCCGGAAGCGACGAGATGTTCCAGACCGCCAACGACGACCGCATAGCAGACGACCCCGCCTACAAGTCTGCGTTCCTCGGCCCCGACGGATCATCTGGATGCCGCGGTAATGCACAAACCCGCGCGTTCGGTGAGGGCGGAGACTTCGGCAATATCGACTCCATCATCGCAGAGGCCTACGGCGCCGCACTTGAACAAGCAGGGGCATCCGATGCGCTTCCCGCACTCAACCAAAAGTGGGCAGCCTGCATGGCCAAGGATGGACACAGCTTCGACACCCCCGGAGCAGCCCTCGCCGAGTACAACGGCGGTGCCACGACCCCGTTGGAGATCAACGCCCGCGTCGCGGACCTGGCCTGCCAAGCAGAAACAACGTACGAGCTGACCTTCAGCCAGATCGTGAACGACTACGCGAAGAAATGGATGGACGCCAACCCAGGATCGCTCCAGCAATGGACCACAGCAAAGGACGCATACCTGGCCGACTTGCGCACGTACCGTTCCGAACAGTCCGGCTGAGCCCCAAGCAGGCGGGCTGAGGGCCAATCTCGACCATAGAACTCTCCGGCGACTACCTGTTATCGACGTGACGCGACGTAGCTGAGAGCATGCGCGGCACCACAAACTTGTCGCCGTGTTTGACGAACATCGCATCGCCAACGCAACCGACCACGACAACGTATGCACCGAGTGGACCTCCCGGGCTGAGGGCTGAGGGCTGAGGGCTGAGGGATGTTCCGACGCCAGCTGTGCACATTCCCAAGCGCCGGCGGATTCCTGCCGGATCGTGAGCGGGTGAAGGCGACTCAACAGACCGTCGTGATGGGCGCGCGCCGAACCGGCGATTGGTGGCGCTGAACGACACGGGGACCTGCGCCGAAGAACTCATAGTCCGGGTCGCTGGGCGGCTCGCGAGTGGACGTCTTGGGAATGCCGAGACCCTCGGACCGCACGTGGTAATGACTGTCGGCCGTCGAGTTGAGCACGGCGACCTCTGGGAATGTTTGCCGGTGCGCCGTACCCGTGCTCCGCGAGCCATCGGGTCGACATCAGACCCCGCAGCGACCAGTAGGCCCGAATCACGTCGATGTCGACCTCACCGCCATATCCGGCGATGACATCGTCGAGGTGCTCCTCGTGAGCGAGCGTCAGCGTGGCGAGGTCGTACGTCGCGTCGCCCTGACCGCTCTCGGACCAGTCGAGGACGCCGCTCAACTCGTCACCGTCGACAAAGACATTGACAATCTGCAGGTCGCCATGGATGAACACCGGGGTCCACGGCCGCAGAGCCGCCTCGGCAACACGACGATTACGCCGGACTACCTCTGCGGACACGACCTCGTTGGCGATGAGCCACTCGCATCTTCCGTCGAACACTGGCGGGATGTCCGTGGTGTCCCGGCTACTGCGAGCTGGCTGCTGTGGCAGCTGTCGCCAGCGGCAAAGGCGGATTGATGGTTCGGATCGAGCCTGACGTCGCGGACCACGAAGTCAATCAGGGGCAGCGGAACTCGCCGTGATGCGAGGCCGCCAAATGCGAGGCTGGCTACGCGTCAGCGCCAGCAATGTGGCGACTACTCACGCGCTACTCAAGTGGATCGACCTCAGTCTCGAGTACGTCGCGACGTTGCCGCCCAAGAATTGACGAAGTGCGATGACGAACCGGAGATGAACAGCCCGACTTGTGAGGTCGTTGCAGTCCGGTCCGTCCCGCTAACCGGTCTCGGGGCCGTCACCCGCTCCATATCGCCGCTGCTGCATCGCACCCGAGACCGCGCGCTAACGGCTACACGTATCGCTCGGTCAGGACGAGCCGAGACCCGAGCGATAATCCCGTCGCGAGACGCTCTCGCTCGCGCCGCATCGCCGGCGAAGTCGGTCGCCCTATGCAGCGAACGGGGCACTGCATAATCTCACGGTTTGGTCCTCGCCGGTCGAGGTGGTTCAGCGGCCGAGGGATTGGCCGTTTCGCTTGATCCTGAAATGCCGGAGTCGTTCGGCGGTTGCCGCTGCCTGGTCGGAACTGTTGCCTGTCAGGTACGGACGATCTCCTTGGTTGACCTGTTCTCTTCGACTCTGTCCACGCGAGTAGTTGACCAGTTCGCGGAGTTGGCGCCGGCGGGCGATTGCGCTGGTTGCGTCGGGCTGCTTGTCCAGCGCAGCAGCAACGGCATCACGGGGCGTCCAGTCCTGGTGCCTGCGGGCGGGGCCGTGTTGGTCGGGATCGAACGCTGGGGGTGTGGTGTGGATGTGGTTGGCCTTCCGTCCCCGGGTGGCAGCGACGTAGAGCTGTCGGTTGTTGGTGCGGTCGTTGACGATCAAGTGTGCTTCGTCCACCGTCGCGCCTTGGGCCCGATGAATTGTCGACGCGTAGTTGACGGTGACGTTGCCGGCTGCGACGTACTCGGCCGGCAGAGCGAGCGGATCGCCCGTGACGAGATTGGTGAGGTACAGCTCGTCACGGGTGCCGGCGTTCACGGTCCAGCGGTCGCCGTTGCGAACCCACTCGCCCGATCCATATCGAAGGGTGCGGTTGTTGGCTCGCGTCACCACGGGCTGGCCCGGATAGAACACGCATCCGGCGATGTTGATCTCGTCGGCGGCGTCGAGGCGCTCGGCTGCGAGCAGTCGTTCGGTGAGCGTGGCGTTCAGCTCGTCGACGACAGCATTGGTTGGTGCCATCACGAGCACGTCTCGTCCCTCGACCAACCCGACATAGGCGGCGTCGGCCACAGCGTCGACTGCCGCGGCGTGGTCGAGGTGGCCGTGGATTCGTTCGTGCGCGTCGTAGAGACCGATTGCAGCGTGGTCGCCGTCTCGCAACAGCAGAGATGCATCGGCTTCCCAGTCGTCTTCAAACCGGTGGAGGGTGTCGAGCTCGACGGTGGTGACGTCGGGATCGTGGACGAGTTCGGCGAACATGCCACCGGCATCAACCGGGTCGAGTTGGCGGTGATCACCAACCAGCACCGTTCGCCACTGTTTCGCTTGTGCGATCCGCGCGTAGTCGTAGAGGAGTCGGGTGTCGACCATGCCGCTTTCGTCGATGATGACCACCGAACCTGCCGGCAGATCCCAAATCGCATCGGCGGGGCCGCGTCCGGCGGCCTCTTTGAGACTGTGTTCGTAGACGAGTTTGTGCAATGTGTCCGCCACGGTCCCGGCACCGTCTCGAAGCTGTCGGGCGGCGGTCGCTGACGGACCAACACCGAACACGCCGATCCCTGCGCGGTGCCATGAGGTGACCGCAGCGGCGAGCATGGTGGTCTTGCCGGCACCGGCTGGGCCGACCACGGTGATCACGGCACGCGGATCGGACAGCATTGCCACCATGGCGGCGACTTGGCCGTCATCCAATCCGTCGAGGAGCTGTTCGTCGACGGTCACGGCACGGTGTTCGCCCGCGTCAGGCGCAGTAGCCCAGCCGACGATCGCGACCTCGCGCTCAAGATGACGGCGGGTCGTGTAACGGACCGCCGACGGTGGGACATGCACCGGGCGACCATCTGATGCCCGCAGCCGGTCACCGGCCTCGGCAGGTGGTGTCAGATCAACGACACCGACCGATCCCATCGCCTCGGAGCGCACCGCCTCGATGACCTTGGCGATCGTGGCCGGGTTGGGACCGGTGATGCGGGCGGCGATCTCTTCGAGCAACTGCGCTTGCGCCCACTGTGCGTGCTTGGTCTCCACGGCTTCGAGCACCTCGTCGACTGTCGGTCGACTGACCGCTGCGCGCGAGGGGCCGCCCAGCACCGTGGCGAGCATCCGTTCGACATCCACGATGCCGTCGGCACGCTGACGCCAACCCGCACGCAATGTCGCTGTCGCCAACCCAGCGTCGGCGGGTTTCGCAGTGCGGGTGGCGAGCGTGATCGTCTTGTGCGCCTTGCCGACCTCTACCGGCGACGGTCGCCGACCCTCACGCTCGCGGAAGCCGGCCACCCAGGTGTCGAGTTCGGTCTCGATGTCCACACTACGCGTCGAGAACTCGACCAGCACCGTGTCGTCGATACCGACGATGTCAGCCTGACCGTTCCCATCGACCTCACCGAACTCGACCCCCAGCGACGCACGTAGCCCGGCACGCAGATGGGTCTGATACTCGACACCAGCCGCTTTCGCCTGCCGATACAAACCACGAGCATCGAGTGTGCGCCACTCACCGTCCGACAAAGTGCGCACCGCGTTGGAGATCAACACATGATCATGCAACTGAGGATCCAACGCCCGACTGGTGCGATGCCGATACCGGATCCCGAACACACCCTCAGCATCCACCACCGCCACACCGGCACGACCGGTCCGCGTGTACGCAATTCGCGGTGACAGCGACGCGACCGACTGCAACACCGCCGCAGTGTGCGCCGCCTCGACCGCAGCCACCTCCCGGGCGTCGCCGAGCGCGTACAGCACGCTCACCGACTTCGGTGCCGAGAACGTCAGATCGAACGCCGTCACCGAACGCTCCGTCACGTTCGTCTTGCCGAGCCGGGTGCCGTCGGGGGCGGCTTTGGCCTCCAACAACAGCCGGGCGTCAACGGCAGTCGCCAGACTGCCGGCGACAGCACCCACCAGATCCGCGCGACCGACCCAACGGCCGGGGGCGTCGCCGTCACCGGCGTAGTAGTCCTCAGCCCCTCGCACCACCGCGGACTGGTAGTAGCCCGCATTCGCAGGGCCGACCTTGCCGACGCTCAACACGACCGCACCCGATCACCCTGGTGCAAATGTCTGAACTGCTCTCCCCCGACGACCTCACCGACAAGCGCCCCGGCCGCGCGCCGCCGGGCACCACCAGCGGCCGCGAACAACGCCGCCGCCAGCCAACGGCAGCCCGAAGCCGAGCACGCCGAGCCGACACGAACCGGAACCTGCCCCGCCAGCAACCAGGGATCGGCAGACGCAGGCGAGGGACCAACGGCGACTCTGGATGTCTCGAGCTGTATTGGCAGTTCAAGGACGAAGCGCCCCACTGACCGAAAGCCGCTCTGGTCGCCGGCTCGCAGAGTCGGCGAAATGCAGAATCCCATCACCGGCGTAAAGGCACCCTGGTCCTGAAGACGGGACAAATTCCTGCAGAAGGATCGCGACGGCGAGCCAACAGCTACGAGGTTGGGGGCAGAGACTTGTCGCGCACGACGCTTCACCCGATCGTGTGGACCACCTCAGACATGATCGGGTCCGGTGCGCCCTCGTGCCTTGATGTCCCCCTTTGTCTGCGGCGCCGCCTTTACGTGGGTATGACCTCAATTCCCCGTGCCACCAACGACCCAGCCCCCGACCTGCACCGCCCACTCCTGGTCGATGTCTCCAAGGCTGCCGCCATCCTCGCGATCAGCCGATCCTCGATCTATCAACTCATCTGGAGCGAACAACTCACTCCGATTCGCATCGGCCGAAGCGTGCGCTTCTCGGTTGAACAACTCGAGCAATTCGTGATCGACCGCATCGCAGCGAGCTGCCGATGACCTACCGCCGCCGCCAACCGATGTTCACTTCGTCGGCGAAGGATTACGGTGCGCCGATGGGCCCTGACGCACGAACCCTGCTGACCGAGGCGTTGGAACTCACTGCCGACGATCGCGCCGAGCTTGCTGCCGAACTCCTTGCGAGTCTCGATGAACCCACGTCCGATTCCCAGGAGGAAATCGATCGCCTGTGGGCGGCCGAAATCGCGCGACGGTCCAACCGAGTCCTGAGCGGTGAGTCTCGTGGCGAGCCTTGGGACGAGGCTCGGCGGCGAATCGAGAGCGACCTCGCCGCGAGGTGAGCCGCTCGGTCAGGTTCGAGCCCGAGGCACTCCCGACCTTTCCCCATCGCGGGCACTGTCCTCAGCGGATCGGAAGATCTCGGACGCGAAGGTGGGTCGGGCTGAGCGACACGATCGCCCCGGCTCGGAGAGATTCGGCGATCGAGTCGAGGTTGGCGATCAGAAGTGCCGAATGAACGGCGGGCGGACGGTCGGCGATGTCGCGAATGTGGACCACCGACGGTTTCGAGGCACGACGGATCGCAAGCAGCATCGCAAAGTCTGAATCCGCAGTGACGATCACGGTGTCGTGGAGATGCGCCCACTCAAAGATCTCTACGTCCTTGGCAGCAAGGAGGCCATGTTCGCCGACATGAGAAGCGTCGTACCCCGCTTCTCGAAGTGCAGCGCCAACTGCCGGTGACAGATTGGCGTCGATGACGAGCCTCACGCCGGCCGCGCCACCTGGACCTCTCGCTCACTGACCCGAGCTGCGCCGTACTCGAGCGAGGCCGTGATGTCCTCGTCCTCGAGGTACGGGTAGTCGGCAAGAATCTGCTCTCGTGTCTGCCCCGCCGCGAGTTGGCCGAGCACCGTCGCGACGGTGACGCGAAGGTCTCGGACGCACGGGCGGCCGTTCATCCGCTCGGGATCAACCGTGATGCGGTCGAGGAACATGTTCTAAGCGTACTCGTCCAGTCGCCCCCGAGTTCTCCGGCGTCCACCCACGTCTTCGGGTTGCCCGACGTCAACGATGACCAACTCGCCCGATAGCCGTTCCGAGCTATCGACCCCGAAGTCGCTGACGTACTGTGAGCAAGAGGCTGACGCCGCGTCCCAGGCAGTCGGACACGGCTGACGCGGGTGAATCGCTCGCAACATCACCCAGTTCCGTTGCTCCGCCGGTTGCTCCGCCGAGACGGACCACCGAGTCCGACAACCTGATCTAGCAGGACTTTTGGACGTTGCCGGGGACTTCGAGCAGATTCCCCCCAGCTCCACGAACGAACGACCGACGCGCTGTATGAGCGTCTCCCAGGGCGTTCTGTGGGCTGGAGCAGCCGACAAGGCGACACTTTCGGTCATCGGCTCTCCTCTCGACCCACGGATCGAGCAGGAGAGCGACATGATCCCGCACCAGAGTGCAGCAGGACCCCGTCCGGGCCAGCACGGCCGGGCGCGGCGAGGTTTCCGATGATGCGACGCAATCGGCGCCAGCGCGCATCGAGTGCGGAAATCGTTGCGACAACGGGGACTGTCGTCGAACTTCGGACCACGGATTGCCCTCGGCGTACTCGCCATCGGCACTGCGCTCCTACCGTGGGGCCGCCGTCAACGCGACCCATTGACGCAGGACGCATTCGAGGAGCGGCTGCTGCGAGAGGGACCATCAACTCCGAGCGTTCGGCTTTGGGCCGATCTCTCTGGGCCGATCCGACTTCCGAAGCGGGTCAGCGAACAGGTGCTACTGGGTGCTGAAGGCGGCGTCGAAGGCCGCCGTGGGGGCATCGAACGCCATGCGGCGGACGAACGCGAGCGCCTCGGGGGCGCCGACCAGGCGGTCCATACCGGCGTCTTCCCACTCGACCGAGATCGGGCCGTCGTAGCCGATCGTGTTGAGCATCCTGAAGCACTGCTCCCACGGGACGTCACCGTGCCCGGTCGACACGAAGTCCCACCCACGCCGCGGATCGGCCCACGCCAGATGCGAACTCAACCGACCGTTGCGGCCGTTGCCCGTGAGACGCTTCGCGTCCTTGCAGTCGACGTGGTAGATCAGATCCTGGAAGTCCCACAGGAACCCGACGGGATCGAGGTCCTGCCAGACGAAGTGGCTCGGGTCCCAGTTGAGCCCGAACGCCGGCCGGTGGTCGATCGCCTCCAGCGTGCGCACGGTGGTCCAGTAGTCGTAGGCGATCTCGCTGGGGTGCACCTCGTGCGCGAATCTGACGCCTTCGGCGTCGAACACGTCGAGGATCGGGTTCCAGCGGTCGGCGAAGTCCTGATAGCCGGCGTCGACGAGTTCCTGGGAGGCCGGCGGGAACATCGCCAGGTACTTCCAGATCGACGAACCGGTGAATCCGATCACCACGTCGACACCCAACAGCCGAGCGGCGCGAGCGGTGTTCTTCATCTCCTCGGCGGCGCGTTGGCGAACGCCTTCGGCCTCGCCATCGCCCCAGATCCGATCAGGCAGGATGCCGCGGTGGCGTTCGTCGATCGGGTCGTCGCATACCGCCTGCCCCTTGAGGTGATTGCTGATCGCGTACACATCGAGGTCGTACTTCTTGAGCATCTCGAGCTTGGCTGGCACGTAGCTGGCGTCCTCGACGGCGGCCCACGGGTCAAAATGGTCGCCCCAACAGGCGATCTCCAGGCCGTCGTAGCCCCATCCCGAGGCGAGCTTGCAGACCTCCTCGAACGGTAGATCGGCCCACTGGCCGGTGAAGAGGGTGATTGGTCGGGTCATGGTCACTGCTCCCTTGTTCGTACGTGGTCTTGATGAATGGTGATGCTCGTCGAGGAGTGGTGGTGCGTCGTCCTCGACGCTCAGGTGGGGATCGATTGCCAGGTGCGGGTGTCGGAGCTCTCCTCGACCGCAGCGAGTACTCGTTGGATCTGCAAGCCGTCACGGAACGACGGGGTCGGATCGACGCCGTCGTTGATGGCGTTGACGAGGTCGACGGCCTGATGGGTGAAGCCGTGCTCGTAGCCGATGAGGTGGCCCGGGGGCCACCACGCACCGACGTACGGATGGGTCGACTCGGTCACGAGGATCCGCCGGAATCCGGCGATGTTCGGGTCGTCGGTGCCATCGTAGAAGTGCAGGATGTTCATGTCTTCGAAGTCGAACGCAATGCTGCCGAGCGAGCCGTTGATCTCGATTCGGATCGCGTTCTTTCGTCCGGTCGCGAACCGGGTCGCTTCGAACACGCCGAGCGCACCTCCCGCAAAGCCGGCCAGGAAGACCGCCGCGTCGTCGACGGTGACCGGACCGCGTTCGGTCGATGCAGTTCCCGACAACCCCGAGTGCTCAGCGGGTAGGGGCCGCTCGTGAACGAACGTCGCGAGCCGGCCGGACACCTCGGCGATGACATCGCCGGTGATGTGCTGCGTGAGGTCGATGATGTGGGCCCCGATGTCACCCAATGCACCAGAGCCGGCCTTCGACTTGTCGAGCCGCCACGACAGCGGCGCCTCGGGGTCGACGATCCAGTCCTGCAGGTACTGGGCGCGAACGTGGCGGATCGTGCCGATGCGACCGTCGGCGACGAGTTGGCGAGCGAAGGCGATAGCCGGAACCCGCCGGTAGGTGAAGCCGACCATCGAACGCACGCCGTGGGCCGCTGCGGCGTCGGCAGCGACGACCATCGCTTCGGCCTCGGCGACCGAGTTGGCGAGTGGCTTCTCACACAGGACGTGCTTGCCGGCATCGAGTGCGCCGATGGCGATCTCGGCATGCGTGTCGCCGGGTGTGCAGATGTCGATCAGGTCGATGTCGTCGCGAGCGACCAGAGCCTCCCACGAGGTCTCGGTGCTGGCCCAGCCCAGCTTGGCTGCCGCCACCGCGACGGCGTCAGGGTTGCGGCCGGCCACGGCGGCCATGTTCGGGTGCAGCGGAAGATCGAAGAAGTGCGGTGCCGTGCGCCACGCCTGCGAGTGGGCGGCACCCATGAACGCGTAGCCGACCATCCCGACGTTGAGAGAGGAGGGATTCTCGGGCATTTGGGACTCCTGGAAAGAATGCGGGTGATGGTGACCCGAGGGCACGGGACCGGTCGACGGTGAAACGTGGCCGGTCCCGCACACTCGTGAGGGGTCAGGATTCGAAGGCGTTGCCGAGGAACTGGCTGACGTTGTCCTTCGTGACGACGGGGGCGTAGAGCTGCACGGTGCGAGGCACTTCGACCTCGACCAGGTCGCTCATCGCCTTGCCCTGGGTGAGCAGGCGGGCGAGTGCGATGCCGTCGGCACCCTGGGTCGACGGGTAGATGACCGTCGCCTTCAGCACGGTGTCGTCGGCCTCGATGGCCCGCATGGCGTTGGCCGAACCGGCGCCGCCGACCATGACGAACTCGTCACGTCCGGCGTTGTCGAAGGCGGCCAACACGCCGACGCCCTGGTCGTCGTCGTGGTTCCACACGGCGTCGATCTTGGGTGCAGCCTGCAGCAGGTTCGCCGCAGCTTCCTCGCCGCCTTGGACGGTGAAGTCGGCGGCGACACGGTTGTCGACGTCCTGGCCGCATTCTGCCAGCGCATCGGCGAAGCCCTGGCTGCGGTCCTGGGTGAGGGGCAGGGAGTCGATGCCGGCGATCTCTGCGACGATGGCGTCGGGGTTGTCGCCGACGACACCGCAGATGTATTCACCGGCCGATACGCCCATGCCGTAGTTGTCCCCGAGCACGGTGACGCGGGCGGCATTCGGGTCGGCGAACTCGCGATCGACGTTGATGACCGGGATGCCGGCCTGCATCGCCTTCAGTGCCACCGGTGTCATGGCGGCGCCGTCGAACGGGAGCAGCACGATCGCGTCGACGCCGTCGTTGATGAACGTCTCGACCTGGCTGATCTGGAGGTTCACGTCGTTGGTGCCCTCGGCGACCTTGAGGTCGATGTCGGAGTACTGGTCGGCGGTGGCCTTGGCCGAGTCGGTGATCGCTGCCATCCAGCCGTGGTCAGCGGCCGGCGCGGAGAAGCCGATGGTGACGGTCTCGCCGGGATCGGCGTTGCCGCCAGTGGTGGTCAGCTCCACCGTGTCCGACGTAGCGGCGTCGGTGCTGGTGGCACCACTGTCGCTGTCGCTGTCGTCGTTGCTGGTGCACGCCGACACGGCGACGAGCGCAACCGCCACGAGTGCAAACGCACTGCGACGACGTGTGACGCCGTGGGTTGTGATTCGCTTGGTCATTGGATTTCTCCTTGTTGGGATTGCTGGATCGAGGGACTCAGCGGGACCGGTGCGCGCGACTTCGCGCCGGTTCGGTCGGCGAAGCGCTGCTGGAGGAGCACGGCGATCACGATGATGACGCCCTTCACGACCGACTGCGTCGAGAACGACTGGTTGTTCAGCGTGAAGACGTTGGTGAGTGTGCTGAAGATCAGCACCCCGAAGATCGTGCCGACGATGCTGCCGCGGCCGCCCGACAGGAGGGTGCCACCGATGACGACGGCGGCGATGGCGTCGAGTTCGTAGAGGTTGCCGTGCGTCGACGTGCCGGTGGTGGTGCGGGCGATCAGCATGATGGCCGCAAGGCCGCATGTCGCCCCGACGAGCACGTAGAGCATGACGGTGTGGCGGGCGACGTTGATGCCGGCCAGGCGCGCGGCTTCGGGGTTGCCGCCGACCGCCAGGGTGCGGCGCCCGAACGTCGATCGGTTGAGCAGAATCCAGCCCGCCAACGAGACGAGGGCAAAGATGACCACGAGAACGGGAATTCCGAACCAGTCAGCTCCGAAGAAGTCGGCGAAGCCGTCCACGCGCACGATCTGCGTCTTGCGGTCGGAGATGATCTCAGCGAGTCCTCGGGCACTGGCGAGCATTGCCAGGGTGGCGATGAACGGCACGATCTTGCCGTAGGCGATGAGGACACCGTTGACGACGCCACAGCCGACGCCGACGGCGATGGCCACGAACGCGATCACGATCCAGTGGACGTCCGTCGCCATGTTCTGTGTGGCGACCGTCGTCGCCCACACGGAACTGAGCGCAAGGATCGCGCCGACCGACAAATCGATGCCACCGCCCGTGATGACGAACGTCATGCCGATCGACACGACGCCGATCGTCGACGCGAGCCGCAAGATGGTCAGCACGTTGTCGACGCTGGCGAATCGGTCACCCGCCGTCACCACTCCGGCAAGGCAGAGCAGCCCGAGCGCCACGACGAGGCCGATGTTGCGACCAGCGCCTGCTCGCAAGAGCGATCGGCTCGCGGACGCTGTCGACGGCGGCCCAACCGGAGCCTCCTCGGTGGCCGCCTGGTCGGCACGGATGTCGGTCATGTCCTGCTTCCTTCCATCACGAGATCGAGCACCGTGGATTCGTCGATGTCCTCAGCGCGGCCTTCGTGCACCACAGCACCGTCACGGATGACGAGCACGCGGTCGGCCAGACCGAGCACCTCCTCCACCTCACTCGACACCACGACCACGGCGACGCCGGAGTCGGCGAGATCGCGGACGACGGCGTAGATCTCGCTGCGAGCGCCGACGTCCACCCCACGGGTTGGTTCGTCGAGCAACAGCACCCGACAATCACGCAGCAGCCAGCGGGCGAGAACGACCTTCTGCTGATTGCCGCCCGACAGTGTGTTGACGAGTCGTTCGACGCCGCTCGGGCGCACGTCGAGCGACTCGGAGGCCTTGGTGGACTCGTCGATTTCGGCGCGCCGACGCAAGAAGCTCAGACGCGAGAAACGACTGAGCGACGACAGGGTGATGTTGCGGTACACGGCTTGGTCGAGCAGCAGTCCCTGGGCCTTGCGTTCCTCGGGGCACAAGCCCATGCCGGCTCGGACGGCGGCCGGCGTCGAGTGCGCCCGGACACGCCGCCCATCGACCGTCACCGACCCGCGGAGCGCTCGACGAGCCCCGAACACGGTCTCGAGGATCTCGGACCGTCCGGCGCCGACCAGACCGGCGAGGCCGAGAATCTCCCCGGCACGCACGGTGAAGGTGACATCGTCGAAGACTGCGCCAGCGAGGTGGTTGACCTGGAGCACCACGTGCGAGCCGACGGCGTCCACAGCGTCGACAGCGCGGTCGGGAAACGCATACTTGATGTCGCGGCCGGTCATCAGCTTGATCAGTACCGGCGTCGGTGTGTCCGCGACCGGCAGTCCGATGCCCACGGTCTGGCCATCCTTGAGGACCGTCACACGGTCACCGATCTCGCGGATCTCGTCGAGTCGGTGTGAGATGTAGACGATTGCGACGCCCTGGGCTGCGAGGTCGCTGATCACTCGAAAGAGGTTTCCGACCTCCTCCTGGTCGAGCACGGCGGACGGCTCGTCGAGGATCAACAGTCGCGTGTCGTGCGACAGCGCCCGAGCCATGCTCACGATCTGTTGGGCGGCGGGAGCGAGCGAACCCACGAGCGCGCCGGGGGAGATCTCCGAATGCCCGAGGCGTGCGAGGAGCGCCGCGCTCCGCTCGACGGTGACACTTCGTCGGGTGAATCCGAACCGTGCAAGTTCGTGGCCCAGGAAGATGTTCTCTGCGACGCTCATGTACTCGACGAGGTCGAGCTCCTGATAGATCGTCGAGATCCCGAGATCCATCGCATCGTCAGGCGTCGAAAGGTCGACTCGCTTGCCATCCCAGACGATGTCGCCGTCGTCGGGTTGATACGAACCCGACAGCACTTTGATCAGCGTCGACTTGCCCGCGCCGTTCTGGCCGACGAGGCAGTGAACCTCGCCCGCCCGGACGTCGAGGGCGACTCCGCTGAGGGCGACGACGCCGGGAAACCGCTTCACGATGCCGCGCATCGACAGCAGGCTGCTCGTCGTCCCAGAGTCACGCGGTTCGCCGGAGGCTGGTGCTCCCGTGTTCCCTTCTCGGGGTGCCGTTCTCCCCATGGCGACCACGATGGCAGTGGTTTGATCGACTGTCAAGCATAAGTTGTCCGTGGTCCCACCCGAAGTCCGGAGTTTCCGCCAATTCATTCAAAGCTTGTGTGTTGTTGACAGAGTCAAGCTGGCGGTGTTTCACTGGGAGCCGTGCAGAACGCGGTCGAGACTCCGATCCCCTGGAACGGCAGCGCAGGCACGATCCTGCATCTCGTGCGAACTGGACGAGCGTCGACCCGCAGCGACCTCGGAACGCTGACCGGCCTCGCGAGATCGACCATCGCTCAGCGTGTCGATGCGTTGCTCGATCGTGGGTTGCTCGTCCTCGGCGACGACAGTGCCTCCACCGGCGGCCGCCCGCCCAGCACGCTGGTGTTCAACCGGCGCAGCGGCGTCGTGCTGTCGGGCGACCTCGGCGCCACGCACTCGCGTGTCGCAGTGACCGATCTCGGCGGCGAGGCACTCGCGCAACGCACCCACGACATCGCCATCGACGAAGGCCCCGAGGTCGTCCTGAACTGGCTCGAGCAGACCTTCGACGAACTGCTGGACACAGCGAGATTTCGAGGCGATCAAGTGCGAGGTGTCGGCGTGGGGCTACCGGGGCCAGTCGAGCACGAGACCGGGCGGGCGGTCAGCCCGCCGATCATGCCCGGATGGAACCTGTATCCGGTGGGCGAACGCCTCTCGCAGCGATTCGGCGTCCCGACGTTCGTCGACAACGACGTGAACATCATGGCCCTTGGCGAGCAATGGACCTCGTGGCCCGACGAAGGCGTGGTGCTCTGCGTCAAGGTCGGCACGGGAATCGGGTCGGGCATCGTCACCGACGGCCGCGTCCACCGCGGCGCCGACGGTGCCGCTGGCGACATCGGCCACATCCACGTTCCGGGCCACGACGAGACCCCGTGCCGATGCGGCAACGTCGGTTGCCTGGAAGCGATCGCAGGCGGTGGTGCGCTGGCGGCGCGCCTGACCGAACTCGGAGTCGCCGCCGAGACCAGCCGCGATGTGGTGGGTCAGGTGCTTCACGGCCAGCCCGATGCCGTCCGGCTCGTCCGTCGGGCCGGCCATGCGATCGGCGGTGTCCTGGCGACGTGCGTCAACATGCTCAACCCCGGTGTCATCGTCATCGGCGGCGACATCGCACAGGCAGGCGAACCACTGATGGCCGGAATCCGCGAGGTGGTCTACAAACGCTCCCTCCCGCTGGCGACAGCACGACTCCGCATGGTGACGAGCTCACTCGGCGACGAGGCCGGTATCACCGGAGCTGCCGTGATGGTGATCGAGCAGGTGCTGTCACCAGTCGCAATCGATGAGCTCCTGACCGACCGCCCCAGCCCGCCGCATGACCTCCGGCTCGGGGGCGGCCGAACGCTGGAGACCGGGGACTGAACGCGTCGCATCCGCTCGCCGCTTCACCCGATCTCATCTCGTGGGGATGGTCGTGCAGCGCCAACTCGCGTCGGGACAAGCCGGATCCGGGCGATGAACTCGATCTGCTCTGCCAAGCGACGCAGAGGATCCTGACCGAGCAGCCGAACCACCACTCACATCGAAAGTAGGACCGACATGAGCGAGCCCAGCACGGCGGCGGGCAACCCCTCGACCCGCACGGTCGTCAGGAACGGCACCGTGCTCGACACCACCACGATGACCTACACCGAGAACCAGACGGTCGTGATCGAGGACGGCGTCATCATCGACCTCGTCGACTCCTACACCGGTGACGCCGACATCGACATCGACGCCGTTGGCCGTTTCGTCCTCCCGGGTCTGATCGACGGGCACGTGCACTTCCGGCTCGCCACGCTCGACTTCCGCGCCCTCGCACAATGGTCGGAGGTGCAGTTCGGCATCAACATGGCTCGGCTCGCGGCGGCAACCGTCGCGCGTGGCTTCACGACCGTCCGCGATCTCGGTGGCGACGTCAACGGTCTGATGCGCGCCATCGCCGACGGGCACGCACAGGGCCCCAGGATCGTGCGCGCCGGTCTCATGCTCACCCAGACCGGCGGACACGGCGACATCCGCTCGGGCGAGGTCGAGGTGGCGAGCTGCGGCTGCGTCCTCGATTCGAACGTGATGTCCATCGTCGCCGACGGGCCCGACGCCGTGCGCAAGGCCGCCCGTCACCTACTTCGCGATGGGAGCAACTTCATCAAGATCCACGTCTCGGGCGGCGTGGCGTCGCCGGCCGACCCACTCGAGAGTGTGCAGTACACCACCGAAGAGATCCGCATCATCGTCACCGAAGCACAACACCGCGGCACCTACGTCGCCGCGCACGCGTACACGTCCGAGGCGATCGCCATGGCCGTCGATGCGGGCGTGCACTGCATCGAACACGGCAACCTCATGGACGACCAGACCGCAGCGCTGATCGCCGACGCGGGTGCCGTCGTCGTCCCCACCCTCGTCACGTACCAGGCGATGGACGACATCGGTCGCCAACTCGGCCTGCCAGCGGCCAACCTCGCCAAGAACTCGGTCGTGCTCGACTCCGGCTTGGAGTCGCTCGAGCGAACACACCGCGCCGGCGTGACGCTCGGCTTCGGCACCGACCTCATCGGTGAGGCGCAAACCCGCCAGAACGAGGAGCTCGCCATCCGCGCACACGTGCAGCCGGCGATCGACGTGCTCCGGTCGATGTGGACCGTCAACGCCCAGCTCTGTCACCTCGAGGGCCGTATCGGCGTCCTGCAGCCGGGCGCCTACGGCGACATCGTGATCTCCAACGTCGACCCCACCGACGACCTCGCCGCATTCGCACAACACGAAACCGCACTCTCCCACGTGATCCAGCACGGCAAGCCGATCGTCAACCGAACCGCCCAGGACGCAAGTCGTAGCGCCGTGGTGCGGCGGAGTCGTGGAAGTGAGCGTTCAGCGTCCAGGCGCACCCGACATGACCACGCTGACCCGGACTTCAAGCCCACCGCTCGACCAGCCCTCGCAAACAGCTAGACCTCGTAGACGGGTACGGGTTGCGGGATGCCTTTCAGCTGGAGCGGGTCGGCCAGGAGCGTGGCGTCAACGTCGGCGGCGGCGATGGTCTTCTGGCTCGCCAGGATCGTTCCTGGTCCCGCCGTGTCGCACAGGCGCGCCGCGAGGTTGACGGTGGTCCCGATGGGCGTGTAGTCGTACCGGCCCTCGTAACCGATCCTCCCGAGCGTGGCGTATCCGGTGGCGATGCCGATCCCCAGCCCCAACTGGAACCCTCGTGTTCGCCAGTTCTCGGCCAGCGGAACGAACCCGGCTTGCATCCCTCGCGCCATGACCACTGCTCTGCGAGCATGGTCGGCAACGGGATACGGATCGTTGAAATAGACCATGAGACCGTCGCCCTGGAACCCGCCGAGCGTTCCTTCGTGGTCGGTGACGTGAGCGCCCATCTCTCGGTGGTACTCCCTGAGGACGGAGATGACCTCCTCGGGTTCAGCCAGCGCCGAGAACTCGGTGAAGCCCCGGATATCGACGAACACCACGCTGATCTCGGACCGGTGCCCCTCGAGGAGCTTCTGTCCGTCAGGCGACGAGATGAGGTCAGCCACCTGCTGGGGAAGAAAGCGAGCGAGTTCGACTCGCTGATGCTCTACCGACGTCGCGAGTTGGCTCGTCACCGTTGCCAGTGCTGCCTGCTCCGCGAACATCGAAAGTCGATCCGCTTCGTCCTGGGTGAACGGAAGCAGTTCGGTCCGGAATACCGAGAGCACTCCGATGACATCGTCGCGGAGGAACATCGGGACGCTCAGCAACGACCGGAAACCACCGAGGCGCTGAGCGTGGCGATGTTCGTACTCCTCGTCCAACTCGACGTCAGGGATGTGGACGACACGACGCTCGGACGCCGCGCGGCCGGTTGACGTTCCTCGTCCTGGGCGGATCGGATTGGCCTTGTTGAATTCGACCACCTCGGCCGTCGCACCGACGTCGGACACGTGACGGTAGACATCTCCGTCCTTGAGATAGATGAACCCGCTGTCCGTGTTCGCCAGACGGACCGCATTGCTCAGGACGGCATGAAGAGTCGAAGCCAGATCTGCGGGCGAGTCGACGAGCGACCGCAGAACCTCGATGACGCTCGCCCGCTCGCTCGGGTAGTCCGCCTCGTCGATCCTCACGGCGCCACGGTAGCCACATCAACGCCCCCGGGGCTTGGTACCCACAGTTCTGATTCGCTCTGGCGATGGAGCCGTGCCCGATGACACCTGGTGTGGACATGGGGGTTCGGCGGGACCAGTCCAGGTGCGGTGCCGGTACCCGTCACCCGTGATGGAGCAGTGCTGTCCCGTCGGGGTTGTCGATCACGTATTTCCAGCTGCCGTCGGGCTGACAGCGGACGACCTCGGCCGTTGCCCCCGCTGAACTCGATCCGTCAGGCATCCGCATGGTCCACGGCGTGTGGATGAGCGCCAGGTCCCCGGCAGAGAAGACGAGGGACTCGCCGAACACCAACTTGGCACCGGAATCGAGATAGGCCTTCAGCGTCGCGCGAATCTCGTCGTGCCCGGTCGAGGTGCCATGCGGCGTGGGAAAGACCGCGTCGTCCTCGTAGAGAGTCATGAGACCCTCCAGGTCACCGTCGGCGAAACATCGCTCGAACAGTGTGCTCACCTCGGCTGGCTCCAGTGCGCTCATCGGGGTCCTTTCGACACGGGTCGCAGCAATCTAGCAAGGCGACCGATCTCGGCCCCGACCGGGTGTCGATGTCGGCTTCGGCTCGGACCGGTTGGACGACGTCACACTTCGTAGCCGAAGTGATGGAGCAGGAGGGCCGGCCACCCGACGGCGGCGAGGCCAGGTCCTGCAGCGACGCCAAGGGCCGGGTCAACGCAACTTCGCGAGCGCCCGCTCGTGGACGTCCAAATCGCCAGGCTCACCGTCGGCCCATAGGGACCCGTGCACGATCAGTTCGTCGAACCCGAGCGCTGCGGCGCGCTCGGCGGCCTCGAGGTAGCTGTCCACGCTCGCCGTCGGGAGCACCCGTCCGAAGCCGAGCAACAGCGAACGCCGAACGCTCGCCGGGTCGCGGCCCTGCCGCTCACACGCCTCCGCGAACCCTGCGACCTGACGGCCGAGGAGCTGCCAGAACTCGTCGCCTTCGAGGTCGGCGGTCCCGGGCCCGCCGTAGGTGTTCCAGGTGTCGGCGAGTGCCGCAGCCAGTGCGAGCGATCGTGGACCGTGACCGGCGAGGAGCAGCTCGGGTGATCGGACGCCGTCGGGTCGTGCTGTCGTCTGGAGCCCACCGAACGACATGGCGTCACCCTGCCAGTCGGCCGCACCGTCGAGCACTGCGAGGTACCCCCGCACCACATCGGCGAACCGATCCGACATCTCACCGATGGCTCCACGCGTGCCTCGATCGGCCTCGACACAGAACGGCGAGCCCATGCCGAGACCCAGGACGAGACGCCCGCCGGTGACATCCTGCACGGTCATCGCGATCCGCGCCAGGGACACCGGTGTACGGAATGCCGACGACGCGACCAGCGTGCCCAACATGATGCGATCCGTGACCGCCGCGGCCGCCGTGAGCGTGGTGAACGCCTCACCCAGCCACAGGTCCGGCAACGTCGGGTGCGTGAGGTGATCAGCCGTGTACACGACGTCGTATCCCACCTCCTCCGCCCACCGGTACCCCCGCGCCTGAGCACTCCACGGCCCGACGGGTGGCAAGACCAGACTGAGGCGGCTGAGGCTCATGGGTGCATCTTGCCATCCCTCTGAAGGGGGGCCGAGGTCCGTGCACCCGAGTACCGACGGTCAGATCGATCGTGTCGGCCGCCTTCGTCCTCCACTGCGGAATGATCGCCACAGCACCACGAAGCGACTTCCGCTGGTTGCACCCTCGGCTACGTTTCGTCCATGAACGAGGACGCCTTCCAGGACTTTGCCCGGCGGTACACAGCCGCATGGTGCTCACACGATCCCAGGTCGGTGGCGTCGTTCTTCGCCGAGAACGGCTCGTTGGCCGTCAACGGGCAGGACCCGGCGGTCGGCCGTGCTGCGATCGCCGACGTCGCACGGGGCTTCTACGACGCATTCCCCGACACGGTGGTCATCATGGACTTCGCCCGACGGGCGGGAGATCGCGCCGTGTATCTGTGGACCTACGAAGGAACCAACACCGGACCCGGCGGAAGCGGCCACGCCGTGCGCTTCAACGGTTGGGAGCAGTGGACCCTCGACGACAACGGGCTGATCGCGATCTCGGACGGTCGGTTCGACACCGTGGAATACGAGCGCCAGCTCGCTCACGGCATCTGAAACGACACCCGCCACGCGAGGGAGGAGCACGCCGCTCCCCATCATGCGCGAACGCGGCGTGTGACGTTGCCGGTGACGGCAAGGAGTATCACGGACCGATGGTCCGGTCGGGTCGTGCCGGTGACGGTCGTCAGAGGCCGTCGACGGCGAACCAGGCGGCGCCAGAGGCATTCGTGACGAACACGATCGGGGCAAAGCATGGCGACGCAAGCCAGATTCGGGTTTCGCCCTGGCCATCTCCGCCCGGATCGGTCGGGTTCCTTTCGGTTCTGCGCGGCAGTGCCGACGGTTCGGAGCGAGGCGTTGGTCGCGACCGGTCGTCGTCCCGAGAGTGGTGGGTCAGATAGTGGCGTCGACGATGATGTCGTCGGGGTCGTCGGAGGTGACGACGAGCCGGCCGAGGTGGGTGGCGGGTGTGGCGGTGGCGCCGGTGATCGTGGCGCGTCCGGTCGGCGTTGGGCCCCAGGTGGCAGCGATCGACCAGGCTCCGTCGTTGTCGATCGCCCACAGCTGGTACTCGGGGCGGGCAGGAAGCCCGGCGAGATCGAGGTCGATCTGTGTGCCCCAGCCGCGGGTCGTGGTGGTGACGTCGGTCGACTCTGCGAGGCTGGAGGTCACCGATGCGGCCACGCCGGCGTCGGTGGCGGAGTCGTCAGAGCCGATGGCGACCGCTGCGAAGGCGGCGATGACGATGGCGATGGCGGCGGCGCTGGTGATCGCCGCCAGGCGCCAGCGGTTACGGCTGGCGCGGAGCTGTTGTGTCTCGTGTTGGGCTTCGCGGCTGATCGCGTCAGCGGTCTCGGGCCGGATGGCTGCGTCGAGGTCGTCGGCGTCGAGTTGGGCGAGCAGGCCGGGGATGGGTGCGAGGGCGCGAATTTCGGTTGCGCATCGGGCGCAGTCGGCGAGGTGCCGCTCGAAGCGTCGGCGGTCGTCAGGGTCGAGGGCGCCCAGCGCGAAGGCGCCAGCCCATTCGTGGAGGTCGTCGTCGTGGTCGGCTGGCATCAAAGGACCTCTCGTTCGTCGAGCGCGGTTCGGAGCATTCGCATCGCGTAGTGCAGGCGGGACTTGACGGTGCCGTCGGGGATCCCGAACCGTTCCGCGATCTCCTTGGTGCTCATCCGCTCCCAGTAGGCGGCGACCAGCACGGCGCGGTGGTCGGCGGACAGGGATCGCACGGCGTCGGCGATGAGGGAGCGATCGACGAGGCGGGCGAGGTTGGCGTCGTCGCGGCTGTCTTCGAGGTCTGTGCCAGTGGGGATCGATCGCAGGTGACGTCGGTCGCGGCGATGACGGGTGGCGGCGACGTTGCGAGCAATACCGAACATCCAGGCCCGTTCGCTACCACGGTCCGGTTGGTACTGCTGATGGTTGCGCCACCCGGCGAGGACGACTTCCTGCACGACTTCCTCCGCCGTGCGCGGGTCACCGAAGCGTCGTCGGGCCCATGCAGTGAGCGCAGCGCCGTGAGCGGTGTAGAGCGCCCGGGCGAGTGCGTCGGAGTCCGACGACGTCGCCGAAGGGTCGGGGTGGTTCAGCACCTCACGACTCGACGGCATCACCAGAGGCGTCGATGACCCACCAGACACCGTTGAGGCTCTGACCGTTGGTGTCGCCCGGGGCAGCGTCGCCGGCGAAGTAGTACAGCGGCCAACCGTTGTAGGTCGCCTGCACGTCGCCGTTGGTACGGGTCGTCGTGCCGAGCAAGGACTGATCGAGCCCGTCGCCAATCGTGGTGACCTCGGCGACGACCGGCCAGTTCGCTTCGCACGCGTCGTAGCACGTGCTGTCACCCTGCGAGTCGGGGACGAAGAGGTATACCGTGTTCCCGCCGGCGTCGACCAGGATCTCGCCGAGATCGGTGGTCGTCAGCTGGAGCCCTGCACTCTCGGCGTCGCCCCCGGCCGTGACGTCGTAGTTGATCCGGAGCACGGCAACTGCGCCGTCAGCCGTCGTCGCGGGCACGTCGATGGTGACGTCGGGCGGCATGAACTCATACTCGCCGTTCCCGTTGGCGTCCACGTGGGCCATCGGGTACACGATCGCACTTTCGGTGAGCGGTTCTTGCAGTTCGACCACGACATCGGTGTTGTCGCCGGCCGGGAGTAGATCGGACCAGCCCAGGATCGGGCCCGGGGACCCACCACCGTCGGCGTGCACGACAACGAACCCGTCGGTGGGCAACGAGACCGACGCCACCGACACCGTGGTGCCGTCGCCACTCTGGTCGCTCGCCGAGATGGTCGCCGGGCCGGTCACGGGCTCGGTGATGGTGTCGTCCGGCGCGTCGGTCGCCGCGGTCGTGGTGTCGGCTGCCCCGCTTGCAGCCGTGGTGTCAGCGCTGTCGTCATCGCTGCCACACGCAGCACCGAACAGCGTGAGAGCGGCAACGAGCGAGATGAGTTGCTTGGGGCGCATGTCAGATCCTCCTGGATGGCGTACACCCTCCTCTACGCCACTTGGGCGCGATCTGGTTCACCGACGCGCCCACATTTCGGCTGACGTGAGTCCGGGGGGCGGGCCGTCGCCTGCAGTGTCGGATCCGTCGACCGCAACTGCATGCGCTATCCGACACGTCGTAATGCGACACCGACGTACGGCCGCTGGTCACCAACTGCTGCGGCTGGGACGAGTCGTCGACCTTCGACCAGGCCGAAGTCGGGAGCGAACTGTGCAGCGAGGGCCGTGACGGCGTAGCGCCGAACGTCGATTCCCGAACACGTGTCGGGGCCGTCAGGCCCGAACGTTGCGACGATCAGCATCCCACCAGGCTCGACGGCCGATGCTGCGACCGAACGATAGGCGGTGCGAGCCTCTTCATCGACGAGGAAGTGGAACACCGCACGGTCGCGCCAGAGCCCCCAACGGCGATCGGGCTGGTACTGCGTCACGTCGGCTCGGATCCATCTGACCACGTC
Organism: Ilumatobacteraceae bacterium; assembly: GCA_963728355.1. Classification (GTDB taxonomy): domain Bacteria; phylum Actinomycetota; class Acidimicrobiia; order Acidimicrobiales; family Ilumatobacteraceae; genus Sva-07. The sequence continues at coordinate 414,310 of CAVSJQ010000002.1, read as the reverse complement.
GGTGTGCTCGTGCAGCGCAGCCCTGGACGCGCGCAATGCTCGTTCTCCTCGCGCCCAACGTTCCACGACCTGACCCCTCGCAGAAGGGCCAGACGTCACGCCTCGACGGATCCCGCACGTGCAAACGCAGTGGCATACGAGCGCCAGCTCACACACGGCATCTGAAACGACACCAACGAGCACGTACTTCGACAGCGTCTCGCACGCCTGAAAAGCCCCTGTCCTCATCCGGTGCACCCGGATTCGATGTCGCTGCCGCGGGCTACGGTTCGCAGATGGCTGCAGCGACGTCGTACTTCGACACATCCGGGTGGGACCCGCGCGATGTGCTGTCCGGCGGATCACGGATGATTCCGATCGCCACGCCGATCGGCGAATTCCGGGTCTGGACGAAGCGGGTCGGCACCAATCCCGACCTCAAGGTGCTGCTCCTCCATGGCGGCCCCGGAGCCAGCGACGAGCTCTACGAGTGCTTCGACACCTGGTTCCCGCGCGAGGGCATCGAGTACTACTACTACGACCAGCTCGGCTCGTTCCGAAGCGACCAACCCGACGACCCGTCGCTGTGGGATCTCGACCGGTTCGTCGACGAGGTCGAGCAGGTTCGAGTGGCCCTGGGTCTCGACAGCACCAACTTCGTGCTGTTGGGACAGTCGTGGGGCGGCTTGCTCGCCATGGAGTACGCGCTGCATCACCAAGAGCATCTGAAAGGTCTGGTGATCTCCAACATGATGTCCAGTGCGCCGCTCTACAACCAGTACGCGAACGATGTCCTGATGCCGACGATGGATCAGGAGATCCTCGCCGAGATCAAGCAGTTCGAGGCTGACGGAACCACCGACGACCCCAGATACGAAGAGCTGCTGGTCGAGCACCACTACGCGCTGCACGTCTGCCGCCTGCCACTCGAGGCGTGGCCCGACCCGGTCCAACGTGCCCTCGCTCACGTCAACCCGTCGGTGTACGTGCCGATGCAAGGCCCGAGCGAGCTCGGCCTCAGCGGCACCCTCGAGAACTGGGACCGCTCGAACGACCTCGCCGGCATCGACGTACCGACGCTCGTCATCGGAGCCACGCACGACACGATGGACCCGGAGCACATGCGGTGGATGTCGGAACAACTTCCCCACGGCACGTACCTGCACTGCCCGAACGGCAGCCACCTCGCGCAGTTCGACGACCCGACGCACTACTTCCCGGGAATCATCGACTTCCTGAAGACCCTCTGAACCCGCTCGTGCTGTGCCGACAGTCCGTGCTCATCGACGACGTTTCGGATGTCTGCGGTCGGTCGGTCCGGACGACTCGGCGCGTACGCCGCAGCGAGCCTCGTGCTCGGTTGGCTGTCCTGGGAGGCCTCCCTCGAACCGGCACTCGGCCTGCGTCGGGTGAGCGACCGCCGCCGCGACGCTGCGATGGCGGCTGCCGCCGGCGGTGTGATGAGTAGCTCCGCACCACTCGAACGCCGACGGATCACCAGCCCTCCCGCGGAATCCCACACGCCCTCCGCCGGCTCGCCGCGCAACTCGCTCCTCGACGCAGCGATCGAGCTCGTCGCCGAGCACGGCCCGGCATCGGTCTCGATCCGCGACATCGCCCGTCGCGCCGGGGTCAACCACAGCCTCGTCCATCGACACTTCGGCTCGAAGGACGACCTGCTCGCTGAGGCGGTCGAGGTCGGCTCGTTCTCCCTCCAGCAGGGGCCTACGCCCCCGAGGGATTCGACATCGAGCGGGTGGTCCACGCCATGCACCACGGCTCGCCGACACCCAAGACGATCGCACGCATCATCGTCGACGACCGTGCAATCGGGGCGGTGCGACCTCGCCATCCGCTCCTCCGGCGCCTGCTGACCGTCGCACGACAGCTTCCCTCCGAAGAACGACCACCCGGTTTGGCCGACCCCCGACTCGCGGCAGCGGCCGCCGCCGCCCTGGTGGTCGGCTCGGCGATCTGGGGTGCAGCGCTCCGTGACACGTTCGGCCTGGACGACGAGGCCGGCATCGAGTCGGCGATGGCGCACCTCGGTCGCTGGCTGATCGGCGAGTCGACGAGCTGAAACGTGAGCGTCGGACGCTGTAGATGTGGTCGACGCACTGTCCGGCTGACTGATCAACGCAGTCCGGCGAACTCTGTGACACCCCCTCTCTATGGTTGTCGGTATGGAGATCGCTGGGGTGGCCGAGCGGGTGGAACGCATCGCCGAGGTGCGCGCCGACCCAGCCGCATCGAGGTCGACGATCACGTCCGGCCTCGTCGCAGTCCGCGAGGTCGAGGCGTGGTGCGCCGCCCAGCACGCCGGGTTGGTCGCCCAACTGCGCCAGGTGGACTCGTTCCCGGAGAAGACGATCGCCGATGCGTCCAAGTCGTCGCTGGGCGCGGCGTCGAAGACCACGGAACGTTCCGCCACGTTGGGTGCGACGCCGTCGCTGGCGGAAGCGTTGGAGGATGGTGCGATCACCGCCGGCCACATCGACGCCGTCACCCGCACCTCCAAGAGGATCGACCCGAATCGGCGCGACGAGTTGTTCGCACGCGTCGACGCCTTGGCCGCAGTTGCTGCCGTAGCGACGATCGAGGAGTTCACCCGCCGACTCGAGCTCGAAGCGAAACGGCTCCACAAGGACGACGGCGAAGAACGCCTGGAGCGGCAACGCCGGGCTGCGCGAGCCCGTACTTGGATCGACCCGGACGGCATGTGGAACCTCGCAGCGAAGCTGGATCCGCTCACCGGGATGAGGTTGGCCGGCCGTCTCGACGCAACCGTGGAGAGCTTGTTCTCCGAAACCGTTCCTGCTGAATGCCCTCAGGATCCCATCGAGAAACAGCGGTACCTCACCGCACAGGCACTCGCCCGACTCGTGACCGACACCAGCGTCGGATCACCGCCGGGGCGGGGAGAGTTCGTCGCCGTGATCGACGCCGATGCGCCCGGTCGGACCGGCCCCGTCGCCGAGTTCGCCATCCCCATCGAACTCCCGGCCCGCGTCATCGCCGAACTCGCCGGTGAAGCCGACCTCAGCTGCGTCGTCGTACGGAACGGGGTCGTGTTGTATGCGCCGGGCGAGTTGAACCGCGGCCGCACCGCACGCCTCGCGAACCGGGCACAGCGACGTGCCTTGCGCGGCCTGTACTCGTGTTGCGGGATCCCCGGCTGCCGGGTCGCGTACGACCGCTGCAAGCTCCATCACGTCATCTGGTGGATCAACGGTGGATCCACCGATCTCCACAACCTGTTGCCCGTCTGCAGCGTGCACCACGCCAAGATCCACCACGACGGCTGGACCATCGAACTGGGACCGAACCGTGAGCTCACCCTCACCCTGCCCGACGGCACCGTCCACACCACCGGGCCACCACACCGACGAACCGCCGCCTGACCCCGATCGGGTCGGGCCACTGGAAAGCACGAGCAGAGGTGCAGCCCGAGGACTCAGGCCGAGCTTCATCCTGCACCTCCGCCAGGACGGCGAAAACGGTCCATCTCCGACTGGAACCGCGCCTGTCTGGCCGCGGGTGACTCTTCATGCCGACTGTCGACCGTGTCGTGCGCTCTCCAGCATCTCCTCAGACCTGTGAACGGGTTGCGGAATCTGGCCAACGGCAGCTCTCCTTCGTCGCCCCGCAACGTACACCCAGCGCCCCGCTCGATCGGTCGACGACAGGTCTCCCTGGGCATGGACGAGCCGGCTTGACTCAGCGCGATCCCGAACCCCATGCGTGGATGACCGGGAGCGAGGTTCGGGCTGGTTCGTCGGGAAGGTGGTCTCCGAAGATCTCGGCGAGTAGCGGGTGAACGACCGGGTGCAGGCGGTCTTCGCCGAAGCGGTCACAGGCCTCCTCGGACTCCCAGATGTCGTAGTAGCGCAGCCCGCCTTCGGGCCGTTCGACCGCAAAGTGGATGATCAGTCCGGCGGGCAGCTCGTCACCGACACCGTCACGGATGCGTTGGTAGAACGCAGCGTCGATGGGAACGTCTTGGATGAACGCGTACGGCATGGCCGCCTCCAATATTTGATCCGAATGTGCTTCGGGTCATATCATCCACCTCGTGGCACCAGCCGTCAAGCGGTCCAAGCGGTCGTATGACAACACCAGCCGACAGGCACGATCCGAACGCACCAGGCGTCGCATCCTCGACGCCGCCCGCGACCTGCTGGTGACCAGGGGATACCGGGGCACCACGATCGCCCAGATCGCCAGCGACGCCGCCGTGCACGTCGACACCCTCTACGCTCTCGTCGGCCGCAAGCCCGAGATCCTTCGGGAACTCATCGAGTTGGCCATCTCCGGCGCCGACCGGCCCCTCGCTCCGGAAGAGCGCGACTACGTGCGGCGAATGCGGGCCGAACCCGACGCCGCCCGGCAGCTCGAGATCTACGCGAGCGCAGTGGCAGCCATCCAGGCCCGCATGGCGCCGCTGTTCCTCGCCCTGCGCGATGCGGCAGCGACCGAGCCGGAGGCCGAGCAGGTGTGGCACGAGATCAGCGAACGCCGTGCCGCCAACATGCGTCGCCTCGTCGCCGCCCTCGGCGACGAGGCGCTGCGACCCGGGCTGGGCGTCGACGAGGCCGCCGACATCGTCTGGGCGACCGCCAGCTCCGAGCTGTACACCCTGCTCGCAGACGAACGGGGCTGGACGCTCGACCAGTACGAAGACTGGCTCGCCGACACCTGGCGCCGGTTGCTCCTCGAACACGACCCGGCAAGCTGACCAGCCGAGACAGGCGCTCTTCAGTGGAGGCTTCGCTCCATGAATCGCCAGTCGTGGTGCAGCTCACTCGGCACTTCTACGCCGTCGTAGATGGGTCGATCGCAGAAGCCCTCCGCTTCGTAGAGCCGGTGGGCCGACGTCATGAACGGGCCGGAATCGAGCCGCATGCTCGCATACCCGAACGATGTCGCATCGGAGACCAGACGCCTCACGATCGTTGCTCCCAGCCCGCCGCCGCGCTGGTCCGGGCGCACGAAGACCCGCTTCATCTCCGACGCCCCATCGGCGGTACCACGCACTCCGCCCATGCCCACGACCAGCCCGTCGCGACGCACGAGGTAGAACACGCCCTCCGGAGGTTCGGCGGCGCAGAGCTTGTCGAGCGTGGCGGCCACGTACTCGGTGATCGGCTGCCCCAGCAGCGCCGGCAGATCGAGGCCGAACGTCTGCTGGATGTTCGCATCCAGCCAGTCGAGATAGGCGACGTTGAGCTCGGTCAGCACCGCTTGATCACGGCGGGCGTCAGCGGGTTCGAATGCGATCGCCACGCGGCGCCCTCCTCGGTTGTCGATCGCAGGACTCTAGGCGACACGGCGGCACGCCAGAGCCGCGTCCGAATCGAGCGGTCGTCGGTCATCGGCCCCGGGAACCGGCGGACAGAGCACCGTCGGACGCTCGCGGGGCGATGAAGTCGGTGCTGAGCACGATCCACTGTTCCATGGCCGCGTCGACGGCGGCGCGGTCTCGCGTGGCGAGCAGGTCGAGGAGCAGCCCGCGGGTCACCGCGAGGCCGAGACGGGCGTAGGTGGCCGCCGTCTCGGGCGGCACACCCATCGTCTCGGCGTGTTCGACCGCGGGGCCGATCCACGACTCGACGATGTCGGCGAGGAAGTCATCGGTGGCCGGTCGGTCGTGCAGCGCCTTCGCATAGACCTCGAAGAAGAGACGTTCGTTCGGCCACAGCGACGGATCGGAGATGTGTCGCCACCAGCCGCGCAGCACATCCTCGAGCGACATCGAGGGATCGGGCTCCAGCTCTGCGAACATGACCAGTTGGCGGCGCTCCACCTCGCGCACGATGGCCGTCCACATACCGTCCTTCGATCCGAAGTGGTGGCTGAGCATCCGATGGCTGGTTCCCAGCTCGCTGGCCAACCGGCGCAGCGAGAGGTCGGCGAGGCCGTGCTCGGCGACGTAGTCGATCGCAGCGTCGAGGAGTTCCTGACGGACATCGGGCTTGGACACCAGAAAAGTGTACCACTTGGTTCATCAATCATGTACCATTTGGTACATGATCACGCCTGTCATCGTTTCCATCGCCGTGCCGCACGACATCGCGGAGGTCTTCGACTTCCTCGACGTGATGGCCAATCACAAGCCGTTCAACGACCACCTCATGCGTGATTGGGAGTTGTCCGGACCGGACCGCGGCGTCGGGTCGCGAGCGCGCGTCCACACCCGTGCTCTCGGCATGAGCGACGTCGTCGACATCGAGGTCATCGAGTCCGAAGCGCCCACGAGGATTGTCGAGGTGAACGTCGCCGCCAAGGCAGGACGAGCCGGCCAGGGCACCTACACGTTGACCCCGTTGGCGAGCGGAGGGACCCACATCGAATTCGAGTACCGCTGGATCATCGCGCCGACGATCGATCGGCTCACGGCGCCGATCGCCCGGGCCTACATCAAACGCAACAACGCCACCGCGATGCGCCGCCTCGCCGAGCTACTGGCCACACGCCAGCGGCCGGCCACGGGCGCTCGACCCGCCTGACGATCGGCAGCGGCCGTCGCGCAGCCGTCGGGTCGTCAGCCGAGCGGGTCGCGTCCGATCAGGCCGAGGAAGCGGGTCATGGCCGGAGCGTCGGTCGGGACCTCGACAGGAGCACCCATCAGTCCCATCTGACGGAGCATCTCGGCGTTCGCCGAGATCACGGCGAACGACGCCTCGGCGACGTCGTCGCTGACGTGGGCATCGATCCCGACCGCCCGCGCAACGTCCCACGAGTGCCCGAGCTGGTCCCACACCGAGAACGCAAGGATGTCGTCGATCGTTCCTTCTCCGAACCAGTAGGTGCCCGCCCGCCTGAGCACCTGCGCGTGATCCAACGCCTCCAACAGACCATCGCGGGTGGTGTTCCACAGCTCGACGACGTCGGCGACCCCTTCCGGTGTCGCAGGCAGAACGTTCTCGCCGGTCCGGGCCATGGCCTCGACCGCCTGCATGACGCCGCACGCATGGATCACGACATCACGAGCCGACCAGCCGTCGCACGGCGAGTCGGCGTCCCAGCGATCCGCCGGCACCCGTCCGATCACGGCGTCGAAGCCGTACAGCGCCTTGGTGTAGTTGCGCAGACTGACACTCATCGAGACCCCCATCGTCGACCGGTCAGCCCCTACCCTACATTGCCCACCGGACCGCCCGTTCCGGGCCCCGCCGTTCAGTCCGCGGCGGCCTCGAGGCCGCCGAGGGCCCGGCATTCCCTTGACCGCCGCAGTGCGACGCGTCGACCGCCGCCCGTGAACCGTCCCGGCCGCAGGAGTCAGGGGCCGACCGAACCCTCGAGTGTGATGCTGGTCAGCAGCTCCTCCTCCTGCGCGAAGTGCAACCGGAGGATCGCGTCGAGGGCGTAGAGGATCCGGCGGGCCTCGCCGCGGTCCTGATCGTCGAACCCCTCGACGGACGCGTCGTCGACAAGCCGCTCGAGCAGCGACGAGAGGTGGAAGATCTCCTGATGAGCCCGGCTCATCGGCGCCAACGGATCGTTGCCACCCAGCCGTTCGGCGACACCCGGATACACCTGCGACTCATCCTCACGTTCGTGCGGAACCACCTCGTCGGAGATCCGTGTTGCGACCTCGCGCAGCGACGAGAGCGCCGTTGCGTCGTCGCACGTATCGAGGACGAGCGCCACCGATCGGAGGTCCTCGAGCACCAGCCGCAGCGGGCCGTGCCCCTCGGCGAGCTGATGGCTCCACGAATCAGGTACCGAACCGGCGTTGCGCAACGAGCGGGGCGGGCGCAGCGCCCGCAGCGCGATGCCGATCGCCAACACGTCGATCACCTCCTGCGCAAGTGCTCCGCCGACCGGCGCGAGCAGCCCGACCGCAGCGGCTCCCATCCCCAGCGTGGCCAGGCCCATTCCGACCACCACGCTCTGGCGGGCGATCGCCCTCGCGCGCTTGGCGATGACGACGCCGACCGCCAGCCGGTCGAGCCGATCGACGATCAACACGACGTCGGCGGCCTCGGACGACGCCGTTGCACCCCGGGCACCCATCGCCACCCCGAGGTCGGCGGCTGCGAGCGCCGGCGCATCGTTGACGCCGTCACCGACCATCACGGTGATGCCGGATCGTTTGGAGGACTCGGCTCGCACCACGTCGAGCTTCTCCGCCGGAGTTCGGTCGGCGAAGACCTGGTCGATCCCCAACGACATCCCGATCGGCTCGGCGACCTCGAGCCGGTCACCGGTCACCATCACCACCCGGTCGACTCCCGAACGACGCAGCGCGCGCAGCGCCGCGGACGTGTCGGTCCGCAACTCGTCGGTGAACAGCACCAGTCCGGCGGGCTGGTCGTCGACGATCACCACCGCCGTGCTGCAACCCTCACGCCGCGCCCGGCGCTCGCCCGCGGCCAGCCACGGCGCACGGCCTTCCAGGTCGACCGACGTGAGCGCGCCGACCCACACCCGATGGCCGGTCACGTTGCCGCCGACACCACGACCGGGCTGTTCGACCACCTCGGTGGGCTCGGCCAAGGCCACACCGCGGTCGCCGGCGGCCCGCACCAGCATGGCGGCCAGGACGTGCGGCGACGCCTGCTCCACCGACGCAGCCAGCCGCAACACCTCCGCTGGATCACCGCCCGGCGGGGTCAGCACCGCCACGACGTGCGCACGTCCGGCGGTCAGCGTGCCGGTCTTGTCCAGCAGCACCGTTCTCGTCTGTCCCATCGCTTCCAGTGCGGCGCCGTCCTTGACCACGACGCCGTTGCGCGCCGCACAGGCGATCCCCGAGACCACCGCCACCGGCGCGGCGAGAACGAGTGGGCAGGGCGTGGCGACCACCAGCACGGCGAGCACACGCGTGGACTCCCCCGTCGCCAGCCACGTGGCGCCGGCGATCAGGAACACGGCGGGAATGAACATCACCGCATACCGGTCGGCCAGCCGCACGAACGGTGCCCGGCCGACGCCTGCCGACTGCACGAGCTGGACGATCCCGGCGTAGGCGCTCTCGTCCGCCGAGGCCGATGCCGACATCCGGAACGCCCCGCCGGCGTTCAGCGAACCGCTGCGTGCCCACTCGCCCACCTCGCGCGACACGGACTGCGCCTCGCCGGTCAGCACCGACTCGTCCAACACGGCCGGCTCGAGCACCGTGCCGTCCACCGGGACGACCTCGCCCGGCTTCACCAGCAGCACCTCGCCCGGCGCGATCTCGGCGACCGGGACGGTCTCGAACACGCCATCGACCAACCGGTGACCGACCTTCGGTGCGAGCGACAGGAGCTCCGACAGCGACCGCTTCGCCCGGCGATGCGCGTACTGTTCGAGCGCATCCCCGGACGCCACCATCAGGGCGAGGATGACTGCCGCAAGCGCCTCGCCCATCACGATTGCAGCGAGCAGGGCCACCAGCGCGACGACGTCGACGGCGATGCGGCCCTCCCGCATCCGGGCGACCGTGACCACGACGAGGTCCACGACCACGACCGCTGACGCCACCGACCACACCGCGACGGCAACGTCGTCGGCACCGACGAGCGATGCGACCATCCCGGCCATCAGTGCCACGGCCACGAACGGCAACAAGCCGCGCCGAATGACCGCAACGACACCATCGCTCACGCGATCATCCTCACGGCGTCAGCACGGTGACCGCCAGAGCACATGGTCATGCCCGCGGCCGCCCGCGCGCTCGCACCGACGTTGCCGCGATCACGAGCATGCTGACGATCCGAGCCATGTCGACGACGCTCCTCGCGTGATTGTCGCCGGACCGTCCGGGAACGGTGGTGCATGGTGCAGCGTCCTGGATGGCCGAGCGTGGCGATCCGAGAAGCCCGAACTGGACCCGAGTTGGCGTCGTTCGCAGTGGCTGCAGGCCCGCTGCTGGCCGTTTCGCCCCGTGGAGACGGCCACGCCGTGCTGGTGCTGCCTGGGCTCGGCGGCAACGACGCCTCGACCGCACCACTTCGCTGGTTCATCGGTCGCCTCGGGTACCGCAGCTACGGATGGGGCCTCGGAACGAATCGCGGGTTCGGTCGCCATGTCACCGACGGGCTCGACGAACTCCTGGCAGCGAAGCACGAGCGCGGCCGGGTGAGCCTGGTCGGATGGAGCCTCGGCGGCGTCCACGCCATCGAGCTGGCCCGGCGGCGGCCCGACGCCGTGCGCTCGGTCGTCACCCTCGGAAGTCCCCTGCTCGGTCGGCGGCACCCACCACCGGGCATCCCCACCACCTCGGTGTACAGCCGAAGCGATGCGATCGTCGACTGGCGGGCGTCGCTCTTGCCGAGCGGTGCGGTCCGCGAGAACGTCGAGGTGCGTGGCAGCCATCTCGGCCTCGGGCACAATCCCGCCGTCGCCATCGTCGTCGCCGATCGCCTCGCGCAGGAGCCTGAGACCTGGCAACCGTTCCAGCGGCCGCGTTGGGCCCGACTTTGGCTGCCGGCGCCGTGACGGCGATCTAGGTTGGAGGCGACTGACACCGCGCCAGCGGCGGAGCACTTGAACGGGAGCATGATGGACATTCGTGGTCTGGGATACATCGGGCTCGAGGTCGGCGACCTCGACGCCTGGCGGGCATACGCGCGACAGCTCGGAACGAGCGTGTCGACCCACGGTGACGGCTTCGCCATGAAGATCGACGACCGACCGTTCCGGGTGATCGTCCGGCCGACCGAGACCTCCGATGGCTTGGCGTTCGCTGGCTGGGAACTCCCGGACGCTGCCGCGCTGGAGAGCTGCGCCGCCGAACTCGACTCGGCCGGATTCGCGGTCCACGCCGGGTCGGCGGTCGACTGCGACGACCGTCGGGTCCGCGGGCTGGTCTCCACCACCGATCCCGGCGGGTTCACCGTCGAGTTCTTCCACGGCGTCGTGCACGACCACGAGCCCTTCGTGTCACCGGCCGGGGTCAGCGGGTTCACCACCGGCGACCAGGGCATGGGCCACATCGTTCTCGGGACGCCCGACATCGAAGGGAGCACCGACTTCTACACCAAGGTGCTCGGCTTCCGCGTGTCCGACTTCTGGAGGCCCGCAGGATCAGAACACGACGTCGTGTTCCTCCACTGCAACCCGCGTCACCACAGCCTCGCGCTGGCGCCAGGGGACACGGCAGCGCTGTACCACTTCATGGTCGAGATGAACACGCTCGACGACGTCGGCTACACCCTCGATCGCCATGCCGACAGCGGCACGCCGATCTCCGCCGGGCTCGGCAAGCACACCAACGACCACATGGTCTCGTTCTACAGCGTGTCCCCGTCAGGCTTCGACGTCGAGATCGGCTGCGGCGGCCGCTGCGTCGACGACGACACCTGGACCGTCACGCAGCTCACCAAGCCCAGCTTCTGGGGACACCGGGCGCCGGGGACGGGATCCACCTCATCGAGCGACGGGCCATGATGTCGACCGGCCAGCAGTCACGGCGATCACCTCGTCCATGTCCGCGCCGATCAATGCGTGGCGGCGCTCCGGCAGTGAGCTGAACCGCGCGACGCGGACGCTGCCGATGGGCCCGGTCGACCTTCCAACGGTGCACCGCAGCGGATCTACACTTGTCGGCAGGACGGCGATGCGGTTCCGTCACTGCGCCGTCGATGGTGGAGGCAGAGCAATGGGCACACGGATCGCACCCGAAGACCTCACGTGGCTGCTGATGGACCGGCCGAACAACCTCATGCAGGTCAACGGCCTGATGGGCTTCGACGAACTCCCGGAGTACGACGCCGTCGTCGAGCTCGTGATGGACCGCATGGTCCGCAAATACCGGGTCCTGTCACAGGTACCCGTCGAGCGCGATGGGGTCTGGCTGTGGGAGGACGAGGCCGACTTCGCCGTCGAACGCCACGTGCGCAGGGTGGTCCTCGACGACGGAGGTGTCGACGCGGTGCGGGCATACGTCTCCGGCCAATTGTCGATTCCGCTCGACCGTTCGCATCCGTTGTGGGAGGTGCAGCTCGTCACCGGATCCGACGACGATCGGGGCGGGTACGTCTACAGCCGCTTCCACCACGGACTCGGCGACGGGATCCGGCTCGTGCAACTGATCCTCGGAACGTGCGATCCGGCCGACGATGCCGTCCCGCCGGCGGTCGGTCGGAACACATCCGACGAACATCACCACCCGCTCGAGCAAGTGCTCCACGTCGTCGAACAGTCCGTCACCGACATGATCGACTACGTCGGCCACGCCGGGCAGGCCGTCGCGTCGCGCGCGCGGACGGCGATGACCACGACCAACCCGTTCGGGCTCCCCCACCGCATCGGCGAAGCACTCGGCCTGGTGACCCGTCCCGACAAGCTCGTGGATGCGCTCACAGGCGTGGCGTCGATCGACAACGAGCTCTCCAACTCGTGGCGCGAGATCGGTCGGATGCTGCTGTCGGACGGTCACGACGCCGAAGCGTGGAGCGGCCACCCCGGGGTCGACAAGTCGGTCGCCTGGGTCGAAGGGTTCCCGCTCGACGGCCTCCGTGCGACCGGCCGCGCCCACGGCGTCAGCCTGAACGACGTGCTGCTCGCCGCCGTCTCACTGGCGATCACCGAGTACCTCGGGGAGCGCGGCATCACCGAGGTCACCGACCTCTCGTGGATGATGCCGGTCTCGCTGCAGCCGATCGACGCCACGCTGCCCGACAAGCTCGGCAACCACTTCGTCGTCGTCATGCTGTCGATGCCGCTCGGCCTCCGCGAACCCGGCGAGCTGATCGGCGAGATCCACCGGCGCACGACCAGGCTCAAGCACTCCGCGGAGCCGATGGTCGCGTTCGGCTTCCAGCGGGCGGTCGCCGAGGCGCCATCGCCGATCGCTCGCCGGGTCACCGACTTCTTCGCCGGCAAGACGATCGGGCAACTGACCAACGTCCCCGGACCGCGTGCCGCACTGACGATGGCGGGCGCGCCGGTGCGCTCGATCCTCGGCTGGGTGCCGACGTCGGCCGATCAGCCGCTCGGTGTCTGCCTGTTCAGCTACAACGGTGCCCTCACGGTCGGCGTCTCCACCGATGCGCGGATGATTCCGGATCCGGACCACTTCGTCGATCTCGTGGAACACCACCTGGCCGAACTGGCCCGGATCGCCGACAGCACGAAAGACCCTGGCGGCGGCCCGTGAATGCGATCACGATGACGAGATGACCGAACGTCGAGGAGCGGCGATGCCAGATCACGAGCAGGAATGCCTCACCGTCGTCAACGTCACCTTCCAGGGCGACGAGTGGAACTACGACGAAGTCGTCACCCTCGGTGGTCGCGAGTTCCGACTCGTCCGCGTCGGCACGGGTGGCGACGCCCGGGCCGCCGAAGACCACGTCTGGCGCTGGTCGCTGGACGCCGATGCGATCGCCGTCAGCGGCGTGCGTGAAGCCCGCGCGGCGGGGCATCTCGAGGGCTCCATCGACGACGTGGAACGGATCAAGCACACCACGCAGCGGATACCCGTGCGCGACGACTCGCTGATCGCCGACATCTTCCAGGAGTGGGCGATTCGGCGAGTCGAGGCGGACATGCCCGGTTACTTCGCCAACGCCCGGGTCGTCGTCGTCGGAGGGACCACCCGTCAGCGCACCATCGCCGTGCTCCACGAGTTCACCGACAACATCATCTTCGACTCCGCCGGCCACGACGTCGTCCTGCCCGGCAACGTCAAGACGAACCCGGTCACCGCGACCACCGCCGGCATCGGCGAGTTCGCCTGGCGCCACGTGCCCGACACGTTCAAGAAGCAGGTCGACGGCCCGGTCGGCTGGGTCAACGACAAGATCGCCCACTTCGCCGTCAAGGACGCCGACGTCCTCATCGGCTCGTTCTCCGAGCTGATGCGCTTCGGTCTGCCCGACCTCGCCGGCAAGGCGGTGATCACCAGCACGGTCTCCGAGGACCGGCTCGCGGCGCTGAGCGATCTCGGCGCCGACCTCGTCGTCGACGTCACTCCCCAACCATTCGACTTCGTCGTCGTGCCGGCGATGTACGAGGCCATGGCCGCGGCGACGCTGCCGTCCGGTACCGAGTTGACGACCGACGACCTCGCCCAGTTCATCCAGAGCGCCGGACTGGAACCGCGCCTGCTGTGGCCCAGGGGGCGCCGCCGCAAGAGCCGCTTCTCGTTCGTGATCCACCCGCTTTCGACGGAGTACTTCAAGCAGGTGGAGCCGTTGGGGCAGATCAGCGGTATCCCCGGCATGGGTCGCCTCGTCGAGAAGGCCGTCGCCTACGTCCCGCCGTTCGTCTACAGCCACGTGACCGGGATCGTCTCGGAGACCGGCGACGAGGCGGAGGGTTGGCTGATCAGCGTCGGTGGCACACCGAAGGAGATGCTCGCGCACCCGCCCGAGTTCACCTACTCGCGGCTGCTCGAGGCCGCCGAGCTGTCCCGCCGCCTCGGAGCGCAGCTGATGGGGCTCGGGGCGTTCACGAAGGTCGTCGGCGACGCCGGCGTCACCGTCGCCAAGCGGGCGCCGCTGCCGGTGACGACCGGCAACAGCTACAGCGCCTCCGGCGCGCTCTGGGCGGCGCACGAGGCGGTCCGGCGCCTCGGGATCCTCCAACCCGACGAGCACGGACTACTGCACGGCAAGGCGATGGTGGTCGGCGCCTCCGGTGCGATCGGTTCGGTCTGCGCTCGCCTGCTGGCGCTCGCCGCCGACGAGGTCTGGCTCGTTTCGCCGGAGACCGCCAAGCTGCTCCAGCTCAAACAGGAGATCGAACGCGAGGACCCGCGCGCCGTCGTCCACGTGGCGACGAACCCGTCGGTTGCGCTGTCGGACATGGACATGATCGTGACCGCGACCTCGGCGGCCGGGCAGAAGGTGCTCGACATCATGAGCGTCAAGCCGGGCTGTGTGATCACCGACGTCGCCCGCCCGCTCGACATGTCGCCCGACGACATCGCCAAACGTCCCGACGTCCTGGTGATCGAGTCCGGTGAGGTCGAATTGCCAGGCGAGGTCCGGATGAAGGACATCGGACTCCCCGACCGTGTCGTGTTCGCCTGCCTCGCCGAGACGATCGTCCTCGCCCTCGAGGGCCGCTACGAGAACTTCACCGTCGGCCGCAGCATCAGCTGGCCGAAGGTCAAGGAGATCTACCAGCTCGGGCTCGAGCACGGCATGAAGCTGGCCACGATCTCGGGCGTCAACGGGCCCTACACGGACCTGGACTTCGATCGGGTGCGCACCGCGGCGCTCGCCGCCCGAGCGGCGCACGAGCCGGCGGCCGCTGCGGTCGGCTCGACGGAGCCGTCATGAGGTCGGCCAAGGGAAAGAACGTGCTCGTCACCGGGGCGGCGATGGGGATGGGCCGGATGTTCGCCGAGCGCGCCATCGCCGAGGGGGCGTCGTCGGTCGTGCTCTGGGACGTCGACGAGGCGGCGCTCGACGACACCCTCGCCGATCTCGACTGCGGGTCGAGCGAGGTCAGCGGCTACGTCGTCGACGTCAGCGACGCCGCGACCGTGGCGGAGACTGCCGGCACGGTCCTCGACGAGCTCGGCCGTATCGACGTCCTCGTCAACAACGCCGGCATCGTCCGGGGCAACCGGTACTTCTGGGAGACCGACCTCGAACGCGACGCCACGACGACGATCGAGGTCAACACCCTGGCGCCGATGTACGTCGCGCACGCGTTCCTCCCAGCGATGATCGCTGCACCCGGCGAGTGCCGGTTGCTCAACCTGGCGTCTGCTGCGGGCTTCACCGCCAATCCTCGGATGGCCGCATACGCCGCATCGAAATGGGCGGTCATCGGATGGTCCGACTCGGTGCGCCTCGAGCTCAAACAGGCCGGCCACGACCACGTCAAGGTGACGACCGTCTGCCCGTACTACACCCGCACCGGCATGTTCGAGGGCGCCAAGTCGGCGCCGCTGCTGCCGATCCTCGACCCCGCGGACGTCGTCGACGAGGCGTGGACGGGGACGCTCGCCGGCCGGCCGTTCGTCGTGCTGCCCAGGACCGTCCAGCTCAGCGAGATCCTCAAGGGCGTCGTCCCGACCAACGTGCGCGACTTCCTCGCCGACCGGATCTTCGGCGTGTACCACACGATGGACGACTTCACCGGCCGCACCGAACCCGAGACGTGAACCGTCGGGCCCTCAGGATCGATCCACCCGTCCGACCCCGAGGAGCATGGCACATGCCTGATCTCCCGCGACGAAGTGCTGCACGGTCGAACCGTCAGCGATGAGCGAAAAGCGGCGCTTCGGATTTCAGCGTCGAGTTTCGAGCAGTGACCAGTCGGGTCGGCCGGCGTAGAGCAGGGCTCGGATCCGGTAGTTCGTCCAGTTGCTGATCCCGAAGGCGACGCGTTTGATGCGCTTGATCAGGTTGTTGACGGCCTCGGTAGGTCCGTTGGTGTGACGGGCTTGGTGCCAGGCGGCGATCTGGTGCCGCCAGCGAACGATGGTGCGCCCGAGGCGTTGCACCTCCGGTGGGCATGACTCGTCTTGGAGATCGATGCCGAGCTGCGCGACGAACTCGCCAGCCACGACCGGGTCGTCGATCGTGTAGATCTCGCGCACCACTTCCTTCGCGTGCCAGGCGGTGCGGACCTCACCGCCGGGGTCGCCGGCGTCGAGGAGCCCGCGGAGCTTGTCGTTGTTGGTGGGGTCGAGGCGTTCGTGAGCGATGGTCATCAACTTGCGGATCCGATACAGCGGGTCGGTCTTGCGGCCGCGATGCCCGCACGGTCTCGTTCTGCACGCGGCGGCGGGTCTCATCGAGCACGAAGTTGGCGAGCTTCACGACATGGAACGGATCTGCGATCTGGGTGGCGTGCGGCAGCATCGTGTCGAACACGGCCCGATAGGGCCCTGACAGATCCAACGTCGCCCAACGGATCGACTCGCACCACTCGACGGGCTGCTCGGCGAACCATGCACACGTGCTGGCAGCGTCGCGACCAGGCACAACGTCCAACAGTTGACCGCGGGCGACGTCGACGACCTGCGTCGACCAGGCCCGACGCTTGAACGGACCCGACCGGCAGAACAGCACCTCGTCGAGCCCGACCGCGGTGACGTTGCCGATGCGGTTGGGGTCGTCGATCAGCGGGGTGCCGTAGTGGACGACGGCATCCATCACGGTGTGCCAGTCGCAACCGAGATCCGCCGCGACGCGAAAGCCCGTATCAGGGCGGTTCGCTCACCAGCGACGGCATGCCCACGCGAGCGATGAGCGAAAAGCCCGTATCAGGGCGCTTGGCTCATCGCTGGCACCGGAGCGGGAGCGGTGTCGGTGGCGGAGGCGGTGCGGGTGAGGCTCCACCAGCCGTACAGCGCTGCGACGATCGCGGCGGAGCCGCCGATCAGGAGCGACACCCGGGCGCTGATGTTCTCGCCGATCCAGCCCATCAGCGGGCCGCCGATCGGGGTGGAGCCGATGAGGGCCATCGAGAAGATCGCCATCACCCGCCCCCGCAGCTTCGGATCGGAGTTGAGCTGCAGCGTCGCGTTGGAGAGCGAGATGACCGCCACACTGGCGGCGCCGACGAACGGCATCACGACGAACACCAGGCCGATCGTCGGCATGACGGCGACGAGCAGCACCAGTGAGCCGAACGTTCCCGCGACCGCCACCAACCGGCGTGCCGTCGGCGGCCCGCTCGACGCGACGACCAGCCCGCCCACGACGGCGCCCAGGCCCATCAGCGCGGTCATCGTGGCGAGACCGCTGCTGCCGGCGCCGAAGGTGAACTCGGAGAGCAGCGGCAGCGTGGTGGTGAATTCGTAGGTGAACGTGCCGATGATCGCCAGCATCACGAGCGTGACCCGCAGCGTGTGCGTGTTCCATGCGTAGCTGAAACCCTGCCGGAGCTGACCGGGCGCTCGGGCGCTCCTCGCTGACTCATGCAGCTCGCCCGGACGGATCAGGACCAGCGCGATGATCACCGCCAGGTAGCTGAACCCGTTGACCACGAAACACTCCCCGATGCCGACCGTGGCGATGATGACACCGCCGATCGCCGGGCCGATCGCTCGTGCGGCGTTGACCACCACGCTGTTGAGCGTCACCGCGTTGGCGATGTCGGCGGGGCCGACCATCTCCATCACGAACGTCTGACGGCTCGGATTGTCGACGGCGGTGACCGCGCCGAAGCCGGCGGCGATGAGATACACCATCCAGAGCTCGACCGCACCGGAGATCGTCAGCACGCCGAGCGTGAACGCGAGCAGTCCGGCGATCGACTGGGTGACCATGATCAGCTTGCGCTTGTCGAACCGGTCGGCGATCACCCCGCCGAACGGTGCGAGCAGCAGGGTCGGGAGGAACTGCATGGCGACCACGGCGCCGAGGGCGGTACCGCTGCCGGTCAGCTCGAGGACGAGCCAGGCTTGCGCGATGCCCTGCATCCAGGTACCCGAAAACGACACGACCTGGCTGAAGAAGTACAGCCGGTAGTTGCGGAATCGCAGTGCGGCGAACGTGCGGCTGGAGATGGCGGCGACGCGCGCGTTCACGAGTCGGCTGCCACGAGCCGCTCGAATGCCGGCAGTGCCGACACGAGGGCGTCGATGTCGTCAGCGTCGAGTTCGGCGAGCTGGCCGACCAACCAGGAGCATCCGGCGGCGCGCACCTCGTCGAGGTAGGCGAGGCCGGCGGCGGTGGCGGCGATCAGCGAGCAGCGCCGGTCGTCGGGGTCGGACCCTCGCTCGACGAGGCCGCGCGCCTCGAGGGAGGCGACGATCTTGCTGGCCGACGGCGGCTGGACGTGTTCGAGCTCGGCGATCCGAGCGATCGTGGCCGGGCCGTTCTTGGCGATCGAGGCGAACACCGCCTGCTGTGACGGCGTGAGTTCGTGCACGGAGTTGGTGCGGATACGCCGGGCCAGGCGGAGCACGACCAGTCGAAGTCGTTGCACCTGCTCGGTTGCCAGCGGGGCGGAAGGTCGGGTCGCAGCGGTCGGCACAGATCCATAGTCTAGGAAACAATTTCCAGAACTACGCTCCTTGCTCGAAACGTCGTTGGGTTACTACAGCAAGGTCTCCGGGGCGACGTCGTGAACGTGGACGCGACGGTGGGGTGCCGCAGCGCGACACCCCACCGAACAGGAACCGGAATCCTCAGTCGAGGTCGAAGCGGTCGTTCTCCATGACCTTGACCCAGCCGGCAACGAAGTGACGGACGAAGTCGTCCTCGCCGCCGGCAGCGGCGAACTCCTCGGCGAGCGCCCGCAGCTGGCTGTTGGCGCCGAAGATCAGGTCGACTCGCGTCGCCTTCCACTTCAGGTCACCCGACGACCGGTCACGACCCTCGAAGACGTCCTCTTCCTCACCGACCGCCGACCACTTGGTCTTCATGTCGAGGAGGTTGACGAAGAAGTCGTTGGTGAGCTGACCCTTGCGGTCGGTCAACTCGCCGTAGCCGTCGTCGCCGACGTTGTTGCCGATCACCCGCAGACCGCCGACGAGCGCCGTCATCTGCGGCGCGGTGAGGTTCAACATGAACGCCTTGTCGATCAGGAGGTGCTCGGTCGGAACCGAACCGAACTTGCGGACGTAGTTGCGGAACCCGTCGGCGTTCGGCTCGAGCCACTGGAACGAGTCGATGTCGGTGTCCTCCTGCGAGGCATCGGTACGGCCCGGCGTGAACGGCACCGTGATGTCGTGGCCGGCCGCCTTGGCGGCAGCTTCCACTGCGGCGGTGCCGCCGAGCACGATCATGTCGGCGAGCGACACCTGCGCGCCGCCCTTGCCGTTGAACTCGCCCCGGATCTCATCGAGCTTCGAGATCACCGAGTTGACACCGGACTGGACGTTGACGTCCCATTCGCTCATCGGCGACAGGCGGATCCGGGCGCCGTTGGCGCCACCGCGGTAGTCGGTGCGACGGTAGGTCGACGCCGACGCCCATGCGGTCCGCACGAGCTGGTCGGTGCCGAGGCCCGAGCCGAGGATGGTCGACTTGAGTTCGGCGATCTCGGCGTCGCCGATCATCGGTCCCTCCTGGGCCGGCACGTTGTCCTGCCAGAGGAACTCCTCGTCGGGCGCCTGCGGGCCGACGTAGCGGCTGGCCGGCCCCATGTCGCGATGCAGCAGCTTGAACCAGGCCTTGGCGAAGGCGTCGGCGAGCTGGTCCGGGTTTTCGCGGAACCGCTTCGAGATCTCGAGGTAGGCCGGGTCGGCGATCATCGCCATGTCGGCGGTCGACATGGTGGGCGGGTTCATCTTGCCCTCGACGTGGGCGTCGGGGACCATGAAGCCCTCCTTCACCTCGCGCGGCTGCCACTGCTTGGCACCGGCCGGCGACTCGACCAGCTCCCACTCGTGGGAGAAGATCGTCTCGAGGTACGTGTTGTCCCACTTGGTCGGCGTCGGCGTCCAGGCGCCCTCGAGGCCGGACGTCAGCGTGTACTCACCGAAGCCGGACTCGTGCTTGTTGGCCCAACCGAGGCCCTGCTCGGCGAGGCTGGCCGCTTCCGGCTCGGGGCCGTGCGACTCCGGCGGGACGGCGCCGTGCATCTTGCCGAAGGTGTGGCCACCGACGGTCAGCGCCACGGTCTCCTCGTCGTTCATCGCCATGCGACCGAACGTCTCGCGAATGTCCTGAGCGGACTTCATCGCGTCGGGGACGCCGTTGGGGCCCTCCGGGTTGACGTAGATGAGACCCATCTGCACGGCGGCCAGCGGGTTGTCGAGCGCCCGGCTGCCGTCTTCCCAGCTCCCGGTGTAGCGCTCGTCGTTGATCGACAACCACTCGTTCTCCGGACCCCAGTAGATGTCGTCCTCGGGCGCCCAGATGTCGTTGCGGCCGAAGGAGAAACCGGCGGTCCGGAACCCCATCGTCTCCAGGGCGCGGTTGCCGGCGAACACGAACAGGTCGGCCCACGAGATCCGCTTGCCGTACTTCTGCTTGATCGGCAGCAGCAGGCGGCGGGCCTTGTCGAGGTTGCCGTTGTCCGGCCACGAGTTGAGCGGGGCGTAGCGCTGGGCGCCGGTACCGCCACCGCCGCGGCCGTCACTCACCCGGTAGGTGCCGGCGGCGTGCCAGCTCATGCGGATGAAGAACGGGCCGTAGTGGCCCCAGTCGGCGGGCCACCAGTCCTGAGAGTCGGTCATCAGGGCGTCGACGTCGCGGGTCAGTTCGTCGACGTCGAGCTGGGAGAACTGCTCGCGGTAGTCGAACTGCGCACCGAACGGCGTCGAGTCGGGGTGGTTCTGGTGCAGGATCCGCAGGTTCAGTGCGTTCGGCCACCACTTCTCGTTGGACTGGAACTCCCCGGAGGTCAGGGAACCCCACTCTGCGGACAGTGCGTTGTTGTCGGTCATCGTTGCTCCTCGTGTTGCGCGGGTTCGGGTGTGGATCGGTGGGTCTGGCACTCGGGGCAGATGCCCCAGTAGGTCACCTCGGCCTCGTCGACGACGAAGTCCCCTGCGTCGACGGGGATGAGGCAGGGCACCTCGCCGACGGCGCAGTCGACGTCGACGAGGCGATCGCAGTTCCGGCAGACCAGGTGATGGTGGTTGTCACCGATGCGGTCCTCGTAACGAGCGGAGGATCCGGCCGGCTGGATGCGGCGGACGATGTCGCGCTCGGTGAGCAGGGTGAGGGTGTCGTACACCGACTGCCGGGAGATGGTGCCGATCGTTCGACGCACATCGTCGGCGATGTCGCCGGCCGTTGCGTGGGGATGCTCGTTGACGGCACGGAGCACCGCGAGCCGTTGCGCGGTGACCTGGAGGTCGTGCTTGCGCAACATTCGAACGAGATCTGACGACATCAGGTTCGAACTCTTCCACAAACTTTGGACTCTGTCAAGATGACGACGCCGTCGCGATGAGCGAAAAGCCCGCATTTGGGCGGTTGGCTCATCGCTGCGACGGGTGGAACCCGAGCGATGAGCGAAAAGCCCGCATTTGGGCGGTTGGCTCATCGCTCGTCGTGGGGTGCGGCTCCGACGGGGAACCGGAGGCGGGAGTTGGGCTCGAGGACCGCCTCCTCGTCGCGGCACACCACCACGATCGGCTGCTCCAGGCTGCTCCCGGCGCTCACCTCCAGCGCGGCCCCGGACACCTGCAGCGTCAGCGGATGCTGGCGGTACTGGATCCGGAACTCCAGCCGGCCCAGCTCCGACGGCCAGTAGGGGTTGAGAATCAGCCGGTCGCCGCGCACCTCGAGCCCGGAGAAGCACCGCACCAAGATGTCGACGCTGCCGGCCATCGCCGCGAGATGGATGCCCTCCGCGGTCGTGCCGCCCTGGATGTCGGCCACGTCGGATTCCAGCACCCGAACGAACAGCTCCGCCGCCCGTTCGCGCTGCGACCGGGCCAGCACCCAGGCATGCACGAGCGCGCTGAGCGTCGAGCCGTGGGAGGTCCGCGCGAGGTAGTAGTCGATGTTCTTCGGGATCATGTCCGGCTCGAAGCGGTAGCCGAGGTGGTCGAACAGTTCGCCGAGCTCGGCCGACGACAGCAGATAGAACAGCATCAGCACGTCGGCCTGCTTCGACGCCTGGTAGCGGTTCACGCTGTCGTCCTCGCCCTCGAGGATCCGGTCGAGGCGTTGGATGTCGCCGTAGCGCTCGCGGAGACCGTGCCAGTCGAGTTCCTCGAGCTGCTCGTAGCCCTCGAACTGGCTGATCAGGCCGTCGTCGTGGAAGGGCACGAACATCCGCGCCGAGACGTGGCGCCAGCGGTCGAAGTCCTCCGAGCTCAGCTGCAGCCGGTCGAGCAGCTCGTCACGCCGTTCCGCGGGGAGCACGTCGAGCACGTCGAGCGCGCGCAGCAGCGTCCAGGCGGCCATCACGTTGGTGTAGGCGTTGTTGTCGATGCCGTTCTCGGGTTCACCCGGGTAGCCCGAGTGGAACTCGTCGGGTCCCATGACCCCGCAGATCACGTAGCGGTCCTTGGTCCGGTCGTAGGTGGCGATGCTCGCCCAGAACCGGGCGATCTCGAACAGCAACTCGGCACCGAACTCGACGAGGAAGTCGCGGTCGCACGTGACCTCGTAGTACTGCCACACGTTGTGGGCGATGGCGATGCCGACGTGACGTTGGCGATGCGTCGGATCGGGAAGCCATCGGCCCGACAGCGGATTCAGGTGGAGCTGCTGGTTCTCCTCGCGGCCGTCGCTGCCCGACTGCCACGGGAACATCGCGCCTTCGAGCCCCGCCTCTCGGGCGGCCTGACGAGCCTCCGGGAGGCGGCGGTACCGGTAGAGCAAGAGCGCACGCGAGAGGCCGGGGAACCGCAGATTGAGCAGCGGGAACACGAACAGTTCGTCCCACAGGATGTGGCCTCGATACGCCTCGCCGTGCAGGCCTCTCGGCGGGATACCGGCATCGAGGTCGGCGGTGTGGGGCGAGGTGGTCTGCAGCAGGTGGAGTACGTGGAGCCGCAGGATCGGCAGGATGTGCCCAGCGTCGTCTCCGCCGTCGAGCCGGAGATGGAACCGCGCCCACAGCAGTCCCCACATCCGCACATGGTCGTGGAGCATCACGTCGAAGCCGTCCAGGCGCGGCAGCCAGCGAGCGGCCTCCTCGCCTGGTTCGGAGATGGCGCGATCGCGGTCGGTGAACACGGTGACGAGCTTCTCGACCGTGACGGCGTCGCCCTGCGTGATGGCGACGGCGACGTCGTGTCCGATCCATCCCTGCTCTGTGACCAACCGGTACGTCGGGTCGGCGCCGTCGTCGACGACGCGGGTGCGCGCCGCCAGCGCGATGCGGATGTGTGATCGGTTGGTCTCGACCTCGAGCAGCACGGAGTCCTCCGCGAGTGCGCAGGTGTCGACCACGGTGAGGTGGTCGCTCTCCAGCGACCGATACCGCTCGACGAGCGTGTTCTGCACGGTCCCGTCCAGCCCGGAGCGGAACTCGATCCGCCCCGACCAGTCCTCCGCCATCACCGTGGTCTCCAGCACGGCGGCGTGCTCGAACGCCATCGACACGAAGCGGCGTTGGGTCAGCTGCGTCGTTCTGCCGGCATCATCGCGGAACCGGGTCCGGCGAATCAGCACACCCCGTCGCAGGTCGAGCGTCTGGTGGTGGTCGAGGATCTCGACGTCGTCGATGCGGAACCACGGGCCACCGTCGATGCGGAACGTGAGCACCAACCAGTTCGGCACGTTGACGAGGCTCTCGTTGTCGACGGTCGCTCCGTCGGCGACCTCGCTGGTCCGCCGGTTGTAGACACCGGCGATGTACGTGCCGGGATAGTGGGTGCCGTCGGCACCTGCCTCGGGTGCGGCACCGCGGGTCGCCAGGTAGCCGTTGCCGACGGTGCACAACGCTTCGCGCTGGCCCTCCTCGGCGGGGTCGTAGCCGTCGTAGCGCCACGTCCACGCCTCGGCGTCAGCCGACGTGCGCGGCCCCGACGGCCCGTGGCGGCGTTGCATGTCGGTCATCCGCTGAGTACCTACCCACTTGGATGCGCGACGAGTCGACGGCGGGCATGACGTCGGTGACCACGGGGTATTGCCTGGCGTCATGTCCGATGTCGTCATCTCCCCCGACCGCCACCGCGCTGTGGTCTTCGATCTCGACGGCGTGGTGACCGACACCGCCTCGCTCCACTTCCGGGCGTGGAAGCACCTCTTCGACGACTTCTTCGATCGGCGTGAACCGACACCGGGTGAAGATCATCGGGCCTTCAGCAAGGAGGATTACAAGGAGCACGTCGACGGCAAGGCACGCCGCGACGGCGTCAGATCGTTCCTCACCTCGCGCGGCATCGAACTTCCCGAGGGCAGCGAAGACGACCCCGACGATCGATGCACGGTGTACGGCCTCGGCAATCGCAAGAACCGTCTCTTCCGGCAGCGCCTGGAGGCCGACGGTGTGGCGGTGTTCGACTCCACGGTCGAACTCGCGCGGGACCTGCAGCGTCGAGGGATCGGCACCGCGGTGATCTCGGCGAGCCGGAACTGCCGGCAGGTCCTCGAGTCCGCCGGTCTCGGCGGGCTGTTCCCGGTGCGGGTGGACGGGGTGGTCGCCGACGACCTCGGCCTGCGCGGCAAGCCCCAACCGGACATGTTCGTCGAAGCAGCCGAGCGCCTCGGGGCGTCGCCGGCTCACACGGTCGTCGTCGAGGACGCCCGTGCCGGTGTCCGAGCGGGACGCGAAGGAAACTTCGGCCTCGTCGTCGGCGTCGAACGCGACGGCACGCCCGACGCCCTGCGTGACAGCGGCGCCCACATCGTGGTCGCCGACCTGTCCGAGGTGCGCGTCGCCGGCGACGGCTCCGATCAGCGGCACGGCGACGGCACCGATGACGACCGCCGGCCGGAGGATGCGTCGCAACGCCCGCTGTCGGCGGTGCCCGATGCGCTGGCGTCGTGGGATGACGTCATGCGCCGATTGTCGGACCGCTCCCCCGTCTTCTTTCTCGACTTCGACGGCACGTTGGCGCCGATCGTCGATGACCCCACCGAGGTCGCGATGACGTCGGCCACCCGGTCCGCACTCGAAGATCTTGCGGAGGTTGCACCGGTCGCCATCGTGAGTGGTCGAGACCTGCACGACGTCGAGCAGCTGGCGCCACTCGACGGCGCCTGGTTCGCCGGCAGCCACGGCTTCGAGATCGCCGGGCCGGACGGCACCGACCATCGGCACCCGGGGGCCGAGGACGCCCTGCCGGCGCTCGACGAGGCCGAGCGCGACTGCCACCGCCGACTCGATGACGTCGACGGCGCAACGGTGGATCGCAAACGGTACGCGCTCGCCGTCCACTACCGGCAGGTCGACGGCGATGAGCGCGTCGACGAGGTCGTCGGCGCCGCTCGGGAAATCGCGCGCTCGCACGGGCTGCGGGCGACCGGCGGCCGCAAGGTCGTGGAACTCCGACCCGACATCGACTGGCACAAGGGCAAGGCCGTCGACTGGCTCATGGAGACGATCGTCCCCAACCAGCGCTCGGCCGTGGCGATCTACGCCGGAGACGACATCACCGACGAGGATGCCCTGGCCGCCGTTCGCAAGTCGGGCCTCGGCATCGTCGTGCGCAGCGACGAGGCCGGCGACCGGCTCACCAGCGCCCACGTCGCCGTAGACGACACCGAGGAAATGGCCCGACTCCTCGCCCGGTTCGCTGAGGCGCAGCGTGCGACTCGGAATTCGCGAAGTGGCCGCCGACACGAGAGGACCGAGAACCCATGACCGACAACGATTTGACCCGGTGGTTCGAGACACTCGATTCCGACGACACTGCCATCGTCGGCGGGAAGAACGCGTCGCTCGGCGAGATGATCCAGCGTCTGCGCACGGAGGGCATCAGGGTGCCGGCCGGCTTCGCCACGACGGCTGCCGCCTACCGCCGCTTCATCGACGCCAACGATCTCGAGGAGCGCATCTCCGAACAGATCGACACCCTGCACGGCGGCACCGACCTCGCCAAGGTGGGATCGGCCATACGAGAACTGTTCACCGGAGCCGAATTCCCCACCGACGTTCGCCAGGCGATCGCCGACGACTACGCCGAACTCGCCTCCCGGCTCGAACGTGACGACCCTGACGTCGCCGTGCGCAGCAGTGCGACGGCCGAGGACCTGCCGGAGGCGAGCTTCGCCGGACAGCAGGAATCGTTCCTGAACATCACCGGCACCGTGGCCCTGCTCGGCGCCTGCAAACGGTGCTACGCGTCGTTGTTCACCGACCGCGCCATCGACTATCGAGAAGGACGCGGCTTCGACCACCTCGCCGTCGCACTGTCCGTGGGCGTCCAGGAGATGGTGCGCTCCGACGAGGCGTCGGCCGGCGTGATGTTCACGATCGACACCGACAGCGGCTTCCCCCGCACCGTGCTGATCAACGCGTCGTGGGGTCTCGGCGAATCGGTCGTCGGCGGCGAGGTCGACCCCGACGAGTACATGGTGTTCAAGCCATTGCTCGACGACGCCGACCTGCGACCGATCGTGTCGACCAAGGTGGGGTCGAAGCGCACCAAGATCGTCTACCGCGACGACCGGGACTCACCCACCGAGACCGTCGACACGTCCGACGAGGAACGCGCCGCACACGTGCTCGACGACGACGAGATCGTCACATTGGCGCGCTGGGCCGTGGTCATCGAGCGGCACTACGGACGCGCCATGGACATCGAGTGGGCCAAGGACGGCCACAGCGGAGAGTTGTACATCGTGCAGGCGCGGCCCGAGACGGTGTACGCCAACAAGCAGAGGTCCACGTTGCGGTCGTACCGGCTCCTCGAGCGCGGCGAGGTGCGGGTGTCCGGTCTGGCGATCGGTGACGCGATCGCCGCCGGGCCGGTGTGCAAGCTGGGTTCCGCCGACGAGATCGACCAGTTCCCCGCCGGGGCGGTACTGGTGACCGGCGCCACCGATCCGGACTGGGAACCCATCATGGCGCGAGCTGCCGCCATCGTCACCGACAGCGGTGGACGCACCTCCCATGCAGCGATCGTGAGCCGCGAACTCGGTGTCGCCGCGATCGTCG
Source organism: Ilumatobacteraceae bacterium (assembly GCA_963728355.1). Taxonomy (GTDB): domain Bacteria; phylum Actinomycetota; class Acidimicrobiia; order Acidimicrobiales; family Ilumatobacteraceae; genus Sva-07. Next base: position 386,974 of record CAVSJQ010000002.1, on the reverse strand, counting down.
GCGCCGGCGACGCCACCAGCACGCTGTCGGACGGCGACGACGTCACCGTGTCGTGCGCCGAAGGCGACGAGGGCCACGTGTACGACGGCATCCTCGAGTTCGAGGCGCAGGACCTCGACCTCGACGACATCGAGCAGACCGAGACCGAGGTGATGCTCAACCTCGCCAACCCGAGCGGCGCGTTCCGGTGGTGGCGACTCCCCGCCGACGGTGTCGGGCTGGCGCGCCTCGAATTCATCGTCAACAACCACATCAAGATCCACCCGATGGCCCTCGTCCGCTACGACGAACTCGACGACGCCGAGGCCCGTGAGCGGATCGACGAACTCACCGCCGGTTACGACGACAAGACGCAGTACTTCGTCGACCGCCTCGCCGACGGCGTCGCCCGCATCGCTGCGGCATGGCATCCGAAGCCGGTGATCGTGCGCATGAGCGACTTCAAGACCAACGAGTACGCCCAACTCGTCGGCGGCGCCCAGTTCGAGCCGCACGAGGAGAATCCGATGCTCGGGTGGCGCGGCGCCAGTCGCTACTACCACGAGGACTACACCGAGGGGTTCGCCCTCGAGTGCCGCGCGCTCCGGCGTGTCCGTGAGCAGATCGGGCTCACGAACACCGTGATCATGATCCCGTTCTGCCGCACGGTCGACGAGGCCGACCGCGTACTGGAGACGATGGCCGGACACGGCCTCCTGCGCGGGCAGCGGGGACTCGAGGTCTACGTCATGGCCGAGATCCCGGCGAACATCGTGCTCGCCGCCGACTTCGCCAGCCGCTTCGACGGGTTCTCGATCGGCAGCAACGACCTGACGCAGCTGGTGCTCGGCGTCGACCGAGACTCCGACCGCCTCTCCACGTTGTTCGACGAACGGAATGAGGCGGTGACGCGCAGCATTGCCTCCCTCGTCGACACCGCCCACGAGCACGGCACCAAGGTGGGTTTCTGCGGTCAACGGCCGAGCGACGATCCCGACTACGCACGCTTCCTGGTGTCGACCGGCATCGATTCGATCTCGGTGTCGCCCGACAGCTTCCTCGACGTCAAGCACCATGTCGCCGAGGCGGAAACCCGTCGGGAATGACCGAGGTCGACCGAGTCGTCGCCGACGAACCCCACCCGAGCGATGAGCCAAAAGCCCGTATCAGGGCGGTTGGCTCATCGCTTCGACGGGCGTCGATCATGTCCGGACGTGTCGAACGGTCGACGGTGGGAACACCGGCGAGGTGACCCCGCGAACGCATCGACCCGACGACACCGAACCGTGGTGGCGGCGGGCGACGATCTACCAGATCTGGCCGCGCAGCTTCGCCGATTCGAACGGTGACGGCATCGGCGACCTCGGCGGCATCATCGGTCGTCTCGACCATCTGGTGTCCCTCGGTGTCGACGCCGTGTGGATCTCGCCCGTCTACGCCTCACCGCAGGACGACGCCGGCTACGACATCAGCGACTACCGGGCCATCGACTCCCTGTTCGGCACGATCGAGCAGTTCGACGAGCTCGTCGCCGAGGTCCACCGGCGCGGCCTGCGACTGATCACCGACATCGTCGTCAACCACACTTCCGACGAGCACGCCTGGTTCGTCGAGTCGCGGTCGTCCACCAGCTCGCATCGACGCGACTGGTACTGGTGGCGGCCACCACGTACGGGCATGCGCGGCGGCGACCCGGGCGCCGAACCCAACAACTGGCGCTCCATCTTCGGCGGCTCGGCGTGGGAGTTCGACGAGGCGAGCGGCGAGTACTACCTCCACCTGTTCTCCCGCAAGCAGCCCGATCTCAACTGGGAGCACCCCGACGTCCGGGCGGCCGTGTACGACATGATGCGGTGGTGGGTCGACCGGGGTGTCGACGGATTTCGCCTCGACGTCATCAACTTCATCTCGAAGGATCCCGCCCTCCCCGATGGCGTGGTCACCGACGGCTCGGTCTACGGCAACGGCATGGCGCACTTCGTCGACGGGCCGCGCATCCACGAATTCCTGCACGAGATGCGCAGCGAGGTGGCCGGCACGGTCGCCAGGCCCGGCGACGAGCTGGTCTGGATCGGCGAGATGCCCGGTGTCACGGTCGACGAGGCGGTTCGCTACACGAACCCGGCGAGCGGCGAGGTCGACATGGTCTTCCAGTTCGAGCACGTCGGCGTCGATCACGGTCCGGGTGGACGGTTCGACGTGCGGCCGCTGCCACTGCGTGATCTGAAGGCGTCGCTCGGACGGTGGCAGGCGGGGCTCGCCGACACCGGCTGGAACAGCCTCTACTGGTGCAATCACGACCAACCGCGTGTCGTGTCGCGCTTCGGCGACGACGGCGCCCACCGCCGGCGCTCGGCCAAGATGCTCGCCACCGTGCTGCACCTGCATCGCGGCACCCCGTTCGTGTATCAGGGCGAAGAACTCGGCATGACCAACTTCCCGTTCTCCGACGAAGCTGAGCTGCACGACATCGAGACGCTCAACTTCGTCGCCTCGTCGCGCGAGCTGGGCCGCTCACGCGCCGACATCATGGCGGCGGTCAACGCGGGAGCGCGCGACCACGCCCGCACGCCGATGCAGTGGGACGACACGCGCAACGCGGGCTTCACGACCGGCGACCCGTGGATGGCCGTCAACCCCGACTCGACCCGCGTGAACGTTGCGGCGCAGGTCGACGACCCGCATTCCGTGTTCCACCACTACCGCCGCCTGATCGAGCTCCGCCACGAGCTGGCGGTGATCGCCGACGGCGACTTCACCATGCTGCTCGGCGACGACGACCACATCTACGCGTTCAACCGCCATCTCGACGACGTCGAGCTGCTCGTGCTCGCGAACTTCACCGGCGCCGACACCGAGATCGAACTCCCCGACGCCCACTCGTGGCGTGGGGCGGAACTGCTGCTGTCCAACCTTGACGCTGCCGCCCAGCGTCGCGAGGTCGATGTCGCACTGGCACCGTGGGAGGCGCGGGTGTACCGGAGATCAGTCCACTGACGACCAGACCGCTGCATGTCAGTCCGTTGCATGTCAGTCCGTTTGCATGTCAGTCCGTTGCATGTCTGTCCGCTGGCTCCAGCGTGAACCATCGGTATCCGTAGGCGTCGATCGGCACGCGCGCGGAGCCGTCCTCGAGCGCGATCGGTGACGCCGACCCGATGCGGTCGCGCAGCAGTGCTCCGTCGAGGTCACCGACGTCCACCGGCACGGTGACAGTCGTCTTCCTGCCCGCCAGATTGTGCACGGTCACCGCCACCCGTTCGTCCCAACGGAACTGCAGGGCGAGCACGGCGTCGGCGTCGACGTCGATCACCTCGTACCGGCCCCAGCCGATCTCGGGCATCGACTTGCGCAACCGGATCATCCGTTCGAACCAGTTCAGCAGCGACTCGGGATCGGTGCGCTGCGCCTCGACGTTGACGTGCTCGGGGCCGTAGTCGCCGTCGGGGAACGGCCGCCACACGGCATCGGGAGGTGCCGTCGTGAACCCGGCTGCCGGTGCCGACGTCCACTGCATCGGGGTGCGTACGGCGAGGCGGCCGCCGATGGCCAGGTTCTCGCCCATGCCGATCTCCTCGCCGTAGAAGAGCGTCGGCGCGCCGGGCATCGAGAACATCAAGCTGTACGCCATCCGTAGCCGCTGTTGGTCGCCGTCGAGCATCGGCGGCAGGCGCCGGCGGAGGCCGCGCCCGTAGAGCTGCATGTCGGGATCCGGCCCGAATGCGTCGAACACCTCCTGACGTTCGCTGTCGGACAGCTTGTCGAGGGTCAACTCGTCGTGATTGCGCAGGAAGCTGGCGTACGCACCGTCCTCGGGAACGTCGGGACGTTCCCGCAGCGCCGCAGCGATCGGGCCGGCGTCGCCGCGGGCCATCGCCAGATAGATCGCCTGCATCCCGATGAAGTCGAACAGCATGTGGAGCTCGTCGCCGTCCTCGTCGCCGAAGAACTCACGCTGCTGGTCGAAGGGGAGGTTGACCTCGCCCAACATGATCCCGTCGCCGCGGCGCCGCTGGAGGAATGCTCGCAGGTTCCGCAGATAGTGGTGCGGGGTGATCTCCATCTCCTCGTCGATCCCGTCGACCTCGAGCAGGAACGGCACCGCGTCGACGCGGAATCCCGACAGACCCTGGGCAAGCCAGAAGCCCATCACCTTGGCGATCTCGTCGCGCACGTGCTCGTTCGCGACGTTCAGGTCGGGCTGGTGCCGGTAGAAGCGGTGAAGGTAGTACTGACCCGCGAGGTGGTCGAACGTCCAGACGCCGGTCTGCTCGCCCTCGAACACGACACCGTGGGGACCGTCCTCGGGGATCTCGTCGCGCCAGACGTAGAAGTCCCGGAACGTCGACTCGCGACTCCGGCGCGCCTCCTGGAACCACTGGTGCTGATCGGAGGTGTGGTTGACGACCAGGTCGGCGATCACCCGCATGCCGCGATCGCGAGCGACGGCCATGAACTCGGTGAAGTCGCCGAAGGTGCCGAGGCGGGGATCGATCGCATAGTGGTCGGCGACGTCGTATCCGTCGTCCTTCTCGGCGGTCGGATAGAACGGCATCAACCACAGACAGGTGACGCCGAGACCGGCGAGATCGTCGACGTGGGCGGTCAACCCGCCGAAGTCGCCCATCCCGTCGCCGTTCGAGTCGGCGAAGGTCTGCACGTCAAGGCAGTAGACGACGGCGTTCTTCCACCACAGGTCAGCGGTTGCCGGTGCACTCATGTGCGACGGGGGTGCCCTCACCGTCGCTCGACAAACGTGGCGGTCGGCAAACTCGGACGGGCGCGGCGCCGTCAACTCGATGCGTCGGCCCAGGGACGCTCCGGGTCGCTGGCGACCAGCGTCAGCCCGAGGAGAATGCCGAGCGAGATGCCCACCATCGAGATCACGGTGGTGGTGATCGCCGACGTGCCGGCGGCGCCGCCGTCGGCACCGATGATGCGGACCACGCCTTCGAGTCCGAGCGCCCCGGGGACGAGGATCCAGAAGCCGGGCAGGAAGGTCACCAGCGGCGTCGGACCCGACGGCTGCCGGGCGGCGAGCAGCGCCACGGGCGTCATCGCCGCCGCTCCGAAGAACGCCGACAGGGAACTGCCGAAGAACAGGCCCCCGATCACCTGGCCGGCGAATCCTGCGTAGAGGGAGACCAGGATCCACGGCAGCGTCGAACGCCGCGCACCGTTGAACCACACGACACCCACACCGAACAGCGCCACACCGATCCACGGAAGCAGGGCGCCGGGGACTCCTGCGACGGATGGGCGGATGTCGCCACCGGGTACGCCGACCAGTTGCGACCCGGCGACGATGCCCAGTGCGAGCAACAACAGTTGCATCGCACCGGAGGCGATGCGAGCAGCGCCGGCCACGATCTGTCCGGTCGCCAGTTCGAGCACCGCCGTCGTGAGCAGTGCGCCGGGCAGGAACGTGATCAGCGGCGCCACGAGCGCCGGGAAGACGACCAGATCGTCGACGAATCGAGCAGCCGTGAACACCGCCGTCGACACGACTGCCGCTGCAATCAACGGCCAGAACGGCTGCGACGAGCTTCCGAAGCGCTGTGTCGAGCGCCGGAAGTGCCCGACCACCGCTCCCAGCACGGCGGCGACGGCCACCTCACGCCAGCCGCCACGCAGGACCAGTGTGATGCCGACCGTCGAGAGCACGTAGCCCGCCAGCATGAGCCACGGGCCGTACGGTGGCTCCGACGCCCGGATCCGTGCCAACCCGACCTGTCCCTCCTCGGCGGTGATCTCGCCGCGCTCGGCGGCGTTGACCAGGTGCACGACATCGTCGACCTGGTCGAGACGCAGCGCCGAACGCCCGGCGGTACTGACCTCGGTGTGCACGTTGCCGACGCCGGGGATCGACACGATCAGCGCCGTCGGCAGCACCAGGACACCCAGATCGTCGATGCCGTACACCTTGGCGATGTTGCGCAGCATCGACTCGACGTGGCCGACGGAGTTGCCGGCGTCGACCAGCGCCTCACCGAGCTGCACCAGCAGGTCGAGCGTGGCGACGTCGACGTGGTCGTCGGGACGACCAGGCGTCGTCGCGACGAGACGGGCTTGACCGGCGTCGACCGATGCCGCTGCGGGGCGACGGGGGCGGCGCAGCAGCTCACGCACGACGCCGCCGATGGCGGCGAGCACCAGCAGCGCCAGCACGATCGAGCCGATGTCGATGTCCGACGAGCGCACCTGCGGCTGGGTGCTCGGACGCGGCGCTGCGACCGTTGAGTCGGTGCCGTCCCGGCTGTCGGGCTCTCCCGGCACGGTCGTGTCGGGCGCCACGGTGGTGCCGGGGGCGCTCGTGGTCGACGGCACGGTGGTGTCGGCGGGCACGGTCGCGCCGGTGTCGTCGCCGGGCTGCGCGGAACGAGGCACCGTCGGGGGCGTCGGGTTCGTGGTGCCCGCACCGGCGTCGATGGATCCGGACGACGCGACCGTCACGGTCGCTGCGGTCAGGCACGCGACGACGAGACGACGGGCGTTCACGAGGGGGTCACCGCAGCTGGACCCTACCGGGCGTCATCGCCGCGCTGGTCGCATCGACGGTCGACCGGCGCAGTCGGCCGAGGAGTTCAGTTCCGACGGCGACGTAGTGCCTTGTGGAGTTCCATGGCGACGATGACGCTGGTGGCAACGATCACGATGCGCACCCACGCACCGAGGCTGATCGGCTCGACCCGCAGGACGTACTGCGTCGGCGGGAAGTACAGCGCCGCCACGTGCACGCCGAGCGCCGCCAAGGTGGCCCACAACAGGAACGGGTTCGAGAACGGATTCCTGCGGAACACCGACTCCGTCTCCGATCGGGCGTTGCCGGCCTGGAACAGCTGGAACACGACCATCGTCGTCAGCGCCACCGTCTGAGCCGCCATCAGCGAATCGGTGGCATCGAGTTCCCAGCGGAACGTCAACAGCATCCCCGCACCCATCACCGCCCCGGCCAGCACCACGCGCTCCCACATGATGCGGTCGAGCACTCCCCCGCCGGGCCGGCGGGGCGGTCGCTGCAGCACGCCGCGCTCGGCAGGTTCGAAGGCCAGCGCCACGTCCTGCAGACCATTGGTGACGAGGTTGAGCCACAACAGCTGTGCGGGCAACAGGATCAGCGGCCACTGGAGCCAGACGGCGACGAGGATGGCGATGATCTCCGCAGCGCCCGTGGAGACCAGGAAGAACGTGACCTTGCGAATGTTGTCGAACGTCACCCGTCCTTCCTCGACCGCGGCGACGATCGACACGAAGTTGTCGTCGGTGAGCACCATCTCCGACGCTTCTCTGGCGACATCGGTGCCCTTCTCGCCCATCGCGATGCCGATCTCGGCGGCCTTGAGCGCGGGGGCGTCGTTGACGCCGTCGCCGGTGACCGCCACGACCTCGCCTCGCGCCTGGAGCATGTGGACGATGCGGAGCTTGTTCTCCGGCGACACCCGGGCGCACACCGAGACGCCGTCGATCCGTTCGGCCAGCGCCTCGTCGTCGAGGTCGTCGAGCTCGCTCCCGGTGATCGCCTCTCCCCGACCGGCGATGCCGAGTTCGTCGGCGATCGCGCAGGCCGTCGCGACGTGATCACCGGTGATCATCACCACGCGGATGCCGGCGGTCTGACACGCCGCGATCGAATCGCGCACGCCCGGCCGCGCCGGGTCGATCATCCCCTGCAGCCCGACGAACACGAGTCCGCCGGGCTCGGTGACCTCTCGCGGATCGGTGAGCCGATCGGGCGGCGTCAGGCGCGCGAAGGCGAGGACGCGTTGGCCTCGCGAGGCCAGTTCACGAGCCTCACGGGCCACGGCCTCGACGTCGAGCGGCACCCCGCCGTGATCCGTCAGCATCTCGGTGCACATGGACAGCACCCGCTCGGGAGCACCCTTGACGAAGATCTCGTGGCGGTCGTGCCGGCTGCGGATGCTGGCCGAGTACCGCTGGGTCGGCTCGAACGGGATCTCGGCGAAGACGGGATAGGCGGCGCGGGCGTCGCCGGGCTCCAGGCCCGCCGTGAGCCCTGCCAGCAACAGCGCGATCTCGGTCGGATCGCCGGTGGTCGCCAGCTCGTCGCCCGCCCAGTGGAGGTCGGCCTCGTTGGCCAGCACTCCGGCCAGGAGCGTCTCGTGCAGTGCGGGGTGCTCACCGATCGCGGCCGGTTCGTCGCCTTCGAGCAACTCGCCGTCGGACACGTCACCGGCGAGCGTGTATCGGTGACCCGGGGTCCAGATCTCCTGCACCGTCATCCGGTTCTCGGTGAGCGTGCCGGTCTTGTCGGAGCCGATCACCGTCGTGCTGCCCAGTGTCTCGACCGCCGGCAGCCGTCGGATGATCGCGTGGCGGCGTGCCATACGCCGCACTCCGACCGCGAGCGTGATCGTGACCGCCACCGGGAGTCCCTCGGGTACCGCAGAGACCGCCAGTGCGACGGCCACGAGGAACATGTCCTCCACCGGTTCGCCGAGCGCTACGCCGCTGACGAATGCCACCAGCGCAGCTACCGCCACCGCGACCCCGATGATCTTGGCGAAGTGATCCATCCGCCGTTGCAGCGGCGTGGCGGCGACGGCTTCGGAGCGCATCAGCCCGGCGATCGCTCCGAGCTCGGTGTCCGAACCGGTGGCGACGACCACGCCGCGCCCTCGACCGGCGGTGACCGTGGCGCCGGTGTAGGCCATGCACCGACGGTCGGCGAGAGCGGCGCCCGGTTCCACGCCGTCGACGGTCTTGGTCACGGGAGCCGATTCGCCGGTCAGCAACGACTCGTCGACCTGGAGGGCCTTCGTGCCGACGAGGCGCAGGTCGGCGGGGATGCGCGCCCCCGACTCCAACAGCACCACGTCGCCGGGGACGAGCTCTCGGCTGTCGATCTCGAGGTCCCGGCCGTCGCGAACCACCCGGGCATGGGGCACGACCAGTTGCATCAGCGCCCGGACCGCCCCTTCGGCCTTGCGTTCCTGGGTGAAGGCGATCACCGCGTTCAACGTCAGCACCACGGCGATCACCGATGCATCGAGGTACTCGCCGAGGGCCATCGTGACGGCGAGCGCCACCAGCAGGATGAAGATCAGCGGGCTGCGGAACTGAGCGAGAAACACCACCCACGCCGGGGGAGGCGGTTCGTCCTCGAGCTGGTTCGGGCCGAACCGCGTGCGGCGAGCCTCGGCCTCGGCGCTCGTCAGGCCGTGCCCACCGGTCCCGAGCAATCGCTCGACCTCGTCGCCGTCCAGGTGGTACCAGTCCCCGCGGGCGCCCGCCGACACGTCGACATCGGGCGAACGCGCATCAACAGGATGGCGGCCCATGCCTCCACCCAACCAGCGCCCGCACCGGCCCCATAGGGCCGATGGCCCCAACCGGACACGACGAGCGATGAGCGAAAAGCCCGCATTCGGGCGGTTCGCTCATCACCCGCCGGGACCGAGCCGAAGCGATGAGCGAAAAGCCCGCATTCGGGCGGTTGGCTCATCGCTTCACCGGGTTGGCGTCGGTTGGCGGTCAGCGGGGAGGCGGGGGGAGATGGACCGGTTGATGTCCGGGCGTGACCGCCGCAGTCACGGCGGTGCCGAGCGGCACGCGGACCAGATGCGATTGCACCGAGTGCACGTCGCACCCCGAGGAGAGTCGCAACGTGTAGTTCCAGGTCGACCCGCGGAACTCGGCGTCGACGACGACCGCCGTGCCACCGTCATCGACCGCGAACGTGACGTCGTCGGGCCGCAGCACCACGACGGTGTCGTCGGGTGCCCCGTCGGTGGTCTCGGGTCCGAACTCCGCACGCGCCGTGGCGGCGGACATGAAGTCGGCGTCGCCCATGAACGCCGCGACGAACTCGTCGACCGGCGCGTGGAACACCGACTCGGGCGTGCCGAGCTGGGCGACGCGGCCGCCACGCATGACGGCGATGCGGTCGCCGATCGCCAGGGCCTCGGGCTGGTCGTGGGTGACGAACACCGCAGGGGTCCCGGTCGAGCGCAGGATGGCGACGACGTCATCTCGGATCCTCGCCCGCAGGTTCGGGTCGAGGCTGGCGAACGGCTCGTCGAGGAGCATCAGCGCCGGCTCCGGCGCCAGCGCACGCGCCAGGGCGACGCGCTGGCGCTCGCCACCCGACAGCTCGTGCGGGTACCGCTCGCCGAAACCCGCAAGTCCGACGATCTCGAGCATCGATGCGACGCGGGCGTCGGCCTGCGCCCCCTTGCCGACACCGAAGGCGATGTTCTTGGCCACCGAGAGGTGCGGGAACAGCGCGTGCTCCTGGAACACCAGGCCGATGCGGCGTCGTTCCGGCGGGACGGACACGTCGTCGTCGTCGACGGTTGCGCCGTCGAGCACGACGGTCCCGGTGTCGGGCCGTTGCAGCCCGGCGATGATGCGCAGCAGCGTCGACTTGCCACATCCGCTCGGCCCGACCAGTGCGAGCAGTTCGTGCTCACCCAGGTCGAACGACACGTCGCTCAGTGCCGCGACGTCGCCGAAGTGTTTCGACAGGTCGCGCACGACGAGCGAGGACGGGTCGGCGCTCATCGGTGTGTGGGGCGGTCGAGCTGTCGGGACAGGATGAACACGGGGACGAGAGCGACGGCGACGATCGACAGTGCGGGAAGCGCAGCCTGCTGGAACCGGGATTCCGAGGCCAGGTTGTACACCCAGACCGGCAGGGTATCGAACCCGAAGGGGCGCAACAGCAGCACGATCGGCAGCTCCTTGAGGGCGTCGACGCCGACCAGGATCGCCGCACTGGCGAGTGACGCCTTGGCGAGCGGCAGGTGCACCCGTCGCATCGTGGTCACGGGCGATGCACCGAGCGTGCGCGACGACGCCGTCATCTCCTCTGGCACCTGACCGATCCCCGACTCGACCGCCACCAGACTCGGTGCCAGGAATCGGACGGCGTACGCGTACACGAGGACCAGGATCGACCCGGTCGCCACCGCGCCGGGAAGGTCGAGTCCCGCCCATTCGAGTCCGGCGTCGAGCGCGACGACCGTGAGCAGCACGCCGATGCCGACGACCGGGCCGGGCACGGCGTACCCGATCGCCGTCATCCGGGTGGCGAACCGGGTCAGCGCAGGGCGTCCGAACCGCTGCGCGTTGGCGAGCACGACCGCGATCACCACGCAGATCACCACCGTGGCCATCACGAGCTGCAGGCTGTTCCACAGATACCCGGGATACTGGTCGAGCAGTGGCGTTCCGCGGTCCGAGGACTGTTCACGCAGCGCCCAGACGCTCAGTTGGACGACGGGTCCGACGAATGCGGCGACGACGACCAGCGCACACACGCCGGTCGCTGCGGCGGCACGCCATCCCGTCAGGTGGCGCGGTTCGATGCCGGCGCCGGCACCACCCGACTGTCCGAACCGCGCCCGTCCACGCGCGATCCGTTCGAGGGCGATGGCCAGCAGCGCGAAGCCGAGCACCAAGGTGGCGATCTCGCTGGCGGCGTCGCGATCGTAGGTGCCGCGCCAGATGCGGAACACGCCGACCGACACCGTGTCGACTCCGAAGTACTGGACCGTCGCGAAGTCGGTCAGGGTCTCCATCATCACGACGGCCGCGCCGCCTGCGATCGCCGGGCGCACGAGTGGGAACACGACGCGTCGTGCGGCCTCGCTCGGTCCCGCGCCGAGCGAACGCGCGGCGTGATATGCCCCGGCTGCCTGGTCGCGCAGCGCGGCACGCGTCAGCAGGTACACGTACGGATAGAGCACCAGACTGAACGACGCGATGGCGCCCCACACCGACTCGATGTCGGGGAACCAGGCGTCCTGACCGAACGTCGCCCGCCACCAGTCCTGGATCGGACCGGTCCGGCCGAGCGTTGCCAGCGTGAGGAATCCGAGGATGTAGGTCGGCATCGCCAGCGGCAGGATCAGCATCCAGCCGAGCTGTCGTGAACCGGGGAACCGGTACGCCGACACCAGCCACGCGAGGCCGGCGCCCATCACGACCGAGCAGACCGCCACGCCGGCCAGCAGCACGGCGGTGGTGACGAGTTCGTCGGGCAGGCGCGTGCGCCACTGTTGCGCCCAGACCTCGGTGTTCGGTTGCACGATGCTCGACACGAGCATCGCCACGGGCACGACGACGAGTACGGCGACGACGATCGTTGCCGCGGTCCAACTGCGCGAACCGCTCGGACGGCGGCGCAGTGCACGCGTCACGCTGCTTCCCCGCCGATCAGCCGTAGCCCGCTTCGTCCATCAGCCGGGTGGCGTCAGGATTCAACGCTCCGAAGATCGCTGCGTCGAGCGGATCGCGCACGAAGTCGCTGCCGAACCGCTCGACGATCAACGGGTCGACCGGGGTGTCCGGATTGGCCGGATACTCGTGGTTGCCGCCCACGAGCACCTCCTGGCCGTCGGTGGCGAGCCACTCGAGGAACTGTTGCGCCATCTCGGGATGCGAGGAGTACCGGGTCACGCCTCCGCCGGACACGTTGACGTGCACGCCGCGACCATCCTGGTTCGCCCACTGCAGTTCGACCGGGAAGTCGGGGTTCTCCTCGTAGATGCGCGCCAGGTAGTAGTGGTTGGTGATCCCCACGTCGCACAGACCGTCGGCGAGCGATTCGAGGATCAGCACGTCGTTGTTGAGGACGTCGGCGTTGTCGGCCCAGCCCTCGACGATGCGCTCTGCTTCCTCATCGCCGTGCGCCGCGATCAGGCTGGCGACGAGCGACTGCTGGTACACGTTGGAGGAGTTGCGCAGGCACAGCCGGCCCGCCCATTCGGGGTCGGCGAGTTCCTCGTAGGTGGTGGGCACCTCGTCGGGCGCGACGCGCTCGGGGTTGTAGACGATCGTGCGGGCCCGTTGTGTGAGGCCGAACCAGTTGCCGTCGGGATCGCTCAGCTCGGACGGGATCGCCGCCTCGAGGATCGGCGAGTCGATCGTCTGGAACAACCCCTGCTCGGTGGCCGCCGCCAAATTGCCGGCATCCACGGTGATGTAGGCGTCGGCCTTGGTTTCCTCGCCCTCGGCGGCGATCCGCTCACGCAATTCGGCGTCGTTGCCGGTCAGGAACTCGACCTTCACGCCGGTCTCGTCCGTGTACTGCTCGAAGGCTGACTCGATGCCGTAGTGACGGCCGCTGTACACCTGGAGGGTGTCGCCGTCGTCGCCCGAGCAGCCGGCGGCCGTCGCGACGAACAGCGCACCGACGCCCAGCAGTGGGACCAGTCGACGGACGGTGGTGTGGGAGAGGGGATTCACGGGTGCTCCTGGAGCCGAGTCGTGCGCCGCATGTTCGGGCGCACCGCATGTTTCAGGGGGGTGGTTAGGCAATCCTAACGATCCGAGGTCGGAATGCCAGATTGTGCCGTGAGGCGAGGCTGCGACCGACGTCGACGAGCCGTTCGGCGGCGATGCCGATGACGACACCGCCGAGCAACGTCGGCACGTAGGCACGCTCGATCCCGAGCAGGTCGACGAGCGGGGGCCAGATCGTGAAGTGCGTGATGTAGATCCACATGCTCGCCGAGGCCAACATCGCCAGCGGCCGGACCGCGATCCGAGGGACCGGGATCTCCCTCCAGGTCAGCAGGACCAGCAGGGAGATGGCGATGAACCATTCGCGCGGGCCGTACTGGAAGAAGCCCGGGACGACGAGTACGCACAGCGCTGCGGTCGCCAGACGTTTCGGCGCCGTGTCGGATCGGTGGACGAGCCAGCCGAGTGCGACGAACCAGGCGACGCCGTGGGTGCGATAGCGCAGGTTGTACCAGTCGCCCATCCACGCCCAGTCCATCCGCAGGAGCAGCAGCACGCCGAGCACGCCGAGCGCAACGGCGTAGGGGAACCGGCGTTCGATCCGTCGCACCGGCGGTATGACCAGCAGCAGGGTGACCACGACCATCACGTGGATGAACACCTCGATGAACCAGAAGTGCCAGTGGTCGAGGGCGTGCGACGCCGGGCCGGCGTAGTTGTTGACCAGCAGCAGGGTGCCCACGCCGTACGTGGCACCCAGCAGCGTGCCCATACCGATCCCGGCGAGGGTCGGGACGGCGACCCTGGCGATGGTGCGCCCAGCGGCGCGGACCCGCTCGCGCACCGGTTCGATCGGCAGCAGGAAGCGGCTCATGTTGTAACCGACGACCGCGAGCAACAGGTGCGCCCCACCGGGGAAGAACCACAGATGCATGTGCGTGGCCACGACGAGACAGATGGCGATGGCGCGCAGGGCCACGGTCGTGTCGATACGGGTGAAGAACCGTCCCCGTCGCTGCGGCTGCAGCGAACCGAGCGGTCGGAGGTGCCAGTCCGACGGGATCGGACCGAGCACCGATTCCAGCCGGATCGAGCACTCCACGTAGCTCAACGAGTCGCCGCCGAGCGACACGAACGTGTCCTGCGACGACACGTCGGTGCGTCCGAGCACGAGCCCGACGATGGCCGCAGCGCCGGCCGGCTGGCGGGTGGGACGATCGGCGCCAGCACCCCCGATCGCGGCGTAGTCGGTCTTACCGGACGCGGTCCGGGGAATCGGTGTCGCGGTGTCGACACTGACGTGGCCGACCGGGAGTCCCGTCCGCGCCCGCACGCTCGACACGACGGCCGCCCGGTCGGCGCCCGGTGCGAGCACCGTCAGACCGTCGTCGTCGCCGGCGACGGCGACGTCGTGGTCGACGAGCACCGAGCGGAGTTCGCGCTCCACCCCGTCGAGATCGACGCGCAGCCCGAACGGCTTCACGAACCGCGCGCTCCGGCCGACGATCTCGTACACGCCGTCGTCGGAGTGGAACCGTGCGAGATCACCGGTGCGCAGCTCGTCGACCGTCGATCCGAGTGCGAGGTCGGCGTCGCGGGTCGCATAGCCCATCATCACGTTGGGGCCCCGGTAGACGATCTCCCCGACGTCCGGCGGGTCGGCGAGCGGTTCGAGGCGCATTTCGCCTCCGTCGATCGGCCGGCCGATCGCGCCGGGACGGCGTCGCGCGATCGCCGGCGGCAGATATGCCATCCGGGCGGTCGCCTCGGTCTGGCCGTACATCACGAAGAAGTCACAGCCCCAGCCCTCGCTGCGGTCGAGCCAGCGCGTGACGGTGTCATCGGGCATCTTGCCGCCCGCCTGGGTCAGGAACCGCAGCGTCGGCACGTGGAGTTGCTCGGCGCCGATCCGTTCGACGAGCTCGAAGGTGTGCGGGACACCGGCGACGTTGGTGACGCCGTGGTCGACCAGCGCCGCACGGAAGCACGGATCGACGACGGACGCCTCGGTGAGCACGACACCGGCGCCGACGATCAGGTGGCTGTGCAGCACCGACAGCCCGTAGCAGTAGTGCAGGGGCAGCGACGTGATGCCGCGGTCGTCCGGTCCGAGCTGCAGGTAGTCGGCGATCGCCCGGGCGTTGCTGAGCAGGTTGGTGTGCGACAGCCGCACCAGTTTCGGATCCCCGGTGGAACCGGAGGTGCTGAGGAGCAGTGCCAAGTCGGGGTGGATCGCACGACCAGCGGACGTCGCGCGGCGCTCGATGTCGACGCCACCGGTGCGAGCCGTGACCACGGCGGCGGGCGACCATGCGGCGGCGAGTTCGTCGGCGTGGTCCCCGGCCAGGAGCGGGACGTGGTGGGCGTCGAGCAACGCCAGGTACGTCACCACCCACTCCAGCGACGGTGGCCCGGCGAGCACCACGATCGAGCGTGCGTCGAGTGCCAGGTCTCCCTGGCGTTGCGCCACCAGCACGGCGAGTTCGCCGAAGGAGACCTCGCGGTCGTCGGCGACGAGCGCACTCCATGTGGCGCCGGCCGGCCGCAGGAGAGCGTCACTCAGCCGTTCGCGTACGTCGGTTGCTCCGTCGGTGTGCACCCCTCGATATTAGGCATGCCTATCACCGGTTGACAAGCAGGGATGATAACGGGGTGTGAGCATACTGCCGCACTGGTTCACGGATCGTGGGCGAGCGCCGCCAGCCGTTCGAGTCCCTCGTCAGCCACGCTCGCGAGCCGGGTGGAGGCAGCCACGACCTCCGGGTCGTCGCGCTGCGAGACATCGATCCGCGCCGGGTTCAGCGCACAGCCATTCGCCCACTCGGCGATGTCGGGCTCGGCACCGAAGGCCCGGACCGCACGGGCCCCCTTCACCTGCATCGCCGCCCAGGTGGCGGGATCGTCGGGAAGGATGTTGGGCGGACACAACCGGTTGCGTTCGCGGTCGTCGTCACGGGTGGCCTCGACGTAGCCGGTCAGCGCGGCGTTGAAGCACGGGAACCCGGCCCGGATCGTCTGGAGCCGGATCGCGTCGTGGCCCCACACGGGCACGGGCGGCGGGTACCGCAGCCCCGACGCGGCGCAGTGCACCACGAGCGCACCCGGCGGCAGTTCCACGGTGCCGAAATCGAGGACGATCCCGTCACGCGTGACCCGTCGAACGTGTCCGAGACGGACGACGTGCTCGATCGAGCGGAGGATCTCGAGTTCCCATTCACCGAGCGTCGGGGTCTTGGCCATGGTCGGCGTCACCGCAGTGTCGATGCGCAACATGACCCCGGCGTCCTCCAGGCGCACGAACAGCTCGTCGAGCGAACCGGCGCCGGCTGCCGCAGCCATCGTGTCCGCCGCGAGCCCGATCCCGACCGCCGGATCCGGCTGCACCACGGCGCGATTGAGCATCCAGGGCTCACGGGGCCGGATCCAGACGATCCGGTCGGCTTGCACGCCGTGGGTCGACAACCACACGATGGCATCGGTCGCGGTCTTGCCGGAGCCGACGATCACGAAGCAGCTCGGCGCCGACTCCAACCGCGCGAGTTCGTTGACCGGGACCACCGCGGCACCGTCGACCACCTCGAACGGTGCCGGCGTCGTCGCCGGAATCGTCGGCGCGAGGTAGGTGGCGTCGACACAGCGGCGGCGCACCCGGATGTCGACCGTCTCTCCCGACACCCTCGAGGTGGCGAGATGGGCGTCGCCGTCGGAGTGGTACTCGCACATGCCGAGGAACGTCACGCGACCCGAGCCGACGAATCGACGAAGCAGGACGTCGTCGTAGTAGGCCTGGATCTGCGCTTGCCGGGCACGTTCGTGGAGTCCGGTCTCGGCGCCACGCTGTTGCACGGCTCCATCGCCGAGCACGGTCGACGCAACCCCGTAGAACACCGAGGCCTGATGGAGCTGGACGAACGGATAGGCGTCCTGCCAGTGCCCGCTCGCCGCCGGGCGGCGGTCGACCAGCGTGACGTGGACATCGGCGTGGTCGATCAACGCATCGGTGAACGCCATGCCCATCGCCCCCGCTCCGACGACGAGATAGTCGGTACTCAACGACCGAGAGGTCATGATCCATCCTCCTTCGAAGATTGCCGAACGAGGTCGGCCACCGTCGCCGGCGACCTTCATCCACTCTCGCGCCGATCGAGATGACAAGCCAGTAGTCGAATGCTGACTATTGTGAGGCGATGCGCCGGCCACCGCCGTTCCGACGGCTTCACATCGCCTCGCTACTGGTGCTCGGCCTTGCCATCGGGGCGTGCGGGAACGACGACACCCGGGGCGAGGTGGTGGTGTTCGCTGCGGCGTCGTTGACCGGCGCCTTCACGGAGCTCGGCGACGCGTTCGTCGAGGCCAACCGGATCGATGGACCAGACCCGGAGACGGCGGTCACCTTCAACTTCGCGGCATCCTCGGAGTTGGCTGCCCAGATCATCGAGGGCGCGCCTGCCGACGTCTTCGCATCGGCCGATCTCCAGAACATGTCGAAGCTCGTCGACGCCGATGCAACTGCGGCCGGCCCGGTGGTGTTCGCCACCAACCGGTCCGAGATCATCGTCGAGGCGGGCAATCCGCTCGGCATCGCCGGCGTCGAGGACCTCGCCGACGACGATCTGATCCTCGTCACGTGTGCTCCGGAGGTGCCCTGCGGCTCGTACGCCGCTCAGATCTTCGAGAACGCCGGTGTCACCATCACGCCGGATTCGTTCGAGGAGAACGTCAAGTCGGTCGTGACCAAGGTGACGCTCGGCGAGGCCGATGCCGGCATCGCGTACGCCACCGACGTGGCCGCCGCCGGCGCCGAGGCCGACGGCGTCGAGATCGCCCCAGATCTCAACGTGGTGGCCGAGTACCCGATCGTCGTCACCACCGAGGCGCCGACCGCCGGCGGCGCGCAGGCCTTCGTCGACTTCGTGCTCGGCGACACCGGACAGGCGATCCTCGCGAGCTACGGGTTCTCGTCACCGTGACCGACATTGCCGACCGCTCCGCCGGCGAGGCAGGCGCCTCGCTCCCGCCGGCGCCACGACGCAACCGCCGAGTCGGACGAGAGCGCCTGCCCTGGCCGGCGCTGGTGCTCGCCGGCTGCGCCATTGCGTTCTTCGCGCTGCCGTTCGCCGGTCTGGTGTGGCGCGCGCCGTGGGGCCAGGCCAGCGACGTGCTCGGCAGTTCCACCGTGCGCGACGCGCTCTGGCTGTCGATGCGGACCTCGCTCGCCGCGACGGTCCTCTCCGCCGTGTTCGGCGTGCCGCTGGCGTGGCTCCTGGCACGGGTGGAGTTCCGGGGACGTGGCCTGGTGAGGGCACTGGCCACGCTGTCGATGGTGCTGCCACCGGTGGTCGGCGGCGTCGCACTGTTCGCCTCGTTCGGGCGTCGCGGCGTCTTCGGCCAGTACCTCGACGAGTGGTTGGGCATCCGGTTGCCGTTCACCACCGCCGGCGTCGTCGTCGCCCAGACCTTCGTCGCCATGCCGTTCCTCGTCCTGACGGTCGAGGCGGCGCTGCGCCAGCTCGACCACCGCGTCGAGGACGCCGCGCGGACGCTCGGCGCCGGCCGCTGGTACGTGTTCTCGCGCGTCACCCTGCCGACGATCCGCCCAGCCCTGGTCGCCGGCGCCGTCCTCGCATGGGCGAGAGCCCTCGGCGAGTTCGGCGCCACGATCACGTTCGCGGGCAACTTCCCGGGCCGCACGCAGACCATGCCGCTCGCCACCTACCTCGCGCTCGAGACCGACCCCGACGAGGCGATCATGATCGCACTCGTACTGATCGCGGTCAGCTTCGCCGTGCTGATCGGGTTGCGTGACCGATGGCTGGGCGGCAGCCGTGACGCCGCCTTCGTGCGATGACGCTCCACGCCGACATCGGCCTGCGCGTCGGCGCATTCGATCTCGACATCGACGTCCGCGTCGAGCCCGGCGAGGTCCTGGCGGTGCTTGGTCCCAACGGCTCGGGCAAGACGACGATGCTGCGGGCCCTCGCCGGGCTGGAGCCCATCGACCGGGGCCGGATCCGCATCGACGACTCGGTGCTCGACGACGCCGACCGCGACATCTTCGTCGCGCCCGAGCGTCGACCGGTGGGCGTCGTGTTCCAGCAGTACCTCCTGTTCGAACACCTCTCGGCGCTCGACAACGTCGCATTCGGGCTCCGGGCGCGCGGCGTGCGGCGGTCGGACGCCCGCCGCCAGGCACGCGACTGGCTGGAACGGATGGGCCTGGCCGACCACGCAGCCGCCCGGCCTCGGGAACTGTCCGGAGGCCAGGCGCAGCGCGTCGCACTCGCACGGGCCCTGGCCATCGGCCCGCGGATGCTCCTGCTCGACGAACCGCTGGCTGCGCTCGATGCGGGCACCCGCCGGCAGGTCCGGCGCGACCTTCGGCGCGACCTCGACGCTTTCGACGGCGTGCGCATCCTCGTCACCCACGATCCCGTCGACGCCTATGCACTGGCTGACCGTGTCGCCATCTTCGACCACGGCACCATCGCCCAGACCGGCACGCTCGCCGACATCACCGCGCACCCGCGATCGCGCTACGTCGCCGAGCTGATCGGCACGAACCTCATCGACGGCACCGTGACGGCGGACGGCTTGATCACCCGCGACGGCGTGCGCGTCGCCGTGGTCGCCGACTTCGCCGGTCCGGCATTCGCCATCATCCGGCCCCAATCGATCGCCCTGTCGCTCCACGCTGCCGACACCAGCGCTCGCAACACCTTCGCCGGGAGCATCGACGACATCGACCGGCTCGGCGATCGCGTTCGTGTCGGCATCGACGGGCCCATCCACCTCACTGCGGAGATCACTGCTGCGGCGCTCGACAACCTGCAGCTCCGCCCGGGAGACGTCGTCCATGCGGCGGTCAAGGCCACCGACGTCGAGGTCTACCCCGCATGACCGGTGCGCACCTCGGTCGCGGCCCGTTGCTCGGCGAGTGGGCGTGTCTCGGCATCCTCTACGAGCAGCCCGCCCACGGATGGGCGATCGTGAAACGGCTCCGCCCCGATGGCGACATCGGCCGCATCTGGCATCTCTCGCGTCCACTCACCTACCGGGCGCTCGACCAGCTCGGCAGGCGCGAATGGATCGAACCAGTGGCCGAGGAACCCGGAATCGCAGGCCCGAACCGCACCGTGCTCGCCGCGTCACGACTCGGGCGATCCCGATTTCGCTCGTGGCTCCGCACCCCGGTCCCCCACCTCCGCGATCTGCGCAGCGAGTTGCTGCTGAAACTCGTGTTCGCCGAACTGCACCAGGTCGACATCTCCGACATGCTCGAACGTCAAGGCGCGATCGTCGACGAGCACGCTGCGCAGCTCGCCGATGTCGGCCGCGGCGACGACGTCGTCGCACTCTGGCGCCTCGAGGCCACGCGGGCCGCGCAGCGATTCCTCGCGCAACTCGCTCCCACCAGGCACGGCGAGCTGTGACGTCGCACGGCGAACGCCACCAGACGCCGCGTGCCTGACCACGCACCGGGCTGGCCTCGGTGTTCGAGAGCGAGGCGAGGCGGGTAGATCGGTGCGGTGGATGAGCTGCTCGACTTGGAACACGCCGGGTGGGCGTCGCTGTGCGACGGAACGGGCTCGGAGTTCTACGGCGAACACATGGCCGACGATGGGATCATGGTGCTCGCCAACGGCGTCGCGATGACCCGCCGTGAGGTCGTCGACGCCTTGCGCAATGCGCCGCCGTGGGCGGGGTACGAGATCGACGATGTTCGATTGATCCCGATCGGCGAGGACGCGGGCGGCGTGGTGTACGTCGGCACCGGCCACCGAGGCGACGGCGAACAGCCATTCGTCGGTGTGATGAGCAGTGTCTACGTGCGCCGCGGCGACGAGTGGAAGCTCGCCCTCTACCAACAGACGCCGATGCCCTGACCCGCAACGTCGTCGAACCGACGGGCCAAGTTCGTTTCGTCGACGGATTCTGCGAGGCTGGGCACATGCACTATCGACGACTGGGCCGCACCGCTCTCCAGGTCAGCGAGCTGTGTCTCGGCACGATGAACTTCGGGCCGCAGACACCCGAGGACGAATCCTTCGCGATCATGGATCGCGCCCTCGACCTCGGGATCAACTTCTTCGACACCGCGAACCGGTACGGCGGTGACCTGGGTCCGGGCGCCACCGAGTCGATCATCGGACGGTGGCTCGCTCAGGGTGGCGGCCGGCGCGACAAGATCGTGCTGGCGACGAAGCTGTTCGGAGCGATGTCCGACTGGCCGAACGACGGCCGGCTGTCGGCCCGCCACATCCGGATGGCGTGCGACGACAGCCTTCGCCGGATGCAGACCGACCACATCGACCTCTACCAGATGCACCACATCGACCGGACCGCGCCGTGGGAGGAGGTCTGGCAGGCGATGGACACGCTGATCCAGCAGGGCAAGATCACCTACGTCGGCAGCAGCAACTTCGGCGGATGGCACATCGCTCGGGCGAACGAAGCTGCCGCTCGGCGGAACACACTCGGCCTCGTCAGTGAGCAGAGCCACTACAACCTCCTGGTCCGGACCGTCGAACTCGAAGTGCTGCCGGCATGCCGCGAGTACGGCGTCGGGGTGATCCCGTGGAGTCCGCTCTCGGGCGGGCTGCTCGGCGGCGTCCTCGGCGACTCCGACCGCGCTCGTCGCCAATCCCCGCAATCGCTGAAGCGGATCGACAAACTGCGTCCGCAACTGGAGCGATGGGAGACGCTGTGCGCCGATCTCGGCGAGGAACCGGCAGCGGTGGCGTTGGCGTGGCTCCTCGCCCAGGACGGCGTCACCTGCCCGATCATCGGCCCCCGCACGATGGGTCAACTCGACGGCGCCTCGTTGCGCGCCCTTGAGATCACCCTCGACGCGGACACGCTGGCGTCGATCGACTCGATCTTCCCCGGCCCCGGCGGTACCGCCCCTGAAGCGTACGCCTGGTAGCGACGACCGACCGCAGGGTGCCTGCCCGTCGGTGCGTCGTCGCCCGAGCGTCCAGGGACGCTATGGCGCTGACTACTCGCCCTCGGGTGGTCCTCCCGGGAAGAGCGCCGTGAAGATGGCGTGGAACGCATACAGGGCGTTGCCGCACTGCTTGCGGTTCTTGGCGACCAGGTCGGGCAGCAGCTGGTCTTCCATGTTGTCGGTGTCGTGGAATGTGTGCGGCAGCGTGAGGCCGAACTCCTGCAGCCGATCGCACTGCACGTAGGGCGACCCGAACACCTCGGCAGGCTCCACGAATGCGTCGCCGTGCGCCATCGTGCGGACGCAGTCGTCGTAGTCGAACCAGGACAGATCGGGCGTGGGCATCCCGGGTTCCTCGGCAGCATGCTCGATCGACCCCGGGATCGACTTGCAGACGTTGGCAGGGTTGGCGAGCCGGGCGACGTTGGGGTCGTACGACCCCTTCGCTGCAGCGGATCCTGCCAGGGGCGTCAGCACACTCGCACCGATGAAGATCACTGCGGCGGCGGCGGACTTCCTGTTCATTGGGCTCTCCTTGTCTCGGCCGCCCATGGGCGGTCAGTGTCGTCGTCCCACCACTCGAAGGTCAGCGCTGCACGCACTCCTCTGCAGCTGAAGCGTCAGGATGTTCCCGGGCTCGAATCCGATACAGCTCGCCCGGGCTGAGATACGGACCGTCGGGAAGGAAAGCGCCGAACTCGCGGATGAGATGATTCACGTCCGCTCGTACGCCAGCCTGGGCGAGGAACGCCGAACACAGCCCCATGTTGGACACCACCGGCTGGGCGGGACCGCCATCAGGCGCCGCATGGCCCACTCCGGCGGGGACGGATCCGAGCGCCGCCCCGAACACCAGGACGAATGCTGCCAGTCGCACCATCTCAGCACCCCCATCCGAGCTGGCCCCACCAGCTCTCGTCGAATGATCGATCGTTGCCACCGATCTTCCGCCTCTGGTCGGGCGTGGTCAAGAGGTTCAGTCCGCTCCCGGACGAGTGCGCCGGTGGGTCGAATTCGACGACGTCGCATGACCAGGCACTCGTCGTCCCCGAACTGGCGAACCCCGACGCTCTCGAAGCCGAGTCGTCGGTAGAAGTCGATCGCCCGACGGGTCGTCCGTCCTCCTCGACCACTCGTCAGCCCTCACCGCCGGCGATCGCCGAACGCGCCATCGCCCAGGTTGCCGGTGCGCCGTGCGGGAGCTCGTCCAGTTCGGCGCCCGCCGGCAGCCACACCGCCACGGACCGGCCGCAGTCGGTGATCCACACCTCGCCCAACTCGAGTGCCACCAGACCGACATCGCAGCGATAGAGATTGGCGAGCCGGTCGCGACGGTCGGGATGTGGCAGCGCCCATCGTTCCCGGACGAACGTCTCGTGCGATGCAACGAGCACCTCCACGACCGTGTCGAGATCGTCGTCCGTCGCTCGACGGACCCCCTCGGGCGGTCGTTGTGCGCCGTCATGTCAGCGTCGTGAACGGCGATGCGTACGAGAACGTTCCCGTGATCGATGCGTCGAACGCGGTCAGCGTGCGCACCTGGAAGTGCTCACCCCATGAGGGGTCCGGCGGTCGGATGGAACGACTCGTCGCGGCGGCGAAGCCGAACCGGCCGTAGTAGCCGGGAGCGCCCAACAGCGCAATCAGGGGCTCGTCGAGGGCGTCGGCGGCGCCGATGACCGCATACATCAGCGCCGAGCCGACACCGTCATGCTGCGCCGAGGGCACGACCCCCAGCGGACCGAGCCCGACCGCCGCCACCGCGCCGACGTGCCCGCGGGTGCACACCACGTGGCCGACCACGAGGCCGTCACGTTCGGCCACCCACGAGAGCGCAGGAATCCATGCACCGGAGGTCCGCAGGGCATCGACGAGACGCACCTCGGCGGGCTCGCCCTCGTCGACGAACGCTGCGGCGTGAACGGCGCGGACCGCAGCGACGTCGCGCGGTTCCTCCCGACGGACCAGCATGAACCGCAGTGTTGCAGCTCGACGCACCCGCCCGCTGGGCTGGACGCAATCAGTCGGGCAGCTCGCGCAGCTCGGTGAGCCTGTGGTCGGCGCCGACGCCGAACAGCGGCATCAGGGGCCACCGGGCGACGAAGGTGGCGGTGGCCGGATCGAGTTCGATCTCGAGGCGGTGGGGAGTGTGGAGGAACGACAGATCGACGGCGAGTCGCCCGTCGTCGAGCCGGGTCGCACTGGCGGCGACCGAATCTCCGACGGTCCACTTCTCGGTCAGTGCCACCGTGAACGACCCGTCCTGCTCGCTCACGCTCATGCGATCGCCGACGGTGTCGATACCGGTGACCGTGAAGTGCGACGGCTCGGAGCCATTGGGTCGGAACGCCATGTCGGGCATCGCGTGCGGTGCAGATCCGCCGCGACGTTCGGCCACGGTCGGCACGGCGAGTGCGGCGATGCGTTCGGCGAGGGCCTGGTCGCCGGTTCGATCGGTTGCGTCGCCGAGCGCCGGGAGGAGGTGTTCCCACATGGCGTCGAGGACCGCCTGCATGTCGTCCGTGCAGGAGAACATGGCGACCACGGTGTCGTGTTCGGGCAGGACCACCATGAACTGGCCGAACGCTCCGTCGCCGCGGTAGCCGTGGCGTGACATCCAGAACTGGAACCCGTAGCCCTGCTGCCAGTCGATCTGTTCCCAATCACCGTTGGGGGTCTGCAGCGACGATGCGTTGGCGACCCATCCCTCGGGCAGGATGCGCCGACCGTTCCACACGCCGTCGTCGAGGTACAGCTGGCCGAGGCGGGCGATCGTGTCGAGGTTCGTGAACACGCCGGAGAACCCCATGTCGTCGCCGGCGAGCTGGCGCCAGCGGACGTCACCAGCTCCGATCGGGTCGAGCACGCGGCGCCGCAGCAGGTCGACGAGGCGTTCGCCCGCGAGGCGTTCGAGAATGCGCGACAGGGTGAGCACCGGCGGCTGGTTGTAGGCGAAGCGGGTGCCGGGCTCGGCGTCGGGGGCGATCGTGAGGAAGCCGCGCACCGGGTCATCGGGATCGGCGAGCACGGCGTCGAGCAGCGTCTCGGCGGAGTGGCCCGTCGCCATCGAGGCGATGTGCCGGATCCGTAGGCGACGGAGCCCATCGGGCGTCTCGTCGTCGTACAGTTCGGGCAGGTGGTCGCTGACGAAATCGTCGAGTGTGAGCAGACCGTCGCCGACCAACAGGCCCAGCGCCGTGCCGGTGAACGACTTGCTGAGCGAGTAGACGAGCCGGCTGAGATCAGCGTGGTGCGGCGCCCAGTAGGCCTCCACGACGCGGTGTCCGTGGCGTTGGATGATCAGGCCGTGCGGCTCGACGCGAGGTTCGGATTCGATGGCGTCGAGGAATGCGGACACCCCCACCGGATCGATTCCTTGTGCCGACGGGCTGCTCGTGTCCATGCCGCATTGTGGCCGAACCCAGCGGAGTGCGCTGGGCAGCGATGGGTGGTGACGGTCACCGACCGGTCGGATCTGTCACCTGGAGCGTGCACGCATCACGAGCGCGATGCACACGGCGATGATTCCGGTCAGCACCTGGCCGCCCTTGATCAGACGGTTGACATCGACCGCCGGTTTCCACTCGACGTGATCGCCGCGTACCTCGTAGACCCCGATCGGGACGACGCCCATTCCGAAGCCGGTACCGAATCCTCCACCCGAAGCGCCCTCGTCGTCGACGCCCTCACCCCCTCCCCCGCCGGCACCGCCGGCGACGCGTGCCACCGGAATCACCGTGACGCCGTCGATCTCGTAGGGATCACCGAACGCTCGGCGCACCGACAACGAGTCCTTGGTGCCCCTGATCGACGTGAGCACCTCGTCTGCGGACATGCGACCAGCCATGAGAACCTCCTCTCACTGTGTGTCTCGCATTCCACGGTACGCACGCTCGCCCATCGGCACCAGGGTCGTTCGGCGCCATCAGTCGGCCATGACGGTCGACGCCTCGCTCGGCGCGAGGACGGCGGTCGGGATCCAGTCCGTCCCGGTGCGGCCGGGCACCGGCTCACGGTGGCAGTAGAGCACGAAGCTCTGGTCCGCTTCCACGAACGCGAAGTGCAGCGTCCGTGTCTCACGGGCAGGCACCGGACGGAGCCCGGGCCAATCCGACCATTCGGGGACGTGGATGTCGAGGACGCCCCTGCTCGCGACCGCTTCCTCCCGGGTGATCTCGAGGCCCGGCAGGACACTCACCATGGCGAACGTGGCCTCGAGGTCGGTGGCGTTCTCCAGCCGGATGGTGATCGACCGGTCGACGGGCCACGTCTCGGGCCCGGCATGGAGACACCGTTCCTGGGGTGTGAGCGTCAAGGTGACGTCTGGCGACGTCCCCGGCCACCACTGCGGCTCCGCTCGCCCATGGACGATCGCCACGACCCTGGCTGCGGTGAACCTGCCCGCCGGCGTCGACATGTCGAGTTGGGCGATGTGGTCGGTGTCGGTGGTGAGCAACTGCGCGTCGAGACCTGCCTCGGCGAGGTGGTCGACGAAGCGCGCCGAGATCCGCACGTCGACCGATTCGTCGTTCTGGCCGTGGAGCAACCACACCTCGAGATCCCGGTTCGTCGGCTCGATGGTGAGCGCGTCGTACGGGCCGGAGAGCTCCGAGCCTGGCGTCACGTACTGGTATACGCCGCCATAGTCGCCCGCCAGGCCGATGAACCGCTGGGGCCGGTGGTCGATCCCGGCGTCGCAGCTGATGCCGGACCAGGGTGGCTGGGCAACGACGGACACCCGCGCACCCAACCAGGCGCCCCCGGACGATCCGAGGAGCGAGACGTCGCCCGGATCGCCGCCGAGTTCGGCCGCCGTCCGCTTGACGTCCCTGAGCACGCAGATCACGGCTTCGGACTGGCGGCGGTACGGCTCGTCGCCCTCGTCCAGCGGGTATGGCTGCACCTGGTCGATCACCGGCCATGTCGGAACGTAGACGAGCGCACCCGAGTCCGCCACCGCTGCTGCAAGCGGTTCCATCTTCGTGCGGTCCGCCGCCGTTCCGTGGAGCATGATCACCACCGGCACCGCGACATCCGGATCCGACCCGGCGGGCAGGAAGACGTGGGTGTCGCGTCCACCGACGTCGAGATCGCGAAGCACCCGATCCTCACCGGACGACCCCACCGGCACCGCCGTCGTCACATCGTCGTTCGACTGGCTGCACGACGCCAGGGAGACGGCGCTCAGCGTGACGATCATGGCGACGATCAGGCGGCGGCGCACGTCCACACCCGGACCGTGCAACGATTCCGCGACGGACGCCAGGGTCCTTGGTCGGGACGGAAACCGTCGGGGGCGCCAGCGGCCGGGACGGCCACTCGTGCACGACCTGCAAGGATTCGGTCGGAGGACGAGGTGTTCTCGATCTACGACCGCCAGACCCACCGCCGGTTCATCAAGACCCACACCCCGCTCGACGGACTCCCGCTGCGGGACGACGTCGTCTACGTGGTGGTGGGACGCGACCCGCGCGACGTGCTGGTGTCGTGGGAACACCATCTTGCCAACATCGACGGCCCAACATCGACGGCAAGGTCATCGTGCGCCATCGAGCGGAGGCGGTGGGCCTCGACGACGTGGTCGACAACGCAGACGACGAGCCACCCGAGACCGATCCGGCGGTGCGGTTCCGCCTGTTCATCGAGGCGGCGCCGTCGACCTCCGAGATGGTGTCGCTGGCCAGCGTGCTGCACCATCTCGCCACAGGATGGGAACGCCGGCATCAGCCGCATGTCGGCCTGTTCCACTTCCTCGACCACCAGCGCGATCTCGTGGCGGAGATGGTCCGTCTCGGCGGGCTCTGCGGATTCGACCTCGACCCGGAGCGGTTCGCGCAATTGGCACCGGAAGCCGGCATCGCCCGCATGCGCGACCGCGCCCACGAGGTCGCTCCCGACATCTCCAAGTCCGCCCATTGGAAGGACCCGGCGCACTTCTTCCGCTCGGGAGCCACGGGCGAGTGGGCCGAACACCTCACGGTCGAGGACACGTGGTTCCACGACCGTTTCGCCGGCCGGGGCGATCCGGAGCCGTGGGCGTCGGCGCCGTGGGAGGACGACGCCGACTGGGACTTCAACAGCGCCGGAGCCGACGAACTCGACGATCTCGTCGAGCTGTACCGGACGGCGTGCGAACGATCACGGGCTGCGGCGCACGGTCGCAGACCGGCGAGTGACGCTGCCCGCCCCGCCGGGTCGCCTGTCCGCACTCGTTCGGTCGGCGCCACCTACGCTCTGGTCATGGCGGTGAATCGCAGCCGTGCCGCTCGGGCCGCCCGCCGACGCACACGTCGGATGAAGCGGGTCGAGCATGATCTCTCCGTCGAGGAATGGTCGGCGCTGACGACCGCCTGGGGCGGCTGCGCCTACTGCGCGACGACCGGCGTGCCGCTGCAGCGCGACTGCGTGCTCGCCCTCTCACGAGGCGGCCGGTACACGCTCACGAACATCGCACCGGCGTGTCGCTCCTGCAATGCGAGCAAGTGCAACGACGAGGTCACCAGCTGGATGCGCCGCAAGAAGCTCGACGAGCGCACGTTCCTGTTGCGGCACCGGGAGATCCAGGAGTCGCTCGGCCGTTTGCGGGATCCGACCCTCGGGTATCCGGATCCCAGCGGGCGACCCGCGACCCAGATGGAGGTGAACATGCCCACCAGCAAGGAAGATCTGCCAGGGACGCTGAAGCGCTCACCCGACAAGGCGCAGCGCACCTACGAAAAGGCGCTCGACTCTGCGCACGAGGAGTACGACTCCGAGGAGCGCGCCCATCGCACCGCCTACTCGGCGGTCAAGCATTCGTACGAGAAGGTCGGCGACCACTGGGAGCCGAAGGACGAGAAGGGGCCCTCCGATTCACGGGCGGCCGGAAGCCGAGACAGCGGCGAGACCGCCGGCGGCGTCGACGTCAAGGGCCACACCAAGGACGAGTTGTACGAGCGTGCGAAGAAGCTCGATGTCTCCGGCCGGTCGAAGATGACCAAGCAGGAGCTTGCGCAGGCGATCGCCCGCAAGCAGGACTGACGTCGGGTCGACCCGACGATGATGCGCTTCGATTTCGCGTTCGCCGACGCCTACCGTGCGCCTGCGCTGCTGTTCGGCGTCACGCGGGCGACGAGTGGTGTCGTGGTCGACGACGGTGAGCTGCGGATCCGGTTCGGGCCGTGGATCGTGCGGACGCCGCTGCGCAACGTCACCGGATCGCGGATCACGGGCCCGTACGGATTCGTGAAGACCGCGGGGCCGGCCCACCTGTCGTTCGCCGACCGGGGTCTCACGTTCGCCACCAACGGCGATCGGGGCCTCTGCATCCAGTTCGATCGACCGGTGGCCGGTATCGACCCGCTCGGCGTGATCCGCCATCCGGCGGTGACGGTGACCGTCGAGCAGCCCGAGGAGCTCGCCGCCGAACTCGATGCCCGGCGCCAGGCCGGGACGAGGCCGTAGACGCCCTCGACGCCGCCGATCGGGCCTACGGCAACGGACCGAGGCCCGGCGCGCGACAGGATGGGTCGATGACGAACGCATCGCACGACCCGTCGAGACGAGCGATCGACACCGGCACGGACGACCTGCTGGCGGAGATCGACGGGCACCTCGGCATCATCACGTTCAACCGGCCCGATCGCCGCAACGCACTCTCCGATCCGATGTACGCCGGCTTCGGGAGGGCCCTGCCCACACTGGCGAGCGATCCCGACGTGCGGGTGCTCGTGGTCACCGGCGCCGGCGGTGCCTTCTGTGCCGGCGGCGACGTGAAGGGCATGAACGAATCGCACCGCACCGGAGCGCCTCGGCGCGGCCGGGAAGGAGGCGTCGAGGACCAGGTCGCCGGGCTGCGACGATCTCAACGCGACGTGTCGCTGGCGCTCCACCAGTTCCCCAAGCCGGTCGTCGCGGTCCTGCCGGGCGCCGCGGCCGGCGCGGGACTCTCGATTGCGCTGGCCGCAGACCTGCGTGTCGCCGCCGAACGGGCGATCATCGTCACTGCGTTCGCGAACGTCGGGGCCTCCGGCGACTTCGGCGGGTCATGGTTCCTCACCCACCTCGTCGGTACGGCCAAGGCGAAGGAGCTGTACTTCACGTCACCACGTCTCTCCGCCCGCGAGGCGATGGAGATCGGCATGGTCAATGCGGTCCTCCCCGATGACGGCTTCGAGGAGCACGCGCTCGACTGGTGTCGGCGCATCGCAGCCGGGGCGCCGATCGCCCAGCGGTTGATGAAGGAGAACCTCAATCGGGCCGTCGTCTCGGACCTCGCGACGGCGCTCGACGCCGAGGCGACCGCCATGGTCCGCTCGATGTCGACCGCGGATCACCGCGAGGCCGCGGCCGCGTTCGTCGAGAAGCGCGCACCGGTGTTCCGCGGCGAGTGAGGCGCCGACCGCGGCGGGTCCGGCGACCGGTGCGAGCCGGTGGGTGGTCGGGAGGCGCAGGGCGCCGTCATGCCCGGCGTTCGTGGAGCCGCCGCACCAGCTCCAGTTGCGCACCGACCTCCGGTCCTGCGGCGGGACGGTGACGCCGCACATGCTCCAGCGCTTCGTCGAGCGGGACCGCCAGGGACACCAGCACGGCAACCGCCGTCGTGCCGGCTCGGCCGATACCGGCGCCGCAGTGCACGATCAGGCGGTCCCCCGCCACGACGCGGTCGACCAGCTCGGACAGCACCGGCTCGAAGTCGGCGAGGGCCGGCGCGTCCAGATCGGGAACGGGGTGCCAGAGGACCCGCCGGGAGTGCTGCCGCCGGAGCCAGGTCACGTAGCCGGGATACCGCTCGGCGAGTTCGTGCTCCTCATTGAGGCAGACCACGCCGTCGGCCCCGGTGCGGGCCATCAACCGTTCCGGATCGGGAGCGATCGCGTGTTTTCCACACAACCACAGCCGCCCCTGCGCCGGCGGAGGCAAGGGAATCTCGTGGATGCCGCCGTCGAGATTCAACGAGCACACCCCGACACGACAGCCACACGGCATTGTCGTCGACACCGCCGCCTCGACACGAGCCTTTCGGTCCGCCATTCGCCGCCATCTGGTACGTCCGGGTTCGGTCCTCGCCATCGGTGGAAGCATTCGATGTGACCAAGATCCGATCGAGCCGATCCAGCAGAGTCCGAGACCGGCGCAGCGCCTCCGGCCGAACAGGGAGCGGCACCGGCTTCCCCTTTGGCGGTGGATTCGGGAGGCGCAGCGGTGGCCGTGGCATCCCGGTCGGCGTCGGCGCCGGCGGAGGGATCATCGGGCTACTCCTGATCGCCGCCATCGCGATCCTGCCGCAGCTCCTCGACGCCGGCGACGGGGACCTCGTCGATCCGGCCCCCGGGGAGTCCTCGGGCCCGACCGCCTGCGTGACCGAGATCGAGCAGGTGGTGTGCGGCGCCGTCGACGACGTCTCGCTCTACTGGGAACGCCAATACCCGGCATCGTTCCAGGGCGCGTTCCCCGGCACCGACACCGTGTTCTTCTCCGGCGCCACCCGCACCGGCTGCGGACGAGCCTCCGCCGAGACCGGGCCGTTCTACTGTCCCGCCGACCAGCTCGTGTACTTCGACCTCGACTTCCTGCAGCGGCTCCAGAGCGAGTTCGGTGCCACCGGCGACCTGGCCGCCCAGTACATCGTCGCCCACGAGTACGGCCACCACGTCCAGAACGTCACCGGCATCAACGGTCGCGTCCGCCAGCTCCAGCAGCAGTCGCCCGGTTCGGCCAACGACTTCAGCGTGGCGCTCGAGCTCCAGGCCGACTGCTTCGCCGGGGCGTGGGCGGCGTCGGTCGCCGAGCGTGGCCTGTTCGACGGACCCGGCGAGATCGACGAGGCGCTCGGGGCGGCCGAAGCGGTCGGCGACGACCGGATCATGGAGGCCGCCGGTCAGGACGTCGACCCGGAGAGCTTCACCCACGGCAGCGCCGAACAACGACGCAGGTGGTTCGAGACGGGATTCTCCGCGGGCGACCCCGAGGAGTGCCGGACGTTCGACGGCGCCCTTGCTCCGTGAGAACCGGTGCGTCAGCGCAGGTGGCGGACACACACCGCCCGTGAGGTGGACGTGTGTCGCCAGGGGTCAGACCCCGGCTGACACACCGCCGCTCGGCCTACTTGAGGAGTGGATCCCGGGGTAGACCGAGGATCCGTTCGCCGATCTGGTTGCGCTTGATCTCCGACGTCCCGCCGGCGATCGACATGCCGCGGTGCATGAGGACGAGCAGGTTGCTCATCGCTCCCGGGCCGTCCATGAACACCGAGTCCGGCCCGTTGAGTTCCGTCATGATCGCCGCGGCCTCGTGGCCGATCTCGGAGAGCACCAGCTTGGTCATGGCCCCCTCCGGTCCCGGCTCGCCGCCCGCGACCGCACGATTGGCGCTGCGCAGGTTGAGCAGACCCATGGCCTGATGTTCGGCGATGTACCGGCCGATGCGGGCGGCACCGCCGTCCAGCCGATCCGGGTGAGCGTCGAACGGGGCGATCAACGCCGTGCCCGGCATCGTCATGCCGCCGGTTCCTCCACCGATGCTGACGCTCTCGTTGCCGAGCGTCGCCCGGGCCACCGTCCAGCCACCGTCGACCGGGCCGACCACGTCGTCGTCGGGCACGAACACGTCGTTGAAGAAGACCTCGTTGAAGTCCGAGGCTCCCGACGTCTGCTTCAGCGGGCGCACCTCGACGCCGTCGGCGTGCATGTCGATCGCCATCATCGTGATGCCGTCGTGCTTGGGTACGTCGGGGTTCGTGCGCACCGTGGCGAATCCCATGCGGGCGACGTGGGCGCCGCTGGTCCACACCTTCTGGCCGTTGACGAGCCAGCCACCGTCGACGCGCGTCGCCTTGGTCTTGACGCCGGCAGCATCGGAGCCGGCATCGGGCTCGCTGAAGAGCTGACACCAGATGACGTCCTGGTTCAGCGCCGGCCGCACCCAGCGGTCGATCTGATCCTGGGTCGCATACTGGATGATCGTCAGGATGTTCCACGCCGTGATGCCGTAGGCGGGCCGGGTGACTCCTGCGTCGGCGAACTCCTGCTCGATGACGAGCTGCTCGACCGCACCGGCGGCGCGCCCGTAGGGCTTCGGCCAGTGCGGCATCACGTAGCCGGTCTCGATCAGGCGGCTGCGCTGCTCATCGGGCGGCAGGTCCTCGATGCTCTGAGCGAACGCGCGCACCTCGTCACGGATCGCCTCCGCCTCGGGCGGCAGCTCGATCGCCTTCTCGCGGACGACGCCACGACGGGCGAGGTCGGTCAGTTCCTCGGCGGCTTCGGCGGCGGCGACGTAGTGCAGCAGGGTCGTCGCCCGACGCATGTACAGGTGGGCGTCGTGCTCCCACGTGATGGCGATGCCGCCGTGCACCTGGGTGTTCAAGTTGGCGCACAGATCGGCAGCGGGCGCGGCGAGCGTTGCTGCGACGGCTGCCGCCCAGCTCAGCTGGTCGCCACCTGTCGCCGACGCTCGCGCGGCATCCCACACCGCACTGGTGGCCAGTTCGGTGGCCACGGCCATGTTGGCGCAATGGTGCTTGACCGCCTGGTACATCGCGATCGGACGGCCGAACTGGATGCGCTCCTTCGAGTACTCGGCACCCATCTGCGTGCACTCGCGGGCGACGCCGACCGCATCGGCCGACAGGAGCACGCGAGCCAGATCGACGAGGGAGCGGCGCGCGCCGGGCATCACGGTGACCGGCGCACCATCGAGGGTGACGCGTGCGCTGCGCCGGGTCGGGTCGAGGCTGGGGGGCGTGTCGACCTCGACGCCCTGGCCGGCTGCGTCGACCACGACCACGTCGTCACCGACCGGCACGAGAATCAACGACGCTCCACCGGCGCCCGACACCGCCCCGACATCGCCCGAGGCGACGCCGTCGGACACCGTCACCGAACCACCGAGTGCGACCGCCCCGACAACCGAGCCGTCGGCCAGCCCGGGCAGCACCCGCGACCGCAGGTCGTCATCGCCGGCCGCTGCGATCACCGCACTGGCGATCACCGTCGGCACGAACGGGCCCGGCGCAACGGCTCGGGCGAGCTCCTCCACCACGACGACCAATTCCTCGATCCCGTAACCGGATCCGCCGACATCCTCGGGCAGGTGCAACCCGAGCCAACCGAGTTCCGCCAGCTCGGCCCAGAACTCCGGCAGTGAGTCGCCGGACGTTTCGAGGCGCTCACGAGCGGCGCCGCGCAGGTTGCGCTTGTCGGCGAAGCTGCGCACGGTCTCGGCGAGCGAACGGTGGTCCTCGGTGATGGCGATCGACATGGTGAGCGAACCTCGGGTGCAGGCAACAGGACGCCGCCATCTTCTCCGACCGCCTGCCCGCGCGACGACTCAGACCACCACCAGCGATGAGCCAACCGCCCCAATCCGGGCTTTTCGCTCATCGCTCTGGCGCTCAGCGGGCGGGTTCCTGCGCGAGATCTTCCACGTCGTCTTGGTCGGCGGACGGCATCTGAGCGAGGAGGCTCTCCAGGAGACCGAGGCCGATCGTCATTTTGCGGAAGAACGACGCAGTGTGCGGCACGACGGTGAAGTGCGGATGCGGGCTCCACAGCGCGCGGAGTCGACCGTCGAGTTCGATGGCCTGCCGTTGCGACTCGGTGCGGTACCGGTTCTCGCTCTCGAAGCCGTGATGACCGAGCGCAGCCGTCTCGAAGAACAACACGGCGTCGTAACGGCCGAGTTCGTCGGCGTGCGACGAACCGACCGTGTCGTAGAAGTCGTCCGCCCCGTCGGGCCAGTAGGCCCCGCCGTCGACCGTCCCTCGGTCGCAGAGCAGGACCCGGTCGGGATACTGCGCGGCCTGGATGTCCTCCAGGCCGCGTTGGACCTGGTAGATCGCACTCTGAGCACTCCGTTGGGCATCTGCTTGCACCGGACGGGGAAATCCGCCGGTGAACAACAGTGTCGCCGCTTCGGGCACCACGATCACGCGGTCGCCGATCTCGCGCCGGAACAGGTCGGCGGCGGTCGTCTTGCCGCCACCGGGGCCTCCGGTGAGCACGACGCGCAACGGCGTGGCGGATCGGAGCGCAGAAGTGTTCGGGTCCATGGTCGCGTCCACCTGCAGCCACTGTGCTGCAGCGCCGCTCCCGCGGATAGGGGCGAACTCCCCTTGGACCGCGTCGTCGCGACCGGACGTCAGCCGTCGGCCCGGACGGTCAGCCGTCAGCGGGCGAGTACCGGGCGTAGCCGGCGACGTCGTGGCGTGTCAGCTCGCCGAGTTCGCGGAGGTGCTCGAGGTGGGCGTACGTCTCGCTCTCGGCCATCTCGCCCCACGAGCGCTCCTTGAACAGGACGCGCATGAACTGCTCCACGGTGCCGTCGGGGAGGTCGTGCGTTGCGTGGCGGATGATGTCGAGGCGTTCCTCGTGGTGCTCGATGATGTGCGCGGCGCGCCCAGCAAGATCGGAGAAGGGATGACCGTGCGCCGGCAGCGCGATCGACACCTCGCCGATGTCGGCCATCCGCCGCAGCGACTCGAAGAAGAGCGCCAGCGGATCGCTGTTGGGCGTCAGGCCGCTGATGTGCGGCGTGATCGACGGCAGCACGTGATCGCCGGTGAGCACGACGCCGAACTCGGGGTCGTACAGGCACAGGTGGTCGTAGGTGTGGCCGGGTGTGTGCATCGCCACCCATTCCCGCCGGGCGAGCTTGATCGTCTGTCCGTCGACGAGCGGCATCGTGGGCCGTGGCGTGGCGAACACCGAACCCGCCGATGGACCCTGGCTGCGGAGTCGTTCGAGGAACTCCGGCGAGGGCCCCGCCCGCCGTCCACCCCAAGGCGAGGGCTTCGCGAACCAGCGCTCCATCGCGGCGAGCCGGTCGTCGGCAGCGTTGACGTCGAGCGACTCGGAATCCTCGTGATCGTCGGCCTCGGCCCGGTCGAACAGCGTGCGGAACGATTCGTGGGTGACGATGTCGGCGCCTGACTCGTGGTGCAGCCGCATGGCCCCGCCGAAGTGGTCCGGGTGCGAGTGCGTGACCACGACGGTGTGGACGTCGTCGACGACGTGGCCGGCACGACCGAGCCGATCGACGAGATCGTTCCACGAATCGTCGCCCGGCAACCCGGGATCGACCACGGCGATGCCGCGCTCGTCCTCCAACACGTAGCAGTTGACATGACCGAGGCCCGGCATGCTGATCGGCAGCTGGGTCCGCACGACGCCGGGAGCGACCTCGGTGACGTCGGTGCCCGCATCCTCCTGCTCCTGCTTGGGAGGACGCGGCGGTGACGGCTCGGACGTCGCGGAGGGCGCTGCGGGCCGTTGGTGGTCGTGGTCGTGCGTGTGGTCGTGCTGCATGGACGTGTCGGGCTCCCCGGGCGCTGCGACGTGGCCGCCGATCAGCCGACGGCGAGCAGATCGACCACGAAGACGAGTGTCTCGTTGGGTGCGATCACGCCGCCGGCGCCGGCCGCCCCGTAGCCCATGTGGGGCGGGATGGTGAGGCGGCGGCGGCCACCGACCTTCATGCCCTGCACACCGTCGTCCCAGCCCTGGATCACCTGGCGCCGGCCGAGCCCGAACCGGAACGGTTCCATGCGGTCCCACGAGGCGTCGAACTGCTCACCGGTCGACCATGACACGCCGACGTAGTGCACGGTGACGTCCTGACCGGACACGGCTTCGTCGCCGTCGCCGATCGTCTCGTCTTCGATCACCAGCTTCGACGGAGGTGTTCCTTCGGGAATGGTGACTTCGGGCTTGCGCATGGACGTCGAGGCTACCGCTGCACGACGACGGCGATCGCCCCGGAATCGCCGGCGTGGCGCCCGATGTCGATCAGGTAGTCGCCGTGTTCGGTGACCCATTCGCCTCCGATGCGCACGTCGAGCATTGACCAGTCGACGTCGATCTCGACCTCGACGGTGGCTCCTGGGTCGACGTCGGTGCGGGCGAAGCCGACGAGACGACGTCGCGGACGCTCCCATCGGCTGTGCTGCACGCCGGCGTGGGCGAACACCACCGGGCGCAGCGGACGCGTGCCGGGATTGTGCACCGTGACCACGAGCGTCGTCTCGTCGGACAGCTCGGCGCCGACCACGTCGACGGCGCCCCAGCCGAGACCCCACCCGAACGGGAAGTGGGCGGCGTGACCGTCGCGGTCGAGCTTCCACTGACCGTGGAAGAGGTCGTAGACGATCTCGGTGGCGTCCCGATCGAAGTGGGGCAGATGCGATGCGTCGGTCGGCACGGCGAAGGGAAGTCGACCGGTCGGTTCCACGTCGCCGGCGAGCACGTCGGCCAAGGCGGAACCGCCCTCCACACCCGAGTACCAGGTCATCAGCACCGCCTGCACGGTCTCGGCCCACGGCATGACGACCGCTGACCCACCTACGACGACGACGACCACGGTGTCGTTCACCTCGACCGCCGCCGCGATCAGCGCCTCGTCGGCATTGGACAATCGCAGTGACGTCCGGTCGCCGCCCGCCGCCATGCGATCCTCGGCGCCTTCGTCGGGTGGCGCCGGCGGACGAGCCGGCCCGGGCGGTGGTGTCCAATCGACCTGCGTGCCCAGGGTCGGGTGATCCATCGGCGGGAAGATCGTGCGCGCCAGTACGTCGATGCCGGCCGCCTCGATGCATTCGCCCTCGTCGGCCTTCGTGTGGCCGACGACGACCACGGCCACGTCGGCGCCGGCGGCGATGGATGCGTCGTCGTCGGAATGGTCCACGCGGTCGCGGCCGAAACGGGAACGCAGACCGTCCAGCGCCGTCACGATCTGCGACGAGCGAACGTCGCTCGAGCCCCCATCGCCGAGGTTACGCACCGCCGCCAAGCGCCCGAGGACCGCAATTCGACCGATCGCCGACGCATCGAGCGGAAGCATCGAGCGTTCGTTGCGCAACATCGCCGTCGACGCGACCGCCACCTCGCGGGCGAGGGCGCGGTGATCGTCGCCACCGATCACGTCGACGTTCGGACGCTGCTCGAACACGGCGTGGAAGCGCAGGAGTGTCGCCACGATCCGTTCGACCGACCGGTCGACGTCGGCCACGGCAAGTTCGCCACGCTCGATCGCTCCACCGAGCGCCATGGCGCGCTGCTGGCGGAACGGCATCTCGATGTCGAGGCCGGCGATGAGTGACCCGACCGGATCGCGCAGACCGAAGATGAAGTCCGAGACGACGACGCCGTCCCATCCCCACTCGTTGCGCAGGATGTCGTTCAGGAGGTGCTCGTGCTGGCCGCACCATTCGCCGTTCACCGAGTTGTAGGCGCTCATCACCGAGGCGACGCCCGATGCGGCCACCCGCTCGAAGTGCGGCAGGTACACCTCGTGCAGCGCCCGTTCGTCGACCGTGACGTCGACGGTGCAGCGGGCGTTCTCCATCGAGTTCAGCGCAAAGTGCTTCATGCATGCCATCACGTGCCGTTGCAGACCCGCAGCGAACGCCGACGCCATCACGCCGACGTGGTGCGGGTCCTCGCCGTACGTCTCCTGCGCCCGTCCCCACGCCGGGTGGCGCAGCAGGTTCATGCACACGGCCCCCGTGAACGTGGCGCCACTCGCACGGAGTTCGGCGCCGATCGCCTCGCCGACACGCGCTTCGAGGCCGGGATCGAAGCCGGCGCCGCGAGCCATGCTCACCGGGAAGGCGGTGGCGTCGCCGACGACGCAGCCTCGGGGCCCGTCCGCGAAGTCGATCCCCGGGATCCCGAGCCGATCGACGCGGGCGGCGGGCCAGGGATGGCGGTAGTAGCCGCCGGCGGTCATGTCGAACAGGCCAGGCCAGAACGGCGTGTCGCCATCGAGGCAGCCGACCCGTTCGTCGAGCGTCATCTGTCCGACCAGGGCGGCAGCCTCGGCGTGGTGGTCACTGCCGGCGCGGACCCGGATGGCCGCCGCTTCGAACGGTGTGGTCATGCGGAGACCATGCCACAAGCAACCTCGCGCCGGACGTTCGGGAACGGGCACGGCCGGCGACGGCTGACAGAATGCGGACATGCCCGGCGCCTTCCTCCACCCGTTCGCGAAACCCACCCGGGAACAGTTCGTCACGATCGCACGCGGCGAGGGTGCGCTGCTGTGGGACGCCGACGGCAGGGAACTCGTCGATGCCATGGCGAGCCTGTGGTACTGCCAGGTCGGCCACGGCCGGCGGGAGATCGCCGACGCCGTCGCAGCCCAGATCTCGACGATCGAGGCCTACTCGTGTTTCGACCCGTTCACGAACGCCCCGGCCGATGCACTGGCCGACCGGATCGCCACGCTGACACCCATCCCCGACGCCCGCGTGTTCTTCGCCGGATCCGGTTCCGAGGCGGTCGACTCGGCGATGAAGCTCGCCCGGCTCAGCCACGTGCAGGCGGGTCACCCCGAGCGCCAACTGATCATCTCGCGTGTCCGCGGCTACCACGGCACGAACTACGGGGGCACCAGCGCGCAAGGAATCGCCCTCAACCGCATCGGCTACGGCGAGCTGCTCGCGGACGTCGTCCAGGTGCCGAGCGACGACATCGAAGCGCTGTCGGTCCTGATGGCCGAGCACGCCGACCGGCTCGCTGCGGTGATCACCGAGCCGGTACAGGGTGCGGCGGGCGTGTTCCCGCCGGTCGACGGCTACCTCGCCGAGACACGACGCCTGTGCGACCAGCACGGCGCGCTCCTGATCTTCGACGAGGTGATCACCGGCTTCGGACGGATGGGAACCTGGTTCGCGGCCGAGCACTACGGCGTCACGCCGGATCTGACCACGTTCGCCAAGGGCGTCACGTCGGGCTATCAGCCGCTCGGTGGCGTGATCGTGGGGCCTGCCGTGCGCGATGCACTGGAGGCCGACCCGGACTTCATCCTGCGCCACGGCTACACGTACTCGGGGCATCCGGCCGCCTGTGCCGCTGCGCTGGCCAACATCGACATCATCGAACGCGAGGGGCTGATCGCCGCCGGAACGACGATGGGGGCGCGCCTCGAGTCGGGACTGCGGGCGTTGGAATCCGACGGTGCCTTCCAGCAACTCCGTGGGGAGGTCGCGATCTTCGGCGCAGCGATGCGGCCCGACCAGAATGCGATGACGGTACGCGATCGCATGCTCGAACTCGGCGTGATCACACGGGCGATCGGCACCGAGACCGTGACGTTCTGCCCGCCGTTCGTCACCACCGACGCACAGGTCGACCGCATCGTCGACGCCCTCGCCACCGCGCTGCGCTGACCGCACCGTTCAGCGCCCCCACACCGATGAGCCAACCGCCCAAATCCCGGCTTCTCGCTCACCACTCGGGAGCCGGCCCCGCCAGCGATGAGCCAACCGCCCAAATGCGGGCTTTTCGCTCATCGCTCGGGGTGGGCGGCGGCGCTCGGAGCTGAACGCGACGACCCGGTCCGGGGTAGGTTCGGCGACGTGGCAGGACTTCCCCGCTGGACCCATCTGGCGCTGTCGGTGACGGACATCGATGCGATGATCGACTGGTACACGACGTACACGCCGCTGCAGCTGCTGGTGAAGCGCGAGGACGAACACGGATACGGCGCCTGGCTCGGCCACCCCGATGCGCCCGACACGCCGTTCATCCTCGTGTTCGCCCAGTTCCTTCCCGGCCACGAGCCCGACGAGAACGCGAAACCCACGCCGCTGGGATCGTTCGCGCACCTGGGATTCGAGGTCGCCGAACGCCGTGACATCGACGAGATCGCCGCAATCGCCGAGGAGGGTGGCTGGCTGGCGACTCCCCCGATGCAGCTGCCGTACCCGATCGGCTACATCTGCATGGTCCGCGATCCCGACGGCAACACCGTCGAGTTCTCCCACGACCAGGGCGTGTACGAATTCGCCCAGGAACACTTCTCCCGGCCGGACTGAGCGTTCAGCGGAGCAGGCGGACGAGGCTGCTCGTGTCCCAGCGGTCGCCGCCTCGGGCGACGACGTCCTTGTAGAACTGGTCGACGAGGGCGGTGACCGGCAGCCGGGCGCCGTTGCGGTCGGCCTCGTCGAGGACGATGCCGAGATCCTTGCGCATCCACTCGACGGCGAAGCCGAACTCGAATTCGTCGGCGGCCATCGTGCGGGCACGGTTGTCCATCTGCCAGCTCTGCGCCGCGCCCTTGCCGATCACCTCGACGACCTGGTCGACGTCGAGGCCGGCGAGCATCGCGAAGTTGACGCCCTCGGCGAGTCCCTGCAGCAGCCCGGCGATGCAGATCTGGTTGACCATCTTGGTGAGTTGGCCGGCGCCGGCGGGTCCGAGTCGAACACACGACTTGGCATAGGCGTCGATCATCGCCTCGGCACGTTCGAACACCTCGTCGTCGTCGCAACCGCACATGACGGTCAGTTGACCGTTCTCGGCGCCCGCCTGCCCACCGGACACCGGAGCGTCGACGAACCCGACGCCACGCTCCGCGCAGGCCGCCGAGAGTTCCCGGGCGAGGCCGGCGGAGGCCGTGGTGTGATCGATGAGGATCGAGCCGGAGGACATCGCCGCCAGTGCGCCGTTCGGGCCGAGCACCACCTCACGGACGTCGTCGTCGTTGCCGACGCAGAGCGCCACGATGTCGGCCCCAGCGGCGGCCTCCTCCGGGGTCGGCGCCGCCTGGTTGCCGTTGAGCGCGACCCACGCCAGGGCCTTGGCGGCCGTGCGGTTGTAGACGGAGACCTGATGGCCGGTGCGGGCGAGGTGGCGCGCCATCGGCGCGCCCATCACGCCGAGGCCGAGAAATGCGACGTTGCTCATGGTCGCCGAGTCTGGCACGGCGACGTGCGACACTCGGCGACATGTCGTCGGAGACAAGGAGTCCGTCCCGCCAGGGCGCCGCAGGATGGACGGTGCTCACGTGGAACGTGCACGGATCTTCCCGGCCCGACGTCTCGGCTCTCGCCTCGGCGATACGGGACCGTTCACCGGACGTGGTCGTCGTCCAGGAGATCCGCAAGAGCCAGGCCGAATCGCTGGCCACGGCACTGCAGATGCGCTATTCCTGGTCCCTCAAGCACCGGCCGTACACCGTGCTGATGTGGTGGCGAGCAGAGGGGATGGCGATCCTGACGCCGCACCTCCTCGATGCGGTGGGCCACACCGAGATCTCCGACGACCAGCCGATGCGCAGTTGGCGTCGCCGCATCGCCCAGTGGGGACTGGTGGGACGCGCCGACCGGTCGATGCTGATGATCTACAACCTGCACCTGTCACCACACGACGACGCCGACTCCCGCCGCACCGAAGCGACCCGAGTGGCAGCGTTGATCGCCGACATCGGCGACGATCCTCCTGCGGTCGTGGCCGGCGACTTCAACGATGCCGGCGATCCGTCGATCATCGAGGTCCTGCCCGGCGTCGAACACGTCGTGCCGCCGATGACGAATCCCGCGGACGCTCCGGTGCAGCTGCTCGATCACGTGCTGCTCCCCGTGAGCGCGAACGATGTCGGCGTGTCGGTCCCGGCAGGCGGCGCTGCGTGGGCGGCGATCTCCGATCACCTTCCGGTGACGGTCAGCTTCAGCCTGCCGGGGGGTGTGACGCCGGGGGTCTGACCCCTGGCGTCACGGTCACTTCTTCTTCTTGGCCTCGGCGGCGGGGGCCTTGAGCACGCCCTTCGCGAGGGCGTCGTCGAGGTATGCCTCGGCTTCCTCGGCCGACACCTTCAGCGCCGGCGAGATCTCGGAGATCAGGTTGACGCGGGCACGCTCGTACATCGTGCGCTCGGCGGCCGACAGCGATGCGTCGCGGTTGCGGGCGGCGAGGTTCCGTACGACTTCGGCGACCTGGTACACGTCGCCGCTCTTGAGCTTTTCCTGGTGGTTCTTGAACCGGCGGCTCCAGTTGGACGGCACGCGGGGGTCGGGCTTGGCGAGAACCGCCACCAGGTCCTCGAGCTCGTCGGCCGAGACCGGCGGGCGGACCCCGACCTCGTCAGTGCTCGAGATCGGCACCTTCAGGGTCATCTCGTTGATGACCGTCTTGAGGATCAGGTAATCCTGCTTCTCACCGAAGAACTCCATCTTCTTGGTCCCCATCACCACGCATGCGCCGTGCTGGGGGTAGATGACGGTTTCGCCCTTCTTGAACTTCACGCAGAACCTCGCCTGGTCGGGGGTGGGGCCGCGGATCAACGCAGCGGCACACCAGGCTACAGCGCCCCCGGCAGGATTCGAACCTGCGACCTTGTCATTAGAAGGGACTTGCTCTATCCAACTGAGCTACAGGGGCTTTCGCCCCAACGCTAGCGGGCGGCCAGTTCGGTGCGCAGGAGGCCGAGGGCGGTGATCACGGCGAACTGGCGCATCTGGTCGCGTTGGCCCGGAATCCGGAGCTGACGGACCTCGCCGAACCCGGGCCCGACGATGCCGACGAACAGCGTGCCGACCGGTTGGCCGTCCTGCTCGTCGGGGCCGGCCACACCGGTCAGTGACAGGCCGATGTCGGCACCGAGT
Organism: Ilumatobacteraceae bacterium; assembly: GCA_963728355.1. GTDB lineage: Bacteria > Actinomycetota > Acidimicrobiia > Acidimicrobiales > Ilumatobacteraceae > Sva-07. Next base: position 343,484 of record CAVSJQ010000002.1, on the reverse strand, counting down.
CGCTCGCGCACGCCGTGGGCCATCTGCCGGGCTGCCGCTTCGCTGACCACGGGCCCCTCCCCCACGCCGAGCAGCGTCTGCTTGATGTCGGTGGCATAGCTCACGATCGCACCACGGAACACGTCGCTGGCGCCCGGGATCCCGGTGAGGCGCGCCCCGACGAGTCCGCCGGTCACCGATTCGGCGGTCGCCAGCGTCAGCCCCCGACGCCGGCACAGGTCGAGCACGACGGACTCCATCGTGTCGTCGTCGGTGCCGAAGACCAGGTCGCCCAGTTCGGCGCGCACCACCTGCTCCCAGTGGTCGAGCTGCCGGTCGCACTCGTCGGCGGTCGGCGCCTTGGCGGTGAGGCGGACCTTGAGCCCTTCCCAGCCGCTGGCGAGAAAGGCGAGCGTCGGCGTGTCGGGGCCGTCGAGCTGCTCGATCACGTGGTCGAGACGTTCGTTGAGCCCGCTCTCGCTCTCACCCCACGAACGCAGCACCCGGCTGCGGATCACCGAGTCCCCGCCGCTGCGCCGACGCAGGTCGGGCAGCACGGCGCGATGCATCATGTCGTACATCTCGTGCGGAACGCCGGGCACGGCGTAGACGACCTTGTCGACCCCCTCGACGACCACCGGGCAGATGAGGCCCGGCGCGGTCCCACGGGTCTGCGGGATGATCGTCGCCCCGACGGGCACCAGTGCCTGGCGCAGGTTGTTCTCCGACATCCGCCGGCCGCGTGAGGCGAACAGCTGTCGGATGACGTCGGCAACGGCGTCGTCGAGCACCAGCTCGACCCCCATCACCACAGCGATCGCCTCCCGGGTGAGATCGTCGTGCGTGGGACCCAGGCCACCGCACATGATCACGGCATCAGCGGTCTCCAGCAGTCGCCGCAGTTGCGCTTCGATCCGACCGACGTTGTCGCCGACCTTGACCTGCACGAGCGAGTCGATCCCGTTCGCGGCGAGTTCACCGCCGATCCACGCCGAGTTGGAGTCGATGATCTGGCCGAGCAGCAACTCGGTGCCGACGGCGAGGACATCACAACGTTGCGCCACTCGACGTGCCTCTCAGCCGACCTGGTCGACGGTGAGCGGGGCCGGCGTGGCAGCGGCGAGCTTGCGGGCCCGCCACAGGTACTGCACGCCGCTCACCAGCGCGAGCACGACGGCCAGCCAGAGCAGCCCGTTCCACAGCCACGTCGCGTCGAGTGCGGTCGGCGGGAACAACGCGAAGGCGACCGCGAACTGCTGGGTCACCGTCTTGTACTTGGCGAGCTTGATCGCCGGCACGCTGATGCCCTTGCCGCCGACCAGGACTCGATAGACGCTGATGAGGATCTCGCGGGCGGCCATGATGACCACCGGCAGCACCGGGAACACACCCGTGCTGACCAGGGTGAACATCGCTCCGAGCACGAGCACCTTGTCGGCGAGCGGATCGAGGAAGGCACCCGCCGACGTCGTGCCGTGGCGGCGGGCGATGTAGCCGTCGATGCCGTCGCTCGCGCACAGCACGAACCACAGACCCACCGCGATCCATGCCCCCTGGTTGTCGTTCGGGATCGCCCAGAACATCAGCGGCGACAGCAGCAGCCGTCCGACGGTGATCGCATTCGCCCAGGTGGCGAGCTTGTCGGGCGGCACCGTCATCCGGCCGCCTCGAGAATATCGGCGCTGACGCCCGCAGCGACGAGATCGGGTCCGAGCGCGTCGACGATGTGGACCGAGACGAGTGAGCCCGGCTCGAGCGCGAGATCGACGTGCACGACCCCGTCGATCTCGGGGGCCTCACGGTGGCTGCGGGCCACGCCCGGCGTGTCGACCAGGACCTCGATCGTCGAGCCGATCAGCGAGTCACGCCGGGTTGCGGTGATCTCGTCCTGCAGCTCGCGCAGTTCGGCGAGCCGCTCGGCCATCAGACCAGGATCGACGGCACCGTCGAGATCGGCGGCGTAGGTGCCGTCTTCACGGCTGTAGGAGAAGAAACCGCACCAGTCGAGCTGCGCGTCCTCGACGAAGTGCAACAGCTGGTCGTGGTCGGCTTCGGTCTCGCCGGGATACCCGACGATGAAGTTGCTGCGGAAGGTTGCGTCCGGTTCGCGTTCGCGGATCTCGGCGATCCGGTCGAGGAACCGCTCCGCGTCGCCCCAGCGGCGCATCCGCCGCAGCAGCGGCTTGCTGACGTGCTGCAGCGACAGGTCGAAGTAGGGCACACCCGAGTCACAGATCACGTCGATCAGGTCGTCGCTCAGATCGCTCGGATACAGATAGAGCAGCCGAACGCGATCGACCTCGTCGGCGACCGACTTGACGAGCGGAACGATCGAGCCGGCGCCGAGCTCGCCGGGCCGGTCCTTGCCGTACGAGGCGAGGTCCTGGGCGACGAGCACGATCTCACGGACTTCGAGCTGGTCGACCTCGGTGAGGATCGAGGCGATGTCGCGGCTGCGCTGTGGTCCACGGAAGCTCGGGATGGCGCAGAACCCGCAGGAGCGGTCGCATCCTTCGGCGATCTTGACGTATGCCCACGGCACGGCCGACTTCGGACGGGGCAGGTTGAGCAGATCGAACTCGGGCAGCGGAGTACTCGACACCGGGATCAGCTTGCGACCCGATGTCGCAGTGCGCGGGACCTCGGTGCCATCGCGCTCGGCCGGCGTGACGTTGAACGCCTGACCGAATCCGGCGACCTGGTCGACCTCCGGCAGGGCGGCGGCGAGTTCGTCGCCGTACCGTTCGGCCATGCAGCCGGTGACGACGAGGCGGGAGCTCTCACTGCGCTGCCCGTCGAGGGCAAGGATGGTGTCGATCGACTCGCGTCTCGCATCGTCGATGAACGCACAGGTGTTGACGACCACGAGATCCGCGAGCGCGGCGTCGTCGGTGGGCTCCATGCCGTCCGCGAGGAGCGCGCCGATCAGCTTGTCGGAATCGACGTCGTTCTTCGGGCAGCCGAGCGTCTCGATGTAGAACCGCTGGGACACGGTCGACCACGCTACCTGGCTCCTCGCTTCGCGGCCCGCCCATCGAATCGGCCGTCGGGCTCCGGCTCATCGGACCGTCGAGCCGATCGCTGGGCAGCCGGCGAGTCGGCGAACCCGCCCAGATCGACGACCGGGATCACTGGTGGGCGAGTCGCAGACCGGGCCGGGGCCACGGGAACGACACGAGGCGACCGGTGCTCGAGCACGTCACGTACGCGGTCCGCAGGTCCTCGTCGCCGAAACAGATGTTGGTGGTGATCAGATCGCCGGTGGCGTAGTGCTCGACCTGCGATCCGTCGGGCGAGATGGCGGTGATCCCGCCGTTGAAGATCGTGGCGACACACACCCATCCCTCGCCGTCGACGGCGAGCGAGTCGAGGAACTGGTGACCCGGCAGCCCGTGGAGCAGGCCAGGGTCGAGTGGGTTGGCCGGGGCCAGCACGCCGGGTGAGCTGACCGCCCGCCGGAACACCCGCCCGGTGTGGGTCTCGGCCCAGTAGAGGGTGTCGGTGTCGGGCGACAGGCCGATGCCGTTGGGCGAGTCGGTCGGATACACCACCTCGGTGATCTGCGAGCCGTCGACGTGGCCGTAGTAGATGCCGGTGAGGTCGGCGGTACGACCGCGGGCGTCTCGGATGCCGTGGTCGGTGAACCAGAACCCGCCGTGGCCGTCCATCACCAGATCGTTCGGGCTGCGCAGCGGGCGACCATCGCACTCGGAGTACAGATCGGTCACGGTGCCGTCGTGCGGATCGACACGCTGGATGCGCCCACCGAGGTAGTTGTCGCGGTCGAACCCGCCGGGAATCGTCAGCCCCGCGAGCTCTGCGCGAGAGAAGCTGCCGCCGTTGTTGCACAGGTAGATTGCGCCGTCGGGGCCGACCGCGGCACCGTTGGGACCGCCGGAGATCTCGGCGATCGTCTCCTTCGTTCCGTCGAGATGCACCCGTGTCAGCCGGGGTCCGAACATCTCGACCAGCACGACCGAGCCGTCGGGCATCCAGATCGGCCCTTCCGGGAACTCGAGGCCGCTGGCGACCTCGGTCAAGTCGGGCGTGAATTCGGTGACCTGGGGTTGCTCCATGGCGTCATGTTGCCAGGAGCACCTCGCCCGCCTCCCAGTCGACCGCTTCTCGTGAACAAGGTGAGGCCCAGGAGCGCATCGTGTTCACGAGGTCAGGAGCGCAACGGCAGGGGCGGCCGTCAGGTGGACGGGTCAGACCTGGCCATTCTGCTGGAGCAGCTCGAACTCCTCGACCGTCATCAGCACCGACCGGGCCTTCGAGCCCTCGCTGGGTCCGACGACACCGCGCTGTTCCAGCAGGTCCATGATCCGCCCGGCCCTGGCGAATCCGACTTTCAGCTTGCGTTGCAGCATCGAGGTCGATCCGAGCTGGCTGCGCACCACGAGCTCCATCGCCTGGCGCATCATCGCAGTGTCCTCGTCGTCGTCGCCGGCGGAGAAGGCGTTGGCGTCGGAGGTGACGTCGAGGTCGTCCATCGACGCCATCGATCCCGACGTCGGCATGCCGGCGCCGGCGCCGGGACGCGGCGGCACGAGCGACGACTGGCCCGTCGGGCCGGCGCCGTCGCCCCCGTCGCTTGCTTCGCCACCCGATTCGACGTCGTTGGAGTAGATCGGCTCGGGCGACTGGTCCCGCCAGTGAGCGACGACCTGACGCACCTCGTCCTCGCTGACGAACGACCCCTGGATGCGGTTGGCGACCGACGAGTTGCCAGGCAGCAGCAGCATGTCGCCCTTGCCGACGAGCTTCTCGGCACCGGGCTGGTCGAGGATCACGCGGCTGTCGGTGAGGCTCGACACCGCGAACGCCATCCGGGCCGGGATGTTCGCCTTGATCACGCCGGTGATCACGTTCACCGAGGGACGCTGCGTGGCCACGATCAGGTGGATGCCGACGGCACGGGCTTTCTGGGCGATGCGGGTGATCGACTCCTCGACGTCACGCGCCGCCACCATCATCAGGTCGTTGAGCTCGTCGACGACCACCACGATGTACGGCATGTGCTCGTACTCGTTCTCGGAGCCGAGCGGCGGTTGGATCTGCCCCTTGGCGAAGGCCTTGTTGTACCCGGTGATGTCGCGGTAGCCGAGTTCGGAGAGCACGTCGTAGCGCCGCTCCATCTCCTTGACCGCCCAACCGAGGGCATTGGCGGCCTTCTTCGGATTGGTGACCGGCTGGGTGAGCAGATGCGGCAGCCGGGCGTACTGGCCCATCTCGACCTGTTTGGGGTCGATCAGGATCAGGCGCACGTCGTCGGGCGTCGTGCGCATCAGCAGCGAGGTGATGATGCAGTTGATGCCGCTCGACTTGCCGGCGCCGGTGGCACCGGCGATCAGCATGTGCGGCGTGGCGGCGAGGTCGAGGAACACCGCCTTGCCGGCGATGTCCTTGCCGATCGCGACCTCCAGCGGGTTGGTGGCCTTGGCCGCCTCGGGTGAGGTGAGCAGGTCGCCGAGGGCGACCAGCTGGCGCTGATGGTTGGGCACCTCGACGCCGATCGCCGACCGGCCCGGGATCGGTGCGAGGATCCGCACGTCGACCGCCGCCATCGCGTAGGCGATGTCCTTCTGCAGGCTCGTGACGCGGGCGACCTTGACGCCGGGGCCCAGCTCGAGTTCGTAGCGCGTCACCGTCGGACCGACGGTCATGCCGAGCAGCGTGGTGTCGACGCCGTGCGAGGCGAGCGACTCGTGCAACATCCGGCCGCGCGCTTCGACGGCCTTGCGATCGATGGTCTGCTCGCCCGGCCGATCGAGGAACGACATCGGCGGCAGTACCCACTCGCCCACCCGGGCGCCGTCGCCGGCGACGGCGGTCGGCTGGCTGCCGGCGTCGAACTTCGGCTTGCGGGTCCGGCGCGGCTTGGGTGGCGGCAGTTCGCCGGACTCGTCGTCCTCGGCGGCGAAGTCATAGAGGCCCGGCGCCAGCGGCGACGCCTCGCCCGAGACGCCGACGTCGGAGGGCGAGCCGGCGCGGGCAGCTGCCTCGGCCTCGCGGTCGCTGCTGAGCGTGGAGATGTTGCTGATGCCCGACTTGGCGGCGCGCCCCAACGGTGCGCCGACGGCGGCGAGGAAACCGCCCGTCTGCTGGGCGAACGTCCTGATCGATGTGCGGGTGACGAGCAAGGCGCCACCGGCGAACGCGACCACGAGCACGACAGCGGCACCGGCGGTCGCCAGGAGCGCTTCGAGCGGGGTGCCGACGAGCGCACCGATCCAGCCACCGGCATCGTCGATCCCGTCGGCGGCGTCGGCGAGCCGGTCGGACCCGCGGGCGACCTGCAGGAGCCCGAGCACCGCCAGCGACATCATCGACCATCCCACGAACAGCTGGAACGGGCTGGCGGAGCGGCCCTTGCGCAGCAGTGAGACACCGAGGGCGGCGAGCACCACGGGAACGGCGTACCGACCGAGCCCGAACAGCCAGCCGGTGAGCGTCTCGATGCCACGCCCGAGCGGGCCGGCGAGGTTCACGTACACCGCGAGTCCGAGCAACACCGCCGCACCGATCAGGCCGAGTCCGATGAACTCCTGCTCGCGGCCACCGACGGCGTCGCGCAGCTCTGCTTGGGCCTGGTCGCGACGGGAGCCCGAGCCCGTCGGGGGTGTGGCGTCGCGCACGGTTCCGGACGCCTTCGACGATCCCTTGGCGCTCGTGCTCTTGCCGGTCGCGTTCCGGCTCGTCGACGACGATTTCCGGCTCCGCGACGACGATCGCTTCTTGGACGCTCCCCACGTGGACATGACGTCGTACACGGTACCAACCGAGGGTCATCCCCAACCGTGACCCGCCCCCGCGCCCACCGAGCGCAGCGTGGTGCGTGTTCGCGGTCGGTCCTCGTCAGACCGGGTCGACGGCGAGGACAGCGCCGTCGGGGCCCACGGTGACATCGAGCCGTCCGCCCTCGGGCGACAACGTCGAGATCACGTACCGGACGACCCCGCCGTCGCCTCCCTCGATGCTGAGCGCCTGGATCGACGAATCCGGCAGTTGCTCGCTGACCGCATCGAGGATCGAGTCGTCGAAGTCGACGGCGTCGGCGGTGAACGTGAACCCCGACGCGCCGGTCAACGTCGGCGCGGGTGGCTGCAGCTCACCGTCGAGGAACACGTACGGCAGCGCCGCCGTGGCGTCGTCGACGGCGACGAACAGGTTGACCACCTGCTCGTTCGCCGTGACCTCGAAGAACTTCTGACCCGCACCGAGTTCCGCTTCGACGGCGTCGATCGCCGGGCGGATGTCGGACACGAACGTGCCGCCGCCACCCTCGCCATCACTGCCGCACGCTGCGCCGACGACGACCAGCAGACCGACGACGACCGCGACGAGGATGCGGGCCAATCAGGCCTCCATGACGACCGGCACGATCATCGGCCGGCGCTTGGTGCGCTCGCTGACGAACTTGCCGGCGGCTCGGCGCACGTCGCGCTCGAGCGCCTCGACGTCACGCACGCCCTTGCCGAGCGACGTCTCGACGGCGTCGGCGACGGTGTCGCACGCTTCGTCGAGCAGATCCTCGGCCTCGGGTGCGTACACCCAACCGCGGGTGATGATCTCCGGTCCGACGAGCACCTTGCCGGTCTGGATGTCGACGGTGACCACGACGACGACCACGCCCTCCTCGGCCAGCTTCTGGCGGTCGCGCAGCACGCCTTGGCCGACGTCGCCCACGATGCCGTCGACGTACAGGTAGCCCGAGGGGACACGTCCGACCGGCCGCAGCTCGTCGGCCGTGAGCTCGAGGACGTCGCCGTCCTCGCACAGGATGACCCGCTCGTGGGGCACGCCCATCAGCTCGCCGAGCTTCGCGTTGGCGACCATGTGGCGGTACTCGCCGTGGATCGGCACGTACCACTGGGGATTGACGATCGAGAGGTACGTCTTGATCTCGTCGGCCTGCGCGTGTCCGGTGGCGTGCACGTCGAGGATGCCGGAGTGCACGACCTCGGCGCCCATGCGGATCAGTCCGTCGATGACGGCGTTGACGTTGCTCTCGTTGCCGGGGATCGCATGGCTCGACAGCACGACCGTGTCGCGGTCGCCCAGCTTGAGCCACTTGCTCTCACCGCGTGCCATCAACCCGAGCGCCGACATCGGCTCGCCCTGCGACCCGGTGGAGATGATGCAGATCTGACCGGGCTCGTACTTGTCGATCTCCTCGATGTCGATGATCGCCGACTCGGGGATGTCGAGCACCTTGAGCTCACGTCCGAGACGCACGTTCTTCTTCATGCTCAGCCCCAGCGTGGCGATCTTGCGGCCGTCGGCGATCGCGGCAGTGGCGATCTGCTGGATGCGGTGCAGGTGGCTGGCGAAGCTCGCCGTGACGATCCGCCGATCGCGATGGGCGGCGAACAACCCGGTGAGCACGGAGCCGACGCTCGTCTCGCTCGGCGAGTAGCCCGCCTCCTCGGCGTTGGTCGAATCGGACATCAGCAGCCGGATGCCCGGATCCTTCGCGAGCTGTCCGATGCGGGCGAGGTCGAGACGTCGGGAGTCGACCGGTGTCAGGTCGATCTTGTAGTCACCGGAGTGCAACACGACGCCCTGAGCGGTGTGGACCGCGATCGCATGGGCGTGCGGAACCGAATGGGTCACCGGGATGAACTCGACGAGCAGCGACCCGATCTCGATCGAGTCGCCGTCGACGACGGACCGCATGTCGGTCTTCGCCATGAGGCCCGCTTCTTCGATGCGATTGCGGGCGATCCCCAGAGCGAGGCGGGAGCCGTAGATCGGCAACGGAGCGTCGCGCAGGTCGCCGATGCCGTCGTGGTCGCGCAACAGGTACTGGATCGCGCCGACGTGATCCTCGTGGCCGTGTGTCAGCACGAGCGCCTGGATGCGGTTGGCGTTCTCGCGCAGGTAGGTGAAGTCGGGCAGGATCAGATCGATCCCGTGCATGTTCGCTTCGGGGAACATGAGACCGCAGTCGATGAGCATGACGGTGCGGTCGGGATCGTCGGCGGCACCCTGCTCGATCGCCATGCAGTTGCGTCCGATCTCGCCGAGGCCGCCGAGGAAGATGATCCTGACGGGCACGGTCGAATCGGTGGCGCCGGGCACGAGACGGTCAGCCACGGGCGACCACCAGTCGTTCGTAGACGTCGCGTGCGTCGTCTTCGAGTCCGTGCGGAGTCGGCCCCATCGGAGACCTGCACTCCCCGACAGCATGACCGAGCGTTCTCAACATGGCCTTCGACGGTACCGGGTTCGGCGCGGCCTCGCTGGTCTCGAACTCGTAGCTCTCCAGCTGGCGGGCATTGATCCGTCGGGCCTCGGCGGCGTCACCGCGTTCCCACGCGTCGAACATCGCCACCTGGTCGGGAGTGCACCAGTGGGTGGCGACCCCGATCGCTCCGACGGCGCCGACCGCCAGCAGCGGCAGGGTCATCGAGTCGTCACCGGAGTAGACCTCGAAGCGGCTCGGGCAGTTCGCGATCACCGCCGCCGTCGCACCGGGATGTCCCGCCGCGTCCTTGAGGGCGACGATGTTCGGCACGTCGTTGGCGAGGCGGACGATCGTGGTGCTGTCGATCTTGCGGCCCGTGCGCTTGGGGATGTCGTACAACACGACGGGAAGGTCGGTGGAGGCGGCGATCGCCCGGAAGTGCATCTCGAGGCCGGCCTGCGACGGACGGCTGTAGAACGGGCACACGCCGAGGATGCCGGCGATGCCGAGGCGGCCGGCCTCCTCGGTGAGGCCGATGTCGTGGCGGGTGTTCGATCCGGTGGTGCCGGCGATCACTGGCACGGTCACGGCGTTTGCGACGGCTTCGAACAAGGTGAGCTTCTCGTCGATTGAGAGCACCGGCGACTCGCCGGTGGTGCCGGCGACGACGAGGCCCTCGTTGCCCTGCTCGACGAGCCACCTCGCCAGCGACACGGCGGCGTCGACGTCGAGTTCGCCGGCGTCGTCGAACGGGGTGACCATGGCGGTGAGCACTCGACCGAAGCGTGCCATCAGCGACACCACCCCTGCCGGGACCCGGCCGCTTCACCAGAGGGCCGTCCGGAACGTCGGGCAGTCGTCACACGATTCACGGCCCGCAACCTATTCGATGATCGCCGGTTCGTGCAGTTCGATTCGGGGCGACCGCCGGACGCCCACAGGGTCGGTAACCTCCCGACGAGCCACGTCGAGTCGCCACACGACGTACAACACCGCACCCAGCGCGATGGGGACGACGTAGGTGAGGAGGCGGTACACGAGCACGCCGGCCAGCGCCGACGACGCATCGACGCCGGCCGCGACGAGCGCACCGGTCAGCCCCGCCTCGACCACGCCGACACCTCCGGGTACCGGCACGAACGAGCTGAGCAGCGTGACCACGAAGTACACGCGAGCGAACTCGACCAATCCCAACTCGTCGCCGACGCCGAGCCCTCGCAGCGCAACGAGCAGGATCACGGCGCCGATCGACTGGGCGAACGCCGTGCGCAACAGCAACCCGACCGGCCGCGCGGCGACGGCACACAGCGACGAGCGCACGTCGCGCAGGCCGGACCCCACGTCGTGGCCGTCGAGCCGATCGGCGAGCGTCGGCCATCGGCCCGTCGCCCGCCGGGTGATCGCGTCGAGCAGCCCGACCAGCCATGCGGTGATGCGCTCCGATCGCAGCACGACCGTCCAGAACAGCGCCGAGCCAGCGACGACGACGGCGCACACGGCGAGCATGACCAGATCGGTGGACGTCGCCGGCCGTCGGGCGATGTCGACGAGCAGCACCCCGAACGGCAACAGCCAGGTGACGAACGTGGTCGCCACGCCGTAGGCGACCAGCATCGAGGTGAAGGTCGTCGTCGGCACGGAGGCATCACGGGCGATCGACCAGCGCAGGCCGGTGGCGAGCGGGCCACCGAGCGGCACGCCCTTGCTGGCGGCCGTGCCGACGTCGTGGATCGTCAGCGAGCGCAGGAACGAACCGGTGCCGATCAGACGATGGACGATGTCGGCCCGGCTCACCCGCTCGATCGCGCCCAGTGCGAGCAGTGCCGCCACCACGCCGACCGAGAGTCCGCGCATCTCGCCGACGGCGTCGCCGATCATGTCCCGCCGGAACCAGACCGCACCCACGAGGAGCACCGCGATGGCCGCGACGACGCCCACACGGAGGAGATCGGTCCTCGATCGGCGAGCCACGACCGGAAGGTACGCCCGGCGGCATAGGCGTGCGCAGACGAGCCAGGCAGTAGTTTCTCCATCTGCGTGAACAACAACCCGAAGGAGAACCTCATGCGACGCTCCCCCGCCCTGCGCCGGATCATCCCGGCGATCGCCGTCGGCGCACTCGTCCTGGCCGCCTGCGGCAGCGACGACGACACCAGCGGATCAGCCGACGACACGGCGCCGGCCGACAGCTCCGGCACCTCCGACGCTCCGGCCGAGGGCGCGGTCGACTGCAGCGCCACGATCGACGACGGTGTCCTCACCATCGCCACCGGCGAGCCGGCCTTCTACCCCTGGGTGATCGACGATGCACCCGAGACCGGTGAGGGCTTCGAGGCCGCTGTCGCCTATGCCGTCGCCGCCGAGATGGGCTACGACGCCGACGCCGTCACCTGGGTCCGCACCACGTTCGACGAGGCCATCCAGCCCGGAGCGAAGAACTTCGACATGAACCTCCAGCAGTACTCGATCACCGAGGAGCGCCGCGAGAACATCGACTTCTCGCTGCCGTACTACACGAGCAACCAGGCGATCGTCGCCCTCGAAGGTTCGGCCGCCGAGGGCGCCTCCACAATTGCCGACCTCGAGGACGTCAAGTTCGGTGCCCAGGTCGGCACGACCAGCCTGGCGTTCATTACCGAAGTGATCCAGCCGAACCAGGAGCCGTTCGTGTACGACGACAACGTCGGCGCCAAGGCGGCGCTCGAAGCCAACCAGATCGACGCTGCCGTCTTCGACCTCCCGACCGCTGTCTACGTCTCGGGATTCGAGATCGAGGGCAGCAGCGTCATCGGGCAGTTCCCCGCCGACGCCGGTGGCACCAGCGACCAGTTCGGCTTCGTGCTCGAAAGGACAGCCCCCTCACGACTCGTGCGTCGACGAGGCGATCACCGCACTCACCGAGAACGGCCAGCTCGAGACGCTCACCCGGAGTGGCTGTCGGACTCCACCGGTGCGCCGGTGATCACGGTCGACTGACCCGAACCGGCACCGAACACCACCGCCACTGATGTCCGATCGTCCGACCCGGCGCGAGCGCTACGAGCGCGCTCGACGCCGGCGGTCGATCGCCATCGCCACGATCAGCACCGTCGTCGTCGTCGGCGCGCTGGTCATCCTCATCCCGCTGACCCCTGGCTGGGAGCGGGTTCGTCAGGCGTTCTTCGACGGCGACGTCTTCGTCGAGACGTTCCCGGGGCTGCTCGAGGCGTTCTGGCTCGATGTGCAGATCCTGCTGTGGTCGACGCCGTTCATCCTCATCGTGTCGCTGCTCGTTGCGCTCGCGCGCAACACCCGGAGCCCGGCACTGTTCCCCGTGCGTGCGTTCGCCGTGATCTACACCGATGTCCTGCGCGGCATCCCGGTGATCCTGTTGGTGTTCCTCATCGGGTTCGGCGTGCCCGCACTCGGGCTGTCGCGCGAGTGGGCGAACCCGCTGATCTGGGGCACCGTCACGCTCGTGCTGTCCTACTCGGCCTACACCGCCGAGATCATCCGAGCGGGCATCGATGCCGTCCACGAGAGCCAGCGCGCCGGTGCCCGTTCGCTGGGCATGACGAGCACGCAGACGATGCGCTCGGTCGTGCTCCCCCAGGCATTCCGCAAGATCGTGCCGCCGATGATGAACACCTTCGTCAGCCTCCAGAAGGACGTGGCCCTGGTGAGCCTGATCGGCCCGGTCGAGATCCTGCGCCAGGCCGGCATCGACAAGGCCACCTACGCCAACTTCACGCCCTACGTTGCGGCGTCGTTGATCTTCCTCGCACTCACCATTCCGTGCACCCGCATCGCCGACTGGTTGCTCGCCCGTCAACGCGCCCGCACCGGAGCGACCACGATCGCATGAGCGACGATCGCCTGCACACAGCTGGGACCCCGGCCGCCTTGGCGCCCAAACTGTCGCTGCAGGGCGTCCACAAGTCGTTCGGCTCGACCGTCGTCCTCGACGGGATCGACCTCGACGTCGCCGAGGGCGACGTGATCACGCTGATCGGCGCATCGGGCTCCGGCAAGTCGACGCTGTTGCGCTGTGTGAACCTGCTCGAGCCGACCGACGACGGCGCGGTGTTGCTCGACGGCGTCGACATCGCCGAACCCGGCCTCGACCCGGACCCGATCCGCCGCCGGATCGGGATGGTGTTCCAGAGCTTCAACCTGTTCCCGCACATGAGCGTGATCGACAACGTGGCGATCGGGCCGCGCAAAGTGCTCGGCACCGGCAAGGCGCAGGCCCGACTCGACGGTCTGGCGATGCTGACCCGCCTCGGTCTCGCCGACCGCGCCGATGCCTACCCGGACCAGCTCTCCGGTGGTCAGCAGCAACGCGTCGCGATCGCACGGTCGCTGGCGATGAACCCGGAGGTGATGCTGCTCGACGAGATCACCTCGGCGCTCGATCCCGAACTCGTCGGTGAGGTGCTCGACGTCGTGCGCGGCTTGAAGGCGACCGGGATGACCATGTTGTTCGCGACCCACGAGATGGCCTTCGCCCGCGAGATCAGCGACCGCGTCTGCTTCCTGCACCAAGGCCGCATCCTCGAAGAGGGCCCGCCGTCGAGGATCTTCGAGTCGCCGACCGAACCGCGCACCCAGGCGTTCCTCCAGCGGGTCATCGACGCCGGGCGTCTCTAGCGATCGACGCTCAGACGTTCGCGGAGTCGTTTCAGCGACGACGTGTTCTCGCTGATCACGCCGGCACGGTCGGCGAAGATCTCGTTGAGTTCGCCACCGACGAGCAGCACGAGACACACAATCCACACCCAGGTCATCCCGAGCAGGAGCGCTCCGGCGATCCCGACCACCTGGTTGCCACCGCCGGCGAGTTCGATGTACCACCCGTAGCCGAGCGAGACGGCGAGCCAACCGATCGCCGCCAGCACCGCGCCGGGAAGGTCGTATCGCCACGGCGTGTGGTGGTTCGGGGCGATGTGGTACACGGTCGCGGCCCAGATCACGAGAATGGCCAATGCCACCGGGACCCGCACGACCGTCGCGACCCCGGCTGACTCCGAGATCGTCCAGAGGTACGTGGACAACGCCACGGTGGCGAGCGTCCCGACGCCGAGGCCGATGGCTGCCACGCGCACCCGGACGAACCCCCGTGACTCCTCGACGTCGTAGACGACGTCGAGCGCCCGGATCAGGCCGGCGAAGCCCCGCGACACCGTCACCAGCGCGAACAGCACCGACACCGAGAAGAGCCCGGCCTGGTTCTGGTCGAACAGCGAGTCGATCGTCGAGCGCAGCTCGTCGGCTTCACTGGTGAACACCCGGTCGACGAACTCGTTGGTGAGGTCGCGCAGCTCCTCGGTGACGTCGTCGCCGAGCAGCGACAGCGACGCCAGCCCGGCGAGCAGGGTCGCCGGAAGACTCAGGAGCAACCAGAACGCCACGCTGGCGGCTGCGTCGAGTGCGCCGTCGTCGAGCACCTCCTCGACGAGCTCGCGACCGGTGGCGTACGAGCGCCGCCACCACGACCGTCGAACGGGGCTGCCCGAATTCATCAGGTACCGCAGTGTACGGGCGGGCGCCGCGGGAGCTGCCGGACGGCCGCCCACGGCGGCCCGGACTCACATCAGCGTGGTCGCGTACTCGTCGCGGAGGGTCTTCTTCGAGAACTTGCCGACGCTGGTCTTGGGCACCTCGTCGATCCAGACGACACCCTTGGGCATCTGCCACTTGGCGATCTTGCCCTCGAGGAACGACAGCACCTCCTCCTCGGTCAGATCGTCGGCTCCCGGCGCCTTGACGACGCAGGCGAGCGGCGCCTCACCCCAACGCTCGTGGGCGACACCGATCACGGCGGCCTCGGCGATCTTGGGATGCGCCATCAACTCGTTCTCGAGTTCCACCGAACTGATCCACTCGCCGCCCGACTTGATCAGGTCCTTGGTGCGGTCGACCAGGCGCACGAACCCGCGCTCGTTGACGGTCGCGACGTCGCCGGTCTTGAGCCAGCCGTCGTCGGTGAAGCTCTCACCCGAACGGGGGTCGTCGTAGTAGTCCGAGGCGATCCAGTTGCCCCGGCACTGCAGCTCGCCACTGCTCTCGCCGTCCCAGGGCACGGGCGTGGTGGTCCCGGGCTCGACGACGCGGCACTCGGCACCGAACACGATGCGGCCGACCTGGGTGCGCAGCTCTGCCTGCTCCTCCTGCGGCAGTTCCTGTTGGTCGACGTCGAGGCGGCACACCGCCGCGATCGGGCTGGTCTCGGTCATGCCCCAGGCCTGCAGGATCGGCAGCCCGGTCTGTTCGCGGTACGCCTCCGACAGCGACTTCGGTACTGCCGAGCCACCGCACGGGATCGTGCGCAGCGACGACGTGTCGCGGCCCTTCAGCTCGGGCAGCACGGCCATCCAGATCGTGGGAACACCGGCGGCGACGGTGACCTTCTCGTTCACGATCAGGTTGGCGATCGCCGGGCCCGACAGGTCGGGGCCGGGCATGACGAGATCGGCCCCAGTGGCCACCGCGGCGTGGGCGAGACCCCACGCGTTGGCGTGGAACATCGGGACCACCGGGAGGATCACGTCGCTCTCGCGCGCACCGAGGCTGTCGGCGGTCATCGCTCCCATCGTGTGCAGGAACGTCGAACGATGGGTGTAGACGACGCCCTTGGGGTTCCCGGTGGTGCCGCTCGTGTAGCACATGCTGGCGGCGCGGTGTTCGTCGTCGACGCGGAAGTCGACCGGGTCGGCAGCGGCCAGCAGTTCCTCGTAGTCGAGCAGCTCGTGACCGTTCAGGTCGGCGGGGATGTCGCCCTTGCCGTCGTCCATCATCACCAGATGCTTCACGTTCTCGAATGTCGGGAGGAGCGGTGCGAGCAGGCCGAGCAGCGAACGGTCGACGAAGATCACCTCGTCGTCGGCGTGGTTGACGATGTAGGTGAGCTGCTCGGGGAACAGCCGGATGTTCAAGGTGTGCAGCACACGGCCGGTGCACGGCGCCGCGAAGTACAGCTCGAGGTGGCGGGCGGTGTTCCAGGCGAAGGTGGCGACGCGACCCTCGGCGGAGATCCCGAGAGTGTCCAGCACGCCGCCGAGCCTGCGCGTGCGATCGGCCCACTCGCCGTAGGTGGTCCGCTCCAGGCCGGCTCCGGTGGCGGTGACGATCCCCTTGTGGGGGTGGTACTTCTCGGCGCGCTCGAAGATGTGCGGAATCGCGAGTGGGACGTCTTGCATCAAGCCCTGCATGAGGCGAAAAGGTAGCGCACGGCGCCGAGCAGCGATCCACCGAGGGCGGTACCGTGGTCGCGCATGACCGAAAGTGCGGCGATCGACGCTGCGGAGCCGATCCACGTACGTCCGTCGTGGGCTCCCCTGACGCTGGTGGCCTTCGTGGCGCTGGTCATCGCCACCAACGTCGCCAGCGCGGTGTGGGCCCGCTGGGTCGCCACCAACCCCGAGGGGCTGCTCCTGCTGTCGTCGCGCAACCGGTACCTGGCGTTGACGCTGGCTGCCGGCGTGCCGGTCGCCACCTACGTCGTGATCGCGTTCGTGCGCATCTCGGCGGCGTTCGTCGTGTGCCACATGATCGGCCGCGCCTATCACGACGACGCCATCGGCTGGTTCCGCAAGTACCTGGGCGTGACACCCGAGACCATCGACACGTTCAATCGTGGATTCGCCCGGGCCGAATGGGTGCTGGTGCCGTTTTTCGCCGGTTCGAACATCGTGGCAGCGTTGAGCGGCGTGCACCGGACGCCACCGGTGCGGTTGGCGGTGCTGCTGACCGTCGGCATCGCCGGACGCCTGGCGTTGATGTGGTGGCTGGCGCGGACGTTCGAGGCACAGCTGGTCGACTTCCTCGAATGGCTGCAGCGCTACCAGTGGTGGGCGGTCGGCATCTCGATCGCGCTCGTGCTCCTGATCAACGTCCGCAACCTCCGCGGCGCCTGAGCGTGACGCCAGGGGTCAGACCCCCGTCGTAACGGCGGTCGGCTGGTCGCTCGTGTGGGCCGATCGGCCGCTGCGTTGCTAGAACCTCTCCCATGGCTCAAATCACCCTCGGGGGCAACCCCGTCCACACGTCCGGAGACCTCCCCGCCGTCGGCACGTCGGCGCCCGCCTTCTCGCTGGTCGGCGCCGACCTCGGCGAGTACGACGCCTCGGAGTTCGCGGGGAAGAACGTGATCCTCAACATCTTCCCGAGCATCGACACGCCGACGTGTGCGACGAGTGTGCGCCAGTTCAACGAGCGTGCGGCCGGCATCGACGACACCGTCGTGCTGTGCGTGTCGGCGGACCTGCCGTTCGCCATGGGTCGTTTCTGCGGTGCCGAGGGCATCGAGAACGTCAAGGTGGGCTCGACCTTTCGCTCCGAGTTCGGCTCGGACTACGGCGTGACGCTCGCCGACGGCAAGTTGCAGGGGGTGCTCGCCCGCGCGGTCGTGGTGATCGGCCCCGACGGCACCGTCAAGTACACCGAGCTCGTCCCGGAGATCGCCCAGGAACCGGACTACGACGCCGCACTCGCCGCCCTGTGACCGTTACTCCAGGGGTCAGACCCCCGGCGTAACGCTGCAGGCACAGCGGCGAGTTCCGCCGATCGAGCGACGGCGAAGGCGAACGCCGCATCGGCTTGCTGGCGTCGACGCACTCGCGATCGTGCGGTTCGCAGCGCCCCCGCACTCGGGATGTCGAGTACCTCCATCAACGTTGCGGCGTCGTACTCCGCGCACTGGTCGGCCCAACAGAGCGCGATCGAGCGAGCGACGGCCGCGGCGCGCCCTTGGTCTCCCAGCCCGAGTTCGAGAACGACGAGGTTGGCCGCACCGAGCATCGCAACGAGATCGGCCGGGCCGGGCTCGGTGCTCCGGTCGGCGTCGTCGATCCGGACGAACTCGTGGAAGGCGTCGCGGTCGCCGCCGAAGTGTGCAAGAACGACATCGGTTCGCAGCCACAGCGCCGGCCGTCGGAGCCCGAGGTAGGCGCGATGACTCGACCATCGGTATCGATCGACCTCGCCCACGCCTGCCACGTCGAGGGCATTGCGGTGGATGTATCGGACTGCGGCGAGCAGGTACCGATCGTCGTCGACCGGCTTCGAGTGGAAGCGCCCTCTGAACAGCGCGCCATCGCGTCCGAGGCGGTCGTTGACATGACGCGTGTAGATCGAGCCCAAGCGCTGCATCGCGTCGGAAAGGCCGCCTTGCGGGCAGTACACGAGTGCGTGGTAGTGCGTGTCGAGGAGGCAATAGGCGTGCGTCTGGACGCCGAACCGGTCGTGGACGTCGGCAAGGCGCGCTCCGAACTCCACGCGATCGGTGTCATCAAGAAAGATGCGAGCGTGGCCCGCGCCCCGATTCATCACGTGATGCCAGCCGTCCTCGTTGTCGATGCGCAGTGGTCGTGCCATGCGACCATCATGAACAAGGGGTGTTACGCCCGGGGTCTGACCCCTGGCGTAACGGTCACAGGAAGGGATCGAGGGAGCGGGAGAGGCCGGGCACGCCTGCGATCTTCTTGCAGGCGAGGACCACGCCGGGCATGAAGCTGTCGCGGTCGTAGCTGTCCTGGCGGATGGTCAGCGTCTGGCCCTGGGCGCCGAGGATGACCTCCTGGTGGGCCACCATGCCGCGCATGCGGACCGAGTGGACCTTGATGCCGCCCGGGCCCTGCCCGCCGCGCGCTCCGGGATAGACCTCGTCGGTCGTCGGGTCCGGGTCGAAGGCCGTCCCGCGGGCGCCGGCCATGCGCTCGGCGGTCGTGACGGCCGTGCCCGAGGGTGCGTCGACCTTGCGGTCGTGGTGCAGCTCGATGACCTCGGCCGTATCGAAGAACGGCGCGGCCATCTGGGCGAAGCGCATCATCAGCACTGCGGAGATCGCGAAGTTCGGCGCAATCACGCAGTTGGGCCCTGTGGCGCTGCCGAACGCTGACTCGAACAACTCGAGGTCGGAGGCGGCGAATCCGGTCGTCCCCACCACGGCATGGATGCCGTTGGCCGCGAGCCAGGGCAGTGTCGAACGCGCCGCGTCGGCGATCGTGAAGTCGACGACCACGTCACACGCTGCATCGGCGAACGCACCGAGCTGATCGCTCACCTCCAGCGCCTCGATCGTTTCCCCGGCAGCGTTGGGGTCGACGGCAGCGACGAGAACGAGATCGGGGTCGGCGGCGACCGCCGAACAAACGGTTCGACCCATTCGTCCGGCAGCGCCGCTGACCCCGATTCTCATGTACTCAGTCTGGCCGATGCCGAGGCATCGACCGCGATCGCATTGCTGTGACGCCGGGGGTCTGACCCCTGGCGTCACAGGTGCTGGTCAGCGGTGGCGGCGACGGCTGCCGCCGCGGCGACCACCGTCGTCGCTCTGGGGACGCTCCGACTTCGGGCCGAGGTCGCCGAGTTCGTCGGCGAGCTGGGCATCGAAGCTGTCCTCGAAGCTGACCTCGACGACATCGGTCGCCGTACCCGTCGATGCGGACTCGGACTGCGACTCCTGACGAGGCGCCCGCTCGGAACGCTCACGACGCGGAGGCCGGTCACCGCCGCCGTTCGACGACGACTCAGCAGCACCCTCCTTCACGGGGGTGTCGCCGGCCGGGGTCAGGCTGACCTTGCCCTTGTCGTCGATCTCTTCGACGACGACTTCGATCTCCTGACCGAGTTCGAGCACGTCTTCGACGGCGTTGATGCGCTTGCCGCCGCCGAGCTTGGAGATGTGCACGAGACCGTCGCGGCCCGGCAGGATGTTGACGAACGCACCGAACTTGGTGATGTTCACCACTCGACCCGTGTAGGTCTTGCCGAGCTCGGCCTTGGGCGGATCGACGATCGCCAGGATCGCGGCCTTCGCCTCCTCCATGCGCCATGCCTCGACCGCACCGATGGTGACGATGCCACGGGCACCGTCGTCGTCGACGCCGATGTCGGCACCCGTCTCCTGCTGGATCGTGTTGATGACCTTGCCCTTCGGGCCGATCACTTCGCCGACCTTGTCGAGCGGGATGTGGATCGTCGTGATCTTCGGGGCCGTCTCGGCCACCTCGTCACGCGACTGGGCGATGCAGCTCGCCATCACCTCGAGGATCTCGAGGCGAGCGGTGCGGGCCTGTGCGAGCGCAGCGGTCAACACGTCGGCGGGGATGCCGTCGATCTTCGTGTCGAGCTGCAGCGCCGTGATGGCGTCCTCGGTGCCGGCGACCTTGAAGTCCATGTCGCCGAATGCGTCCTCGGAGCCGAGGATGTCGGTCAGCGTGATGTACTCACCGTCTTCGTAGATCAGACCCATGGCGATGCCGGACACGTGGCCCTTGGTCGGCACACCGGCGTCCATCAGCGCGAGGCTGGAGGCGCACACGGATGCCATCGACGTCGAACCGTTCGACGACATCACCTCGGAGACGAGGCGCAGCGTGTACGCGAAGTCCTCCTGGTTCGGGATGACGGGCAGGACCGCACGGGCGGCGAGCGCGCCGTGGCCGATTTCGCGGCGCTTGGGCGAACCGACGCGGCCGGTCTCACCGTTGGCCCACGGCGGCATGTTGTAGTGGTGCAGATAGCGCTTGGTGTCGTTGGGCGACAGCGAGTCGATCATCTGGTTCATGCGGGGCATGGCCATCGTGAGCACGGTCATGACCTGGGTCTCGCCACGCTGGAAGAGGCCCGAGCCGTGGGCGGTCGGCAGCACGCCGACCTCGGCGGAGATCGGACGCAGATCGGCGACGCCACGGCCGTCCATGCGGACGCCGTCTTTGACCACGCGGGCACGCATCAGCTTCTTGTTGAGCGAACGGACGGCTTCCTTGACCATCTTTTCGCTGCCGGCGAACTCGCCGGGGGCGTCCTTGGTGCCGCAGAGCTCGGCGACGATCTCGGACGTGACGGCGTCGGTCGCCTCGTTGCGCTCGGACTTGTTGGCGATCGTGATCACCGGTGCGAGCTTGTCGCTGCCGGCCTTCTCGACGGCGGCGAAGATCTCCGGCGTGTAGTCGAGGACCGGGGTCCACTTCATCTGCTCGATCGGGCCGTCGGTGGCGATCACCGAGGCGACGAGCTGACGCTGCAGTGCGATCGACTCCTTGATCCACACCTTGCAGGCCTCGAGGCCGTCGGCGAGGACCTCTTCGGTGACCTTCTTGGCACCGTCGTCGTAGTAGTAGAACGCGTTCTCGGAACCGCCGGCCTCGACCATCATCACGGCGACGTCGCCGTTGTCGAGTTCACGGCCGGCCACGACCAACTCGAAGGTGCCGTTCTCGGCTTCTTCGTAGGTGGGGTGCGGGATCCACGAGCCGTCCTGGCTGTACGCCATGCGGATCGCACCGATCGGGCCGTCGAACGGGATGCCCGAGATCATCAGCGCCGCCGACGCGGCGTTGATCGACAGCACGTCGTGCGGGTTGACCTGGTCGGCGCCGAGCACGGTCGTGACGATCTGGGTCTCGTTGCGGAAGCCGTCGGGGAACGACGGGCGCAGCGGCCGGTCGGTCAGGCGACAGGTGAGGATCGCGTCCTCGGTCGGACGTCCTTCACGACGGAAGAACGAGCCGGGGATCTTGCCGGCCGCGTAGGCCCGCTCCTCGACGTCGACCGTCAACGGGAAGAAGTCCATGCCTTCACGCACGCTCTTGGCGGCGTTGGCGGTGGTCAGGACCTTCGTTCCCTCGATCGATGCCACGACGGCACCCATCGACTGGGGGGCGAACTTGCCCGTTTCGAAGGTGAGTGTCTTGTCGGTCCCAGATACGGGTCCGGACACGGTGATGGGGTCAGCCACTGAGGGCTCCTTTCGTGTGCACTCCCCCTCGGGAGTGCGCCTCTTGGAGCGAACGGGCCGGTTCCCAGTTGGTCAACCCGACATCGCGACGACCGTGCATCAACGGTGCAAGGCGGCGGTTCGGATTCAGCAACCGGCAACCGATCCACGGATCGCTCGCGTTGCGAAGCCGGACGTTCCGACTCCGAACGGCACTCTACCCGGATCCCACCCCGATCCGCGGCACGCCGTCAGCAGACCCTGACGCGTGAGACGACGTCCGGCATCGCAGCCGAACCTTTGACTCGAGTCGGGATCGGATGGTCCGAGGACAAGGCGCGCAGCGACGACGCTGACTCAGGTCAGCGAGGAGCCTGCGGAACGCAGTCATCGGGCCATCCGGCCCGACTACCTCCTGAGGCCTTGGTCGGCGATGATCTTGCGGTAACGCTCGACGTCGATCTTCTTGACATAGTCGAGCATGCGGCGGCGACGGCCGACCAGCATCAGCAGGCCACGGCGGCTGTGGTGGTCCTTCTTGTGGACCTTGAGGTGCTCGGTGAGGTGTGCGATGCGCTCGGTGAGCAGTGCGATCTGCACCTCGGGCGAGCCGGTGTCGGTCTCGTGGGTGCGGTACTTCTCGATCGTCGCCGTGGTGTTCGGCGTGGTGTCGGAGATGTCTGCCATGGGTGTGTCGCCTTCTTCGTCGATGCCGACACCCACGGGGGAGGCCGGCGCTGAGGTCGCATCGAGGACCGGACGGCCCCGTGTGCATCACGCCCGCGCCGGAGATCCCAGCCCGAACGGACCTCACAATGCTACGGGCACGAGCAACGCTCGACAACGGCACGGGCGGATCGTGATGACACAAGTACGCTCGCTCGTCGTGCCACCCCGGATCGAAGTGCGCAGCGTCGCGAAGTCGTTCGGGACCCTCGATGCGCTGGCTCCGGTCGACCTCACGGTGTCGGAGGGCGAGACCGTGACGTTGCTCGGGCCCTCCGGGTGCGGCAAGACGACGCTGTTGCGGTTGATCGCCGGTCTCGAACGGCCATCGGCCGGGGAGATCTCGGTCAACGGCATGTCGCCGTCCGAAGCCCGCCGCCACAAGCAGATCGGTTTCGTCCCGCAGTCACCGGCCCTGCTGCCGTGGCGGACCGTCGAAGCCAATGCCCGCCTGCTCCTCGACATCAACCGGCGGGGATCGCCCGTCACACCCAGCGCATCGGTCGAGGACCTCCTCGTCGAGGTGGGCCTCGGCGACTTCCGCGATGCGTATCCGCACGAACTCTCCGGCGGCATGCAGCAGCGCGTCGGGCTCGTGCGGGCCTTCGCGATCGATGCGCCGATCCTGTTGATGGACGAGCCGTTCGCCGCACTCGACGAGATGACCCGCACCGACATGCGTCACCTCCTCGGCCGGCTGTGCGAGCCGCTCGGCACGACGGTGCTGTTCGTCACCCACTCCATTCCCGAGGCCACGTTCCTGTCGGATCGTGTCGCGGTGATGTCGCCGCGACCGGGGAGGATCACCGAGGACACGACGATCGATCTCGCTCACCCACGGCTCCCCGAGCTGGAGGACACCGACGCGTTCTTCCACACGACCACCCGGCTGCGAGCGTCGTTGAGCAGCGGAATGCGCCGATGAACCCGAACGTGCGCCGCATCGTCGCACCGGTCGTCGGCATCGTCACCTTCGCGCTGCTGTGGGAAGCAGCCGTCCGCGTGTTCGACATCCGGCGCTTCGTGTTGCTACCACCGTCGACGATCGGGCGCGAACTGTCCGAGGCCCCCGGTTTCTACTTCTCGAATGCCGTCGTCACCGGCCGACATATGCTGATCGGTCTGTCGATCGCCATGGCGTGCGCGATCGTGGTCGGCGCCCTGATGGCGTCGTCGCGATTCGTCGAGGAGGCGACACAGCCGGTGCTCATCCTCATCCTGGTCACGCCGTGGGTCGCCTACATCACCTCGGTCGTGCTGTGGTTGGACGGCGGCACTCCCACCATCGTGTTCATGGTGGCGTTCACGTCGTTCCCCGTGTTCACGTTCGGCGTCGTCGGGGGCATGAAGTCGACGGATCCCGCCGCCCGCGAGCTGCTCGCCAGCGTCGACGCACGGCCGTGGGAGGTGTTCTGGCGGCTGCGGCTGCCGGCGTCGCTGCCGTCGATCTTCACCACCTTGCGCTTCGCGCTCGGTCTCGGACTCGCTGCGGCCTACTTCAGCGAGGGATCGGCACTGACCCGCGACGGTCTGGGCGCAATCGGGCGCACCGCGGCGGCGAGCAACCAGGCCGAGACCCTGTGGGCGACGATCACGTCCGCCGCCCTACTCGGCATCGTCGGGCTGCTCCTCATCTCGGTACTCGAACGCAATTTGTTGAAGTGGCACGCATCGCAGCGTTCGTGAGCGCGTGCCCGAGACCCCCGGTCGCGCCCCGTGCGTGGCATCATGGGATCCCCCGACTCCTCGCACGACTGGATCCTTGATGCGTCTCCGAACGACCGCCGCACTCGCGCTCGCCACCGTCACCGTGCTGGCGGCGTGCGGCAGCGACGATTCGTCCACCAGCGACACCGTCGTCGATACGACCGACACCGTCGATACGACCGACACCGTCGACACGACCGACGCCGCGTCGGGGACCACGCCGGACGACAGCTCGGCCGGCGGCGTCGACGTCGTCGCTGGCGAGGCGTTCCCCGCCGAGCGGTGCGCGGCCAACGAGGCGGCGGGCACGATCACGTACCTCACCGGGTTCGACTTCGCGGCCACGGCCTCGATCGTCGACGTCATCGTCGCCGATGCCAACGGCTACTACGACGATCTGTGTCTCGACGTCGAGATCATCCCGAGCTTCTCGACGGCCAACTACGCCCTCGTCGCCGAGAACGACGCCCAATTCGCGTCGGGCGGCTCGTTCAGCGAGGTCGTCGCCTTCGCCGACGCCAACGACGCCGACTTCGTCGTGATGGCGGTCGAGGGCCCCACAGCCATCGACGCGCTCATCGTGAAGCCGGGCGTCGCCACCGAACTCAGCGATCTCGCCGGCTCGACGATCGGGGTCAAGGGCAAGCTGCCGCCCAGCGTGGCGGCCATGCTCGCCACCGCAGGGCTCGTCGAGAACGAGGACTACGAGACCGTACTGCTCGACGGGTTCGACCCGACGGCCCACATCGCTATCGAGTCGATCGACGGCTTCCCCGGCTACAAGAGCAACGAGCCCGGAGCACTCGAGCGCGCCGGCATCGACTTCGACCTGTTCGACCCGCTCGACTACGACATCCCCGGCTCGTTCGGCGTCATCTACGCCAACGCTCAGTTCGTCGACGAGCACCCGACGGCGGCCGAGGACTTCATGCGCGCCACCATGCTCGGTCTCGCCGACGCGATCGCCGACCCCGACGCCGCCGCCAACACCGCCGTCGAGCTGATCAACTCGGGCGGCAACCCCAACTTCCTGTCGCCGGAAGGCGAGGTGTTCCGCTGGAGCACCGACGCCGCCCTGATCTCCGAGCTCACGCCGGAAGGCACCGGCTTCGGCGTCGCCGACCCCGACGCCCTCCAGAACGAACTCGGCACCTACGCCGACGTCGGATTGTTCGGTGACGCCGAGACGCCCACCGCCACCGACTATCTCAGTGACGTCCTCGAACGTATCTACGGCCCCGACGCCACCGTGATCTGGCCCGCCGTCTGACCGGCCCCCAACACACCACGTTTGTGTACGGATTCAGGTGGGCCGTCCCACCGAAATCCGTGCGCAAACGTCTTGGAGCGTGCGGTCAGGCGAGGAGGTCGCGGGCGCTCGACACGTCGTGTCCGAGTTGGGCGATCAGCGCGTCGACGCCGTCGAACTTGCGCTCGCTGCGCAGGAAGTGCTCGAAGCGCACACGGGCGGTCTCGCCGTAGAGGTCGACGTCGACGTCGAGAAGGTGCGCCTCCAACAACGATGCGTCGGCGTGCTCGTAGAAGGTCGGCCGGCGACCGAGGTTGATTGCGCAGCCGTACACCTCGCCGTCGGGGCGTTCGTAGACGCCCGCATAGACACCGTCGGCCGGCAGACACATCCCCGACGGGACGGCGACGTTCGCCGTCGGGAAGCCCAGCAACCGGCCACGCTGGTCGCCGGTGAACACCTCGCCGCGCACCTCGTACGGACGTCCGAGCATCGTGTTGGCCCGGGTGATGTCGCCGCCGGCGAGCGCCCGCCTGATCGCGGTGCTGCTGATCGGTTCGTCGATCCCGTCGGGGCGCTGCACGAGCTGGATCGGTTCGACGTCGAAATCGGCGTCGACGCCGATCTTGCGGAGCAGGTCCACGTTGCCGTCTCGGTGGCGTCCGAAGTGGAAGTCCTCGCCAACGACGATCACACGGGTCTTCAGGCAGCGGACCAGCACCCGATCGACGAACGACTCCGGGCTCTCCGCTGCCTGCTCGGCGTCGAAGGGCACGATGACAGCGGCATCGATGCCGGTCGATTCGAGCAGCTCCATCTTCTGCTCGGGTCCGGTGAGCAGACGCGGCGCCGACTCGGGGCGCACGACGCTGGCAGGGTGACGGTCGAAGGTGACCACGACCGACTTCGCTCCCACCGCTTCGGCACGACGTCGCACCTGATCGATCACGGCGCGGTGGCCGAGGTGCACGCCGTCGTAGGCGCCGATCGTGATCACGGCCCGCTCGTCCGCCCAGGGGCAATGCTGGAGGTCGGTCACGACGAGCACGGCCGCAACGCTATCGGCGCCGCGCGCAACCGATCGGGCCCGGCGTCGGTGCGGGTCCCGATGGACCGGACAGCCGAGGGCGCTCGCGGCCTCACCGTGGCAGCACGACGGCGGGCTTGGCCTGGCCGCGGAACGCCTCATACACCGCCAGCAGTGCTCCGGAGCGATCGAACACCGCCCACGGACCATCGCCGTCCCAGTCGTCGAGCACCCGGCCGTTGCCCACGAGCGCAACCACCTCGTCGTCGACGACGACGTGTGCCATCGACCGGACCGCGCTCGCCACCGGCAGCAGTTCGCACTCGTCAGGCGGTCCGGACTCGGCGATGGTGAAGGAACCGACGTGGGTGCGGCGAAGGTTGCGCAGGTGCGCTCCCCCGCCGAGCAACCGGCCGAGATCGTCGGCGAGCGTGCGGATGTAGGTCCCCGCGGAGCACTCGACCTCGACAGCGAGCACGCCGGGCTCGGCCCATTCGACGATGTCGAACCGGTGGATCGTGACGGGCCGAGGGGCGCGTTCGACTTCGATGCCCTCTCGGGCGAGTTCGTGGAGCCGTCTGCCGTCGACCCTGATCGCCGACACCATCGGCGGCACCTGTTCGATGTCGCCGACCAGGTGATCGGCGACCACCCGGGATGCGTCGGCGATCGTCACCGCAGGCATGTCGAAGGTGGCCACCACCTCACCGGCGGCGTCGAGTGTCGCCGTGGCCGTTCCGAGCACGATCTCGCCGGTGTACCCCTTGCGGGTCTTCTCGACGAACCGGAGCAGGCGGGTGGCCTTGCCCACCGCCACCACCAGCACGCCGGTCGCATCGGGATCGAGGGTGCCGGCGTGGCCGACCTGGCGCTCGCCGAAGCGCCGACGGAGCATGCCGACGACGTCATGGCTGGTGACGCCAGCGGGCTTGTCGACGACGGCGATCCCGTGCGTGGTCGCCGGCTTGCGGCGAGCCATCAGTCTTCGGAGGGTTCGGCGTCGGCCGCCTCGGTCGGCGACGCAGAGGATTCGCGTTCGAGCCGAGCCTGGTCCGACTTCAAGATGTCGTCGATGCGCGCTGCGGAGCGGATCACCATGTCGGGCCGGAAGTCGAGGATCGGGGTCTTCTTTGCCCGTATCTGCCGCGCGATCGACGACTGCAGCCGGACTCGGTGGTCGGCGAACGCCTCGAGGATCTCGGCGTCGCCTTCCTCGTCGGTCAGCGAGTCGAAGAACACGATCGCCCGGTTCAGCTCCGGGTCGACATCGATGCCGGTGACGGTGACGAAGGTCAAGCGCTCGTCATCGATGCGGACGAGTTCGTCGGCGATGATCTCCTGCAGCGTGGTGCCCACACGCGCGCTGCGCGAATACTTCGGGGTGCTGCGGCTGCTGTTGCGCTTGCCTGCCATGAGAATCTCCTCGGTCGATGCGGTGTTACGCCGGGGGTCTGACCCCTGGCGTAACGCTCAGGTGAAGTCGGGTGCGATCCGGTTCGATCGCTTGAGTTCGGCCATGCCGGACATCGTGGCCAGCTTCTCCACGGCGTCCCACAACTCGACCGCTTCGGCGCCCCGCGGTGCTTTCGAGATCACCGGGCCGAAGAAGCTGGCCTCGTTGTCGGCGCCAGGGTGGAACGTGATGATGGGCGTGCCGACGTCCTTGCCCGTGCGGCTCAATGCCAACTCGGTGTCGGCACGGATGTACTCGTCGTGGGACTCGTCGTCGGCGGCCTGCACGTAGCTCTCGTCGAACCCGGCGCCCGACAGCAGACCCCGGTACCACGACAGCGAGTCAGCCCGTGCCAGCTCGCGCTGCCCGCCGACATGTAGGGCCTCGCCGATCGCGGTGTACCAACGACCGACGGCGGCGCCATCCTCGTCGAGCCGGATCTGGTCGGCGATGCGCAGTCCCTGCTGGCCCAGGTAGTGACCGGCGCGGTACTGCGGCGTGTACCACTCCTGGGTGGTGCGCTCGTTGAGGATCCACAGCGAGATGAAACGCCAGTCGACCTCGTCGTCGCGCTGCTCGCTCACGTCGACGATCCACCGCGACGTGATCCACGCCCACGGGCACACAGGATCGAAGAAGAAGTCGAGGTCGGCAGCCATTGCGCCAACCTACCGACTTCTCACGTCCTGGCGATCTCGACGTCCTGGTAGGTCTCGATGAGATCGCCCGGCTTGAGATCCTGGAAGTCGGACAGCCCGACACCGCACTCGAAGCCCTCGCGGACCTCACGGGCGTCGTCCTTGAACCGCTTCAGCGACGAGATCTCGCCCTTCCAGATGATCGTGCCGTCACGCAGGAAGCGCACCTTCGACCCACGGGTGATCACGCCAGAGCGGACGTAACAACCGGCGATCGCTCCGAGCTTGGGAACCCGGAAGATCTCGCGGACCTCGGCTTCGCCGGTGACCTGCTCCTCGAACTCCGGCTCGAGCATGCCGATGACGGCCTGCTCGATGTCCTCGAGGAGCTTGTAAATGATCTCGTAGGTACGGATCTCGACTTCTTCCTGCTCGGCCAGTTTGCGGGCCTTGCCGTCGGGGCGCACGTTGAAGCCGATGATCGTCGCATTGGTGGCGTTCGCCAGCGTGATGTCGTTCTCGGTGATCCCACCGACCGCGCGGTGCACGAAGCTGATGTCGACTTCGTCGCGCTCGAGCCGTCGCAGCGACTCGGTGACCGCTTCGAGCGACCCCTGCACGTCAGCTTTCAGGATGAGGTTGACCGACGCCTTCTCGCCCGACTGGATCTGGGCAAAGATGTCCTCGAGCTTGGTGCCCGTCTTGACGCGGGCGTCCTCACGGAGATGACGCGCCTTGAGGCGCTGCTCACGTGACTCGCCGACCGTCTTCGCGATCTTCTCGTCGGGAGCGGCGCGGAACTCGTCACCGGCTTCGGGCACGGTCGACAGACCGAGCACCTGCACCGGCGTGGACGGACCGGCGGACTTGACCTGCTCGCCCTTGTCGTTGATCATCGCCCGGACCCGACCCCAGGCCGCACCGGCCACGATCGGGTCGCCGACCCTGAGCTCGCCCTTGTCGACGAGGATCGTCGCCACGGGACCGCGGCCCTTGTCGAGCTGAGCTTCGATGACGATGCCCTTCGCGCGCCCGGTGGGATTCGCGGTGAGTTCCTCGAGTTCGGCGACGACCTGCAGCTGTTCGATCAGTTCGTCGACGCCGACACCCTGCAGTGCCGACATCTCGACGACGATCGTGTCGCCGCCCCACGACTCGGGGACCAGCTCGTATTCGGCGAGCTGCGTGAGCACGCGCTGCGGATCGGCGTTCTCCTTGTCGATCTTGTTGACCGCCACCACGATCGGCACCTCGGCGGCGCGGGCGTGATTGATGGCCTCGATCGTCTGCGGCATGATGCCGTCGTCGGCGGCGACCATCAGCACCACGATGTCGGTGGCGTCGGCACCGCGTGCACGCATCTGCGTGAACGCTGCGTGGCCGGGCGTGTCGAGGAACGTGACCGAGCCGTGCTCGTTCTGCACCTGATAGGCACCGATGTGCTGGGTGATGCCACCCGCCTCACCCTCGACGACATTGGCGCCGCGGATGTGGTCGAGCAGGGTCGTCTTGCCGTGGTCGACGTGGCCCATCACGGTGATCACCGGTGGACGCGGCTCCTGCAACTCGTCGTCGTCGGAGTCGTCGAACAGCTTCTGCAGCTCGACCTCTTCCTGCTGACCCGGCTCGACGAGCAGGATCTCGGCGCCGACCTCGAGCGCGAACAGCTCCATCTGCTCGTCGGCGAGGGTCATCGTTGCCGTGACCATCTCGCCGTTGTTGAGCAGGAAGCGCACCACGTCGGCCGGGGTGCGGTTCAGCTTGGGAGCGAACTCCTGCGCCGACACACCTCGCTCGATGACGATCGTTCCCGATGGGACGGGCGCGTCGGAGGACGTATAGGTGGTGAACTGCGGCTGCAGCTCGTCCTGATCGCGACGACGACGCCGCCGGCCGGTACGGCGAGGCGGACGACGCTGGCCGCTGGGACGATTGCCGCCGGGACGGCCGGGGCCGCCACCACCGGGACCGCCACCACCGGGACCGCCGCCGGGACGGCCGCCGGGGCCACCGCCGGGACGCGGGGTGAACCCACCCGGCCGGGGACGAGCGCCGCCGGGACCACCGCCGGGACGTGCACCGGACGGACGCGCCGATCCGGGAGGCGGCGGGATGACCTTGCCACTGGGCGACAACGGACGGCCGGGAGGCGGCGGGATGGCCTTGCCACTCGGGGACAACGGGCGTTCGGCCGGCGCCCCCTCGGGACGGTCCGGAGCGGGCCGACGGGCCTCCGTCGGTGCCGCAGGCTGCTCGGGCGGACGACCACCAGCGGTGGGACGGCCACTCGAGATCACACGCGACGACGCATCGCCGGCCTCAGCCGTTGCAGCGGCGGGTGCCTCGGCGGCGGGTGCCTCCGGTGCGGGCGCCGGTGCCGGGGTCTCAGCTGCCGGGGCCGGAGCTTCCTCGGCTCGTGCAGCAGCTGGCTGCGCCGGCGCCGGGGCCTCCTCGGTCGGCGCTGCCGCGACGGGCTGCGCTGCTTCGACGGTGGGTGCGGCCTCAGGTGCCTCGGCTGGCGTCGCCGCCTCGGCCGGTGCTGGCTCGGACGCTGCCGGCGCCTCAGGCGCAGGCGTGGTGTCGGGCGCTGCTTCCGTCGGGGCCGTAGCGGCCACTTCCGTTTCGGGCGCGGCCGCCTCGGTCGGTGCCGGCTCGGCGCTCACGCTCTCGGCGGCATCGGCATCCTTGGCCGCCGGCTCCTTCTTCGCAGCCGTCTGCTTCTTCGCGGCCGCCTTCTTCTTGGCCGTCTTCTTCGCGGGCTTGGCCTCTTCCGGTTGCTCGTCGCGTGTCAACCCGTCGCGCTCGGCGCGTCGGGTCACCATGTCGGCATACGCCTCGGCGAGCGAGGACGACGGGCCCTTGGCAGCAACGCCGAGCACACCGCAGAGGTCGAGGACCTCAGCGTTCGTCATCCCGAGCTCTTTCGCGAGCTCGTGGATCCTGATCTTCTTCGCAGCCACGTTGTCGATTCAACCTTTCACAGTCGTCTTTGCCTCGCGGATGCTGGAATCAATGCGCATCCGGATGTTCGTCACCGTCGGCCAAGCGGCCGACGAGTTCGCTGATTGCTCGTACGTCGTCGGGACCCACATCGCACCGCCACGCACGGGCGAACGCCCGCCGCGACAGCGCCGCATCGACGCACCCGGCCACGGCGATCTCGCCACCGGACGTCCCTCGACACACCCACGCCCCGCGCCCGTCGCTCGGGCCGTCGACGACGATGCCGGCGTCCGACCTCGTGACACGCACGAGATCGGACTGCGGGCGTCGCTTCCGACAGCCGATACAGCTGCGAACGGGTTCGGGAGAATCAACAGCACTCAGTCGTCGTCGCCGTTCTGGGTGGCGGGCTCGTCCGCGCTCGTGGCGGGCTCGTCGTCCGCTTCGCTTCCCCCTCGCGCCGCGTCCGCCTCGTCGCTGGCGCTTCCCTCCTCAGTGGCGGGCTCGTCGTCCGCTTCGCTTCCTCCTCGCGCCGCGTCCGCCTCGTCGCTGGCGCTTCCCTCGGCGGCCTCATCCACGTCGGTGGACCCAGCTTCGCCTTCGATCTGCGCGGCGTCCGTGGACGGGTCGGCCGCTGCTTCGGTGGCGGTTCCTTCGGTGGGCCCGGCGTCGGCGGACTCCGCAACGGCTTCGCCGTCGGTGGACTCTGCGGCTGCGGCGGCTTGGGCCTGCCAGTCGGATTCGCTGATCACGCTGCCGTCGGCGGCGTGCCACTCCATCTCGCCGGTCTCGGCGTTGGCGCGCCATTCGCCGTCGGCGTACTCGACGTCGGCGTCACGGCCACCTGCGGGGATGCCTTCCGCGAGCTGCGTCTCGGACCGGATGTCGACCCGTACGCCGGTCAGCCGCGCGGCAAGGCGCGCGTTCTGACCCTCCCGTCCGATCGCCAGACTGAGCTGGTGGTCGGGCACGATGACGTCGGCTGCGGTGCCGTCGTCGGAGATGTTGACCTGGGTCACCTTCGCCGGCGACAACGCCTTGGCGACGAAGTCGGCGAGATCCTCGCTGAACGGCACGATGTCGATCTTCTCGCCGCGCATCTCGTTGACGACCATGCGGACGCGGCCGCCTCGGGCACCGACGCAGGCGCCGACCGGATCGACGTTGTGGTCGTTCGACCAGACGGCGATCTTCGTGCGATGACCCGGTTCCCGGGCGCAGGCCTTGATCTCGACGATGCCGTCGGCGATCTCCGGCACCTCGAGTTCGAACAGACGCTTGATCAGGCCCGGATGCGTACGCGACACGACGATCTGCGGGCCCTTCGGCGTGCGTCGGACCTCGACGATGTACGCCTTTTGGCGGTCGCCCTGAGCGGGACGCTCGAACGGCACTTGCTCGGCCTGCGGCAGCAACGCCTCGACGCGGCCAAGATCGAGCAGCGTGTAGCGGGCATCGGTGCGCTGGATGATGCCGGTCACGATGTCGCCCTCGCGGTTCGCGTACTCCTCGAACTTGCGCTCGGACTCGACCTCGCGGATGCGCTGGCTCATCACCTGACGGAATGTCTGCGCAGCGATGCGGCCGAGCTCTTCCTTCCGCGGTGTGTCGTCGCGCTCGTTGACCCAGTTGCCGTCCTCGTCGACGTCGTACGCGATGAACGAGAACTCCATCGTTTCGGGGTTGACCTCGACGACAACTTCGTCGGCGGCATCGGGACGGCGCTTGTAGGCCGACGCGAGCGCGTCGACGAGGACGTGCAACAGCGCGTCCTCGGAGATGCCCTTCTCCTGGGCCAGCATGCCAATGGCCTCGCTCATGTCGAGGTTGCTCATGACGCTCGCTTCTCCTTGTTCGATGTGGTCGTCGGGGTCTTCGTGCCGGAGTCCTGTTCGGACGCATCGGCGTCGGCTGGCTCCGAGGTCTGTTCGGGAACCGTCTTCTGCGTCGTTGCGGTCTTCGCCGGCTTCTTCGCTGATTTCTTGGGGCCGGACGGCTGCTTGCCGGGCTTCGGCTTCGGACCCCACTCGAACACCGTGCGGGCCTTGTCGACATCGTCGAGCGACACGATGCGCTCGGTGCCGTCGTCGAGCAACAGCGTGGCGGTGCGATCGTCGGCGGCGCTCAACACGCCCTGGAGTCGGCGGGGGTCGGCCTGGGGGTCGCGCAGGCGGATCGTGACCGTCTTGCCGACCTCACGGCCGAAGTGGGCGGGGGTACGCAGCTGGCGTTCGAGCCCGGGACTGGTGACCTCGAGCGTGTAATGGCCGGCGATCGGGTCCTCGTGGTCGAGCTCACGGGAGATCAGCCGGGTCGCCAACGACAGCGAATCGAGCGTGATCCCACCTTCGGAGCCGGGTGGCGTGTCGAGCGTGATGCGCATCGTCGCGCCGCGACGTTCGATGTCGTACACGTCGAGCTGGAGGTCGGCAGCGATCGGCGCCACCAGGGCGTGAACACGATCGATCTCGGTCGATGCACTCATCCGAACTGCCTCCTTTCAACAAACAAGGCGTGGGGCTCAGCCCCACGCCTTTCGGTAACGAACCAAATGGAGACCCAATCATAGCAGCGGCCTCACCGAAGTCGACCGGGCGACCATCGGGGTCGGCCGCTGCGCCGACTCGTCGCTGGCGCTTCCCTCGCCGCCCGCACAGACCCGCTGCCGAGAGGGATCGGTCGTCAGTACAGTGCCCGGGTGCTTCGGATGTCGACCCTGTTCCTGCGGACCCTACGAGACGATCCGGCCGATGCCGAGGTAGCGAGCCATCGCCTGCTCGTGCGAGCCGGCTACATCCGTCGAGCGGCCCCCGGTGGTTTCTCGTGGCTGCCGCTCGGCTGGCTCGTCTATCGCAACGTCGAGCGGATCGTCCGTGAGGAGATGGACGCCGCCGGATTCCAGGAGGTCCATTTCCCGGCGTTGCTGCCCCGCGAACCGTACGAAGCGAGCGGCCGCTGGACCGAGTACGGCGACAACCTCTTCCGCCTGAAGGATCGCAAGGGCGCCGACTTCCTGCTGGCGCCGACCCACGAGGAGATGTTCACGCTCCTCGTCAAGGACATCTGCGGCTCCTACAAGGACCTGCCGTTGTCGATCTACCAGATCCAGACCAAGTACCGCGACGAGGCCCGCCCCGCGCCGGACTGTTGCGCGGACGCGAGTTCGTGATGAAGGACTCGTACAGCTTCGATCTCGGCGACGACGGCCTCCAGGCGTCCTACGACGCGCACCGGGCTGCCTACATCTCGCTGTTCGACCGGCTCGGGCTCCCCTACGTGATCGTGTCCGCGATGTCGGGGGCGATGGGCGGTTCCGCCTCCGAGGAGTTCCTGGCGCCGATGGACGTCGGCGAGGACACGTTCATCCGTTGCACCAGCTGCGACTATGCCGCCAACGTCGAAGCGGTCGTGACCCCCGCTCCCCCGGCCATCGCCTTCGATGGGCTCCCGCCCGCCGTCGTTCACGACACCCCGGGCACCCCGACGATCGCCACGCTCGTCGACTTCGTCAACGCCGATGCGGCGCTCCGTCACCCGGAGCGCGACTGGACCGCTGCCGACACGCTGAAGAACGTCGTCGTCAAGCTGCGTCATCCCGACGGCACAACGGAACCGTTGGCGATCGGGCTGCCCGGCGACCGCGAGGTCGACATGAAGCGCCTCGAAGCGCACGTCGCCCCCGCCGAGCCGGCACCGTTCGGAGAAGAGGACTTCGCCGCACAACCGTCGCTGGTCAAGGGGTACATCGGGCCTGGTGTTCTCGGCGCGGAGAACGCGTCGGGCATCCGGTACCTGGTCGATCCGCGCATCGTCGACGGCACGGCGTGGATCACCGGCGCCGATTCGCCCGGCAACCACGTGATCAACCTCGTCGCCGGGCGCGACTTCACGCCCGACGGCACGATCGAGGCCGCCGAGATCCGCGACGGCGACGTGTGCCCGGCGTGCGGCTCCGGCGTCGAGATCGCCCGCGGCATCGAGATCGGCCACATCTTCCAACTCGGCCGCAAGTACGCCGAGGCTCTGGAGCTCACCGTGCAGGACGAGCACGGCAAGCCGGTCGTGCCGACGATGGGCTCGTACGGCGTCGGCGTCACCCGTGCGTTGGCGGCGATCGCCGAGGCGAATCACGACGACATCGGGTTGGTGTGGCCACGAGAGATTGCACCCGCCGACGTGCACGTGGTGATCGCGGGCAAGGCCGACGGCCCCCAGATCCCCGCCGGCGAACAGCTCGCCGCCGACCTCGAGGCCGCGGGCCTGCGGGTGCTGCTCGACGACCGCTACGGGCCGTCGCCCGGCGTCAAGTTCAAGGACGCCGAGCTGATCGGGATCCCGACGATCGCCATCGTGGGCCGCGGGGTCGCCGACGAGACGGGCCCGACCATCGAGGTCAAGGACCGCCGCTCCGGCGACCGCCAGGACGTCCCGCTCGGCGACGTGGTCGACCACCTGGTCGCCATCTGCCGCCCCTGACCGCCACCAGCCACCCCGAAAAATGCACAGGATCACGTCCTGAGCGGGATGATCCGCGCACATTTCGGGCGGGGTGCGCGCTTCCGCCGGAAAATGCGCAGGATCACGTCCTGAGCGGGACGATCTGCGCATTTTTCGGGGTGGGCGCGCTAGGAGTGGCGGAGGAGGCCCTGGTCGATGACGACTCG
The DNA here is from genome assembly GCA_963728355.1 of Ilumatobacteraceae bacterium. Lineage (GTDB taxonomy): Bacteria > Actinomycetota > Acidimicrobiia > Acidimicrobiales > Ilumatobacteraceae > Sva-07. The sequence continues at coordinate 307,208 of CAVSJQ010000002.1, read as the reverse complement.
CTCGGTCGAGGGGTCCGACGGATCGGAGGCGCTCGTGGCGAAGAGGGTCTCGCCGGCGTCGCCGGTCCACGCGCGGATCGTGAGGGCGTCGCCCGGCAACACCGGCGCAGCGAAGCGGGCCTCGATGTGGTGGAACCTCACCGGGTCGCTGGCGCACACCGCGTGCAGGAGCGCCCTGCCGGTGAAGCCGTAGCTGCACAGGCCGTGCAGGATCGGACGGTCGAAGCCACCGATCGCGGCGAACGCAGGGTCCGTGTGCAGCGGGTTGCGGTCGCCGGACAGCCGGTAGACGAACGCCTGGTCGATCGAGGTCTGGTAGGTCACGACGTGGTCGGGGTCGCGTTCGGGCGGCACGTTCTTCGGCCCCGACGGTCCCCGGTCGCCGCCCCATCCGCCTTCGCCACGGATGAACGCCGACGACGTGTTCGTGTAGAGCGGCTCGCCGTCCATCAGCGCCCGTGACTCGGTGACGACCACGGCCGCCTTGCCCTTGTCGTACATGGCGACAAGCTCGCTCGTGATCGTGGCGGTGCCGTCGACGGGGATCGGACGGTGCAGCGTGACCGCTTGCTGACCGTGCACGAGCAGCGCCGGATTGAAGGTGCCGATGTTGCCCATCGCCGATCCGCGCCCCCAGCCGATCACGACCGGGAAGGTGGGGAACACCTGCTGGTCGACACCGCTGGTGTTCTCGGTGGTGAAGGCCAGCTCCTCGTGGCCGGCACCGATGCCGACCGCGTACAGGAGCGCATCCTTCGAGCTCCAGCTGACCTCGACCGGATCACTGGTGGAGCCGACGGCGTCGGGGTTGAGTGGCATGTGGATCTCGCTTTCGTTCGTTCATTCGGATCGGCGTTCGCCGGGGTCGGGTCCGGAAGGACAGGAAGGACAGCAGGGACGGGATGACCTGGGTCGGTCAGGAGGTCAGCATCGTCTGGGGCCAGGTGCCCGGCTCCCCGTTCATCCCGGAGTTCGGTCGAGCCTTGGCGAGCAGATCGGCGACGGCTGGGCCGATCCTGGTGGGATCGTCGATCGGCGTGGTCGACGGACCGCGGACCCATCCTTCCGCGACGGCCAGTGTCTGGCCCGATGCCTCGAACACCCGTCCCGTCACGCCGGCGGCCTCCTCGGAGCACAGCCAGGTGACGATCGGCGCGATCCAGTGCGGCGCCCGCGCCTCGCGCTCCTCGTCGGTCTCCGGAGCAGGGCCCAGCCCTTCGGTCATGCGGGTGAGTGCGACCGGCCCGACGGCGTTGACCGTCACGCCGTAGCGGGCCACTTCGAGTGCGACGATGTTCGTGAACGCGGCGATGCCGGCCTTCGCGGCGCCGTAGTTCGCCTGACCCGGATTGCCGTAGATGCCCGACACCGACGTGGTGTTGACGATGCGGCCGCTGACGCGTTCTCCCGCCTTGGCACGCTCACGCCAGTAGGCAACCGCCCACCGCGACGGCGCGAAGGTGCCCTTGAGGTGCACGTTGATGACGGAATCCCACTCCTCCTCGGTCATGTTCGCGAGGACACGATCGCGCAGGATGCCGGCGTTGTTGACCAGTGCGTGGAGGTCGCCGAACGTCTCGATCGCCGTGTTGATCATCCGCTGGGCGCCTTCCCAGTCGGCGACGTTGTCGCCGTTGGCGACCGCCTCGCCGCCCATCTCGACGATCTCGTTGACCACCTGCTGGGCCGGGGAGATGTCGCCGCCGCTGCCGTCGACGTTGCCGCCGAGGTCGTTGACGACGACCTTGGCGCCCTGGCGGGCGAGGCTCAGCGCATGCTCGCGGCCGATGCCTCGTCCCGCTCCGGTCACGATCGCCACACGTCCTTCGCACAAACCACTCATCGACAGTTCCCTTCTGGTGTTCAGCTCTGGTCTCGGTGTTCGGCATCGTAGAGTCGCCGGCGTGTGCGGTTGCCAGCGGACGGGAGCTGGGCGCCCAGCCGTAGCCTGGCCGACGTGAGCTCCCCCTCGTCGACGTCACCCCGAGAACGCGTGGTCGCCGATGTCGTGATCGTCGGCCTCGGCCCGGCCGGCAGCGCGGCAGCGATCGAGCTGCGCCGAGCGGGCCGGTCGGTCGTCGCCATCGACAAGGCCGTGTTCCCGCGCGACAAGTGCTGCGGCGACGGGCTGACCACGCTGGGGCTGCGCGAGCTCGAGCACCTGGGACTCGAGCGGGACTCGATCCCCGACTGGTTCGAGGTCGGCGGCGCCACGATCCGGTCGCCGAGTGGCCGTGAGGTCGTCGTCCCCCTCCCCACGACGGGCACGTATGCGGCCGTCGCGCCCCGCCTGCAGCTCGACGACGCCCTGGTGCGGATCGCCCGGGATCTCGGCGCCGATATCCGCGACGGTCACGGATTCGAAGCCGTCGAGCAACACCACGACCACGTCACCGTCGTGGCCGACGGCCTCGAGATCGACGCCCGTTACGTGGTGGCCGCCGACGGCATGTGGAGCCCCGTCCGCAAGTCGGTCGGGGCCGGCGAAGGCGGTTACCTCGGCGAGTGGCACGGCTTTCGCCAGTACGCCCGCAACGTCACCGGTCCGGCGGCCGAGCAGCTCCACGTGTGGTTCGAACCGGACCTGGTGCCCGGATACGCCTGGTCGTTCCCGCTGCCCGGCGGCCGGGTCAACATCGGCTTCGGCGTGCTGCGCGACGGACGCCGTCGCATCCAGGACATGAAGCAGCTCTGGGCCGACCTGCTGACACGGCCCCACGTCGTCGACGCCCTCGGCGAGGGCTTCGAGCTCGAGGACCGGCACACCGCCTGGCCGATCCCGGCACGGATCGACCAGGCGACGTTGACGGCGGGCCGGGTGCTGTTCACGGGCGACGCCGCGATGGCGACCGACGTGATGACCGGTGAGGGCATCGGGCAGGCGCTGCTGACGGGGCGCCTCGCCGCGGAGGCGATCATCGCCGCTGGTGCGCTGCAGCCCGAAGATGCCGCGGCGATCTATCGCACCGAGGTGGCGCATCATCTGTTCGCCGACCACCGGATGTCTCGGGCGCTGGGATCGGTGCTGACGACGTCGTGGGGTTCGCGAGGGGCGATACGCGTGGTCGCCGCCAGCGGTGAGTGGGGGCGACGGAACTTCGCTCGATGGATGTTCGAGGACGAGCCCCGGGCACTGGTGCTGACCCCCAGCCGTTGGCACCGGCACTTCCTCGCACGACCCGGCGCCTACGCCGACTGACCGTCTCAGACGCGGGGATCGCCCGGCGGCGGCGCCCAGAAGTCCACGTCGGCGACCCGGCCGGTGATGCCGTCGACGTCGATGTCCTCGGGATCACCCGGCGCTTCGGACACGATCACGATGTCGTCCTCCTTCGGCGGTCCCTCGTACACGTCGCGGAGGCCCAGCATCGCGCCGGCGGCCGCTGCGCCGAGTACGCCGCCCTTTCGGCGACCGGCCTCGATCATCGACAGCCGACGAGCGGCGGCGGCCTCCTCGGCCGAGATGCGCGCCACGTCGATGCTGGACGCGAGTTCGGCCGCGAGCTGCACCTCGATGGCGCCTTCCGGATCGCCGTCGGGGAGGGGATCCATCGGCGGCTCGACGTCGTGCGGTCCGGCCACGCCACCAGAATACGAGAAGTCGGTGAGAGATGCCCCGCCGCACCCGTCGAGCACCTGCGTACCGCTACCGTCGTCGGGCAATGACCGACAGCGATCAGCCCCCCGCGCCGGCGTCCGCAGCGAACGGCCCACCCGCTTCGTCGGCGCCCGCCGACGACCGCCAGACCGCCGAGACGTTCGAGAAGATCTTCTTCGAGCTCCGCAAGGTCATGGTGGGCCAGACCCGGTTGCTCGAACGTCTCCTGGTCGGCGTGCTGTGCCGTGGGCACTGCCTGCTCGAGTCGGTGCCGGGTCTCGCCAAGACGCTCGCCGCCGAGACGCTCGCCGACGTCGTCGGCGGCACATTCGCCCGCATCCAGTTCACGCCGGACCTGCTGCCGTCCGACATCACCGGCACCCGCATCTATCGGGGCAGCAGCGAGACGTTCGACGTCGAGTTCGGGCCGGTGTTCGTCAACTTCCTGCTGACCGACGAGATCAACCGTGCGCCCGCCAAGGTCCAGTCGGCGCTGTTGGAGGTGATGGCGGAGCAGCAGGTCACCATCGGGGGGATCACCCATCTGGTCCCCAACCCCTTCTTCGTCGTCGCCACCCAGAACCCGATCGAATCGGAGGGTGTCTACCAGCTGCCCGACGCCCAACGAGACCGCTTCATGATGAAGATCGTGCTCGACTATCCGACCGCCGACGAGGAGCTCACGATCATCGACCGGATGAGCATCAGCGCACCGGTCCCCCAGCAGGTGATCGCCCTCGACGAGCTGATCGCCCTGCAGCAACGCGCCGACACGGTGTTCGTCGACCGCTCGGTGTCGCAGTACGCGGTCGACCTCGTGCAGTGCACCCGCACACCGGATCGGTTCGGGCTCGGCGACCTGTCGACGGTGATCGGCCTCGGCGCCAGTCCGCGCGCATCGCTCAACCTCGTGCGCGGCGCGCGGGCTCTCGCGATGATGCGCGGCCGCTCGTACACCACGCCACAGGACGTCTTCGACCTCGCCCCCGAGGTGCTTCGCCACCGCCTGCTGCTCACCTACGACGCGCTCGCCCGCGACATCACCACCGACCACGTCGTGCAGCGGATCCTCGCCACCGTGCCCGCCACGTGGGTGTCGCCCAAGCCGAACGACGCCCTCGGGACGAACGTACCGAGGGGTTGACCGTGGCAACGCTGGGTCCAGCGAGCGTGACGCCTGCTGCAGCGGCCGCGGCGGGCGGCTTCGATGACCCGTCGGTGCGCTCGAGCACGCCGGGTTGGGCCTCCGGTCCTCCGACCGAGACCGTTGCCGAACTGCTGCGCACGCTGGAACTCACGATCACCGGACGCCTCGACGGGGTGCTGCACGGCCACTATCAGGGCCTCACCCCGGGCCACGGCTCCGAGCCGGGCGAGTCGCGGATCTACCAACCGGGCGACGACGTGCGCCGCATCGACTGGAACGTCACGGCTCGCACCCGTGAGACCCACGTGCGCGAGCAGATCGCCGATCGCGACCTCACCGCGTGGCTGGTCGTCGACGTGTCGGCCACCATGCAGTTCGGCACGGTCCGCAACGACAAGGCCCAGGTCGCGACCGCGGCGGCCGCCTGCATCGGCTTCCTCACCGCTCGCAACCAGAACCGCCTCGGCGCCGTGCTGGTCGCCGGGCCGTCGATCCACGTCGTACCGCCGCGTTCGGGCTCCAATCAGGTCCGCGCCGTCCTGTCGCTGCTGAGCGCTCCCCCGGTGTCCGAGGGTCTCGGGCACGCAGACCTCGCCGGAGCGATCGACCGCGTCGGGGCGATCGCCAACCGCCGCGGCTTCGTGGCGGTGATCAGCGACTTCCACGGCGACGCCTGGCAACCCTCGCTCGCCCGGCTCAGCCTGCGCCACGACCTGCTCGCGATCACCGTGCACGACCCGCGCGAGCACGACGTCCCGCCGATCGGGCTGGTCGACGTGGTCGACCCGGCGACCGGGGCGACCCGCGAGGTCAGGGTGACGGCCAAGGTGCAGGAACGCTTCGCTGCCGCAGCCCAGGACGAGCGCAATCGGCGCGCCGACGCACTCGGCCGATCTCGTGCCGATGTCATCGAGTTGTCGACCGACGGCGACTGGCTGGGCGAGATCGTGCAACACACACAGCGCCGTCGAGTGCAGGCGGTACGCGGAGACGGGATCGGCCGATGAGCACCGACTTCCTGTCCCCTGGGCGCCTGTGGCTGCTCGTGCTCGTGGCCGCGCTCGGCGTGATGTACGTCGTCGTGCTGCGATGGCGACGGGCCGCCACGGTGCGGTTCACGCAGGTCGATCTGCTCGACAAGGTGGCGCCGAGTCGTCCCCGATGGCGTCGCCACGTCGTCGCCGGCCTGCAACTGCTCGGCCTCGCGTTCGCCGTCGTCGCCGTCGCCCGGCCCGTCGAGCGGACCACCGAGAACACCACGACCGAGGGACGCATCCTCGTGCTCTTCGACGTGTCGCTGTCGATGATGGCCGACGACGTCGCGCCGCGGCGTTTCGAAGCGGCGCAGGACGCGGCGCGGAACTTCGTCGACGAGGTCGACCGCGGCGTCGAGGTGGGCCTGATCGGGTTCTCCGGTGCGGTGAGCGTCGACGTCGACCCGACCCTCGACCGTGCAACGATGCTGCGCGGCATCGACAACCTCGAGCTGGCCGAGTCGACGGCGATCGGAGATGCGCTGTCGGCCGGTACGAAACTGCTGGTCAACGCCGCCGATCCGGACGCGGATCCCGACCTGCCGCCCGGGGTGATCGTGCTGCTGAGCGACGGCGAGACCACCGTCGGCCGCCTCACGTCCGAAGGTGCAGCGGAGGCCGCCGACGCCGGCATCCCCGTCTACACCATCGCGTTCGGCACCGAGGCCGGCACGATCCAGGACCCGGCGAGCGGCGACATCGTCCCTGTCCCGGTGCGTCCCGCCGACCTCGAACTGGTCGCGGAGACCACCGGCGGCGAGGCGTTCGAGGCGCGAACCGGCGACGAACTCGCCAGCGCGTACGACAAGATCGCCGAGTCGCTCGGCGAGACGATCGGCGATCCCGTCGAGATCGTCACCGAACTCACCTGGCAATGGGCGCTCGCCGCGTTCGTCTGTCTCGGCCTGGCCTGGGCGCTCAGCCTGTGGTGGCTACGCGGCATGGTCTGAGCCGAACCTGTCCGTCCGGACCCGACCCGAAAAGACAGGTCAGAGCAACGATTTGAGCTGTTCGATCGTCTCGACGGCGTTGCCGCCGACGGGGTTGACCGACAGGTGCGTGACGCCGGCTTCCTTGAACGCGGCGATGCGTTCCTTCACGTAGCCGGCGGGGCCGACGAGATTCGACTTCTCGAGCAGTTCGCCGGGAACGGCCGCTGCGGCCTCTTCCTTCTTGCCGGACAGGTAGAGGTCCTGGATCTCGGCGGCCTCGTCGACGTAGCCGTAGCGCTGACAGATCGTGTTGTAGAAGTTCTTGTCGCGAGCGCCCATCCCGCCGATGTACAGCGCCGCATTCGGACGGGCGAAGTCGAGGATCCGTTGCTGGGCGTCGCCGGTGAACTCGTCGCCGATCGCCACCATGCCACCAGCGGAGATCTGCAGTCGGCCGAGGTCGGGATCGCGCTCTGCGGTGCCGGCCTCGAGGTCGTCGCCCCAGACCGACCGGAACTTGTCGGGGTCGAAGAAGATCGGCAGCCAGCCGTCGGCGTACTTGGCGGTGTTCTTCACCGACTGTCCCATCAGGCTCGCCCAGAAGATCGGGATGTTCTCGCGGACCGGATGGTTGATCAACTTCAGGGGCTTGCCGAGCCCGGTCCCCTCGCCCTCGGGCAACGGGATCTTGGTGGTCGGGCCGTCGTAGACCACCTTCTCGCGCCGCCACGTCATCCGGCACACGTTGATGTAGTCACGGATGCGCGGCATCGGCTTCTCGTACGGCACGCCGTGGAAACCTTCGATCACCTGTGGTCCAGACGCGCCGAGGCCGAGGATGAACCGGCCGTTCGAGACGTAGTCGAGGCCGGCTGCGGTCTGCGCCATGCACGTGGCGGTGCGGGAGAACACGTTGAGGATTCCCGACCCGATCTCGATCGTCGACGTCTTGGCTGCGAGAAAGCCCATCTGCGACACGGCGTCGAAGCTGTAGGCCTCGGGCACCCAGACGACGTCGAGGCCGGCCTTCTCCAGTTCGACGACCTTCTCCACGTCCGCATGGAAGTCGCCCGAGTAGTTGATGCCCATCGACAGTTTCATGGCGCCGAACGTTACGTGTGGGCGCTGCGATGGCTGCAATCGGACGACGTCGCCCGGACCGTGGGCAGCGATCCGGATCAGTCGTTGAGGTTGCCGCTGCGGAAGCCCTCGAGGTCGACGGTGACGTACCGGTAACCGGCACCGCGGACCGCCGTGACGATGGCGTCCCGTTCGTCGATCACCCTCGGCAGGTCGTCGAGTTCGACCTCGATGCGGGCCGTGTCGTCGTAGTGCCGCACACGGACCTGCGCGAAGCCGAGCCGGTGGAGCGCGACCTCGGCACGGTCGACTCGCCCGAGGATCTCGACCGACACGCCGGTGCCGTAGGGGATCCGGCTCGCCAGGCACGCCGCGGCGGGCTTGTCCCAGGTGCGCAGGCCCATCGCGCGGGAGGCGGCACGAACGTCGTCCTTGGTGAACCCGGCGGCGACGAGCGGGAACTCGGCGCCCGCCTCGCCGGCGGCACGCTGGCCGGGCCGGTGGTCGCCGAGGTCGTCGAGGTTCACCCCCAACACGACGGTCGCCTTCTCCGTCGTGGCGATCGGGCCGACGACATCCATCAACTCGGCCTTGCAGTGGTAGCAGCGGTCGGTGTCGTTCAGCCGGTACGCGGCGCGTTCCATCTCCGACGTGACGACGGCCGTCCACCGCAGTCCCCACTCGCCCGCGAGCGCACGGCAGTCGGCTTCCTCGTCGCCGGCGAGTGACGGCGACACCGCCGTGACGGCGTGGGCGCTCGCGGCACCCAGGACCCGGGTGGCGGCCGCGGCGAGAAATGCCGAATCTGCGCCGCCGCTGAATGCCACGACCACCCGCTCCAGACGGAGCAGCTCACGCTCGAGTGCGGCGACCTTGTCGGCCAGTGCCGGGTCGACGATCACGGCCGCCGCGGCCGACGACGATCCAGCCGGGTGGTCGATTCGCAGCGCAGCCATCGTTGCAGTATGACGTGACGACACCGAGCCGTCCACGCTCACCCGTCGAGGGTGGCGGGCGCCGCCATCTCGGTGCGTACCCGTTCGGTGAGTGCGATCAGTTCCGCGACGTAGGTGTCACGTGCGAGCTGAGCGAGCGGCCCGACGTCGGGATGGATGCCGTCGGAGCGGATCTGGTCGTCGGCCGGACGCGCCGCTTCTGCTGCTTCGAGCGTCTCACGGTACGGGAAGCGGGCGACCTGGGCGAATTGTTGGTCCCACTCGACGATCTGGGCGTTGACGGCATCGAGCCGGTCGGGTGAGACCATCTCGGGGCTCGAGAAGCGTCCCTCGGCGATCGTCGGGAGGTCGGCGATCAGCACGGGCAGGTCGGCGCCGACCGCTGCCAGCAACTCTGCGAGCTGCGTCTCGCGGGCCGACGCGAAGACGGGATCGGTCGCGATCCGACCGTTCGGATCCCCGGCGAAGCGGTGCTCGTGCAACTCCATCGGCCCGGTCATCACCAGCAGCACGTCGGGCGCGAACGATGCCACGACTGGCGGCACCTTGACGTTCCAGGGGACACAACCGGGCTCGGCCCAGACCGCATCGGAGCGTCCACGCGTCGCCTCGACCGCCGCCAGCGGGCACCCGTTGGCGCCCGCCCACAGCACGGAGAGCCGCCCGTCGCTGCCGTCGTGGAGTGCCCGGGCGAAGTTCAACGACGTCGAGTCGCCGATGACCAGCACGTCGAGTGCCCCCTCGTCGACGGTGTCGCCACGCTCGAGGGCCCGGCGATCGGCGACCGCCTCTCGAAGGGCGTCGACCATCGTTGCCGCACCGCCGACGACGGTACGGGCGCCGGGTCGCTCGACACCGATTCGCGAGAAGTGCCGGAAGAACGGCGACTCGGGGTGTACCGGCGTGTACCAGAGCACGTCGGTACCGGCGCCGAGGGCCGCGTCGATCGTCACGAGGATCTCGGTGATGGCCGCCTCGTCGGCGGCGCCGAGGGCGATGAGCTCGTCGTCGGTGATCGCTGCGAGCTTCTTGGCGAGCGCATCGTGGAGTTCGGCGCCGTTGGTGACCAGGATCAGCACGTCGACCGGACCAGCGGCGGCGATGGCGGTCCAGCGATCGACGAGACGGCTGCAGCCTGGCGTCGCCGCACTGGACAGCGGGCAGTCGGGGCGGACATCGTCAACGACGGCGAACTCGTTGCGCCGGTCCGCCGCGAGCAGGGCCGACACGGTCAACGGCTCGCTGCCGATCACCGCGACGCTCGCCGGCGCCTCGATCGGAGTCGCCGGCGTCGTCTCCACCTGATCGGTAGCCGAGCGGGCGGATGCGGCGTCGTCCGTCGCCGCCGGTGGAGCCGCCTGCAGGCCCGCAGGAACGGCAGGGGTCGGCGACTCGAACTCGACGACCTCGTTCTCGCCCAGCGCCAGCAGCTGTTCCGTCTCGGTCAGCCCCCGGGTCGGCACCACCGCCACCGCAACGACGACCACGACCGCTGCTGCAGCCAGCATCGTCGGCACCAGGGCGCGGTCGCGCCCGACCACCCTTCCCCGGCGCACCGGCTGCTCGATCAACGCGTACGAACCGACGGTGAGCAGGGCGGTCACGCCGCATCGCAGTGCGAACAACGGCACCTGTTCCAAGCCGGTTCGTTCGGCGTCGAGCAGGAGGAAGACCGGCCAGTGGTACAGGTAGAGGCCGTAGCTGACCTTGCCGATCGCCACCAGCGGCGCCGCTTCGAGGAGGCGTGCGGGGAACCGCCCATCGACCACGGCGGCGATGAGGACGGCCGACACGAGCGCCACCCCGACGAGCCCGCCGCCGTAGATCCACGCCTGCTGGAGCGACGCCACCGCCACGAGCCCGACGAAGATCAACGACGCCGCCAGCCCGGGCACCACCGGGGAGCGACCGGTCGACGACGGAATGCGCCGGAGGCGCAGCAACTGGGCGAGTGCGACACCGACGAGCAGTTCGGCGGCGCGGGTGTGCGTGCCGTTGTAGACCAGGTCACGATCCGAGGTCAGCAGCGTCGCCAGGATCGACGCCGCCAGCAGTACCGCAGTGACGACACCGAGCGTGCGTCGGCCACGCCGGATCGCCACGAACACCACCAGTGGCAGCACCAGGTAGATCTGCTCCTCGATCGCCAGTGACCAGAAGTGCGCGACGGGGCTCGAGTCGCCGAGGAAGATGTCCTCGTAGCTCGTCGACGAGAACGCGAACCGCCAGTTGGCGACGTTGGCGACGGCGGCGAGCAGGTCGCCGGGCAGCGACCGGAGTTGGCCGGCGGCCCACCAGGGCGACAGTGCCGCCACGAGCAGCAGGGATGCATAGGCGGCGGGTAGCAACCGCCGCGCACGGCGCCCGTAGAACCGCCGTAACGACAGCGTGCCGGTCGATTCGTGCTCGTCGATGAGCAAGGTGGTGATCAGGAAACCCGACAACGTGAAGAACAGCGACACGCCCAGGAATCCACCGGAGGCGAACGAGAACTCTGCGTGGAACAACAGCACGGCGAGCACGGCAAGGGCACGCAACCCGTCCAGTCCCGCGACATACTTCACCGCTGGCAAGGTATCTCCAGGATGGGCGTGGCGGCACGCGGGACCACGGCGCGGCCTGGCGGGTTCGTCAGCGCACCCGGCGTGCGCGACAATGGCGACCCGATGAGCATGCCGACATGGTGGAACCAGCGGCGATTCGGCATCTTCGTCCACTCGAACCTGGCGACGGTGCCCGCCTGGTCGCCGATCGGTGAGTACTCCGACTGGTATCGCAGCCATCTGGGTGAGGACGTCGCCGACGTCGTGGTGCACCCGCGTCCGATGGTCGAAGTGCTCGCACACCATCGCGACCGGTGGGGCCACATCGAGCGCTACGACGACTTCCTGCCGCTGCTCACCTACGACCGGTTCGACGCCGAGGACTGGGCGCGACTGGTGCGCGATGCGGGCGCCGGCTACAGCGTGCTGGTCGCCAAGCACCACGACGGGTGGTCGTGGTGGGATGCGCCGAACACCGAGCGCACCGTCCTGCACGGCGGTCCGCGGCGCAACGTGCTCGCCGAGTACGCCGCGGCGTGCGAGCGCAACGACGTCGTCTTCGGCACGTACTACTCGCTGCTCGACTGGGGCGATGCTCGTTACCCCGACTCTTCGTACGTCACCGAGGTGCTGCACCCCCACGTGCTCGATCTCGTCGAGCGGTACGGGTCGAGCGTCCTGTGGGGCGACGGCCACTGGGGACACGGTCCCGACGTCTGGCGCACGCGCGAGCTGCTCGAACGGGTCCGGACGATCGATCCGAACGTGGTCGTCAACGACCGGTGGTGGGCCGCCGCCGACGACGTCCCGGCCGGCAGCCCCGAGCTCGTGCGCACGTTCGAGTACGAGCCACCCGGCGGCTTGGTCGACGGGCCGTGGGAGCTGTGCCGCGCGATCGCGTCGAGTTTCTGCCACAACCGCGCCGAGCGAGCCGAGCACCACCTGTCGGGATTCGACATCGTGGCGCTGCTGACCGAGGTCGTCGCCAAGGGCGGACACCTGCTGCTCAACGTCGGTCCCGCCGCCGACGGCACCGTGCCGGAGTTGCAGCGCTCCCCCCTGGAAGCAGCCGGGCGGTGGATCCGACGCCACCAACGACTGATCGACGACGCGACGCCGTGGGACACGTGGGGCGACGGTGCCGTCAGGTACCTGCGCCTCGACGGCGAGCTCCATGCCGTCGATCTCTCCGGCCGCGGTCGGTTCGCTGCGGTCACGCCAGACCGCTACCGGGTCGACGCCGTCGAGCGTGACGAAGCGCCGGTCCGGTTCCATCACGGCGACGACGGCCTGCACGTCGACGGTGGACGGTCGTCACTCGAACGGCGGTCGCGGCACGGGCGGATCGACGATGTCGCCGTGTACCGGCTGGTGCTGTCGCCCGCGGAACGGCCGATCGAACTCTTTGCACCGCAGCCCCGTGAGCCGATCCAGCTCGCCGGGTTGGTGGGCGACGCCTCGCCCGGCGACATCGTGCAACTCGGCGACGGCACCTACGTCGGACCGGTCACGGTGCCCGCCGGTGTGATCGTGCGCGGACTCGGCGGCGGTCGCACGACGATCGACGGAGGTGGCGAGGCCGCGGTCGTCCTCGAGCGCAACGCCCGGCTCGAACATCTCCGTGCCGGCGGCGGCCCGTCCCGCGTCCCATGGTTCCCGTCCCCGGTGGTGGAGGTGCGCGGGCCGTACGCCACGTTGCTGGGCTGCCGCATCGACGGCCACATCGTGGTGCGCGCCGACGACGTGGTGATCCGAGCGACGAGCGCCACGGGGATCGTCGCCGACGGCGCCGATCGTCTGACCGTGTCGCGCAGCGAGTTCCGGGGCATGCGCTGGGATGTCGGCGTGCACCTGATCGGCGGGAGCGGCCACGAGATCGACTCCTGCGAGTTTCGCGACCACCTGTGCGGCATCCGGGCGACCGAGACGACGGGAACGATCGTGCGCGGCAACAACGTGTCGGCACGCTGGTGGGGCATCCATCTCGAGCAGACCGAGGGTGCGCACGTCTACGGCAACTTCGTCGACCACACGATGCGTGGCATCGACATCGACGGCGGCACCCAGGCGGTCATCGACGCCAACGCGATCTGCGACGGCGACAGTGGGTGCATCGTCGAGTGGGGAGCATCCGACTGCCAGGTGAGCGGCAACCGGTGGGAACGCTGCCGCATCGGCGTGCTCGCGTGGGAGGTGGCGGGACTGCACGCCCACGACAACGAGGCGATCGACCTCCACGAGCCCGACGCCGCCGCGGCCAGCGGGCCGTAGGTGTGTCAACCGGGGTCTGACCCCTGGTGACACACGACGGCGTCAGGCGGATTGGCTGCGGCGCTTGGCTTCGCGGGCGCGGTTGGTGGGATCGAGGTCGGCCTTGCGCAGGCGGATGTTCTGCGGGGTGACCTCGACGCACTCGTCGTCGGCGATGAACTCGAGGGCACCCTCCAGCGACAGCACCCGGTGCGGTGTCAACTTGACCGTCTCGTCGGCCGACGCGGCGCGGACGTTGGTCATCTTCTTCTCACGGCAGATGTTGACGTCCATGTCGCCGGCGCGGGAGTTCTCGCCGACGATCATGCCGCAGTACACCTCGGTGGCCGGGCCGACCATCATCGCCGCGCGGTCCTGCAGGTTCATCATGGCGTAGGTGGTGGCCGGGCCCGTACGGTCGGCGACGAGCACGCCGGACTGGCGCGAGCGGATCTCGCCGGCCCACGGCTCGTAGCCCTCGAACGTGTGGCTGATCACGCCCGTGCCGCGGGTCTCGGTGAGGAACTCGGTGCGGAAGCCGATCAGGCCGCGCGCCGGGACCTGGTAGTCCAGCCGGACCCACGCCGAGCCGGTCATGTTCTGCATGCGGGCCTTGCGGGCGGCGAGCAGCTGCGTAACCGCACCGAGGTGTTCCTGCGGGACGTCGATCGTGACCCGCTCGACCGGCTCGTGCAACGTGCCGTCGATCTCGTGGGTCAGCACCACCGGCTTGCCGACGGTCAGCTCGAATCCCTCGCGCCGCATCTGCTCGACGAGGATCGCCAGCTGCAGCTCGCCACGGGCCTGGACCTCCCAGGCGTCGGGACGCTCGGTCGGCAGCACCCGGATCGACACGTTGCCGACCAGCTCCGCGTCGAGGCGGTTCTTGACGAGCCGCGCGGTCAGCTTCTTCCCTTCGCGTCCTGCGAGCGGCGAGGTGTTGATCCCGATCGTCATCGACAGCGCCGGCTCGTCGACGGTGATCACGGGCAGCGGGATGGGGTTCTCGGGGTCGGCGAGGGTTTCGCCGATGTAGATCTCCTCGATGCCGGCCACGGCCACGAGATCACCTTGTCGGGCACGATCGACAGCGACACGGGTGAGGTGCTCGGTGAGGAACAGCTCGGCGATGCGGGCACGGGCGACCGTGCCGTCCCGCTTGCACCAGGCAACCGACTGGCCCTTGGCGATCTCACCTTCGATGATGCGCAGCAGCGCCAGACGCCCCAGGTACGGCGATGCGTCGAGGTTGGTCACCCAGGCCTGCAGCGGTGCGCCCTCGTGATACGTCGGCGCCGGGATGTGGTCGAGGAGGATCTCGACGAGTTCCTGCAGGTTCTTCTTCTCGACGGTGCCGGCGATGATGCGGTGCGCCTCGTCCAGGTCGAGCGTCGCCCAGCCGTCGCGACCCGAGCAGTAGACGATCGGGAACTCGACCTGGTGTTCCTTGGCGTCGAGGTCGAAGAACAGTTCGTACACCTCGTCGATGACCTCGAGCGTGCGGGCGTCGGCGCGGTCGACCTTGTTGATCACCAGGATCACCGGCAGGTTGCGGGCCAAGGCCTTGCGCAAGACGAATCGCGTCTGGGGCAGCGGCCCCTCGGCGGCGTCGACGAGCAGGACGATGCCGTCGACCATCGTGAGTGCACGCTCGACCTCGCCACCGAAGTCGGCGTGGCCGGGGGTGTCGACGATGTTCAGCGTGATGTCCTCGCCGCTGCGGGGATCGTTCCACACGAGCGACGTGTTCTTGGCGAGGATGGTGATGCCCTTCTCGCGTTCGAGGTCTCCGGAGTCCATGACGCGCTCGGCGACCTCTTCGTTCGAGCGGAACGCACCGGACTGGTGCAGCATCGAGTCGACGAGGGTGGTCTTGCCGTGGTCGACGTGGGCGACGATCGCCATGTTGCGGATGTCGGCGCGATGACGCACGTTCGCCTGGGCGTCGGTGGCGTCGTGATCGACCCGTGCGGAGTCGTCGAGAAGGGTCTGGTCGTGGGGGGACACGACGAACCACGCTATCGCCGGTTCACGAACGAACGATCGCCGCCGACACGCTCCACGTCCCCGCCCCCGCTTCCGCTCCGCCCCACCTCACCCACCCTGACCCACCCTGACCCACCCTGAAAAATGAGCGGAACGTCGCTCTGGGCGGGACGTTCTGCGCACATTTCGGTCCCCGGAGCGAACCCGATACCCGGCGGGGTATGGTGGGAGGGTGCGTGCGTTGCTGGCATCACCGCTGGGATTCCTGATCGGGTTGTCGCTCGGCGCACTCGGTGGGGGCGGATCGATCCTCGCGGTCCCCGCACTCGTGTACGCCGCCGGCCAGGACGCAAAGAGCGCCACGACGACCTCGCTGGTGCTCGTCACGATCACCGCGCTGATCGGGATCATCCCGCACTGGCGTGCCGGGCGGGTCCGTTTCGCCGCCGGTACCGTGTTCGGGCTCGCCGGCGTGGGCGGATCACTGCTGGGGTCCGCCTGGAACGCGGTCGTCGACCCCGACGTGCTCCTGCTCGCGTTCTCGATCCTGATGATGGTCGCCGCCTTCGCGATGTGGCGGCGGCTCTCCGCGCAGACCACGGCCGGCGCCTCGGAGGCCGACTCCCGGCCTCCGCTGCGCTCGGCCGGCGCCGCGGCGGCCGCCGATGCTGCGCCGGCCCGACCGGAGAGTTCCGAGATCCACTTCGATCTCAAGACCGCGGTGAAGGTGGTCGTCGCCGGGTCCTTCATCGGGATCCTCACCGGGTTCTTCGGCGTCGGCGGCGGCTTCGTGATCGTGCCCGCCCTCGTGCTCGCGCTGGGCTTCACGATGCCCGAGGCCGTCGGCACGTCACTGCTCGTCATCGCCGTGAACTCGACGGTGGCGCTGGCGACCCGACTCCCGTCGGGATCGGTCGAGTGGGCCACGGTCATCCCGTTCACGATCGCCAGCTTGATCGGCGTGTTCGTCGGCAGCCGTCTCGCCAGCACACGTGATCCGAGCTTCCTGCAGAAGTGGTTCGTGATCCTGCTGGTCGTCGTTGCCGGCTACACCGCCACGAGCTCGCTACTCGCCCTGTTCTGAACACCCTGGGCGGGGGCCCTGATCAGCGGTGGTAATACTGCGTCGACCAGACGGCGAGTGCATTTTCGCCCCGTTCGACGATCGGCATCCTCCACGTCGACACCTCGGAGTCGGCGAGCCGGAGCCGGAACAGGGCCCTCGGTTCGTCGATCGTGTCCGCCAGATAGGCGTCGGCGAACCGTTCGGGGGTGTACCGGCAGGCGATCGATCGATACAGCTCGCGCCAGGTGTCATCCTCGCCGAGGTCGTGGACCAACTCCGCTCGCCCGCGTGCGATCAGCTTGCGCATCGGGGCGTCGGGCTCGTCGATGGTGGCGCACACGGCGCTGTCTGCGCGTAGATCCGCCAGCCACGCCGACCGCGCTCGCGGCGTGAACCAGATCGCATCGTCCTGATGGATGAACCAGATCGGGACGACTCGCGGCAGCCCGTCGCCTCCGATGGTCCCGAGCCGGAGGAGATGCCCCGGCTCCTCGAGGAAGGCGTGCAGCTCGTCGCGCGTCAGTCCGGGCATCGCCCCAGTCTCGCAGGTAGGGGGTTTGCCGACCGCCCGATCGGGGCACCCCGGTGGCATCTGATCGAAAGGGACGACATGAACGATTCAGAACGAAGTACGCCGACCGAGGGTACGACGCGACCCCGGCGCGGAGGCTCCCCAGCGGGTGTTCCCGTGACGCTCACCGCCTGGGCCAAGCGTCACGCTCCCCATCTCAGCGAGGTGTCGAACTCGAATCCGAACGCCACGCTGCAGCGCCACAACCTGGTGGCCATCACCGACGACATCGAGGTCGCCCGGGTCGTCGCGCTCGACTTCGAACGCACGACCGAGAGCGACACCGACACCACGATGATCGTCCTCGGTCACGAGGTATCGCGTGAGACCAAGCATCAGGCCGATCCCGAAGGCGTCACGACACACGCCGCGCGCCGCACGTTCCTCGGCGGCTTGCCAGGCGCGGTCATCTGCGCCCTCCTCATCGGGCTCGGCGTGTGGTTCGTCACCGAGAGCGGTCCGGCGACTGCCGCCGCCGCAGTCGGCGGTGCCATCTTCGGCTTCTACGTGACCGCCGTCTGGAGCTTCGTCATCGGAACCGGACAGAGCCGCGCGTACCAGCAGGGCTTCATCGACCCCGACGCCGCCGATGCGGTCGTCGTCGCGCTCCACGTCGAGGACCATGCACTGATCGAACAGGCCCGTCACGCCGTGGCGAGCGAGGAGAAGGTGCGCCTGTTCGAACTGGACGAGCGCGGCGAACTCGTCGCCTGACAACTGGCGGTGGCCGCCGCTGGAGATCCCGTACACCACGCGATCGAATCACGACCGCGCAACCTCGATTCCACGCTCATCCGCCCACGAGGTCGATCCAGCTCAGCATCTCGTCGAGGTGACGGGCGCTCTGTTCTCGATGGTGGGAGAGCTGCGATTGGTCGGGCTCACACGACCTCGGACACCGTCCACGAGATGCGAGCATCTTCGCGAGCATCAGGGGCGCCTCTCGACGACGCGGGCCGACACTGCCTCCTCCGGCCCCGGCCTCCGTCAAGAAGCTTCTGGCCTTCGCCGCCCCAACCCAGGAAATGGTGGGAATTCCGTAGGACAGAGCGGCGACACCGATGTGGAGTTTGTGGGTGAAGAGCATGTCGACGCTCGAGATCGCTTCGAGATGACGTCGCACGGAGCGGTATCGAACATTCTCGGATTCGTCGGTGGAGTACATCTCGTCTGTTCTCACGGGGGAATCCTCGGTGAACGTTCCGAAGAACTCGACATGCACGTCTCGAACGCTCTTCTCGACCAGACGGAGAAACGTGCGGAGCCGTCGGTCGATCGGGCGATTTCCGAGATTCACGCCAATGACATACCGGTCCCGATCGGACGGATTGCGTTTCCGTTCGTACGGAAACATGGCACTCGTGTTCAGGACCACATCCGGAAAGACAGGCGGAGGTGGAACATCGTCGCTGAAGTGGATCCGGTCGCCGTGTAGCCGAAGTGTGCAGGCCGACAGCACGCCGGGCCGGATCAAAGCCTGGACCGGTGGCGGCAGCGCGTCGTGACCGAACCCCGTACCGCCGATGGAGAACGCTGCCATCGGCGTTCCCGTTTGCTCGACGCGCTCGAGAAGCGTTCCCACGTCCCTTCGGTATGCGCTGTATTCCGACCCTGCTTCCATCGTGTGGGGCACGAGAATGCCGCCACCTCCGTACACGACGGCGTCAGCTTCGTCGACCAGGGCATCGATGCTGTTCACGACATCGATGCCACACTCTGCGGCCAACTCCGGTCGACACGATGACGAAACGATGCGATGCCCGGCATCTCTCAGCGCGTTGCTGAAAAGCAGCGCCATGAGATCATCGCCGAAGTTCCCATGCTGGTAGAACCCGTATAAGCCGACCGTCATGTTTCGGGGTTCCGCTCAGCCGACGCGCCGGTCGCGGCCTTGCCAGTACGGCTCTCGCAGGTCCTTCTTGAGAACCTTGCCGCTCGGGTTCCGCGGCAGCACGTCGGTCCAGTCCACCGAGGTGGGGCACTTGAAGGTCGCCAGGCGTTCTTTCGCGTAGGCGATGATCTCGTCCTCGGTCACGTCCGAGCCCGGCGCCTTGACCACGACGGCCTTGGCCGTCTCGCCCCACTTCTCGTGCGGAACACCGATCACCGCGACGTCGGCGATGCCGGGGTGGCCCATCAGGACGTTCTCGACCTCGGCGGGATACACGTTCTCGCCGCCCGAGACGATCATGTCCTTCACCCGGTCGTGGATGTAGAGATAGCCGTCGGCATCGAGGTAGCCGGCGTCGCCCGACTTGAACCAGCCGTCGGGGGTGATGGCCTTCGCGGTCTCCTCCGGCTGCCTCCAGTAGCCCTTCATCACCTGGCCGGAGCGGATCCAGATCTCGCCGACCTCGCCGACCTCGCACTCCTGGTCCTCGTCGCCGACGATGCGGATCTCGACGCCGGGGCCCGGCAGGCCGCACGACCGCAGACGATGACGGTTCGGCCCGGTCGTGTCGTGATCGTCGGGCGCCAAGTTGACGACGGCACCCGTCGTCTCCGTCAGCCCGTAGGCCTGCCAGAACTTGCAGGGCTTGAACATCTCGACGCACTTGGCGAGTACGTCCTCGCTGATCGGCGACGCTCCGTAGACGACGATCTTCAGGCTGGAATAGTCGGCGTCGGCGACGCCGGGCACCATCAGCATGAAGGCCAGGACCGCGGGCACGATGAACGCATGCGTGATGTGCTGCTCCTCGATCGTGCGGATCAACGCCGCCGGGTCGAGTTCCCGGAAGATCACCGACGTGCACCCCTCGTACATGCCGGCGACCGCCCAGCCGCCGCCGCCGATGTGGAACAGGGGCATCGCGATGAGGTTCACCGTGTCGGGGCCCAGTTCCCACATCTCCTTCGCCAGCGGCAACAGGCTGAAGAAGTTGTCGTTGGTGAGCATCACACCCTTCGGACGTCCGGTGGTGCCCGACGAGTAGAGCTGGAACGCCACGTCGTCGTGCGCCGACGTCGCACCGGGATCCTCTGCGGGGAACGAGGCCACCCAGTCTTCGTACGACTCGTAGCCGTCGTGGCCGCCGATGACCAGGATCCGATCGACCGTGGTCAGGTTGTCGCGGATCGCGTCGACGACCGGAACGAAGTCGGGCCCGACCACGAGCACCTTGGCGTCGGCGTCGTTGACGATGTACTCGACCTCCGGAGGAGCGAGTCGCCAGTTCACGTCGACGCACACGGCATTGAGCAGGGCCGCTCCGAAGAAGACCTCGAAGTGCTCGATGCCGTTCTTGTCGATGAACGCGATGCGGTCCTGCGACCCGACGCCGTCGGCGGCGAGCCCCTGTGCGACCTGAGCGGAGCGAGCGGCCAGCTCGGCCCAGCTCAGCGTTCGGTCGTCCTGGATCAGCGCTGCATGGTCGGCGCGGTCAGCCCCGTGGACGCGGATGATGTCGGCGAGACTCTCGATGTTCCCCATGGGCGCAGAAGCTAGTGGGTGCCGGCGTCGGCCCGATCACCCAGTGCGCGGCGTGTAGCCGAGGCGGAACGACTGGACCGCCCGGGCGAAGATGTTGGCCTCGACCACGGGCTCCTCGACGACGCGCAGGTCGGTGATCCGCGAGCTGAGCTGCCCGAACACCGCGGCGAGCGATGACCGTGCCACATGGGTGCCGATGCACAGGTGCGTGCCGAAGCCGAAGGCGACGTGTGGGTTCGGATGGCGGCGGATGTCGAAGCTGAACGGGTCGGCGAACACCGCCTCGTCACGGTTGGCCGACGGATAGAGCAGGATGATCCGGTCACCACGCTCGACCGGCTGGTCGCCGATCCGGTCGTCGGAGGCGGCGCGCCGGAAGAAGTTGTTGAGCGGCGTGACCCACCGCAGCACCTCCTCGACGGCACCCGGGACCAGCTCGGGGTCCGCACCGATCGCCTCCCACTGGTCGGCGTGCTGCGAGAAGGCGTGGAGGCCGTGACTGATCGCCGTGCGGGTCGTCTCGGCGCCACCCGCGATGAACAGGCCGACCTCGTGGACGATCGTCGCCGGAGGGAGCGGTTCGCCGTCGATCGTCGAGTGCAGCCAGACGCTGATCAGGTCGTCGCCGGGTTCGGCGAGCTTCTTCGGCGCGATCTCGCCGAGCACCTGGACGAACTCCATGTTGGCGGCGAAGAAGTCGCGGAAGGCCTCGCCGTCGCGATCGCGCATGTCGGTGCGCATCAGGCGTTCGGACCACGACTTGATCTGCGGCCACAGGTCCTCGGGGAAGCCGAGAATGCGCGCGGTGAAGCGGGCCGGGAGCTGTCCGGCGAGCGCGTCGATCACGTCCATCTCGTCGCCGGCGGCGAGGGCGTCGTCGATCAACTCGGTGACCAGTTCGGCGATCTCGGCCTGACGTTGGGCGACCGACTTCCCGGTCAGCTTGGGCTGGACCAGCATGCGCTGCTGGCGGTGGCGCGGGTCGTCCTGGGCGATCATGTTGATCTCCTCGGGCGACCACAGCGCGCGGTAGCCCTGACCCGAGAGGAACACCGTCGAGCGCCGCTCGACGTCCATCAGGTCGGCATGTCGGGTGACCGCCCACAGGCCGTTGCGTTCGTCGCGGTAAACCGGCTCGTTGGCGCGCATCCACGACCACACGTCGTGAGGATTGCGCTGGTAGAGGTTCGGATCCAGCAGGTCGACGGTGAGCCGGTCGGACTCGATGGCGGTCATCTCGCCATCGTCGCAGACCGGTCCGTCCGGACCCGACCCCGAAGACCAGGCTGTCCTTCCGGACCGGACCCGACGGACAGGGTCAGCGGCGGCGGTTGCCGAAGGTGTTCCAGTGGGTGACGGCGCTGGCCGGTTTGCGGGGCGCGACGCCGAACCTTCCGGCGGGTCGGCCCATCGGGATGCACGCGGCGATCTCGAAGCGAGGGCTGCCGTCGTCGTTGGCCGGGACGCCCAGCACCTCGAGGGCCTCCGTGGCGTGGATGCGGATCACCGTGGTGAGCGAGGTCCCGACGCCCAGCGCGCGAGCCGCCACGCAGAAGTTCTGGACCGCCGGGTACACGCTGGCATCGAGGCGACCGATGTCCATCGGGCCCTCGTCGTCCGAGGGCGTCCACGGAATGATCGGCTGCAGGAAGAACACGATCGCCGGCGCTTCCTGCACGTGATCGGCGAGATGGCGACTGGCCGCCCGCGTCCTGCGCCACGACGCCGCCGCTGCCTCGTCTCGGAACGCCGACGCGTCGGGCAGCGACCGTTCGTACCGGTCGAACGACGAGCGGTACCAGCGGGCGATCTGGGCCTTGACGTCGGGCTCCCTCACGACGACGTACTGCTGCGGCTGGACGTTGCCACCGCTCGGCGCCTGCTGAGCCGCCCGGAGACAGACGGTGATCTCGTCGTCGGTGACCGGCTCGTCGCTGAAGCGCCGGATCGCACGCGTCGTCATGATCGCCTCGATCGCATCGATCGTCGGCGGCGTGGGTGCGCTGGCGTCGTCGTTCATCGTCCCTCGAATCTCGGTGTGCGTTTGTCGACGAAGGCGCTGACCGCCTCGGCGTGGTCGGCGGAGTGGAAGCAGCCGATCTCGAGTGCGGTCGACACGTCGAAACTCGTCAACAGCGCCTGCTTGATCTGCGCGTTGACGGCGATCTTCGTGCCCTGGACGGCCAGGGGTGGCTGATCGGCCAGCCGTCTCGCCCAGCGACGTGACGCAGCGGGCACGTCGCTGGCCGGGCAGACCTCGGAGACCACACCCATCGCCAGCGCCGCCTCCGCGCGCAGAGGCTCGCCCAGCAGGAGATGGCGCTTCGCGGCGAGCGGACCGAGCAGCAGCGGCCAGATCGCGGCACCGCCGTCGCCGGCGACGAGTCCGACCTGCACGTGCGGGTCGATGATCGATGCGGTGTCGGCCATGACGATCAGATCGCAGAGCAGCGCCACCGAGGCGCCGAGTCCCACCGCCGGCCCGTTGAGACCGCACACGATCGGCACCTCGACGTCGAGCAGATTCCAGATCAACTGCTTGCCCTCGCGCCGCAAGGCGTGCAGACGATCGGGTCGGCGCAGCTCCGGGAACCACGACATGTCGCCGCCCGCCGAGAACGCCCGACCCGATCCGGTCAGCACGATGGCGCGCGCCTCGCGTTCGGCAGCCAACGATCGGAACAGCTGCCAGAGATCGTGGTGCAGCTGCTCGTCGACGGCGTTCATCTCCGACCCCGGATGGTCGATCGTGACGATCAGCAGATCGCCGTCTCGGTCGGTTCTGATCGTCTCCATCAGCGCATCCCCTCCGTGCCGGATCAGAACATCGACGTGTCGACATCGACGCCGAGCAGCAGCTTGCCGATCGTCTCGTTGAGCTTGGGCGCGGTCTGGATGTGCTGGGTGACGACGTGCGCGTCGCGCAGGCACCGACCGAGCGGGCTGGTGTCGTAGACGGCCGTGCCACCGGCGAGCGTGAACGCGACGTCGGCGACCTCCGCGCCGACCGTCGCCGCATGGGTCGCGGCCAGGCGGATGCCGGTGCGGGCCTCGACGGTGACCTCGGCGCCGGCGACCGCGGTGTCCCACGCAGACTGCAGTTCGTCGAGCAGGAACGCCCTGGCCGCGCGGAGCTTGCCCTCGGCCCTCGCGAGTTCGACCTGGGTGAATCCGCTCTGGGCGAGCGTCTTCGAGGAGTACTGCGGCTTCTTGCCCTTCGCGAGATCGACCAGTTCGTCGAGGGCTTTCCTGGCAACGCCGAGCCCCACCGCCGACACGCCGGCGGCGAGCAGGGTGAAGTTCGGGAACTGCGACAGCGGGGTGCGCACCGCCGGGCGGGTCACGCCCGGCTGGATCGTCCGGACGGCCGGGACGAACACCCCGGTCACCGAATAATCGAGTGATCCCGACCCCCGCATCCCGCTCGTGTGCCAGGTGTCGTGGAAGGTGACCTCGGACTGCGGGAACCAGCACAGCCGGAACGTGCCGTCGTCGCACAGTGCGCCGCCCAGCACCCATCGGCAGTGCTGGGTGCCGCTCCCCCACGCCCAACGGCCGCTGACCCTGAACCCGTCGACACCGTCGACCGTGACCGCTTCGCCCGTGCCGTTCGGCGCGAACACGCCACCGGTGATCGACGCGCGGTCGCCGTAGATCTCGCGCGCCGACTCCTCCGACAGCAGCGACGCCATCGACGAGGTCGTCGACGCGATCATCGTGCACCAGCCCGCGCCACCGTCACTGTGTGCGACCGCTTCGATCGCCTCGACGAGCGTCATCGGGTCGACCTCGGGCCCGCCGTAGACCTCGGGGACGCACATGCGCATGAGCTGTGCGTCGTTGAGCGCTCTGACGGTCGTCAACGGCAGGCGCCGGATCCGTTCGCCGTCGTCGGCGTTCGCCTCGATCAGTTCGGCGAGACCCCATGCCGCATCGACGATGGTGGACGCACTGGACATGGCCCCGACTGTAGGTGCACGACGGCACGGGCCACACGAAAATCCGACCGGTCCCGCCTCGACTTCGTGCACGCGTCGTCGAGAGCGTCTACGGTCGACGGTATGAAGTTCGGCTTCGTGGTCCCGTGGGGCGACGCCGAGGATGTCGGCGAACTGGCTGCCGCGGCCGAGGACGCCGGGTGGGACGGGCTGTTCGTGTGGGAGCCGGTGTGGGGCGTCGACGCCTGGATCTCGCTCGGCCTCGCCGCCGTGCGCACCTCGAAGATCCGCCTCGGCACCCTGCTGACGCCGCCGTCGCGTCGGCGGCCCTGGGAACTCGCCGGCCAGGTGGCCACCGTCGATCGGATCTCCGCCGGCCGGGTCACCCTGTCGGTCGGCCTGGGAGCGATCGATTCGGGCTTCGATGCGTTCGGGGAGGAATGCGATCGTCGCACACGCGCCGAACTGCTGGACGAGGCGCTCGACATCATGTGCGGGCTGTGGGGCGGCCAGCCGTTCTCCTACGACGGATCGCACTACACGGTGTCACCGACGGAATTCCCGACGATCGGTCACACGGTGCAGCAGCCACGGGTACCGATCTGGTGCGTCGGTGCGATCGGACGCCCCAAGTCGATGACCCGGGCGATGCGCTGGGACGGTGTGATCCCGCAGGTCCTCGACGGCGACGGCGGCGCTCGGCAACCACATCTCGACGAGGTGGCCGACCTCCGGGCGTGGCTCGATGCCGAGCGCCCGTCCGACGACGTCGACATCGTCGTGGAGGGCACCATGACCGAGCACTCCCCCGCCGCCTACGCCGACGCCGGCGCCACCTGGTGGATCGAGTCGATGTGGGATGCGATGGCCGAACACTCCCCCGTCACCGCGGCCTACGACCGCCTCCGTCTCGGCCCGCCCAGCTGAAGTCCACGCGATCCGGCTACGTTCGACGACGTGACGACGACGGAATCCGGCTGGAACTTCGCTGACCTCTGGGAGACGGTGGCCGGGCAGATTCCCGATGCCCTCGCCCAGCAACAGGGCGACCGCACGTACTCGTGGTCCGAGTTCAACCGGCGGGCGAACGGTGTCGCCGCCGCACTGCTGGGCCCGGAGTCCGCCGAGCAGGACAAGGTCGCCCAGTACCTGTACAACAGCCCCGAGTACCTGGAGTCGATCTTCGCGGCGTTCAAGGCCGGTTTCGCCGTGGTGAACACCAACTACCGGTACGCCGCCGACGAGCTCGTCTACCTGTGGGACAACGCCGACGCCACTGCGGTCGTCTTCCACGGCACGTTCGTCGAGCAGTGCGACGCCGTCCGCGGGCGCGTGCCCAAGGTGCGGAGCTGGCTGTGGGTCGACGACGGGTCCGGCCCGTGCCCCGACTGGGCGACGCCGTACGAAGCGGCGGCCGCCTCGGGAACCGACCAGAACGTGAGCGGTCCGTGGGGACGCAGCGGCGACCATCTGCTGCTGCTCTACACCGGCGGAACCACCGGCATGCCCAAAGGCGTGATGTGGCGCCAGGACGACCTCTTCGGCGTGCTCGACGCCAACAACAAGAAGCGGATGCCGCCGGAGCAGGATCTCGATGCGGTCGCCGAACGGATCGTCAAGGCCGGCCCGCGCAACCTCCCGGCGGCACCGTTGATGCACGGCACCGGACTGTTCAACGCGATCAGCAACCTGATGGTCGGCGGCTCGATCACCGCGATGGAAGGCCGCCACTTCAGCGCCGAGGAGTTCCTCGACACCGTGCAGCGCTACGGGATCAACTCGACGTCGATCGTTGGCGACGCCTTCGCCAAACCGATCCTGCGTGCGCTCGACGCCGAGCCCGACCGCTGGGACATCTCCACCCTCCGGGTGGTGGTGTCGTCGGGCGTGATGTGGTCGAAGGAGACCAAACAGGGTCTGCTGCGCCACAACCCGCGCCTGATCATGGTCGACTCGCTGGGCTCGAGCGAGGCGATCGGCATGGCCAGCAACACCACCACCTCGGAGTCGAGCGGCGAGACCGCCAAGTTCGAGCTCGGTCCGACCACCAGGGTGATCACCGACGAGGGCCGCGACGTCGTCCCCGGCTCGGGTGAGCTCGGGCGGGTGGCGCTGCCCGGACGCACGCCGATCGGCTACTACAAGGACGAGGCAAAATCCGCCCAGACGTTCGTGGTCATCGACGGCGAGCGCTACTCGATCCCCGGCGACTACGCCACCGTCGAGGCCGACGGCACGGTCACACTTCTCGGCCGGGGCAGCCAGTGCATCAACACCGGTGGCGAGAAGGTGTACCCCGAAGAGGTCGAGGAATGCCTGAAGCTGCATCCGACGGTCGCCGACGCCGCCGTCGTCGGCGTGCCCGACGAGAAGTGGGGCGAAGCGATCACGGCTCTGGTCGAGCCGCACCGCGGCGACGAGATCGATCCGGCCGAGCTCATCGCCCACGTCAAGCAGCGTCTCGCCGCGTACAAGGCACCGAAGCGGATCGTCACCGTGGCGAGCATCGGACGCGCCGCCAACGGCAAACTCGACTACAAGAAGTTGCGCTCCGACGCGATCGCCGAGCCGGGCATGGTCGCGGGCGACAACGCCGCTGTCTAGCCTGTTGCGGGTGCAGCGACCTGTGGCGGACTTCGACTGGCGGCGACACGCGGGCGTGTTGTTCGATCTCGACGGCGTGATCACACCGACCGCCGAGATCCACGAACACGCCTGGGGTGAGCTGTTCGCCGACTTCGACTACACCGAAGCCGACTACCTGCGCTACATCGACGGCAAGCCCCGCTACGACGGTGTGCGCTCGTTCCTGGCGTCGCGCCACATCGTCCTGCTCGACGGCCACCCCGACGATCCGCCGGGCGACGGCACCGTGTGCGCGATGGGCAACCGCAAGAACCAGCTGTTCAATACGATCCTCGCTCGCGACGGCATCGAGCCCTACCCCGGTTCGATCGCCACGCTCGACCTGCTCGACGCAGCGGGCGTCCGATCCGCGATCGTCTCGTCGTCGAAGAACGCACGCACCGTGCTCGACGCAGCCGGCCTCGGCGACCGCTTCGACGTGGTCGTCGACGGCGTCGTCGCCGCATCCGAGCACATCGTCGGCAAACCGGCCCCCGACATGTTCCTCCATGCCGCGAACCTGCTCGCCGTCGAGCCCGAACGCGCCGTCGTCGTCGAAGACGCCGTGTCCGGCGTGGCCGCAGGCGCCGCCGGAGGCTTCGCCGTGATCATCGGAGTCGACCGTGGCGCGGGCGCCGAATCACTGCTCGAACACGGCGCCGACTTCGTCGTCGACGACCTGTCGGACCTGCTCGACGACGAGCGCGAGGGACAGCTCGCCCCATGAACCGCCATCCACCGCCGCCCGGCCTGCCCACCCACCGGTTCCCGGTCGATCCGTGGCGGCTCGTCGAGAACACGTACTCGAACGACGACCTCGGCACGACCGAGACGCTGTTCGCGCTCGGCAACGGCTACCTCGGCATGCGTGCCAACCCGGAGGAAGGCCGTGAGGCCCACAGCCACGGCACCTACCTGAACGGCTTCCACGAGACGTGGCCGATCCGCCACGCCGAGGAGGCCTTCGGCTTCGCGAGGACCGGACAGACGATCGTCAACGTCCCGGACGCGAAGCTGCTGAAGCTGTACGTCGACGACGAGCCACTGCTGCTTCCGACCGCCGACCTCGACAGCTACGAACGGGCCCTCGACTTCCGCAATGGTGTCCTCACCCGCGACATGGTGTGGCGCACGCCGGCCGGCAAACGAGTCCGGGTGTCGTCGCAGCGGATGGTGAGCTTCGTGCACCGCCACCTCGCCGTGATGACCTTCGAGATCACCCTGCTCGACTCGGGGGCGCCGGTCGTCGTGTCGTCGCAGCTCCTCAACCGCCAGGACGGCGAGGACGAGTACCACGTGAAGGCGGCTGCGCTCGGCGAGGGCAGGGACCCGCGCCGGTCGCGCAAGTTCGATCATCGGGTGCTCGAGCCGCGACTACAACGCGAGGACGGCAACGAGATCGTGCTCGGCTACCGGTGCGCGAACAGCAGGATGACGCTCGCCTGCGGGACGCGCCACCACATCGAGACCACCTGCCAGGTCGACGTCACGACCGATGTGGGCGCCGATCTGGCCAAGACGGTGTTCACGGTGAGGGCCACACCCGGGGACCCGATCAAGATCACCAAGCTGGTGTCGTACCACTCGTCGAACGGTGTGCCGGCCGAGGAGCTCGCCGACCGCTGTTCGCGCACGCTGGAGCGAGCGGGATCCGACGGCATCGAACAGATCGTCCTCGAGCAGCGAGAGTGGCTCGACGAGTTCTGGGGCAACGCCGACATCGAGCTGCGCGGCGACGAACAAGCGCAGCAGGCGCTGCGCTGGAACCTCTTCCAGCTCGCCCAGGCGTCCGCGCGGACCCAGGAACAGGGCATCGCCGCCAAGGGCGTCACCGGCGGCGGCTACGACGGTCACTACTTCTGGGACACCGAGGTGTACGTGGCGCCGTTCCTGGCCTACACGATGCCGGAGGCCGCACGCAAGATCGTCCGTTTCCGATGGCAGATGCTCGGCCACGCGCGCCAGCGTGCCAGCGAGATGAGCCAGGTCGGTGCGCTGTACCCGTGGAGGACGATCAACGGCGAGGAGGCATCCGCCTATTACGCCGCCGGCACTGCGCAGTATCACATCAATGCTGCCGTGGTGCTGGCCCTGCGGCGGTACCTCGAGGCGTCGGGCGACATCGACTTCCTGTCCCACGAAGGTTCCGAGATCCTGGTCGAAACGGCGCGGCTGTGGGTCGATCTCGGCTTCTACGCGCAGAACGGCGACCGCACGTTCCACATCCATCGCGTCACGGGACCCGACGAGTACACGACCGTGGTCAACGACAACTTCTACACGAACGTGATGGCGCGGTTCAATCTCCGGTACGCCGCGCGCACCGTGCGGTTCCTGGCGGACTGGAACCCGGATGCGTTCGCCGCACTGTGCCGCAACACCGGCCTCGAACTCCAGGAACTCGACGACTGGGATGCCGCGGCGGATGCGATGTTCGTCCCCTTCGACGAGGAGCTCGGCATCCATCCGCAGGACTCGGAGTTCCTCGAACTCGAGCCGTGGGACTGGGAGACGACGCCGCCGGAGGACTTCCCGCTGCTGCTCCATTACCACCCGCTCGTGATCTACCGGCACCAGGTGCTGAAGCAGGCCGACGTCGTGCTGGCGATGTTCCTGCGCTCCGAACGGTTCCCGGTCGACCAGAAACGCCGCAACTTCGACTTCTACGACCCGATCACCACCGGCGACTCGTCGCTGTCCGCGTGCGTGCAGGCCGTCGTCGCCTCGGAGGTCGGCTACGACGAACTCGCACTGGAGTACTTCACGAGGGCGTTGTATCTCGACCTGTGCGACTCGCACGGGAACACCAACGCCGGCGTCCACGTCGCCAATGCCGGCGGTGTCTGGGCGGGCATCGTGAACGGTTTCGCCGGCATGGTCGAACAGGGCAACTATCTGGAGTTCACGCCGAGGTTGCCGAGTGCGTGGGAGGGTGTGAGTTTTCGCGTCCGACGCCACGGATCGACGCTGCTCGTCGACCTCGACCCGAAGGGCGTGACGCTCACCGTGCTCGGCGGGAGCGGCGTGGCCGTCCGCATCGGCGACGAGGTCACGCTGGTGACCGTCGACGAGCCGTTGCGCATCGACCGTTGACACACCGCTGACGCTCGCCGACCGGGCGGCAGCATGCGAGGATCCCCCCATGGCCCCTCCGCATCCTGACCGTCGCCGACTCGACGGACGCGTCGCCCTCGTCACCGGCGTGTCGCGGCCCATCGGGATCGCCGCAACCGTCGCTCGGCGGCTCCACGACCTCGGCGCGACCGTCGTCGCCACCGGGTGGCCGCCCCACGACGCCGAGATGCCGTGGGGCGAGCAACCGCTCGGATCGGTCCCGTTCGAAGTCGGCCACCACGATCTGGAGGATCCGGCCGTGCCGGGCGCACTCGTCGACGAGGTCCTCGAACGTCACGGCCGCCTCGACATCGTCGCCGCCGTCCATGCCCGTTCCTCGGATCGGTCGTTCGACGAGGTGACCGCCGAGGAACTGGACCGGTGCTGGGCGGCGAACGTGCGCAGTGTGGTGCTGCTCGCTCAACGGTTCGCCCGGCGCCACGTGAGCATCCCGTCGAGCGAACCTCCTGTCGGGCGGATGCTGTGGTTCACCAGCGGCCAACATCTCGCGCCGATGGACGGCGAGTTGGCGTATGCGCTCTCGAAGGGCGCACTGCACCAGATGACCGGCTCGCTCGACCACGCACTGTCGCGGGCGCGGATCATCGCGAACTGCATCAACCCCGGACCGGTCGACACCGGCTACGCGGTCGGCGATGACCACGACGCCGTGGCGCGGAGGTTCCCCGATGGGCGCTGGGGCACTCCCGCCGACATCGCCGACGTGGTCGCCTTCCTCGCCAGCGACGAAGGCGCATGGATTCGCGGGCAGGTGCTCGACGTCGAGGGCGGCTTTTCCCGATTCACATGAGCCCCGTTAGCGTTGTCGTCCATGACTGATCTCGGATTCGACGGCAAGGTAGCGATCATCACGGGCGCCGGCGGCGGCCTCGGCAAGCAGCACGCACTGATGATGGCGAAGCGTGGGGCGCTCATCGTGGTCAACGATCTCGGCGGCGCCGTCGACGGCACCGGCAGCGACAAGGGCGCGGCGCAGCTCGTCGTCGAGGAGATCCAGGCGGCCGGCGGAGAGGCCGTTGCCAACACCGACTCGGTGGCCACGCCCGAGGGCGGCGCAGCGATCGTCCAGAGCGCCGTCGATGCGTTCGGCAAGGTCGACATCGTGGTCAACAACGCCGGCATCCTGCGCGACAAGTCGTTCCACAACATGGACGCCGAGCTGTTCGACCCCGTGATCGACGTCCATCTGCGCGGCGCGTTCAACGTCACCCAGCCGGCGTGGAAGATCATGCGCGAGCAGGGCTACGGCCGCATCGTGTCGACGTCGTCGGCGGCCGGCATCTTCGGCAACTTCGGCCAGGCGAACTACGGCGCCGCCAAGATGGGCCTCGTCGGGTTCACCAACGTGCTTGCCGTGGAGGGTGCGAAGTACAACATCAGGGCGAATGCGATCGCTCCGCTGGCGCTCACCCGCATGACCGAGGACATCCTCGGTGGGCTCGGCGACAAGCTCCAGCCCGAGCTGATCTCGCCGCTGGTCACGTACCTCGCCCACGAGTCGTGCGAGGCCACCGGCCGGATCTTCTCCGTCGGCGGTGGCCGAGTCGCCGAGGTGTTCATCGCCGAGACCGTCGGCTACACCAACACGACCGACCTCACTCCCGAGGACCTCGCCGCCCACTGGAGCGACGTGACCGCCCAGGACGGCTACGCCGTCCCCGCCACGATCGCCGACGAGACCGCCATGTTCCTCGAGGCCCTCGCCTGACGACCGGTTACGCCGGTGCCAGGCACCGCGCAACCGGATGGCAGGCTGACGAGGTGATCTCGGTCGACGAGTTCCAGCAGGAGGCCGCCGACTGGCTCTCAGCGAATCGGCACCATGCGCCGCGCGACTACGGCGCCATCTGTCCCCCGGAACTCGTCGACGCCGGACTCGACTGGCAGCGGCGACTGACCGACGCCGGCTGGGCCGGCATCCACTGGCCGGTCGAGCACGGCGGACGCGGGCTCACCGCCGAGCACAACGGCGCCTGGTTGCTCGAGTGCGCCCGGGCGGGCGTGCCGGCAGTGTTCAACATGGTCGGCTTCGTGCTGGCGGGCGGGGCGATCATGCGATACGGCACCGAGAATCAGCAATCCCGGCACCTCCGATCCACGCTCACGACCGAGCACGTCTGGTGTCAGCTGTTCTCCGAGCCGGGAGCCGGCAGCGACCTCGGCTCCCTGTCGACCCGAGCCGAACTCGACGGCGACCGCTACGTCGTCAACGGCCAGAAGGTCTGGTGTTCGGGTGGCCGCTACAGCAATTGGGGCATCCTGATGGCTCGTACCCGACCGCTGGACGAAGCGCCCAAGCACGCCGGCATCTCGTTCTTCCTGTGCTCGATGGATGCGCCGGGCATCGAGGTGCGTCCGCTGAAACAGATGACCGGCGAAGCGGAGTTCGACGAGGTGTTCTTCACCGACGTGTCACTGCCGGCCGACCGCCTGCTCGGGCCGCTGCACGGCGGCTGGGGGGTCGGCATGGCCGTGCTCACCAGCGAGCGGGGCCACATCGGGACCTCGGTGATCGGGTTGGAGCGCCGCCTCGACCAGATGGCGCATCTCGCCGAGGGCCGAGACATGACCCCGCTCGAGCGGCAGGCGCTCACGTCGCTGCTCGCCAGCGGGAGCGCGATGAAGGCGATGGCGCAACGTCAAGGTCCGGTCGCCTCGACGGCGGCGTCGCTGATGAAGCTCGGGATCACCGAGATGATGTTCGACGTGGCGATGCTGCGCGGCCACCTCGACGGTGCGGAGGCGATGCTCGACGGAGCGAGCGCCGCCGGCATGCTCGCTGCTCCTGGCGGACGCATCGCGGGCGGTTCCAGCCAGGTGCAGCGCAACATCATCGGAGAACGACTGCTGGGGCTTCCACGCGAACCCAGACCGACGTGACGTCCAGCTCGGCTCGGCCAGGGCGGGCGGATTCGACGCCCGCCCGACGAGGTCAGCATGATGGCTCGGTGCTCGTCGACTCGTCCGACCATGTCAGCGTTGCGATCCACGAGTTCGGCGGCGCTGGCCGCCCACTCCTGCTGTCGCACGCCACCGGCTTCCACGGCTACTGCTATCTCCCGATCGCCGACGAGCTGAGCGACGAGTTCACCTCGTTCGCACTCGACTACCGGGGTCACGGCGACACGGCGCGGCCGGACGACTGGCGGGTGGACTGGGACCGCTACGGCGACGATGCGCTCGCCGCGGCCCGGGCGGTCGCCCCCGATGGCGGCCTGGTCGGGTTCGGCCACTCGATGGGTGGCGCCGGACTGCTGATGGCGGCACATCGCGACCCCGGACTGTTCGACGTGATCGTCGCCTTCGAGCCGATCGTTTTCCCGCCGCGCGACATCGATCCGCACGAGGGCACCGAGAACAACGGCACGGTGCTGTCGAGGGGTGCGCGCAAACGGCGCGCATCGTTCGATTCCTTCCAGGACGCCATTGCCAACTACTCGTCGAAGCCGCCGATGATGGCCTTCGATCCCGATGTCCTGCGCCTCTACGTGGCCCACGGGTTTCGCCCGGCACCCGAAGGAGTCCGCCTGAAGTGCGACCCCGAGCACGAGGCCCGCACGTTCGACACGGGTGGCGCCCACACCACCTGGGCCGTCCTCCCGGCGATCGAGACCAGGGTCGTGGTCGTCGCCGGGCGTGTCGACGAGTTCGGGCCTGCCGCGATCGCCCAGGAGATCGCCGGACGACTCCCGAACGCCACCTACATCGAGCGGGACGAATGGGACCACTTCGCACCCTTCGTCGATCCGGCGGCGATGGCTGATCTGGTCCGTGATGCCGCCAAGGGGTGAGCAACCCTGCGACAGCCCCCCTCTACCATGGCCGACATGACCGACACCGCTGCTCCCGCGCCGACGTTCCCGGTGCCGATGTCGCTGTCTCCCTCTCGGGTGTCCTCATTCACGTCGTGCCCGATGCAGTTCCGGTTCTCGAGCATCGAGAAACTGCCCGAACCCCCGGGCGTCGCCACCACCAAGGGAACGATCGTGCACCGCGCCCTCCAGCTGCTGTTCGTTCGTCGGGCCGCCGACCGGACCCCCGAGGCGCTGGCGGCCGACATGGCGAGCGCCCTCGACGAGTACCGCACCCACGATGACTACGTCGGCCTGCGGCTGGTCGGCGACGAGGCCGACGCATTCGACCGCGACTGCCATGCCCTGATCGACAAGTACTTCGCCATGGAGGATCCCACCACGGTGCGCGAGATCGGGCTCGAACTCTGGATGGAGGCACCCGTCGGTGAGCTGACACTGCGTGGCATCATCGATCGGCTCGAACTCGACGCCGACGGCGAACTCGTCGTCACCGACTACAAGACCGGTCGGGCGCCCTCGGGCAATTACGAGCAGAAGAGCCTTGCCGGCGTGCACTTCTACTCGTTCCTGTGCGAGGCGGTGTTCGGCAAACGGCCGGCGAAGATCCGGCTGATGTACCTCGCCTCGGGCGAGACGATCGAGACCGTGCCGTCGGCGCAGTCGGTCAAGTTCATCACCACACGCACCACCGCCGTGTGGTCCGCTGTCGAGCGGGCGTGCACCACCGGCGACTTCCGGCCACGCCAGAGCAGACTGTGCGACTGGTGTTCGTTCCGCCAGTGGTGCCCGGCGTTCGGCGGCGATCCGTCGCTCGCCGCCGCAGAAGCCGTCGCAGCCTACGATGCGCTCTTCGCGAGCCCCGAGGCGCAGGTGGCCCCATGACGACGGGCGGTGTCAGCGGTCGCGAAACGACGGGCGACGAAACTGCACTCGATGCCGCCGATGCGGCCTCGGTGCTCGGACACCCCGATCCGGAACCGATCGAGGCGGGTCCGTTCCCGATCGTTCCGGGCCAGGGCCACCTCGGCCCCCAGGTCGATGCGTTCGACAAAGTGGTCGACGATCTGCTCGAACAGCTCCGGGGCAACCCGATCGCCGACCGAGTGTTCACCACCGCCAGCCACGTCGGCGACTTCTCGCTCGTCTGGCACGGCATCGGCATCGCGCGCGGCATCGCCAAGGGGCGACCGGATCAGGTGGTCGTGCTGGCCGTGATGTTGGGCGCCGAGAGCCTCGTCGTCAATCAGGGCGTCAAACGGCTCTTCCGACGAGAGCGGCCCACCCAGACCGGCGACGAGCGGCTGCGCGTGCGACAGCCGAAGACGTCGTCGTTTCCCTCTGGCCACGCCAGTTCTGCGGCGTTCGCGGCGATGGTCTTGTCGGGCTGGGACGGCCCGAAGTTCGGCATGATCTGGTGGAAGATCGCAGCGATCGTCGGAATCAGCCGGGCCTACGTGCGAATCCACCACGGCTCCGACGTCGTGGTCGGCGCAGTGGTCGGCTCACTGCTGGGCCTGGTGGGGCGACGCATCGCCAAGCGATTCGCCCCCTGAGGCGGTCATGACGCCGACCTGGTCGGGTGCGATGGCGCGACGCTTCGAGCGCGGCACCCTGACGCTCAGTTGGCGTCGGTGGTGACCACGTCGTCGACGAGGACCGCCGGCTCGGTCGTGAGCAGCGTGCGCACGTCGAGCAACAGATCGGCGACCTCACCCGTCGACACGAGTTCCCGCTGCATCATCCTGGCCAGTGCGCCATCGATGACGCTCAGGGCTTCGGTGATCACGGCTTCGTTACTGGAGTCGATGCGCTCATCAGTCATTGGTTGACACGGTACCCGCGATCCGAGCCGCGAACACGCACCTGGTCGCAGATGAGCGAGGTGTCACACAACGTTCACAGGGACCGGGGACACCGCTGCCGGGCGGCTGGCGAACCTACGATGCAGAGATGCAGCTCAGCGGACGCAACGTGGTGGTCACCGGAGCGGGACGGGGCATCGGCGAGGCACTCGCCCGCGAGTTCCATGCCCGGGGCGCGAACGTGGTGGTTGCCGACCTGGCGGGTGCCGACGAGGTGGCGGCATCACTGGAACGGGCGACGGGCATCACCGCCGACGTGAGTACCGAGCAGGGAAACGCGACGCTCGTCGAGGCCGCGACGTCGGCGCTCGGGTCGATCGATCTGTTCTTCTGCAATGCCGGCGTCGGGATCGGACGGGGCGTCGTCGAGACACCGGAGGCCGACTGGGAGCTGGCCTTCGCCGTCAACGTGCACGCCCACCGATGGGCTGCCAAATACCTGCTGCCCGACTGGCTCGAGCGGGGCGAGGGCTACTTCTGCTCCACTGCCTCTGCGGCAGGCCTGCTGATGCAGATCGGCTCGGGGCCGTACACGCTCACCAAGCGGGCCGCCGTCGCGTTCGCCGAGTACATGGCCGTGACGTACGGAGACGCCGGCATCAAGGTCACGTGTCTGTGCCCGCAGGGCGTCAACACGGCGATGCTGCACGCCGGCGACGACGAGCTCAGCGGGAGCAACGTCGTCAAGGCCGCCGGCGTCGTGCTGGAGCCGGCAGATGTGGCGGTGCAGGTGGCCGACGCGATCGAGGCCGAGCAGTTCTTCGTGCTCCCGCATCCCGAGGTGGCCGACTACATGGCGCTCAAGGCGACCGACCCCGAACGGTGGTTGGGCGGCATGCGCAAGCTGCAACGGCGCACGATCGGCGCCTGACGTCTCGGTTCGGCATGCATCGTTCGCCCGCATCGCTCGCCCGGCTCGGTCTGCGGATGGGCGAACCGATCCGTTTCCGCCGCAACGACAAGGGACGTTGGATCGTCGGGCGAGTGGTCGGGATCGAATTCGACGGCAGCATCGCCATCCGCGACCCCGACGGATCGGCCAGGTCGCTGCGTGCCGAGCGGGTGGAGATCCGACGGCCCGGATCTCGAGGCCGGCTGCGCTGGTTCGTCGTCAGCGACGTCGCCACCACGTGGGAGCAGTTGGAGATGTTCGACCCGACCGACACCTGACCGACTCGGATCGACGGGCCCCGGCAACTGTGGGGTACCCCTTGGTCATGATGGTGTCATGACCGTTGTCGAGGATCCGGTGGCCGGCGAGGCGTCCGACGTGTCGGGTGTGCCCCGGTTCGGCGACGGGTTCGGTTGGTGTCGGGATGATTCGGTGCCTCGCCGGTTCGATCCGGTGACCGACGTCGCGTTCGGTGATCAGATGGCGGTGGGACCGGAATGGATGCTGGCGGTGGTCGAGCACTGCGCCCAGGGCCTTGCCGTGTTGGAGCGCATCGATCCGTCGAGCTTCGACGCCGCAACGGTCACCGCGTGGGCCCAGGGTGTCGAGCAGTTGCGCCGCCAGGCCGACGCCGCAACGATCGCGGTCGCCGATCATGTCGATGCGGCCGGACCGTTCCGTGACCAAGGGTTCTTCACCGCCAAAGCCTGGCTGAAGCATCGGCTGCAACTCTCGGGGTCCGAAGCGTACGGTCGAGTGCAGGCCGCCAAGCTGCGCCGAGCCGTCGCGGTGTGGAACAACGCGTTGGCCGCCGGCCAGGTCGGTGTCGCACAGACCCGGCTGATGTCGCGTCTTGCCGCCAACCCACGCATCGACCCCGACGTGCTCACCCGAGGGGTCTGGGAGTTGATGGCCGACGCGATGGATGTCTCCTACGTCGAGTTCGAACGCCGCGCGCTCACCTGGGAAGCACTCGCCGACCCGATCGGTGCAGCCGAGCAAGCCGAACGCAACCGGCAACGTCGCAGCGCACTGATGCGCCAGAGCCCCGACGGCGGCTGGGACCTGCACGCCCGCCTCGACGACGTCGGCGGCGTCGAATTCCTCGAAATCTTCTCCTGGTACACCGACCGCGAATTCCAACGCGACTGGACCGAAGCCACCCGCCGGCTCGGCGACGGCAACGTCGACGTCACCGGACTTCGACGAACGGAACCCCAACGCCGCTGCGACGCACTCCTCGAGATGGCCCGCGCCGCCGCCGCGTGCCCACCAGACCGGCAACGACCGCTGCCCACGGTCAACTTCCTCCTCGACGCGACCACCGCCGCCGCCGTCGCCGACAACGACCTCCTCGACCCCTCCCACTACCGCGACGTCACCGCACGCACCTCCCGCGGCCACCGCGTCGACCCCACCGCCATCATCGGTGTCTCCATGTGGTCCCTGATCCGCCGAGTCGTCACCGACGCCCAAGGCGTCGTCATCGACATGGGACGCACCACCCGGCTGTTCACCGGCGCCGCACGCGAAGCGGTCATGCTGCTCGAACCCACGTGCATCTGGCCCGGCTGCGACCAACCCCACACCTGGTGCCACGCCGACCACCTCACCAGCTGGTCCACCCGCGGCCCCACCAACCCCCACAACGGCGCACCCCTGTGCCCCCGCCACAACTACCTCAAAGAAGCCGGCTTCACCGTCCACCGCAGCGACGACGGCCACTGGCACATCACCGGCCCCGACGGCACCCAGATCTGCTGAGATCGGTCGATGTCGCCGGGTTGCGTCAGGCCGTACCGTGTTCGGCGAGGTACGCCCGCAGCACGGCGCTCGGAATGCGGCCGCGGTCGCTGACGGAGAACCCGTGTTCGGCTGCCCAGGAGCGAACCTCCGCGGCAGTGGGAGCGCGATTCGGAACGGATCCAGCCGCGACGAGTTCGGCGGTGCGCGCCTCCCCCACCCGTGCGTCGGAGGCGTGCTCGACGGCGGCACCGAAGAAGCGGAACGTCCACTCCTGTGCGAGTTGGCGGGTCTCCGCGAACACGATCGGCACTGTCGGATAGCGCACCGCCGCCTCCGCGAGCTGCGTGGCGATCGACGCGGGACGTACGTGGCGGAGCTTGAAGATCGCCGAGTAGCGGTCCTCCACCACGATCGCCGCCACCCGGCCCGACACCTCCTCGGAGCCGCCGGCGGAACGTCGCTCGCCACCGGCGACGGCCGCCAACTCCGCGAGCAGCATCCAGAACTTGCCGCCGACGATCGTCGACACGAGATCGTCGACGCTCTTGCGCTCGACCACGGCGACGACCTGCCCGTCAACTTCGACGGCGTAGTCGCCGACGGGGATCGCCCGCTTCGCAGTGGTTGCCTGCTGCTCGGAGAACTTCCACGCGTAACGCTCGCGCGAGTCGACGAGCACTTCCAGTTCGTGGCCGGACGCCCGGGCCGTCGGGACCCGCACGCCGGGACGGGCCTGCTTGGCGGTACGCGCCGACTGCCAGAACACCATCTCTCGACCGCGCGCCATGGTGAACACGAATTGGGATCGATTCTCGCGTCCGCGGTCCAGCACGAGGTCGACCGCGACGCCTCGACGCACACACGAGCGCACCGGCACCCGTTCGATGATGTCGAGGTCACCCGGTGCCGGCCAGCCGTCGGCCGGGTGGCAGTAGATCTTGCTGGTGCGCGGCCAGGTGTCCTTCGCCTTGAGCACGACAGCACCGGACGGCAACGGGAGGCGCAACAGGTACGGCAGGGACGACGCTTCGTCGGGGTTCCGTGCGATCACGAACTCCTCCATCGGCTTCACCGTACGCAACGCAGCACGAGACCGAGGGGCGTTCGTTCGACCTCCATCGCGAAATCGAAGGCGTCGACGGTCGCAGCAAGCTCGATGTCGGCCGGGTCGCAGTGATCCGGCCCGAGCGCCAGCGTCCTCGCCGCCTCGTTCGTCGCCTTCAGAGCAGACGAGGTGGCCGCACTGTCGAGCGGTTGACCGAGACGGGCTCGCTCGATCAGCCGAGCGGTCATCTCGTCGTCACGGCCGCTGTCTGCCGGGCGGTCCTCGAACCGGCCCGTGATCACGTATGTCGGGGAACCCAGGCCAGCGGACTCGACCGCTCGCGCCGTGGCTGATGCACAGGCGAGGCTCGCCGCCCACAGCCGGTCGGCACCGGCAGCGGCCACCACGCCCCGGGTGCCGGCCGAGGTCCGTTGCACGAGCGTGCAACCGGTCAGATCGGCACGGCTGACCATCGCCGGCGAATTGGGGTAGTCGAAGCCGTCAGGGCGCAGACCCCGGTCCTCTCCGAGTGCGATCACTCCCGGATTCGCAGCCTTGAAGGCCAGCGCCTCGTCGACATCGCCCACGAGGTAGATCTCGGCCGCGCCGGAACCGAACGCGTAGGCGGCGGTCGTGAACGCCCGGATCACGTCGACGACCACGACGGGTCCTCCGACGTCCGCCAACTCCCATCGGGCGACGTGACGCGCCATCGGCGACCCGCCGCTCAGAACGACGGTCGGACGCCGACGATGCTCGCCCGCTCCATCACCCGGACGTCGGGCCAGTAGTCGCTCGAGGCGTAGTGCTGCACGGCGAGGTTGTCCCACATCGCGATCGAGTTCGGGTGCCAGTGCAGGCGGCAGTGGTACTCGAGCGTGTTCGCCTGCGCGAACAGCGTCACCAGCAGTTCATCGGACTCGGCGGGATCGAGTCCGACGATGCGGCTCGTGAAGAACCGGTTGACGTACAGCAACCGGTCGCCCGAGATCGGGTGGTGGATCACCACCGGGTGCTCGACCACGGGGTACTTCTCTCGCATCGCTGACGCGTCGGCGCCGGTGATCGTGTGTCCGAACGCCTGCATGTAGTCGTGCTCGGCGACGAGGCCCTCGATGCGGTCCTTGATCTCGTCGGACAGCCCTTCGTAGGCGGCGTTCATGTCGCAGAACAGCGTGTCGCCGCCGGTGTCCGGGACCGAGATCGCACGCAGGATCGCCCCCTTCGACGGCACCTCGCGCCAGGTGACGTCGTGATGCCAGCCGTTCTCGTAGCCGCCGGTGTCGGCGTCCTTCGCGAAGCGCACGAGTTCGGGCAACTCGTCGTTGTTGGAGAGGAACGGGTGCACTTCGAGCTCGCCGAAGCGTCGGGCGAACGCGACGTGTTGCTCGGCGGTGAGCTCCTGGTCACGAAAGAACAGCACCTTGTAGTCGACCCACGCCCGCGAGAGCTCCTCGAACACGTCGTCGGCGAGCGGCTTCGACAGGTCGAGGCCCTTGACGATGCCACCGAGGGTGGCACCGACCTGGCGGACCTCGAAGTGCTCCCACTCGAGCGCCGTCAGCCGGATGCGTTCGGCCGCGAGGTGGGCGACGGGCCCGATCACGGCCTTGTCGGGCCCGAACGTGAGCTTGCGGGCGTTGAACTCGCCGATGTCGCCCGACGGCTCGATCCCCTCCAGCTTGGCGATCGCCGAGTTCGTGGTCTCCAGGTCGTCGTCGGTGATGCTCATCTCGTCCCCTCCAGCGCAACGCCGTTCGTTGCTGGTGTCAACGTACTGCCCATCGCTCCTCCCCACCAGGTGACACGGACAGGACGCGACCGCTGCGGAGACACTCCGCAGCGGTGGACGTCAGCGCCGCTGTCATGTGCGGTGATCGGACCTGGTCAGGCGATACGCCTCGCGTACATCTGGTTGGAGTCGCTGGTGAACAGACCGGCACCGGTGGCGTACACCTCGAGGTACTCGGTCGATGC
Source organism: Ilumatobacteraceae bacterium (assembly GCA_963728355.1). Taxonomy (GTDB): domain Bacteria; phylum Actinomycetota; class Acidimicrobiia; order Acidimicrobiales; family Ilumatobacteraceae; genus Sva-07. The sequence goes on along the minus strand of CAVSJQ010000002.1, from coordinate 265,577 downwards.
GGCGATCTTCCCGTTCGCTTCGTCGACCGCTGCTGCGTCGTCGAATCGAACGAGCCACTGGACGGTGTCCATCGGGCCGGCGGCGTTCGTGGTGACGGCGACCGGAAGGCCGGTCGCCGTGGTCCAGGCGTCGGCGATCACCGGCGCCCACGCGAGCGCCTCCATGGCACGGCCGGGATCGGCTGTCGCCGTCACCGCCGCCAGGAAGGAGCCGACCTCGGCCTGCCCGGTGATCTCCCCGTGCACCACCTGCATCATCGTGTCGGGTTCCAGCGAGACGATGTGCTGGCCGGCCTGCCCGAGCAGAGCGAGGTACTCCTCGTTCTCGTTGAGCCGGTCGGTGCTCTCGACCATCGCGGCGAACGAGTCGACGAGACTCGACCACGCAATGGTGCCGATCGTCGATCCGGGTCCACCCGCCCAGAGCGATGTCCTGCCCCCGGCGGCCTGCACCACCTTCGTGATCTGCGATGCCCATTCGATGCCGGGCCTCCCGTTGACGCGAGCCATTCGGCGAGTGATGTACATGGTGTGTCCCCTTTGTGTTTGCCGAACCGCCCCCTGCGGCCCGGATGCCACCCTCTCGCGCTGGGTGAGCCACCACAAGAGACGGTGGGCACGTGTGACGTCCGTCTCACCGTGCACGTGCAGCGGCCAGCCGATCCTGCGATCCTCCGATCCGTCGCCGATCATCACCGCCTCGTACCGTCGGCGCACATGGGTGTACGTCTCGACGAGTCCGACGAATACATGCACGAACTCGGCCCCGAGCCGAACTTCAACGAGAGCATGTACATCAACGCCTTCGACCCGGTGCAGGGCGTCGGCGGCTGGTTCCGGATGGGCAACCGCGCCAACGAGGGCACCGCCGAGATGACGGTGTGCCTGTACCTGCCGCCGGACGTGGAGGGCGCCAATCGTCAGGTCGGGTTCATGTTCAAGCGGCCGGCGATCGAGAACAACGACGCACTCGACGCCGCCGGGCTGACGTGGACGATGGTCACCCCGTTCGAGGAACTCCGCATCGACTACGTCGGCAAGGTCGTCGTCCTCGACGAGCCCGAGCAGATGGCCGATCCGAAGGAGGCGTTCACGAACAATCCGTACGCCGAGGCCGAGATCCACCTCACCTTCACCGGCCAGGGCCGCCCGAGCATGTTCGGCGGCGAACCCGACGAACCGCACGAGCAGCCCGGCGAGGAGTTCGCGAAAGGCCACTACGAGCAGCTCGTCGAGGCAACGGGGACGATGCGAGTCGGCGAGCGAGAGTGGCAGATCGCCGGGTTCGGGCTGCGCGACCACTCGTGGGGCCCGCGCTACTGGCAGGCGCCCTGGTACTACCGGTGGCTGACCGTGAACGTCGACGAGAACTTCGGGTTCATGGCGAGCCGGGTCGCCAAGCGCGACAGCGAGGGCAGCCGCGGCGGCTTCGTGTGGGAGAACGGCGTGATGCACCTGTGCGACGACGTGCAGATCTCCACCGACACACGCGGCGACGAGCACTACCACGACCGCATCGAGGGCACGATCCGTTCGAGTCGCAGCGACCGCGAGTGGAACTTCACCGGCGAGGCGCTCAGCCTGATCCCGCTCCGCAACCGCCGGCAGACCCCCGACGGCGACTGGCTGCAGACCCGCATCTCCGAGGCCTACACGAAGTGGACGCTCCACTCCGGCGACTTCGAGGGCCGTGTCGGCTACGGCATGTCGGAGTACCTCGACCAGATCATCGACGATCAGCCCGTCGGTCTCGCCGAGTGACCGAGTGACCGAGCGGCGGCGGCGGTGACGGGGCTACCGTCGCACGACATGAGTCAGCAGCTGCCACCGCCGCCACCGCCTGCTCCGCCCGCACCGTCGGGGCCGTCACACCGCGAGATCGCGGAACGGCTGATCGACGGACGCAACGTCGTCGGCCAGGTGGCGGTGAGCCCCGACGGCGCCCACGTGGCGTTCGTGGTGGCGACGACCGAGGTGTCGAAGAACACCACCTCCACTCGGATCTGGATCGACGACGCACCGGTCACCGCCGGCCCCCACGACGCGGGCCCGACCTGGTCACCCGACGGTCGGTTCCTGTCGTTCACGTCGAGACGCGGCGAAGGGGAGGGCGACTCGACATTGCACGTCCTCCCGATCGGCGCCGCCGGCGAGCTCGTCACGCTGTGCGCCATGCCCGACGGGCTCGGCGATCTCGCGTGGTCGCCGGACGGTCAGTGGCTGGCCTTCACCAGCCGCACCCGTCACGAGCGCTACCAGGCCGAAGGCCCCGCCTGGCAGTCGCCGCGCAAGGTGGAACGGCTCTTCAGCCGACTCAACGGGCAGAACTGGATCTTCGACCGCCCGAACCACGTGTACGTCATCGCGACGAACGCAACGGGGACGCCGCGCAATCTCACCCCCGGCGAGTTCCAGCACTCCGGCGTGAGTTGGCTGGCCGATTCGACCGCCGTCGTCACCTCGGCGCAACGGCACGAGACCTGGGACCGCGACCGGGCGACCGACCTGTACGTCGTCACCCTTCCCGAGCGCGGCGACGGCGACCCCGAAGGCGCCAACGTCCGGCCGCTGACCGATCACGACGGCCAGTACGGCCAGCCGTCCGTGTCGCCCGACGGCACGCTCGTCGCATTCATCGGGTCCGCGGATCCGCGCATCTACCCGCAGAACGCCAAGGTCGGCATCCTGCCGATCGACGGCCACAACCACCCGCACGCCGACATCCTGTGGGTGTCCGCTGGGTTCGATCGCACGTTCCTGCCCACGGTCGGCTCCCGCGCACCCGTGTGGGAGTCTGACGACCACCTGCTGGCCACCGCCGAGGATCGGGGAACCACGCACCTGTACCGGATCCCCGCCGACGGGTCCTTCGTGCCGGCAGCACTCACCGACGGGCGCGCGTCGGTGACGTCGTTCGATGCCGCCTCCGGCGTCGTCGCGCGCGCCCAGGAGTCAGCCACCCACCCCGCCGAACTCCACGTCGGCGACGAACGCAGGACCCACGTCGGCGACCAGCTCGCCGCGACCCTGCTCGGCTGGGAGTACTTCCTCGCGCCGACTGCCGACGGGACCGACGAGATCGACGCCTGGATCATGCGGCCGGCGGATTTCGACGAGAGCGAGCGGTATCCGGTGCTGCTCAACGTGCACGGAGGCCCCCACTCCCAGTACGGCGAGGCCTTCCACGACGAGTTCCAGATGCAGGCCGCTGCCGGCTTCGTCGTCGTGCTCGGCAACCCCCGCGGCAGCAGCGGGCGCCACACCGGATGGGGACAGGCGATCCAGGGCCCGAACCACCCGACCACTCCCGGACCCGGATGGGGGACGGTCGACGTCGACGACGTCCTGTCGATCATCGACACCGCGCTCGATCGCTACGAATTCTGCGACGCAGCGCGCGTCGGCATGCTCGGCGGTTCGTACGGGGGGTTCATGGCGACGTGGCTCGCCGGCCATCACGGCGAGCGATTCCGGGCGTTCTGCTCCGAGCGGGCGGTCAACAACGCAACGGCGCTGGAATTGTCGTCGGACATCTCGACCGCCTTCAACGCGGTCCACGGCGTGAACCATCTGGAGGCGCCCGAGGAGTACGAACGGATGTCGCCGATCACCGCGGTGCGCAACATCGAGGCACCGATGTTGATCATCCACTCCGAGGAGGACTGGCGTTGCCCGATCGGTCAGGCCGAGGAGCTGTGGGTGGCGCTGAAGCTGCTGGGCAAGGAGGTCGACTTCTACCGCTTCCCCGGCGAGAACCACGAGCTGTCCCGGTCGGGATCGCCGATCCACAGGGTGCAGCGTGCCGAGATCATCCTCGACTGGTTCGCCGACAAACTGGCGTGATCCTCAGCGGCGACCCGTCACCCGGTGGCGCCACTTGACGGCCTCGACCATCGCCAGCAGACCGACACCGGCCACTGCGCACACCAGCAGATCCACCGCCGACAACACCTCCAGGTCGAGGAACTCGCGCAGCGGCGTGTACACCGCGACGAGCTGCAGACCGGCGACGAGTGCGGCGATGCCGAGCATCACCGGGTTGGTACGCCAGCCGATCTCGCGCAACGACTCGGTCGACGAGCGGGTCGCGAACGCCTGGCCGATCTGCATGAACGCCAGTGTCGTGAACATGATCGTCTGCCATTGCTCGAGATCTGCGGCGTAGTACCCGAAACCGAGCGCCAGGGTGACGACGCCGATCACGGTGCCGACCCAGGCGGTTCGCCGGCCGAGATTGTTGGCCCAGATGCTGTCCGAAGGCGAGTGCGGTGGACGCTGCATCACTCGCTTCTCGGCGGGCTCCACCCCCATCGACAAGCCGAGCAGACCGTCGGTCATCAGGTTCAACCACAGCAACTGCAGCGGGAGCAGGGCGATCGCCGTGCCGGTGTCCGATGCCGTCACGAGGAACGGGATCGGCCAGCCGAGCATCACGATGATCTTGCCGAGGTTGCCCGCCACGGCGAAGCTGACGAATCGCCGCAGGTTGTCGTAGATCACGCGGCCCTCTTCGACCGCGGCGACGATCGTGGCGAAGTTGTCGTCGCGCAGCACCATGTCGGCGGCTTCCTTCGAGACATCGGTACCGGTGATCCCCATCGCCACGCCGATGTCGGCGCGCTTGAGCGCCGGCGCATCGTTGACGCCGTCGCCGGTCATCGCCACGACCTGGTGTTGGCGCTGCAGCGCACCGACGATGCGCAATTTGTGCTCGGGCGACACCCGGGCGAACACCGAGACGTCTCGCACCGCCGCCGCGAACGCGTCGTCGTCGAGGTGGTCGAGGTCGGCGCCGACGAGGACGTGGTCGACGTCGGTGATGCCAAGGTCGGTGGCGATCGCCAGGGCGGTCAACGGATGGTCACCGGTGATCATCACGGGCCGGATGCCGGCGTTGCGGCACACGGCGACGGCATCGCGAACCTCCGGACGCGGCGGGTCGATGATGCCGACGAGGCCCAGCAGGACGAGTTCCGCCTCCGGGTCGTCGTCTGCGGCGCGCAGCGGACGGAACGCGACGCCGAGGACCCGCATGCCGGCCGCGGCGAGTGCGTCGTTGCCGGCGGAAATGCGCGCGTGCCAGTCGTCGTCGAACGCGACCGCCGCCCCGTTGTCCCACACGGCCGTGGTGCGGTGGAGCAGGCCGTCGATGGCGCCCTTGACGAAGGAGAGACGGACATCCTGCGGCAACTCGGCGAGCTCGTCGATGCGGCCGTCGAGCCGGTCGTGGATCGTGCTCATCCGCTTGCGGGTCGAATCGAAGGGCTGCTCGTCGATTCGGGGGATCCGGGCCCGGAGGGCGGCGACGTCCAGGCCGGCGTCGTCGGCAGCCTGGAGGAGCGCCGTCTCGGTCGGGTCGCCGAGCCAGACCTGCCGGCCCTGGTCGTCGACGTCCTCGGCACCGTCGTTGCACAGCGCTCCAGCGACGAGCGTCACGGTGGCCGACGACGGTAGCGCTCCGGCCGAATCCGGCGTTGCAGCGTCGAGTCGCACCTGGTGGCCCGCGACGTCGAGCACGGTGACCGTCATTCGGTTCTGCGTGAGGGTGCCGGTCTTGTCCGAGCAGATCACGGTGACCGAGCCGAGGGTCTCGACCGCTGGGAGTTTGCGGATGAGCGCCTGGCGCTTCAGCATCCGCTGCGAACCGATCGCCAGCGTGAACGTGACGACCGCCGGCAGACCCTCCGGAATGACGGCAACCGCCACACTGATCGCCGTGAGGACGAGGTCGGTCGCCGACTCACCAGCGATCGCTCCCATCACGACGACCGCGAGCGCAACGGCGACACCGAGCAGCGCCAGTTGTTTGCCGACGCGGTCCAGACGGTGTTGCAGCGGCGTGGGTTCGGACTCGACGTCCTGCAGGAGCGTGGCGATGCGGCCGAGCTCGGTCCGCATCCCGGTGGACACGACCACGCCCAGCCCGCGGCCGGCCGCGACCTGCGTTCCCGAATACGCCATGCACAAGCGGTCGCCCAGTGCGAGATCGTCGCGATCGACGGCGTCGGTCTGCTTGTCGATCGGTTCGGACTCGCCGGTCAGCGTCGCCTCCTCGATGCGCAGGCTCGCCACCTCGACGAGGCGGAGATCGGCAGGCACAACGGTGCCGGCGTCGAGGTGGACGATGTCGCCCGGCACCAACTCGGCGACCGGGACGGACGTGATGCGACCCTCGCGCGTGACGCGCGCCGACGGCACCGCCATGCGCCGCAGCGCCGCGATCGCCTGTTCGGCCCGATACTCCTGGTAGAAGCCGAGCGCGGTGAACAGCACGACGATCGCGCCGATCGCACCAGCTTCGAGATACTTGCCCAGCAGCAACGACAACACGGCAGCACCGATCAGGATCAGCACCATCACCGAGGAGATCTGTCGCCAGATCAGTGCCAGCGGGCTGGTCGCCGCCGACTCCTGCAGTTCGTTCGTGCCGACCTCGTCGCGCCGTCGCACGACCGCGGACGGATCGAGACCCTCGAGCGACGAGTCGAATTCGTCGAGGACGGCGCCGACCTCTCGGCGGTGCCAGTCGCCGTCCGTGGACGTCGCGCCGGCGTCCGCCACGCCCGACATCGCGCTCATCGGGCGAGCCGGACGTCGAGCGGCGCACCGAGCAGGCGCGCGATGCGGTCCTCCATCGGGGGACGGGTCATGAACAGCTTGGCGAAGTTCGCCGTCTGCATCACGCCAGCGGCGATCGGGGCGACGACGGCGAGCAGCATGGCGACAGCGGGACTTGGCCCATCTTCGTCGCTGTTCCCGCCCAGCATGCCGGCAAACATGGCCATGTTGGCGATCGCCGAGATCGCCGTGGCCGCTCCGACGACCATGAAGCCGGTGAGGGAACTGAGCGGGACGACGGTCGTGAAGGTGGTGGAGTTCATGACGCTTTCAGCAAACGAGTGGATGGTTCGCTGAAGGTCTCTCCGCTCCGTCAGGAGCTGGCCCCGCCGACCGCTCGGGAGCGGTGTGTTGACGACGGACCTCGAGGGATACTCCCCTTCAGATGTCGGTGTTCGGGTGTTCGAGCCGAAATCTATCGACTGCTGACCGCAACCCCACGGCATCGCCGCCGTATTCCCGACGTCGTTGCGGCGTCAGCTGGCGCCCGTGCGGTGCAGGGTGGCGCTGAGGTGATGGGTGAGCGGCTGCCCGACGGCGGCCATGCGGAACGTGTAGTGCAGGTCGTCGCGGGCGACCGAGATCGTCCGTTCGGTGAGCGTGACCTCCTTCGCGGTCGACGTCGAGTTGATCGTGATCGACCGGACGTCGATCACCAGTGGGGCGTCGTCACCGCCGACGACCGCACCCTCGTAGATCTCGGCGAGGCCGGTCGGCTGTGCCATCACGATCTCGATGCTGCCGGGCATCGGCACCCGGAGGTACCCGGATTCGGCGTGCATCGGCAGGCCGCTGTCGGGATGGCGGGTGCGCTGCGTGTACGCCACGAACGGTTTGCCGACGTGGGTGAAGGTGATCGATTCGGTGTAGGAGAACTCGTCGATCGTCGGATACTCGCCGGCGCCCGAGCCCTCCCACGTGCCGAGCAGCGGTGCGAGTACGGCCACGTCAGGGTGGAGTGGAGGGTGCGGTCCGTCGGCCATGGAATCACCGTACGGGACGTCCGGGCGCCGCGTGGTACGCATGCACCCGATGAAGCCCGACGCACCGTTTCCCAACTCGGCCGAACTCTACGCGGCGCTGAACGTCGAGCCGACCGATCACGCCGGCGGCCACCGCTACATCCACGTGATCGGCACGTCGGTCTTCGTCGACACCCGCCCCGCCGACGACTCGTGGGAACGCCACGTCGTCGGCATCGTCGAAGGCGAGGCCTGGTGGGCGGTCGACGTGCCGACGGATGCCGAGGACCCCTCGTACGGTTCCGCTCTCGACCTGTTCAGCTACTTCGGCCGAGCGGCACAGAGCGAGTGGATGGCCGCCGGCCGCGCCGTGCAGATCGTGGAGTGGGCCCGCACGCATCGATTCTGCGGGCGGTGCGCCACGCCGACCGAGCCCTCGGCCGGCGAGCGCGGCATGAAGTGCCCGGCCTGCGGGCTGATCGCCTACCCCCGCCTCGCGCCGGCGATGATCGTGCTCGTCACCCGCGGCGAACCGGGCCCCGACCAGGAGGCGCTGCTGGCGCGCGGCATCAACTTCCCGATGCCGATGTACTCGTGCCTCGCGGGCTTCGTCGAGCCCGGCGAAGATCTCGAGGGCGCCGTCGTGCGCGAGGTCGCCGAGGAGGTCGGCATCCGGGTGGCCAACGTGTCGTACCGCGCCAGCCAGCCGTGGCCGTTCCCGCACAGCCTGATGATCGGCTTCCGCGCCGAGTACGCCGGTGGCGATCTCGTCCTCGACGAGACCGAGATCGCCGACGCCAACTGGTACCGCCGCGACGAACTTCCCACCGTCCCGCCGGGCATCTCGGTCGCTCGCCGCCTGATCGACGAGTGGGTCCACTCGGGCTGAAGCGGTCGCCGCCGCGGCATCTACAGTCGAGGTCATGAGCAGTTCAGATGTCGTGATCGTCGATGCCCTCCGCACCCCGATCGGTAAGCGCAACGGTGGTCTGTCCACCCTCCATCCGGCCGAGACCCTCGCCCGCGTGCAGCGGGCCGTCATCGAACGCAACGGGTTCGATGCGACCGAGGTCGGCCAGGTCGTCACCGGCTGCGTCAGCCAGGTCGGCGAGCAGGCGTTCAACATCGGTCGCACCGCCTGGCTGTCGGCCGGACTCCCCCTGAGCGTCGCCAACACCACCGTCGACACCCAGTGCGGATCGAGCCAACAGGCGACCAACCTGGCCTCGTCGCTGGTCGGCTCGGGCGTCGTCGACATGGCGCTCGCCTGCGGCGTCGAGGCGATGAGCCGCGTGCCGATCGGTGCGTCCGGCAACAAGGCCCTCGGTCTCGGCATCCCGATCCCGCCGACGTACTTCGAGCAGTACGAGATGACGTCGCAGTTCGAGGGCGCCGAGCGCATCGCCGACAAGTGGGGCATCACCCGTGAGGACACCGACGCGTTCGGGCTCGCCTCCCAGCAGCGCGCCGCCCAGGCATGGGCAGAGGACCGCTTCGCCGGGCAGTACCTCACCATCGAGGCACCCGATCTCGACGAGGACGGCAACCCGACCGGCACGACGCACACCGTCGAGCGCGACGAGGGCCTCCGCGAGACCACCCTCGAGAAGCTGGCGACGTTGAAACCCGTCGCCCGAGAGAACGGCGTGCACACCGCCGGCAACTCCTCGCAGATCTCCGACGGTGCCGCCGCCGTGCTGGTGGCGACCGAGGCCAAGGCCGCCGAACTGGGCCTGAAGGCGCGCGCCCGCGTGGTCGACACCTGCCTGGTCGGCACCGACCCGGTGCTGATGCTCACCGGACCGATGGACGCCACCAAGCACCTGTTGCAGCGCACCGGGTTGTCGATCGACGACATCGACGTGTTCGAGATCAACGAGGCGTTCGCGTCGGTCGTGCTGGCATGGGCGAAGGAGGTCGGCGCCGATCTCGACAAGACCAACCCGAACGGCGGCGCGATCGCCCTCGGTCATCCGCTGGGCGCAACCGGCGCCTTCCTGATGACCAAGGCCTTGTACGAGCTCGAGCGCACCGGCGGTCGGTACGCCCTGATCTCAATGTGCTGCGGCGGTGGCCTCGGCACCGGCACGATCATCGAACGCCTCTGACCCCCACGACCCCACGCTCGCGTGACACCACGTTTGTGTGAGGTTCTGGGTGGGCCGGCCCACCCGAATCCGCACACGAACGTGGTGTTCCGGCGTTGCGGCGAGTTCGCGGATAGACCTGCCGGTGTGCGCTTCGCCGGCGTGACCATCCTCTTGTGCCTGTTCGGGTGCACCGCGGGTGCCGAGACGTCCGCCGACGGGATCGCCACGGTCGTCCACGTCGTCGATGGCGACACCATCGACGTCGCGATCGGCGGGCGGAACGAGCGCGTCCGCTTGATCGGCATCGACACGCCCGAGACCAAGAAGCCGAACACACCGATCGAGTGCTTCGGGCCGGAGGCCAGTGCGTTCACCGCGCAGCTGCTTCCCGAAGGCACGGAGGTCCGCATCGAACGTGACGTCGTCGGGCGTGACGACTACGACCGGCTGCTCGGCTACGTGCACCTCGTCGACGGCTCCGGCACCTTCGTCAACATGGACATCGTCGAACGCGGCTTCGCCCGACCGCTCACGATCGAGCCGAACAGCACCTTCGCCCGCGACTTCGCTGCGGCGGCACGCCGTGCCGAGCGCAGCGACCTCGGTCTGTGGGCCGCCTGCTCGTGATGAGCCCGACGCGCTTCCGGTAGCGTCGCTGCGGTGGAGACCACGCTCGCCGAACGCCTCGGCCACTCCCCCGACGCCCGACTGGTCATCCTGTCGTGCGACGACCTCGGGTCCTGTCACGGCGCCAACGTCGGTGTGTACCGGGCGATCCGCGAGGGCGTCGCCACATGCGCCTCGCTGATGGTGCCGGCGCCGTGGGCCGGTCACGCCGCCAAGCTGTCGCTGCCGACCGACGACCTCGGTGTCCATCTGACCCTCAACGCCGAGCACCAGTGCTACCGCTGGGGTCCGATCACCCATGCACCGTCGCTGCAGTCCGGCCAGGGCGGGTTCCCGCGCACCCTCGAGGACCTGTGGGAGCACGCCGACCACGACGAGGTGCTGCGCGAACTGCGCGCCCAGATCGAGCGGGCACTGGCCTGGGGCATCGACGTCACCCACCTGGCACCGCACCTCACGGCGATCACGTTGCGGCCCGAGTTCTTCGACGTCTATCTCGAACTCGCCGTCGACTACCGCCTTCCGATCCGGCTGCCGTCGACGGTCAGCGCCGAACAGGCCGGCTTCCCGTTCCGGCGCCTGGCCGAGGACGAGGGCGTCGTGTTCCCCGACCACTTCGACCACGACTGGCGCGCCGGGAGCGCCGAGCGCGTCCATGCCGCCATCGATGCGCTGGCAAGCGGTGTCACCGAGATCCACGTGCAGCCGGCGATCGACACGCCCGAGGTCCGTGCGCTCGGCGACCACACCCAGGGCTGGATCGACGACCTCGAGCTGGTGACCAGCGACGACCTGCGTCGTCGTCTCGACGCCAGCGGTGCCGTACTGATCGGCTACCGGACGCTGCGCGACGTCATGCCGCGCTGGCTGACGAGCCGGCCGATCGCTTCGGCCGCCGCCCCGGACTTCAGCACGTCGAACACGGCGCGCGAGCGACCGGACGCCTTCAACACGCCGCGCATGTAGGCGACCGTCGGGTCGAAGTCGGTCGCGGCGGCGTCGGCGAGCGGGACGGTGACCACGACATCGGCATTGTCGGGACCGTCGACACGTTCGTCCTTCTTCGCCACGACGACCCGGTACTGGACGCTCACGGCGACACCCGTTCGCTGACACCGGCGAAGAGGTCGCGCTCGCTGTCGTCGCCGGGGATCGTCCCCACGAGCGAACGGGCCAGGATCCAGTCCTCCCACGGATACGCGGCCGTGAACTCCTCGTCGTCGAAGCCGAACCCCCACCACGCCGACGTCGGATCGATCTGGGTGGCATGGGCCCGCAGCGCACCTCGACGCACGTGTCCGTAGCCGGTGATGTCGATACGCGTCGTGATCCGATGGTCCTGCGACGGTCGATCGAGCCATTCCTGCTCGAACGGCGACTCGCCGGTGACTCGCAGCATCAGTTCGTGGATGGCCATGATCCTCGCCTTGGACCACACCGAGTAGTAGAGCTTCGACGGCGCGAACGGCTCGCCGAGTTCTGGGTACCAGTCCGGATCGCCGGCGCGCTCGAACGCGAGCACCGAGATGTCGTGGACGCGCAGGTGGTCGGGATGCGGATAGCCGCGCTGATCGTCGCCGTAGGTGATGATCACCTGCGGGCGTTCACGTCGGATGACCGCCACCAGCCGACCGGTGGCCTCGTCGATGTCGGCCTGGTGGAAGCAGTCGGGATGGTGGTTCGGCTCGGTGTCGGCCATGCCGGAGTCGCGGTAGCCGAGCATCTCGACCACGTCGAAGCCGATCACCTCGGCCGACGCCGCCAGTTCCTCGGCCCGCATCGACACGACCTTGGCCTTCTCCTCCTCGGGCGTCAGCCCGTGGAACGGCTGGCCCGGATCGCGCAACGACGGGTTCTGGAGGTCTCCCTCCTCGCCGCCGGTGCAGCACACCAGCACCGTGCGAACACCTTCGTCGTGGTAGCGAGCGAGGGTCGGCGCACCCTTGGAGGCTTCGTCGTCGGGGTGAGCGTGCACGGTCAGCAGCGAGAGGCGTTCGGTCACCCTGGCCAGACTACCGGTGCAGATCCCGCAGAAGATTCCCGCCGGGCCTCGCCAGCGCGTAGCCTCCGGCTCGTGAATGGACGGACGGGCCTGATCTGCATCGCCGCGGGCGCGGCGCTGTTGCTGGTCGGCTGCGACACGGGCGACGGCAAACAACTGCAGCCGTACGACCCCGCCGACTACCCGAGCCAGACCGTGGCGACCACCGTCGAGGAGCAGTTCGACGTCGAACCGGCCGCCGATTCCACCATCGATCAGGGCGACGGCACGTTCGAGCCGTTCGGCCTGGTGGCGCCGTGGGTCGACGGCGGCGACATCGATCCGCTGTACACCTGCGACGGACTCGACGTGGCTCCCGCCCTCAGCTGGGGCGCCGTACCCGCAGGGACGTCCGAGATCGCCGTGGCGCTGGTGGACGACTCTGCGGTGAGTGACGGGCAGCCGTTCGTCCACTGGGTGATCGGTGGACTCGACCCCGCCGAGATCGCCCTGGTGGAGGGCGACGTTCCCCCCGGAGCGTTGCAGGCGCTCAACTTCTTCGGCGACGTCGGCTATGCGGGACCGTGCCCGCCGCCCGGCGACGACACCCATCGATACCGGTTGACCGCGTACGCGCTCAACCAACAGCTCGAACTTGCCGATGGAGATCCTGCCACCGAATTCCTGGACACCATCGCAACGCTCACGATCGCGTCAACCGACGTGACCGGGTTCTACCAGCGGTGAACTCGCCCTCCGGGGCGAGGTTCCCGGGTGGCGAGATCGAGCGAAGAAGGAGCACGTAGTGCCGGACATCGACAAGGAGCAGCCGAGCGACACAGGCGGCAGCGCGCTGCCGCCCCCCGTTGCCGACGTGCTGCACGACGCCCTGGCGGCGTTGCTCGATGCCGACCAGACCGCGGTGGTCGTGCTCGGCTTCGACGGACGGGTTCGTGCGGCCAACGACTCCGCGCTGCACTTGCTCGGCGCCGACTCGACCGACGCAATTCAGCCGGGCGGTCCCGCCCACGGCATGCTCCGATCGGTGCTCGACCAGGCACCTCGCCAGCTCGTGGCGGGCCGCTACGACGGGACCTGGCAGGGCGACGTCGACCGCACCGACGGCGCCGGCGAGCCCCGGGTCCTGCGTGCGACCGTTGCCGCCCGACGGGACCCGACGGTCGACGGCGGCGGATTCATCGGGCTGATCGCCCACGACGTCACCCGCGCCCGCGACGAATCCGCCCGACTGCGACACCTGGCGACCCACGATGCGCTCACCGGGCTGGCCAACCGTCGCCGGATCATGTCGATCATGGCGCAGTCGATTGCTGCACAGCGCACCCGTCCCGGCCACGTGGTGGCGATGTTCATCGACGTCGACCGGCTCAAGTACGTCAACGACGCACTCGGGCACGCGATCGGCGACCAGCTCCTGCTGTCGACCGCGCGGCGGCTCGCCGACAGCGTGCGACCCGAGGATCGCATCGCGCGCATCGGCGGCGACGAGTTCCTCGTGGTGTGCTGCGACGTCCCCGACAGCGCCGCGGCCCTCGAGCTGGCCGAGCGCATGCAGCACGCACTGACCGGTCGTCTCCGCATCCGACTGCTCGGCATGCACTTCTCGGTGAGCATCGGCGTCGCGATGAGCGACCACGAGATCCTGGCGATGCCCGACGACGCCGCCGCGGCCGCCATGATCGCCAATGCCGACATCGCGATGTATGCAGCCAAGGCGGCAGGGCGTACACGATGCGTGATGTTCACCGAAGAAATGCGGTCGGCGGCACGGCAACGATCCGAGTTGGCCGCCGAGCTGTCCCGCGCCGTCACCGAGAAGAAGCTGACGGTGGAGTTCCAGCCGCTGTTCTCGTCGGTCACCCGCCGCGCCGTCGGCGCCGAGGCGCTGGTCCGCTGGGAGCACCACGAGCAGGGTGAGATGGAGCCTGCGGACTTCATCCGGATCGCCGAGGAGTCCGGGGCCATCGGCCGGCTCGGCGAGCTCGTCTTGGAACGGGCACTGATCGAGACCCGTCGCTGGATCGACACCGGCGTGGTCGGCGACGACTTCGCCGTCCACGTCAACGTGTCGCAACTCCAACTGGCGAGCCCCTCGTTCGTCACCGCGGTGCAGTCGACGCTGCGACTGCACGATCTCGAACCGCACCGGCTGGTGCTCGAGGCACGCGAGACGGCCCTGCTCGGCCAGAACCCCGACGTCGACCGCTCGGTGAAGGCGCTGCGTCGATCGGGCGTGCAGGTCGCCATCGACAACTTCGGCACCGGGGCCAACGCCCTGTCGGTGCTCACCGACGTGGGTGCCGACATTCTGAAGCTCGACGGCTCACTGGCACTGCCGTCGGGGTCGACCGATGCGGACACCCGGATCGTGCGAGCCATCGTCCTGCTCGCCCACGCACTGGGCATGCGGGTGGTCGCCGAACGCGTGAGCGGCACCGACCAGCTCCGGCGCCTTCGTGCGGCGGGCTGCGACCTGGTGCAGGGCAACCTGCTCGCCCCTGCCGGACCCGCCGACGAGCTCACGAGAGTCGCGCCGTACTGACCACGCCGTGCTGATCGCGCCATCTGACGGGCGCGCCGACGGCCGCCCACCGGACGGGTCCGCCAGCCCGTCTCGGCGTCACCCGGCGAGGGCGACTCGGTACCCTGATCACGTGCCGCTGCCTCCCCCACCGCCGCCCGAGCCGCGTGGCGCCGCCGCCGACCCATCACGCAGCACCGGTACGGCCACGGCCTGCTACCGCCACCCCGACCGTCCCGCCGGCCGACGGTGCACCCGGTGCGGCCGGCCCGCCTGCGACTCCTGCCTCGTCCAGGCGACCGTCGGCAGCCATTGTCCCGAGTGCGCCAAGGCCAGCCGACCCGACGCCCGCACCCGTGCCCGTTTCTGGTCGGCCCGTCAGCCGATCCTGGTGACGATGGTGCTGATCGCCATCAACGTCGCCGTCTTCATCCTCGTGCTGGTGGCGACCCGCGAGCCCACCGCCCTCAGTGGCGGCATCACCGACATCCATCTCCGGCTCGGGTTGAGCAAGGACGTGCTCGTCCAGCCGATCGCCTGGCAGAGCGACGACGGCGGCATCTACATCACCGAGCCCGACGGCTGGTACCGCCTGGTCACGTCGGGATTCCTGCACTTCGGCATCATCCATCTCGGTTTCAACATGTACTTCCTGTACGTGCTCGGCCCGATGCTCGAACCCGCTCTCGGACGCGTCAACTACCTGCTGCTCTACATGGCGTCGCTCCTCGGTGGATCGCTCGGTGTGGTCCTGCTCGACAGCGGAGGCATCACGGCGGGAGCGTCCGGTGCCGTGTTCGGGCTGTTGGCGGCCGCGACGGTGGGGCTGTGGCGCCGCGGTGTGAACCCGTTCACCACCGGGATCGGCACCGCCCTGATCCTCAACCTGTTCATCACGTTCGCGATCCCCGGGATCTCGATCGGCGGCCACATCGGCGGCGCGGTGGCAGGAGCGATCTGCGGCGCGGTCATGTTGGCGCCCCCCTACCGACGCGGACCGTCCTGGATGACATGGGCCACCCCCGTGCTCGTCGGGGTCGGCAGCGTGGTCGCCGTCGTCATGATCGTGTTCGCGGCATGACCCTTCGTGATCGCCACCTCGAGCGTCTGCGGACCGAGACGTTCGACACCTTGGTCGTGGGCGGGGGGATCAACGGTGCGGTCGCGGCGGCCTCGCTGGCAGGACGAGGCGCACAGGTCGCGATCATCGACCGCGGCGACTTCGCCCACTTCACCAGCCAAGCGTCGTCGAACCTGGTGTGGGGCGGCTTCAAGTACCTCGAGAACTTCGAACTGCTGCTGGTCTGGAAGCTGTGCCGGTCCCGCAACCGCCTGATGAAGGCGTACCCGGCCAACATCGAGCAGATCGGGTTCTACGCGACACTCGACGAGACCTCGCCGTACAAGCCGTGGTTCGCCGGGCTCGGTTCGCTCGCCTACTGGATCATCGGCATGTTCGGGACACGCCGCCCGCGGGTGCTGTCGAGGGACCACATCGAGCGCGAGGAACCGGCGATCGACACGTCGAACGCGCTCGGCGGCATCGAGTACTACGACGGCATCCTCGTCGACAACGACGCCCGGTTCGTGTTCTCGTTCGTGCGGGCGGCGATCGAGGCCGGCGCCGCCGCCGCCAACTACGTGGAGATGGTCTCGGCCGAGCGCTCCGGTGGCCAGTGGACGGTGCAACTGCGCGACGTCGACACCGGCGAGCAGTTCGCCGCCACCGCACGCACGATCGTCAACGCCGCAGGACCCTTCGTCGACGAGGTCAACCAGCAATGGGGTCTCACCACCGAGCACCGCATCGTCTACTCGAAGGGCATCCACCTGGTGGTGCCCCGCCTCACCACCACCGAGCATCACAAGGTGCTCGCCTTCTTCGACGATTCGCAGCGGTTGTTCTACGTGATCCCGATGGGCCGGCGGTCGGTGATCGGCACCACCGACACCCGCGTCGACACACCGTTCACCGAGGTCACCAGCGACGACATCGACTTCCTCCTCGACCAGATCAATGCGCGCATGGATCTGGCAGCGCCGCTGACCCGCAGCGACATCATTGCCGAACGGTGCGGTGTGCGCCCGCTGGTCGTCAAGCGCCGCAGCGGCGACCAGAGCGACGTCGACTGGACCAAGCTCAGCCGGAAACATGCGATCGAGAGCGACCGCACGCGTGGCGTGGTCACCGTGTTCGGCGGCAAGCTCACCGACTGCATCAACGTCGGCGAGGAGGTCGCCGACGAGCTCGAACGCCTGGGTGTGCCCCTCGAACCCGATCTGCACAACTGGTATGGCGAACCGGCAGCTGCGACCCGCGAGGAATTCCATCGCCAGGCGCGCCTCATGCAGCTCGACCGGTTCCGCACCAAGGCCGACACCGAACCGCTGACCGACCGGCTGTGGCGGCGCTACGGCCGACGCGCCTTCGCGATGCTGGAAGCCATCCGCGAAGACCCCCGCATGGCCGAGGACATCATGGGGTCGGCCGACTATCTCCGTGTCGAACTCCACGCGGCGGCCCGCACCGAGATGGTGACGAAGCTCGAGGATTTCATGCGCCGCCGCTCGAAGATCGATCTGGTCGTGCACGATGACGACATCCGCAGCTCGGCCGGCCTCGCCGAGGTGGCTGAGATCCTCTTCGGGAGCGATGCCGAACGCCGCCTCGCCGAGTACTTCGGCGGAGCCGACGAGATCCCGCCTGCCGTTCGCGCCGGGCTCGGACGCCTCGCCGTGGACTGACCGACGATGCTCGGCCGCCTCCGCCGTCTGTTCGGCACCGACACGCCGGCATTCGATCCGAAGTGGCGTCCGGTACTGATGCGCGACTTCGAGCACTGGCGGATGCTCGAGCCGGCCGAGCTCGAGCGGATGGAGATGCTGGTCGCCACGTTCTTCCACCACACGAGGTGGGAGGCGGCGAACGGGTTCGAGTTGACCGAGGACCTGCAGGTGCTGATCTCGGCGCAGGCGTCGATGCTGCTGCTCGGCCTGGAGATCGACGAGTACCCGCAGCTGACGTCGGTGATCGTTCATCCGTCGACCGTCCGTCTGCACGGCGATCACGCGGCCGGCGGCGGGCTGCGGGCGACAGGCACCCAGACCCTCGCGGGTCAGGCCCACTACCGCGGTCCCGTCGTGCTGTCGTGGGCGGCGGCGCGCCGGGGCGCCCGGTTCCCCGCCGGCGGCCAGAACGTCGTTTACCACGAGTTCGCCCACCAGCTCGACATGCTCGACGGCATCACCGATGGCACGCCACCGCTCGGCGACGATGCAGCGAGCAGGCGTTGGGTCGAGGTGTGCACCGCCGCCTACGACACGGTCCGGGCGCAGGGATCACCGGTCCTGCGGGCGTACGCCGGCACCAACCCGGCCGAGTTCTTCGCGGTTGCCACCGAGGTGTTCTTCAACCGACCGCTCGACGTGCGTGAACACGAACCGGCCCTCTACGCCGAGCTGCAGGGCTTCTACCACCAGGATCCGGCCGGCCGGGTCGAGCGCTTCGCCGGAGCGAACGCCGACGGGCCGACGGACGCCGCCGGCTGAGCCACGACCGACTGGTACACGACCCGTGCCCATCGTTCTCGGTGCCCTCGCGTCCGTCTTCATCGGCTTCTCAGACTTCCTCGGCCGCTACGGGACCCGTCGATCCAACGCCGTCACCGCAACCAGCGGCGCCATGCTCGGCGGTGCGGTCTCGGCGCTGGTCGCACTCGCCGTGATCCCGAGCGTCTTCGCAGGCCGCGACCTGGTGCTGGGCGTGTCGTCGGGCCTGCTCGTCGGGATCGCGCTCGCCCTGCTGTACGAGGCGATGGCGACCTCGTCGGCGGCCGTTGCGGGGCCGCTCGTGGCACTCGGTGCGGCACTGATCCCGCTGGCCTGGGACGTGACCCGGGGCAATCGGCCGTCGGGCCTCGTGCTCGTCGGGGTGGTGGTCGCCATCTCCAGCCTGCTGCTGGTGATGTACTCGCCGGCCCTGAAGGGCACGCTTCGCCGCGGTGTCGGGCTCTCTCTGATGGCATCGGTGCTGTTCGGCGTGTCGTTCGCACTGGTGGGCGAGGCCGGCGAGGACAGCGGCGTGTGGGCGCCGGCCGCACAGCGTGTCACGGCGCTGATGGTGATGCTCGCCCTGGCGACGGCGAGGGGCGTGCCTCGGCTCCCGCCGCGACCGTTGCTGGGACCGATGCTGATCTCGGGGACCTGCGGATCGCTGGCCATCGTGGCATTCGCCCTCGGGGCGCAGCAGGGATCGCTCGCCGCCGTGGCCGTGTCGGCCTCGATGTTCCCGGCCGTCTCGGCGACGCTCGCGGCGGCCTTCGACGAGGACACGCTGCGGTGGTGGCAGATGATCGGCATCCTCGGCGTGGTCGGCGGGATCTCGCTCATGGCGATCGGCTGAGATCACGGCTGCATCACCTCTGAGCTGGGGCGATACGGGGCAGAGAACTCTGTGAGACCCCCTCGTCATGATGGACTCCATGAACACCACAGCCCGCAACTCCCTCCGCTCCACCTCGATCGACGACGCCGACACGCCTGCGGCCGAGCAGCTCACACTGCTCTCGGCGCCGCCGACACCCGCCCGTTTCCGCCTCAGCAAGGAGACACGCGAACGCGGCTTGCGCCACGTCGCCGAAATCCGCCAGATGCTCGCCGCTCGCACCGACACCGCCGGCGCTGACCTTGCACGACAGCCCCAGCACCGGGCGGCCTGAGCATCGAACGGGTCGGAGCCGATCGGCCTGCCGGGCGGGGTGCTCAGCCGGCCGACGGCGACAGGTCGGTGACCGCCTGCCAGTAGTCGAGGTCGGGGTCGAGTGGCAGGATCGCCAGGGAGCTGGTCGTCACGCCGTTGTCGAAGTAGGCCTGGATCTTCGCTCGACAGTCGGCCGGCGATCCGTGGACGATCAGGTCGTCGACCACCCCGTCGGGGATCGCAGCGAGCGCCGCTTTGCGGTCACCGGCCTTCCAGGCATCCCACATGCCCTGGAGCTGGTCGGCTCGGCCCAGCCAGTCGTGGAACGCGGCGTACACCGGCACGTTGAGATATGCGGCGATCGCGAACTTCGCGGCGGCGCGAACCGTCTCGGTGTTCTCGCTGGGGCAACAGAAGATCCGCGCCACGATCTCGCGTTCCTCGCCGCCGGCAGCGTCGTGGACCACCGGCGCCACCTTCGACACATCCTCGGCCGACAGCCAGTTGATGATCGCACCGTCGGCCTCACGGCCGGCAAGGCGCAGCATCCCCGGGCGCAGCGCGGCGACGAGGATCGATGGTGTCCGTTCGGGCCGCACGCCGAGCTTGAAGCCGTTGACCTCGAAGGTGTCGTACGTGTGCTTGATCTTCTCGCCGGACAGCGCATCCTTCAGGAATCGCACGACGTCGCGCACCTTCTTGTACGGCTCCTCGAACGGCACACCGTTCCACCGCTCGACGATCACGTTGCTCGACGATCCGATGCCGATGGCGAAGCGTCCCGGGGCGGCGTCGGCCATCGATGCCACGCTCTGGGCCATGCACGCCGGCGCCCGCGTGTAGGCGGGCACGATCGCCGTGCCGAGACGCAGACGGGGCTCCCAGGCGGCGGCGAGGGCGAGCGGCGTGAAGGCGTCCGCACCGTCGGACTCGGCCGACCAGATGTCGGTGTAGCCCATGTCGGCCAGCGCTCCCAGCTTCTCGCGATGCGAGTGGAGCGGGCCGGGGAGCGGGACGGTCATGCCAGGTCGGATCGGAAGCGCCATGCGCCGACCTTATGCAGCACGTCGCCTCCGGCTGAACCCGGTCGACGGCCCGCAGTGGTCGGTGCCGAGCTCGTGGGCGCAGCTCAGCCCTTCCAGAATCGGACGATCACCGACTGGCTCGCCGTCGCCAGCAGCGTGCCGTCCTCGGCGAACATGTGAACCAGCCCGTGGCCGAAGCCGCGCTCGACGGCGTGGACGCGGATGTCCATCAGCACCCAGTGGGTGGGCACGATCCGGCAGACCCGCAGGGTGTTGTCGAGGCTGTTGCCACCGGCACGGGCACCGAGCGCCTGACCGATGCCCATCGGCACGAAGTCGCCGAGCACCGCCAGGCTCGTGGCGTCGACGCCGGTGATCACATCGGGCAGTCGGGCCCACAGCAACGTCTGGCCGTCGCCGGGTTCGGAGCCGTCCAGGCCCTCGAAGCTGCGGCCCTTGACGAGGCGTTGTTCGAGGCGGTCGTTGATCGTTCCGGACCAGTCGGAGTTGTGGGGTCGGGTGGGGCACTCGTCCGGTGACGGAATGCCGGTCGGCATGTGCTCCCACTGCCCCGACTGTTCGAGCGGTCGGTCGCCGAGCGCAGCGTTGACCGTGAGGATCTCGCGGTCGGCGACGTGGCAGACCGCACGCGCCTGGGTGATCTGGTGGCCGTCGACGGCGATCGTCACATCGATGTCGAGGACCTCGCCGGGCTTCGCGTACGACAGGTACTGCGCCGTCGCCCACACACAGCCCCGCCCGGACGTGCCCTCCATCGCCGAGATCGCCGCCGCGAGACCTGACCCACCGAAGAGGAAGTTCCCGGTGGTCGAGATGCCGTCGGTGACCGGCAGTTTCCAGCGGAACGGGTTGTGTGTCGGTTCCAGCCCGAGAAAGGTCCGTGAGTCCATGGCGACGCCGATCGTACGCTGCTCCTACAGTCGCTCCCCATGAGCGATGCGACATGGAACGGTGATGCGGTCGGACTGGTGGAGGCGTTCCGCTCGGGCGAGCGGTCACCGGTCGAGGAACTGGAGGCGGTGTTCGCGGCGGTGGACGCGAGCGACCTCAACGCCGTGTGCTTCGAGGACCGCGAGGCAGCGAGAGCGGCGGCAGCCGGCGCCGACGTGTCGTTGCCGTTCGGCGGGGTGCCGGTGGGCGTGAAGGAGCTGACGCCGGTCGAGGGATGGCCGGACACCGAGGCGTCGGTGCCGCTGCGCGACGGCATCGCGTCGCACACGGCGACGATGGTGCAGCGTCTCGTCGAGTCGGGCGGCGCCGTGCTCGCCGGCCAGACGACGGCGAGCGAATTCGGTGGCGTCAACCTGACCCGCACCAATCTCCACGGTGCGACGCACAACCCGTGGCAGCACGGCAGGACCCCCGGCGGTTCGTCCGGCGGGTCCGCGGCGGCGGTGGCGGGCGGGATCTACCCGATCGCCACGGGCGGCGACGGGGGCGGATCGATCCGCATCCCGGCGGGGTTCACCGGGCTGATCGGCCTCAAGGGCACCTTCGGCCGCATCCCTCGCGGTCCGCACGCCGAGTACGGCAACCTCACCGTCTCGACGGGCTGCATGGCGCGGTCCGTGCGCGACACCGCTCGCTGGTTCGACGTCACCAACGGTCACGATCCCCGCGACCCGCTGAGCCTCCCTCGCGTCGACGGCTGGGAGACAGGGCTCGGCACTCATCTCGGCGAGCTGCGCTCGATGCGCGTCGCCGTCGTCGACGACTGGGGTGGTGCGGCGGTGTCGCCGATCATGTGGGAGCTGTTGGAGGAGGCGGCGACGCAGCTGATCGACGACTGCGGGTTGCGCCGGGTCGTCGGCGTCGACACGCACGTCCCGCGCATGGGTGGGGCCTGGTCGATTTCGGGGATGATCTCGATCGCCGCCCAGCTCGGTGACAAGTGGCCCGATTGCGCCGACGACCTGACCCCGGAGATGCGCTACGGCCTCGAAGCGACCGCCGGCAAGTACGACGCCACGTCGCGAGCGCGCATCGAGCGGCGCCGCACCGAGGTCAACGAGGCGATGGCGCGTCTCTTCGACACGTCCCACGGCGGGGTCGACTTCGTGATTGCGGCGACGAACCCCGACGTGGCCTTCGACGCCGAGGGCCCGCTCCCGTCGGTGTTCGGTGGCGTCGAAGCCGGTGCGGCGAACAACGGTCGGCTCACCTTCCCGGCCAACCTGCACGGCAACCCGGCGATCTCCGTACCTGCCGGTCTGCTCGACGGACTGCCGATCGGCCTGCAGATCGTCGGCCGGCACTTCAGCGAACCGCTGCTGCTCGATCTCGCTCAGACGATGGAGCGCAATCGCCCCTGGGCGCTCGTCGCCCCCCGCTGACGCCCGCGCGCGGGTGGCGCAGCGAATAGGTTGCGAGCATGAAGGTGGCACTGACCGTCAACGACTTCCTCCGACGCGCCGAGCTCGTCTATCCGGACCGGGTGGCGATCATCGACGAACCGGATCAACCCGCCGAGTCGTGGGGCTCGATCAGCTATCGCGAGATGGCGCAGCGGGCGAGAGCGATCGCTGCGGGTCTCGATGCGCTGGGGATCGGCGTGGGCGAACGCGTCGCCATGGTCAGCCACAACTCGGCGCGCCTGCTGACGGCACTGTTCGGGGTGTCGGGATCGGGACGCGTGCTCGTGCCGATCAACTTCCGTCTCGTGGCCGAGGAGGTCAAGTACATCGTCGCCCACTCCGGAGCGCGGCTGCTGCTGGTCGACCCGGAACTCGCGGACGCGATGGCCGACGTCGAGTGCGAGCACAAGCTGGTGATCGGCGCCGACGCCGACGCCGTGCTGATGCGGTTCGATGTCGACCCGGAACCGTGGGAGGGCGACGAGGACGCGACGGCGACGATCAACTACACGTCCGGCACCACCGCTCGACCCAAAGGGGTGCAGCTCACCCACCGCAACCTGTGGCTCAACGCCTCGATCTTCGGCTGGCACATGGGCGTCAGCGACCGCGACGTCTACCTCCACACGCTCCCGCAGTTCCACTGCAACGGCTGGGGGATGCTGTACGCGGTGACCGGCATGGGCGCGACCCACGTCATCATCCGCAAGATCGACGGCGCCGAGATCCTGCGCCGCGTCGAGGAACACGGCGTGACGTTGATGTGCGGGGCGCCGGCGGTGCTCAACATGGTGCTCGACGCCGCCTCGACCTGGGAGGCGGACACGGGACGACCGATCCCTGGCCGCGACCGGGTGCGCATCGTCGTTGCGGGCGCTCCCCCGCCGACGCGGACGATCGAACGGTGCGAGACCGAGCTCGGCTGGGAGTTCGTCCAGATCTACGGTCTCACCGAGACGACACCGCTGATCACGATGAACCGCCGCCGTGCCGAGTTCGACGACCTGGCGCCGGGCGAACGTGCCGCCAGGCTCAGCCGAGCCGGTGCGCCCGTCGTCGGGTGCACGATGGCGGTCAGCCACGACGGCGAGATCCTCGCTCGCGGCAACATGGTGATGGCCGGCTACTGGGAGCAGCCGGACCAGACCGACGCCGCCATCCACGACGGGTTCTTCCACACCGGCGACGGCGGGCTGATCGACGACGACAACTACGTCACGATCTCCGACCGCAAGAAGGACGTGATCATCACCGGCGGGGAGAACGTGTCGTCGATCGAGGTGGAGGATGCGATCTTCCAACACCCGGAGGTGACCGAGGTGGCGGTGATCGGGATCCCCGACGAGAAGTGGGGCGAACTGGTCACCGCACTGGTGGTCAAGGCGCCTGGCAGTGAACTCGCCGAAGCGGACCTGATCGCGTTCACCAAGACGAAGCTCGCCGGCTACAAGTGCCCCAAGCGCATCGAGTTCCGCGACGAACTCGCGCGGACGGCAACCGGCAAGCTGCAGAAGTTCAAGCTCCGCGAGCCCTTCTGGGCCGACGCCGGCCGCCAGGTCCACTGACCCGACCGATCACTCCAGCCGTCATTCCAGGGTGGCGTAGTTGGTGCTTCGATCGTCGGTGCGGGTGCCCACCACGGCCGCCACGCAGTCGGCGAGATCGCTCAGGTACGTCTCGATCACGCCGGTGTTGGTGTTGCTGATCGTCGAGTGGAGATTGTCGGGCGGACCCTGACGATCGTGATACCACCCCTTGGCGAGCAGAGCGTCGCCGAGCGCGAACATGTCGATGCCGGGATCGAACGCCGGGTCGGCGGCCATCGCGACGAGATGGAACCTTCCATCGCCGAGCACCCGGATGCCGTCGATCGCAGCCACGCCGGTACGGAACGCATCAGCGTTGGCGAGTGTCTGTTTCGTCAGGTCGAGATATCCCTCGATGCCGAGGTGGGACATCACCGCCCAGGCGCACGCCATCGGGAGCCCCGACCGGGTGCCCTGCATGTTCGGTGAGGCATAGAACCCGCCGAGCCAGCCGTCGAAGACGAACGTCTGGTAGGCGCGTGACTCCTTGGTGCGGTGGAGGATCACCGACACGCCCTTGGGCGCATAGCCGAGCTTGTGGATGTCGGCCGAGATCGTCGTGACGCCGTCGACACGGAAGTCCCACGGCTTCACGTCGCGGCCGAGCATCTCGGCGAACGGCAGCACGAAGCCGCCCATGCAGGCGTCGACGTGGCAGTTGGCACCGATCGATGCCGCCAGCGCCGCGATCGCCGGGATGTCGTCCTGCACTCCCTGCGGATACTGGGGCGCGGAGCCGACGACCAGCACGGTGTTGTCGTTGCACCGCGCCGCCATCGCCTCGACGTCGGCGGTCCAGTCGTCGTTGACCGGCGCCTTGTGCAGCGTGAGGCCGAAGCTGTGCGCCGCTTTGTGGAACGCGGCGTGGGCCGACTCGGCCACGACCATCTCCGGCTCGGTGATGCCACGCTCGGCACGGCCACGCTCGCGCGCGGCGAGGACGCCGCACAGGATCGATTCGGTACCGCCACTGGTGAGGAAGCCGGCGATCGCCTCGTCGCCGTGGAGCAGGTCGGCGGTCCAGCCGACGACGTCGCGCTGGATGGCGCCCAACGACGGGAAGGCCTGGGTGTTCAGGGCGTTCTCGTGCAGGTACAACCTGGCGGCCTGTTCGGCGACCTCGTGCACCGACGGGCCGCCGTCGTAGACCATCCCGAAGGTACGGCCGTCGGCCCATCTGACGTCGTTGACCCGCTTGGCGGTCAGATCGCTGATGACGTCGTCGACCGGTCGGCGTTCGTGCTGAAGAGCTCCCATCGTCCCAGTGTCGCACCTCTACCCTGTCCGTATGGATCTCGCCGACCTCCGAATCTTCACCGAACCACAGCAGGGCGCGACCTACGGCGACCTGCTCGCTGTCGCCCGACGAGCCGAGGACCTCGGCTTCGGCGCCTTCTTCCGCAGCGACCACTTCTTGCACATGGGTGGCGGCGACGGCCTGCCCGGACCGACCGACGCCTGGGTCACGCTCGCCGGGATCGCCCGGGAGACCAGCACGATCCGCCTCGGCACGCTGGTGACCTCGGCGACGTTCCGGTACCCGGGACCGTTGGCGGTGAGCGTGGCACAGGTCGACGAGATGTCCGGCGGACGCGTCGAGTTGGGTCTCGGCGCCGGCTGGTACCAGCAGGAGCACGAGGCGTACGGCATCGAGTTCCCGCCGCTCGGCGAGCGGTTCGACCGCTTGGAGGAGCAACTGGAGATCATCACCGGCATGTGGGCCACGACCGTCGGCGACACGTTCGACAAGCCCGGCGGGCACTATCCCGTCACGTCGTCGCCGGCGCTGCCCAAGCCATCGCAGGAGCGCCTCCCGATCATCATCGGTGGCGGCGGACCGACCCGCACGCCGCGCCTGGCCGCACGGTTCGCGACGGAGTTCAACACGCCGTTCGTGTCGCGGGACTTCTTCACCGAGCAGACCGGCCGGGTGCGCACCGCATGCGAGGCGATGGAGCGAGATCCGGCGACGATGACGTTCTCGGCCGCGCTGGTGGCGTGTTGCGGCGCCGACGAATCCGAGTTCGAGCGACGCGCCGCGGCGATCGGCCGCGAGCCGGGCGAACTGCGTGAGAACGGGCTGGCGGGCACGGTCGACGAGGCGGCCGAGCGGATCCGTTCGTGGGCAGATCTCGGCGCCGAACGGATCTACCTCCAGATCCTCGACCTCGACGACCTCGACCACCTGGAGCTGATCGCCACCGAAGTCGCCCCGCTCCTCGGCTGACTACAGCCCAGCGGTACGGTCGGGCGATGAGCCACATCACGGTGTATCCGGCCCGGTCGATCGTCACGATGGACCCGTCGCAGCCGCAGGTCGACGCCGTTGCGGTGCGCGACGGACGGGTGCTCGCCGCCGGTTCGCTCGACGAGTGCCGGAGCTGGGGTTCCCACGATGTCGACCGCCGTTTCGGCGACCATGTCCTCGTGCCCGGCATGATCGAGGCGCACGGACACCTGCTCGAGGGTGCCTTCGCCCTGATCCCATACGTGGGGTGGTTCGACCGGCACCGCGTCGACGGCGGCACCTCACCGGGGATCCGCAGCTACGACGCACTCCTCGATCGGCTGCGAGAACTCGACGGCGAGACCGCCGGATCGTCGGAGCCGATCGTGGTCGGCGGGTTCGACCCGATCTACTTCACCGACGAGGAGCGCCTGACCCGCGATCACCTGGATCGGGTGTCGACCGACCGTCCGATCTTCGTGTTCCACGCCAGCGCCCATCTCGCCACCGTGAACACCGCGATGCTCGAACGCCACGGGATCGACCGCGACACCGCCACGCCCGGTGTGGCCCGCGACGCCAACGGTGAACCGAACGGCGAGTTGCAGGAGATGCCGGCGATCGCATTGGCCCGCTCCGGCGTCAGCGTGATCCTGCGGATGCTCAGCGACCCGAGGGCGATCGAGGCGCTCGGCCAACTGTGCGCGAACACCGGCATCACCATGCTGTGCGACCTCGGATCGTCGGGGCTGTCGCGGCCGGGCGAGCAGGCGGTGCTCCACGAGGTCGTCGACCGCCCCGAGTTCCCGGCGCGCCTGCTCCAACGGCATCTCCACGCACTGCCACCGGGCAGCAGCGACTGGGCCGACGCCGCCGAGGCGGTGCTGGCGCTCGCCGCCGCCGATACCGACAAGCTGCGCACCGTCGGGCTCAAGCTCGTGCTCGACGGTTCGATCCAGGGGTTCACGGCGAAGATGGGATGGCCGGGTTACTACACCGGCACCGATCACGGACAGTGGATGGTGCCGCCGGACCAGTTGGTCGACATCTGTCGACCGTTCCACGAGCGAGGGATCAACATCCACGCGCACTGCAACGGCGACCTCACGATCGACGCCTGGATCGACACCGTCGAGCGACTGGTGATCGAGCACCCGTGGCTCGACCATCGCCACACCGTGCAGCACTGCCAGCTCACGACCGCCGCGCAGTTCCGGCGGATGGCCCGGCTCGGCATGTGCGCCAACATCTTCGCCAACCACCTGTGGTACTGGGGCGACCAGCATCACGACATCACCGTCGGACCCGAGCGGGCTCGACGCATGGAGGCAGCGGCGACGGCCGAACGTGAGGGGGTCTCGTTCTCGTTGCACTCCGATGCCAACGTCACACCGCTGGGACACCTCCACACGATGTGGTGTGCGGTCAACCGGGTGACGCCGTCGGGCCGGGTGCTGGGCGAGCACGAACGGATTTCTCCGGCGTCGGCGCTGCAGGCCGTCACCCTCGGCTCGGCGTACCAGATGCACCTCGACGCCCAGTTCGGCACGATCGAGTGCGGCAAGGCGGCCGACTTCACCGTGCTGGAGGACGACCCGCTCACCGTCGATCCGATGGCGATCCGGGACATCGGTGTCTGGGGCACCGTCGTCGGCGGCTCCCCCTTCGCGGCCGCCTGCCCCTGAGCACCGGTCCGAGCATCTGCCGAGACGTTTGTGTGCGGATCTGGGTGGGGCGGGTCACCCGAAATGCAACACAAACGGGTCTGGGGGGGCGGCGCCGTCGTCGCGCACGGCGATCGCGACCAGCTCGGAGGAGTCGGCGGGGGCGGTCGACGTGATGTCGACGCGGCGACCGACCATCTGCACGAGCACCCACGACCCGTCGGCGAGCCGGACCCGACCCTTCACCCGCAGCACGTCGGTCCCGAGCGCACCCACGAACCTGTCGAGGTCCTCGCGACCCACGGTCCCGGTCGACGTCCACGACCACGACACGTACCGATCGGCGTGCTGCACCCCGGGGTCCGCTGCCGCGATCGGTACTCGAACGTCTCGGGTTCCCGAGCCGAGGATCACGTCGGTCGGAACCCGGCCCTCGACCACCCGGATCGACGGCGCTCCCCCACTCGTCGTCGAGACCCATCGCTCGACATCGGCCAGCTGGCGATCGTCGCACGCATCGGACTTCGTGACGACGACGAGGTCTGCGCCGACGATCTGGCGGGTCACTTCTGCGCCGACCAGGCGATCACGCGATCGCCCGACCACCGATGTCGCGTCGGCGAGCACGATCACACCGCCGGGTTCGAAGGGTGGGACGGTCGACCAGGCCGCCGCGGCGGACGGGTCGGCGACGCCGCTCACCTCGATCACGATGTGGTCGGGCAGCGGGTCCGCGGCCGCGAGGGTGTCGAGCGCCTCGTGCAGCCCGGCCCCGACGGTGCAGCACACGCAGCCGTTGGGCAGGCTGATCACGCCGTCGGTGGCGACGCCGGCAATCAGACCGGCATCGATCGCCAGCGATCCGAAGTCGTTCACGATCACGCCGATCCGGCGGCCGCCGGGATGTCGCAGCAGGTGGTTGAGCAGCGTGGTCTTGCCGGAACCGAGGTAGCCGCCGATCACCGTCAACGGGATCTGCTGGCGCGCCACCACCGCATGATGCCATCGACGTCTCCGGAGCGCGCGTGTCAGCCGGCGACGAATCCGCCGGCGACGAGCGCCCGGTCGACCATGGCGGCGAGACGGACGGTGTCGCTGGGGTTCTCGCCACTCACGGTGACCGCCCACGTCACGTCGTCGGCACGGTCGAGCACCATGGCATGGGTACTCTCGATCGTGCCGGTGTGACCTGCGGTGCCGCCGCCGTAGAGGATCATGCCCATGCCGTAGCCGCGATCGGGGTTGAGCGGGTCGTTGACCGCCGTCTTCATCGCTGTCACCGTTGCGGCCTCGAGCGGCTTCCAGCCGGGCGTGCTCGGATCGAGCGAGTCGATGATCGTCACGAGGTCGCTCGGCGACGCCACCCAGGCACCCGCCGCGCCCAGCACCTCCATGTAGTTGCGGCCGGGCACGCTGCGGTGCACCACCTCACCCGGCCCCGGATCGTCGGTGGGGGCGAGTCGCATGCCCGAGATCCCGAGCGGCGTGAGGAGGCGTTCGTAGACCACCTGTTCGTAGCTCTGTCCGGTCAGCTGTTCGATCAGCAGGCCGACGACGCAGAAGTTCATGTTGCTGTAGCGGAATCCCGGTCCCCCGAGCGATCGCGTCATCCCGACGACGGCAGCTTCCTCGCACGAGGCGACCTGATTGCGGAAGAACAGGTTCTCGTACTGCGGGAATCCAGACGTGTGGGTCAGCAGCCGGCGCAGGGTCAACCCGGCGACGCCGGCGCTCGGTTCGGTCACGCCGAGGGAGTCGGCGACGGCGGTCCCGATGGGATCGTCGAGGCCGACGAGTCCTTCCTCCACCAACTGCAGTGCGGTGATCGCCGAGATCGTCTTGGAGATGCTCGCGATCCGGAACTTGTCGGCGGGATCGACCGCGTCGAACGTGTTGGGCACGCGGGCGCCCATCGCCGCTTCGTGCACGATGTCGCCGTCGATCGAGACGGCCACCGACACCGCATCGGATCCACCGCTGAGCACCGCCGATCCGAGCGAGGCATCGAAGGCCGCCCAGCCGGTGAGCACCGGCGCCTCGCTGACGTCCGACGCGCCGGGCGGCGGGAGCGGAGCGATCGTGACCCGGTCGATCGCATAGCCGGGGAACGGCAGCGGGTCACGTTCGGCGATGTCGAACAGCTCGGTCGACGACGGTGCCGGCTCGGACGACGGCCCCTCCGAGTCGACGGTCGGCGTCGAACACGCCGCGAGAACGAGCGAGCCGACGACGCCGATGAGGCACACGCGTCGACGGGCGGACATCGCACCATGATGACCGTTGGCGGTGCGCCGATGGCGGCACCCCGCCACGGGCGGTGGCCGGACGGCTACTGGTAGCTGATGTAGATCGGCGTGGGGCGTACCGACAGCGATTCGGCGGGCGTCGGCGTGGGGCGGTCCTCGTCGTAGAAGTTCTTCCAGCCCGTCAACGCGCCAGCGGGCAGGTTGGCCACCATCCGATCCCAGGACCCCAACTTCAGCTGCAGTGTCCCGAAGCCGTCCATCTGGAAGACGACCTGCACGTTCGGGGTGCCGCGGATGATCGCCTTGTTCGTCACCATCGAATCGGTGAACTGGTGCACCACCAGCATCTTCGGCGGCAGGTTGTGCCGTCGGATCACGCCATCGAGATACTCGATGCTCTCGTTGACCTCCGCACCGTCGACCGTCCCGATGAATCCGCCACCCGGACGCTGCGTCGGCCCCACGCGCCATTCGGGGTCGAGCGCCAGGCTGACGTTGCGTTGCGCCAGCAGTGCTTCGATCTCACGGGCCTGCGACGGGAACGTGGCCCGTCCTGGCTGGAGGTCGAGGATGACGTGCATCCCGTTGGCCCCGGCGGCATCGATCCACGGCTGGAACTTCGCGTCAGGGAACTCGTTCGAGTAGTCGCCGTCGGCACCCGCCTCGGATGACGCGACCGTGGTGATGATCTCGAACGTCGGAACCACCGGGCGACCGAACTGGCCGTATGGGGCCGCGACCGCCTTGGCGCGTGCGACCGCCTGGTCGACACCCTGCTCGCCGAGCGACCCGAGCGTCGCCGAGCCGGGGTGGCCGTACAGCGCGACGTACAGCGTGTCGGGCTTCCAGCCACCCATCGGCTCCGGCAGCTCCGGCGGGTCGAGACGGATCGCCTTCTTCGTCGCGGTGGCCGGCCCGTCGATCGGTCCCGGGTCCGCCGCGAGGATCGTCCCGGCCGTGGCTGCCGCGCCAACGGCACCGAGCGCGCCGATGAGGAGCCGACGACGGCTCACGCCCCTCGACGGTCCGTCCGCGGGCAACCATGGACTCGACCCGGTCATGCAACCAGTATGTCCTTCTCTGCGACCGCGGAAACCAACGCACCAACGAGTGACGATCAGGACGCGGGCGGCAACCGTTGTTCGACGGTCAGGACGTCGGCGAACAGGTCACCGAACTCGTCGACCCTCGCCAACACGTCGGCGGCCTCGAACCGCAGCTCCTCCCCGCTCGATGCACACTGCTCGACCTCGTCCCAGGTGACCGGCGTCGACACGGTCGGGTCGTGCCGAGCGCGCAGCGAGTACGGCGCGATCGTCGTCTTGTGGTGTGCGTTCTGGCTCCAGTCGACGAACACCTTGCCGGGGCGTTCCACCTTGGCCATCACCGTCGTGACCCGGCCGGGCAACTGCCGTTCCATCACCTGGCCGACCGCGAGGGCGAAATCGGCCGTCGATTCGTGGGTCACGTCCGGTGTGTTGAGCGGCACGTAGAGCTGCAGGCCCTTCGATCCCGACGTCTTGCACCATCCCTGCAGATCAACGGAGTCGAGGACGGTGCGCACGCCGATCGCCACCTCGCAGCAGTCGACGATCGATGTCCTCGGCCCGGGGTCGAAGTCGAACACCAGCGTGCGCGGCGTGTCGAGATCGGCGGCCAACGCCATCGGCGCATGCAGTTCGACCGCGGCCAGGTTGGCGGCCCACACCATCGCCGCGGGCTCCTCGATGCGGCAGTACTCGATGCCGCCCTGGCGGTCACCGGGCCCGAGTGCGACCGGCACCCACTCGGGCCGGTGCGTCGGGCAGCGCTTCTCGAAGAACCCGTCACGGTCGGTGCCGTCGGGGTAGCGGCGGAACGTGATGCAGCGACCTGCCAGGTGCGGAACGATCGTCGGAGCGATGCGCAGGTGGTAGTCGACGACCTCGGCCTTCGTGAACCCCGACGGGTACAGCACCTTGTCGAGGTTGGTCAGCCGCACGGTGCGGCCCTCGATGTCGACCTCGACCGGAGGGGCCATCGGACTCGACGACCGGCCGGTCAGGCCGACTTCTTCTTCGCCGCGGACTTCTTGGCCGGGTGCCGCGATCGGGCATCCTTCGCGGCGGCCACGCTGGCTTCGAGCGCCGCCATGATGTCGACGACCTTGGGCTTCTCCGCAGCGACCTCCGGGACCTCGAACTCCTCGCCCTCGGCCTTCATCTGGATGAGGGCCATCACCTGCTCACGGTATTCGTCGCGGTACTTGTCGGGCTCGAAGTCGGCGGCCAGCGAGTCGACGAGCGCTTCGGCCATCGCGACCTCCCGGTCGTTCACCTCGACGGATTCCAGACCCTGGAGCTCGTCGATGTCGCCGGGATCGATCACCTCGTCGGCATACGCCAGCGTCGACATCACCAGCCGACCCTCCTCGGCGCGGATCGCCGCCGTGTACTGCTTGTTGCGCATGACGAACCGGCCGATCGCGACCTTGCCGCTGGCCTCCATCGCCCGTGCCAGCAGGACGTAGGGCTTGGGCGGGCCGTCGGGGGCGAGATGGTAGGCGGTGTCGAAGTAGACCGGATCGATGTCAGCGAGGTCGACGAACTCCTCCAGGTCGACCGACTTCGTCGCCGCCGGCATGAAGGGCTCGAGGTCGTCGGGATCGACGACGACGTAGCGACCCTTGGAGATCTCGTAGCCCTTGACGATGTGGTCGTCGCTCACCTCCTCGCCGGTCTCGGCGTTGACCTTGCGGTAGCGGATGCGGGCCATGTTGCGTTCGTCGAGCTGGTTGAACGAGACGCTCTGACGGCGGACGGCGTGGAAGAGCTTCACGGGGATCGCGACCAACCCGAACGAGATCGTCCCACTCCACACCGGTCGTGCCATGCCAAGAGTCAACCACATCGCGACCTCCGGCAAACCCGCCCGAACCGCCACACGGAACTGTCAGGCGGCGAGGATGGCGCGGGGAACGATGTCCATGCCGAAGCCGGTGAGGATCGCGAGGTAGAGCAGGCCGGTCGCCGCCATCACCGCGGAGTACGCCCGCTCCTTCAGCGCCGCCTGGGTGACGAAGATCAGGATGATCGTGGTGATCGAACACATCAGCCACATCCACCCCAACATGCCGCCCCATCCGTCATCGACGGATCCGGTGAGAACGGCGATCATGCCCGTCGGCAGGAGCATGACGAACACCTCGGCGGGCCAGAGCCACTTCAACGCGGCCACCATCTCGTTGAGGAGGCGACGCGGCAGTCCGGGCTGGGTGAGGTACCAGTGCCCGAGCAGCATCGCATCGGACAGGGCGCCGATGAAGGCCGCACCGACCAGGGTTCGTGCCAGTGCAACGGCCGGGTTCCCCCCGGCATCGAGCGCCGCCGCGATCAGGCCGACGGCTCCGATGAACGCCGGTACGAGGTCGAGCACCGGCGGGAACTCGGGGCCGGCGACCTCGTCGGACCGTTGAGCGGCGGGAGCGTCGACCGTGCGATCGATCCCGGTCATCGCGGCGACGCGCTCGGTCCGACGATCGTGATCGGCGCGCGCACCGCTCACCCCGGCCGCGCTGCGGCGCACCGACACCGCCAGGGCGACAGCGCACGAGATCATCACCCCGGCCGAGGCCGCTTCGCGGAGTGGGACGACGCCGAAGGCCAGACCGGTGGCCAACGCTCCGGCGGCGAACAGGAAATAGACGATGCGCAACAACCAGCCGTAGCCGAGGCTGGCGATCCGGCGACGGGTCGTGAACCAGCAGAACAACATGCCGCCGGTGGCCCACTGCAACAGCACGGTGGCGGCGTCGAGGCTGATCACGCTCGACAACGGTAACGCCGTAGCCTGGCAGCGCCATGGCCTCCCCCCGCCACCGTCGCCTCGCCGGCGTCCATTCCGTCCGCACGTTCGTCGCCACCGCCCTGTCCGTCGTCGTCCTCGCGGCGTGTGCCACCGGACCGCGCCCGAGCTTCGACGCCGACGAACCGGCCCAACAAGCGACCGGAGATCCATCGATCGACGCCGTCCTCGAGCGCCTCGACCGCGTCGGCCTCGAACACTTCACCGTCGACTACACCGTGCTCACCCGCCTCGGCGGCAAAGAGTCGACCGCCACCGTCGTGCAGGCCGACAACAGCCGCCGATCGATCACGATCAACGACGTCCGGTTCCTCGACGGTTCCGGCACGGCGGCAACCTGCGATCTCGTGACGGCGGAGTGTGAGGCGATCATCAACGACGCCCGCGTCAGCGACGTCCAGATCACCCACGACTTCTACGGATCGAGCTTCGCCCGCCGCCTTCGGGTCGACGCCGGCCGCAGCCTCTCGCCGGCTCGCGGCTACACCGAGACGATCGCCGGGCAGCCTGCCACGTGCGCCGACGTGGCCGTGTCGGGCGGCACCAAGACCTACTGTGCGCTCGATTCCGGACCGCTCGCCCGCTACGACGGCAACGACGTCGTGATCGAGCTGGTCGCCTCGAATCCGACCCCGGACGAATCGAAGTTCACCACCGGGTGAACGATCAGACCGGCGGCGGTCCGGTCTCGTCCGGATCGGCACACCAGCCGCCCGGCGTCGTCGGACCGCCGATGTCCGGCGGGCACGGTCGCCGTTCGAGGAATGCCAGCTTGCGTGACACGTACATCGCGGCCTCCGGCGCGCCCTGCGCGGTGAGGTGGACCCCGTCGCTCGTCACCCACGACGGCCGCCACCGCGAGTAGCTGTTCCAGTCGGCGAGGATGAGCTCGGGATACCTCGCCTCC
Source organism: Ilumatobacteraceae bacterium (assembly GCA_963728355.1). Lineage (GTDB taxonomy): Bacteria > Actinomycetota > Acidimicrobiia > Acidimicrobiales > Ilumatobacteraceae > Sva-07. The sequence continues at coordinate 230,185 of CAVSJQ010000002.1, read as the reverse complement.
ATCAGCACGGACACGAGGTGGGCGTTGTTCGCCGCGAAGGTCGCCTGGTTCGAGGCTCCTCCCGGCGACACGTAGCCGACCTTTTCCCGATACGTCAACCAGACGACACGGTCGATGCCCTTCGCCCGCGCCCGGCTCATCACCGCATCGACGCCCGAGGGGAACAGCCCCGACCAGTCGTTGTAGCCCGTGGCGACGACCAGGATGCGGTAGGCGCCGGGGGCGACCGTCGACAGCTCCGTCACCGCGGTCGGCGGCGAATAGCCCTCTCTGCCGCGACACGACACCCCGATCAGCCGGCGACACGACTCGAGGCGAGCATCCCACACGGCACCTTGGAGCAATGGGAGGGCACCGGTCCACCGGATCCCCGCGAACGCGGAGTCGGAGATCATCAGCACGTCGCTGTCACCGGCCGGGAACGCATTCACGGGCGGCGGAGTCGTGCTGGCTGCAGGGGTGCCGGTGAACCATCCAGCGACGTCCACGATCGTGTGAGCTCCGGCGTACGAGTACAGCGCGACACCTCGATCGGACACCCGCGACACCGTGAGCGCAGCGACCGGCTGACGCCATCGATAGTTGAGCGACGACACATCCGGTATCGGCGTTCCTGCGGCGAAGACGGTCACGAATCCCCATCCCGTCGGGTCGACCACGGTCACGTTGGCGACGATCGCCGCCGCCGGCCCCGCCAGGAGTTGCTTCTCGACGGTTCCGCCACGATGGATGGGGTCGAAGCTCGCTCGGGAGTCCCAGGCCCGCCGCGGCGGCTGCGGGACGAACAATCCCTCGGTGGACGCCGGCGCCGACGGTCCGGTGAACCAGCCCCACACGTCGACGAGCACGTCGGTCTCCATCGAACGGAACACGATGAAGCCGTCGGCGCCGACGGAGACGAACACGGCATTTGCCCTGGTGTCGTTGTGTTCGTCAGTGTTCACCACCGAGGTCTCCGTCCGGGCGCCGCCGGCCGGGTACACCGACAGGAACCCGCTCGTCTCCGCTCCGACCGCCGTGATGCTGACGGCGAGGGCGCTCGCGTCAGCGGGGACGCCGGCGGGGATCGGGACCCGGAGCTCGGTGTCGCCGCGTTCGCCGGAGCGCCGGGTGTCGACGACGCGGGTCGGATCGACGGCGACGAACCGTCCTGCACCGACGGCGCTCGGCGCATCGACGAACGCTGCGGTGACGTCGACGATGACGTCGGCCCGGGCGGAGGTGTAGATGTCGATCGATCCCGATGGTCCGAGCTTCACCACGGCGGAGTTCGCCACGGTGTTGCCCCGCTCGTAGTTGAGGTTCGAGGCGTCCGGACGTGGCGAGCCGGCGGGAGACACCGTGACGAATCCGGGCGCTGTCGTGCCGGTCGCGACGAGGCTGATCGCCACGGCTCGCGCCGACGCCGGAACTCCGCACCGGCCCGTGACCTTGATGCGCCACGTGTCGGCGTCGATGCGTCCCAGGTCCGGCGTGTGACGGGCGTCGAAGAGTCGGCACGGCGGGAGGGGAACCAGCGTGGTGGTCTCGGCCTCTACCTCTGCGGCACCGGCCTGCGCGACGAGTTGTCCGCGCGGTCCGATCGCACCGACCGGCGGGCTGGCACTGACCACGAGCGCCGAGACGAGGGCGACGAGCGCAAGGCCGACACGAGCCGGGCTCACACGCCCGTCGAGGCGACTCATGTCACCGCGACGAGTGAATGATCCGAGTTGTTCAGCGCGACGGGGCCGTCGGCGGTCGCCACCACGATGTCCTCGAGGCGCATGCCCCACTTGCCGGGCACGTAGATGCCCGGCTCGACGCTGTAGGCGTGGCCCTCGCGAAGCGGCAACCTGTTGCCCTCGACGATGTACGGATCCTCGTGCTCCTCCATGCCGATGCCATGCCCGGTCCGGTGGATGAAGTAACCCCCGAACCCGGCGTCGTCGATGACGCGGCGCGTCATGCGATCGACCTCCTCGCACAGGGTGCCGACGACCCCCGCCGCGACGCCCACCCGTTGGGCATGGTGCAGCACCTCGTACGCCTCCGCGACGTCCGCGGTCGGTTCCCCGGTGAACACGCAGCGGGTGGTGTCGGAGCAGTAGCCGGCCATCGTGCCGCCGAAGTCGCACAGGACGATCTCGTTCTCACCGATCACTCGCGACCCGGCGTGGTGGTGAGGGCTCGCCGCGTTCTCACCGGCGGCGACGATCGCGAAGTTGACCTTGTCGTGCCCCTCCTCGATGATTCGCCGACCGAGGTGGGCCGACACCTCGGCCTCGGTGCGACCGACCAGGGGGATCTCACCTCGCTGCAGTTCTCCGGCGATCCGATCGACGGCCGCACCCGCCGCCGCCAGCGCGTCGATCTCGGCCTGGTCCTTCGCCATCCGCAGCGGGCCGACCACATCGACGGCTCGCGTGTACTCGGCGCCCGGGAGTTGCGGCAACAGTTCGACGAGGAACCGGGCCCACATCTGATCGCCCACGGCGATGCGCTTCGCACCCGACGCCAGCCCGGCGACGATGGCGGTCGGGTCCTGCGTCTCGCCCCACGGCAACAGCTCGAAGGCGCCGTCGACCTCGTGGACCCGCGGTGCTTCCAGGGCGGGGATCAGCATCGTGGCGTCGGCGTCGCGGGGCACGACCAGCATCGTCAGTCGCTCGAGGGGCATCGCCGTGTAGCCGGTCAGATACGGCAGATCGTGACCGACCGACAGCAGCAGGGTGTCGATGTCGCGTTCGGCCATCGCCGATCGGACCCGTGCGAGCCGATCGAGATAGACGGACGGATCGACGTTCGGCGAACTCATCGCCCCAGTCTGCCAGCACCATTTCCCCCGGGGCCCGTCCAGCCCCCGACCAGAGGGAGAACCCGACGTTTGCGTGAGGATTCGGGTGGCCCGCCCCACCCGGAATGTCGCGCAAACGGGAGAGGTCAGCGGCCGGGCGGGCGGATCGACTCCCACGACCCGGGCCTCGGGGAATAGAACCGCCGCACGGCCGTTGCACCCGGCATGGCCGACGACACGTCCTCAACCGGCACCGCCTCCGCAGAACACATCGACCTCTACTGGCGTCCGGGCTGCGGCTTCTGTTCCATGCTGCAGCGAAAGCTCGACAAGCTCGGCATCGACCGCGTCGAGCACAACATCTGGGACGACCCTGCCGACGCCGCGATCGTGCGAGCGCACGCCCGCGGCAACGAGACGGTACCGACCGTCGTGATCGGCGAACGGGGTTTCGTCAACCCGTCGGCCGGCGAACTCGTCGCCTACCTGAGCGCCAGCCATCCCGAACTGCTCCCGGAGGGATTCCAACCACCCGAGCCGGGCATCGCCGAACGGCTCGCGGGCAAAGTCTTCGGGTGAGCGGTCGCCCGATGAACGGGTTGCAGCTCGACGGTCTTCGGATCGCTGTTCGGCGGGTACTGTCGGGCGCATGACCCACGACGGCGCCGACCCTCGACTTGCCGGCACCGAGATCGTCGATTCGGTGATCGACACGATCGGCAACACGCCCCTGATCCGCCTCAAGCGGCTCAGCGAACTCGAAGGCATCGAGTGCGTGTTCGCGATGAAGAACGAGGCGACGAACCCGGGTGGTTCGGCCAAGGACCGCCCCGCGCTCGAGATGATCCTCGCCGCGGAACGCGAAGGACTACTGCAGCCGGGCGGCACGATCGTCGAGCCGACGAGCGGCAACACCGGCGTCGGCCTCGCCATCGTCGCCGCACAACGTGGCTACCACTGTGTGTTCGTGATGACCGACAAGGTGGCCCCCGAGAAGGTGTCGTTGCTGCGGGCCTACGGCGCCGAGGTCGTCGTGTGCCCGGTGGCCGTCGAACCCGACGATCCGCAGAGCTATTACAGCGTCGCCGAGCGGCTGACCAACGAGCTCGGCGCATTCCGGCCGAACCAGTACCAGAACCCGCACAATCCCGAAGCACACGTCAAGACGACCGGCCCCGAGATCTGGCGTCAGACCGCGGGGCGCATCACCCACTTCATCGCCGGTGCCGGAACCTGCGGGTCGATCACCGGCGTCGCGCGCTACCTGAAGTCGATGAACCCCGCTGTCAAGATCATCGCCGCCGACCCGGAGGGCTCGGTCTTCTCCGGCGGCTCCGGCCGGCCGTACCTGGTCGAGGGTGTCGGCGAGGACTTCTTCCCCGCCGCCTGGGAACCGGAGTTGCTCGACGACATCATCCCGATCAGCGACGAGGAGAGCTTCCTCACTGCCCGCTACGTCAGCCAGCGCGAGGGCATCCTGATCGGCGGCTCGGGCGGCATGGCCGTCGCCGCCGCCATCAAGGTCGCGAAGGCCGCCGGCCCGGACGACGTCGTGGTCGTGTTCAACCCGGACACCGGCCGCGGCTACCTGTCGCGGGTGTTCGACGACGACTGGATGGCCAACTTCGGCTTCCTGCGCGAGTGCGAGCAGTGCGTCGGCGCCGTGCTCGACACCCGCAACGCCTCGATCGAGAACCTCCTCTACGTCAACCCGCACCAGCGGGTGTCCGAGGCGATCGAGCTGATGCGCTCCACCGGCGTCAGCCAGCTGCCGGTGTGCAAGAACACGCCGCCGTTCGCCGCCGCCGAGGTGTCGGGCTCGATCGACGAACTCGAGCTGATGGAAGCGATCCACCGCGACCCCGGCGTCATGTCGACGCCGGTCGAGAAGGTGATGGGCCCCAAACTGCCGACGATCGGCGTCGGCCAGAAACTCGAACTCGCCGTCGCGATGCTCGAGACCGCACCGGCACTGCTGGTGCTGTCGGGCGGTCGGCCGCTGAGTGTGCTCACCCGCACCGACGTCCTCGCGTACTTCAGCGCCGTCGCGGAAGCCGCCCTGGAGGGTGGCTCCGGTACGGTGTCCATCGATGGGTGATCTCGACGAATCGACCACACGCCACGGTTTCGCCACCCGGGCGATCCACGCCGGCCAGGATCCCGAACCGACCACGGGTGCCGTGGTCACACCGATCTCGTTGTCGACCACCTTCGCCCAGGACGGCGTCGGCGGCCACAAGGGCTTCGAGTACTCGCGCTCCGGAAATCCCACCCGGTCGGCGCTGGAGACCCAGGTCGCATCCCTGGAGAATGCGGCCCACGGTCTCGCCTTCGCGAGCGGCCTGGCCGCCGAGGACAACATCCTGCGACTCCTCCGCCCGGGGCAGCGGATCCTGCTCGGCAACGACGCCTACGGCGGCACCTTCCGGCTGATCTCCAAGGTCTGGAGCCCGCTCGGGTTCCCGTGGACGGCGGTCGACCTCACCGACCTCGACGCACTGCGCACCAACTGGCCCGACGACGTCGGACTGGTCTGGCTCGAGACGCCCACCAACCCACTGCTCACGTGCTTCGACATCGAGGCGATCGCGGAGCTCGCGGCGAACCGTGGTGCGATCACCATCGTCGACAACACCTTCGCCACCCCGTACCTGCAGCAGCCGTTGACGCTCGGCGCCGACGTCGTCGTGCACTCCGCCACCAAGTATCTCGGCGGCCACAGCGACGTGATCGGCGGATTCGTCGCCGTGAACGATGACGAACTGGCCGACCGCCTGCGCTTCACGCAGAACGCTGCGGGCGCCGTCCCGGCACCGTTCGACTGCTATCTGGTCCTGCGCGGCGTCAAGACGCTGGCGGTGCGGATGGACCGCCACTGCGAGAACGCCCGAGCGGTCGTCGATCTGCTGATCGGACACCCCGCCGTCGAGCGCGTGCTGTATCCGCAGCTCCCGGACCACCCGGGACATGCCGCCGCCGCCAAGCAGATGCGCGATTTCGGCGGCATGGTGTCGTTCACGGTCAAGGCGGGCATGCACGCAGCGATGACCGTCGCGGATTCCACCGAGGTCTTCACCCTCGCCGAGTCCCTCGGCGCCGTGGAGAGCCTGATCGAGCATCCGGGCGCGATGACGCATGCGTCCGCGGCCGGTTCGCCCCTCGAAGTACCCGACAATCTGGTGCGGCTCTCGGTCGGCATCGAGGACGCCGCCGACCTGGTCGCCGACCTCGAACAGGCGCTGGCCCGAGTCGAATGAGTCTTCCGCCGGACTTCCCGCTCGCCCACGAGGCGCCACGGCCGGAACGACCGATCGTGGTCGCCGCCAACCGGCTGCCGGTGATGCGTACCGACGACGGCTGGACCGCGAGCCCGGGCGGCCTCGTGCGGGCGCTGCTGCCGATGCTGCGCGACACCGGCGGCACCTGGGTGGGTTGGACCGGGAATCCCGACGACAGCGTCGAACCGTTCGAGGTCGAAGGCGTCGATCTCCACCCGGTTCCGATCAGCGCCGAGGAGATCGAGCTGTACTACGAGGGCTTCTCCAACGATGCGCTCTGGCCGCTGTATCACGACGCCCTGCGCGAATCGACCTATTCGAGCGAGCAGTGGGACGCCTACGCCGCCGTCAACCAGCGCTTCGCCGCCACGATCGCCGACGTCGCGCCGCCCGACTCGATCGTGTGGATCCACGATTACCAGCTGCAGTTGGTTCCCGAGCTGGTGCGGGAACGGCGCGACGACCTCACCATCGGGTTCTTCCTGCACATCCCGTTCCCGCCGTACGAGCTGTTCTCCCGGCTGCCGTGGCGCACCGAGGTGGTCAACGGTCTGCTCGGATGCGACCTCATCGGCTTCCAGCGGCCGAAGGACGGCGCGAACTTCGCGGCGGCGGCGCTGGAACTCGTCGGTGTCGAAGAACATGACGGCAGGATCGAACACGCCGGTCGACGCATCCACCTCGGCCCGTTCCCGATCTCGATCGACGTCACCGAGGTCGAAGGGGTGGCCGCCGGCCGCGCGACGCGCCAGCGAATGAGCCAGATCCGTGCCCGCCTCGGTGATCCCGAGGTCATCCTGCTCGGCGTGGACCGGCTCGACTACACCAAGGGCATCGGACTGCGGCTCAAGGCCTTCGCCGCGCTGCTCGAATCGGGCGAACTCGACCCCGAACGCCACGTGCTCGTGCAAGTGGCCACACCGACCCGTGAGGCCGTCGAGCACTACCAGGACGAACGCCACGAGGTCGAGCGCCTCGTCGGCGCCATCAACGGCCGCTACAGCCGCATCGGATTGCCGGTCGTGCACTACCTGTACCAGACGCTGCCGTTCGACGAACTGATCGCGCTGTACCGCGCCGGTGACGTGATGTTGGTGACGCCGTTCCGCGACGGCATGAACCTCGTCGCCAAAGAATACGCCGCGTCGCACATCGACGGCGACGGGGTCCTCGTGCTGTCGGAGTTCGCCGGTGCCGCCGACGAGCTGACCGACGCCGTGCTGGTCAACCCGCACGACGACCGCGCGCTGCAACAGGCGATCATCACCGCAGTGGAGATGGACCGCCACGAACGCCGCAGCCGGATGGCGGGCCTCCGCGACCAGATCCGCAAGAGCGACGTCCAGGGATGGGCCGATCGCTTCCTGTCGCAACTCGCCGACGCTGGTTCCCCGCCGGCCGCCTTCGACTGAGCAGACCGGCGCCGTGATCCACTACGACGACCCCGGCGCCACCGCTCGCCTCGTCGCCTCGTGCCGCCGCCCGGTGCTGGTCGGCCTCGATGTCGACGGTGTACTGGCGCCGATCGTCGATCACGCCGACGATGCCGAGCTGCTCGCCGGGATGGCGGCCGCCGTCAGCGCCGTTGCCGTCCTCGACGGACTCCACGTCGCCGTGGTGTCCGGTCGATCGCTGGCCGGGTTGGCGCAGTTCGGCTTCGGCGACGACGTCGACGTGATCGGCTCGCACGGCATGGAAACCCGCGACCGGCCGTTGACGCCACTCGACGCCGACGAGCGCCGCCGTCTCGCCCGACTCGACGATGCGGCCACCCGCGCCGCCGAGCGCGCAGGCGACGGCGCCTGGGTCGAGCGCAAGCCGGCCAGCGTGGTGCTGCACGTCCGTCAGGCCGACGATGCGGCGGGCCGGCGCGCCCTCGGCGATTTCGCCGAGGCGGTCGTCGAGATCGAGGGCGCAGCCACCAAAGCCGGCAGCGGCGTGTTGGAGGCCTTCACCCGACACGCCGACAAGGGCAGTGCCCTCGTGGAACTGGCCAAGCGTGTCGGCGTCGCCACCACCGTGTTCGCCGGCGACGACGTGACCGATGAGGATGCGTTCGCCCGGCTCGGACCCGACGACATCACGATCAAGGTCGGCGACGCCGACACGATCGCCCGCCTCCGTCTGCGCGACCCTGCCGCCGTCCTCGCCTTCCTCCGGGCTCTCGCCACCACGTTTGCGTGAGGATTGGGGCGGGGCGGCCCGCCGGGAATGCACCACGAACGTGGGAGGGGTGGGTCGCGTCGGTTCATCGGTCGACGCGAACGGCGCAGGCGCGTTCGAGGTACTGCTGACACTCGTCGTCGGTCAGCTCGCGGGTGACGGTGGCGGCGGCCCACTCGGCGATCGAGTGCTGATCGAACGGGATCGCAGCGAGACCGAACCCCGCGTCGCTGCGGGTCCGGCGTCGACCGGTACGCCGAACCACAACAGATCGTCGCTCACGCGCAGACCGGGCGCCGCCGTACCGGCGTCGATCGACCAGAGTTCGTCGAGGGTCTCGGCACTCCAGGCATGCACCGTGCCGTCGATACCGGCGCCGAAGAGGATCGATCCGTCGGAGGAGTAGACGAGCTGTGCGCCGAATGTGTCGTCCATGGAGGCGGAGACCACGACCGCCTGCCCCGTCGGGCTCTCGACGAACTGGTCGAGGTCGTAGATCGTGATCGTGCCGTCGTCTCGCAACGTCGCGACACGGCGTCCGTCGGGCGACGCGGCCATGGCCGGCGTCGTCCACGATCGCGTGCTCTCGAATCGCCGCTCCCCGGTCACTCCGTCGAGCACGACCAGCCTGTTCGTGAACCCCTCACCCCGGAAGCCCGCCAGCACGACCACGTCTCCGATGATCAGGGCCGAATCCGTCGAGAACCGGTCGAGACGCCACAACACCGCACCCGTCGTCGTGTCGATCATGACGGTCGCCGGCGCATCGTCGGCGCTCGACGAGGCAGCGGTCCCCGCGAGCAGTCTCGTCCCGTCCGCCGACAACGCCAGCGGTCGCTGAATACCGTCGACGCCGAACTCGCCGATCCATCGGCGTTCATCGACGTCGTACACACGAACGCCGCCGTCGGACGGTGCGACGAAGATCCCAGCTGCTTCTGATGCGACCACGTCGAGATCGCGGCGCTCCCCCGTGAGCCCGAACTCGACGATCGTCCGACCGCTCGCCGGCTCGACGAGGACCCCGCCCCCCGACCGATCTGCGAGGAGCACGGCCCGATCGCCGAACTGGGCATGGGTCTCGGGATTCTCGGCCGCCCTCACCAGGGGCAGCGGTGATCCACTCGGGGGAACCACGTTCCAGACCAGCGCGATGCCCGAACGATCGACCGAGACGAGTCCCGATCCATCGGGCAGCCACTCCACCGAGTCGACCGCCGACGCGTGACCCTCCAGCACGATGACCCGCTGGTCGGTGGCGGCGCTGCGGATGTAGACCCGAGCATCCGACGCCCCGTAGGCCACGAGGTCGCCGTTCGGACTCGTACGAACACGAGGCGGGACGCCGGCGACGACCAGTGGGGATGTTCCTCGCTGGCGCGACGCAGCGGACGCACAACATCCGCCGTTGGCGTACAGCTCGGGAGGCCCGACCGACTGGAGTCCACCGGAGTTCAGCTCGACGCGGATGAGCGCCCCGTTGCGCACGAGCCACATGGCGTCGTCCTCACCCGCCCAGTCAGCGGACCGCAGCGCAGCCTCCGGCCAGTCGGTCGGCTGGGTGCGGAGCACCTCTGCGCCGTCACGTGCGTCGTGGACGATGATCTCGCCCCGTATCGAGGCGGTCGCCCACCACTTGCCGTTGGGTGACAACGTCGACCACAACGAGTCGGGAACTGCGACGATCGGCTGCAGCGAGGCGCGGTCACGGAGCACTGCGATCGACCGACCATCCGTCTGATCGACGTTCTCCGACGTCGCCAGGCGGTTGCCGTCGAGTGTCACGTGCCACAGGGGCCCGTCCGTGAGTTGCTCGCGACGAAGCGGCTCGCCGCGCACGGGGTCCCACCACGTCACCGAGCCGTCGCCGTTCGCAGTCACCACCTCACTGCTCACGGGATCCCACGTGGAGTACAAGGGCAATCCCTCGCCGCCAGCGAGCGTGCTCACCGTCTCGCCGCTCGAGAGATCCGAGATCGTGGTCGTGGACGCCCACTTCGACACCACCTCGGGCCCGAGCAACACCTCTTTCGCGATCCGTTGCTCCGCCAGCGTGGCAACTCCCAGTCGACCGTCCGGTGATGGCGAGACGCCCTGGCCGAACAAGCCGAACTCCTGGGGCCCGACGTCGAATCGCGTCCTGATGAGTCGACGTCTGCCCCGCTCGGCATTCGCGGCCTCCCAGAGTCCGCTGACCACTTCGGGGAGCACCACCCCGGCCTCTTCGGCCAGCGCCTCGGCCTCCAGGCCGACGAGCACGGCTGCCTCCGGATCCTCGTCGGCCAATTCCGCCGCGGTGAGACCCGCCGCCCGAGCACTGTCGATCAGAGCCCGGCGTTCTGCAGTGGTCCGCAACACCTCCGCCTCGTTCGTCGCCTGTTCGGCGACGCTGCGTTGTGACTCCGCTTCGGCTGCTGCGACCTCCGCAACGGTGGCGGCATCATCAGCCCGATTGCGTTGCACGACCGCCATGGCGGCTACACCGATCGCGACCGCTGCGAGCGTTGCGAAACCCGCCACCAGGCGGTGGCGGCGACGCGCAGCTGATGCGTTCGCGTCGGTCTCACGCCGCCGGGCTTCGTCGAGAAACTCCCGCTCGAGCCCACCGATGCGCAGTTCCGTCGATGCGAACCACCGCTCGTACTGCTCCAGCCGTCCGCCGTTGAGCAGGAAACTCGGCTCGCGGCCGCTCGAGTCCCAGTCGACGGCGGCGACCTGCAGCCGTCGTTGCAGCACCAGTTCCTCCCGACGCCGATCGATCCACGTCCGGAAGCGAGGCCATTCCCGGATCAGCGCCTCGTGGGCGACCTCGATCGTCTGGCCGCGCGTCACCGGATCGTGGTCGAACGACAGGAGTCGGAACGACCCGAATGCGGCGATCACGTTGTCGAGCGCGTTGGCGTTGAATCCCATCGCATCGAGTTCGCTGCGTCGGACCCGCCGGCGGGTGTCGTCGCTGTCCTCATCGACCGCGACGAGGTGGACGAAGACCTCCTCCGCAACGCGCTGTGCCGACGGCGGCAGTCCGACGTAGATGTCCTCGGCTCGGCTCGACAGTGCCCCGATGACGCCGCCGGTGCGCTCGTAGGCGTCGATCGTGAGCTGGCGACCGAGCCTGGCCCCGACGAGTTCGGTGAGCGCGTACTGCATCAGTGGAAGAGCGCCCGGTTCGCCGGCGACGTCGCGGGTGATGATCGGCACGAGCCCGGCCTCGAGTTCGAGGCCGGCCAAGCGTGCCGGTTCGCTGATCGCCTGGGCGAGGTCGTCGTGATCGGGCATCGCGATGGTCACGAGGCTGGCGGCCATCAGTTCGCCGAACGCAGGATGCTCGAGTGGATGGTCGAAGAAGTCGGCGCGCATCGTCAGCACCAACCGCACCCGTGAGCGCTCATCGTGGCCGATCGTGACCAGGTTGTCGAGGAACAACCGGCGCACCGACGCATCCGCAGTGAGCGAGAAGAGTTCCTCGAACTGGTCGACCACCAGCAGCAGCTCGCTGTCGTCGTCGGGAAGGATCTGCTTGGTGGCGCGCAACAGTCCCCGGTCGTCGGCGATGAGTTCGTCGAGTAGGTCGTCCGGGCGGTCGACGGCGACGCGCAGCAACGCCGCCTCCAGCTCCTCGAACGGGTAGGAGCCTGGGTACATCTCCGTGACCAGGGTGGGCCGACCCGGACGGATACCGTCCCGGCGAAGGCGTGGCACGAGCCCGGCCTTGACCAGGCTCGACTTGCCGGACCCCGACGGTCCGACGACGACGGTGAGGCGATTGCCGGCGACCCGCTGCGACAACTGCTCGACGAGGCGATCGCGGCCGAAGTAGTCGTCGGCGTCGACCTCGGCGAACGCGCGCAATCCCTTGTACGGGTTGCGCACGTCGACGTCGACGTCCGGCGATGCAGGACCGGTCGTGACGTCGGCACCGAACGCCTGGCGCAGCGCCCGGAGGCAGTCGTCGATGCGCCCGTAGCGCCGTGCCGGGTCCGGGTCGGTGGCGCAGGCGATGACGTCGTCGAGACCCTGCGGCAGATCGTCACGCATCCAGTGCACGGAGTCCGCGGGTTCACCGGCGCCGGTCCGGCTGCCGGTGAACAGTTCGTGGACGAGGAACCCGAACGAACGGATGTCGTCGGCGACTCCCCGGTCACTCTCCGCGTCGTTCACCCGTCGGCGAGCGATGCCGAAGTCGAAGAGATACGCATTGGCGTCGTCGTCGAGCAGGACCTTGGTCGAGTTCAGATCGCCGTGCACGATTCCCGCGGCGGTGCGCATGTCCGAGCGCGGATCCCACCTGGTCGAGCACACGCATCGCTGCTGCCGGATCCCACCGTGTCGAGTCGATCGATCGGCGCAGGTTGCCGCCACGCACGTACGGCATCACGAGGTAGGCGCCCTCGGGGCTGCGCCAGAAGTCGTACAACGAGACGATGTGCGGGTGTTCGAGTCCGGCGACGTGTTGGGCGTCGGCTTCGAACCGCTCGACGAACTCGGGGCGGTTCGCGTAGTCCGGCAGGATGACCTTGACGGCCACTTCACGCCCGGTCGAGGTCTGGTAGGCGCTGTACACGACGCCGATGTCGTCGGCGCCGAGGCGGTCGCGTAGCTCGTACCCGTTGGCGCGGCGACGATGGTGATCGAGGTCGTCATCGAGCGGGACGACGAGATCGAGCTCGGGTGACTGGTCGAGAATGCTCGCATGGAGCTCGCGCAGTTCCGCCGACGGCTCGATGCCGAGTTCCTCGACGAGCAGCGCCCGGGTGCGCGAGTACACCCGCAGCGCCTCCGTCTGGCGACCCGAGCGGTACAGGGCCAGCATCTGGAGTCGGCGGAGGTCCTCGCGATACGGGTGATCGGTGGTCAGGGCGTCGAGGTCGCCGACGATCTCGACATGCTGGCCGAGGCGCAGCCGCGCGTCGTACCACAGCGACTGTGCGTGGAGACGCAACTCGGTGAGCCGAGCGATGGTGGGGACCAGTGCCTCGCAGTCGCCGAGGCCCGCATACGCAGGACCGCTCCACCATGCAAGCGCTTCGCGCAGCGCCGCCGCCGCCGCAGCGGGATCGCTCGACACGGTCCGGCCGGCCTCGTCGACGGTCTGCTCGAATCGCCGTGCGTCGATCGAGACGGCGTCTGCGTCGAGGAGATAGCCACCCGCGGACGTGCGCAGCGGGAAGTCGTCGCCGAGCGCCCGTCGCAGGTTCGACACGTGCACCTGGACGGCCTTGCGCGCCGTCGGCGGTGGATCGTCGCCCCACAGTCCGTCGATCAGTGCATGCCACGACACGACGGCGCCGGCACGGGCGACGAGCAGTGCCAGCAGCAACGTCGGTTTGGGGCCGCCGACATCGATGGATCGGCCACCGAGGCGCACGGTGAGGGGCCCCAGCACCCGGACACTCGGAACCTGGCCATCGTCCAGTGCCATCTCGCGGTCGGTCTCCGGCGTCGCGGGATGCAGTTCGGTGGAGTGTGGTGTCGCCATCGTCGGTCCGTTCAGCCGGTGGGTCGCATCGGCTCGGGTCATCGTCGTCGGCGCCGGTAAAGGCTTGGTTTTTCCGGGCCTTGCCCACCCGTGAGCGGTCCTTGGGCGTCGACGACGACGGTGATCTCCACACCGCTCGTCGCTCCGACGGGCACGACGACAGGAGACATCATGAACACCGGAACCATCGAGATCACCGCAGCCCCCACCGGGTCAGTGTCCCACAGCGTGCCACCATCGCACCACGGTCGCCGGCCGAGGCGCCGGGCACTCTTCGCCGTGGCGTCGGGCGTGCTGGCCGTGGGCTCCATTTCGTTCGCGACGCACGCGGCGGCGAACGACGAGTTCGAGAACCGTTGCGTGCCGACGGCGTCGGGGAGCCCGGACTCGCTGGAGCGCCAGGTGATGGCCTGCCAGACCGTCCTCGACGAGGCCTACGTGGAGTGCATGCGCAACGCCGCAGGCACCCCGGACTCCGCCGAGCGCTGGGTCGAGTACTGCCAGACCCGGGCGGTCGGCTGACGTTCGCGGGCGGTCACGGACACCACGTTTGCGTGAGGATTCGGGTGGGGCGGGTCACCGAAAATGCAGCACAAACGTGGTGTTCGGCGTCCGGACCGGTCAGAAGAGACTCGACTGGCCGGCGGGTGGGGTGCGGCGGATCGCGGTCCACGGGACGTAGTGGTCCATGAACACCCACGTGCGGCGGTGGATGGCCGACGGGCCGTAGCCGAGCAGCGCCGCTTTGTGCACCGGGCACGGATAGCCCTTGTTGGTGTCGAACGACCAGTGCGGGTGGCTCTCGGCATGGGCGCGCATCTCACGATCGCGCACGACCTTGGCGAGGATGCTGGCAGTCGCCACGCTCAAGCAGCGCAGGTCGGCCTTCACCGCGAGTTCGACGTGGGGCACCGCCGGGGAGACGAAGTCCCAGGTCCCGTCGGTCACGGCCACGTCGGGTGCGACCCCGAGGCCCTCGATCGCCCGGCGGGCGGCCAGCTTCTGCGCCGCCGACATCCCGAGACGGTCACACTCGTCCTGGCTCGCCGAGCCCACCGACCAGGCGACGCACCAGCGTGTCAGCTTGTCGAAGAGCGCTTCGCGCTCGCGCTCGGTCAGCAGCTTGGAGTCGCGCACGCCGTTCACTCGGGAATCGCGCGGCAGGATCGCCGCACCGACCGACAACGGCCCCGCCCACGCGCCACGGCCGACCTCGTCGATGCCGACGACGACGTCGTAGCCGCGGTCCCACAGGTCCTTCTCCATCGCCCGCGTGGGCGCCCGCTTCTTGGACTGCTTCGGTCGTGAGGCAGCTGCGCTCACCGTCGACCTCCGGTCACCGATCGCCGAGATCGATGCTCACACCGATGCGCTTGGGCTGAGGCGGCGCCGCCCACAGCGCCTCGCCGGACGCCGCGTCGCTCGTCCATGCCGGATCGACGGTCGGGGCGCTCAGACGTTGGGTCTCGCCGTGTTGTTCCCACAGGACGGCCGGGCGCTCGCCGTGCCAGCGCACGGCGAATCCGACGGTCGAGCGCGGGCCGGTCGGCACGCCGTGCACCTCGAAGTTCGAACCGAGCCAGCGGCGCGGAATACCGAGCGGCAGCAGGCGACCCTCGTCGGCGATGCGTTGCTCGACCTGGGCGACGAAGCGACCGACCGACGCGCCCCGCTGCAGGTCCGAGAACGACGACGGCGCCTGGGCGCTGGATGCAGCGATGCGGCCGTCACGGATGCGGCGTCGTCGCAGTGCCGCGATGTCGCCGGCGGCACGGTCGTCGCCGGCCGACACTGCCAGGCGCTCGCATCCCCGCAGTGCCAGGTCGACCTCGGGATCTTCCGAACGGGCGATCGATGCGATCGGTTCCACGATCTCGGGCATCCATGCGTCGGCGTCGTCGCCGAGACGACCGAGTTCGGCGACGTCGAGCAGGAAACCGATGGCGTCGTCGTCGGCATCGACCGGTCCGGCGAGCAGCAGGTCGCTGCGAGCAGCGACGACCGCCTCGGCGAGTCCGGCATCGGGCAACACGAGACGGCTGGCCCGCTGCACGATCGTCTCCCAGCCGCGCACGATCGCCATCGCCGGAGCGAGCGTCGGCAATGCCCACGTCGAGAAACGGGCCGGCTCGTGCGGGATGGCGACACGGACGGACGTGCGATGCGCCACCGGTAGCACGATCGATCCCTCGGGGAGATCGATGCCTCGGATCGGCACATCAGCCGGGGGGCGTTCAGTGAGCACCCGGGCGCCGGCGAATGCGACGGCGAACGGCAGTGGCGATTCGTTCTCGACCTCGATCACGGTGAGGCCACCGAGGTCGGGGACCGACCACACCCGGTGCACGGCATCGCCGTCGGGCACGCGCAGGCGGGTCTCGACGACCGGTGTTCCCCCGACGCGACGCTGACGGACGGCCGCCTCGGCGGCGGGGACGTGCCAGCGATCCTCCGCGGCCACGAACCACTGGACGGGCTCGGCGTCGCCGGCTCCACGCCGCGCGACCACGTCGCCACACGAGGACACCCAGGCGCGGCACGGCATTCCCGTCACCCCGACCAACGTCGAGTTGCGGTCGTCGGCCCCGTCGACGTCGGCGACGTCGAGATCGGCGGCGCTCACGCGTCGAATTCGCCTTTTCGGCTGCGCTGCATCAGTGCGGCGAGTGCGTCGGGGGCGGGTCGGCCCTCGTGGCAGACGGCGACGACCTGTTCGGTGATCGGCATCTCGACACCGTACCGGCGGGCGAGGTCGAGCACGCTCGGCGACGACTTCACGCCCTCGGCGACCATGTTGGTCGCCGCCAGGATCTCCTCGATGGTGCTCCCTCGTCCGAGCTGCAGCCCCACCTGGTTGTTGCGGCTCTGCTTCGACGAGCAGGTGGCGATCAGATCGCCCATCCCGGCGAGGCCGGCGAACGTGACCGGATGGCCGCCCATCGCCACGCCCAGCCGGGTCATCTCGGCGAGCCCGCGGGTGATCAGGGTGGCACGCGTGTTGTCGCCGAAGCCCATGCCCTCGGCCATGCCGGCGGCGATGGCGATCACGTTCTTGACGACGCCGGCCACTTCACAACCGACGACGTCGTCGTTGGTGTACACCCGCAGGCTCGGCCGGCTGAAGATGCGCTGCAGTTCGTTGGCGATCGTGACGTCGTCGATCGCCACGACGCTGGCGGCGGGCTGACCGCCGAGGATCTCCTTGGCGAGGTTCGGGCCGGTGAGCACGGCGACGGGATGTCCCGGCATCGCATCGGTGGTCACCTCGCTCATCCGCTTCAACGACGTGCGTTCGAGGCCCTTCGACAGCGAGACGACGGGGACCCACGGCCGGATGAACGCTGACGCCTCGACCGCCACGTCGCGGTAGCCGTGCGACGGCACCGCCATCACGACGACGTCGGCGTGCGAGACGGCATCCTCGAGGGAATCGGTGGCCCGCAGGGCGTCCGGCAGGGTGAAGTTCGGGAGGTACTCCGGGTTGACGCCCGCGTCGTTGATCTCGGTGGCGAGGTCGTGACGCCGCGCCCACAGGACGGTCGGCGTGTTGACGGCGGCGAGCGCCGCGACCGTGGTGCCCCATGAACCGGCGCCGATGACCGCCACGTTGATCGTCGATGCACTCATGTCCGTCCCCCGGCTCTCGCTCTCCGGCACCGTGCGGCGTCGGTGCCGCCGTCCAGCGGCAGCACACGTCACTGTACTGCGGCGTCGCCGCTCGGGCCGTGGCCCTCCTACAGTGGCACAAGTGCGTCTCGCCGTCCTGGTCCCGGTCAAGCGTTTCACGGCGGCCAAGGGCCGCCTCACGGGCGTGCTCGGCGACCTCGACCGTGCCCGCCTCGCCGAGTGGATGGCGAGCGGGGTGCTCGACGTCGTGGCCGAGATCCCGACGTTCGTGGCCTGCGACGACGAGCAGGTCGCGGCGTGGGCCCAGCGCATGGGTGCCCAGGTGATCTGGGGCGCCGGTCTCGGTCTCAACGGCGCCGTCGACGACGGCGTCGACCACGTCGTCGCCAACGGCTACGACCACGTGCTGGTGAGCCATGCGGATCTGGCCCTGCCCGGCGCCCTGCTCGAGGTGGCGCACGAGGGCTGCATCACGTTGGTTCCCGACCGCCGCCACGACGGCACCAACGTCATGTCGTTCCCCGCGACGCATCGGCTGCGGGCCGCCTACGGAGGCGGGTCGTTCGCCCGGCACCTCGATCAGGCGCTCACCATGGCGACGGTCCCGGTCGAGGTGCGTTCGGATCCCCAGCTGTCCCTCGATCTCGACACCCCCCGAGATCTCGCCCATCCCCTGATTGCGAAGGTGCTGCCCCCATGGCTGCCAACGAGCCCGGCCAACCCCTGAACGCCACCTCACCGGCCACTCTCACCACCACCACCGACCTTCCCACGCCGACCTCCGCACTCGCCATCGGCGCCCATCCCGACGATGTCGAGTTCGGATGTGGTGGCCTCCTCGCCAAGTGGGCCGCCGACGGGTGCATCGTCCACCACCTGGTGTGCACCGACGGGTCCAAGGGAACATGGGATCCCGACGTCGACGTGGCGGCGCTCGCGATGCGACGCCAGGACGAGCAGCGCGAAGCCGCCCGCCGACTCGCCGGCGACAACGCCGGTGAGGTCCGGTTCCTCGGTCGCATCGACGGCGAACTCGACAGCCACCTGGAGACCCGGGGCGAGGTGGCGCGCATCATCCGTGAGCTGCGCCCCCAGGTGGTGCTGGGACATGACCCCTGGAAGCGGTACCGCCTGCACCCCGACCACCGCCACGCCGGTCTGCTGGCGTGCGAGGGGATCGTCGCCTCACGTGATCCCCACTTCTTCCGCGAGCACGGCATCGCGCACCATCGCCCTGATGCGCTGTTGTTGTGGGAGGCCGACGCCCCAGACCACGCCGAGGACATCAGCGGGTTCGTCGACACCAAGCTCGATGCGCTCGCCGCCCACGTCAGCCAGTTCGAATCGACGATGAAGGCGGTGGACGACGAGCAGCTCGCTGCGTTCGGCCAGCGGATCAGGAACCGTCTCGGCGATCTCGGGCGACCGTTCGACATGGATGCCGCCGAGGTGTTCAAACTGATCCCGGACCTGTGACGGCTCGGGTACCCGGGCGCTGACGCGAAACGAGGGGCCCGTGGGCCCCTCGTTCGTCAACCGCTGGAGAGCGTTCAGCCCTTCTTGGCTGCAGCCTTCTTGGCCGGAGCCTTCTTCGCTGGCGCCTTCTTCGCTGGCGCCTTCTTCGCCGGAGCCTTCTTGGCCGGAGCCTTCTTGGCCGGAGCCTTCTTCGCCGGCGCCTTCTTCGCTGGCGCCTTCTTCGCTGGCGCCTTCTTCGCCGGCGCCTTCTTCGCTGGCGCCTTCTTCGCTGGCGCCTTCTTCGCTGGCGCCTTCTTCGCTGGCGCCTTCTTCGCTGGCGCCTTCTTCGCTGGCGCCTTCTTGGCCGGCGCCTTCTTGGCCGGCGCCTTCTTGGCCGGCGCCTTCTTGGCCGGCGCCTTCTTGGCCGGCGCCTTCTTCGCTGGTGCCTTCTTGGCCGGAGCCTTCTTGACTGCCATCAGATCACTTGCTGTTCAGGGCGGACTTCAGCGTCGAGCTGGCGCTGAACTTCATCGCCGTCGAGGCCTTGATCTGCACCGGGGCGCCGGTCTGCGGGTTGCGACCCGTGCGGGCGCTGCGCTTGGTGGTGCTGAACGAGCCGAAGCCGGGCCATGCGACCTTCTCGCCGTTCTTGGTGGCCTCGACCACGTGGTCGAAGAATGCGCCGAGCGTGCGCTCTGCGTCCGCCTTCGACACGCCTGCCGCTTCGCTCACGGTGTCGATCAGTTCTGCTTTGGTTGCCATGGAGTCCTCTTTCGGATGGGTGTTGATGCTGTTCACCCCGGCGTGGCGCCGAGACCGTTTCCACCGGTTTGATCGGCG
This sequence comes from Ilumatobacteraceae bacterium, assembly GCA_963728355.1. Classification (GTDB taxonomy): domain Bacteria; phylum Actinomycetota; class Acidimicrobiia; order Acidimicrobiales; family Ilumatobacteraceae; genus Sva-07. The sequence goes on along the minus strand of CAVSJQ010000002.1, from coordinate 210,567 downwards.
GAACACGACCATGTGACCGACTGCGGGCCTCGTTGTTCAAGCATCGATGTCATTGCATCTGCAATGACATGCCCGAGCAAGCCTTGCCGGTATTGGGGATCGACGCCATCCACCACGAGACGCGCCGGCTGGAGTACAAACTGGATCCGTTGGGTATGACAGATCCGAATCGAGTCCACGAGGCATCTGCCGAGGAGTGATGGTGACCGACCTGCTTCCGTCCGCTGACGCATCGACCCCCACGCCACACCAGGCGTCGAGCGGGTCCGAGTCGACGAGGGAGGTGCAGCGAACCCGACTGGTGGTCGACACGTCGGTGTTGATCGCCGATCCGACGTGTGTGCTCGAGTTCCGTGACGCCGACGTGATCGTGCCGCTCACGGTCGTCGAGGAACTCGACGGCCTGAAGAGTCGCCCCGACGACGTCGGCCGTGCGGCCCGTACCGCCCTGCGAACCCTCGAGGAGCTGCGGGTCGCACACGGAGGATCGTTGGCCGAGCCCGTGCCGACCGGCAACGGCAGCGCCACGCTGCAGATCGAGATCAACAACATCCGCAAACACCTGCTGGTCGAACACGGCCTCGACCCGGCCGTTCCCGACAACCGGATCATCGGCGCCGCGATCGGCCAGTCCGACTTCGGCCCAACCACCATGATCAGCAACGACGCAGCGCTGCGCATCAAGGCGGCCCACCTCGGCGTCGACGCCGCCGAACACCGCCTCACCCGGTCCGACCGCGACCGTCCCACCGTCGGTTGGACCACGATCGAGGCGCCCCACGAGACGATCGACTGCCTGTACGCCGCCGGCGCGGTGGCCGTCGACGCCGTCGTCGCCGGCACGACGGTCGAGTTCAACGAGAACGAGTTCGCCGTGCTGCGGTCGGGTTCGCAGTCTGCGCTCGTCCGGGCGGTGCACCACGAGTTCGTGCTGCTCTCACAGCACACACCGGAAGCATGGGGGCTGCGGCCACGCAGCAAGGAGCAGCGCTTCGCCCTCGAACTGCTCCTCGATCCCGACATCGCCGTGATCGCACTCGACGGCCGCGCCGGCACGGGAAAGACGATCCTCGCGATCGCAGCAGGGCTCGAACAGGTGGTCGAGCAGAGCCGGTACGAACGACTCGCCGTCTACCGCCCACTGGTGCCCGTGGGACGTGCCGACGTCGGGTTCCTTCCCGGCGGCCTCGACGAGAAGCTCGATCCGTGGATGGCGGCGATCCACGACGCTGTCGTTGCGCTGACCGATCGGGGCAGCATCAACGACGCCCGCACGATGGTCGACGAGTTGACCACTCGCGGCCAGTTGTCGCTCGAGTCGGTGACGTTCCTGCGCGGCCGCTCGCTGCAGCACCAGTTCGTGGTGATCGACGAAGCGCAGAACCTCGAGCCGACCACCTTGCGCACGATCCTCACGCGTGTGGGCGACGGCACCAAGGTGATCTTCACCGGCGACACCAGCCAGATCGATGCGCCCTACCTCGGCGAGTCGAACAACGCCCTCAGCGTCCTCGCCTCCGCGTTCGCCGGCCAGCCGTGCTTCGGACACATCACGCTCACCGCCTGCGAGCGCAGCGACGTGGCCAGCCTGGCCGCCGAGCTGCTCTGACCGGCGGCGGTCCGCGCCCGTCCCGACACGCTCGGAACCCGGAAAATCCGGTTGCGGCCCCGGCTCCGAACATTTAGTGTTAAAACGAGCGGCGACGAGGTCGACACCTCCCGTCGCTCAGAGCACGAAGGGAGCCCCCGGTGGCCGTGGCAGAGCTGTTCGACGACGAGTACGACACCCCCTGGCAGGAGCACGCAGCATGCAAGGGGCGCACACGGCTGTTCTTCCCGCCGAAGGCAGAGCGACCACAGGCCCGCGCCCGCCGCGAGGCCAAGGCACACAAGCTCTGCTCGGCGTGTCCGGTGCAGGAGCTGTGCCGCACGCATGCCCGCCACAACCACGAGTACGGCTACTGGGGCGGCGAATCCGAAGAGGACCGCCACCTCGCCGGCTTCACCGTGTCGGCACCCATCGGCGTGCGGGCACGACTGCAGCACCAGGCCGGCTGACTCGCCACCCCTGCGACACCCCCTGTCTAGGGTGGTGTCCGTGGCCCTCCCCCGCTTCGCCGTCGTCGACCTGGAGACGAGCGGGCTCAACACCAGACGGCACCGGATCCTGCAGCTCGGCATGGTCGTCGTCGACGCCGACGGCGCCGTCATCGACCAGTGGTCGTCGCTCGTGAAGCTCGGGTGGCCGCTGCAGCGAGTGGGCCCGACGAGCATCCACGGCATCACCCGGCGCACGTTGCGAGGCGCCCCCCGCCTCGACGATGCCCTCGACGAACTCGGCCGGCGCATGGACGGCGCCGTCTTCACCGCCCACAACGCCGCGTTCGACAGTGACTTCCTCGACCGAGCTGCCCGGCGCCGTCCGAGCGACGATCCTGTCCGCCTGGGCCTCGAGCGGCGTCTGTGCACCCTGCGCATGTCGCGCCGCCTCGACCCGGACCGTCAACTGTCGCACCGCCTCGCGGACGTCTGCGAGCGCTACGGGGTTGCGCTCGAACGTCCCCACGACGCACTCGGCGACGCGGCAGCCACTGCTGCGGTCCTCCCGCACCTGTTGGCCGCCCACCACATCACCGAGGCCGCACAACTCGAACCGTTCTACGTGCGCTGACGTCGGTCGTCGTCGGTCACCGCTCCGTCGACGGATCGTTTCGGAGATACCGGGCGAGCACGTCACGGGCGAGCCCCGCCGCCGGGTTCTCGCCGGCCGGCTCGACGAGGACCGCATCGGGACCGAGGCGGATCAGCAGCTTGGCGAGCCAGCGGTCGCTGGCCACCGGAAGCCGGGCGTCCACCCACCCGTCGCCGGAGTCGACGTACTCGTCGATCGGATACCGGTCCAACACCCACCGCGCAGCGGGGGCGAGACGGATCGTCACCCTCGCGACGTCGACGTCGTCGAAGAACCGGTCGGGCGTCGTCGTCGTGGTCTCGACGTCGACCGTACGGCCCGTTGCCTCGGCCGACTCGATGCGGTCGATCCGGAACGTCCGCCGCGACTGCGAACGGTCATCGTCGGCGACCACGTACCAGTTGCCCGCATCCGTGAACACGTGGCGGGGCACGATCGACCGCTCGGTGATTTCCGCACGGGCGGGTGAGAAGTAGCTGACCCGCAGCTCGACGCCCGATGCAGCGGCCTCCGCCATCGTGTCGGTGAAGTCCGGTCGGGCGAGGTCGACGACGACCCCGGTGGTGTCGTCGGTATCGGCGTCGAGTGGCTCGCCGAGGCCGGCGTCGGCGAGCACGGCGGCGAGCTTCCTGAGGCCGCGCCCCAGCGCCGCGTCCCGGTCGGCACCCGGCAGCTCCATCGCGGCTCGAGCCGAGGTCAGCAGCGAGAACGCCTCCGGGGCGGTGAGGCGCAGCGGCCGCGTGAACAAGCGGGGGACGCCCACGTAGACGATGCCGTCGTCGATGAACACGTCGACCATCTCGTCGACGAACGGCGGCAGCCCGCACATCGCGACCAGTTCGAGATCGCTCTGCACCTGCGCCTCGCTCATGTCGAAACGTCGGGCGACATCGGCGAGCGGGACCTCCGCCATCTCCATCAGCCACGGCAGCATCACCAGGAGACGACGGAGACGGTCCTCGGCGTTGCGGGGCCCGCTCATCGCCGCACCGGACCGGCGCTGGTGTCGGCGACCGCGCTGAGCCAGTCGATCACGTGTCGGCGCAGTTCGGGCGGCGACTCGACGACCGCGTGTTCGAGCAACCCGAGCACCCACGACCGGAACGCGGCGCGGTTGCCGGCGGGCACCGAGACCCGGATACCTCCGTCGACACCGCGTTCGACGATGCGGTCGGCGCCGAGTTCACGTTCCACCGCAGCAGCGCGCAGCGCGTCGATCCGCACGATCGCGTCGACGCTCTCGTCGGCGCGGTAACCGATCTGCTTCGGGTCGGCGGGGAACGCCGTGCGGGGATCGAACGACGCCGGGCGTTCGAAGGAACCCGACTCGCCGACACGCACGCCCGTTTCGTGGCCATCGGACCGGTCGAACCGGTCGACTCGGAAGGTCCGCCGCTCGCCACGAGCGTGGTCGTGGCCGATCACGTACCAGAAGCCGCCGCGCAACAACAGCCCCCACGGGTCGAGTGAGCGCTGCTCGCCGCGGTACCCGAACTCGATCGGGGCCCGGGCGGCCACTGCGGTACGGATCGCCGGCAGCTCGGGCCGTTCGGGGATCACGACCGACACCGCCGGACGCTCGCCGCCCAGCGTGCCGCCCAGCTTCCACAGCGCCTCCTGGCCGGCGTCGGTGCGTACCGCCGCAACGGCGACCTGGAGAGCACGCATCTCGTCGTCGGCCAGATCGAGGTCGGCGAGTTCGTAGGCGCGTCGATCGATCCAGTAGCGGGTCTGCCCGGCGTACGGGCCGCCCCCGACGATCTCGGTCTCGATCGGCACGCCGATGTCGCGCAGCGCTGCCTTGTCGCGCTCGAACGCGGCGCGACGGGGCTTGTCGCGTTCGGGGTACTGACCGTCGAGTTCGGCGGCGATCTGCACCAGGCTGAGCGGTTCGATCGTCTCGAGCAGCAACGCGAGGAGGTTCGTGAGGCGCTCGATCCGGTCGACCATCAGCCGACGACGCTAGCTGCGATCAGGTCAGAGCTGCAGCGACTTGGTCTGGAGGAACTCGTCGATGCCGTACGGGCCGTTCTCGCGGCCGTACCCCGACTGCTTGTAGCCACCGAACGGCGCCGCGATGTTGAACGAGCCGCCGTTGACGTCGACCGCACCCGTGCGCATCCGCCGGGCGACCGAGATCGCACGATCCTGGTCGGCCGACCAGACGCCACCCGACAGGCCGTAGAGGCTGTCGTTGGCGATGCGCACGGCGTCGTCGTCGTCCTCGTAGCCGATGATCGACAGCACCGGGCCGAAGATCTCCTCCTGGGCCACCGTCATGTCGTTGGTGACGTTGGCCAGCACCGTCGGCTTCACGAAGTAGCCGGTCTCCTTGCCCTCGGGCTTGCCGAGACCACCGGCGGCGACGACCGCGCCTTCGTCGATGCCCTTCTGGATGTACCCCTGGACGCGGTCCCACTGGGCCTGGCTGATCAGCGGGCCGAGGTGCATGCCCTCCTTGGACGGGTCGTCGACCTGCATGCTTTCCGCTGCAGCTGCGGCGATGGCGACGGCTTCGTCGTAGCGGCTGTTGGGGACGAGCATGCGCGTGTGGGCGGTGCATGTCTGACCCGAGTTGAGGTAGCAGGCGAAGATGCCCTTCGGGATCACCTCTTCGAGGTTGGCGTCGTCGAGGATGATGTTGGCGGACTTGCCACCCAGCTCGAGGGCGACGCGCTTGACGGTGCCGGCGGCGGCTGCGGCGACCTGCTTGCCGGCGCGCGTCGAGCCGGTGAAGCTGACCATGTCGACATCGGGGTGCTCGGCGATCGCCGCACCGACGACCGGTCCGGTGCCGGTGACCAGGTTGAACACGCCGGCGGGCAGTCCGACCTCGTGGACGATCTCGGCGAGGATGAACGCGTTGAGGGGCGCGACCTCGGACGGCTTGAGGACGAAGGTGCAGCCGGCGGCGAGGGCGCCACCGAGCTTGCAGACGATCTGGTGCAGCGGGTAGTTCCACGGTGTGATCGCACCGACGACGCCGACGGGCTCCTTGACGACGAGGCTGTTGCCGATGGTCTCCTCGAACTGGAACGTGTCGAGCAACGTGGCGTAGGTCTGCATGTTGCCGGCGGGCAACCCGGCCTGGATCATCGTCGACCAGGTGATCGGCATGCCGACTTCACCGGCGATCACCTCGGCGATCTCGGGGGAACGCGCCTGAAGGGCCTCGTTCAGGCGGACCATGTACTTCTGGCGCTCCTCGACCGGTGTGCCGGACCAGGAATCGAACGCCCGGCGCGCGGCCGCAACGGCGCGGTCGACGTCACTGGCGGTGCCCTCGGGGATCGAGCCCATGACCTCTTCGGTCCCGGCGTTGATGACCTCGATCGTGCCCGTGCCGTCGGAGGGAACCCAGGCACCGTCGATGTAGATGTTGGTGTAGTCGCGCATGGGGTCAAGTCTTGCCCATCGCGCCCCGGACGCTGCAACCGAGCGGCCCCACCTCACCGCCCCCAGCCCTCCCACCTCGCCGCGGCGAGTGCCGGCGGGTGGTCAGCTGAGCTTCATGAACAGGCGCTCGAGTTCGAGGGCGTCGAGTTCGGGCTGCTCGCCGGTCTCGACGGGCGCCGTGACGCAGTGACGCATCCCGGCGACGACGAGGCGGTAGCCGACCCGGTCGAGCGCGGCCTTGCACGCCGACAGCTGGGTGACCACGTCGGCGCAGTCCTGGCCCTCCTCGATCATCCGCTGGACGCCCCGGATCTGACCTTCGAGGCGGCGCAGCCGCTTCAACACATCGTCGTTGACGTCCTCCGGAAACCTCATGCCGCCAGCGTACCCCTCCCCGTATTCACCAACCGACCACGAGCCTCGCCCCGGACAGCCCCACCCGAGCCCTCCCGAAAATTGTGCACGGGCGCGTCACCAGCGGGCAGATCCGCGCACATTTCGGCGAAGAGGGGCCGTTGCTGCGAACTGTGCGCACGATCGCGCGCTGAGCGGGACGATCGGCGCAAGTTTCGGAGGGGTGGGGAGCTCAGCGGTGGGCGCGATACCAGGCGATCAGGGCGTTCGTCGACGCATCGTGGGCGTCGGGATCGGGCTCGTCGGTGAGCTCCGGGGTGATCCGGTTCGCCAGCTCCTTGCCGAGCTCGACACCCCACTGGTCGTAGCTGTTCACGCCCCAGATCGTTCCCTGGACGTGCACGATGTGCTCGTACAGCGCGATCAACTGACCGAGCACCGACGGGGTCAGCTGCTCGGCGAGGATCACCGTGTTGGGCCGGTTGCCGTCGAACTGGCGGTACGGCTCGTCGGGATCGGCATCCCGCCCGAACGCGAGGGCCTCGGACTGGGCGAACAGGTTCGCCATCAGCAGGTCGTGATGCTCGCGGTACGGATGGTGCGGCGTGGCGAAGCCGATGAAGTCGACCGGGACGATCCGGGTGCCCTGGTGGAGCAGTTGGTAGAAGGCGTGCTGGCCGTTCGTGCCCGGCTCGCCCCACACGATCGGACCGGTGTCGCCGATCACCCGACTGCCGTCGAGTCGCACCGACTTGCCGTTCGACTCCATGTCGAGCTGCTGCAGATAGGCAGGGAACCGAGCCAGCTCCTCGGCATACGGCAACACCGCCTTGGTGTCGAAACCGAGCCCGTTGGCATACCAGACGCCGAGCAGTGCCATCACGACGGGCGCGTTCTCGCGGAGCGGGGCGGTGCGGAAGTGCTCGTCGACGAGATGGAAGCCGTGCAGGAACTCGCGGAAATGGTCGGGGCCGATCGAGATCATCAGCGAGAGCCCGATCGCCGAGTCGACCGAGTACCGACCGCCGACCCAGTCCCAGAAGCCGAACATGTTCGCCGTGTCGATCCCGAACTCGGCGACCCGCTCGGCGTTGGTCGACACCGCCACGAAGTGATCGCTCACCGCCGACTCCCCGAGCGCCTCCACCAGCCACGCCCGGGCGGTGCGCGCGTTGGTCAGCGTCTCGATCGTACCGAAGGTCTTCGACGCGACGATGAACAACGTCGACGCCGGGTCGGAGCCGGCCAGCACGGCGGCGACGTCGGCGCCGTCGACATTGGACACGAACGAGCAGCGGATCCGCTCGTGGCGGTAGGCGTCGAGCGCACGGTAGGCCATCGCCGGGCCGAGATCCGACCCACCGATGCCGATGTTGACGACGTGGGTGATCCGTTCGTCGGAGCGGATGCGTTCGGCGAATGCGCTCATCGTGTCGAGGACGGCGTGGACCTCGGGGACGACGTTGTCGCCGTCGACGTTCATCACCGAGCCCGCCGGCGCCCGCAGCGCCACGTGCATCACGGCGCGGTCCTCGGTGACGTTGACGTGCTCGCCTGCGAACATGGCATCGCGCCGCGCTTCGACACCCGACCGTTCCGCCAGGTCGAAGAGCCCGGCGAGCACCGTGTCGTCGACGAGGTGCTTCGACCAGTCGATGCGCAGGTCGGCGACCTCGGTGACGTACCGCTCGGCGCGGCCGGGATCGTCGGCGAACAGCCGGCGCAGGTGGGCGGGACGGGGCAGGTCGGCCAGGGCCGCGAGGAGGTCGGCGGAGTCCATCGCTGTCGAACCTATCGCGACGGCCGTTCGCCGAGTTCGGCGGCTGCGGCGGGATCGAGCATCACCCAGGTGTCGTCGCGCCGGAGCCGGCTGACGGGCAGCGCAGCATCCCCCGCGAACCAGCGCCGGACCATCGGCGCCTTCGACGCTCCGTAGGTCAGCATGAGGCGGGCGCCCGCGGCGTTGACCACCGGCGGCGTGAGCGTCATCCGCCGGAAGCCGTGGAACTCACCGACCACCTCGCACGAGCGCTCGCTGTCGACGACAGGATCGCCAGGCGGCCACGACGCGGTGTGGCCGTCGTCGCCGAGGCCCAGATGGATCACGTCGAAGCGTTCGGGCAGCCCGGTCGCATACCTGCTGGGCGCGGCGGCGAGATCGTCGTCGGTCACCGGCATCAACTCGACCCGGCACGGAAAACCGGCCAGTTGGCCCGCGTTGCGTGCGGGGTGCCCGTCGGGCGCGATCCGCTCGTCGACCTGCCAGACCGTGACGTGTTGCCACGGCACGTCCTGTGCGAGCAGTACGTCGAACATCGGCGGCGCTGAACCGCCGCCGCTGACGCCGAGCGTCGCTGCTCCGCGACGATCGACCGCATCACGAAGACGGTCGGCGAGCCAACGCCCGGCAGCCGCCGCAGGATCGTCGGTGACGGACACGTCGAGCGGGTCGTCGAGCGGCTCGTCCATCGATCCCACGCTAGATCGCTACCCCTCCGACCCGGGCGGCAATCGCATTCGCCGAAGCGGTCGTCGGATCCGTACCGTACGCACCCGATGTCAGCGCCCGACCGAGCCACCCGCACCGTGCAACGCGGCGTGCAGCTGGCCGTCGCGGCATATCTCCTCTGGGGTTTCCTGACGATCTACTGGAAGCAGCTCGCGGCGTTCGACGCCTTCGAGCTGATCGCCTGGCGGATGGCATGCGCCGGCGTGGTGATGGCGGCGATCGTGACCGTGCGCCGGACGTGGCCGAACATCGTCGCCGCGCTCCGTCACGGGCCCACCGCTCGACGGCTGGTGATGGCGTCGCTGCTGCTGACCATCAACTGGGGCAGCTACGTCTGGGCGGTCACCAACGATCGCGTGATCGAGACGGCGCTCGGCTACTTCATCGCGCCGCTCGCGACGATGGCGATCGGTGTCTTCGTGCTGCACGAGGATCCGACCAAGGCGCAGCGCCTCGCCTTCGCGCTGGCGGCGATCGCCGTGGCGATCCTGACGATCTCCTACGGGCGTCCCCCCTGGATCGCGCTGATGATCGCCGGCTCGTGGAGTCTCTACGGGCTCGCCAAACGCCGCGTGCCGCTCGGCGCCGTCGACAGCCTCGCCGGCGAGACGTTCGTGTTGTTCGTGCCGGCGGTGCTGGCCGTCGTCGCCTTCTCGACCGGCTCGGACAGCGTTGCGCAGACCGCCGGGACCGCCGACTGGGTGCTGGTGCTCAGCACCGGCCTGGTCACCGCGGTGCCACTGATGCTGTTCGCTGCTGCCGCCCAGTCGATCCCGTTCACGCTGCTGGGACCGCTCAATCTCCTGGTGCCGGTCATCAACTTCGGGTTGGGCTGGCTGCTCTACGACGAGGACGTGCCGCTCGACCGTCTGGTCGGCTTCGCCGTCGTCTGGGTGGCGCTACTGGTGGTGATGTGGGACCGGGTGGCCACGCACCGGCGTTCGGCGGTCCCGGAACCGGTTGCCTGAGCGCGTTGCCTGAGCCGTCGTCGCGCTCCGAGCGCGAGCATGCTCGACCGGCGCTGCGCTACCGTGGGTCATGCGCCGTCGTCGCCGCCTGTTCGACACGCCATTGCTGAGCGCTGCGTCGCTCGTCGTGCTCGCCGGCGGCCTGGCGGGCTGTTTCACCACGACGGCCGACTTCCGCAACGACGCCGAGACGTTCATCGAGGAGAACAGCGACCTGCGCGACGCCCTGTTCGCCGGCTCGGACACCGCATTCGAGACTGCGACGTGCGTCGAACCGGAGAACCAGGAAGAGGGCACCACGTTCCCGTGCACGGCGATCGACACCGCTGGGGCGACCTGGGAGTTCGAGATCGTGATCACCGGCTCGACCGAGTACGAGGTCAACGTGGCGCGCCGACCTGCGGGTTCCTGAGCGCCGCCCCCACTGGCAGGACGCGACACGGCCGGCGGCCACCCTCGTGTGGAGGGAAGCCACCGGCCGTTGCCGTGTTCGGGTTGCTCAGGCGTTCACGCCGTCAGCAGTGATCAACAGCAGTGATCAACCACCCTGGTAGGAACCGCCCTGACCTTCCAGATCGATGACGTCACCGATCGGGTTGAACCCGAGGTTGCCGTCGGTCACGACGACCTCCGAGATCTGCGCCGATTCGGTGACAAAGGCGTCGTTCACGCCGTCGGTCTTGATGACCCCGTCGCCGACCAGCTGGCCGTTGGTGGTGTCCATGTTCCAGACCGCCGCCATCAGGTTGACCCGGTTGAGCCCACCTGGCATCGCCGCCGCCGAGCGCAAGACGTCTTCGAGGACCTGGGCGAACAGCACGCCGGTGGAGTACGAACCATCGGCACACGTCGTTCCATTGCCGTACTCGTCCAGCACCTGGACGGTGAGCTGGATCGCCGGGTCATCGGCGTAGGCGGCGTCGCCGCACACCTTGTTCGAGTTCGTCACCCGGACACCAGAACCCTCCTCGGCGAGCAGAGCCGCCTGGTCCTGAACCGGAGCGAAGAAGCTCGCCAGGTTGTTGCAGGTGTACGACATGTAGAAGCGGGGACGCCACTCCGTGGCCGCAACGCTGGCCACCGACTGCGGGCAGAACGCACCGGTGGTACCGGCGACGAACACATCAGCCCCGCTCGAGGCAAGCGTGGTCATCTCGTTGGTGATGTCGGGTGCGGCCTGGTCGTGCACCTGCACTTCGACGAGATCGATCTGACCGTCGGCGGCACATGCCTCGAGCGCCGACTGGTAGGTCGCGCCGAAGTCGTTGTTCATGATCAGCGCCGCCACCGACGCACCCTCGCCGAACTCGTCGACGATCGCGGTGCACCAGATGTTGGTCTCGGTGACGTAGTTGAGGATGTTGCCGATCGTCCACGGGAAGTTCGCCGGGTCACCCCACAGCGGGAAGCCCGTCGAGTTGAACAGCTGCGGAACACAGCCCTCGTCGGTGATCGGACGCACCGCGAGGTTGTTGCTGGTGCCGATGATGTCAGCGAAGGCGAAGATGTCCTCGGTGTCGATCATCTCCTCGACGTTGGCAACCGTACGGCCGGCCTCGTAGGCGTCATCGCGTGCGATCAGCACGAGATCCTTGCCGTCGATCGGATCGTTGTCGTTGAGGTAGTCGAAGTACATCTGCATGCCTTCGCCGATCGGGCCGAACGCGGCCGCTGGGCCGGACTGTGGCAACGACTGGCCGATGCGGATCTCGTCGCCGTCGACGCCCCGGTACGGATCCCAGTCGCTCGGGCAGTCGTCGAGGTTGAGCGTGGTCCCCGCGGCGATCTCGACCTCGCCCTCGAGGGCGAGTTCCTCGCCGCCGGCCATGTCCTCGCCGTCGGTCGCCTCGGGCGCGGCGTCGGTCTCCTCGGGCGCCGCGTCGGTGCCCTCGGTCGCCTCCGTGCCGGCGGGTGCATCGGTCTGGGCGGGTGTGGTGTCGCCGTTGTCGTCACTGCCACAGGCAGCGAAGACCAGTCCGGCGGCCATGAGCGCTGCAATCGAGCGCTTCCATGGTGAAGCTTTCATGTTCCCCCTTCAATGTGTGATGTGATGCTGAGTGTTCAGCTCCTGGATCGGACCCTCTCGACAACTGCTCGACGAGGTGTGGGTCCGACGACCTGGGATTCAGCGTGCGGCGAGATCGGTGTCCGCAGTGGCCGGTTCACCGTCAACAGTAACGTCCGAGTCACCACCGGCGCCAATGGCCTCGGTCGGGTCCCTCGGCTGGTACCCCTTCGGCGGGACGGGAATCACACGAACCACCTTCGCCTTGAGACGACGGGCACCCGAAACGATGCCACCCGGCAGGAAGAACGTGAGCAGGATCAAGAGCGCACCCATGATGAAGGTGCCGGTGGGCCCCTGCAGCCATCGCTCGGGAATCCCGGGGAACTGCTCGGTCGACGACGCCCATTCCGGGATGAACGTGATGGCGAGCCCGCCGACGACGGCACCCGACAGCGTGCCGACGCCGCCGACCACGAGACCGACGATGAACAAGATCGCGAGCACCAGGGTGAAGTCGCCGGGCGAGGCGATGCCGAGTTCGGCAACGTAGATGATGCCGCCGACCCCGCCGAGTGCCGAGGCGATGCCGAACGACATCGTCTTCGACCACGACAGGTTCACACCGGACACGGCGGCGCTGGTCTCGTTGTCACGGATCGCACGCATCGCCCGACCGGGTCGACTGCGGACGAGGTTCGACACCGTCCAGAGGCAGATCGCAGCGAGGAAGGCGAAGAGCAGGTACTTCCAGATCCGTTCCAGTTCCCGGCTGGTGAGGTCTCCCTCACCGAAGTACTGCCCGATCAACGGGATGTCCTGCAGCACGCCGTTGATCCCGTTGAGCGGGAGCCAGCTGGGCGGCAGCAGCGTGGAGTCGACAGACTTGCCCGAGGCGCCACCCGTGTATGGGTCGAAGACGTCGAGCTGCACCACGGCCGGGAAGACCGCGGCAAGTCCGAGCGTGACGAGCGCCAGATAGAGACCCTTGATGCGCAACGCAGGGATGCCGATGATCACCCCCAGAGCGAAGCAGACGGGCACGACGACGACGAGTGTCGCCAGCCACGGCCAGTTCTGGTCGGCAACCAGCCACGCGGCCACATAGGCACCCGTGCCGAAGAAGAAGCTCTGGCCGAGCGCCAACTGGCCGGTGTAGCCGACGATCACCTGCAGGCCGAGCACCGCGACGGAGAAGGCGATCGCCTTGTTGATCCGCGGGAGGCCGAGGTTGTACCGGTTGTCGAGAATGGTCACCTGCGCCGTGTCGGCGTAGGCGAAGCCGACGAGCAGCAGGACCACCAGGAACACTCCCCAGGCCACCCATCGGTAGGTGCGGTACTGAGCGGACCCCTCGAGAAGGTTGAAACGTGCCATCGTGTCGTCCTCTAGACCCTTTCCACCGCAGGTGTGCCGAACAGCCCCGACGGTTTGAACACCAACACGAGCACCAGCACGAGCACCGCCGTTGCCAGGCTCATCTCGTTCGGGATGAACGGCACGTATTGGACCACGATGCTCTGCACCATGCCGATGGCGATCCCGCCCACGATCGCGCCCCACAGGCTGTCGAGGCCGCCGAGCGCTGCCGCTGCCGACGAGAAGATCAGCACCCGCGCCATCACGGTGGGTTCGAGCTGACGGATCGGGTCGGCGACGTAGATCGATGCGGCCAACGTGCCGACCGCCGCTGCGAGGGCCCAGCCGAATTGCAGTGTGGGTCCGACCCGGATACCCGAGAGTTCACTCGACTCGAGGTTGGACGACACGGCGCGGAAGGCGAGGCCGATCTTGGTGGTGTTCAGCAACACCGTGAGCAGGCCGGCCACGACGAGCACCGTGGCCACCACGCAGACCGTGTACCAGGTGAGCGTCGCCGCACCGAAGGACAAGGCGCTACCCGAGGGAAACAGCTCGGGGAACTGGCGAGGATCGAACCGCCAGATGATGCCGGCCAGCGAACCGAACATCAGGAACAGGCCGAGCGTGATGATCACCAGCGGGAGGTGATCGGCCGGATCGAACGGCCGGATCAGGGTGCGTTCGATCCCTGCACCGATCAGGGCGGAGATGATCATGCCGATCAACACCGCGATCCACATCGGCACGCCCTGCTCGGTGGCGAGCGCCAACACGATGAAGGAGCCGAACATGGCCATCTCGCCCTGGGCGAAGTTGATGAGCGTGGTCGCCTTGTAGATCATCACCAGTGCGAGGGCAATCAGTGCGTAGGTCGAGCCGTTGGCGAGCCCGTCGAACAGACGAGCGACGAAGAGTTCCATGTGTCGGTCAGACTCCCAGGTAGGCCTTGCGGATGGCGTCGTCGTGCATCAGCGAGGAGGCCTCGCCCTGCACCGTGATCTCGCCCGATTCGAGCACGTAACCGCGATCCGCGATCCGGAGCGCCAGCTGTGCGTTCTGCTCCACCACGAGCATCGTCGTGCCGGTCTCTTTGTTGATGTGCCCGAACCGTTCGAACAGGTCGGCCACGATGATCGGCGCGAGCCCGAGCGACGGCTCGTCGAGCAGCAGCAGGTGGGGCCGTGACATCAGCGCCCGGGCGACGGCGAGCATCTGTTGCTCACCGCCCGAGAGGCTGCCGGCGCGCTGTTGGCGCCGCTCGTGGAGCACCGGATACACCTCGAACCACTTGTCCATGTCGGCGCGCACTTCTTTGTCCTTGCGTACGTACGCGCCGACGAGGAGGTTGTCCTCCACCGAGAGTTCGGGCAGCGTGCCGCGTCCCTGGGGCACGTGAGCCACGCCCCTGCGGACGATGTCGGCCCGCTTGGCACCGAGGATCTGTTCGCCCTGCAGTTCGATGCTGCCCGACGTCTCGATCATGCCCGACACGGCACGCAGCGTGCTGGTCTTGCCGGCACCGTTCGCCCCGAGGATCACCACGACCTCGCCCTCGTCGACGTGGAAGTCGAGCCCGTGGAGCACCTGGATGGGGCCGTAGCCACCGTGCAGATCCTTCACGTCCAACAGTCGGTCGCTCATGCGGGTGCTCCCAGGTAGGCCTCGATGACGGTCGGATTCTCCTGGACGTCTCGAGGACTTCCCTCGGCGATCTTGCGTCCGAAGTCCAAGACGACCACGTTCTCCGAGATGCTCATCACCAGACCCATGTGGTGCTCGACGAGCAGGATGGTGAGGTCGTAGCGATCGCGGATGCCGACGATCATCTCGGAGAGTTCTCCGACCTCGGAATGGGTGAGCCCGGTGGCGGGCTCGTCGAGCATCAACAGCTTCGGTGCGCCGATCAGGCAGCGGGCGAGTTCGATGCGCTTCAGCGTGCCGTACGGCAATCCGGCGCACTGGTGGAAGGCGACGTCGACGAGCCCGAGGTCGTCGAGGATCCCGTACGCCCGCTCCTGGAGTTCGCGCTCCTCCTTGCGGCGCCCGATGTCGAACATGGCGGTCAGGAAGTTCTGCTTGCTGAGCGTCTGGGCGCCCACCATCACGTTGTCGATCACCGACATCCGGGGCCACAGGGCGAGGTTCTGGAACGTTCGGAACACCCCGATCTTGGAGATCTGGTGGGGGTGCATCTCGAGCAGATCCTCACCGTCGAACCGGATGGAACCGCCGGCGGGGTCGTAGATGCGGCTGATCACGTTGAACATCGTCGTCTTGCCGGCACCGTTCGGACCGATGAGCCCGCAGATCTGTCCCGGTTCGATGCCGAACGTGAGATCGTCCAGGGCGATGATGCCTCCGAATCGCACGGAGATGTCGCTGACTTCCAGCAATGCCATCCAATGTCCCCCTTCGATCCCCATTCGAGCTTGGCCCAGGGCAAGGTAGCACGACGACCTCCGTCATTCGAAGCTCAGTGTCTCGCCTGCGGCGGCCCGCGACCGCGGCACGCTTCGGCGGCTCGAGGCCGCGTGCGTAAGAACACCGTGAAGACACGGCATCCGCCGCCGGCGCTGACCGTTCGGTGCGTAGCATCAGGCGCATGCAACGCGCGCGGCTGCTCGCCCTGGCCACCGCCGGCGCCGTGGCACTGAGCGCCTGCGCGGGCAGCATCGACGTCACCACCGAGCGCGCCGACCCGATCCGCAGCCTCGGCGACGACCCGACGCTCACCGGTCCGGCACCGGACGACCTCGCTCTCTCGGACCCGCAGCCCGGCGATCCCGGTCCGGCGCCCACGACAGCGCCCACTGCCCCGTCCGGCAACATCGACCGTGAGGCGATCAACTTCGGCTCCAACAAGCCGGCGCGCGCCTACGACGACTTCCTGCTCGCCGTCATGACCGACCTCCAACGGTGGTGGACCGAGACGTACCCGGCGATCTACGGCGAACCGTTCACCCCGCTCGAGGGCGACGTCTACGCCGCCCATCCCGACCGGCCCGACGACATCCCCGGCTGCGGCTCGCCGCGCACCACCTACCTGGACGTGCAGCAGTACGTGGCCTTCTACTGCGGCGTCGGCGACTTCCTCGTGTACGACGACGGCGACGACGGCCTGCTCGCCGAACTCGCCCGCGAGTACGGCGCCGCCACGATCGGCACGGTGCTGGCCCACGAGTTCGCCCACGCCATCCAGTTCCGCATCGGTGCACTCGACCGGGAGCTCCCGACGATCATCACCGAGCAACAGGCCGACTGTTTCGCCGGCGCCTGGACCGGCCGGGCGGCCCGGGGAGAGGCCGCCACCGTGCGGTTCAGCGACGGTGACGTCCGCGCCGGGCTGATCGCGATGACCAAGGTCAGCGACCCGGTCGGCGTCGACCAGTTCATCGCCGGTGGGCACGGTTCGGGATTCGACCGTGTCGGGGCCTTCCAGGTCGGGTTCAACGAGGGTCCCGAACGGTGCTCGCAGCTCCTCGACGCTCCGCTCCCGCTGATGCCCAACCAGTTCACGACCAGCGACATCGGCAACAACGGCGACGCGGCGTTCGGCTACGGCGAGAACGACCTCGTCGGATTCCTCCCCGAGGACCTCAACCGGTACTGGGACGAGGAACTCGACATCGCCGGGCTGGAGCCGCTGAGCATCGTGGTGGTGAGCTCGGCCGCCGATGCGACATGCGACGATCTGCGCGGCGACCTGAGCCTCGGCACGGCCCTGTGTGCATCGACCGACGAGGTGTACTTCAACGAGCCCGCTGCGCTCGACCTCTACCGATCGTTGGGTGACTTCGCCGTCGGCTACGTGCTCGGCGCCGCCTGGAGCGAGGCGGTCCAGTCGGCGCTCGGCTCCGACCTCGTCGGCGAGCCGCGCGCCCTGGCGAACGACTGCCTCACGGGCGGCTGGGTCAAGACGGTCACGCCGATCGACTTCGTTCTGCCGCAGCCGCGCCTGGCCACGCGTGATTCGGTGCGGATCTCGGCCGGCGACCTCGACGAGGCCATCCAGACCGTGTTGCGCATCGGCGACAACAGCGTCGACGACGACGTGATCGGCAACGCGTTCGAGAAGATCGACGCGTTCCGCACCGGTGTCATCGAGGGCACCGACGCCTGCCTGGCCCAGCTCTGATCCGAGCTTCCCGCACGACTGCGCGGCGCCGAGGGGCTACGCGAGTGCGGCGAGGATCGCCGCCAGCTCCACCGGGCGGTCGCCCTGCACGCTGTGGCCCGCCCCGTCGACGACGTGCACGGCAAGATCGGGCCGGCGACGTCGGGCTTCTGCGACGTCGTCGTCGTCGACCACCGGCGACAGCGATCCGCGCACCAGCGTGACCGGACACCCGATCGATCCGAAGTCGTCCCAGAGCGGCGACAGGGCACGCTCCGTCGCATCGGGCGACGTCTGGTCGTCGGAGGCCGCACCAGCCTGTTGCGAGCGGGCGTGGCTGCCCCGGTCGTAGCGCCACTGCCACGATCCGTCGGGCTGCTGGTGGGCGTTGTGGAGGATGCCGCGACGCAGCGACGACTCCGAACGGGTCGGATTGTGCTCCTTGGTGCGTGCGAGGAGATCGTCGAAACTGGCGAACTCCTGGGGCCCGTCGACGAAGTCGGTGATCGCCTTGGTCTTGGCGGCATTGACGCCCGGCGTGATGTCGACCATCACGAGCGAGCGGACCAGCGCCGGATGGCGCACCGCCAGTTCCATGGTGGTCAACCCACCGAGCGACATCCCCACGACGACGCGGGCGGTCGGAGCATGTTCCGCCACGACCACGGCGACATCGTCTGCGAGATTCATCGGGCTGTAGGCGCCGTCCGCTCGCCAGTGGGAGTGTCCGTGGCCGGGCAGGTCGACGCTGAGCGCAGGTCGGCCGAGTGCGAGCACCACGGTGTCCCAGGTGTGCGCGTTCTGGGCGCCGCCGTGCACGAAGACGAGTTCGGGTTCGCCGACTCCCCATCGCAACGCACTCACCGTGCGCGACCCGCCGTCGTCATCGGGAACCGGCGTGTCGATGCGCGCGACCGGGGGCACCTCGGCCACGTCGAGATCGAACTCGGCGATGTTCTGGTGGAAGAGCCCGAACTCGTCGTAGTCGGAAATCGCGTGGTCGCTCACGAGAGCACGATGTCATGGACACCTGCGGGACGACGAACGCAACCGGCGCTTCGGCGCCGCCAACCTGACGCTCAGCCGGCGGCCGCAGCGACCGTCGTCGTGGTCGTGTCCGGCACGGTCGTGGTCGTCGGCGCGGTCGTCGTGGTCGCCGGCGGCGTGGTCGTCGACGGCGGTGGCGTCGTGGTCGTCGTCGACGGCGGCACGGTGGTCGTGGTCGTCGTGCTGGTCGTGGTGGTGGAGTAGTCCGGATCGACGCGGTTGAAGTACGGCAGCTGCGCGCCGTAGTACTCCGGTTCCTGCACGCCGTCGAACACGAAGACCTGGTCGCCGGTGGCGGTCACTTCCTGGAACGTCGGCGACAGCGGCAAGGGGATCCGGATGCAGCCGTGCGACGCGGGCTGCAACGGCACGTTGAGCGCGCCGTGCACCGCGATGCCGTAGTTGAAGTACACCGGATCCCACATCCCGCCGAGCGAGCTCTGGCGGATGCCCTCGACACGGCGAGTGAAGTTGAACACTCCGCCGGGCGTGATCGACTTACCGCATTCGCCGCGCACCAACGGCTCGTCGCCCGGGTTGTTCCATTCGCCCGGGCTGATCGTGACCTCTTCGCACCACTCTTCGTTGTCGCCACTGGACATGTGACTGATGAAGACCGCCTCGTCGTCGTGGAACACGGCGATCGTCTGCGAGTCGAGATAGATCTCGGTGTGGTTGGGGGTGGAGTTCGGCCGGCGCGGCTGGATCGTGAACGGCTCCTGCATCTCGTCCCACATCGCTGCGGTCACCTGACCGGTCGGCTTGTCGTACTCGACGCCGAGCATCAGCTTCTCGTAGGCCCACACCGAGCGACGGGTCTCGTCGCCGAAGTACCCGTCGACCGGACCGGGCAGGAATCCCAGGTCGGTCAGTCGCTGCTGGAGGGCCGCCACGTCGTCGCCGGCCATCCCCTTCGCCAGGGTGCGGGTCAACTTCGACTTGTTGACCGGGCTCGAGGTCTCGACGGTCGCGATGGCGGCGACGGTTGGCGCCACCGACACCGATGTCGGGTCGATGGTGCCGCTCGGCGCCTGCGACGCCGGCTCGTCGCCGCCACCTCCCAACGCCACACCGGCGACGACCACGATCGCCAACACGCCCGCTGCTGCTGCAGCAGGCATCCACTTGCGGGCTTCGTGGGAGAGGCGAGGGCGATCGTTCACAGGGGGGGTCTTTCGCGGCGGGACGTCCCATCCACAGATTCGTACGAACCGTCACGCTACCAATGGCGATCTGCTCGGTGGCCGCGGCGCCCCGTGCGTTCGAGAACGGGTCGTGGCGGCGTTCAGGAGCGTTCGATCACGGGGCGGATGTCCTGCAGGTCGCCGCGGAGCTGCCACATCTCGCGCAGGATCGTGGTGATCACCGACGGGGAACTCAACGTCGACACACCACGAGTTCGCGGGAAGTAGTCGACCCCGAACTGCAGCATCTCGTAGCCGAGGCGCGTCGCCCTGATCACCAGTTCGGCATCGATGAACGATCCCTCGCTGCGCAGCTCGACATGGTCGAAGACGCGGGCCCGGCAGAGTTTGAAGGCGAAGTTGATGTCTCGCGCCTTCACGTCGAAGAGGGTCCGGATCAACAGGTTGTAGACGAAGGTGTAGATCGACCGCAGGTAGCCCTCGCCGGTGCGGTCGAACCGGTAGGCGCTCACGATGTCGGCGTCGTATTCGCGCAGCAGGCGCACCGCACGCGGCAGCTCGGCCATGTCGAAGGGCAGGTCGGCGTCGGTGTACAGGATCACGTCGCCGGAGGCCGTCGCGAAGCCGGTCTTGATCGCTCCGCCGAGCTTGCGGTTGCGGGCGTGGTGGACGACGCGCACCCGCTCGTCCTCGTCGGCGAGGCGGTCGGCGATCGCTGCGGTGCGGTCGGTCGAGGCGTCGTCGACGACGATCAGTTCGTAGTCGCCGATGTCGCCGGAGCGGACGAGTTGCTTGCACGCCCGCCGGCCGGCGGTGAGCGCCCGCTCGATGTACTCCTCCTCGTTCCACATCGGGTAGAAGATCGACAGCTTCTCGAATGGCTCACCGAGCGTGGTGTCGACGAAGGACATCGCAGCGAGGGTAGCTGGCCGACCACTGCGCCACCCCCGCGCCCGTGTGCGCCCGTGTGCGCCCGTGGGCGTCCGGGTGCGTGTGTGTCCGGCGTGCGCCCGCGTCGCATCGGCGGCCCGCTGGTCGTAGTGTGCCCCTCCGTGCCGGACACGACGACTCCCCCGGGTGACGCACTGCCACCGCCGAGTCGACCCGCCACGACGTCGACGGCCGACGATCGATTCCCGACACCCCCTCCGCTGACGCTGCCCACCGGGTATCAAGCGCGGGAGGGCACGCTCGTGCCGGCGTGGCGGGCGATGATGGTCGCCACGTGGATCGCCGTCTTCGCGGCATACCTCGCGGTGTGGAAGGCCAGCGAAGAGATCGGGATCGCCACGTGGTGGCTGGGACCACGATCGAGCCCGCAGCCGATCGTCATCCGGCTCGTGCCTTACTTCGTCACCGCGATCTTCGGCATCCTCGCCAGCTACAACATCCCGCGCATGCCGGTGATCGGGCTGATCGGTTCGCTCGCCCTCGCAGCGATCGCTGTACCCGACCTGTCGCGCTCGACCGGACTCGCCGTGATCGAGTTCGCGATCGCCGGCGCCGTGGTGTTGGTGTCGGCGGCCTCGTTCACCGGCACGTACCAACGACCGCGACCGCACGACGCCGGGTAGCGTCGTCGGCCATGTCCGATGCCGCACAGAACAACGCCTCGAACGCAAAAGTCCTGATGTCGTTGCCGGTCGGCGAACGCGTCGGCATCGCCTTCTCCGGTGGCCTCGACACGTCGGCAGCCGTTGCCTGGATGCGTGACCGGGGGGCCATCCCGTACACCTACACCGCCGACCTCGGCCAGTACGACGAACCGGAACTCGACACCGTGCCCGACCGCGCCAAGGTCTACGGCGCAGAAGAGGCCCGCCTCGTCGACTGCCGCGACGAACTCGTCCGCGAGGGGCTGATCGCACTGCAGTGCGGGGCGTTCCACATCGCCACCGCCGGCAAGACGTACTTCAACACCACGCCCCTCGGGCGGGCGGTCACCGGCACGCTGCTGGTGCGGGCGATGGCCGACGACGGCGTCGACGTGTGGGGCGACGGCTCGACCTACAAGGGAAACGACATCGAGCGGTTCTACCGCTACGGGTTGTTGGTCAACCCGAACCTGAGGATCTACAAGCCGTGGCTCGACCCGACATTCGTCGACGAACTCGGCGGCCGACAGGGCATGAGCGAGTT
Organism: Ilumatobacteraceae bacterium; assembly: GCA_963728355.1. Classification (GTDB taxonomy): domain Bacteria; phylum Actinomycetota; class Acidimicrobiia; order Acidimicrobiales; family Ilumatobacteraceae; genus Sva-07. Next base: position 188,836 of record CAVSJQ010000002.1, on the reverse strand, counting down.
CCTCACCGCACGCGACCTTCCGTACCGCGACCCGGTGGAGAAGGCGTACTCGACCGATGCCAACATCTGGGGCGCCACCCACGAGGCGAAGTCGCTCGAGGAGTTGGCGACCAGCATGGAGATCGTGACACCGATCATGGGTGTCGCCCACTGGAACCCCGAGGTCGACATCCCCACCGAGGACGTCGCCGTGCGGTTCGAGGAGGGGTGGCCGGTCGCGATCAACGGGCGCACCTTCGACTCGCAGGTCGAGCTGGTGATGGAGGCGAACACGATCGCCGGGCGCCACGGCCTCGGCATGAGCGACCAGATCGAGAACCGGATCATCGAGGCCAAGAGCCGCGGCATCTACGAGGGCCCGGCGCTGGCGCTGCTGCACATCTGTTACGAGCGTCTCGTCACCGGCATCCACAACGAGAGCACGATCGAGAACTACCGCACGATGGGACGTCGCCTCGGCCGGCTGCTGTACGAAGGTCGCTGGTTCGATCCGCAGAGCCTGATGCTGCGCGAGCCGTTGATGCGCTGGGTCGGTTCTGCCGTGACCGGCGAGGTCACCCTGCGCCTGCGTCGCGGCGACGACTACTCGATCCTCGACACGGTCAGCGAGAACCTCACCTACGAACCGGACCGCCTGTCGATGGAGCGCGTCGAGGACGCCGCGTTCGGCCCGCTCGACCGGATCGGCCAGCTGACGATGCGCAATCTCGACATCTCCGACACCCGCAACAAGCTCGACGTGTACCGCAAGGTCGGCTCGCTCGGCGCCGGCGACGTCACTCCCGCCCTCGACCGCTGAGCGGTGACGCGGTGCCAGGCACCTCGTCACCGGTCGGTCAGGAGTCGATGAAGCGTTCGGGATGATCGGTGATGAGGGCGTCGACGCCGAGGTCGCGAAGGTGCTGCGCGGCGTCGGGGTCGTCGACGGTCCAGACGTGCACCGCGACGCCGGTGCGGTGGCACCAGTCGACGAAGCGCCGGTCGATCACCGTCACGCCCCTGGCACGGCGCGGTGCCTGCACGACGTCGCAGCCCAACACGACGGGCAACCGCGTCCAGCTCGCGAACCGGGCCGCCGCGATCTCGCCGCGTGCCGCCGCCGTGCACCAACCGTCGCCCAGCAGCGATCGCAGGCGCCGGATCCGCCGCCACCCGAACGACGCGACGCACACCCGGTCACGCGCATCGATGCGCTGCAGCAACCGCACGACCGGCACGACGGCGTCGTCGACCTTGACGTCGATGTTGAACGCCACCTGTGGCCACCGCACGAGCAGCTCGTCGAGTCGCACGAGACCCTGGTCGGTCGGGCGACCGTCGGCGCAGTAGCGGAGCGAGCTCAGCTCGCCCCACCCGTGCTCGCCGATCGTGCCGTGACCGGTCGTCGTGGCGTCCAGGCGGTCGTCGTGGTAGACGACGATGACGCCGTCCGCGCTGATCTGCACGTCGGTCTCGATGTGGTCGACGCCGATCTCGACCGCCCGTTCGAACGCCGACCAGGTGTTGCCCGGCGGCCGTTCTCCACTCGCCCCGCGGTGGGCGAGCACGTCGGCGCGGCCCGACGACAGATATGGATGCGCGCCGGCGGTCACCGCTGCCTCCATCCGCTCAACACGCGCCGCGGCGACGGGATCGCGTCGGCGAGCACCACCCGGGCGATCTCCGCCCCGAGCAGGCCGATCTTCCAACGATCGGCCCAGTCGAGCCGGTCGACCGCATCGCCCTCGAGGAGGTCGCCGGTCCAGCCGTCGGAGTCGGCGCGCTCCAGGTCGGCGCCGAGCTGTTCGATCTCGGACGGATCGACGCCGTGACGCCGCAAGGCGTCGGGTGCCCACGACCCCACTGATCGCCAGCCCAACGCGAAGTCGCTCGCCCGGATCCGGCGATCGATGAACCCGCCGAAGGCGCCGATGAAGTCACCGGCGAGCAGGTCGTTGACGCCTCGCTCACCGCCGGTCACCTCCATCAGCGGCGAGATCATCTCGACGTCGACACGGTCCTTGCCGGCGAGCCCGCCGATGGCGCCGAGCTGTTGGCGCAGGGCGTCGCGGTCGACGGCATCGCCGGCGTCCTCGAGCCGCTTCGCCAGATCGTCGACGGCCTCGTCCAGGCGGTCGAGGCGTTCGTTGACCGTTGCGATCGAGCGCAGGTCGTCGTGCAGTGCCTGTGTGGGCAGCACCGACAAGGCCCGCCGCATCCCGTCGATCCACGTCTTCGGGTCGTCCGGATCGGCCCACGACTCGTTGCCGGACGGTCCCGACGATCGAGGATCCACGACGAGGTGTACACGGGTGGCGGGCCTGCCATCAGCGCGGGCGTGCGCCGCTGCGAGGATGCGTCCGATCGGGTGGTTGCCGACGAGTCCGCCGTCGGTGTACCAGGATCGGCCGTCGCCGTCGACGTTCGTCAGTGGACGCAGTTCGTGGCTGGCGCTGGCCGGGTTACGGCCGATCGTGCGCGGCGCGAACGCTCCGGGGTGCGACGCCGACACGAGGACCGCCTCCAGCAGCGACGCCCCGGCCGGCTCCACCAACTGCTCCAGGCCGGCACGCGGTTCCAGTTCGTAGCGCAGCCAGTCGACGTAGGTCAGCGTGGCGTCGGTACCACCCGCCGCCACGACCCGGCTCGAGAAACCCAGCAGACTCGTGAGTGCGACGTCGAAGGTGATCCCGTCCGGGAGCGGGTCGTGCGTGATGGCGTCGTCGTCCTCGTCCGGCTCGAGGAACGAGCGGAGCCGATCCTGGAGGCCGTCGAACGCCAGCGGCGCATGGGCACCGCCGCCGCGCAGCAGGTCGATGTCGACCTCGTCGACCCAGGCCGACCGCAGCATCGTGGGAGCGTCGCGTCCGGTCAGCAGGCAGTGACACAGCAGCATCGCGACGATCGACCCCGCCGACGCACCCCCGACCGCGTCGATGCGGACCTCGCGTCCCTGACGCCGCAGCGAGTCGATGACGACGGAGATCGCGGCGGCGGCACCGGCCTGGAAGGCGCCCAGCGACGCCGCACCCGGGAAGGTCATCGTGAGCCGGAGCGGGAGGCGGTCACTCATCTCGTGCACCAGCAGGCGCTCGTCCCGGTCCCGGCTCCCATTCATCGCTCCTCGTCCGTGCGTTCTCGGCGTCGCCCCGGAGCCTGTCCAGTGACGCGATCCTCAAACCAGGCCCCGCACCGGCGATGAGCGAAAAGCCCGTATCAAGGCGCTTCACTCATCAGTCCACCCCGATCCCCACGAGCGATGAGCGAAAAGCCCGTATCAGGGCGGTTCGCTCATCGCCCCGACGGGGGCTCGCCGTTGCCGGCGACGGGGTCAGCGCGCGACGACGCGGGCGACGAGGTCGCGGACGAGGCATGCCCGGGCGGGCATCGTGTCGACGACGACGAACTCGTGATCGGCGTGGGCTCCGCCGCCGACGGCGCCGAGGCCATCGAGGGTCGGGACCCCGATCGCTGCGGTGAAGTTGCCGTCGCTGCCGCCACCGACCGCGAAACCCCGCAGGCCCGGATCGACCTGCTGGGCCAGCGGCCACAGCGACGCCGACGCCGACTCGGGCATCGGCGGCCGGTTGACCGCACCACGCACCTCGACGGCTGCGTCGGGATCGAGCGGGGCGAGCGCGGCCATCGCCGCTTCGACCCGAGCGGTCTCCTCCGGCGACTCGACACGGACATCGACGGTGATCAGGCCCTCCGCGGGCACGACGTTGTCGGTGGTGCCCGCCGTGGCGACCGTCGGCGTGACCGTGGTGCCGAGCTCCGGGCGGCCGATCCCGGCGATCGCGAGGACCTGGTGGGCCACTTCGACCAGCGCATTGACGCCCTTCTCGGGTTCGAGGCCGGCATGTGCGGCGCGACCGTGGACGGCCACCTCGAAGGTGCCACAACCCTTGCGGCCGGTCTTCAGCGCCCCGCCGTCGGCTGACGGTTCGAGCACGAGGACGGCACCGCAGGCCCGGGCCCGCTCCTCGATCAGCTCACGAGAGGAGAGCGATCCGACCTCCTCGTCCGAACTGAAGAGCAACTCCACGCCCGAGAGGTCGTCGAGCTCGGACAGTCCGTGCAGCGCCTGCACGATGCCCGCGAGCATGTCGAACACACCCGGCCCGGTGACGCGCCCGTCGGCGACGGTGAAGGGACGTGCTGCGAGCGCACCGATGGGGAACACGGTGTCGTGGTGACCCAGCAGGAGCACCTTCGGCGCTCCCCCACCCGACCAGTGCACGTGCGGTCCGGCCGGACTGTCGACCAACGTCGCCGGTCGTCCGAGCAGCCGCTCGATCATCGCCGCCAGCGCATCGGCCGACCGCTGCAGCGCCGCACGGTCACGCGACGGCGACTCGATCTCGACCAGCGTGCGCAGATCGGACAGCATCGCCTCGAGGGACATCGGGCCGCGGTCGCCGGGGGTGCTCACGGCGCCACGGTACCCAACGCTCGTCACGGCGTCATGATGGGACGACGGCGGGACCATGGCGGGACCATGGTGCCACCCCTGCGTGAATGTTGCTTGACTGTCGCCATGGCCTCGGCGTCGGACCATCGACGGGAACTCGCGGAGTTCCTGCGCACTCGGCGGGAGTCGACGCGCCCCGAACAGGTCGGCCTGCCGAGCGGACGCGGCCGCCGCACGCCCGGGCTGCGGCGTGAGGAGGTGGCGATGCTGGCGGGTGTGTCGCTGACCTGGTACACGTGGCTGGAGCAGGGCCGCCGGATCAACGCCTCCCACGACGTGCTGCGCTCGATCGGGCGCGCGCTGCGCCTCGACGACGCCGGCCTCGAGCACCTCCTCTCGCTGACCGAGCCGGGGACCGCGACGATCGCCGCCCCGGCGGAGCCGCCGAGCGCGCTGGTGCGGTTGCTCGATGCGCTGATGCCGGCACCCGCGTACGTGCTCGGCCCGGTCTGGGAGTTCGTCGGATGGAACCCGGCGCAGGCCCGGCTGTACCCGCGCATCGTCGAACTCGAGGCACCACGGCGCAATCTGATGTGGGTGTTGTTCGCCGATCCTGCCACCCGCGACCTGATCGTCGACTGGGACATCCATGCCCGTCAGGCGCTCGCGGAGTTCCGCTCCGCGACCTCTGCGGTGCGCCACGATCCCGTGATGATCGAGTTGGTCGAGCTGCTGAGCGCGGAGAGCGAGGAGTTCGCCGCGTGGTGGGGCCAGCACGACGTGTCCGGGTTCGAGACCCGGCTGCGCCGCTTCCGGCATCCGACGGCAGGCGAGCTCACGTTCGAGTACCAGCAGCTCACGCCGGCGGAGTGGCCGTCGCTGCGGATCGTCGCCCAGTTACCGGTGCCCGGCGACGACTCCGCCGAACGTCTCGCCGTGCGCCACTACCTCGTCTGAACGGGCTGCCCGGTCCGTCCGGGTCGGGTCCGGAACGACAGGAGTCGCAGGAGTCGGCAGGAGGAGGGGCTGGTCGCCCGCGGGGGTTGGGATGGGGTACAACAGGGAACGGGGCAACCGACGAAGGAGGTCCGATGACGATCGACAGCGGGGGCATCGATCAGCACGCCGGCGCACGGCGGTACGAACTGGCCGACCGGTTCCGGCTGGAGGACGGCACGGTCTTCCTGTCCGGGGTGCAGGCGGTGGCCCGTCTGGCCGCCGACCAGCTGCGGCTCGACCGGCGACTCGGTCTGACGACCGCAGCGTTCGCGTCCGGGTACCAGGGGTCGCCGGTCGGCACGTTCACCGAGGAGCTGCAGCGCGCATCCGCGACGGTTCCCGACCTGCCGATCGTCGTCCGACCGGCCGTCAACGAGGAGCTGGCGGCGACCGCGGTGATGGGCAGCCAACTCGCGATGACGCTCGACGACGCCCGTTACGACGGCGTCGTCGGCATCTGGTACGGCAAGGGCCCCGGATTCGACCGCAGCAGCGACGCAATCCGTCACGCCGTCTTCTCCGGGACGTCGATGCACGGTGGTGTCGTCGCCGTAGTCGGCGACGATCCGGCGGCCAAGTCCTCGACGCTGCCGTCGTCGAGCGACGCCACGATGGTCGACCTGCACATGCCGGTCCTCTTCCCGGGCGATGTGCAGGAGGCGCTCGACCTCAGCCGGCACGCGGTCGCACTCTCGCGGTCGTGCGGTCTGTGGGCGGGCCTGAAGCTGGTCACCGCCGTGGCGGACGGCACGGGCACCGTCGACGTGCATCCCGACCGGGTCCATGCGTCGTCGCCGGTGATCGACGTCGATGGGCACCCCTTCCATCCTCACCCCAACGGCCGGCTGCTCACGCCGTACACGATCGACATGGAACGCGAGTTCCAGGAGATTCGCTGGCCGCTGGCGCGCCGTTACGGCGTCGACAACGGGCTGAACCGCGTGATCACCCGCACGGTCGACGACTGGATCGGCATCGCTGCGTGCGGACACACCTTCCACGAGGTCCGCGAAGCACTGAGGGTGCTCGGCCTCGCCACCGACGACGATCTGCGTGCCGCCGGCGTCCGGCTCTTCCAGTTGCTGATGCCGGTCCCGCTCGATCCGGCCCAGGCTCGCGAGTTCGCGGACGGCCTCGACGAGGTGGTCGTGGTCGAGGAGAAGAACCCGACGCTGGAAGGACTCCTGAAGAGCTCGTTGTACGACGGCGCCCACCACCCGCGTGTCGTCGGCCGGCGCGACGAGCACGGCGATCTGCTGCTGCCCGGCCACGGAACCCTCGACGTCGACACGTTGCTCGCCCCGCTCCACGCACGGTTGTCGGCGCGGATCGCCGCCCGCCTGCGGCCGCTCGACGAGGTGGTTCGCCCACAGCGCACGCGCATCCCGCTCACCGTGAACCGGGCACCGTTCTACTGCTCGGGATGCCCACACAACCGCAGCACGCGCGCCGAGCCCGACACGCTGGTCGGGGGCGGCATCGGCTGCCACGCGATGGTGGCGATGATGGATCCCGAACGCGTCGGCGACATCGTCGGGCTCACGTGCATGGGCGGCGAGGGTGCCCAGTGGATCGGGATGGCGCCGTTCGTCGGACGCAACCATCTGGTGCAGAACCTGGGCGACGGGACGTTCTTCCACTCCGGTTCGCTGGCGGTGCGAGCGGCGGTCGCGGCCGGCGTCGACATCACGTACAAGCTGCTCTACAACGGCACCGTCGCGATGACCGGTGGCCAGGACCCCCAGGGACAGATGTCGGTGCCCGACGTCGCCGCGATGCTGCTGCTCGAAGGGGTGGAGCGCGTGATCGTCACCAGCGACGACCCGCATCGCCATCCCGCCGGGTCGTTCCCGTCGGAGGTCGACGTGTGGGACCGCAGCCGCTTCGACGAGGCGCAGCGGGTGCTCGCCGGGATCCGGGGCGTGACGGTTCACATCCACGACCAGGCGTGCGCCGCCGAAAATCGGCGTGGACGCGCACGCGGCACGATTCCGACACCCGGATTCCGGGTGGTGATCAACGAACGCGTCTGTGAAGGGTGCGGCGACTGCGGCGACAAGAGCAACTGTCTGTCGGTGCAGCCCGTCGACACGCCGTTCGGCCGCAAGACCCGGATCCACCAGACGAGCTGCAACTTCGACTTCTCGTGTCTGCAGGGTGACTGCCCGTCGTTCGCTACGGTCACGGTCGACCCTGCCGCTGACCGGTCCGAGCGCCGCGAGCCGCCGGTGGCCCCGAGCGACCTGCCGGCGCCGGCGCCGGCGCTCGTCGACGGTGGCGACTTCACCGTGCGGCTCACCGGCATCGGCGGCACCGGCGTGGTCACCGTCAGTCAGGTCCTCGGCACGGCGGCGATGCTCGCCGGCCTGCACGTACGCGGCTTGGACCAGACCGGCCTGTCGCAGAAGGCCGGACCGGTGGTCAGCGACCTGCGCATCACCCGTGGCGACGTGGCGGTGTCGAACCATGCCAACGTGTCCGGCGTCGACTGCCTGCTGGCGTTCGATCTGCTCGTCGGCGCCAGCGACGCAAACCTGGCCGGGGTCCGCAGCGACCGCACGGTGGTGGTCGCCTCGACCGACGCCGTGCCGACCGGACAGATGGTCACCCACCCCGACATCGCCCTCCCGGCGAGCAACGTGCTCGTCGAGCGGGTCGGCCAGGTCAGCCGGGGTGACGAGAACCGGTTCCTCGATGCGGCCGGGCTCGCCGACAGCCTGCTCGGCTCGACGACCACGGCGAACATCCTGCTGCTCGGCGCCGCCGTCCAGGTGGGTGCGGTTCCGGTGCCCGTCGACGCGATCGAACAGGCGATCACGCTGAACGGGGTGGCGGTCGACACCAATCTGTCCGCGTTCCGATGGGGCCGGGCGTGGGCGCTCGACGCCGAGGCGGTCGAGCAGGCGGCCGGGATCGTCCATCCGGCCGGCCCCGAGTCGCTCGGCGACCTCGTCGACCGACTCGCCGACGACCTGGCCGGCTACCAGTCCGACGAGTACGCCGAGCGGTTCCGATCGGTCGTCGCCGAGGCCCGGTCCGCCGAGGTGGCCAGCGGCGTGGAGTCGGAGCGCTACACCGAAGCAGTCTCACGCAACCTCCACAAGCTGATGGCCTACAAGGACGAGTACGAGGTGGCGCGCCTGTTGCTCGACGACGCTGCCCGCCAAGGATACGAAGCCGTCGGTGGCGCCGACACCACGGTCACCTACCACCTGCATCCGCCGATGCTGCGATCACTCGGCCTCGACCGCAAGCTGAAGCTGCAGCGCACCGCCGTGCCCGCGCTGCGGGCACTGCGGGCGAGCAAAGCGGTGCGCGGCACGCTCGCCGATCCGTTCCGGTGGGCGAAGGTGCGCCGGGTCGAGCGGGCGATGATCCCCGAGTACATCGATGCGATCACCACGTTGAACCGTCGCATGACCGGCGAGCGCTACGACGAGGCGGTCGAGATCGCCTCGCTGCCGGATCAGGTCCGCGGCTACGAAGACATCAAGCTGCGCCGCGCCGAGGCCTACCGCGCCGAACTCGCCCGCCGCCTGCACTGACCGGTTACGCGGTGCCTGGCACCGCGCAACCTCCACCAACACGTGTTACGCGGTGACGCGGTGCCTGGCACCGCGTCACCGGGACGACGACGAGGGCGTCGGTCGGATGGCAGCGATTCGCTCGTAGCCTCCACCGGCCATGGGCGTCGGCACGATTGCACTCCTGATCGCCGGGCTCGTCGGGCTGGTCGGCGGAGCCGAATTGCTCGTGCGGGGCGCTGCCCGCCTGGCCGCCCGAACCGGCATGTCGAGCGTCGTCATCGGCCTCACCGTGGTGGCGTTCGGCACGAGCGCTCCAGAACTGGCGGTCAGCGTGGGCGATGCGCTCCGCGGTGGCGACCAGGCCGGCGCGATCGCGATCGGCAACGTGGTCGGCTCGAACATCGCCAACGTGCTGCTCGTGCTCGGCACCGCGGCGGCGATCGGCGGGTCGCTGTTCGTCGCGCAACGGATCGTGCGCCTCGACGTGCCGATCATGATCGGCGCCTCGGTGCTGGTGCTCCTGTTCGTACTGAACGAGCAACTCGGCCGCATCGAGGGCCTGATCCTGCTGTCCGCACTTGCCGTGTACATCACCTGGACCGTGATCGCCGCCACCCGAGGCTCGTCACCCGACATCGTCACCGAGTACGACGATGCGCTCGACCCCGAGTCGTTGGCCGAGGCATCGGTGTTCTCCGACATCGGATTCCTCCTGCTCGGCCTGCTGCTGCTCGTGCTCGGCTCGCAGGCGCTGGTCAACTCGGCGAGCGACATCGCCGCCGAGCTCGGCGTCAGCGACCTGGTGATCGGACTGACGGTCGTGGCGATCGGCACGTCGCTGCCCGAGGTGGCCACGTCGGTGCTCGCGGCGATCCGGGGACAGCGCGACCTCGCCGTCGGCAACGCGATCGGCTCGAATCTGTTCAACCTGCTCGCCGTGCTCGGTGTCACCGCCGTCGTGTCGCCGAATGCGATTCCCGTGGCGGCCAGCGCCGTGCAGGTCGACATCCCGGTGATGGTCGCCGTCGCGGTGGCCTGCCTGCCGATCTTCGCCAACGGCTACGTCCTCAACCGATGGGAGGGCATCGCCTTCCTCGTCGGATACGCCGCATACCTCACCTGGCTGGTGCTCGACGCCACCGATCACGGATCCCGTCAGCCCTACGGCACGGTGATGCTGTTCTTCGTGGTGCCGATCATCACGGTCACCGTCGCCACCCTGTGGTTCCGGGGTCGCGGGAACGGCCCGGCCGACGTCGCCAGCCACTGACGGCGAGCGTCACCCGCGCGCCACGAGTGCAGCACCGACGATGCCGGCGTTGTTCGCCATGGCGGCGGCAGCCATCGGGGTGTCGATCGCGATCATCGGAAACCATGAATGAGCCGCCTTCGACGCTCCGCCACCGATGACGAACAGGTCGGGCGAGAACAGCATCTCGAGGTGACCGAGGTAGCGCTCGACCCGCGGCGCCCACTGCTTCCACCCGATGCCCTCTCGCTCGCGGACGCTCGCCGCCGCATGCGACTCGGCATCACGTCCGTCGAGCTCGAGATGACCGAGTTCGGTGTTCGGTACGAGGATCCCGTCGACGAACAGCCCCGAACCGATACCCGTCCCGAAGGTGAGCACGAGCACGACCCCCTCGACGCCCCGCGCCGCCCCCCAGCGCACCTCGGCGAGACCGGCGGCGTCGGCGTCGTTGACCATGGCCACGTCGACGCCGCAGGCATCGGTGAACACGCGGTCGGCGTCGACGCCCAGCCAACTGTCGTCGATGTTCGCCGCCGAGTGGACGACGCCGCGGCGCACGATCCCGGGGAAGCCAACGCCGATCGCACCCGACCACCCATGACGGCGGACGAGTTCGGCGGCGACCTCGGCCATCGCCTCCGGTGTGGCCGGCCGGGGCGTGGGGATACGGATCCGGTCCGACGCCAGGTCGCCCGTGTCGAGGTCGACGACGGCCGCCTTCATCCCCGAGCCACCGATGTCGATGCCGAACCCCAGCCCGGCGCGTCCCCCGGACGGCTGCGCGCCGTCGTGCGCGTTCACGGTGCGGAGATCGTCACGGTCAGGTCCGCTGCTGTCGTGCTTCCGACCAGGTGAGGCCCTGCTCGAGGTTCGGTTCGCGGGGCAGACCGAGCACGAACTCGCCGACGATGTTGCGCTGGACCGCGAACGTGCCACCGCCGAGCGTGAGCGCCGGGCTGAACAGGTAGCCGTAGTGCCACACCGGCTCGACGTCGGGGAACTGGCGGACCACACCGAGGTTGTTCTCGGTCGGCCCGCTGCGAGACGACGACGTGATCGCACCGGCCGGGCCGGAACCGGTGAGCATGCCATCGGCGCCCGCAACGTCCTTGGCGAGCGCCATCACGTGCTGGCCGTGCTCGTCGGCCATGATCTTCTGGATCGACGCCTCGGGCCCCGGCGTCCGGCCCTTCAGTCGCGCGCTCAGGCTGCGCATCCGGTTGAGGTGGAGGAGCTGCGATTCGATGTGCAGGCGGGTGACCCGATCACGCAGCACGGGGTCGGTGAGCCCGCCGTTGCGACGGATCAGGTCGAGCAGGTCGTCGGCCGAGGGCCCGACACCCCACAGCGATCCGGCCGACGACAGCGACACCCGCTCGTTCGACAGGGTGACCTTGGCGAGGCGCCATCCGTCGCCCTCCTCGCCAACGCGCAGTGATGCCGGGATCCGCACGTTGTCGAAGAACACCTGGTTGAACGAATGTGCGGTGGTCATGTCGACGATCGGACTCATCGAGACGCCGGGCAGGTTCATCGGGCAGATGAAGTAGGAGATGCCCTTGTGCTTGGGCTGGTCGGGATCGGTACGCGCGATCAGAATCCCGAGCTGCGAGTGGTGAGCGCCGCTCGACCAGATCTTGGAGCCGTTGACGACGTATTCGTCTCCGTCGCGCACGGCGCGGGTCGACAGGTTGGCGAGATCGGAGCCGGCATCGGGTTCGGAAAACAGCTGGCACCAGATCTCTTCGCCGCTGAAGATCTTCGGCAGGTACCGCTCGTGCTGTTCGGGCGTGCCGGCGAGAAAGATCGTCGGGGCCGCCCAGCCGATGCCGATGTGGTTGCCCGGGCGCTGGATCCCGGCCTTTGCCAGTTCGTCGTCGATCACCAACTGGTCGATCGGGTCCGCCTCGAGTCCCCACGGCTTCGGCCAGTGCGGCACGACGTAGCCGGCCTCGGCGAGCTGCTTCGAGGTGGGATCGGGGTTGTCGGCGATCCAGTCACGAACGAGGCGACGGGTCGGGTGATCGTCGGGTGGGAGGTCGAAGTCCATCGCTGTCGAGTCTTGTCGTTCCGTCCGGCGCGATCAGATTCCGGCGATCACCCGGTGGCCTGCGTCGCTGGAGACGTCTCGGCCGTCGACGTCGTCGTGGTGCGCTTCTTTGTCGCTGCCCGCTTCTTTGCCGGGGCCTTCTTCTTGGCGGGGGTCTTCTTCTTGGCCGGGGTCTTCCTCGCCGTGCGCTTCTTGGCCGTCGACTTCTTCGCCGGGGCCTTCTTCGCCGTCGACTTCTCGGCCGTCGACTTCTCGGCCGGGGTCTTCTTCGGCGGGGTCCGTGTGGCGGCACCGCGTCGCATCGACGGCGGCTGCTGCTCCTCGGCCCATTCGGCGCCGGTGGCCTCGAACAGCACGGCGATCTCGTCGATGTGCAGGTCGACGAGATCCCACAGATCGGGAACGAGCTCGCGGTCGGCGATCAGCCCGAAGTCGAGCCGGTCGAGGTAGCTGTGCACCGTGATGTTCAGTCCCATGTCGTCGGCGATCGTCGACACCGGGATGTAGTTGGTCATCTTGGCGCCGGCGAAGTACAGGGCGTGACGCGGTCCGGGCACGTTCGAGATGACGACGTTGACCGGCAGGTTCATCCGGTCGGCAAGCCGCAGGCGCGACTGCAGGCGCATCGCCGCGGTCGCAGCCAACGGCGGCGCGACCTGGGCCAACTCCGCGATGTCCTCGGCCGGGAGCACGTCCATCTGGAGCTTCGCCTCGTTCATCGCCTCGTGGCAGCGGCGCAGACGTTCGATCGGGTCATCGCTGTTGGTCGGCAGCTCCGCGATGATGGCACCGACACGATTCGTCCACGGGTCCTCCTCCTCGCCGGTGCGGATCGACACCGGCACCATGGCGCGCAGCGGGGCCTCCGGCAGTGCGTCGTGACGCAGCAGGTACTGGCGCAGGGCGCCGGCGCAGACCGCCATCACGATGTCGTTGACGGTGCATCCGGTCGCTTCCTTGAGGGCCTTGATGTTGGACAGCGCCGCCGAGCGCATCGCGAAACGGCGATGCGGGGTGACCGCCCGGTTGAACGGTGTGGGCGGCGCCGGCGAGAGCGGGATGCGCACGCGATGGACCGGCTCCGGCGTGTCGACGGCACCGCCGACCGCCACCGACTTCAGGGCGTCACGGGCCTGCGCCACGATCGCCGACACGCTGTCGACGCCGGCCGCTTCGGCAAGGTTGCGCACCATCCGCAACGACAGCCGCATCCCCTTCACGGGATTGACGGCGAGATGACGCATCGTGCGTTCGAGCAGCTCACGATCGGAGGGCACCGGCTCGCCGACCCAGTCGACGTGTTCTGGCATCGGCGTATCGGCCGCAGGATCGGTGAGCATGCCGAGCAGCAGGACGCCCGAGGCGCCGTCGATCGTGGCGTGGTGGGTCTTCGTCAGCATCGCCCACCGGCCGTCGGCGAGACCCTCGATGACGTACGCCTCCCAGAGTGGGCGGCTGCGATCCATCCGTCGCCCGACGATGCGTGCGACCTGCTCGGCGAGCTGATCGGCGCCACCCGGCGGGGCGAGGCCGAGGTGGCGGACGTGGAAGTTGAGATCGAAGTCCGGGTCGTCGATCCAGTACGGGTGGTCGAGCTTGAACGGCACCTCGACCAGCCGGCGACGCATCGGTTCGAGCCGACCCAGCAGCGCGTCGAACCGCTCGTAGGCGGCCTGATACGGATCGAAGTCGCCTTCGGGGCGCTCGTAGATCGCAAGACCGTTCACATGACCGTAGGTGTTGGGTGTCTCCATGTAGAGGAAACTGGCGTCGAGGCCGGACAGCTGCTTCACGTCGTGCAGTCTCGCGCCATTCGCCGTCCCGATGACACCTGGGGCGGCATCGCCTCGACACGCGCCGCAGGTGTACGTTCTGCCACATGGGTCAGTGGACGCCGGATCGCGGTTCCCGGAGACCCGGGCCGAGGGAGCGCCGTCGTGGTTCCCGGAGATCCGGGCGGGGAGAACGTCGTGGCTGAACTGCACTACGACGAGTGGATGAGCGAGAGCGATTCGGTGCTCTGGCACATCGAACGCGACCCGCTGCTGCGATCGACGATCGTCAGTGTCTGGTTCCTCGACTCGGTGCCGGATCGCGACCGCATGGACGCCGTCGTGGAACGGATCGTGGCGAAGATCCCCCGCCTGCACCAACGCGTCGTCGACGAGCAGCCGGGCGTCTCGCCGCCGCGCTGGGCCGACGACCCCGCGGTCGACATCGACTACCACTACACGTGGGCGCGCCTGCCCGGTCGCCGGCCCGGTCGGCGTCAGGTGCTCGAGCTGGCCCAACGGATGGCCGCGCGGGCCTTCGACAAGGACCGCCCGCTGTGGGAGCTGTGCGTCGTCGAAGGCCTGCCCGGCAAGCGGGCGGCTTTCATCATGAAGGTGCACCATGCGATCGCCGACGGACTCGGCATGGTGCAACTGCTTCAGCACATGGTCGACCTCGAGGCGGAACCGGCCGACGACGCGGCCGGAACCGGAGTCGCCGGTGGCGGTGCGCCGCCTCCCGTCGACCAGCGGTTGCGCATCGAGGCCCCGGTGTGGGCAATTCCCGGTGCACGATCGCTCGCCCATCGGATCACGTCGGAGGCACGCACCGGCGCACGACTCGGGCGGGCGTCGTGGCGCACGGCGACCGACCTGCTACGCGACCCCCGCGGCACGATCGAGCAGTTGGGTCGCACCACCGGCTCGATCGCTCGCGTGGTCAAGCCGGCGACGACGCCGCTGAGCCCAGCGATGACGGAGCGGTCGATCAACACGCACTTCGAGGCCGTCTCGATCGCGTTCGCGGCACTGAAGGCCGCGGCGCGTTCGGTGGACGGCACGCTCAACGATGCGTTCGTCGCGATCACGCTCGACGCCCTCGAGCGGTACCACGATGCGCTCGGTCAACCGTGCTCCGAGATCCGGATGAACATGCCGATCAGCGTTCGCGGCGGCGATGCGGCGAACAACTTCGACAACCAGTTCGTGCCGGCTCGCATGGTGCTCCCGCTCAGCGGCGCCGACCCCGCGCAGCGGATCCGTGACGTCCAGGAGCTGCTGCGAGCGGCACGTTCCGAGCCGGCGCTGCCGCACGTCAACGACATCTCGGGGGTGATCTCGAGGTTCGGTCCCGCGGCGGCGGTGTCGATCCTGGGCGCCATGTTGAAAGGGGTCGACATCACCACGTCGAACGTGCCGGGCCCACCGTTTCCGGTGTACATGGCCGGCTCGCGCGTCGAGGAGTTCTACGCGTTCGGTCCGTTGGCCGGCGCCGCGATCAACATCACGCTGTTCAGCTACGACGGCGCCGTCCACCTCGGCGTCAACAGCGACCGGGCAGCGGTCGCCGATCATGCGCTGTTCATCCGATGCCTCCGCGCCGCCATCGACGACACCGTGGCGCTGAGCCAGGTCGCGTGACACTGCGCGACCGCGTCCTGCCGCCGGATCCGCGACGCGTCGGCAGCGAGCCCGACTACCGGTTCACGCTCGCCAACGAACGGACCTTCCTCGCCTGGATCCGCACGGCGCTGGCGCTGGCCGCCGGCGGGCTCGCCGCCGTGAGCCTGCTCGACGACTTGGTCCTGGGCGAGACGCTGGGCATTCTGCTGCTCGCCCTGAGCTTCCTCACCGCGGCCAGCGCCTACCGCCGCTGGGCGCTCAACGAGCGTTCGATGCGGTTGAACGAGCCGTTGCCGACCTCGCGCCTGCCGGTGATGATGGCGATCGGGACGGCCGTTGTCGCTGTCGTCGCCTCCGTGATCCTGGTGGTCGACAAGGCGTGAGCGGTCGCCCAGGTGCCGCCGACGGTCCACGACCGGCGTCGGTGTTCGACGCCGGCCTGCAACACGAGCGCACGTCGCTCGCATGGGAGCGCACGGCGATCTCGATGATGGTGGCCGGCCTGGTGCTGAGCCGGTTCGCCGCCACCGAGGAGTTCTGGTTGCTGGCCGCCGGCGGGATGGTCCAGGTGACGTTCGGTGCCGTGCTGCTGGTGTGGACCGGCGCGCACTACGAGGAACTCCATGGCAGCCTGCGCAGCGGCGCCGACGTCGTCCACCCGTCTGCCGCCCGCTGGGTCGGTCTGGTCACGATCGCCGGCACGGGTGCCGGCCTCGCCGCTGCGGTCACCGCCACCGTGCTGCGCTGAACTCGACTGACGCCGGTCGACCCCGGTCGACGCCGGTCGACGCCGGATGTTCGGTAGCCTCGCCTGACATGACGGCTGCCGCGGATCATCGACGTCGCCTCGGCGTTGCGGTCGCGTTGGGTGCGGTGCTCACCGCGGCGGGCGTGGGCGCCGTCTTCACCGCCGACGAATCCGCTGCGGACTCGATCGCCCTCTCGGCCGACGGCCCCGCCGAGCCAGCGGCAGCCTCCGACGATGCGGCGGTCGCACCGGCCGGACTCGTGCTGCCGGACCTCGAAGGCGACCTCGGCCAGAACGAGGTCGAACCCACGGCGCCGGTCGAGTCCGAGCGCGCCGACGGCGGATGCACGATCGGCGCACTGTCGATTCGCCTCAACTCGCAGGGCGCCGGCGTCGAATGCCTCCAGCAGGCGCTGACCGACAAGGGTCTCTACGACGGCGAGATCGACGGGGACTTCGACGATCCCACCCTGGCGGCCGTGATGGTCTACCAGGAGGATGCCGGGCTGTTCGTCGACGGCGTGGTCGGTCGCGAGAGTGCGCTCGAACTCGGGATCTGGCCCGACGAGGACGCGCTGGTGGTCCGTACTCCTCCCCCGCCGCCGAACACCCCCGACTCGACGGGCTACTACCTGTCGCCGGTGGCGTCGAGGGGCGCAGACGCTCCCCCGCTGCCGGAGAACTCCGGGTCGGGCCGCCGGGTGGTCTACGACCGTGCCGGCCAACGGGTGTGGGCGGTCGACGCCGACGAGCAGATCGTGCGGTCGTGGCTGGTGTCGGGCTCGAAGTACAGCAACGAGCAGCCCGGCACCCACACCGTCTACAGCCGTTCGGAGATGTCGACGGCGTGGAACGGTCAGGCGTTCCTGCCCAAGATGATCCGGTACCAGCAGACCGAGATCGGCCACATCGGGTTCCACGGGATCCCGCGCCACGTGTCCGACAACTCGGTCTACCAGACCACCGAGGAGCTCGGCACCAGGCTGTCGGGCGGATGCCAGCGCCAGCACGACCTCGACGCCGCCTTCCTCTGGGCGTTCGCCGACGTCGGCACCACCGTCGTCGTCACCTGATCGCACGCCCCGCCGGGCCGGCGGCGCGGATCCCTACAGGCGGGCGTGGAGACGCAGTGCCTGCTCGGCGGCGCGCGCCCGGATCTCGTCGGCGTCGACCCGGGTGGCCACCCCGTTGCGCAACGCCGATTCGCCGTCGATGTCCACGTCGATCGCACGCACGGTCGGCGTGTAGGCGAGGTGCCAGGGTTCCATCGGGGAATACGACCAGACGACCCGATCCGATCGGGCCTCCGGCACGAGCGTCCAGCCATGCTCGAGCCATCCCCATGCGGTGTCCGGGTCGAACGTGACGTCGTCGGCACGGGCGGCGACGAATGCGAGGCGGAACTCGGCGAGCATGTCGGCGCCGATGCCGTCGGTGCCCAGCGCGACGGGGTTGGCGAACCGGACCGGGCGCGCGTACCCGACGGCGTTGTTCATGTTCGAGCGCGGGTTGTGGACGATCGTTCCTCGCAGCCCGTGATCGTCGGAGAGATGCACCCCGTGGATCAGCAGCCACTCATCGGTCGACAGCCGGGCGAGCCGGTCGGCGGCGCCGGCGTCGTCGGGCCCCTCGGCGACGTGGACGTGCACGCCGACACCGTGACGGGTTGCGAGGTCGGCCGCCGCGGCGAGCGTGTCATCGGTGCAGGTGAACGCCGCGTGGACGCCGACCATGCCGCGGCCGCCCTCGCTCAGGAAGCGCTCGTTCTCCTCCAGGCCCCGCCGTGCGCCATCGCCGCCGTGGCGGTCGGTGACCCCGTACGACGCGACGACGCGGACGCCGACGTCGGCGCATGCGTCGGCGATCACCGACAGCGACCCCTCGATCGCATGCGGCGACTCGTGATGGTCGATGATCGCCGTGCAACCCGCCTCGAGCGCTTCCAGTGCGCCGAGCTTTGCGGACCATTCGAGCATGTCGAGATCGAGCGCCGTGTCGAGACGCCACCAGATCTGCTCGAGCACTCCGAGAAACGTCGAGGGCGTCGACGGGGGTGCCGGCATGCCGCGTGCCAGCGCCGAGTACAGGTGGTGATGGGCACACACCAGCCCCGATGTCGTTGCGCCGGCGTCGGTCATGCGGTGCCCCGACGGTGATCAGTGATGGCGACCGGAGCGTGACGGCGTCGCGGCCGCGCGCTCGGCGGCACGGTTGCGGTGCTCGTACCACCTCCACGCTGCGGTGACGATGACGGCACCGACGATCGAGCCGATGATGCCGCTGGGCTTGATCGCCAGACCGTCGCCGGCGAGCAGGCTGACGAGCAGGCCGCCGACGAACGACCCGACGAGGCCGGCGACGAGCGCCATCCCCACGTCGAGGCGGCCGCCCTCCCGTCCGAGGATGAACTGGGCGGCTGCGCCGACGAGGAATCCGAAACCGATGAGAGCGAGAATGAGCACGGCCGCACAGTACCGCAGTAAGTACTGTCACCGTGGGGTCTCCGACCAGGAGCACCCACAACGGAGAATCGAGGACACCGTGATCAAGAGCCTGCTCGCACTGCTGATCGTCTTCCTGCTCGCCACGTTCCCGGCGACGTGGTTGCTGATGCTGTTCCTGGGCAACGTCGGCCTGACCCTGAGCTACTGGGGCACCCTCCCACTCGGCATCCTGGTGTCGGTGCTGGTCGGTGGCGCCACGGCGCCCGCCGTCGTCGTCCGCGACTGATCCCCACCGGTCGCCAACCGAACACCGACCGGTCACGGCCCGCACGACCGCACGGCGTGACGGGTCAGGACATGTCGTGGTCGAAACGACGCGGCGCACGCACCTGCGGGGTCTCATCGTGCTCGGCCATGCGCCCGGCATCGGGGCGACGTTGCATGAACGTTGCGTAGGCATTGGACCACCACCACGCCGTGGCGCCGTGCAACACCACCGAGAGCGCCACCGCGAACAGCGCCGTGCGGGCCACCAGGTCGGCGCCGGCCAGTTCGTCGGTCTCCAGCACCTCGATCGACAAGATCACGGTCGCCAACCCACGCGGCCCGAACCATCCGATGTACGCCACCGACTGCCACGACAGCCGGCCACGAAGCGTGGCGACGATGACCGACACCAGGCGGAGCACGACCAGGCTGAGCACCGCATAGACGACGACCGGCCAGGTCAACTCGCGCAGGATCGGCCCGAGGAACAATCCGAACAGCAGGAAGCTCGACATCGTGAGCCAGGTGCCGATCGCCTCGCCGAACTCGTGGATCGGTGGCTGATCCGGATCGGAGCGGCGGTAGCCGTGGCCGAAGAGGAAGCCGGCGACCCAGGCGGCGATGAACCCGGAACCGCCCAGTGGGTCGGCGAGGGCGTAGGCACCGATGGCCAGTGCGACGACACCGATCTGCAGCCAGTACCCCTCGGCGGTCCGTCGGCGCTGCGCCCACATCACGGCGCGTGCGCCCAGCCAGCCGACGCCACCACCGACGATGACCGCGACGCCGACCTGTCGGCCGAGTTCTGCTGCGAGATCTGCCACCGGCAGCGAATCCTCGGCGACCCGTGCCGCCTCCAGGAAGACGACGAACAGCGGCAGGGCGATGCCGTCGTTGAGTCCGCTCTCGACGTTCAACGCCTGGCGCATCCGCTGCGGCACCCGCCGATTGGCGATGACCGCCTTGCCGAGCGCAGCGTCGGTCGGGGCGAGCATCGTGGCCAGCAGCGCCGCCTCCCACGTCTCGAGCCCGGGCAACACCTGCCGGGCGACGAGCCATCCGATGAACACCATCAGCGGCAGACCGATCCCGAGCAACCGGGCAGGAATCACGTCGTCGCTCCACCTCGCCGAGTTGATCGCACTGGCATCGGTGAACAGGACGATCGTCAACGTGGTGATCAGCAGGAACGACGCGAGACCCGTCTGACCGAAGACGCTCTCGGGGTCGGCGAAGTCCAGGACTTCGGGCCCGAGGGCCAGGCCGATGGCGACGAACACCATCGTGGTCGTGATCGGCGATCGGTCGAGCCGCCGCGACACCAGCGCGACGACGACGAAACCGAGGGCCACGATCGCCCCAGTGAACTCCACCAGCACTCCTTCCGGGCCGACGACGCGTGCGTGAGCCCACGGTTTCCGGTGCACACCTGTTACATGCGCGCGCCTCGGTGACACTAGCGTCGTCGACGATGGTGGTGGATCCTGACCAATCGACGAGGCGCGTTCCACGACGCCGCCGTCGCGGCGGCGTGTCGCTGGCGACCCGGCTGGCGGCCTCCGTGCTGGCCCTCAGCCTCGTCGCACTCGCGATCGCCACGCTGGTCGGGCTCGACGCCGGCACCGACCTCGGGCGGGACATCTACGAACAGCGTCTCCTCACGCTCGCCGAAGCGGGCTCGTTCGACGTGACCGCCGAACTGGCCGGCAACCAGGCTGCGACCGAGGCCGTGGCGATCAGCCCGGAGACGGCAACAGCCGTCACCGGCTTGGCGGCGGCGTTCGACGAACTCGGCGAGTCGATCGAGATCGACGCCAATGCGGTCACCGACGACCTGATCGCCGCCTACCAGGACGTCTACCTTTCACCGGACGCAGCGGACGACCGGGCGGTGGCCATCGGAGAACTGGTCACGAGCGATCCGCGTGCGCTCTACCTCCAGCAGCGATACGCGGTGGAGACCATCGACGTCGACACCGGCCAGCCCGTGGTCGGCGAACCGGCCGACGGCCAGACCACCGAGATCCGGCCCATCGACGACCCGGCACGGCTCGAGAATGCGGGCGACGGCACCGACTGGAGCGCATTGCACGCGGAGATCCACCCCGTGTACCGGCGATTCGTCGAGGAACTCGACCTGCTCGACCTGTACCTGGTCGAGCCGACCGACTCACGAATCGTCTACTCCGTCGAGAAGCGTCCGGATCTCGGTACCAGCCTCGTCGCCGGTCCCTTCGGGGGAAGCGTCCTGGCGAACACGGTGAACGCCGTCATGGAGGATCCCGCCGGCGGCGTCCGCACGAGCGATCTGCGCACCTACACCGCGGCACCCGGACGCAACGTCGGCGTCATCGCCGCACCGATCATGGAGAACGGCGCGTTGGCGGGCGTCGTGGCGGCGATGTACGACGGGGCCGACTTCTCGGCGCTCCTCGACACGGATACAGAAGACGACTCCGATTTCGCCGACACCGTCGACATCTACCTCCTCGGCACCGACACCACGCTGCGCAGCGATCCGCGCAGCTTCCTCGACGACCCGGTGGCCTTCCTCGACGCCAGCGAGGCAGCGGGACAGACCACGCCGGCCGAGCGCGCCCGGATCGAGGCGGCCGACTCGACCGTGCTCATCCAGACGGCCGCTCCTGCGACGATCATCGCCGGCACGGAGGGTGACGAGTCGGTCCAACGCCGGACGTCGATCACGGGCGCCGACGTCTTCAACGTCGTCACTCCCCTGCCCACCGACAGCGTCGAGTGGTACGTCGTCGCCGAAGTCGGCTTCGACGATGCCCAGGCCGCCCTGGGCGACTTCGCCAACATCCTGATCGTCGGCACCTCGTTGTTCGTGATCGTCGTTGCCTTCTTCGCCGTGGCGTGGGCCACCCGCATCGTGCGTCCGGTCCGCATGATCAGCGACCGGCTGGGTTCGGGCGACATCACCACCGACGAACTCGTGATCCCCGACCAGAGCCCGATCGAGATGCATCACCTCGCTGCGAGTTTCCGCTCGATGGCATCGACGCTCGACGCTCAACGGGTGTCGTTGGCCCTGGCGCGAGAGGAACGCCTGGAGCTGATGCGCAAGATGCTGCCCGAGGCGGTCGCCAATCGGCTGCTCAGCGGCGAACTCGACGGGATCGACGAGGTCCCGAACACCTCGGTTGCCGTTGTCGTCGTGCTGGGTCTCGGCGGACTCGTCGGCCGAGGTGCCACTGGGGGCGCTGGCGGAGGCATGGGTGGAGCTGTCGGCGGCCAGAGCGACGTCGTCGACCGGCTGCACGGCGAACTCGACGACCTCGCCGACGAGCACGGCCTCGACCGGGTGAAGGTCGTCGGCGACGCCTACTTCGCGGCCTGCGGCCACGACCGCCCGTTCATCGACCATGCGCCGCGCGTCGTGGCGTTCGCTGCCGATGCTCGCGACGCCGTGCGAGCGATCGGACGCGAGGCGGGCGTACCCCTCGACGTCGCCGTCGGGGTGCACACCGGGTCGGTGTCGGTGGGCATGACCGGCGGCGCCCGGCTGGTGTACGACGTCTGGGGTCCGACGGTCACCGCCGCGCACCATCTGGCGAGGCGCGCGCGTGGAGGCGATGTCCTGGTCTCCGATACGACGCGTGCGGTGCTCCCCGACGGTCTCGAGTGCGAACGCGTCGAGGACGGGGACGTGGCCGCGTGGCGGATCGCCGACACGATGATGGGGACGACCGCGTGAGGGAGACGATGGCATGAGCGAGCAGATGGTGTGGGCGCTGGTCGCCATCGTCGTCGTCCCCGTCTCGGTGCTGGCCGCGGCCGAACTCGACGAACGGCTCCGTCAACGGGACTCGACACTGCGCAGCGCGGTCGGGATCCTCCGGGCGTGGGTGCTCCCGATCTTCGCATTGTGGATCGTGCTCGTCCCGGTCCTCAACCGACCGAACGACTCGTTCGCGGTGCGGTTGATCTCCACGGCGCTGGTCCTGTCCCTTGCGGCTGCCGCGCTGCAGATACTCGGCGTGCTCATCTCCCGAGTTGCGGGCAAGCCGAGATCGGGCGGACGCGGGCCCATTCCCCAGTTGCTGCTCGCCGTCCCGCGTCTCCTGACGTTGCTCGTCGTGGCGTGGATCCTGCTCGCGCAGGTGTGGGGCGTCGACCTGTCGGCGGCACTCACCGCCCTCGGGGTCACGTCACTGGTCGTGTCGTTCGCACTGCAGGACACGCTGAGTGGTCTCGCGTCGGGGTTCCTCCTGCTGAGCGACGAGCCGTTCCAGCCGGGCGACTGGATCACGAGCGGCGACACCGAGGGTGTCGTCGTCGACCTCAACTGGCGCACGACGCGCATCCGCACACGCAACGGAGACCTCATGATCGTCCCCAACAGCACATTGGCGAAGGCGAACATCTTGAACCACACGGCTCCGGAGCCACTGCACCGCGTGGTCGTCCCGGTCCAGGTCGCGTTCTCCAATCCGCCGACGCTCGCCAAACAGATGCTGCTGGCGGCGGCCGAGGAGACCGCAGGCGTCCTCGCGGATCCGCCTCCCGGTGTGCGCGTGGTGACGATCGACGACCCATTGATGAGCTACGAGGTCGACATGTGGGTGACCGACTTCTCGATCGTCCCTCGGGTGGTGAGCGAGTTCGGTTCGTTGGTCTGGTACCAGTCCCATCGCCACGGCGTTCCGCTTCCCAGCCCCGCGCAGGATCTCTACCTGCACGACGCGAAGGCCGAAGCCGAAGCCGCCAAGCCGACACCGGCGGCGATCCGCTCCGGCCTGCAGCGTTCGCCGCTGTTGTCGCTGCTCGGCGACCACGACCTCGACGGCCTGGTCCCGGCGTCGCGGCAGGTCAGGTACGCGGCAGGTGAATTGATGGTGCAGTCGGCAAACGCGACGCGAGATCTCCTCGTGCTCGTCGACGGGCGCGCACGTTTGGTCCTGCTCGAGCCGAACGGCGAGGAGGCCGTGGTCACCGACGTCGACGAGGGCGACACGGTCGGCGTCCTCGAGGCACCTCCCGGAGAGGGCCGCATGCTCGCCGTGCGTGCGGTGACCGACTGCGAGGTCATCATCATCCAAGCGGGCGCAGCCAGCGACGTGACGAGTCGCAACACCGAGCTCGCTGCCGCCTTCAACCGGTTGCGCCAGATCCGCTCGCGGCGCGTGGATCGACTTCTCGCGACCAGAGACCGCAGCATCAGCGAGCGCACCTCGGTCGGGACGGACGAGAATGCGGGCGTCGGCGCGGACGCCGCCCTCGACGGGAACACGGCGACATGAGCGGCTCGCCGACGGCCCCCGCCGAAGCGCCGGACGACATCACCGGAGACGTCCCGGGAGCGACGCCCGGAGAACAACTGCCGTTCTGGCGACGCCCGCGGCGTCTGCGACGCCAGATCACCACCACGCTCGTGGCGACGTCGCTCGTCTCGGTCCTGCTCTTCGGGACGCTCAACTACATCGCAGCCGATCGACTGCTGTTCGACGGGACGCGCGAGCAGCTCTCCAGCGTCGCTCAGGCCAGAGCGCAGAGCATCGAGCGAACGGCGACACAGACGGTGGCGCGCCTCGCCACCATGGCGTCGGACCGTGGCATCGTGCGTGCGCTGACCGACTTCAACACCGCCTTCGAGGATCTCGACCAGGTCGGTCTGTCGCCGAGCGAGACCGATGCCCTCGAAGCGTTCTACACCGACCGGGTCGTCGAGCCGATCAACGGACTCGACGTCGTCGACGTCACGCTCGCCGACGTCGTACCGGCCAGCGAGGCGGGTCGCTGGGTGCAGTATCACTACACGGTTCCGGACACGCCCGCCGCGGCGCCGCCCACCTCGTACGACGACGCCGTCGACGCACACGGCGAGTTCCTCGCCGCACTGACCGAGACGTTCCGGGGCGGCGACCTCCTGCTCGTCGACCGCGACGGCCAGATCGTGTACTCGTCGGGCAGACACATCGACATCGGGACGAGCCTCGTCCGCGGGCCGTACAAGGACTCCGCGCTCGCCCGGCTGGTCCTCGACCGGCTCGACCGCGTCCGCGCCGGCGACGCATTGCTTTCTCCGATGAGCGTCTACGTGCCTGCGCAGGCGAAACCGGTGCTGTTCGGAGCGGCGGCGATCCGTGACGGCACCGAGATCATCGGGACGCTCGCCGTGCGGATCGACGTCGCAGCGGTCGATGCCATCGCCTCGGCCGGTGTGCCGATCGACGCCGCCGGTCTCGGCAACGGCGACAGCTACATCGTCGCCGCCACCGGACTGCTGCAGAGCACACCGCAGTCGTGGGAACGCGACCCCGAGGGCTATCTCGACGACATCCCCGATCCGGAGACACAGCGTCTCGTCGCTGCGCTCGGGTCACCGACCGGCATCCAACGGATCGACACCGAACCGGTCTCCACCGCCGTCGACGGTCAGGAGTTCGTCGGCCGGTCCACGAATGCGCTGGGCCGGCCCGTCCTCAGCGCCGCCACCTCGATCGACGTCGCCGGTGTCGAGTGGGTCGTGGTCACGGAGATCCCGATGAGCGACGCCCGCGCACCACTGTTCGACTACCTGCGCGAGATGGCAGCCGTGGTGGCCCTGATCGTGGTGATCGCCACGCTGATCGGGCTGCTCCTGGCCCGTCGCCTGACGCGGCCGATCCCCGTCGCGGTGCGTGCCGCTCGTGCGGTCGCCGACGGCGAGCGCCAACTCGACCTGCCCCGCCTCGGCAACGACGAGTTCGGCGACCTCGGCAGGCGGTTGATCCGCACCGCCGACACGCTGAGCGCCCAGGAGCGAGCGCTCGACGCCGAGTACGAGCGCAAGCGCCAACTGCTGCTGAGCGTCCTACCGCCACAACTCGTCGGCGACGACGGCGACGTCGTGGCCGGCGGCGGCCGGCGAGCCGACACCGCCACGGTGGTCGCCGTGGCCATCGACGCCGGCGCCACCGACCTCGACGACGCCGACCTGGCCGAGGCGCTCGCAGCGACCGTCGACATCGCCGAACGCCTGGCCGACGAGCGACGGGTCGACCGCATCCGCGTCGCAGCGGATCGATCGCTGTTCGTGTCCGGCTCCGGAACACCGGACGACGGCGCCGAGGTCGGCCTCGGATTCGCCGCCGCACTGGCGGCAGAACTCCACGCGGTGCGCGAACGGACGTCGCTCGAGTTCAGCACCCACATCGGCGTGTCCACCGGGCAGATTGCGACCGGCGTGCTCACCCGCGGCAGCCTGACCTTCGCAGCATGGGGCGAGCCGGTCCGACGAGCACTGGCGATCAGCGCGCTCTCTCGGTCCGACGAGATCCTGGTCGATGCCAGCACCGTCGACGCCGCGACGGGTGCGTGGGATCTCGCCGACGCCGACGACGTCGTCGACCTCGACGGCCGAGCGATGGCGGTACGACGCCTCACCGTGAGCGCAGCTCCTGACCCCGCCGATGACGTCGCAGGGAATGAAGCCGCTGAGGGCGTCGAGGACGCCGCAGTCGGTGGGCCGCGCGGCTGAACGCCGGTCAGGTACCGAGCAGCTTGGCCTTGGCCGCAGCGAACTCGGCGTCGTCGAGGACGCCGGCGGCCTTGAGGTCGGCGAGCTGCGAGAGCTGCGCCATCAGATCGCCGCCCGCTGGTGCCGCCGCTGCAGGAGCAGCGGCCGGGGCCGGTGGCGCCGGCTCGGCCTGCATCGCATCCATCTGCGCCTGCATGTCGGCGAGCTGTTGCTGCGACTCGAACGCGGCCTGGTTGGCCGCTTGCTGTTCGGCAGCGGCCTGCTGCTTGCCCGCCTGACGGTTCGCCGATGCGCCGACCACGGCCGATGCGGTTCCGGCGACGACGGCGGTGCGCGCCATCGTTCCGACGAGTCCTGGGCGTCCCATACGACGTCGCATGTCTGTGTCTCCTTGTGAGTTCGGTGATCGGATCGGGTGCAGGGCGCTCAGTCGTCGATCTGCGCCAGCTCGGCGAGCAGCTCGTCGACGACCGGTCCCGGAACGCGGAAGTTGTCGGCCAACACGCCACCCGACGACACGATCGCATCGCGGAACGGCTTGGCCCAGGTGTGCTCGAAGACGAGGATCGCCTCGGAGCTGTTGGGTTCGAGCCCAGCGGCCAACTCGGCGACGTCGTCGTCGGAGATCAAGGAGTCGAGCTGATCCATCACGCCGGCGAGCCGTGCGGCATCGTCGTTGCCACCGAGTTCCTCGAACTCGGTGAACGTCACTTCACCGTCGGCGTCCTTGCGGACCAGGACGCCGTCGATGACGCTGATCGTGTCGTTGCCGACCAGCCGTTCGAGTTCGGGGATGATCTCGCCGGAGAACTGGTTCCCCGGGAAACTGACGACGAGTACTTCGATGGGGCCGAGGGCCATGAGAGCCTCCAAGAGACGACGGTGCGAGCGGAGCGAGACGGTTGAACACTAGCCCAGGTCAGTCAAGTGACTGCAAGTGGCCGCACACACGCCAGATGCTTGATTTCGAGTCGCTCGGCGACGATGCTTGGTGCGGCTCGGAGCACGAACGCTCCGACTGGACGAAAGGCAACACCTTGCAACTTGCAGCTGAATTCGGAACCGGTCAGGTCTTCTGGTCGATTCTCTGGTTCTTCCTGTTCTTCGTGTGGATCATGCTGATCTTCACGATTTTCGGCGACATCATCCGCAGCGACGACATGGGCGGCGTGGCGAAGGCCGTCTGGTCGATCTTCATCATCTTCCTGCCGTTCCTCGGCATCTTCGCCTACCTGATCGTCCGCGGCGGCTCGATGGGCGAGCGCCAGCTCAAGGCCGCGCAGAAGCAGGAGGCCGCGATGCAGGACTACATCCGCACCACGGCCAGTGCCGGCACGAGCGCGGCGGACGAACTCGCCAAGCTCGCCGACCTCCACAGTGCCGGCAAGCTCGACGACGCGGAATACGCGGCCGCCAAGGCCAAGATCGTCAGCTGATCTCGACACCTCGTCGTCGACGGCGTCGCATCGACCACCCGGTCGATGCGACGCCGTCGTCGCGTTCGGCCTCAGACGCCGAGCACGACCGGCTCGGCCGCACCGCCGCGCCGGTCCAGGTCGTCGTCCGGTTCGACCAGCCCGCGCTTCTCGGCGACCGCATCACCGAACAGCAACGTCTGGGCGACCGCCGCCAGCGGCACGATCAGCGCGTAGACCAACGTGATCAGGCCCGAGAACAGCCACAGCGGGATGCCTGCGACGAGCACCAGCAGCAGGAGCCCGACGATCAGGCCCGATGCGCCGACCAGCACGTTGATCGACCCGATCACGATGGCGGTGTGCCACCACCGTCCTCGGACCAGCTCGGTGCTGCGTGACAGCGCCTCCTTGCCGGTGCGGTGCTCGGTGACGACCACCTGGGGCATGAACTGGTATCGCACCAGGAACCAGATACCGAACGGGATACCGACCACGCTCACGAGCAGCACGAGCACGATCGCCAGCGATCGGAAGAAGCCGACCGCCAGGTCCGCGGCGTGCGTCCACGCCCGTCGCGCGGCGTCGAGACCCGACGCCTGGCCGTCGTCGCCGAGCAGGTCGAAGTAGGAGGCGACCATGGCGTTGACCACCACGAGCCCGAGGAGGTTGGCGATGCTGCCGGCCAACAGCGCGAACAGCACGCTGGTCTCGCTGGCCTCGGCGGCGAGGGCGGTGACCCGGCGGACGAGCGGGATCGCCTGCAGCACCGAGGTGGTGGCGCCCACCAGGACGGCGATCGGGAGGTAGACGAGCCCGATGGTGATCAGGACGCCGGCACGTTGTCGATACGTCCTCGCCGCTGCGCGCAGGATCTGGCCGGCACGACGCCGCCGCACCATCGGCAGCGCATCGACCGTGTTCCAGACGGTGCGCCGGGCAAGCCACCAGCCGACGAACGCAACGATCGCCAGCGTGAGCGCGAGCTGCGCCGGCGAGGTCTTCAGCTGCACCAGGGCGACCGAACCCCGCTCGACCACGCTGCAGAACGTGTTGACGACAGCATCACCGGCGCTGTCGCCTGCGGGGACCACGACGCTGTCCGAGCGCAGATCGTCGTGCCATTCGACGGGTCGCGTCCACCGCTCCTTGTCCCGGGGG
The DNA here is from genome assembly GCA_963728355.1 of Ilumatobacteraceae bacterium. GTDB lineage: Bacteria > Actinomycetota > Acidimicrobiia > Acidimicrobiales > Ilumatobacteraceae > Sva-07. Next base: position 159,702 of record CAVSJQ010000002.1, on the reverse strand, counting down.
CCGGTCGGGCCGTTGAACGCACCGGACTGACGCTCCCCCCAGCGCCCGTCGAAGTCGAGCCAGGCGAACTCGTCGTCGGGGCCGGATGACGCCGACGGGAGCAGGATCACCGACGGGTCGGTCCGCACCGACGGCCCGTCGGTGGTGTCGCAGCCGAACCCCTCGTTCGCGCTGCGGCCGATGTAGAGCGCCGAGGAGAAGTAGCTGGCGTGCGATCCGGCCGAGGGATACACGACCGGGCGTGACCCCTCGCGTTCGAGCTTCGAGGAATCCCAGGCGGCACGCTCGCCACCTTCGTGTTGTGCGTAGCCGACACTGACCGGCTCGGTCCGCAATGCTGCTTCGACCGTCCCGACGTCGAAGAGCAGCTGGATGCCCTCCCAGTCGCTCTCGTGCTTGTTGTTCCAGTCGTTGTAGTACCAGTAGAACCAGTACTGGACGGCGAGCTTGTCGGGCTCGTCGGCCTCGGTGACGACGTGTGCGTACACGACCGGTTCGCGCTGCCCGGTCACCGTGCCGGTGTAGCGGTCGAAGTCCTGCTCGTAGATGCAGCCCGGCTCGAGCGCACCGCCCGGGAAGTCGAGGAAGAATCCCTCGCTGCGCCCGTACAGATCGGCAGCGGTGGGCGCCACCTTCAAGACGGGATTGCCGGTGCCGACCTGGCGCAGGACGACGTCGGCGTTGTCGAGCACGATGTCGACCGCCTGCGGCGAGTACGGCTCGCCGTCGGGGTCACACGGCGCCTCCTGGGCCTTCAGCACCACGATCGGGGCGTAGGTCTCGACCAGCTCTTGGGCCGGCTGGGCGGTCGCGCCGTCGTCGGCTGCAGCCGGTGACCCGACGACCGACGCAGCGACGACGCCGCCCACGATCGCCACCGCGAGTGCGACCACAAGGCGCTTCACGATGCGAACACCGTCGCCCAGTCGTGACGCATGCTCGCGACGGTCCAGCCGTGCGCGGCGGCCGTGTCGAGGAACGAGCCCTCGGTCTCGAACGTGGCGGCGACGCTCTCGTAGCGGTACTCGCGCTCGGCGTCGTCGTGGTCGACGAGCAGCGCCATCGTCGGCCCGTCGGCGGCCATCGCGTAGTCGAGCATCTCGGCGTCACCGGGCGAGTTGCCGGCCGCGAAGATCGGGCGCCGTCCGAGCTCACGCTGGATGTTGATGACCTTCGCGGCGCCCTCGTTGGCGTCGGCGGCGACCAGCTCGCCGTTGCGCACGAGCCGGGGACGGCTGTCGGGATCGCGGACGAAGTCGTAGTTGGCCCTCGTGCCGACCACGCGCTCGGGTGGTACGCCGTAGAACTCGTTGCCGATCGCTCGTACGAACTCGGTGCCGCCGCCGGTGACGACGAAGACGTCGAAGTCGGCGCGGCGCAGTTCGTCGAGCAGCTCGAGCATCGGCTGGTAGCGGATCTGGGTGAGCGGGACGCGCCGATCGGCGTGACGCGCGGTCGCGAAGAACGTGCGGACCCTGGCGTCGAACTCCTCGGGTTCGATACCGGCGCAGAGCTCGATCAACGCAACCGCGATCCGCTCGAGCCCGAGCTCCGACTGGGCGACGACGTCCCCCTCGATCAGGGCGCGGTATTCAGCACGTTCGCTCAGCGCGGAATCGGCCGCCACCGCACGCGCCAACTCGGCGAGCAGGAACTCGAGCTGCGGGTAGTTCGGCTTCTCGCACCACAGCGTGCCGTCGTTGTCGAACACGGCGACGCGCGCATCGACCGGCACGTCCCGGGCCGCCTCGACGAACTCGAGAATCGCCCGTTTGGTCGGCCCGTCGTTCCAGGAGGGCAGCGCGTCGCCGGTCATGTCACCCCCGGAACCCGGACCAACCCCCCGAAATGTGTGCGGATCGTCCCGCCGAAGATGCGATCGTGCGCATTTTTCGGGTTGGGGGCGGGAGTGGCGAACGTGGCGGTGGTGGGGAGCGTGGGACGTGCGGTCATCGGGGGCGTCGGATCGTGCGGAAGCCGATGTGGCTCATGCCGGTGTCGACCATCTGCGGGCGTCGAGCTGCAGGGCGATAGCGCTGACAGTAGTTGTCGGCGCACAGGAACGAGCCACCCTTGATGACCTTGCGCGGGATGCGGAACTGCGGCTGATTCGGGTCGTAGCTCGCCTCGACGTCGGGACCGCGCGGATTCGCCGGGACGCAGCAGGGCTTGTCGGCATCGCCGGCGTGCTGGGCCGAGTACCAGTCGGTCGTCCACTCCCAGACGTTGCCGGCCATGTCGTACACGCCGTAGTCGTTGGGCGGGAACGATCCGACCGGAGCCGTGCCGGTGAAGCCGTCGGCTTCACTGTTGCGCCACGGGAAGTCACCCTGCCAGAAGTTCGCGAGGTACGTTCCGTCCGGCACCGCCTCGTCGCCCCACACGAACGCGCGGCCGTCGGCGCCGCCACGTGCCGCGTACTCCCACTCGGCCTCGCTGGGCAGCTCCTCCCCCGCCCATGCGGCATACGCCTCGGCGTCCTCCGACGCGACATGGACGACCGGATGGTCGGCGCGGCCCACGATCGACGAGCCGGGGCCTTCGGGATGTTGCCACGACGCGCCTGGCGTCCAGGTCCACCACTGGCTGAGGTGGCGCAGGTCGACCGGGCCGGGTGTCATCGTGAACACCAGCGACCCCGCGACGAGGTTCTCCGGCGGCGCACCGGGGTAGTCGGCCGGGTCGAGGGGTCGCTCGGCGACGGTGACGTACCCGGTGGCGGCGACGAATTCGGCGAACTGTTCGTTGGTGACCGTCATCGGGCTGATCGAGAAGGCGTCGACGTGCACCCGGTGTGCCGGGGCCTCCTCCGCATAGTGGTCGTCGGAGCCCATACGGAACGTGCCCGCCGGGAGTTCGATCACGCGCTGGAGACGCCGGCCTGCAGCTTCTCCATCACCCTGTCGATGCTGAAACTGGCCGGCTCCTGGCGCGGCGGGAACTCGGCCAACGTGCTCAGCATGTTCGCCACGTACATCTGCGCTGGAACCAATACGTAGGCCCGGTCGATCATCCAGTCGTAGTACGTGTTCGACGTGATGTCGGCACGCTCGTACGGGTCGGTGCGCAGGTTGAAGATCTTCGGCACACGCAGCTCGGTGTACGGCTCGGCCCACACCTGCAGCGTGCCGACGGCGCGCTGTTCGAGGAACACGATCTTCCAGTTGTCGTAGCGCAGCGCCGTCAGATCGCCGTCATCGGACACGTAGAAGAAGTGTTGTCGGGGGCTCTGGTCGGTCGCGCCGGTGAGGTAGTCGAGCTGGTCGTGGCCGTCGAGATGGACCTTGTAGGTCGTGCCATCGATCTCGCGGCCTGCCTTCAGTTCCTCCTTGATGTCCGGCTCGCCGGCCGCGGCGAGCAGCGTGACGAACCAGTCGTTGTGGCTCACGATCCCGTTGCGCACCTCGCCGGCGGGAATGTGGTCCGGCCAGCGCACCATCGCCGGCACCCGGTACGCACCTTCCCAGTTCGAGTTCTTCTCGTTGCGGAACGGAGTCATGCCTGCGTCGGGCCACGTGTTCAGGTGCGGCCCGTTGTCGGTCGAGTACATCACGATCGTGTCGTCGGCGAGGCCGTGTTCGTCGAGGAAGTCGAGGATCTGGCCGACGAGTTCATCGTGATCGCACATCACGTCGTGGTACTCGGACTGCCAGCGCCCCGCCTTGCCGCGGCTGCCGTCTTTGATGTGGGTGCGGAAGTGCATGTGCGTGGTGTTGAACCACACGAAGAAGGGGGTGTCGTTGTCCTTGGCGTCGCCCATGAACCGCAGCGCCTCTGGGAGGATCTCCTCGTCGACGGTCTTCATCCGCTCGCGGGTGAGCGGACCCGTGTCCTCGATGCGCTGCGTGCCGTCACCATTGGCCCACGAATGGATCACCCCGCGGGGCCCGAAGTTCTTGCGGAAGTTCGGGAACTCGTCCTCGCTCGGGTAGTCGTCCTGCTCGGGCTCCTCCTCGGCGTTGAGGTGGTAGAGGTTGCCGAAGAACTCGTCGAAGCCGTGCATCGTCGGCAGGAATTCGTCCTTGTCGCCGAGATGGTTCTTGCCGAACTGTCCGGTGGCGTAACCCTGCGCCTTCAAGGCGGTGGCGATCGTCGGATCGGGGGCGCGCAGGCCGATGTCGGCGCCGGGAAAACCCACCTTCGTGAGTCCCGTGCGGTACGGGTTCTGGCCGGTGATGAAGGCGGCTCGCCCGGCGGTGCAGCTCTGCTCGCCGTAGTAGTCGGTGAAGCGCACGCCCTCCTGCGCAATCCGGTCGATGTTGGGGGTGCGGTAGCCCATCAGGCCCTCGCTATAGCACGACAGGTTGCTGATCCCGATGTCGTCGCCCCAGATCACCAGGATGTTCGGCTTGCCGTTGGGCATGGGTTCTCCTCGCATGTCTCGCCAGTCGTGGCGTCGATCGTGTCAGATGCGCCGACATGTTAGACGATCGACTACAGATCGGCCAGTGGTCCGACGGCGCGCGTTTGCGACTGTCGACCGGCGGGCAGCCCACCGCGATGCGACTCGATCGAACGTGCCACCGCCGCTGGTTCGCGGCCCTGCTCGCTCCCCTGGTCCTCGCCGGCGGTCTCGCCGCCTGCGACTCCGACGACGATGCCCTGACCAACGAGCGCAGCGACCTGAACGAGGACTTCGGATCGGTCCCCGGCGCCACCGTCGATTCGCCCGCGTTGGCGGCCACCTCGGTGCCCACCGGGGCGGCACCCCCGTTCGGCACGGTCTCGGTCGCCGGGGAGGTGTACGCGGTCGACGGCATGGTCGACGACGGGGGCGACTTCTCGTCCTGCGTGGTGGAACCGCCCGACCGCGAAGGCTACGTCGACATCGCGGCCACACTCGACGAGCGCACGTTCGCGTTCACCGTGATCGACGGCAACGCCAGCGCTGCCGTCGAGGCGGACACGACGGTGGTCGACGACGTCGAGATCGACGGGTCGAGCGTCCGTGGCACCGCCGAGTTCGACGCGGGCACCGTCGTGTTCGACATCACCTGCTGAGCGCCCGCACCGACCGGTCCGTCGGGCGGGCAAGCGCCGATCGACGACGTCAGCCCGCGCCCTGCACCAGCACCGGGCAGACGCAGTGGCGGACCACGTGATCGGAGGTGGAACCCATGATCGCTCGCCTGATGCCGCTGTGGCCGTGCGTGCCGAGCACGACCACGCTCGCCGGGAGTTCCTCGGCCACCCGGCAGATCTCGTGCCCCGCGTCGCCCATCACGACCATCGTCTCGGCATCGGCGATGCCGAGTTCGGCGACCGCCTCGTCGAGGTGCAACTGCGCCGCGGACTGCTGGGCGGCGACGAGGTCGTTCTTCTCGTCGTAGGTCATGACGCCACCGGCAAAGCCCGTACCGGTGACGAGCGTGGGATCGATCGGTGCGGCGACCGACACCACGACGATCCTGGCGGGCGGCGCCAGGAGGTCGAGACCTTGACGCATCGCGGACAGCGCGAGTTCGGAACCATCGGTGCAGAGCAGGACGAGCGAAGCAGCCATGTCCTGAGTGTCGCACTGCGACGATGGTCACGCCAGGGTCCAACCGCTCTGCCCGACCTGCAAGAGTGTGGCCATGAACGACATCGTGGTCGGCGTCATCGCCGTGTTGACGGGAGCGATCTTCTGTTTCCGCGGGTACCTGGCGATGCGATTGGTCATTCCGGTGTGGGGTGCATTCGCCGGCTTCATGCTCGGCGCCGGCATCGTGTCGGGCGACGCCGGGTTCCTCGGCAACGCCCTCGGCTGGCTCGTCGGCATCGGCCTCGCCATCGTGTTCGGCGCGATCGCCTACCTCTACTACGAGGTCGCGGTGCTCATCGGCATGATGGCGATCGGGTTCGTGCTCGGCACCAGCTTGATGGTGGCCCTCGGCGTCACGTGGTCGTGGGTGATCGTGCTGAGCGGCGTGGTCCTCGCCGTGGCGCTGGCCTTCGTGGCGATCGTCGGGGACCTGCCGATGGTGCTGCTCACGGTGCTCACCGCCCTGGCCGGTGCGAGCACGGTCGTCGCCGGGCTGATGTTGCTGTTCGGCACCGTCGACGTCGAGGACTTCGACATCGGCCAAACGACCGAGTACATCGCCGACGACTGGTGGTGGTTCGTGATCTACGGCGGGCTCGTGGTCGGGGGGATCATCGCGCAGTTCACCGACGTCGATCGCCGACGTGAGTCGCTCCGCCAGTCATGGGCGAGCGGCGTGCGTTCCACCGGCGTCGATCGCTGACCGACGCCGGTGGATGCCGACACCTCCGACTGCGAGGTACGCGACGAGTGGCTGCTCGAGCAGGACGTCAACGCCTGGAGTTCGCTCGCCTACGTGGCCGTCGGGCTGGTGCTGGCGTGGGAGGTGCACCGGGCGCGGTTGCCGCGAGCGGTCCATGCGCTGGCCGCCGTCACGATCGCCGAGGGTGTCGGCAGCCTGCTGTACCACGGCGCCGACACCGACATCGGCCAGTTCCTCCACGACGTCCCCTTGATCGGCGCGCTCGCCTTCGTGGCCGGCTGGCACGCCGGACGGCTGCGTGACCGCGCCGACGCCGGCTCGCTCGTCGGCCTGACGGTGGGGCTGGCCGTGTCGGCCGCGCTGTGGGCGGCCGCTCCGGGCGCCACCAACGTCGCCGTCGCCGTGACGGTCGCGGTCATCGTCGGCGCCTCGTTGCTGGCCCGCCGTCGAGGCATGACCGCCGTGTGGTCGTGGCCGTTGGCCGCACTGGGGGTCGTCGCGATCTCGGTGTGGGCGTTGGGGACGCCTGGATCCCCGGCGTGCAACGCCGAGTCGTGGCTCCAACCGCACGGGTTGTGGCACGCGTTGACCTCCATCATGGCGCTCGCCTGGGTCGACCGCGCCTACGGCGCCGCAGACCCGGCCCGGGCGCCTCGCCTGTTCCGGCGCTTCACCGATCGCACGCTCGGGCTGTTCGCGAGCGGGGTGGTGTTGGCGTTCCATCGCTCGGTTGACGTGCGTTGGAAACACCGCCTGCCCCGACAGCGCCCGGTGCTGATCGTCGCCAACCACGGCAACGGCTTCGTCGATCCGGTGGTGGTGGCCGGCGTGCTGGGGCGCCTGCCACGGTTCCTCGCGAAGGCTGCACTCTGGAAGGTCGTGGTTGCCCGCCCGTTTCTGTCGATGGCCGGCGTCCTCCCGGTGTATCGCACCGGCGACGGCGACCGTGCCGGCGACAACGCATCGGTGTTCGACGCCTGCCATCGGGAGCTGGCACGAGGTGCCACGGTGGCGATCTTCCCGGAGGGCACCACCGGCGATCGGGCAGGACTCGACCGTGTGAAGTCGGGCGCGGCGCGCATTGCGCTCGGAGCGCTGCCGACGGCGCCGGACGTGGTGATCGTGCCGATCGGCATGGCGTTCGAGAGCAAGGTCGAGACGCGCAGTAGAGCGGTGGTCATGTTCGGCGACCCGATCGAGGTGTCCGACTACGAGGGAGTCGGACTCGGCGACGACGGCGAACCCGATCGCGCCGACGCCGCCGCGTTGACCGCTGCCATCACGGATGCACTCGAGCGGGTGTCGCCACAGTTCGCCAATCTCGACGAACGCGAGATGCTCCGAGCGGCGGCGCGTGAGGAACGCAGCGAGGCGACGGGGCGGGTCGATGTGTCCTTCGGCGACAGCGAAGTGGTCGCCCGCCGACTGGCAGGCGCCGACGCCGCGAGCCGTGAGCGGGTGATGGCCGCCTATCGCGACTTCGCCACTCGGTTGCAGCTGCTGGGGATCACCGCTCGCCAACTCCGCCCCGAACGCGTCTCCATCGCCAGGCTGGTGCTGTCGGCCATCGTGCTGTTCCTTGCCGGTTCGTTGGTGGTCACGGTGACGCTCATCCACCTTCCGGCGCTGTTCGTCGTGGTCGTCGGCACGGGCCTGGTTCGATCGACGGCGACCAAGGGAACGGTGCGCATCCTGTTGGGTCTCGTCACGTTGCTGACGACCTGGACGCTGGTCGGCATGTGGCTCGGCGACGGCTGGATCGCCGTACTCGACGCCGTTGCGGTGGCTGTCGGTGGTGCCGTGGCGATGGTGGTGTGGCCGCCGCTGGTCCGCCAGGCCGTCGTGTTGCTCGGGCGCATCAGGCTACGCGATCGGATCGGCCTCGTCGCCCCGGTGCTCGAGTCGGGAGCTGCCGTCGCCGCCGCGGTGCGCGAGAGTGTCGACGGCGACCGCGGCCACGCAACGCTGGTGACGGGTACGCCGGCGACGCTGACGACGGCGCCGACGACGGCAGGGAGTTCGACGGTGGGCAGTTGGACGGCCGGCAGTGCGTCGGCGGGGAGTGCGTCGGCGGGGAGTGCGACGGTGGGGAGTGCGACGGTGGGCGGTGCGACGGTGGGCGGTGCGACGGTGGGCGGTGCGACGGTGGGCGGTGCGACGGTGGGCGGTGCGACGGTGGGCGGTGCGGCGGTGGGCGGCACGCCGGGGAACGAGGAGCGAACGTGACCACCTCCGGCGACGGCATCCTCGACGGCACGGCGATCGACAGCGAGATTCCCGAGGCTCCACCGAGGAGCGTCCGCAAGATCCTCCTGCGCGTCGTCTTCATCGTCGCAGCGCTGGCGGTGTCCAGCTGGATCCTCGTCAGGACGTTCGACGACCTCGACATCGACGAGATCACCGCCGCCCTCCGCTCGCTCAACGACGCGGAGATCATGTCGCTGCTCAGCATGTGGATCCTGTGGATCGCGGCGCAGGGACTGCTGACCGCATCGCTCGTTCCCGGCTTGGCAGTGCGCCACGGCATCGTCGCGTTCCTGGGACCGGCGTCGATCACCTCGGTCGTGCCCGGCCCGAGCGACCTGCCGATCCGCTACCGGATGCTGACGTCGTGGGGCCGCACGCCCGCCGAGGCGACGTTGGCCGTCGCCGCCGGCGGCATCTTCAGCATCGGCGTCAAGCTGGTGCTGCCGGTCATCGCCGCGGTGGGCCTGATCGTGTCCGATGCACCCTTGAGCGACACGCTGCAGACCGTCGTCACGATCTGCATGACCGTCGGGCTGGGCGTCGTCGTGCTGGCGTTCGTGCTCGGGTCCGAGAAGCGGACCGCCCAGGCCGGCCGCTTCGTCGAGCCGGTGTGGTCGAGGGTGTTGCGGCTGCTGCGCAAGCCGACACCGAAGGATCTGCCGGCCCGGATGGTCGAAGCCCGGGCGCGGTCGGTGCAGACGCTGCGCGAGCGGTGGTTGGTCGCCACGTGGGCGACCGTGCTGACCTCCGCCACGAAGTTCGCGCTGCTGCTGATGTGCCTCCGGTTCACCGGTGTCAGCGAGGCCGACCTGCCGTGGACCCAGGTCTTCGTCGTGTTCGCGCTGGTTCAGGGCCTGACCATCTTCCCGATCACCGCCGGCGATGCAGGGGTCAGCGAGATCGCGTACATCGGCATGCTGACGGCGGCGGCCGGGGAGGGCTACGTCAACCAGATCACCGCCGCGGTGCTCGTGTTCCGCATCCTCACCTGGCTGGCGATCATCCCCGTCGGCCTCGCCACCCTCGGTCTCTGGAAGCACCAGCTCCGCCGTGCCACGCCGACCGTCACGCCAGGGGTCAGACCCCCGGCGTAACAGGTTGCACCGGGGTCAGCGTCGGTTCACGTGGTGACGGCTGCAGTCCTCAGTCGGCGTACTCGAACTGGACCGCAGCGCGCTCGGCGACGCGGCCGGTGATGTGATCGGCGATGAAGCGCTGGTGCTCGGGGTGATCGCGATACGTCGTGAAGTCGTCGACACTCGCGAAGTCCGCGGTGATCGCGTACTGGAAGTTGGCGGGACCGAGTGCGAGGTCACCGCCGTGGCGGTAGGTGACGATGTCGGGGATCGCTCGGGGAAGCGCATCGAGCGCCGCGGCCATGTCGGCGAGCTGGGCGTCGGTGACCGACTCGTTCCAGCGGAACAGGGCGATGTGGCGAATCATGGCCATCTCCTCAGAGTCCGATCGACTTGGCGATGATCGTCTTCATCACTTCGTTCGTGCCGCCGTAGATCGACGTCACGCGGGCGTCGACGTAGGCACGGGCGATCGGGTACTCGGTCATGTAGCCGTAGCCGCCGAACAGCTGGAGGCAGCGGTCGACCACCCGGTTCTGGAGGTCGGTGCACCAGTACTTGGCCTGCGCCGCCATCGCCGGTGTCAGCTGCTTGGCGTTCAGCTGCAGGATGCACTGGTCGACGTACGCCTGGGTGACGTCGATCTCGGTGGCGATCTCGGCGAGCACGAACTTGGTGTTCTGGAACGTGCCGATCGACTTGCCGAAGGCCGTGCGCTCGCCGACGTAGTCGAGCGTCCAGCCGAGTGCGGCGCGTGCCGCCGACACGCCCGCCACCGCGATCGACAGGCGCTCCTGGGCCAGGTTGGCAGCGAGGTAGGTGAAGCCCTTGCCCTCGTCGCCGAGCCGGTTGGCGACCGGCACCCGCACGTCGTTGAAGAACAGCTCCGCGGTGTCCTGGCTGTGCATGCCGATCTTGTCGAGGTTGCGACCGCGCTCGAACCCGCCCATTCCCCGCTCGAGCACCAGCAGCGACAGGCCGGCGTGCCGCTCGCTCGGATCGGTCTTGGCGGCGACGATCACGAGGTCGGAGTTGATGCCGTTCGTGATGAACGTCTTCGACCCGTTGACGACGTACTCGTCGCCGTCGCGGATCGCCGTGGTGGCGATGCCGGCGAGGTCGGACCCGGTGCCCGGCTCGGTCATCGCGATGGCGGTGATCAGCTCGCCCGAGGCGATGCCGGGCATCCATCGTTCTGCCTGCTCGTCGGTGCAGTACTCGATGAAGTACGGCGTGCAGATGTCGTTGTGGAGCGTGAGGCCGAGCCCGGCGCCACCGATGCCCGCCGCGTTGAATTCCTCGCTGAGGATGGCGTTGAAGCGGAAGTCGTCGCTGCCTCCCCCGCCGTACTGTTCGGGGATCGCCATGCCGACGAACCCGTACTGTCCGGCTTTGGCGTACATCTCGCGCGGGGCGATGCCCGCCTCCTCCCATTCCAGGTAGTGCGGCGACACCTCCTTCGCGACGAAGGATGCGAACGATTCCCGGAAGGCTTCGTGGTCGGCGTCGTAGAGCGTGCGCATGGGTTCAGCGTACGAGTCGGCGCCGTGTGAGGCTCAACGCGGATGGATGCGCAGTGGCTCGAACTCGATGACGTCGGGCGCGACGAGCTCCGGATTGCGGGGCCGCTGCGGACCGTCGTGCTTCGGCGGGCGGCGTCGCCACCACGGCCGGCGCGTGGTCGTGGCGTCACTGCGCCCGATTCCGTCCAGCTCGGCGCGGATGCGTGCCGTCTCGTCGGGGCCGGCCAGGCGCAGCGCGAGCAGCAGGGCGACGTGCAACGCGGTGATCTCGCCCTCGCAGGTGATCACGTTGCCGATCTCGACGATGCGCTCGGTTGACATCTCCGAGCCGTACCGATGGAGCAGGTCGCCGGCCAGCCAGTGGGTGGCGGCGGCCCGATCGTCGAGCAGCCCGGCGGCGGCCACGATGACCGTGCCCGTCGAGCTCGCCGCCAGCCATTGGCATCGGGGCGCGACCATGCGTAGCCACTGACGCAGGAGCGGGTCCTCGGCAGCGCGGGCACAACCGAGACCGCCGGGGACGAGGACGACGTCGGGTGTGACGACATCGGCGAAGGTGCGATCGACGCTGACGCCACCGCCCGGGCCGCCGACGCGACCAGCGTGCTCGCCGACGCCGACGATCTCGGTGCCGGCGAGGCGCTCGAAGACGAGCGTGAACGCCTCGCACTCGTTGGCCGACACCCCCGGATACGACACCCGTGCAACCTGCACGCCACACTCTCCCACACGCTGGTCGACACACGCCTCCCCACCAACCCGCCCAACTCCGAAAAATGCACCGGAACGGGTCGCCAGCGGGACGATCTGCACACAGTTCGGGCGCGGCCGCGCCCCGCGACGAAATGTTCACGAATCGTCCCGCTGGTGACCCGATCGTGCGCAAGTTTCCGGGCGGGGGTGGGGGTGCGCGCAGGTTCCGGGTGGGGGGTGGCGGTGCGCGCGTGGGTGGCGGGAGGACCTCGGCAGCGGGTGATCCGGGCGGAACTTGTACCGTGCAAGCATGGGGACCGACGTGGACATCGACCGCGAGGCGCTGCGACGCAGGTATCGCGAGGAGCGCGACAAGCGACTGCGGCCCGACGGCAACGAGCAGTACATCGAGGTCACCGGCATCTTCGAGCACTACGTCGAGGACCCGTACGTCGAGGCCGTCGAGCGCGAGCCGCTGTTCGACGAAGTCACCGTTGCGTTCATCGGCGGTGGATTCGCCGGGCTGATCACCGGCGCCAAGCTGCGCGACGCCGGCATCGACGACGTCCGCATCATCGAGAAGGGTGGCGATTTCGGCGGCACCTGGTACTGGAACCGCTATCCGGGCGCCCAGTGCGACACGGCGGCGTTCGTGTACCTGCCGCTGCTCGAGGAGACCGGGCACATGCCGAGCGAGAAGTACACCCACGCCCCCGAGATCCTCGAACACTCACGTCGCATCGGCCGCCACTTCGGTCTGTACGACAACGCCGTGTTCTCGACCGAGGTCACCTCGCTCGACTGGGACGACGACGCGAAGCGATGGATCATCCGCACCAACCGTGGCGACGAGATGCGCGCCCGGTTCGTGGCGATGGGCACCGGTCCGCTGCACCGGCCCAAGTTGCCCGGCATCCCCGGCATCGAGACCTATCGGGGCCACAGCTTCCACACGAGTCGCTGGGACTACGACTACACCGGCGGCGACCCGGCGGGCGCACCGCTCGACAAGCTCGCCGACAAGCGCATCGGCATCATCGGCACCGGCGCCACCGCCGTGCAGTGCGTTCCCCACCTGGCTCGGTCGGCCAAGGAACTGTACGTGTTCCAGCGCACGCCGTCGTCGATCGACGTGCGCAACAACCACGACATCGATCCCGACTGGTTCCGCACGCTCGAGCCTGGCTGGCAGGCGAAGTGGTTGATGAACTTCACCACGCTGCAAACCGGCGGCTTCGCCGACGAGGACCTCGTCAAGGACGGCTGGACCGACATCAGCCAGCGGATCCGCGACAAGGTGCTGGCGAGCGGCGAGGAGTTCACCCGCGAGACGTTCATCAGGGCCTACGAGGACTCCGACGACGAGAAGATGACCGAGATCCGCGCCCGCGTCGACGCGCTCGTCACCGACGCCGAGACCGCCGAGGCGCTCAAGCCGTGGTACCGCCAGCTGTGCAAGCGACCCTGCTTCCACGACGAGTACCTCGACGCCTACAACGAGCCCGGCACGCACCTGATCGACACCGATGGCCAGGGCGTCGAACGCATCGACGAGACCGGGGTGTGGGCCAACGGCCAGCATTACGAACTCGACTGCATCATCCATGCGTCGGGGTTCGAGGTCGGCACCGAGTTCTCCCGCCGGGCAGGGTTCGAGACCGTCGGGCGTGACGGCGAGCGTCTCTCGGATCACTGGGCCGACGGGATGCAGTCACTGCACGGCATCCATGTCCACGGGTTCCCGAACCTGTTCATCGTCGGCCTCTCGCACGGTGCCGCGCTGATCTCGAACGTCCCGCACAACTACCTCGAAGCCGGCGTCACCATCGCGACGATCGTCGATCACGCACTGCGCCTCGACACCGACGGCTCGGAGGTGACCGTCGAAGTCACCGCCGAAGCCGAACAAGCTTGGGTCGAACGGCTCGAGGCGGGTGCCGTGGCCCGGATGACGAACTCACCGGACTGCACGCCCGGCTACTACAACAACGAGGGCCAGTCGACGGGCCGACGGGGCGTGCTCAACTCGATGGGCTACCCCGAGGGCCCGGTCGCCTACTTCCAGTACATCGACCGCTGGCGCTCGTCCGGCGACTTCGACGGCCTCGAGTTCCGTTCCTGAGCCTCCCGATCCGTCACCCATCGAAACATGCGCACGGGATGGCCCAGAGCGGGCCGATCTGCGCACATTTCGGGCATGGGAAGCTGCGGGCCGGGACCATCCGCGCCGACCACCTCGGTCAGGTGGGGCGGGTGCCGAGGGTGACGGTGACGTCCTGGATGGAGCTGCCTCGTTCGACGGTGACGGTGATCGTGTCGCCGGGCTGATGGGTGGCGATCTCGGCGCCCAGTGACGTCGGGTCGGTGATGTCGGTGTCGTCGACGGCGACGATCACGTCGCCGACCCGCAAGCCGGCGTCGGCGGCGCCGGAGCCGGGCGTGACCTCGACGATCTCCACACCGGGGCCTTCGCCGGTGGGCTGCGTCGACACACCCAGCAGGGCCCGATCGGGGATGTTGCCGTCACGCAGCTCGTCGATGACGTCCGTCACCGGCGTGATCGCGATGGCGAAGCCGATGTTCTGAGCCTGACCGGCGATGGCGGTGTTGATGCCGACCACTTCGCCACGACCGTTGAGCAGCGGTCCACCCGAGTTGCCCGGGTTGATCGCCGTGTCGGTCTGCAGGAGGTTGACCAGCTGGGCGCCGTTCTGCTCGGTGATCGTGCGGTTCTTGGCCGACAGGATGCCGGCGGTCACCGACGGCTCACCGTTGAGGTCGAGCGCATACCCGACGGCGATCAGCTGGTCGCCGAGGCGCAGCTCGTCGGAATCGCCGACGGCGAGCGGCACCAGGTCGGTCCGGTCGACCTTGATCACGGCGAGGTCGCGGCTCGGGTCTCCGGCGACGATCGTGGCCGGTGCGGTCGAGCCGTCGGCGAACGTGACGACCGGGCTGTCGCCCTCGGCGATCACGTGGTTGTTGGTGACGATGTAGCCGTCGGCCGAGAGCACGAAGCCGGTGCCGGCGGCCTGACCACGCTGGGTCACGCCGGACGGTCCGGTCTGTACGACCTCCTGCCGTACCGACACGACCGACGGGCGGGCGGCGGCGACGAGGTCGCCGATGGAACCCGTCGACACGCTCACCGGATCGGCGGCGACCGTTGGGGCGGCAGTGGGGACGGCCGCCGGCGCCGTGTCCTGCTGCCCGGCGGTGTAGCCCCCGACGGCAGCGCCGGTCAGGGCAACTCCGACGAGAACCCCGGCGCCGAAGCGAGTGCGGCCGCGACGGCGCGGCGTGGGTGCACCAGGAGCGGGAGGCGCCCACGTGACGGTGTGACCGGACGAGGGTGGGGCGGAGACCGCTGCGCCCGAGCGGAGATCCATGGGCTCGCCGGGAACGGCGGACGGGCGGTTCGTGTACGGGGGTGCGAGCGGTGTTTCCATGTCCATCAGGCTCACGTCCGTCCGTCAGAACCAGGTGAGAATCCGGTGATCAACGGTCGTGAATTCGCGCCGGGGCCCCTCCGCCCCGTGCCGGTCGCACACCGGATGGCAGGCTGGCCGACGTGTACACCGAAATCGAGTACGAAGCGCGCGGGCTCGTCGGGATCATCACGATCGACCGCCCCAAAGCCCGCAATGCGCTGACGTTCACCACCTACGCCGAGCTCGCCGACGCCGTCGACACCACGACGGCTCGCTGCCTGGTGATCACCGGACGCGACCCGGCATTCTGCTCCGGCGACGACGTCAAGCAGGTGATGGTCGCCGCGAGCGCGGACCTCCAGCGGGCCGACCGCGAACCACGGCTCACCCCGGCGGCCGGCAGCCTCCTGCGCACCGACGTGCCGGTGATCGCCGCGGTCAACGGCGCCGCCGTGGGTTGGGGAATGGAGCTGGCGATGATGGCCGACATCCGCATCGCCTCCGACCGCGCGACGTTCGGCGAGCTGTTCGTCAAGCGTGGATTGTGTTGCGACGTCGCCGGACTCGCTCGGCTGACACAGCTCGTCGGGCGCGAACACGCCGCCGAGCTGCTGTTCACCGGCCGGGTGATCGACGCCGAAGAAGCGCGCGACATGCGACTCGTGTCGCGGGTCGTCGACCACGAGCAGTTGCTGCCGGCAGCACTGGAAGTCGCGGGCACGATCGCGGCCAATCCCCCTCTGGCCGTGCAGGCGCTCAAGCGTGGCCTTCGCCAGGCGCTGGACCCGGACTGGGACGATCTGGGACGCTGGGTCAGCTCGACGCTCGCCGAACTCTTCCGCACCGACGACCACCGAGAGGGCGTCGCTGCTTTCCTCGAGAAACGCGAGCCGTCCTACACCGGACGCTGAGGCGTCCGTGGTCGACCGTCGACCCGCTCGCAGCGCACTACGGTCGCGCAACAATGAAGGATCTGAGGGGAACGACGGCGATCGTGACGGGCGCCTCCCGTGGTATCGGTGTGTACATCGCAAAAGCGCTCGCCGAGGAGGGGGTGAACCTGTCGCTGACGGCGCGCACCGCCGACGAACTCGAGAAGGTGAGGATCGACATCGAGTCGATGGGGGTGACGGCGATCGCCACGGTCGGCGACGTGTCGAGCCGCGAGGACCGCACCCGTCTGATCGAGCGCACCGAGGCCGAACTCGGTCCCGTCGACATCCTCGTCAACAACGCCGGCATCGACATCGTGCGTCACTTCCACGAGGCGCCCGAGTCGGATTTCGTCGACACGCTGCGCATCAACCTCGAGGCGCCGATGCTGCTGACCCGCGCCATCGTGCCCGGCATGTTGGAGCGCGACCGCGGCCACGTGGTCAACATCTCGTCGGGCGCCGGCAAGGTCGGCGTGCCCGGCGAGGCCGCCTACTGCGCGAGCAAGCACGGACTGGTCGGCTTCACCAACGCGCTCCGCGCGGAGTACGAGCGGACGAACGTCAACTTCTCGGTCGTCTGTCCCGGACTGGTCAGCGACGTCGGAATGGCCCACCGCTGGGAGCAGGCCGGCGTGAAGGCACCGCTGATCGCCGGAAGTTCCAAGCCCGAGCGGGTGGCGGCCGTCACGGTTGATTGCATCAAGAGGAACCGGTCCGAGGTGCTCGTGAACACGCCGCCCGTGCGCCCGCTGATCGTCCTCGCCAACATCGCACCGGGCCTCACCCCGTTCCTGCTGCGCAAACTGGGCTATTCGGGCACCTTCGAGCGCATCATGGACGAGAACCTGACCTGACCCTCGCGAGGATCAGTAGATCTCGATGAGGCCGGCGGCGCCCTGGCCGCCGCCGATACACATCGTGACGACGCCGTACTTGGCGTTGCGACGCTTGCCCTCGAGCAGCACGTGGCCGGCACAGCGCGTGCCGGTCATGCCGAACGGGTGGCCGATGGCGATCGAGCCGCCGTTGACGTTGTACTTCTCAGGATCGATGCCGAGCGTGTCCCGCGAGTAGAGGCACTGGCTGGCGAAGGCCTCGTTGAGTTCCCAGATGTCGATGTCATCGACGGTGAGGCCGTGACGCTTCAACAGCTTCGGCACCGCATAGATCGGGCCGATGCCCATCTCGTCGGGCTCGCAGCCGGCGACGGCCCAGCCCTTGAACGCGCCGAGCGGTTCGATGCCGCGGCGTGACGCCTCCTCGTCGGACATCATCACGACGGCGGCCGCACCGTCGGAGAGCTGGCTGGCGTTGCCGGCGGTGACGTAGTTGCCCTCACCGCGCACCGGCTGCAGCTTCTGGAGCCCCTCGAGGGTGGTCGACGGCCGGTTGCACTCGTCGCCGGTGACGGTGTAGTCGACGATCGACTCCTCCTTGGTCTCCTTGTCGACCAGCTTCATCTTCGTGTCCATCGGCACGATCTCGTTCTCGAACAGACCGTTCTCCTGCGCCCGCGCCATGCGCATCTGCGACTCGTAGGAGTACTCGTCCTGGTACTCGCGCGACACGTTGTAGCGCTCGGCGACGATGTCGGCCGTCTCGATCATCGCCATGTAGATGGCGGGATACATCTCGGTGAGCTTGGGGTCCATGTTGACCGAACCGCCGAAGCCCGGGCTGGGGATCGAGATCGACTCGACGCCGGCGCCAACGGCACAGTCGACGCCGTCGACACGGATGTGGTTGGCGGCGATGGCGATCGAGTTCAGACCCGACGAGCAGTGCCGCTGGATCGTGTTGCCCCCCGTGGTGACGGGCAGGCCGGCGAGCAGTGCCGCGAGGCGGCCCAGGTTGGCAGCGCCGTGGGCACCGTTGCCGAGGGCGACGTCCTCGACCAGTTCCGGCTCGATGCCGGCCTGCTCGACGGCGCTGCTGATCGCGTGGGCGGCCATCGTCATGGCGGGCGTGATGTTGAAACCGCCACGGCCGGCCTTGGCGAGTCCGGTGCGGGCGTAGGAGACGAAGACTGCTTCGCGCATGGAAATTCCTGTCTGACGGGTGACGCCGGGCGGTCCGGGTCCGAAACCGCCACCCTAGTGAGGTCGACCTCTACGGTTCCCACCCGCCCGCCGCCCCTCCCCCACGTTCGTGTGCAATTCCGGGTGGACCGGGCCACCCGGAATGTCACGCAAACGGGTTGTTGTCGTCGTCGTCGCCGCCGGCGTCGGGGATCTCGGTGGCCGTCGTGTCGATGAAGTCGGTCGGATCGAGCTCATCCAGGAACGCCCGGAACTGGTCGACCTCGGCGTCGATCGCCGTCTCGATCGCCAACTGGTCGGCCTCGCTCACGGGCTCGTCGATCGGCAGGGCGCCGGCCTCGTCGAGGACCGCTTCGCTGACGAACATCGGCGCCTGGAGCCGCACGGCGAGTGCAATCGCATCCGACGGCCGGGTGTCGACACGGCGCTCGCCGGCCGGGCCGCTCAGGGTGAGGTTGGCGATGAAGGCCCCGTCGTGCAGTTCGGTGACCTCGACGGCGTCGAGGTGGCCGTCGAGGGCGTCGACGAGGCTGGCCATCAGATCGTGGGTCAGCGGCCGCGGCGGCATCGACCCGCTGGCGGCGATGGCGATCGAACTCGCATCGGCGTGGCCGACCACGATCGGCAGCAGCCGATTGGGGGCGTCGTGTTCGCGCAGCACCAGTGCAGCAGCACCGCTGAGCGGATCGAGCTGGATTCCGATGAGGTCGACCGAGATCATGCAACCATGATACAAGGCGACTCAAGTTTGATCAGTCGCACCAGTCACACCGATCGGGGGAATATCGGCGGCGAGCGCCGACCGATCAGGCCGCGGTGAGTGCGTTGGCGATCGCCGTGCGGGGATCGCGGTTCGGGTCGCCGGGCGTGTCGAGCGACACGTTGAAGGCGTTCAGCGCATGGTTGCGCTGGTCGTCGGTGAGTTCCGCGTTCATGATCCGCTCGACCGACGGAGCGAGATCGGCGCGCTCGCTGACGAGCTGATGGGCCAGTTGTTCGTCGACGGGCAGCTCCTCGATGGGGGTGCTGCCGTCGTGCCAACGGGTGGCGGGGACCTTCTTCTTGACCATGATGTCTCGTCTCGGTTGCGTCGGTTCTCGACCACCGTACCTTGCTGCGCCCGAGACCCTCCGAAACCGCAGGGTTCCGATCAGCCAGCGGGTCGACGTGCCGGGCCGGCGACCTCAGTCGGCGAGGAGACCGTAGAAGACGAACTCGGTACGACGGTTCAGCGCCAGCGAGGCCTCGGATTCGTCCTCGGCGAGAAGATCCTGCTCGCCGACCGCCCGAGCGGACAGTCGTGCCGGAGCGATGCCCTGGCTCACCAGGTAGCGCACCACCGACACCGCACGAGCTTCGGAGAGGATGTAGTTGGCGATCTCGTCGCCCACCTGGTCGGCGTGGCCGATGACCGTGACGGTCACGTTGGGCAGCAGGTTCATCACGCCGGCGACCCGGTCGAGCTGAGCGGCGTGTTCAGGGGTGACGTCGGCACTGCCGGCCGGGAAGCGCGGCGAGTTCATTTCGATCACACGGGTCCCGATGCTCAGCGGAACCAGCGGATCGATCGACCAGGTGCTGTCGACCTGGGCGGCCGGGTCGGTGCTGTTGGCCAGTGCCAGGCCTTCGAGCTGGGCGGCCTTCTCCTCGCTGGGAACCCATCCGCTCACCCGGACCACGGAACCGTCGTAGATGGCCAGGATCGGCTCGGGCGAACCGTCCGGAAGGGTCGGGAACGTCGGCGCAGCCTGGGTGGTGGTCGGCGCCTCGGTCGTGGTCGGCGCCTGCGTGGTCGTCGGCGCCTCGGTCGTGGCCGGCACGGTCGTCGGCGCCACGGTCGTCGCCGGCACCGTCGTGGCGGGCTCGGCGACCGTGGTTGCGACGACGGCTCCGACAGTGGCACCGTCGCCCTCGGGCGTCTCGACGCCGGTCGATGCGGCGTCGCCGGAGGAATCGCCTCCGGCGCCGATGACGATCCCGGCGACGACGCCGCCGACGGCGAGGATCGCGACCAGGGCGAACAACAGCGAGCGACGCTGACGTGACGGCGCGGCAGTCGCGGGCTCCGGAACCACCGGGGTGAACTCCGTCTCCGTCTCCGTCTGCAGTTCCGTGGGCTGCTCCATCTCGTCGACTGGGTCGATCGACAGCGACATCGAGAAGAGCGGCGGTGGAGGAGGGGGCGGCGTCGGGCCGGACGGCGCGACGGATCCCAGCGGTGGGAGCGAGCTGCTGTCGGGGGTGGGGTCGTTCATGAGCGGAACCTGCCAATCGTCTCGGCGTTGGACTCCGCCGTTGCACACGCCGGAACCACTTGACAATTCGGATATCGGCAAGATTTCGCCCGACTTGAGCATCTCGCTCACGCAGGGTGACGATCGCGTCGCGACGCTCACAGTGACCGGCGGCGGCGATCGGCGTGACGGATCAGGCGGCGTGCGGCTGCAGCACCACCTTGCTGTAGCCCTCTTCGCGCTGGTCGAAGCGCTCGTAGGCGTCGGGCGCGTCCTCGAGCGGCAACGTCTTGGAGACGATGAAGCTCGGCTCGGCCCGTCCGGCGATGATCAGGTCGCGGAGTTGACGGTTGTAGGCCTTGACGTTCGCCTGGCCGGTCCCCATGCTCTGGCCCTTCTCGAAGAACTTGCCGAGCTCGAACAACAACCGGCCCTTCTCGGCGTCCTCATTCGGCGCACCGGGGTCCGACGGCACGTAGAGACCGACGACACCGATGCGGCCCGTCGCCCGCACCGCGTACACGAGCTGGTTCAAGACGATCGCCGGTTGCTCCTCGCCGTCGTCGGCGGTCGCCTGGTAGCCGACGGCGTCGACGCCCTTGTCCGTACCGTTGCCGTCGGTCTGGTCGATGATGTACTCGACGGGATCGACGGCGGAGAAGTCGACAGGACTCGCACCGATCTCCTGGGCGAGATCGAGCCGACTCTCGACCCTGTCGACCACGAAGACACGCGAGGCGCCCCGCAGCAGCGACGAATACGCCGCCATCAGCCCGACCGGGCCGGCGCCGAACACCGCCACCGTCTCGCCGGGGCGGACGTCGGCCATCGCTGCGCCGTGGTAGCCGGTCGGGAACACGTCGGCCAACATGGCGAAGTCGAGTTCGTGGTCGTCGCCCGGCGGCAGCTTCAGCGCATTGAAATCGGCGAACGGCACCCGCAGGTAGTCCGCTTGTCCCCCACGGTACGGGCCCATCTCCACGTAGCCGTAGGCACCACCGGCGAATCCCTCGTTCACGGTGAGACAGAACCCGGTGTCGCCGTTCTCGCAGTTCTCGCAGAACCCGCACGCGACGTTGAACGGCAGCGACACCCGGTCACCGACGCAGAGTCGGGTGACACCGTCGCCGACGGCTTCGACGATGCCCATGCTCTCGTGCCCGAACACGATGCCCGGGTCGGCGCCGGTGCGCCCTTCGTACATGTGCAGGTCGGAGCCGCAGATCGCCGTCGACGTGACCTTGACCACCACGTCGGTCGGATCCTCGATCTCGGCGTCGTCGACGTCCTCGACGGCCACCTGATAGGGCTCCTTGTACACCACTGCCTTCATCGACGTCTCCTCCTGGTCGGTGCGGTCCGATCTCGGTGATCGCCGCATGCGGGCGTTGACGGCGACTCCGTACCCACCCCGACCGCCGCCCAGACAGGGCACGACCGGCACCACCGGCACCACCGGCACCACCGAAGCCATCCGACCGCGCCGACGAGACCGGTATCCGACGTGTATCCATCCGTACCGGAGTGGGTACGCACACCGCGGTGCGGGGCACCGACGAAAGGAACGAACAGTGGCGATGCAGTTGGACCCATTCCGTGAGTTCGAGCGGCTCACCGAGCAGATGTACCGCGGTGGTGGCGTCCTCGCAATGGACGCGATCCGCGGCGAGCAGGACGTGACCGTCTACATGGACGTGCCGGGCGTCGATCCCGACGATCTCGACATCACCGTCGAGAAGAACGAGGTGACGATCACCGCCGAACGCCGTTGGTCCGACGGCGACGACCAACAGGTGATCTCCAGCGAGCGGCCGCAGGGCACCTTCACCCGCCGGCTGGTCCTCAGCGACACGCTCGACATGGAGCGCCTCGACGCACACACCTCGAACGGGGTGCTGACGATCAGCATTCCGGTGTCGGAGGAATCCAAGCCGCGCAAGATCAACGTGCAGTCACGCGACTCGGGCAGCGAAGCGATCGAGACGACGGCCCAGGACGACGCGAGCGGGGGCTGAGCTGACCGGAGGTACACGCCGCCAGGAGACGGCGCTCACGCTGGCCGCTCGCGGACGGGAGATCAGGAGGGCGTGCCACCGCGCGATCGTCGATGACCTACGCCTTGCCAGTCGGTGGGGCCGGACATGACAGACGGTCCGTCGAGCCGGCTCGAGGCGTATCGACGCAAGCGCGACTTCAGCGTGACCGCCGAGCCGTCGGGCAGCCCGGCGGCGAACTCGACGGGCGGCCCGGAGCCGGGACGGCGGTTCGTCGTCCAACGCCACCGCGCCACGAGGCTGCACTACGACCTCCGCCTCGAGGCGGGCGGTGTCCTGCTGAGTTGGGCGGTGCCCAAGGGGCCGACGCTCGATCCCGACGTGCGACGCATGGCCGTTCACGTGGAGGACCACCCGCTCGAGTACTTCGACTTCGAGGGCGTGATCCCGGCGGGCGAGTACGGCGGCGGGGACGTCATCGTATGGGACTGGGGGACGTGGGATTTCGCCGGCGCCGACGACCCGTTCGACGCCGTCGCCGCCGGTGATCTCCACTTCGATCTGCATGGCGAGAAGCTCTGGGGGCGGTTCGCGCTCGTGCGCCGCGGCTCGCAGGGCGACCGCGAGCAGTGGCTGCTGATCCACAAACACGACGACAGCGCGGTGTCCGGTTGGGACGCAGAGGACCATCCGAGGTCCGTGAAGTCCGGGCGGACCAACGACGACGTGAAGGCGGCGCCGGCGGCCACCTGGGTCAGCGGCGCCCTCTGGATCGGACCCACCGACGACGAACTCGCCGCGCTCGACGACCTCCCGAACTCGGGCGGCCGCTGGCAGTTCGGCGAACACGCGGTCAAGGTGACCAACCTCGACAAGGTGCTGATCCCGGCCGACCCGGGAGATGGCCCGGGAGACGCGGCGACCAAACGCGACATCATCCGTCACTACGCGCGTCTGGCGCCGGCGCTGCTGCCGTACGTGCACGACCGTCCGATCAACCTCCGCCGATTTCCCGACGGCATCGAGCGGCGCGGCTTCTGGCACAAGGCCCGGCCTGACCATGCGCCCGACTTCGTCGGCAGTTGGCGCAACCCCGATGCCGATCCCGGTGAAACCGAGGTCTATGCGGTACTCGCCAACCCGGCCGCCATCGCCTGGGCGGCCAACTTCGGCGCCATCGAACTGCACCCGTGGACCTCCACGGCCGAGCACCCGCATCGACCCACCTGGGCACTGATCGACATCGACCCGGGAAGCTCGACCGGCTTCGACGACGTCGTCCTGCTCGCCCGACTGCACCGCACGGCACTCGAACATCTCGGCGTCGAGGCGGGCGCCAAGGTGACCGGCAGTCGCGGGATCCAGATCTGGATCCCGATCGAGCCCCGCTATTCGTTCGCCGACACACGCGACTGGGTGGAGCGTCTGTCCAGACTGATCGGCGCGTCGGTGCCCGATCTCGTCAGCTGGGAGTGGAAGACGTCGGAGCGTCAGGGCCGCGCCCGCCTCGACTACACCCAGAACGCGATCAACAAGACGCTGGTGGCGCCGTTCAGCCTGCGGGGGCGTCGAGGTGCTCCGGTGTCGGTCCCGATCACGTGGGACGAACTGGACGCACCCGATCTGCGACCGGACGGGTGGAACATCCACACGATCGGGCAGCGGCTACTCCGAGCGGGCGATCCACTCGCTGCGCTGATCGGCAGGCGCCAACGCCTCCCGGACTTCTGAACCGACATGCGATCCGAGGGCGTCCGTCAGTGCGGGGCGGGGTCACCCGTCGGCGAACGACAGCTCGGATGACGCAGCGGGCGCATGGAGCGTGGCGTCGACGTACCCGACCGCGCGACGCAAGCCGGCCAATGCGGCATCGGCCCACGCCGAGTGTCCGATCTCGCTGGGGTGGAACAGGTCCGGGGTGTAGACGGAGCGGTCGCGGAAGACGTGGTCGGCGGGCCGGACGTCGAGGAGCACGGCGTGATCGTGGGCGGCGACGACCCTCTCGATGGCGGAACAGACGGCGAGCGCCCGCAGTCGAACCACGCTCTTCAGGGGCTTCGGCACGCGGGCGATGTTGCCGAGATTGCCGACGTTGGCGACCGCAACGACGGGAACACCGTCGAGCAGTCCAGCGAGCAGCCGATGCAGGCCGGCACGGACCCGCCTGACCGGGGTGCCGTGCAGCACATCGTTGGAGCCGACGGCCACGACGACGACGTCGGGCTGCAGGTCCAGCGTGTCGGGGATCCGCTCGATCACGTCGACGATCCGGGACCCACCGACGGCCAGCGAGACCAACTCGATGGGTCGGTGGTGTCCGAGTCGATCCAGCGCCTGGTGAAGCCAGATGTGACGGTCGTGTTCGAGGCCGGGGCCGGTGAGCGTGCTGTCGCCCAATGCGACGACGCGCAGCGGGGTGTCGCCCTCGATCATCGGCAGCGGCGACCGCTCTGGTTCGACCTGCGTCGGCAAGGCGCGGCGCACGACCCAGACGGCCTCGCCGACGAGCGTCGCCACGAGCGCTGCACACATCGTCGCCACGCCGGCGGCGACCGGTCGCCGGATCGTGGCGCGGACGGTGGCGGCCGTCGAGGCGATGGACAGAGCACCCGGATGCAGGTCGGACATCGACGGACCCGTACCCGGATCGGTCGTCGGGTAGTCGATGACTGACGGGTCGCGGTCGCGGGTACGCGCGCAGGAGCCGCACCAGAAGGAGCAACAACAATGTCCGAGCCCACGACAACGACGACCGCCACACGCACGGCGATCGACGCCGGCGACACGACGATCGAGGTGATCGCCGATCTCGCGGCCCAGCTGCGGGTGGAATCGATCCAGATGGCCGATCGTGCCGGGTCGGGACATCCGACGTCGTCGATGTCGGCCGCCGACCTGATCGCGATGCTGATCGCCCGGCACCTGCGCATCGACCCCTCCCGACCTGACGATCTCGGCAACGATCGCCTCGTCTTCTCCAAGGGACATGCCTCACCGCTGCTGTACAGCGCACTCGACGCCCTCGGCGTGCTCGGCGACATGGACGTCGTCGACGAGTACCGGCGACACGGCAGCGTCCTCGAAGGCCATCCGACGCCGCTCATCCCGGGTGTGCAGGTGGCCACGGGGTCGCTCGGGTTGGGTCCGGCGATCGGTGTCGGCATGACGATGGCCCACCGCCGCCTCGCCGACATCGACGCGCACGTGTGGGTGCTGTGTGGCGACGGCGAACTCGCCGAAGGATCGGTGTGGGAAGCGGTCGAACACGCGGGCACGGCGGCGATGGCGGGGATGACCGTACTGGTCGACGTCAACCGGCTCGGCCAGACGGGCGAGACCCGTCACGGCTGGGATGTCGCTGCCTACGAGCAGCGGTTCGCGGCGTTCGGCTGGAACGCGCTCGTCATCGACGGCCACGACCTCGAAGCGATCGACGGAGCGCTCGACCTGGCCCGGCGCGCCGCTGCGCCGACCGCCGTGATCGCCCGCACGCACAAGGGCGCCGGGGCCACCGAGACCGACGACGCACTGGGCAAGCACGGCAAACCGCTCGACGATCCGCAGGCGGCGATCTCCGAACTCGGCGGAGAACGGCACATCAGGATCACGCCCCGCGAACCCACCGGTCTCCACCCCGCACCGGACCGCGGCGGTCGTGACCAGATCGACCTGCCGACCTGGGACGTCGGCGACGAGGTCGCCACCCGCGACGCGTTCGGCGCGGCGATCACGGCGATCGGCCGAGCACAGACCGACATCGTGGCCCTCGACGCCGAGGTGGGCAACTCCACCCGGCTCGACGACTTCGCCGACGAGATCGGCGACCGGTACTTCCAGATGTACATCGCCGAGCAGCTCGCGGTGGGCGCCGCCATCGGGCTGAACGCGTCGGGGTGGCGGCCCTGCTTCGCGACCTTCGGGGCGTTCCTGACCCGCGCCCACGACGTGTTGCGCATGGCCACCGTCGCGAGGAGCGACCTGCTGGTCGTCGGCTCGCACGCAGGCGTGAGCATCGGCGAGGACGGCCCCTCACAGATGGCGCTCGAGGACGTCGCGATGATGCGGGCGCTGGCCGACAGCACGGTGCTGTCGCCCTCGGACGCCAACCAGACCGCCGCCCTGCTCGGCCACCTGCTCGACCGGCCGGGCATCGGCTACCTGCGCACGATGCGCGGCGACACACCGGTGCTCTACGCCCCCGACACCGAGTTCGAGATCGGGGGCAGCGTGCTCGCCCATGACCCACCCGACGCCACCGTGACCCTCGTGGCGGCCGGCGTGGCGGTCCACGAGGCGCTCGATGCGGCGCACCGACTGTCGGAGCGCGGTATCGCCGCCGAGGTGCTCGACGTCTATTCCATCAAGCCGATCGACACCGAGGCGATCGTGGGTGCCGCGCAGCGCACGGGTCGGCTCGTCGTCATCGAGGATCACCGCGTGGAGGGGGGCCTGGGCGATGCGGTCGCCCACGAACTGCTGGCCGCAGGCGTGTCGGCGACGATGCGGCACCTCGCCGTGCGGTCGGTGCCGGCCGCCGGCACGCCGCAGGAGCAGCGCGCCGCAGCCGGTATCGACGCCGCAGCGATCGTCGAGGTCGTGGAGGGATTCGACGACCACAGCGACACCGCCGAGTCGGGCTGACGATCAGGACCGGCGCGAGCGGGCCGCCTGCGCGGCGATCGCGGTCAGCCCGAGCGCACGGCGGTGACGCACGGCCTGGCGGACCGTTGCGACGGCGGCGAGCGACACGCCAGTGGCGATGCCGAAGGTTGCGTGGGCGCTGGCGTCCTTCCAGATCGTGCTCACGTCGTACGTCCAGATCGGCTCGTACACGCCGAGCAGCGGCAGCACGGTGTAGGCGGCACCGAACGCCGCTGCGCCCGCGGCCAGCCCGGCGACGAACGGGTTGACACCCGTGCCGGCGGCGGCGAGCGATCCGGCGATCCCCCACACGAGTCCGGTCGACCAGTGCACGATGTCGTTGGTCGTGCCCGCCGCTCGGTCGGGCAGGTCGATGCCCAGGGCGGCGGCGAGCTTCCTACCCACCTGGGCGGGTGCGCCGGCGTCGTCGAACGAGGCGGCGTCGCCGCTGAACTCCCACGCGGCGAAGCCGGCGTCACTGCCGGATGTCCGGGCTCGTCGGAACCAGAGCGTGTCCATCGCCAGCGTGCCGACCGACCCCGCGGCGGCACCGGTGACGATGGTGGTCGTGAAGTCGGTCGCGTCCATGGGCGGGACGTACCCACCTCCGCCCGAGCCCACCCCCCTCGTCGTGACCGCGTCGTCGCGGCACCGAATCACGCTCGGCGGTGCGGGGTACCAGACCGCCATGAGCACCACCCTCGACTCACCGCCCGAATCGACCGGGAAGCAGCACGTCGTGACCGGTCCTGATGCCTGGCAGCAGATCGCCGACTCGGTCCGGCTGCTCGTCCACGGGTACGGCTTCATCTCGCAACGTTGCGATGCGGTCGGCGCGGACGTCTACGCCACCCGCCTCGCCGGCCATCGCATCGTCTGTCTGCGCGGCGCCGAGGCGGCCGAGTTCGTCTACGACCACGAGCGGTTCCGACGCCGTGACGCCCTCCCCGACCGGGTGCTGTCGACGCTGACGGGACACGGCGGGGTGCAGACGCTCGACGGAGCCGAGCACCGCCGGCGCAAGGAGCTGTTCATGTCCACGATGACGTCCGAGTCGCTCGACGAGATCGACGAGTGGAGCGCGGTCGGCTGGGCCGACGCCATGACGCGGTGGGCCCGTCGCGACGATCCGGTCGTGCTGACCACCGCGGCGGCCGAGATCTTCTCGGCCGCCGTGCACCGGTGGGCGGGGGTGCCGCTCGACGAGGCCGACAACCCCCGCCGTGCCGCCGCATTGCGGGCGCTCTACGACGGTCCCCTCGTGCCGGGTCCTCGCCACGTGCGCGCCCGACGCGAGCGACGCCGGCTCAACTCGGAGATGGCCGAACTGATCGAGGCCGTCCGCGACGGATCGGTCGAGGTCGGCGACGAGAGGCCACTGGCGGCGGTCGCACGGCATCGGGACATCGACGGCGACCTCCTGCCGGCGCGGATCGCCGCGGTCGAACTGTTGAACCTCCTGCGTCCGACCGTGGCGGTCGAGCGGTTCGTGTGTTTCGCTGCGATGGCGCTGCACAACCATCCGCACTGGACCGGTCGTCTCGCCCCGGATGCACCGGACCGCGAGGCGCGCATCCACGACTTCGTGCAGGAGGTTCGTCGGACGGCGCCGTTCTTCCCGGTCGTCGGCGCGCGTGCCCGCCAGGACCTGGTCTGGCGTGGCGTCCCGATCGAACGGGACGGGCTCGTGCTGCTCGACCTGTACGGCACCGACCGCCACGCCGCGCGCTGGACGAACCCGGACCGCTTCGACCCCGGTCGGTTCGCCGGCACCGAGCCGGGACCGTTCGACTTCGTGCCGCAAGGCGGCGGCGACCACTCCCTCCATCACCGCTGCGCCGGCGAATGGATCACGATCCGGCTGCTCGAGACGGCCGTCCGTGCCCTCACGTCGGTCGAGATCTCGATGCCACCGCAGGACCTCCGCGTCAGCCCACGCCGGGTGCCGGCGATGCCGAAGAGCGGTGTCAGGATCCAAGTGACCGGACCGCGCTGAGCCGGACCGCTGCTCAGGCGGGCGAGCAGCGCCGGCTCACTCCGTCGGCGGAATGGTCGGCGGAATGGTCGGGGGGCTGGTGGTCGACGGCGACCCCGACGAGATGACGACGGGGATCGCGGCGAAGCTGCCCGGGTCGCTGCCGAGGCCGGTGTCGCCCTGCACGAGGATCGCCACGACATCGCCGGCTGCGGCACCGGACAGGTCGAGTTCGACGCTGTAGGGCTCGAGCTCGTCGAAGGCCCCGCCGGCGCCGATCTCGCGATCGATCCCGGCGGTGGCGTCGCCGGGCGGGAAGGCGGACACGACCAGCGTTCCCTCGAAACCGCGGCCCTCGCCCGAGACCGTGAGGGTGCTCGCCGGGATCTGGTCCAGCGTGGACGGCGTGTCGATCGCGACGCCGTCGCTCACCGCGCCGATCACGTACCAGCCGTCGGTCGGCCCGATCTGACGCAGGAAGAGCAGGCCCTGCTGCAGCGGTGGATCGAGGTCGCCGGACTCGCCGGCGAACAGCACCGGGATCTCCCCACTGCGCAAATCACCCTGGCGGAAGTCGCCGAGGGCGGGATCGCCGTCGGTGATGAGGACGGCCGAGACGAAATCGGCCGCCGCCTCCTCGGGGGTGGCGAACACGACGTCGGGTGCCGGCCAGATCGCCGGCTGGTCGAGCACTTGTTGTTCGGCGAGGGCGGTCGGTGCGTCGGCGGCGACGGTCAGGTCGTCCACCGGCGTCGTCGCGGTCGGATCGTCGATCGGCGCGAGCTCGACCGCGTCGGCGTACGGTGAGTCGGCCGACGGCGGGGCGTCGACGCCACAGGCCGCGAGCCCGAAGCCGACCACTCCGAGGGCCCAGATTCGTCGGAACAAAGCCGATCGTCGAGCGCCCATGGCGGATCTCCTTTCGCTGCACCTCCATGCTCGCGCCTCCGATCGATCATGTCCATGCCGGCCGCGTTGCGGTCAACCACCGGAGAGCGCCTGCATCAGCACCACCTCGTCGTCACCGGACACCGGCGTCGACAGGTCGTCCTCGCTCACACGGTTGACGAAGATCCGCATGTGCGGACGCAGGCGGCCCTGCTCGTCGACCACCCGGAAACGGAGTCCCGGAAAGCGGCGATCGAGATCGACGAGGACGTCGCCGATCGTGACGCCGCGCGCTTCGACGAACTTCTCACCGGCGGTGTACGACCGCAGCGGAGTCGGGATCTGGATCCGCATCAGGACCCCGCGGACGGCGCTACCTCGACGGAGTAGATCTCGGGAAGGTGCGCTGCGATACAGCTCCAGCTGGCGCCCTCGTCTGCGCTTGCCCACAGCTCCCCCGACGTCGTGCCGAAGTACACCCCCACCGGCTCGGCTGCGTCGGTCGTCATCGCCTGGCGCTTCACGGTGAACCATGCGCGCTCCGGAAGTCCTGCACCCTGACGTTCGAAGCTGCATCCGGCATCCCGGGTGACGTAGACGGCGGGCCGACCATCAGGGCTGGTGCGCGGCCACACGTCGCTGCCGTCCATCGGGAACACCCAGGCCGTGTCGGGATCTCGGGGGTGCAGTTCGACGGGGAAGCCGATGTCGCCGACGTCAGCGGGCATGTTCCGACCGATGCGTTCCCAGGTCTCCGACGGCCGGTCCATCCGGTACAGACCGCAGTGGTTCTGCTGGTACAGGCGATCGGGCATGGCGGGGTGGAGGCGCACGCAGTGCGGATCGTGGCCGTACTCGGCGTCGGGGTCGGGCAGGAATTCCGCTTCGACGCCCCGGTTCAAGGGATGCCACCCGGATCCGCCGTCGGAGCTCTCGAACACGCCTCCGCCCGACAGGCCGATGTACAGGTGCCGGCGGTCGCGTGGGTCGACGGTCACGGAGTGCAGCATCGCGCCGTCGGGGGTGCCCTGGTACGGGAACTCCGCCCAGGTCTCCCACATCGGGTGGTCGTTCCACCCGTCGACGGGATCCCACGTGTCGCCACCGTCCTCACTGCGGAACAGTCCCTGCGGTACCGTCCCGGCGTACCAGACGTCGGGGTCGTCCGCATGGCCCGGCGTGAGCCAGAACACCTTGTCGACGCTGCGCTGCAACCGTTCACCGGTGCGAAAGGCCGGTGGCCGACTCGATTCGCTCCAGCTGGCGCCGAGGTCGTCCGACCGGAACACCGTCGGGCCGAGGTGACCGGTGCTGCACGCTGCGAGGAGTCGGGTGCCGTTGCGTGGGTCGACCACGGCGTGCTGGACCACGTGACCGAGGTGGTGCGGTTCGGACATCGACCACGACCGGCGACTCGACTCCGACGATGCGATGAACAGGCCCTTGCGGGTGCCCACCAGAACCTGTGTCGATCCGATTGCTGACATGGTGCCTCCTTGTTGCTCGAGCCGCACGCTCTCAGAAGAGACGACGCAGGTCGACGAAAATCATCGCGCGCCGTGCTCGGCGACGGAGACGGGCCACCCCAACGGTGAGAGGGGGAGGATGCCGGGTCGATCAGCGCCCCGGCTCAGCCGGTCGTCATCTCGCCGAGCAGCTGATGGCACCGACGGACGCGCTCGCGGTCCTGGTCGCGACACTGCTCGATGAACTCGGTCACGTCGGCGTGCTCCTCGCGGTGTGCGTCCTGCAGGTAGCGGTCGTAGGACTCGTTGGCCTGCAGCGCGTGGTATTGGATGCTGACGAGGTCGTACACGATGTTGTCGGTGAGTTCGTGGGTGGTGGCCATCAGGCGGTCCTCCTGGTTCGGGTCGTACGATCGGCAACCTGCCGACCGCCGTTGGCAGTACCCATCGGTGATTGCGGACATGCACGGCCGGGAAGACCCGTGATCCCGTGCCGAGATCTGAGAGGAGGTGCCGATGCGTTCAGACGACGACTGCGTCGGTCCGGCGGGACCCGCATGCGGCGAGTGGACGTCCATCTGTGTGGCGGGGCGGATCTGAACGCCAGCCTGGCCCGCACCGGCGCCGTGCGCTGTGGCGCGGCCGCCGTCCTGTTCGGTATCTCGGCGCCGCTGGCGTCGACGCTCACCGACGACATGGGCGCATTCACGCTGGCCGGGCTGCTCTACGTCGGTGCGGCCCTCGCCGTCATCCCGTTCGTCGGTCGGAACCCGCCGACGCGCCGTGCCGTACGGGCGTCGCTGCCGAACCTCTCCATCGCCGTGGTCCTCGGCGGTGCAGTCGGCCCGGTCCTGCTCGCTGCGGGACTCGGCGAGGTGCCGGCGGCGACCGCGTCGCTGCTGTTGAACCTCGAGCTCGTGTTCACCACGATCGTCGCCAGTCTGTTCTTCCACGAACAACTCGGCCGCAACGTCGTCGCCGGCACTGCGCTCGTCGTCGCCGGCAGCCTCGTGCTGTCCTGGTCGGGCAGTCCGACACTTCGGTGGGGTGTCGTCCTGATCGCCGGGGCCTGTCTGTGCTGGGCGATCGACAACAGCGCCACCGCCGCGCTCGATCAGATCAGCCCGAGCCAGATCACCATCGTCAAGGGGGTCGTCGCCGGCGGCACGAACCTGGTCATCGGCCTCTCGCTGACCGACGTCCCGAGGGCGGGTTCGGTGCTCGCCGCGCTCGTCATCGGCGGCTTCGGGTACGGCGCCTCGATCACGCTGTGGGTGTCGGGCGCCCGCGAGCTGGGTGCCGCTCGCGGACAGCTGATCTTCGCGACGGCGCCCTTCATCGGAGCGCTCGTGGCGTGGACCGTGCTCGACGAAGCGGTGACGGGCCGCCAGGTCGTCGCCTTCCTGATCGCCGCCGGCGGCGTCGCCTTCGTCGTCGGCAGTGACCACGAACACGAACATCGGCACCGCGCGTCGGAACACACCCACGAACACACCCACGACCGGCACCACCAGCACCAGCACGAGCGCGACCGTGGGAGCGGGAGCGTGGCCGCTGCGCCGCCGGACCGTCACACTCACGTCCACCGTCACGCTCCGCTCACCCACCGCCACCCGCATCTGCCCGACCTCCACCACCGCCACGAGCACTGACCCCGTCCCCACTGCCACTCCCTCCCTCTGCCGCTCGCCGGTCCCACTCGCCACTGCGTTCTCGCGAACGGCGTCACGTCGGACGCATGAGTGGTTCGCGAGATCGGGGCAGTCAGCGCCGGAGCCCGCTGACCAGACGGCGCAACCGGGCGAGGGTGACCAGTTCGGCGTCGACCGGGGCGATCACGAGCGCGCGGCCGACCTCGGTCGTCGCGGCGACGAGACGGCGGCGGGTGATGGACGCGCGGCGGCGGGCGCCGGCACGGTTGGCGGCGCGCGCGAGGGCCGCGACGACCAGCCCCAGCAGGGCGCCGCCGACCGCCAGCACCGTCGGCAGGGGCAGCGCACCGATCTCGGCGGTCGGCAGGTCGGGGAGGTTGAGCCAGGCGACCACGAAGATCGCCGTCAACCAGAGCAGCCCCACGGCGAGCGCCGCGGCGAGCAGCCACTGCACCAGCCCGACGGCGCGCCACCAGCGCGGCGTTCGCGTGGGGAGGTCGACCGCTGCGACCGCCCGGTCGAGGGCATCGTCCCGGTCGGCTCGGCGTGCGTCGGCGACCGAGCGGAGCTGGTCGCGCCACAGTGCGGGGAGTCCTGCGGAGGCATCGTCGACGACCTGGCGGACCGCCGTCGACGCTGTCGCCGTGGCGATCGACGTCGGCCGCGGGAGGTTGGTGCGGGCGGCGGATGCGGCCACCCCGTCGACGTCGGACGTCGCCGTGGGGCTGCGGGTGGAACGGTCGAGGCCGAGTCGTCGCAACGGGTCGGGCCTGACGCGCGAGATCCACCGAGTCGGTGGCCATCCGGCGGCGTGCACGCCACGCCGTCGATGCGCCTGTGCGACGGCATCGGCCACGCCGTCGACTCCGGCAGCGCCCGCCAGCGCCACGCCCAGCTGCGCCGCCGACCGGTCGGAGATGGGACGAGGATCTCGGTCGCCGAGTGCGGCGTCGAGGTCGTCGGCGATCCAGTCGATGTCCGCGTCGATGCGGTCGACGAACGCACGGTGGGCGCTCACCCGTGCCGCGATCTCGCGTCGCAATGCGTCGACGCCGTCGCCGGTGAGCGCCGACGCAGCCATCACCCGAACGCCGCTGTCCTTGCCGGTCACGGCGGCGACCACTCCGCTGCGGGCCACGGGGAGCCCGTCGGCTGCGAGGACGCGGGCCAGGTCGTCCAACGCCTCGTTGCGGTGCTCGGCAGCGATGGTGTCGACCTGGTTGAGGACGACGACGGTGACGTCGGCGTGGCCGGCGAAGCGACGGAGGTAGCCGTGGTGCAGTGCGGCGTCGGCGTACTTCTGCGGGTCGACGACCCACACGAACACGTCGACGACCTTCACGAGGCGGTCGACCTCCTGACGGTGGGCGGCCTCGGTCGAGTCGTGGTCGGGAAGGTCGAGCAGCACCAGACCGTCGAGGGACGGATCGTCGACGACGGCGTGCTGACGCACGTCGAGCCACGACAGCAGCCCGCCCGCGTCAGCACGCAACGTCGAGCCGGAGCTGAACACCGCCGCCTGGGTTGCCGAGGTGGTCGGCCGGCGGACGCTGGTGGCAGCGATCTCGCGACCGGTGAGCGCGTTGAACAGCGTCGACTTGCCGCTCCCGGTGGCACCCGCGAGCGCGACGACGGTGTGGGCGGAACCATGACCCAGTCGCCCGCGGGCGCGCTGCACCGTGGCGTCCACACGCACAGCGACGTCCGGCGGGATGCGACCGTCGGCGACGGCGGAGATCTCGGCGAGCCGGTCGAGGCGTTCGGCGAGACGCTGCCCGGCGCGACCGGTGTCGGCGGTGCCGTTCGCCGGGTTCACGTGGGTGCTCCCGGCGTCACGGCGCGACTCCGGAGCGGAGTCGCCGGGACAGGTCGCGCAGCCGGTCCGCGCGATCGGGGGCGCGGTGACCGGCGAGCGCGTCGTCGAAGCGGGCCGCCTCGGCGCCGAGGAGCACGTCGATGCGCTGCTCGAGATCGCTGCGAGCCTGGGCGGTCAGCCGCCGGACGGCCTGGTCGCCGAGGAGCGCCTCGACGAGCTTCTGCCCCATCGCCGTCGACCCGCCGGCGATCGCGACCTCGGCCCCGGTGAGTCCACCGGTCTGGGCGAAGACGCCGACCATCAGCACGAGCGCCACACCGTTGACGCCGTAGCTGAGCACCTTCGCCGAGCGCTGTTTGCCGACGCTCTCGCGTCGCAGCAGGTCGACCAGTCCGGCCTGCCAGTCGCGCACCATCCGATCCGTCCTCTGAGCCAGATCGCGCGATGGTCGTGTGAGGTCGACGCCGCGACGCTCGCACTCGGCGAGGAGGGCTGCGCCGGCCTGTTGGGATCGCCACTGGCCGACGGTCTCGTCGATCGCCTGGGCGGCGCGTTCGAGCACCACCGCCTCGACGCCGGAGGTGACCGCTCCCTGGAAGCGTTCGGCATTCGGGGGGCGGCGGGTGATCGCCGACGCGATCCGGTCGCGGACGCGCCCGATCGACGACTGCAGCGACCGCAACAGCTCGCCGGTTCCGACGACGTCCTGCCAGCGCGAGAGCACCTCGCCGCGCATCACGGTGCCGTCACGCACGTCGACGGCGATGTTCCACACCGCCCGCCGGAATGCGTCGTGGGCTCGGTCGCCGAACCAGCCCACCATCTCGTCCTGGTACTCGATCGCAACGGCGACCCGCTCCGAACGCGACGCGAGTTCGCTGAGCGTGCCCTCGAGCGTTCTGCGGATCAGCTCGGCGCGGGCCTGCTGATCGGCGGCGAGCGTGTGGATCCAGCTGGTGATCGGCTGTACCGCGTGGGCGGGCAGGCGCCCGCCGGTCAACGGCTGCTCCTCGACGGTGAACGTCGGTGCCGAACCGAGCCCTTCGGCGCGCAGCATCTCGTCGAGGTGCGGGCCGATCTCGGCGCCGGCGCCGGGCGGCACCCGGTTGAGCACCACGCCGACGGCGACGCCGCGGGCGACCGCACGTCGGAGGAACTCCCACGGAACCGCATCGCCGTAGCGGGCGGCCGTGGTGACGAAGAGCCACAGGTCGGCGGCGTCGAGCAACTGGGCGGCCACGGCGCGGTTGGCGTCGACGACCGAGTCGATGTCCGGGGCGTCGAGCAGGGCCAACGACGCGGGGACCGTGTCGAGCGCGACGAGCGTGAGGTGGTCGCTCGACTCCGAGGATCCGCCCTCCACGCGCGACAGGCCGGGGAGGATGCGATCGTCGTGGAACCATCGACGGGCGTCGGGGTGGTGCACGAGCACCGGGCTGCGGGTGGTCGGTCGCAGCACGCCGGGAGGGGACACCTCCGACCCCACGAGGCTGTTGACGAGGGTCGACTTGCCGGCCCCGGTGGAGCCGCCCACCACGGCGAGCACCGGCGCATCGACGTCACGCAGGCGCGGCAGGACGTAGTCGTCGAGCTGCTGGACGGCGGAGGCGGCCTGTGCTCTTGCGGCATCAGCGCCGGGCAGCTCGACCGACAGCGGAAGCTCGACCAGCGTGTCGCGGAGTTCCGTCGCCGTGGTGAGCAACGTGGCGGTGTCGATGGTCGTGTCCCTTCGAGTTGGCGGTGCGGACGACTTCGACAGTGCCCACCTGGCGGCGTTACGAAAACCGCAACCCGACGGCGCACGCCGGCCGATCGGCGCTGCTGCGTCGATGCTCAGCCTCGGCGGGCTCCGGTGACACGGCCGCGTCGGGAGGTGCGTACGCTGACGAGCGGGGGAAGCAACGTCAGCGAGAGGGGAACTCTGCAATGCGTATGAGATTCGGCACGTTCATGGCTCCGTTCCATCCACCGGAGCACAACCCGACACTGTCGCTGGAGTACGACCTCGACCTGATCCAGCACATGGACCGGCTCGGCTTCGACGAGGCATGGATCGGCGAGCACCATTCGGCGGGCAGCGAGATCATCGCGTCACCCGAGATCTTCATCATGGCGGCCGCCGAGCGCACTCAGCACATCAAGCTCGGCACCGGCGTGGTGTCACTGCCCTACCACAACCCGTTGTGGGTGGCCGAGCGCATCGTCCTGCTCGACCACCTCACCCGCGGTCGGGTGATGTTGGGGGTGGGCCCCGGTGCGCTGCCCACCGACGCAGCGATGCTCGGCCTCGAACCGCCGGAGATGCGTCCGTTGCTCGAGGAGTACATGGAGATCGTGATGCACCTCTTGAGTTCCGACGAGCCGATCAGTTACCGGTCCGACCGGCTCACGCTGCAGGACGCCCGCCTCCACCTGCGGCCCTACTCCGATCCGCTGTTCGACGTGGCGGTGGCCGCCGTGGCGTCGCCGTCGGGCGCCAAGCTCGCCGGGAAGTACGGCGCCGGCGTGCTGTCGCTCGGTGCGACGCTGGCGATCGGAATGGACGTGCTCGCGCACCACTGGTCGATCCAGGAGGAGGTCGCGGCGCAGCACGGTCACCAGGCCGACCGCTCGAAGTGGCGGCTCGTCGGCCTGATGCACCTGGCCGAGACCGAGGCCCAGGCGCGTGCCGAGGTGGCCTACGGCATCGAGCAGTGGTTCCGGTACTTCCAGAACGTCGCCGCGTTCCCGCAGATGGCGGTGGAGGGCGGCGACATCGACGAGATGATCGACTTCGTCAACGGCGGCTTGGGCGTGATCGGCACCCCCGACCAGGCGGTTGCGCAGATCGAGGAGCTGGTGGAGCAGTCCAACGGCGGCTTCGGCGCCTACCTCACCTTGTCGCACAACTGGGCGACCCCCGAGGCGACGAAGCGCAGCTACGAGCTGTTCGCCCGTCACGTGATGCCGCGCTTCCAAGGTGGCGTCGACAGCCTGATCGGTGCCGCCGACCGGGCCCGTGCGACCCGTCCGGAGCTGGCCGACAAGCAGATGCAGGCGGTCGAGCAGGCGACGGCTCGCTACGAAGCGGAGCGCGCTGCGGTCAACTGACCCGAGCGTTCGAGACAGGTGGGTTCGGCGGCGGTTCGTTCGGCGCGCCGCTTCACGCCTCGGAGCATGTCCCTCGACATGATGAAGTCGGCGGGAACGAGCGTCGCCCGGTCCCGCCAGCTCATCGGCAGGTGGCTGTTGGAGTGCAACACGAGGGCCCGTTCGCGTTCGATCTGTTCGACGTCGAGGCCGCACTCCGTGCGCGGCGGGCCGTCGGGGATGAAGGTGCCGACGTCGATGTCCTGGAGTTCGGGGATGATCCGGTCGGCGCTCGGTCCGTTCGCTGGGAACAGCAGCCGATCGACCCAGCGCGCCGTGTACCAGCCACCCCTCCCCCAGCCCATCTGTACCAGCCACGGCCACACCGCCGACGGCGGTGCGTCGATCGTGATCGCGTGATCGGTGACCACCTCGGCGTCGGCGACGATGTGGTCGCCGGGCAGCGCCAGCGCTCGCTCCCGTTCGGTGGACCCGTAGGCCCGACCGAGGCGGATGGGTGCTCCCACCTCGGACCTTCAACTCAGATTCTCGTCGAGGAAGCCGACCACTCGCCGCTCCCATTCGTCCGGTCGTGTGTCGTAGCCGCCGATGTGGTCGGCTCCGTCGACGTTCCACACCTCGACCCGGTCGGTCGCGGCGGCCTCGATGTAGGCGGCGGCGTGGCCTTCGTCGGCCACGTCGCCGGCGGTGATCATCAAGAAGCGGGTGCGGCCTGCCTGGTCGACGGCCGACCGCAGAGGCGTCGGCGGCGACGCTTCGCTGAGGTAGTCGGTGACGCCGTACTGCGCCTTCTCGACCTGCTCCTGTAGCCAGCCGCGCCAGCCGTAGACGTCGGACAGCCAGGCCTTGTCGGCCGCCTGACGCGCCGTCGCCCCCTCGGCGACCACGGCTCGGATCCGCGGATCGGCCGCCGCAGCTCCGATCGCCTCCTCGGCGCCCATCGAGAACCCGACGACGCCGATGCGTTCCGCGTCGACGTCGTCGCGAGTCGACAGGAAGTCGACGCCGGCGGCGACATCGAGATCGCCGTACCAGCCGAAGTCCATTGCCGTCCCACCGCTGTCGCCGTGACCCCGGGCGTCGACGAGCACCGCCGCGTACCCCGCACGGGCGAGCGCCGCCGCCTCGTCGAGCACGTCGGAACGGGTGGAACCCGCCCCGTGCATCATGACCACGCCGGCCCCGTTGGTCCCCGGGACGTACCACGCGGCGAGCTGCACGCCGTCGCTCGTCGTCACGGTGACGGCCTCGTCGTCCAGGCCCACCGCCATCGGCGTCGTCGTGATGGCCGTCGACGGCACGACGGTGGCGGCCACGGACGGGGCGACAACCGCCACCGACGCTGCGAGGACGACCAGCGCAGCCGCGCCTCCGGCGAACACGCCGAGGCGACGCCGACCGCGCAGCGCAGACACCGCACCGACGCCGACGAGGACCACGCCCGACAGCAGCAGCGCGATCGACAGCACGGACAGGACGGTCACACCGTTCTTGATCGGGTGGGGCAACAGCCCGACGCCGACGGCGGCCAGCAGCGAACCGACCGCGACGGACCCCACACCGCGCTGGACGCGAGTCAGCGCACGGCGACGCGATGCCGCCACGAAACCGGCACCGACGGCGAGGTACAACGGTTGGAACAGCGAGAACTGGCGGATCACGACGATCTGGACCACGATCCACCCCATGAGCAGCATCCCAGCGGCAAGTGCGAGGTCGGCGGTCCTCGGGCCGCCGACCCAGGCCGACCAGGCGAGCAACGTCAGAGGAACGGCCACGATCACTGCGAGCGACAGCCCGGCGAGCACGGGGCTGTCGACGGGCAGGCGTTCGTCGACGGTGTCGCCGAGATCGGCGGCACCCGTGAGCAGCGCCAACGCTCCCGCCCACGCAGCCATCGCGTTGATCGCAGCGAAACCGGCCAACCATGGCCGACGGGCCGAAGCGCCTGGAGGCGCAGCCCTCGGGACGGCAGCTTCGGCGATCGTTCGCGCCATGAGAAAAGGGTGCGCTCGGCGCACCGGATCCGACCAGGGGCGAACGGCACGGGGCCGACGCGGACCGGCGACGAGGTGCAACCCGCCGAGTGGCAGTCAGTCCCTGATCATGTCGAACATCTGGATCATCACGACCGTCCCGCCGCTTCTGCTGCCTTTGGCGTGCATCGATCCCCGCGGCACCACGCCGCCCTCACCGGAACTCAGCTGGACCGTCTCGTCCTCGACGGTCAACCAGGCCTCCCCGGAAACCACCAGGAACAGTTGGTCGAATCCGCCCCGATGCATCCCGATCTCACCGTCGGCGTCGAAGTGGAGCACGTAGGCATGGGATTCCCCGGAGCCCGAGCCGAGATGAACCGACGACGAACCCCTCGCTCCGAACGCCAGGATCGGGTCAGCACCATCCGAGGTGAATCTGATCACATCAGGCATCCCGCAGTATCGCTCACGTCAGGCGCCCATCACAGGTGACGCCACCGCTGCGCTTACCTCGGCACCGCGTGCACCACGCCGCAGATGGAGCGCACTTCCAGCGGAACGGCGCGATCGTCGGTGTCTTGGCTCGCAGATCTGCCCGGGGTGCCATAGTGGCAGGATGATCGAATTGGTGTTGACCATCATCGGACGCGACCGCGCAGGCGTGGTGGCGTCATTGGCCGACGTGGTTCGATTTCACGAGGGCAACTGGAAGCGCAGCGAGCTGGCTGAAATCGCCGGGACGTTCGCTGGCGTCGTGGTGGTGGAGGTCGGCGACGACCGGGTCGACGAGCTGCTCACCAATCTGTTGGTTCTGCGGGAACAGGGTCTGCACGTGACGGCTCAACAGGTCGAGGTACCCCTCGCTGCGCCCGATGCCGACGAGGTGCGCCTGCGACTTGCCGGCACTGACCGACCGGGCATCGTGCATGAGATCTCGACCGCAATCAGCGAAGCCGGAATCAGCATCTCCCGTCTCGGCACGGTCACCGACTTGCCAGGCAAGGACGGTGGCAGGGCATTCGAGATCACCGCTCAGTTGAGCGTGCCGCTCGGGGTCGACCTCGACGCCGTACTCGATTCGATCGGCAAGGTCGCCGACCGCTTGGGTATCGCCGTGGACGTGGAAGACCTGACGGGCGACGACGCAGACACCTCTCGCGAGTGACGTGCGATCAGTGGGTCCGGGAGCGGGTCCGCGCCTCGTGTCCGCCGTGAGAGGGTGTCAGCAGAAGAGGCTGCCGGAGCAGCCGTCACCGAGGCCGGCTGGGATCTCCGTTGTGGTCCGTGCTTCGAACTCTCCGGCGTCGAGTTCGGTCACGCTCGCAGCGACATCGAGCGGGTCGATACGAGCGTCAGCGACGCCGAGGACGACGATGTTCGTCCCGTCGGGTGACCACACGACCGAACGTCGGATGTCGTCGCCGTTCAGCCAGCCGTTGACTCCATCGATGTCCACGCCGTCGAAGGCGGGAGCAAGGGCTTGGTCGACCAGGTCCGTGTAGGCGGGTGATGTCAGCATTTGCGCTACGACGCGCAGACCGTCGAACCACGTGACGAAACGTTGACCTGCCGACTCGTTCCATGCGCCGTTGATCTCGACCAGACCCATGTTGTCGGGACCGAGATCCCAGCCGGGGATGCCCTCGGGGCGTCGCTGCATCGAGGCGATGATGTCGGCGGCTTGCTCGTTCTCGATGCCGGTGCCCCGCAGCCGCACGAAACCGCTCGGGTCCGATGCCACCACTCGAACACCTCCGTCGGTGGCGAATGCATCGTCCCAACCGTCGATGGTGAGCGGCTGACGGAACTCGGCAGGCGTCGACTCGATACTGTCGGGCTGCGTCTGCAGCGTGATGACGATGTCGCGTTCGGCGTCGGCGAACACCTGCGTGAACATCGGCGCAAGCCCGGAGCCTGCGTCGACCTGCGCCCTCACGGGTGTTCCCGCGATCGTGATCGGCGCCGTCGGCAGGAAGCGTGGAATGTCATCGACCGGGGCCGGCGCAGACGGTGCGGAGGGCCACGCTTCCAAGCGGTCCTCCGGGTTCATTGCGGGAGGCGCCGTGGTCGTGGCTGGCGAATCCGTCGTCCTTGGCGCGGTCGATTGTGGGGCGGGGACGACGCCGGGGGCGCTGATGGGCGAGGTGCTGGGTTGCGTCGTCGACGATGTGCTGTCGACAGCGGTCGACGCCGGGTTCGATGCGGTGCTGACCTCGTCTGGCTCGTCGTTGTCGAGTGTTGCCACGGCGAAGATCCCGGCCCCGATCACGAGAACTGATGCTGCGACAGCAAGCCAACGGCGGTTCACGTTGGGTGTGTCGGTCGATGTCGTCGGTGACGTGATCGTCTCGATGTCGGCGGGTGCGACGGCTCGTGCGAGCGCTTTGGACCAGTCGCCGAGTTGGTCGGTGACGTCAGGCATTGGTGTTCACCCCCAGGTGGTGGCGAAGGCGTTCCAGCCCTCGAGTGCGGTGGGTTCTGACAGCGGACAATGACAATCCGAGCGCCTCGGCGGTCTCCGTCGGTGTCCACTCGCACGCCTCGACGAGCCAGACGACCTCGCGCTGGCGCCGAGGAAGCTGCTGCATCGACGCGATCAACGCCGGCTCCACATGGGCCATCTCGACGGAAGGCGACGCCGGAAGCCGGCCCTGCTTTCGGCGGCGAGACTTCGACAAGCCAACCCGGAACAGGTACGGCACCGGGTACTCCATCGGAGCGACCCGGTCCCAGTTCTTCCAGGCGAACTCCAACGCAGCACTGACGGCATCACCAACGCGGTGCGGTGCCAGGCGTCCACCGTAGGCGCGCCTCAGACGTGGCTCGGCCTCTCGGAAGAACGCATCGAAGTCGTGGAGAGCTGTTGTCATCGTCGTCTCTACTGTTCTGAACCCTCGAGCAACCTGAAACCGCTACAACCCATCTCCCGAATCTGTCGGCGGCCCCGAGCGCGCTACGACGGCACCGCCCCGATCGAAGCATCATCGGGTGCACGCCGACGGCATCGGTCGTCAGCGCCGGAGTTGCCACTCCCCGGTGGCCAGCTGATCTGCCGTGATCGTGAGCGTCGGCACGCCGGGCAAGGAGTAATAGCCGCGAGCCACGGTGACAGCTCCCGGGTGAGCCTCCTGGATACACACGAGTTCCTCTTCGTGGCTCTCGCCATGTCGCAGCCTCCACCGTTCGGACAGCGAGGAGAGCCCCTCCGCGAGCACTTCGTCGACGGCCGCACTGCGACTGTCATGATTCCCCAGCACGGCGCCGAACAGCGTCAGCGCACACCAGTGCTCATCGCGCCGTTCGACGTGGCCACACAGCTCGCCGTCCTCCGGCCTTGTCACCTGATCCATCGGCATCGAGCATGACACCCGCGGCCACGTGGAGACCGACAGATTTCGCACTCGAGCGCGGGCACGACGAGTCGTGGCGTCAGTCTCGGTGTCCATGCCCGGGTGATCACGTAACGCGGGACTTGGGCCGGTGCGGAGCCATGTGGTGGCCGGCGTCGGCCAGACGACAACCGCCACCGGCGTGCGGCCGGATCGGTCTGACACGTATCTCATAGCGCGATCTCCGACCGCATTCCGACTGATGCGTCCTCGGCGTCGTTACCGGGTGCTCGGCTTGGAGTGATATGGAGGTGGGTCTACCGGCCGCTGCAAGCATGTCACGTCGCTTGGCGGTGGGAGTGAAGAACGACCCCGACCTCGATTGGGTCTGCGACCGCGCTGTGCCGCTGAGGGGTTACCGACGACCGATGTCCCGACACCGCATCAGCGACCCCGTTGGGCCCAACCCTGACCAACAAGTCCGTGAAGTGTGACGTCACGGTGGGTCTGACTGTGCTCGTCGATCCTGCCTCGAGGGCGGGTCATCCCAGCGTGAGATTGAGATCGTTGCTACGGGTTCCCGCCAGCACCCTCAGGACAACGGGTACCGTGAGTTCACGAACCCAGGTTGCTGTGAATTGAGCGTGCCCGGTCCGGTTGGCGGGCGGTATCGCAGTCTTGTGGCGCCGTGATCGACCAGTCGCCACGCCCGTGCTTTCTCTCGGGACTGGACCGACGCGGCCCGCGCCTGCCGGTGGTGTCCCGGTTGTTTGGATCGGACTGATTTCTCGGTGTGGGTGTCGCGATTTTGGTGTCCTGGCGGGTCATATGGTTGATGGAGGTGTGCGACACGTTGCCAGCACGTGGTGTGTTCGATGCGTTCGTTCGCGATGTCGAACCGCCGCTGCTCGATGCCTTGGTGGCCACGTACGGTCCGGTGGACGGCCGTGAGGCCACTGTTGATGCGCTCAGCTGGGCGTGGGAGCACTGGGAGCGCCTGGATGACGTGTCGAACAAGGTCGGATATCTGTACCGCGTCGGGCAGACCGCGACTCGCCGCTTCGCTGTTCGGGATCTGCCGCTTGTTTGCACTGTGACATCTGGATCGCGGATTCCTGAGGTTGAACCGGCGCTGGTTCCCGCACTTGGTGAGTTGTCGGATCAGCAGCGCACCGTGGTGTTGCTCGTGCATGCGTTCGACTGGTCGCAGACCGAGGTTGCGGCGCTTCTTGAGGTCTCTCACTCGACGGTCCGTGAACACCTGCGGCGTGGGCTGGGACGACTTCGACAGGAATTGGAGACCGACAATGCCCGCTGAACTCGAGAGCCAGCTCCATGAGCTGGGCAAGCACTTGCGCCATCAGACGCAGCACGTCGGCACCGACGAGATCATCGAACGCTCGGATGCGCGCGCTGGTGACGAACCGACCGGGCGAACAGGGCGACGAGGGAGGCTTGCGAGCTCGCCGCTCCGGGCGAGGTGGCCGATTGCGGTGGCGGCCGCGCTCGTGCTGCTCCTGGTGGGTGCATTGTTGGTGACCGTGCCGCGCTCCGATGACACAGGCGGCGTCAGTGACGATGACGCTGCGTTGGTGCTGCGCGAGGATGTCAGCCAGCGCTGGTCGACCGAGGTGCCTGCGGTCGGCGACGAGTCGATACCTCTGGGTCCGGTGGCGCTGGGCAGCGACGTGGTGGTCGTCGCCGT
This sequence comes from Ilumatobacteraceae bacterium, assembly GCA_963728355.1. Lineage (GTDB taxonomy): Bacteria > Actinomycetota > Acidimicrobiia > Acidimicrobiales > Ilumatobacteraceae > Sva-07. The sequence goes on along the minus strand of CAVSJQ010000002.1, from coordinate 114,762 downwards.
CGGCGGTCAGGTGACGGCGCTGGATCTCGCCGATGGTGCCGTCCGGTGGCAACGGGAGTACGAGGACTTCGGGCCGATCGGCGCCATCGCCGATTTGACGTCGTTCGGCGAGACGGTGGTGTTCACCGTTGGCCCTCGCGTCGTGGACGACGGTGCTGACTCGGCCGTCATCGCGCTGTCGATGACTGACGGCAGTGAGCTGTGGCGCGTCTCGGACGGTCAGGGCTACGCCGTGCTCGACGGCGCGGTGTACGAGTTCGACGGCCTCGGCAGCGAGATGGCGTCGTTCCGTCTCATCGACCCCTCCGACGGCAGCTACCTCACCGAGGCGCTGAAGATCGCATCCCGCGACGGCGTCGCGACGGGCGGCTCGTTGATCATCATCGAAAACGATGAGGGAGTGCCGACGCTCTACGACACCAATCGTCGACGTGCGATCCCGTTCGCTTTTCCGGCCGGAAGCGACCTGGGAGAGGTGACGCTTGCCTTGGCCGGCGACGATCTGGTGGCGGTTGATGGCAACGAAGCTGCGCTCTACGACGACACAGGTAGTGAAACCGATCGCCTGCGGCTGCCGGAGGCGGTCCGCGACGCACCCTGGATCACTGCGTTCGCCGACCGCGGGTTGGTGGTCGTATCGACAGGCGACAGCTCGGCGGGTATCGGCGTGGACGACGGCAAGCTCGCCGTCAAATGGGAGTCCGACGCTGCCCTCAACCCGTCAGTGTCGAACCCAGCGACCGGAACCGATGCATCCTCGCCACTGGCGGTCACGGCCGGCGTGGGATTCTCGCAGCCCGGAGGCGTCATCGACCTCGACACCGGCCGGGCTCTCCCCGTCGACGGCGAGCCGCAATGGGCCTACGTCGCATTCAACGGCTACCTCGCGATGACGGCCGGGGTCGGCGCCGACGACGCCGACACGCTGCGCGCCTACCAGCGCGACGGGAAACCGACCTGGACCCTCGACGTGCCGGCCGTGACCGAAGGCTTGGAGCAGTCGGTCCTCAATGACGAGGTGTTCATCTTGATATCCGTCGACCGAACCGACGGCACCCGCCTCAACGTTTCGGCATACGCCTGAACGACGAGCGCCCGAGACATTGCGTCCAACGTGCCGACGAAAGTCTTGCGTAACGCTTGACCCGAAGGGTGCGGGACGAACCTGCGGGTGCACCGCAGTATCCACTCGCAGTCATCCGGTGCCCCTGACCGGTGATGCAAGGTGACCCGTCGACTGTGCGTCACGGGTGTTCACGACTGTTGATCTCGACCGGTCCGCTCTTCGGCGGGAGTTCTGTCCCCAGTGTCGACCACGGCGAATGGCCACGACGCGTGGACCCATGTCACGACCGTCTCCCAGACCCGAAGATCCAAGAGGCCGTGATCGGCGCTGACCCAAGAGCGAAGGGATGCGTCGAAGTCCGGCTGGTCGGACGGGTAGATGTACACGCATCCGATGACCTCGCCAGCGCTGTCCAGCACCGTGTACGTGAATCCGATCCGATTGTTGAAGTCCTGCTGATGTCGTTCGACGTCTCGCAGGTTCTGCTCGAGCGTCATCGGGAACGGCCAACGCCGTCCTCGAAAGCCGGGCGTTGCACGGATGTGGTCGATGCTCGCCATCCAGGCTGCATGGTCTTCCGCGTTGTGTTCCGCGGCAAGTGGCCGGAGCACGAAGCCGTCGCAGACCAACTCGTCCGGAACAGCGAAGTCGCCTGGCACGAAGTCCGTCATCGCCACCACACGGTACTTCACTGGTTCAGCGTGCGGGCCCGCGATCGGTGGGCGACCGCCCCCGAACATGGGCGATCCCGGCGTAGCGAGCCGACTCACGCCCGGATCATTCCGAAGGCTTGACCGGTGACGCGATTGCCGAACACGGCAATTGGGCCGACATCGAGTGGCTCGTCGGGTTCCGTTGACGGGATCCTCGGGCGGCGAAGTATTCGGCAGTGAGCGGCTGGCACGTGGCATCGGGCAGCGGATGCCCGATCACGTGAGGCGGACACCAGCGCTCCAAGCGAGGTCTGATTCGCCGCGAAGTCAGGCTCGCCGACACACCAGAGCAGCGACCCTGGGGGATTCGGTGGGAGTGGTCGAGTGACTAGTCATCTGGACAGTACGGACATGAGCAACCCCGACGAACACCCCCGCCGCTCCACCTACACCGTCGAGGAAGTCGCCCGCATCCTCGGCATCTCGCGAACCACCGCGTACGAGTGCGTGAGACGCGGCGACATCCAGGCCTGTCGCTTCGGGCGACGCGTCGTCGTGCCGACGATCGTCGTCGACCGGCTGCTCACTGCGCTCGACGAAGACCGACCGAACTCGCTCAACTGAGCAACGAATCAGCCGTCCCGGTGTTCCGCCCCCGGCTATCCGGACACGGACGATGTGCGTCGCAAGACACGATCACCCCAGCTAGGACGGTAGATCGTGTGTCACTGATCGCGGACCGGGCTCCCGCTCGGCTCTGGGTTCGAGAGCTGAGCCACTGGAGCGCACCAGCTCGTCGCTCGCGCTTCTGTCTGCGTTGCATCGTGCGGCCTCGCGGATCGCCGCAGGGCGTCCGCCAGCCTGTTCAGGCAGTCGCGCTGGGAGTGCCGCTCGCCTGGTGCCGCCCGCCGAGCGGCCAGCCCGCATTTCGGGTCGCGCAAGCCGTTTCGTGGGTGGTCTGGCCGCCGCTCGGCGGGTCCGCCCCGTCAGATCGTGTCTCGTCGGGGGCCGGGCCAGGGGGTCGTGCGCGGAGGCGTTGGGAGGGCATACACCTTTGCAGGTCTCCCTCAACGGGAAATCTGGTGACCCGATCGGGTCACGTGAGTGCGACGAGCTCGTGCGCCAGTCGCACCACTGCCCGAGCAAGCTCGACCACGTGGCTCGCTTGTGTTGGGGTCGGATTCGGGATGTCCTCCGGATATCGACCGGCGACTGCCCACGGAGCGAGTTCGGTGAGTGCGGCCATGTCGAACCGGGGTTCGCTCGATGCCGGGAGAAGGCCCGCAAGACGATCGAGCCGGTGCGACTTCGGGAAGTCGATCCCGGCATGGACGAGCACCGCCTTGACGGCCTTCTCCGCTGCCTGCTGAGCGTGGAAGCACACTGCCCACTCGACGCCGACATCGGAGCGCAGCACGAGTCCGCGATGGTGAGATCGTCATTGGCCTTCGCAAGCCAACTCTGCGTGGTCGCCGCTGACGAATCGGACGGCTCAGTCACGCCGGTACAGGCACTGCCCATCAAAGACGGTGGCTCGTTCGATCGTGCCCGGGATTCCGCTGCGATTGACGTAGCGCTCAGGATCGGTGAATGACACGTCGAACGGAGCACTCGATGTCGACGCCTTGAACGCGCGCGTCTTGAGGTCGATCGCGTCTCGGGGCTCGAAGGAGTCGAGCACGACGAGCAGGTCGATGTCGCTGTCACCGTCGTCGTCACCGCGGGCCACCGAGCCATAGAGCCAGACTGCCGCCGGATCGAACTCGGCGACGAGGTCGGCGATCACGACGTCGGTCCATTCGTCGAGTCGACGGCCGTCCCAAACGGCTTTGCCGTCCTTGACCGTCCACGTGCTCGACATGCTCCCAAGAGTAGTTCGGTGCGCCGAGTCGAGCGATCGCGACGTCGTCACGGGCGCCAGGCGAGAGCTGACGCACCGCCTCCGGCCCGGCCTCGGGCAGTCTTGGCAGATCCCAGAGTTTGTTGTCTCACATCGACAAGTGGACCGCCTTTACGAGAGGGAGGGAGACCACATGGTCCTCCCCGGACGAACGGAGGAACGCATGCCCATGACCGGTCGCGCCACCATGACCGTCACCCAGGCCGCCACGGTGCTCGGCATCTCGCGAACCGCAGCGTACGAGTGCGTGCGACGCGGCGAGATCCCGTCGCTCCGCCTCGGTGGCCGCATCATCGTGCCCACCCAGGCTGTCGAAGAGCTGCTCACCTTCGGCGCGCGGCAGACATCCGAGTCGCCCGACTCTCTGCTCGCCGAACAGCGAGACACGCTGTTCTGAACGCGGCTTTCAGTCGAACATCATCGACTCGACCGTGGCCGCAGCGTCACGGGAGATCCCGGGCGTGACATGAGAGTACAAGTCGAGGGTGATCGCTATCGACGAATGCCCGAGTCGCTCGGACACGACCTTCGGGTGCACCCCAGCCTTCAAGGAGAGGGTCGCGTTGGTGTGGCGGAGGTCGTGCAGTCGGATTCGCGGCACGTCGGCTACCTCGACCAACTGTCTGAAGCGGCGAGAGAACCTCTCGGGGTTCACCGGGCCACCCATCTCGTTGCGGAAGACGAGGTCGTTGTCAGCCTCCCAGGCTGGTCCTGCCGCGAGGCGCTCCTCGGCCTGAAGCTGACGTTGCTGACGCAGCGCCTTCATCGTCGTGTCATGGACGTAGACGGTGCGGCGGCTGCCCGATGTCTTCGGTTGCCCGACGACGATCCTGCCGTTGACCTTCGACACCGTCTGGACGATCGCGATCTGCGAGGAGTCGAAGTCGACGTCACCCCAACGAAGTCCGAGCAGCTCACCGCGCCGTATGCCGGTGCTCGCAAGGATCGTGAAGGCGTTGCGCATTCGCGATTGCTGAGCAACCGCCAGGAACTCCTTGAGTTGATCCGACAACCACGTCATCATCTCGGGCCGTGTCACCGACGGTCCCCGGGCAGCCGCTGCGGCGTTGCGCTGAACCAGCCCGAGCCGCTCGGCGTCGGCGAGCGCTTTGCGCAAGACGACGTGGGTGTTCTTGACCGTCTTCGGAGCGAGGGCTTCGCCGTTGCGGCCGCCGTGGTCGAGCAGCTCGGCGTAGAACGTCTCGATCTGCAGCGGCGTGAGCGACTGCAGCCTGCACCGACCGAGATGCCGCTTCAGTCGCTTGCTGGCAATCACGTAGGAGTGGTGGCTCGATGGCTTCAGCCGGGAGTCCTGGCCGGCCAACCACTCGTCGAGGAAGTCGTCGAGGCGGACGTTCGAGTTGGCGACGACGGTGCCGTCGAAGACTCTCTTCTGGACGTCGGCGAGCGCCTTCTCGGCCTCGCGTTTCGTGCGGAAGCCCTGGCGCTTGATCTGGCGGCGCTGACGAGTCTCGGGGTGCGGGCCGGCCTCGACCTTGAACCCCCAACCCCCGTGACGCTTGAACACGCTTCCCCGTGCCATGGCGATCCACCTTTATGCCACAGACTCCACCGACGTAACACCTGGTAGATGGTGCCCGGGGCGGGATTTGACCCCGCACTCCACGTGAGTGGAAGGGGGGTTTAAGACACGCGCAAACCGTCCGTCGTGTGCAGGCTCGTCCGGATCTGCCCATTCTGTGCGGGGTCGCCGTCCGTGTGGTCCGCCGCGTCCCGGATCAACTCGTACCGTCCGGGAAATCCTGTGACCGTTTCGTGACCGCCGGAGGAGCGCAATCGAACGACGCGTCGGTCTGGCGCTGTGCCCAGGCGGTGACGATTCGCTTGGGTCACCCCTCAGCGGCCGGAAGCTGGGTGCAGCCGCAACCCGGTATGTCGTGCCAACGCTTCGAAGTCGGCGTCGGCGTGCAAGATCTCGGCGTTGGCTCGCACGGCGACAGCGGCGATCAGGCAGTCGATGAGTTTGCGAACTGTCTCGCCGTGGATTCGACAGGAGCGGTACATCGATGCTGCGGCCTCGTAGTCGGCCGGTGTCGTGGGCAACATCGTTGCTCTTGCCAGCAGTCCGCGAAGTTGCATCAGGTGTCGCTCACTGCGAGCACCGGCGAGCACTTCCATCGACACGGCGTCACAGACCGCGAGATCCGCATCGAGAAGCTCGTCGACGGTGACGCAGACCTCTGAACCGGTGTCGCGAAGGAACTCGATCCATGCGGAGGTGTCGACGAGAATCACACCCTGCTCGTGCGCATCTCGTCGAGGTCACCGTCCCAACCGCTGCCGCGCATCGATCGGGCCTCGTCGAGACCAAGGGGCTCACCAGCGACGTGGCGCAGCGCAAGATTGACCGCCTCGCGTTTCGTGCTGAGGTGGTAGCGATCCATGACGCGCCGGCAGAGCTCGTCATCGATGTCGATGTTTGTGCGCGCCATACACCAATCATACACCTAGACGGTCGTCTGTCAAAGGCTCCGCCTCCTGAGGTGCGGCTCCTCCGCCGGTCGATCGACCTGCCCACTCTCGGGCACCTCACCGAGCGCGGGTGTGCCGATACAGAGCGGTGTCGACGGCTCTCGGGCAGCGCGAATATCGAGTGGCCTTCGTCGGGGCGAAGGTGTGCGACTTCGACGATTCTGTTGAGCCGGGTGCGGCGATCACCGGCATCGAAGACTCCTCGCTTCAGGCACGGCGAAGGCCGACAAGGCACTCCCAGACCGACTCCGACATCGCGTGTCTGCCCTCCGCGAGAGCATCGGACGGTGCGTGCGTCGTGTCGGCGGGACCGGCGTCAATCGATGTGGCCGAAGTCGCCGGCGGCATGAGCGGCGGCGGCGGTCGTGAGTTCCTCGGGGGTGTTCATCACGAAGCCGCCCCGCTGGGCGATGGGCTCGTCGAGCGGCTCGCCTTCAAGGATCACGAGTTGGGCGCCCTGCTCGCTGTGCAGGGTCAGCGCTGAGGTCCCGATGGTGCTGCGGGCGGCGATCGCATGGCCCGCCGGGAGCGTCGCAGTTGCGTCGTCTGTGACGATTCGTCCCCGACCGCGGATCGCCAGGATGAATGCGTGAGCGTTCGCGTTGATCGTGTGGCGGAAGCTGCCGCCTCGCTCGAGGTGAGCGTCGAGGATGGTGAGGGGCGACGCCGGCGAGGCGTGTCCCGACACGTCCTGGCTGTCCCCGAGGACGACGCGGACGCGGTGACCATCGCCGCGGATCTCGGGCATGTCCGAAGCGCGAACGTGCAGTGACTCCGGCGCATCATGTTTGCCTGACGCAGGGAGGTTGACGAATAGCTGAAGGCCGTGAGCTCGGGCGCCAGGTTTCCCGTTCGGTCAACACGTTGGCAGCGAGGGCCAAGACCCGCATCGGGGGCCATCCGTACCGTTGACGTCATCGCCGATCACCTGAAAGGACGCGCCATGAACACCGTCACCACCGTCTCCACCAAGGCTCGACCCTCGAGGCTCGCCCGCCGGACCGGTCTCGCCTACCTGGGCATCATCGCAACAGGCATCTTCGCCGAGTTCGCGGTACGCGGATCGCTCGTCGTCGACGACGACCCGATCGCCACGGCGGAGAACATCGCCGAATCGCCGGGCCTGTTCGGCGTCGGCATCGGCGCCGACGTGGTGATGATCGCGCTCGACGTCGTCGTGGCGTTCGGGCTACTCGGTCTGCTCCGCCACGTCAATCGACGCCTCGCGGTCACTGCCACCGTGCTTCGCCTGATCCAAGGCGCCATCATCGTGCTCAACCTCAACTACCTGATCCGAGCACTCGCCTTCGCTTTCGATGCCGAGGGTGCGGACGGTGTGATCATCGCCGGACCTGCGCAGGATGCGCTCGATGCAGTGGAACGCCACGCTCTCGGCTACGACGCCGGCCTGATCGCTTTCGGGCTGAGCTGCCTCGTCCTCGCACGACTGCTCATCGCAGGCAAACTCGTACACCGGTTACTCGCCTGGGGCATGGCCGCGACGGGCGCCATCTACCTCGTCGGTTCGTTTGCAGCGCTGTTCGCTCCCAGCGCCAGCTCGTTCATCGAACCGTTCTATGTGATCTGCCTCGTGGTCGAGCTCACCTTCGCGATTCGTCTCGTCACCCGTGGCCTCGCCACTCCGACCCGCACCGCCACCCGCCGACCCGTCACGGTCGCGGCCTGAACCAGAAAGCACAGACCATGGACACCATCCCGACCCACCTCGCCAACCAGACCCACGACATCACCGAGCCGGCCGAACCCGATGCGGCGTCGATGCTCGCCGTCGTCCAGAACCGATACGGCACCGCCGACGTCCTGGAGCTGCGTGAAATGCCCAAGCCAGCGCTCGGCGACCACGATGTTCTCGTCCGAGTTGCCGCCGCTGGCGTCGACCGTGGGGTCTGGCACCTGATGACGGGCCGGCCGTACCTCACCCGGTTGGCCTTCGGGCTCAGACGCCCCCGCCACCCGGTGCCCGGCCTCGACCTGGCGGGCGTCGTCGACACCGTCGGCGCCGCCGTCACCCGCTTCGCCGAGGGCGACCTCGTGTTCGGCACCGGCCACGGCACCTTCGCCCAGTACGCACGAGCCGGCGAGGACCGCCTCGCCGGCATCCCGACCAACCTCACGATGGCCCAGGCCGGCGTGCTCGCCGTCACAGGATCGACCGCACTCCAAGCCGTCGAGGACCACGGACGGGTCCGACCCGGCGACCAGGTCCTCGTCCTCGGCGCCTCCGGCGGCGTCGGCACCTACGCCGTCCAGATCGCAAACGCCCTCGGCGGCATCGTCACGGGCGTCGCCAGCAGCGACAAGCTCGACCTGGTCCACGAGCTCGGCGCCAGCCGGGTCATCGACTACCGCACGGACAACCCACTCGCTGAGCGCGGTCGCTACGACGTCATCATCGACACCGGCGGCAACCGACGGCTCCGCGACCTCCGCCGGGCACTCACCCCGACCGGCACGCTCGTCATCGTCGGCGGCGAGAACGGTGGCCGCTGGGTCGGCGGCAGCGACCGCCAGCTCCGCGCCAAGCTCACCTCACTCGTCGCCCGCCAGCGACTCACCACCTTCGTCGCCCGAGAGGACGCCGCCCACCTCGAACGCCTCGCTGATCTCGTCGAGACCGGACACGTCACCCCAGTCGTCGACCGGACCTTCCCACTCGCCGACACGGCCGACGCCATCACGCACCTCGAGCGCGGACGGACCCGCGGGAAGATCGCCATCGCTATCGACACCACAGAGGAACCATGACCCCGACAAGCGGCACGGCGAGAACACTCCGAACGGGGAATGTCGGATGTGCGAAGCCGCGTGCGGCGGGGGACTCGGGCCCGTCCGGGATCCGGCCTCTTTTCACGATTGACGTGATTCGGAGGCCAGCCAGTCTTCGGGTCGGGGTCTCGGATGGTGCGCCCGTGAACCGGCTGCCCACCTCGGCATGGCGACCCGTGTGCGGTGATCTGGAATCGCGTAGGAACTCCGGATGTCGCTGAGTCTGAACGAGTTCTGTGACCGTTCGCTCCACAACGTTGTGCGCACAATATCCTTCGGATCACAAAGCCCCAGCTAGATGTGCCCGGGGCGGGATTTGAACCCGCACTCCACGTGAGTGGAAGGGGGGTTTAAGCCCCCCGCGTCTGCCAGTTCCGCCACCCGGGCCGGTGTGGGCCCGAGACTACGTGGCGTGGCGCCTCAACGGGTCGACTACGAGTGCGACTCGATCATTGCCCAGGCGTCCTCGGTCAGGTGCCGCGCGAGGTCCTGCAACGCTCTGGCGGCCGCAAGTTCCTCCCCGACCTGCGGCATCGACGAGTCGGTGGGATTGCGGCGCGACCGTCCATAGCCGGACAACGACCGATCACCGGCGTCGAGGTGCACGACGATGTCGCAATGGTCCTCGTCCTCGCGTGTCTCGAACCTGAGTGTCCATGCGTGTGGTTCGAAGCTCTCCATCGGCTCACTGTCGCGCCGCTGTTCCCACCGGACCAGGGCCGGACGTCCCCCGTCGGAACCGATTCAGAGCCCGAGGCACTCCGCGAGCCGACGGGCCATCGGCCAGGCCCCTTCGCTGGTGTTCGACAGCACGCTCGTCGTATTACCGCGTGACACCTGATGGATCGATCGGAAGGACGCACCGGCGTCGTATCCCTCGAGGATCACCGCGTCGGTGGTGGCATGCAACCAGAAGCCCAGTCCGTATCGGCGCCGTCCGTCGGACGTGGCGCTCCGAGGTGTCGTCATCTCGGCGAACGTCGGTCGCCGGACCACGCGACCGTCGTCGAGCGCGTTCCACAGGCGGTGGATGTCGTCGGCGGTCGTGGAGATGCCACCATCGCCACTCCCGCGGATCGGCAGGTGCAGCACGTTGGAGCGCAGCCCGTCGCCGAGATAGCCGATCGCCGCGTCGGGTGGCAGTTCGTCGGAACGGAGGAAGGCCGTGCGCTCCAGGCCTGCGGGTCGACACACCAGCTCGTCGACGAGGTCGTGGAACGGCGTACCGGTGGCGCGCTCGGCGAGCAGCGCGAGCACCACGTATCCGCTGTTGTTGTACGCGAAGCGCTCACCGGGCGTGGACTGCTGCTGATGCCCGTCGAGTGATGGCAGGTACCCATCGGTGCTCAGGTAGCGATGGACCGGGAGGCTCATGATGTAATCGTCGATGTCGTCCAACTCGTCTTCGTCGAGGTAGTCACCGATGCCCGACCGGTGGGCGAGCAGGTGCTCGACGGTCACAGCGTCGTCGATCAGCGCCAGGTCGGCGCCGAGCAGTGATCGTGCGGTGGTGTCGAGCGCCAGGGCGCCGCGCTCGACGAGCGCCATCACCGTCAGCGCCGTGAATCCCTTCGTTCCGCTCGCGATCCCGATGCGGGTGGTCGGCGTGATCGGCGCCGCGCAGCGGCGGTCGGCCTCACCACGCACGAGCGACACGACGGTCACCCCGTCGACGTCGACGCGCACCGACCCGCTGAAGTCCGTCTCTCCTGCGACGCCTTCCGCCTCGTTGCGCAACTCCTGGCCGGTCATGTGAACAGCTTCGCCGGGTCGTCGATCAGAGTTCGACCTGGTTTCCGTCCAGCCAGCTCTGGCGGAGCTGGAACTTCTGGATCTTGCCGGAACCGGTCATCGGGTACTCGTCGACGGCGAACCAGCGACTGGGGGTCTTGTGCGGCGCGAGATGATCTCGCATGTAGGCGAACAACACCGCCTTGTCGATGCTCGCACCCGGCGCGGGTCGCAGGAACGCGGCGACGGTCTCGCCCCACTTGTCGTCCGGCAGTCCCACCACCGCGACCGAGCCGACGGACGGGTGTGCGAACAGCAACTCCTCCAGTTCCTTCGGATAGATGTTCTCGCCGCCGCGGATGATCATGTCCTTGAGTCGGCCTTCGATCGTGCAGTAGCCACGGTCGTTCATGGCGGCGAGGTCGCCGGTGTGCAGCCAGCCGTCGGCGTCGATCGCCTCGGCGGTCTGCTCGGGCATCTCGAAGTAATTGTGCATGACGTGGTAGCCGCGTGTGCACAGTTCGCCCACGTCACCGATCGCAACGGTGTCGCCCAACTCCGGCTCGATGATCTTCACCTCGACGTGGGGCATCGGCGCGCCGATCGTGTTCGACTTGTCGTCCATCGTGTCGTCGGGCGCGGTCATCGTGGCGACCGGAGAGCACTCCGTCTGGCCGAACACGATGGTGAACGGTGCGCCGAGCTCCCGTTCGAACGTCCGCACGAGCTGCTCGGGGACGAGTGCGCCGCCCGAACAGACGGCCTGCAACGACGACAGATCGGTTGTGGCGAACGTCGGGTGTTCGAGCATGGCGATCAGCATCGTGGGGACCCCGAGCAGTGCCTGGCCGCCGTACTCCTCGGTCAGTGCGAGGACGAGCCCCGGCTCGAACGCCTCGACGAGCACTTGGGTGCAGCGCCTCGGCGGTGGTGACTGACGCACCCGGCGCCCCCACCGTCCCGTTTGTGTCGGATTTCCGGTGGGACGGGCCACCGAGAATCTCACGCAAACGGGGGGTTTGTGACAGATGGGCGGTGCCCGTTCAGGACGTGTAGATCTGGTTCGCCTCGACGACCAAGCCGTCCTCGATGCGCACGAACGTCGGGAAGTCGTAGAACGTGAAGCTCGGCGCGCCGGCCGACGGTTCATCGCGGCGGCGAGACGGGCGAACTCGCGGGCGGAGACGTCGGCTTGGGCCAGGTTGCTCAGGTCACCGGTGTTGATCGTCATCCCATCCGCGGGCGGCTCGGCAACGGGCAGCGTCCGGTCGTCGCACTCCAGCCGCGAGTACCGCAAGGGCAGCGTTGGTTCACTCGTGCCGGTGACAGCACGTCTGTCACCTGGGGGGCGTACCGCCACGCCGAGCGGAACGGTCGAACCGTCGGTGGGGAACAGACGCCGTCGACACGGAACTGAACATCACGGAACTGAACATGGTCTTCGTGCGCCTCCGGAGCATGATCCCAGCGCGGCCCGGGTACGTGACGCAGCGTGTCGAGCGAAGGAACGAGTCCGCAGACGGAACGTGTACGTGTCCGCCGGATCGGCGGCTACGTCGACGACCGGGACTTCGTCGGCGACGTCGACCGGGACTGCGTCGGCCACGACGACGTCATCGTCGAGGAGCCTCTGTCGATTCGTCTGGACGACACACTCGTCAACACGACGATGCGGACGCCGGGCAATGACATCGAATTGGCAGTCGGGTTCTGCTTCACCGACGGGCTCCTCGCCGGCGCGCCGGTGACGGGGGCGCACGAAGTCATCTCCGAGGACGGCGCCAACTTCACCCAGATCATCGCCGTCGACACTGGCGGCCTCGCCCCCACTCCCCGACCACGCCTGGGAACCGCTGTCTCCAGCTGCGGGCTGTGCGGCCGGGACCAACTCGACGACCTCAGCCTGCGCCTGGCCCCCGTGCCTCCGTTTCGAGATCACGAACCGTCAATGCTCGCAGCGATCCCAGCTGCGGTACGACCTCACCAGCGGCTCTTCGACTCGACCGGTGCGGTGCATGCGGCGGCGGCTTTCGACCGCGACGGCGAGATCGGTCTGGTTCGTGAGGACGTCGGGCGTCACAACGCTGTCGACAAACTGGTCGGTCGGCTCGTCCTCGACGACTCGCTGCCGTGTGCCGACTTCGGGCTGTTCGTCAGCGGTCGAGTGAGCATCGAAATCGTGCAGAAGGCGTGGGCCGCAGGCTTCGGGACCGTGCTCGCCGTCAGCGCTCCCACATCGCTGGCCATTCACGGCGCCCGACGGGCGGCGATGACGCTCGCCGGATTCGTTCGCAACGGGAGAGTCAATCTCTACGCCACCGCATGAGCCGATCGTCGGTCGTGCTCGCCGGACAGCACGTATAGCGGCAAGGGCGATCGGGTATCCGAGCGAACGAGCGGGACGACGACAGAGCGCACACAGGAGACACAGGAGTACGACATGGCAGACGTCACCGAGATCCTCTCCCGACAGCATCGCGAGGTGGAATCGCTCTTCGAGCAGTTCGACACCAGCCGGACCGCCGATCGACGCGGCGACATCGCACGAGAAATCGTCGAGACGCTCTCGAAACACGCGGCGGTCGAGGAGATGACGGTCTACCCCGAGATCGCCGACGACGTCGGCGAGCACGACGCCGACTCGCTGCGCCATGAACACCAGCAGCTCAAAGAAGTGCTCGCCACCATCGACGATCTCGACGCCGACGATCCAGAGTTCGCCGAACGGGTCCACCAGGCGGGACGCCTCGTGCGCGAGCACGTCGAGGAAGAGGAGAACCAGGTGTTTCCCCGATTCCGCAGCGCAGTGTCGAAGGAGAAGCTCGACGAACTCGGCGACAAGATCGAGTCGCAGTGGTCGTCGGCGCCGACGCATCCCCATCCGAACGCACCGAACACGCCGCCCGGCAACAAGGTCGCTGGACCTGCCGCCGGTCTCGTCGACAAGGCCCGTGACGCCATCGGCGGCGACTGAATCGGCATGAAGCGATGGCGATGAAGCGGGCCTCCCGTTGGCCGGTGATCCGGCAGCTGACATCCGACGACCACACCGGACGTGGAGCGTCGGCGAAAAGCCGACGGACCGACGAGCTGCGAGCGAGAACTGAGACCGCCGACAAGGTGGTCAAGTCGATCTGCCCGTACTGCGCGGTGGGGTGCGGCCAGGACGTGTACGTCCGCGACGGTCGCGTCACCCAGATCGAGGGTGACGACGAGTCGCCGATCAGCCGTGGCCGACTGTGTCCCAAGGGTTCGGCGACACTCCAGCTCACGACCGGGCCGGCGCGCCGCTACGACGTGCTGTACCGCCCACCACACGGCACCGAGTGGGAGGCACTCGCCCTCGACACCGCCATGGACATGATCGCCGACCGTGTGATCAGGGCCCGGCGCGAAGGTTGGCAGTGGGAGGAGGACGACCGGCGCGTGCGTCGGACGATGGGGATCGCGTCGTTGGGTGGCGCCACGCTCGACAACGAGGAGAACTACCTCCTGAAGAAGCTGTTCACCGCCCTCGGCGCGATCCAGGTCGAGAACCAGGCGCGTATTTGACACAGCTCGACCGTCCCCGGTCTGGGGACCTCGTTCGGTCGTGGCGGGGCCACGACCTTCCAGCAGGATCTGCAGAACAGCGACTGCATCGTCATCCAGGGGTCGAACATGGCCGAGTGCCACCCAGTCGGGTTCCAATGGGTGATGGAGGCCAAGGCGCGCGGCGCCAAGCTGATCCACGTCGACCCCCGGTTCACGCGCACGAGTGCCCTCGCCGACCTGCACGTCCCGCTGCGCGCCGGCACCGACATCGCCTTTCTCGGCGGCATCATCAACCACGTCCTCACAACGGCCTCGACTTCCGGGACTACGTCGTCAACTACACCAACGGACCGACGATCCTGCGTGAGGACTTCGTCGACACCGAGGACCTCGGCGGGTTGTTCTCCGGTTTCGACGCCGACGGAGCTTCGTACGACGACAGCACCTGGCAGTACGAGGGCATGGACGTCCAGTCGTCAGCGGGCCACCGCGACGCGGAATGGCAACGGCAGGTGTCGCAGGGCAGCGCGGTTCGCGAGAGCGGACGCGGCCAGCAGCACGGCGCGGCCGGGCCGGCGCTCCAGGGAACTCCCGAGCGCGACGACTCGATGGAGCACCCGCGCTGTGTGTTCCAGGTACTCAAGCGCCACTTCGCCCGCTACACCCCCGAGAGGGTCGAGGAGCTCTGCGGCGAGCCGCCGGAGTTGTTCACCGCGGTGTGCGAGCTGTTGACCAGCAATTCGGGACGCGAACGCACGAGCGCCTTCGCCTATGCGGTCGGCTCGACGCAGCACACGGTGGGCGTCCAGTACATCCGCACGGCGGCGATCCTGCAGCTGTTGCTCGGCAACATCGGACGCCCGGGCGGGGGGATCCTCGCGTTGCGGGGCCACGCATCGATCCAGGGGTCGACCGACATCCCGACGTTGTTCAACATCCTTCCCGGCTACATCCCGATGCCGCATGCTCACCTCGAGCAGGACCTGTCGGCATTCACCGAGGCCGAGTCGGCGCAGAAGGGCTACTGGGCGGACATGCGCAGCTACACGGTCAGCCTCCTCAAGGCGTGGTGGGGTGACGCCGCCACCGAGGACAACGACTTCTGCTTCGATTACCTGCCGCGTCTCACCGGAAGTCACAGCACCTACGAGACGCTCGAGGAGATGTTCGACGGCCGGTGCCGCGGCTACTTCGTGCTCGGCGAGAACCCGGCGGTTGGTTCGGCGAACTCGGCGATGCAGCGCCTGGCGATGGCCGAACTCGACTGGTTGGTCGTACGCGACTTCTCGCTCATCGAGAGCGCGACTGCTGGAGGACGTAGCGCAGCTCGAGTCGGCGACTGCGAGCCGGGGTTATCGTGACGAGGAGTTCTTCATGCCGGCGGCGACGCACACGGAGAAGGACGGCAGCTTCACCAACACCCAACGGTTGCTGCAGTGGCATCACGCTGCCGTCGAGCCGGCCGGTGATGCGCGCAGCGAGCTGTGGTTCACCTACCACCTCGGCCGGCGGATCCGCGAGAAGTTGTCGGGTTCCACCGACGAGATCGACCGACCGGTGCTCGAGCTGACGTGGGACTACCCGACACACGGCGAGCTCGACGAACCCGACGCAGAATCGGTGCTCGCCGAGATCAACGGGCGCGACGCCGACGGCAACGAACTGTCCACGTACACCGACCTGCGCGACGACGGCTCGACGACGTGCGGCTGTTGGATCTACTGCGGGGTCAAGGCCGGCGGCGTCAACCAGGCAGCTCGACGAACGCCGGGCGACGACCAGCACTGGGTGGCACCGGAGTGGGGCTGGGCCTGGCCGGCCAATCGCGCATCCTCTACAACCGGGCATCGGCAGACCCTGACGGCGCACCGTGGAGCGAGCGCAAGGCGCTGGTCTGGTGGGACGCCGAGCAGGAGAAGTGGGTCGGCCACGACGTCCCCGACTTCTCGGCGACGACGGCGCCCGACCATCGACCGGCCGACGATGCGACCGGCAGCAAGGCGCTGGCGGGCAACGACCCCTTCATCATGCAGGCCGACGGCAAGGCCTGGCTGTACGCCCCCGCCGGGTTGCTCGACGGTCCGCTCCCGACGCACTACGAGCCCCAGGAATCGCCGGTGCACAACACGTTGTACGACCAGCAATGCAACCCGACGCGTCAGGTGATGCCCGACGTGATGCACAACCGCTATGGACCCGACCCCGGCGAAGTGGGCAGCGAGGTCTATCCGTACGTGGCGACGACCTACCGACTCACAGAGCACCACACGGCGGGCGGTATGAGTCGCTGGCTCGGTTATCTGTCCGAGCTGCAACCGTCGATGTTCTGCGAGGTGTCACCCGAGCTCGCCGAGGAGGCGGGTCTCGAGCACACCGGCTGGGCGACCGTGATCTCGCCGAGGGGAGCGATCGAGGCGCGGGTGCTGGTCACGGAACGGATGACGCCGTTGAAGGTCGGCGAGCGGGCACTGCACCAGATCGGCTTGCCCTACCACTGGGGCCCGAACGGGTTGACCACCGGCGATGCAGCCAACGAACTCGCGCACCTCCCACTCGACCCGAACGTGCACATCCAGGAGGTGAAGGCGTTCTCCTGCGCGATTCGTCCCGGCCGACGGCCGCGTGGAGCCGAGCGGGAGGCGCTGGTGCGCGACTACCAACGCCGAGCCCACCTCGGCCGAACCGAGGAAGCGGAGGTGTCATGACGATCGACGAGGTGCCCATCGGCGCCGTGAGCGGCCACGACGGTGGCACCGAACGGTCGGATTCTTCACCGACACGTCGGTGTGCATCGGCTGCAAGGCGTGTGAGGTGGCCTGCAAGGAATGGAACGGGATTCCGACCGATGGCTTGGAGTTCACGGGCAAGTCGTACGACAACACCGAACGGTTGGGGGCCTCGACGTGGAGGCACGTCGCGTTCATCGAGCAGTCACGGCCGCTCGCCTTCCAGGAGTCGGGCATGCCGAACGGCGACTTCCGCTGGCTGATGTCGAGCGACGTCTGCAAGCACTGCACCCATGCCGCGTGCCTCGACGTCTGCCCGACCGGGTCGCTGTTCCGTACCGAGTTCGACACGGTCGTCATCCAGGAGGACGTCTGCAACGGGTGCGGGTACTGCATCCCGGCCTGCCCGTTCGGGGTGATCGGCCAACGCGAGGACGACGGACGGGCGTGGAAATGCACGATGTGCTACGACCGTCTCGGCGCCGGGATGGATCCCGCCTGTGCCAAGGCCTGCCCGACCGAATCGATCCAGTTCGGCCGCTTGGACGAGTTGCGCGACCGCGCCGGCGAGCGGGTCCGCCAGCTGCACGACGCCGGCGTGGACGAGGCGCGGCTCTACGGAGAGGACCCCGGCGACGGCGTCGGCGGCACGCACGCCTTCTTCCTCCTGCTCGACGAACCGGAGGTCTACGGCTTGCCGCCCGACCCGATCGTGACGACGAGTGACCTTCCGCGGATGTGGCGCACCGCCCTCGTCGCATCAGGCGCCCTCGTCGCGGCCGTGGTCGGTTCGGTCTGGGGGTCGTCATGACCTCCGACGTCACCGTCGACGGGCTCGTGGGGACGCGCCCCGGACGCCAGGCGGTGACCGGTGGACGCGACGATCGGTTGCCGCGGCGCAGCCGCGGCGAGGAGCGCCAGGTGCCACCCGCAGACTTCCGTTCGTACTACGGGCAACCGATCATCCGCGGCCCGCAATGGGAAGCACTCGACATCGCCGGCTACCTGTTCCTCGGTGGGCTGGCGGGCGGCTCGGCACTGCTCGCCCTCGCTGCGGACGTCGGCAGCGACGATTCGACGGCGACCCGAGCCAAGATGGCTGCGGCGGGGTCGGCGGCGTTGTCGCTCCCCGCACTCGTCCACGATTTGTGCCGTCCCGAGCGCTTCGTGAACATGCTGCGCGTCGTGAAACCGACCTCAGCGATGAACATGGGGTCGTGGCTGCTGGCGGCATTCGCGCCGGCGACGTTCGTGTCGGCGGCCAGTGCGGCAACCGGCCGGATGCCGGCCATCGGCCGGTTGGCCACCGGCGTGGCCGGTGGCCTGGGACCCCCGGTGGCCTCATACACGGCGGTCCTGCTGAGTGATACGGCGGTGCCGGCGTGGCACGACGGCGCCGACGAGATGCCCTTCGCGTTCGTTGGATCGAGCGCGATGGCGACCGGTGGCATGGCGATGCTGATGTCGCCCGGCGAGACGGGCGGGCCGTCGGCGCTCGGCGTGATCGGCGCAGCGACGGAGCTCGCCGCACTCGAGCGGATGAGACACCGCCTCGGTGTCACCGCCGAGGCCTACGAGCGCGGTCCGCAACGGACGTTGCTCCGCGCCGGCCGCGCCCTGGCGATCGGTGGCGCTGTGGCGACCGTGTTCGCACGGCAACGCCCGCTGCTGCGCCGAGCGGCCGGCGCGCTGCTTGTGACCGCCTCCGTACTGACCCGCTTCGGCATCTTCCGGGCCGGACAGGACTCCGCCGACAACCCTCGATTTACCGTCGAGCCGCAACGGCGGCGGCTCGAACGGCGCAAGCGCCTCAGCGGTTGACCTGCGGCTCCGTTCCGTCCTGCCCGGCTCCGTCCCGCTCGGCGCCGACCTCGTCGATCTCGTCGTCGATCTCCTGCTCCAGCGCCGCCGCTGCTGGATGTCGAGTGCGAGCCGATAGGCGATCGCGGCGGTGACGGGGCGCGACGATGAGCAGGATCCGCAGCGTCCACAGCACGGTGAAGACCGACACGTCGAACGTCGTTGCGATCACGTCCTGCGAGCCGGCGACGAACAGCACCACGTAGAACGTGAGCACGGCGACACCGAACGCCGTGCGCACGGGATGTTTGCTGCGCCGCTCACACGGCTGAGCCTCGCGGTCGCCCGGCGAGTACCGGTTCAGCAGGGCTCGGGCGTAGAGGCGAGGAAGTCAGCGCCGGCAGCAGGATCGCCGGGAGAACAGCCCGACACGGGAAGGGCCCGATCTCGAGCGCCCAGGCCCGCAGGCGCAGCGCACCCTCGACCATCCCATGTACCAGTCGGGCTGTGCGGCCGTCGTCACGGCCGACGGGTCGTACGGCCGTAGAGCCAGATCGGGTTGATCTGGACGAGACCACCGAGCAGCACGAACACAGGCGATCAGCGACAACAAGCCGACGCTCTTCGCAGCGTAGACCGGCCAGAGCGGCAGCCACGACGTTGCGTCGTCCGGCCGGTCTCGGGCACTGGTGTGGCGCTGTGCCACACGAGTGCGAGATGGACGCTCAGCAAGCGACGATCATCGCCGGCACGATCAAAACGGCACGAAGAACAGGCGAGAGAGGATCTCGTCGGCCGGGAATCGCCACCGAACAGCAAGAAAGCCGACCAAGAGCCGATCACCGGAAACGGAGAGCGATCGAATAGGCGATGCGCAACCCGGTGCCCGAGAGCAGATCATCGAACAGCGAGTAGCCGGCAAAGCCGTTGAAGATCGCGAAGACCAACAGGCGACGCCGATCAACCAGTTGATCTCGCGCGGCCGGCGGAACGCACCGGTGAAGAAGTTCCGCAGGAGGTGCGCGGTGATCGCGGCCAGGAAGACCAACGCGCCCAGTGGTGCACCTGGCGGAGAGCAGCCAGCGCGCACGTCCCAGCTGAGGCGCATCGACGACTCGTAGGCAGCGAGATCACCACGCCCCGCAACGGCTCGTACGAACCCTCGTACGTCGTCTCGGCGAGGCTCGGCTCGTAGAAGAATGCGAGATACGTCACCGGTGCCACGAGGACGATGAACGAGTAGAGCGCGATCTCGCCGAGCAGGAACGACCAGTGCTTCGGGAAGACGTGGGTCAGCACCGGGCGGGCGAGCGCCGAGATGCGGAGGCGGTCCTCGGCGAGCCGTTCGACGCGCATCGGATCGTGCTCCTCGTGGGCGCGACGGCGGTGAGGTCGTCACCGTCGACGCTGCGGCGTGGGCTCGGGGCGTCGGTGCTCATCTGCAGTGCCCTTCTCCGTTCCCCGAACGGCGGCGTCGCATTCGCCCGACGGAGACGGCGTCGTACACGGTGGCCCGCATCCGCCGTGCGTCGCGATCGAGCACCGCGGGTACGTGGTTCTCGATGGCCGCGCAGCACCCCACGTCCGCAGCGACGAACGAGTGGTTGCCGGGTTGCTCGTCGTCGGCGCGCTCGGGCCCTCGTGCGGCTGTCGTCTACGGCTTCGGCGGACAACCCAGCTCGAGGGCGTGTGCCTCGCGGTCACCTTCGGCGGTCTCGGCGGGGCTTCGTCGTGTGGGCGCATCGTCTGCTGCTCGAGCACGAGCGCACCGAGGCGTGGGAGTTCGCTCCGCAGGAAGGGCCGACGCCCGAGGAGAACGCCCGACGTCTCGAGGCGTTCCACGAGGATCTCGACCGCGACGACGTCCTCGGCAGCGACCGTTGCTGCGCCGGTCGCTCCTCGGACGCTCTGGTCGTCGGTGTCGCAGCGATCTTCCCGATCCGGTCGCTCGGCCGAGTCCCGGGAGCTCGCTGCGAGTGACGGCGTGGCGCCGAGGGCGCGCGTCGTCGACGCCGAGGGTCGTTCCATCGACGGCCGCACGTGCCGGTCGGCGGTCTCGTCACGTCTTTCCCGAGGGAGTCGCTGACGCCGCCGATGCCGTCGCCGTGCTCATCCGTGTGCCGGATTCCGCGCTCGAAGCGGCCGATGCCGACGTGCGCGCGACCGGCGGGTTGCTCGCCTACTCCAAGCTGTGCACCCACGCCGGCTGCCCGGTCGGGCTGTACGTCGACGATCGCCGCACGCTGCTGTGCCCGTGCCACCAGTCCGAGTTCGACGTGCTCGACGGCGGCCGTCCGCTCAGCGGGCCGGCGGCGTGTCCGCTGCCGCGGCTGCCGCTGTCGATCCACGCCGACGGAGCTCTCGTCGCCCACGGCGACTTCGACGCGCCGGTCGGACCGGGTGGTGGACGCGGTGATTGCGGCCTCGCAGCGATCGACGTGCGCACCGCCGACTTCGCTGCTGGCGGCGGCCTCGGTTGCTCTGGCGGCGCTGCTCACGGCGTGTGGCAACGAGCGGACGCCCAATGCACTGCGACCGAGCGGCGAGGAGGCCACACAACCGCCGTGGTGTGCTGGCTGATGTTCGTGACCGCCGTCGCCGTCGGGATCGTCGTCGCCGCGCTCATCCTGTGGGGCGCGCTGCGCCGCCGCGTGCGAACCCACGATCGCTGGGCGACGACACCTTCATCGCGATCGGCGGCGTCGGCCTCCCGGCGCTCGTCCTGGTCGGCATCGCCGTCGTCACCGTCTTCGCCACCACGCTGTGCGGCCACCGGTGGCCGCCGACGGTCCGCTGTCGATCGAGATCGTCGGGCAGCAGTACTGGTGGGAGGTCAGGTATCCCGACAGCGGCGTCGTCACCGCGAACGAGATCACGATCCCCGCGATCGACCGGTGGAGCTCACGCTGCGTTCCGCCGACGTGATCCACTCGTTCTGGGTCCCCGAGCTCGCCGGCAAGCAGGATCTCATCCCCGGTCGACCAACGGCTCGAGCTCGCGCCGAGCGCACCGGTCGTACTGGGGGTGTGCGCCGAGTTCTGCGGGATCCAGCACGCCGAGATGGGCTTCGTCGTCCTCGTCCTCGACGACGACGACTTCGACGGCTGGAGCGCCGAGCGGGCGCCGATCGAACCGTCGCCGTCGGGCCAGGCCGCACGAGGCCGGAGGTGTTCGACGCGGCGCCGTGCGGTGGTTGCCACCGCATCGACGGCACCGCGGCGAACGGCGACGTCGGCCCCGATCTCACGCATCTGGCGACACGTGCGACGCTCGGCGCCGGTGTGCTCGACAACACCCCCGAGAACCTGGCGCACTGGATCACCTCGGTCGACGAGGTCAAGCCCGGGCGCAGATGCCGCCGTTCGAGTTCAGCGACGACGACCTCGACACGCTCGTCGCCTACCTGGAGACGCCGCGATGACCGCGGTCGACCGCGGACCCGCCGACGTCATCGACGAACAGCCCGTGGCGATCGCAGCGACGCTCGCCGAGCGGGGTCGCTCCGAGCGCACGCTGGCTCTGGGAGGACCCGCCCGGCATCTCGGGCTTCTTCACCACCGTCGACCACAAGCGCATCGGGATGCGCTACATCTACACCGCGTTCGCGTTCTTCTTCGTCGCCGGGCTCCAGGCGCTCGTCATGCGCGTCCAGCTCGCGACCGCCGAGACCGACGTGCTCGGCCCGCAGGCGTACAACGAGCTGTTCACGATGCACGGCACGACGATGATCTTCCTGTTCAACACGCCGGTGCTCGCCGGGTTCGGCAACTACCTGCTGCCGCTGCATGATCGGGCGCGCGGGACATGGCGTTCCCGCGGCTCAACGCGTTCAGCTACTGGATCTTCCTGTTCGCCGGGCTCTTCATGTACGCCAGCTTCCTCATCGGCGACGTCGCCCGACGGCGGCTGGTTCGCCTACGCGCCGCTCACCGAGCTCGGCGTACTCGCCCGGCCTCGACATCGACTTCTGGGGCCTCGGCGTCATCTTCGTCGGGATCTCGACGACGGTCGGCGCGGTCAACTTCATCGTCACGATCTTCAAGCTGCGCGCGCCCGGGCATGACGGTGAACCGGATGCCGCTGTTCGTGTGGTCGATCCTCGCGATGGCCTTCATGATGATCTTCGCGGTGCCGGCGGTCACCGCTGGCGTCGTTCCTGCTCGAGCTCGACCGCCTCTTCGGCACGGCGTTCTTCGACGCCGGCCGCCGGCGGCGAGCGCGCTGCTGTACCAGCACCTGTTCTGGTTCTGGGGCCACCCCGAGGTGTACATCCTGTTCCTCCCGGCGGTCGGGATCATGCTCGACGATCGATCCCGGTGTTCTCGCGCCGGCGCGCTCGCCGGCTACCTCTGGGTCGGTCGCCGCGCTGGTCGCGATCGCGCTTCATCAGCTTCGGCGTGTGGGTCCACCACATGTTCGCCACCGGCATGCCGACGCTCGCGATGGGGTTCTTCTCGGCCGCCAGCCTCGTCATCGCGATCCCGAGCGGCGTCCAGTATCTTCGTGCTGGATCGCGACGATGTGGCAGGGCCGCGTGCGCTGGCGCGACGCCGATGCTGTTCGTCGCTCGGGTTCCTGCTGATCTTCCTGCTCGGCGGGCTCACCGGCGTGATGGTCGCGGTGCTGCCGTTCGACTGGCAGGTCACCGACAGCTACTTCGTCGTCGCGCACTTCCACTACGTGCTCAACGGCGCCGTCGTCTTCCCGATCTTCGGCGGCGCTCTACTACTGGTTGCCGAAGATGACCGGCCGGATGCTCTCCGAGCGGCTCGGCAAGCGTCAGCTTCTGGATGATGTTCGTCGGCGTTCAACCTCGCGTTCTTCCCGATGCACATCCTCGGGCTCCTCGGCATGCCGCGACGGGTCTACACCTACCGGTCGGGGCTCGGCTGGGGGACGCTGAACCTCGTCGTGACGATCGGCGCGTTCCTGTTCGCGATCGGCGTCCTGCTCACGCTCGTCAACGTCGTGTGGAGCCGCCGCCGCGGCGAGGCCGCCGCCGCCAACCCGTGGGGTGCCGACACGCTCGAGTGGGCGACGTCGTCGCCGCCGGCGGAGTACAACTTCCGCGACACCCCGACGGTCGCGAGCCGGCACCCGCTCTGGGACCCACCACCCGCGACGTCGCCGACAGCGGCGACGATCCCGACCCGCTCGCCGCCGACACCGACGGCGCCGCCGCCCGCTCGATGCTGCAGACGACCGGCATGGCGGCCGAGCCCGAGCGACTCCGAGCTCGTGCCCGAGACGACCGTGCTCCCGGTACTGGCCGCGGCCGGCGTCACCCTGTTCTTCGTCGGGCTGCTCGTCGCAGCGGCGCTCGTCGGTTCGGTCGGACTCGCCGTCGGCGTCGTCGGCATCGGCTGGTGGACGTGGCGCACCGAGGACGATCTGCCATGACCGACGCTGCGCCGTCGAATCGCGACGGCTGCGGCGTCCGGACGGATTCGATCCCGGCCGCACTCGCTCGGCGGCGTTCTGGGGGATGGTGATGGCGATCACCACCGAGTCGATGTTGTTCGCCGGTCTGCTCTCGTCGTACTTCTTCCTCCGCGCCACGTCGACGAGTGGCCGCTCGGCGATCTCCCGAGCCCGGAGCTGAGCTGGTCGTGCCGTTCACCGTGCTGCTGGTCGCAGCAGCCTGCCCGTCGTGTGGGGCGAGCGGGCGATCGAGCGGGGAACCTCGCCGATCTGCGGATCGGGCTCGCCCTCACCTTCCTGCTCGGCGCCGCCTTCCTCGCCTACACCGCCTACGAGTTCGCGACCGCCGAGTTCGGCGTGTCGGCCAACGCCTACGCATCGGTCTTCCACATCACCATCGGGCTGCACGCCATCCACGTCGTCATCGGCTTGGCCGGCAGCCTCGGCGTGCAGGCCAAGGCCTGGACGGGCCGTCTCGACCCCGAGCACCACCGCACGGTCAGCTGTGGGCGCTGTACTGGCACTTCGTCGACGCGGTCTGGGTCGTCGTGTTCACCTCGTTGTACCTCTCGCCTCGGTGGTGATCGGTGTGGATGCGGTGACCCGATGACCGCTGACCGCCAGCCACCCGCGAGGGTCCCACCGCGTTGGTCCGTCGGGCCCACGCACGGCTTCTGGCTCTGGTACGCCACGCTCGCCGGCATCGCGCTGTGGATGATCCACCTCGTCGCACTCGCGGCGCTGGCGGATCTCGCCTGCGCGCATCCGGCGACCGAATGGGTGATGCACGGCCTGACCGTCGGCTTCGCCGGCGCATCGCCGGCCGCTGCGTGGATGAGCTGGGCGCTCGTTCGTGGGCGGCGTTCCCACACGTCCGACCGTGGCGACCTCGACGGCCGGCTGCGCTTCATCGGACTGTTCGGCCTGCTCGTCGCCCTGAACTCCGTCGCCCTCATCGTCTGGGAGGGACTGTACGTCCCGTTCATCGATGCCTTCCGCTGACGTCGCTGATCTCGCCGTACCCGTCGGCGCTGTGGTCTATCTCGTCGCGTCGTTCCGACGCGACGTGGTCCAACGACGCCGCCGCTCACCAGAGACTCGGTGGGCGTGGCGGCGATCGTCGTCGCCGTGTTCGCGCTGTTCGGGCCCGTCGATGGCGCAGCGCACGAGCGGGTGTCGTGGCACATGGTGCAGCACGTCGCGCTCGTATCGATGCTCGCACCGCTGCTGGTGCTCGCGCGTCCGTTGGAGATCGTGCCGTGGGTGTTGCCGAAGCGTGCTCGCCGTCGGCTGGTCGTCGTCGCTCGCCCGTTGTCGCGTCGCCGCAGCCTCATCTGGCCGTTCGTCGGCGTGGTCCTCCAGGTCGCCACCCTGTGGGCGTTCCACGTGCCCGCGATCTACGACGCGTCGGCCGCGTCACCGCTCCTCCACGTCACCGAACACGGCGCGCTGGTCGGTGCCGCGGCCATCGTGTGGTGGTCGATCATCGGGCACGCCGCCGCCAGCACTACGGCGCCTCGATGCTCGCCGTCTTCCTGGCCGGACTCGCATCAACCGCGCTCGGCGCCCTGCTGGTGTTCGCCGATCGTCCGCTCTACACGCTGCCGGACTCGACGGTCTCGGGGGTCGCGCAGCGGCTCGCCGATCAGCAGGTCGCCGGGGTGGTGATGTGGGCCTACGGCGGTGTGCTGACCGCCACCGGTGCGATGGCGCTGTTCGTGGCGTGGATCCGCGACGCCGAACGCCGAACCGCGACAAGCGCCGTCGTGCTGCGCTCGATACTTCCCCTGGCGCCGGTCGCCGCGGCAGTCGCCGTCGCGTGCACCACGCTGCTCTCGCCGCCGAGTGGCGACGCCGCAGCCGCGCCCTCGAGGCCGGATCCGTCCGGCATTTACGAGCGCGACTGCGCCGAGTGTCACGGCTCGGGAGGCGGCGGCACCGCCAAGGGCCCGGCGATCGCCGAGGAGGGTGCCGCGAGCATCGACTACGTCGTGTCGACCGGACGCATGCCGATCGAGGACCCCGACGACGAGATCAAACGCGGCCCCGCGGCGTACGACCGTCCGACGACGATCGCACTCGCCGAGTACGTCGCCTCCCTGGGCGACGGCGCGGACGCTTGGCCGATTCCCGACGTCGACGTCGCGGCCGCCGACGTCCCCAACGGCGGCGAGCTGTACCGGCTGAACTGCGCCGCGTGCCATCAGTCGGTCGGGTTCGGCGGGGCGTTGATCGAGCGGGCCGCCCCCGGCCTCGACGCCGCGACGGCCACCGAGGCGGCGGAGGCGATTCGTGTGGGGCCCTTCGAGATGCCGGCGTTCGGTCGGGCGGCCCTCTCCGACGACGAGGTCGCTGACGTCACCGCCTACGTGACCGAGGTGCTGCAGCACTCCCAGGATCGCGGCGGGTGGGCGATCTGGCATCTCGGTCCGGTGCCCGAAGGCGCCGTCGCCATCCTGATCGGCCTGGCGTTGATGACGCTGGCGGCGGTCTGGATCGAGGGTCGGGCGTCATGAACCGGTTGCCCCGTCGATGCTGACCCACTACGTCTTCGTGGTCGCAACGCTGTCGGTCGCGCTCGGCTTGGTGTCACGGACGCTCGTCGCGGTGCCGGTGACGGAGCCGATGCTGGGCTTGGCGGTGGGCATCGCGCTCGGCCCGATCGGCGTCGGCTTCCTCGAAGTTCCGGACGCCGGACGAGGCATCCTGTTCCCGCTCACACGAGTGCTGTTGTCATTTACGGTGATGACGACCGCACTCCGATACCCCTGGACCGAGTTGCGCCGGTGCGCCCGGTCCGCAGCGGTGATGATCGGCGTCGTCCTTCCGCTGATGGCGGCGACCGGTGCACTGCTCGCCTGGGGCGTCCTCGACGTCCGATGGGGGACGGCCGTCCTGCTGGGCGCGGTGCTGGCCCCCACCGTCCCAGTGCTTGTGTCGAGCCTCGTGGCCGGAGAGGCCGCCGAGGAGGCGTTGCCGGCTCCCGTTCGCCAGACCACCTCGGTCGAGTCGGCGGGGAACGACGGGGTCGGGCTCTTCTTCGTCCTCTTTGCGTTCGCGGTCGTGGGCGACACCTCCTGGGGCACCTTCGCGAGCGATGCGATCAAGGAGATCGCCGGCGGGATCGGCGTCGGCCTGGCAGCAGGATTCGTCGCCGGTCCGCTCGTGCGGCGCACTCGGGGCGGTCAGCTGACCGAGCCGACGTTCATGTTGTTCACCCTGACGTTCTCGCTGTTCGTGCTCGGCGCCTGCACGCTGATCCACGTCGATGGCATCCTCGCGGTGTTCGTCGCCGGTGTCGCCTACAACCGCGGGATCGGCGAGGACAATCGCCGAGCGCAGTCGACGATCGAAGAAGGCATCGACCGCCTGCTGCTGCTGCCGGTGTTCGTCATCTTGGGCGTGATGGTCCCGTGGTCCGCTTGGAAGGAGGCGGGCTGGGCCGCCGTTGCGTTCGTGCTGGCAATGCTCGTACTCCGACGGTTGCCGTGGCTCGTGCTGGTCGGACCCCTCCTCGCATTTCCGCTTCGCGCCCGGGTGTGGATGGGGTGGTTCGGTCCCGTCGGCGTCGCAGCGCTGTTCTACACGCTGCTCGGCGAGGACCACGGCGAGACCCGGCCGATCGTGTGGACGATTGCCACGTTGACCGTGGTCAGCAGCGCATTCGTCCACGGCGTCACCGCACTGCCTGGTCGGTCGTGGGCACGACACTGGACGGCCACGAAACGAGAGCACCGAGGCTCGTGACGTCCATCGGACCACGTGTGCTCGAAGGGCCAGTTGCGGTGTGGGCACACCCACCGACGGCGACATGAGACCGCGGACTGGCGGATCGGCGCGGCAGCTTCATCGGGTCGAACGGATCAGCTCGACCACGAGATCGGGCGCCTCTTCGGGGACGAAATGGCCGACGTCATCGACCACGTCGACGGCCATGTCTGCGGCATGGTCCTGCCAACCGTCGAGCAGCGATTCCACGGCCACGGGATCGTCACGTCCGACGAGCAGCCGGGTCGGCACCTCCAGGCGCAGGTCGCGGTAGCGGCCGAGGCGAGGCAGGTCGTGCAACAGGAACGACCGGTACAGTCGCACCGACGCCCGCGCTCGCGCCGCTGATTGCAGCACCTCGCCGTACTGCCGGCGGGCGCCGAAGTCGACGGCCGCAGGATCGTGGCAACCCATCCGGATCGCCTCGGCCACCACGAACCAATTCGATCGCAGCAGTGCCTCACCGAGGAGTGGTGACGCCAGGAGCACCTGATATGTGCCACGCCATGCATTCGCCAGTGCACCGAGCGACAGCTGCTGGAACGGGTGGATGATACCGAGCGTGATCAACGCATCGAAGCGGTCAGGTTCGCGTAGTGCGGCCAAGAAACCGACCCATCCGCCCCAGTCGTGGCCCACCAGCGTCACCCGGTCATGACCCAGCTCGTCGAGGAGCGCGAACAGATCGTCGACCAGGTTCTCCTTGCCGTAGCCGCCAGGGGGAGCGTCGGACCATCCATGCCCGCGGAGATCGGGAACCACCAGTCGACCCTCGCCAGCCAGCTGGGGCAACACCTTGCGCCAGCACCACCAATGCTGCGGCCACCCGTGCAGGAACACCAGCACCGCAGCAGCCGGATCGTCAGTGCCGCCCTCGGCGACATGGACCTCGATGTCACGCACAGCGACCCGCCGATGCGTGATCCCGTCGACGTGCGGCATACCAGCGACAGCGGTGTCGGTCGTGGAGTCCTGGGAGTACTCATGCCCGTCAATACCCCGACGGCCCGTCGCAGAACGCTGCGACGCCGTGTCGGGACGGCAACACGTCGACCCGCTTCGGCCGTCTGACCCGCATCGGCCGCGGTGGTTCTGCTGAGCTGCTGGGATGCAGTTCGGCATCTTCTACGAACACCAGCTCCCGAAGCCGTGGAGCGACGACGACGAGTTCCATCTGCTGCGTGACGCCCTCGACCAGGTCGAGCTCGCCGACCGGCTCGGCTTCGACTATGCGTGGGAGGTCGAGCACCACTTCCTCGACGAGTACTCGCATTCGTCGGCGCCGGAGGTGTTCCTCGCGGCGGCGGCGGCGCGCACGTCACGGATCCGGCTGGGTCACGGCATCCGCCAGGTGATCCCGAAGTACAACCATCCGGCCCGCACCGCCGAGGGTCTGGCCACGCTCGACCTGATCTCCGACGGCCGCGTCGACTTCGGCATCGGCGAGGGGGCGACCCGGCTGGAGCTGCACGGCTTCGACATCCCGGCCAAGCAGAAGCGGGCGATGGCGCTCGAGGCTGCCGAGCAGATCGCCAACATGATGGTGCTCGACCCGTATCCGGGCTACACGTCCGAGACGTTCTCGATGCCGTGCCGCAACGTGCTGCCCAAGCCGCGCCAGAAGCCGCATCCGCCGATGTGGATGGCGTGCACGAACCGCGACACGATCAAGGTCGCCGCCCGCCACGGCATCGGCGCGTTGGCGTTCAGCTTCGTCGACCCGGACGTGGCGAAGTCGTGGGTCGACGTGTACTACGACATCATCCGCAGCGACGAGTGCGTGCCGCTCGGCCACACGGTCAACGCCAACATCGCGCTCGTCACCGGGTTCTCGCTGCACGAGGATCGGGCGGAGGCGATCCGGCGTGGACAGGAGGGGTTCGAGTTCTTCGGCTATGCGCTCAACGCACTGGTGGCGCACGATCAGGTGCCGGGTCGCACCGATCTGTGGGGCGAGTTCCAGGCGCGCCGCCCGGCCGACAGCATCGAGCGGCGGATCGCCGCAGCCGACGAGCAGGGTGAGTCGTTCGCGAGCTGCATCGGCACGCCAGCGGACGCGTCGCGCTACCTGCGTCAGATCCGCGACGTCGGCGTCGACCAGATCATCTTCATTCAGCAGGCCGGACGCAACGCACATGCCGACATCTGTTCGTCGCTGGAGCTGTTCGCGTCCGACGTGATGCCGGAGTTCACCGTCGACGAGACCGACCGACAGCGGCGCAAGGCTGCCGAGCTGGCACCGTTCGTCGACGCCGCCCTCACCCGCAAGCAGTGGATGCAGCCCCTCGACGACGCCGACATCCCCGTCGTGCGCGCCTCGGTCGCCAGAGCGCAGACCGCCGGCTCCCTCGCCTGATACGTCACCCACTCCCCGCCCGCCCGAGCCCGCCCAACCCACGCACGCAACCCACGTTTGTGTGCGGATTTGGGTGGGGCGGTCCACCCGAATCTGCGCACGAACGTCAGTGTTCGGGTGGCAGGGGCGTCATCCGGGGGCGGCGAGGAGGCTGCGGAACCGGCCGGTGGCGGCGGCCACGACGACGGCTGACACCGACACCGCGAGCACGATCGCTCCAGCCAACCGACCGCCGTCCGAGGCGCTGTCGCTGCCGAGGGTCAGCGCCATCGCGACGATCGCTGCCACCCACGCCACGCCGGCGATGCGCAGCGAGATCCGCTCGACGAAGGTCAGTTCGGGGTCGTCGGCCACCGCCGTCGACGGTGCGCCGTCGTCGCGCATCAGATCTTCGATCCAACGGATCGGCGACGTCAGCGCCAAGACGGCGATCGGTGCCCACACCAGCACGATCGCCGCCAGCCACGACCCAGCCGACGTGGTCAGGTCGTCGCCGAGTCGGATCTCCGCCACGACTGCGTCACCTGCGTAGACGGCGAGGGCAGTGGTCAGGAGCGCCAGCAACGCCTTGACGTACCGCAGCACCAGCCCGCGGAGCTTGAGCACGTGGCGCGCCATCCCGTACTCGAACTTGGCGACCTCTTCGAGCAGCGACCGCGACCGTGCCGCGGCGAGGGTCATCAGGCCGTCGGCACGCGCCTCGTCGTCGGTCCCCTCGCGCAGACCTCCGTACACGTCGAGCTGCACGTCGATGCGCCGCCGTGAAGCATCGTTCGTCGGCACGAGCAACTCGATCATGCGAGGGTCGGAACGCACCGCATCGAGGACATCGGCAGCGCCCGGCTGCAGCTCATCTGAGGGCAGACGCAACGATGTGAGCGTGAAGCGAGGGGTGAACACGGCGCCACTCTCACCGTCGAGGTGGTTGGCGTGGAAGTAGAACCGGGTCAGGTCGCGGAACAGCCACCACAGCGCAGTGACCGGCACGGCGAGCATGGCGACGACGGCGACGATCAAGAAGGCGTCGGCGACCGCGACGCTGCCCGACACGAGTGATCGCAGGATGCCGGTGATCGAGTCGCGCGCCACCACGGGCAGCACGACGAGGAGTCCGGCTCCCGACAGCATGCCGACGGCGATCCGGTGCAGGGTCGACATCCGGACCTCGCACCGGGCGACGAAGGCACGGGCGGCGGCGCGGTCGTCGGCGCTGAGTACGACGGCGGTGCGTCGTTCGTCGGTGGCCATCTGCACAGTCTCGCCGTCGTCGCCCCGCCGGTGAGCGATGCCGACCCGGCCACTCCTACGATGCGGTGGAACGCTGGTGTCCGACACCACGAACCACGGCGACCCCGCCGGCCGACCAGGAGGATCTCATGCAGTACACCAAGCTCGGCAACACCGGACTCGACGTCTCGCGCATCTGTCTCGGGCTGCATGAGCTTCGGTGCATCCGATCAGGGCACGCACGCCTGGTCGCTCGACGAGGAGACCTCGCGCACGTTCATCCAGCAGGCTCTCGACGCCGGCATCAACTTCTTCGACACCGCCAACGTGTACTCGCTCGGCACCAGCGAGGAGTACGTCGGGCGGGCCCTCGCCGACATGGCCGACCGCGACGAGATCGTGCTGGCCACCAAGGTCAACGGACCGATGCGTGGCGGCCAGAACGCCCTGGGGCTGTCACGCAAGGCGATCATGGCCGAGATCGACCACAGCCTGCGCCGGCTCGGCACCGACTACGTCGACCTGTACCAGATCCACCGGTGGGATCACCGCACGCCGATCGAGGAGACGATGGAGGCGCTGCACGACGTGGTCAAGGCCGGCAAGGCCCGCTACATCGGGGCGTCGTCGATGTGGGCGTGGCAGTTCTCCAAGGCGCAGTACAGCGCCGAAGCGCACGGCTGGACGAGATTCGTTTCGATGCAGAACCACTACAACCTGCTCAATCGGGAGGAGGAGCGTGAGATGATGCCGCTGTGTGTCGATCAGGGCGTCGGCGTGATCCCGTGGAGCCCGCTGGCGCGTGGACGCCTGACCCGTGACTGGGACGAGTCGACCGCCCGGTCGGAGACCGACGAGTTCGGCAAGATGCTCTACTCCTCCGACGACCGGGTCATCGTCGACAGGGTCGCCGAGATCGCCGGCGAGCGCGGCGTGTCGCGGGCGCAGGTCGCGTTGGCGTGGGCGCTGGCCAAGCCCTTCGTCACGTCGCCGATCGTCGGCGCCACCAAGCAGCACCACATCGACGACGCCGTTGCCGCCGTCGACCTCGAACTGACCGCCGACGAGATCTCCCGCCTCGAGGAGCCCTACACCCCCCACCAGGTCGTCGGCTTCCGCTGACCTCGTCCTCCCGTCCCCGAACAGGTGACACTCCCCCACGTTTGTGCGCAACTCTGAATGGGGCGGTCCACCCAAATGCGTACACAAGCGATCAGGGACGGGCAGCACTCCCCCCACGGGCGACGCTCTTCCACGTTTGTGCGCAACTTTGGGTGGGGCGGTCCACCCGAATCCGTACACAAACGATCAGGGACGGGCGGCATTCCCCACGGGCGACGCTCCCCCACGTTTGCGCGCGATTTCGGGTGGGGCGGTCCACCCGAGATCCGCACGCAAACGGGATGGTGAGTGTCAGTGGATGACGGTGCCGAGCGTGCCGCAGCAGCCCATGCGGCGGGTGTCGGGGTGCAGCGACGTCGAGCGGATCGCCGACTCGCCGAGGCGCGCCGCAGCGCAGCCACGGTCGTGCGACCACAGCGCTTCCACCTGGGCGCGCGAACGCTCGAGATCGATCGTCGGGTCGGCGGCGAGGAGATTGAGCCAGTTGGCCGGTCGATCGCCGAGCAACTCGACGGCGCAGCGATACAGCGCGTCGAGCGCCGCGGGTCCGCCGGCCGTCACCGCGTCGCGCCAGTGCCCGAAGCCGGCGACGGCGAGGTCGCGTCGGGCCATCGCGGCGTCGGGGTGGCCGTCGGTGGTGCGAGCGTCCGCAGGGAGATCGGCGACTCGGCGGTAGGTGGATTCGTCGACGAGAAGGTCGGGGGCGAACGCGAGGATCATGTCGCCGGCCTCGGGCAGTCCGGCGTTCGACATCAACACGTACAGCTCGAGTCGGCCGTCGAGGTTCACGAGGCGATGGATCGTGCCGGGCGAGAACCACGCAATCGTGCCGGCGACCAGCGGCGTCTCGGCGTAGCCCTCCCCCGACAGCGTCTGGACGAGGCCCTCCCCGGCGATGACCAGGTAGGCCTCGGTGCACACGGTGTGCAGGTGCGGTGATCCACCGGCGAGGCCGTCCGGGGCGACGGTGTCGTAGACACGGACGTGGCTCACCGACGTGCCGCCAGGCAGCGGCACCCCGAATCGTTCACCGGGCAACGGTTCGCGCACCGTCACGTGGCGGTCCTCCGGCGCGGGTTCACCGACGGGGCAGCGGAGCCGAGTGGCGTGGCGTACTCGACGCCGGTGGGCGATGTCGGCCGAACGACCATCGCGGTGGGTTCGACAACGTCGTCAGGCAGTATCGAGGGCACGCCGGCCATCGTTGCAGATCCAGCGTCGGGTGCTCCGACGCCGTGGCACCGGTGTCGCCGTCGTCACCTTCTCCTCGGTCGGCCGCGGGTCCGCAGCCAGCACTTACGCACGATGCGGGGTGGATCGACCTGCAGCGTCATCCCGTCGACGAGAAGGTCGACGAGGGCGAGGCCCCGCCCGCCGATCACCGCCGGCGCGGGCATCGCCATCGGTACGGCCGGCAGCAGGGCGAGGCGCCGATCGTCGTGGCCGGTGCAGATGGTGACGAGACCGGTATCACCGGTGCCAGCCGGGAGCTCGATGGTGACCGAGACGTCGACGACCTCGGCGCTGCCGTGGGTGAGGGCGTTCGTGCACGTCTCGCTGAGGACGAGCGCCACCGTCTCGATCGTCTCCTCGTCGGTGTCGGACTCCGACAGCCAACGCGACGCACCGCATCGCAACTCATGGAGCTGCGCGATCGACGTGACGCGCTCGGTGAAGGCCACGGGACTCATATCGGGTGCCCGACCATGCCTCTTGAGGCGCCGATCCAAACGCGCCGACAGCCGGTGAACCGTCAGGGTGCGCTGGCGGGCCGCCACGAGGCGCGGCCGACGTGATCGCCGGCGAGCGGCAGCGACTCCACCGAGCCGGTGTGCGCGGAGTGGTACCACGCGGTGACCAGTTCCAGCGAAGCCCGGGCATCGGCGAGGGTCACCGGGAACTCTCCACCGTCGGCCAGGGCGTCGACGAACGACTGGAACTGGCCGGTGTACTGCGTCGCCGAGGGTCTCAGATCGGCCCACACCTGCTCGGCCTCTTCGGCGAACGCCGACCGGCGGAACTCGAAACTCCAGGGCCCGGCGGCGGGGTCGTACGCGTCGGACGACGACGCGATCGTGACGTTGTCGAAGTGCCACACCAGTTGCGACGACTCCGATGCGGCGCCGAGCGTGACGTTCATCGTGACGAGGCCACCCTCGGAGGTGCGCCCGATGGCGACGGCACAGTCCTCGGTCTCGATGTCGTTGACGCGGGTCGCGGCCATCGCCCGCAGCTCGACGAGCGGGCCGGACATCCAGGTGAGCAGGTCGTGGTTGTGGATCGCATGGCTGAGCACGCACCCGCCGCGCTCGCCGTCCCAGGTGCCGCGCCACGACGCATCCGCATAGTACGCACGGCCGCGACGCCACCAGGTCGACGACGACGCGGTGAAGAGCCGGCCGGTGATGCCGGCGTCGATCAGGGCACGAGCGCGGGCGGCGCCGTCACCGAAGCGGTACTGGAAGATCGGCATCAACCGGGCGCCGGACGTGGCCGCTGCCGCATCGACCGCAGCGGTGACACGGTCGCAGGCGACGACCGAGTCGACGAGGGGCTTCTCGCAGATGACGTGGACGCCGGCGGCGAGGCAGCGCACGATCTGCTCCTCGTGCAGCCACGGCGGGGTGCACAGGTCGATCACGTCGACCTGGTGCGGCGACGCCGGATCGTCGACGGCGGCGAGGAGGTCGTCGAGCGAGGCGACGCCGGCAATGGCCCAGTCGGCCTCGCCCTTGGTCCGCTTGGCGTCATCGATCTCGGCGAACACCGTGGCTGATGCGCCCTCGACCTCACGCCATGACAGCAGATGGCTCTGCCCGATCCCCATGCCGACGACGCCCACCCTCAGCTCACTCATCGGGCCCGACGCTACAACGCGGCCGCCCCCCCAGCTCCCGCCGACTCCGGTGTGGCGATGTCGATGGCGGCACCGCAGCGGCGTGATCACCGCGGTGCGACCGCCGTCGGCAACTCGGTAGCGACGTCGGTGGCGTTCTCGGTGGCGTGAGTCCCGACGTCCGGGACGCAGAGCACCTGGTTCAGGCGGCTGGTGGGGGTCAGGCGCCCATTCGGGTGCGCAACGTCTGGTCGAAGACCCGGTCCGGATCGGCCACGAATGGAAGGTGGTTGTTGATCTCCAGGATCACGAACCCGTGCATCGTCGCCCACATCGCCACACGTTCGTCGGCGATCGCGGCGACGTCGCGGTCGCCGTCTACACGACCGTCGAGAGCATCGAGCGCGTCGACGAACGGTCCGAAGATCTCGCTCTGGATGGCAACGGTCGGTCCGTCGGGTGGTGCGGCGTAGCCGGGGATGCGATCGGTGAAGATCAGGTTGAACTCGGCGGGGTGCCCGATCGCCCAGGATCGATAGGCGTTCGCGCACGCCATCACCCGTTCGAGCGGTTCGGATCCGTCGGCCGCCTCCGCTGCGTCGCGAACCGCTTCGGCGAGGCGCGTGAAGCTGTCCATGATCACCGCGGTGAACAGGTCGTCGAGATTGTCGAAGTAGGTGTAGAGCGTCGCGGGGTTGACGCCGACCTCGCGGGAGATGCCGCGCCACGACACCGCCGCCGGACCACCCTCGGCGAGATGGCGACGGGCCGTCGCGACAACATCGTCGGTGAGTTCTCGACGAAGGCGCTCACGGCGCGATGGCGATGACGATGAGGGGGGCGGTGCCATCGCCACAGCCTATGTCGGACGTCACTTGACTTTCGAACACCGTTTGAGTTTGCTGGATGTCGAACACTGTTCGACTTGTGAACGTCGACCGAAACGGTCGCCGGCACTCAGTCGTCCACGACATCCACCCGCCACATCCATCCGCCACGTTCGTCCCCGACATTCCGTCCACCACGTCCGTCCACGACACGAAACGAGACCCCGATGCTTTCCCACCCCACCGATCGATTCGCACGGCCTGTCGTGCTCGGCGCCGGGCCGGTCGGACGATCGCTCGTTGACGCCCTCGTCGCCCGCGGGCATCGGCCGACGGTCGTCACCCGGTCCGGCACCGTGGTCGACGGTGCCGACGCCCGACGAGCCGACCTCCGCGAGCCCGGCGCCGCCCGCGAGGCACTTGGCGACGCAACCATCGCCTTCACGACGGCCCAACCCCCTTACGACCGTTGGGTCGAGGAGTTCCCGGCCCTCCAGGCATCGATCGTGCAGGCGGCCGAGGCCCACGAGGTGCCGCTGATGGTGGTCGAGAACCTGTACGGCTACGGGGTACTCGACGGCCCACTGACCGAGGCGACGCCGATGCGTCCGACCAGCCGCAAGGGAACGGTGCGCGCCGCGATGTGGAGGTCACTCGAGGAGGCGGCCGCTCGCGGCACGTTGCAGATGGCCGTGGTACGGGCGAGCGACTTCTTCGGTCCCGGCGTCGAGGGTTCGGCCTTCGGCTCGCGCTTCTTCGGACCGCTGCACGCCGGCAAACCGGCGATGACCGTCGGCGATGTCGATGCACTGCACTCGGTGACCTTCGTCGCCGACCTCGCGGAGACACTCGTGAGGGTCGCCGAGGACGACACCACATGGGGCCGCGCCTGGCACGCGCCGTGCGCGCCGGCGGTCAGCCAACGCCGCCTCGCGGAACTGGCGGCGGCCGCGATCGGCCGACAGGGACGAATCCGCAGCGCGCCGAAACCACTGCTGCGAGCGATGGGCGTGTTCGTCAAACCGGTGCGGGAGATGGTGGAGATGCTCTACGAGTTCGAGACGGACTTCGTCGTCGATTCGTCGGCGTTCTCGGAGCACTTCGCCGTCGAGGCAACGCCGCTCGACGAAGCGCTGGCCATGACGATGACAGCGACGGCAACAACACGGACGTCATCGTGAGCGCTCTCGCGACCCGGAAGGGGTCGTGGCAGCGATGGGTGCTCGGGATCGGGCCGATCAGCTTGGCGGCGATGCTCGCCGTGCGCGCCGTGATACCGGCGGTCGACGCCGTGCTGGTCGCGATCCTTGCGGTGCTGGTCGTGGCGACGGTCGGGCTGATCGCGGGTGGCGTCGGCGGCTGCCGGCGGGCTGGTGCTCGGCGTGGCGCTCGTGGGCGTGTTTCCGTTACTGGCGCCGCAGCCGGCGTTCGGTCAGGATCTCGACGACGCGACGATCGATGCGTTGCCGGTGATCCGGATGTTCGACTTCGGCTACGACCCCGTCGTGGTCGATGCCGAACCGGGCGCCGGCGGTGCGTATCGCGCCCGCATCAAGAATCCCACGGCGCTGCCGCACACGTTCACGATCGAGGCGCTCGACCTCGAGGTGTTCGTCCCGGCGGGTCGATGGGCGGTGCTGGAGCTCGCGCCGGACGACCTGGCCGGTGCGCCGCTCGCGGTCGTGTGCACGATCGGCGACCACCTCGCACTCGGCATGGCCGGCGTCGTCGAGACCGGCTGAAGAGTGCGCCGGCTCGTTCAGGACGTGGGGCTGCCCCACGGGCGGGCGGCGGCCTGCGCGCGCAGGCACACGTCGGTGACGTCGATCGCGTGCTGCTGCGTCATGAGGCGTTCGCCGCCGTCGGCGAGGTCGGCGAGGGCGAGGTCGGCCCAGTCGACGACGACGCCCGAGACGTCGACGCGCCGGGTGCCGTCGCCATCGACGACGATCAGGTGCTCGGCACCGTCGAGCCCGGCGACGTCGACGTTGGCCCGCGCCTCGATCGTGCCCTCCGTCCCGACGATCGTGAGCCGGCAGTCGCCCCACGTCCCGAGCCCCTTCGCCGTCAGGTAGTCCAACCGGTGATCCCCCACCACCGCCCCGGACGGACCGTCCTGTCCTTCCTGCCCTTGCCCACCCGGCCCGGAAAGGCAGGAGAGCGTCATCGAGCCGATGTCCTGCATGGCCGGGTGGTCGGGGGTCGCGACGTTGCCGACCATCGACGCCACGATCGAGACATCGGCGGCGGTGGCCCCGCTGATGGCCAGGAGCTGGTCGACCTGGTGCGAGCCGATGTCGACGAGGATGCCGCCGGTCGCATCGGGGTCCCAGAACCAATCGGGGCGACGCTTGGCCCACATCGTGTGCGGCCCGGCACCGATGACGTGCACGATGGTGCCGACGGCGCCCGATCGGGCGAGGCGCACGGCTTCGTTGATCGCCCGGTTCTCGAACCGCTCGGTGAACAGCACGGTCCACGGCCGCCCGGGCCGGTCGGCGACGGCGGCGCGGATCGCGTCGAGCTGCGCCATCGTGGTGAGGCCCGGCTTGTCGGTGATGACGTGCTTGCCGGCCTCGATCGCGGCGAGGGCGATCGCCGCCCGACGGTTGGGGATTGCGGCGGTGACGACGACGTCGATCGAGTCGTCGGCGAGGATCTCGTCGTCGGTGGTCTCGACCGACTCGGTGCGCCACCCGGCGTAGGTCTCCACCAGCGCGCCCTCGGCGCTGTGGGCGATGGTCTCGGCGCCGGCCTTCACCAGCCGGTCGACGATCTCGAACAGATGCATGTGGTCCGCCCCGACCACCGCCACCCGCCCGCTCACCGCGCCACCCCCGTGACGCCAGGGGTCAGACCCCCGGCGTAACAGTCGACGGGAGCGGCACACCGCGTGACGCCGGGGGTCTGACCCCTGGCGTAACGCTTCACGCGAGCTCCCGGGTCATGGCGTCGAAGTCGCACGCCCAGGTCGAGGTGCCGGCGGTGAGGTTGTACTGGCGCGAGAGGTGGTCGATGCCGCCCCACGGCGATTCGTGGCGGGGGTGGTCGCTCGTCGGATACTCGACGCCTTCGACGAGGAACACCCCGGTACTCGAGTAGTCGATGATGCCCGACGACGGCGACGTCCACGACACGGTGAACCCGGCGTCGTCGCGCACGACCGACGGATCGATCGCCGTCACCGCATTGACGAAGTCGTCGAGCGTGCCGCCGGAGTCGCTGCCGACCTCCACGATCCACACGTTGTCGGGCCCGCCTTCGGCGACCAGGTCGAACGGCTTGGTCATCCCCCGCGTCGCCACGACGGTCGGGTCGTACTCGCGCCACGTCGGCGTGCGCCACGACCACAGTGCGATGTAGCCACCACCCTTCGCGACGATCGTCCAGTTGCCCACCTGGCGCACCTCGTCGAAGTGGTCCTGGGGCACGTAGGCGTGGGTGAACGGCCGGTACCCGAACACGCCCCACACCAGCGGGTCGGTCGACTCGTCCCATTTCGGCTGGTAGATGTGCACCGCCGTTCCCCGATGCTGCGCCGAGCGGGGCATCGACGCCTCGCCGGTCCAGTAGCCGGGCTCGCTGTCGTCGGCCCACACGGTCGACTCCGCCGGATCGGTCACCGGATGCGTGGTGAAGACCATTGCGTTCTCGTCGATCGCCGCCTGCCACGCGTGGCCCTGGTCGCGCATCTCGCCGAAGCGGTGATCGAGCACCGACGCCAGCGACACCTTCGGCTCGCGGTAGGCGTAGGTGTTGGCCTCGGACAGGAACCCGAAGTTGATCACCGCCGCCCGCTCCTGCTCCCACACCCGGATTCGTTCGGGGTCGTAGTCGTTGAGCGACGCGAGCAGGTTGATGTCGCCGAACTCGGAGGTGTCCCACAGCCGGAACTCGTTCGCGGTGTCGACGCTCACCTGCGCCAGCGGCCACATGCCGAGCGCGCCGAGGCTCCACCAGAACGGCACGTTGGCCGGGTCGGAGAAGTCCTTGCCGTACGGCGCAGGCGGGTCGTCCTCGAGCGGGGCGGACCCGTCGAAGAACACGCCATGACGTTCACGCACCACGCTCGGCTCCGGGTCGGTGGCGATGTCGACCACCAGTTGCGGCGGCCGGTAGCGCGAGCCCGAACAGAAGTAGGTGACGCCGGTGTCGCTGGTCGACTGGTACGCAGCGGTCGTATCGTCGAACACGAATTTGGCGACGTTGAAGGTGTCCTCGTCGAGCGACGACATCTTGTCCTTCTTGTACGTGCGCCCTCGCGGCGCGGTGTAGGTGCCGGCCTGGGTGTGGGCGGCCATGTCGACCAGGCACAGGTCGAGCGCCATCGCCGCGGCGACGACGATCTCGGGGTCGTCGGCGAGTTCGGCGAGCATGTGCAGCGGCGTGATGTTCTTGAGCATGTAGACGTTCGAGTGCCACTCGAAGAAGCCGAGGTCGGCGCGCTCGGTGATCCACTCGACGATGTCGGGCTTGGCCCGGTCGAGGTGCTCGGCGCCGGTGAGGCCGGTGACGGCGAACGTCTCGTCGGGATACCGCTGGCCGGCGAGGTACTCGATGGCGAGGTTGATGATGCGGTGGTTCTCCGACCAGAACCACAGGTTGTCGATGCGGTCGTCGGGCAGCGGGTCGTCGTAGCGGTACCGGTTGGCCAGCATGCGCTCGTCGATCGCCGCGATCACCTCGGGAGACAGTTGCGTCATCGGCGTGTCGCCCTGGCCGAGGGCGAGCATCCAGTGCAGGTCCATGAACCGGAAGTCGCGGGTGTCCTCCCAGGCGTCGATCTGATCGAAGACGGCCTGGAGTGACTCGACGGTCACGTTCTCGATCGGCCACGTGAAGTCGGGGTCGCGGCGGGCACGGCCGAGGTAGGCGTTGATGCCGGCCGGATTGGAGGAGTGCTCGGCGGTGGTGGCGAATGCGAGGTAGTCGTCGACGCGGGTCTGCCAGACCGCCTCGTCGATCAACCCCGGCGAGCCCGGTGCGGCGAGAGCGGCGTCAGCCCCCGCCGGTGGGCTGACGTCATCGGGGACGGTGCCGGCGGCGACGGTGCGGGCGGTCGTGCTCTCCGTCGGTGCGGTGACGCTCGATCCGGCGCTGGGCGGGGCGCCATCGTCGCCGGAGTCACCGTTCGAGCAGCCGGCGACGACTGCGGCGGTGGCCCCGACGCCGGCGATCAGGAACCGTCGCCGGTCGAGCGAGAAGGGTCCGGGTCGTTCGGGCATCTGCGCCACTCTACGGAACGAGGCTCACCGTACATCTCCACCAGCTTCCTCCACCAGCTTCCTCCACATGCCATCCGCGGAGTGCCTTCGCCGGTCTCGGTCCGTTGGGCCGTTCCCGGCGATGGGCTGG
This sequence comes from Ilumatobacteraceae bacterium, assembly GCA_963728355.1. Classification (GTDB taxonomy): domain Bacteria; phylum Actinomycetota; class Acidimicrobiia; order Acidimicrobiales; family Ilumatobacteraceae; genus Sva-07. The sequence goes on along the minus strand of CAVSJQ010000002.1, from coordinate 73,160 downwards.
ACCACTACGGTCGTGGACATGGGTCATCTCGCCGAGTCTGTGATCGTCGACCGGTTGGCCGGGTCGTGCGGAGCGGTCGTGCATGGCGTCGACGTGGCCCGACCGCAGTTGCCCGAACAGATCGAGACGATCCTGCGACTGCTCGACGAGCACCTCGTGGTGGCATTCCCCGAACAGCAGATGGACCTCGACCGGTTGGAAGCGTTCACCGACGAACTCGGCGGTCGCGACATCACGCCCTATGTCAGCCCGGTGGAGGGTCGACCGTACGTCATCCGCGTGGTCAAGGAGCCGAGCGACGAACTGAACTTCGCCAACGCCTGGCACACCGACCTGTCGTACCTTCCTGCGCCCCCGTCGTACACCGTGCTGCACGCCCATGACGTACCCAGCGCCGGCGGCGACACGATGTGGGCGAACCAGTATCTCGCCTACGAGACGCTGCCCTCACACGTGAAGGAGCAGATTGCCGGGCTCCGGGCGACGCACTCGGCGGGGTTGGCCTACGGCACGGGCGGCTATCTCGAGGCGGTGGCCGACCGGAGCTCGATGTCGATCGAGCCGTCGGCCGACGCCTACGCGACGCAGTCGCACCCGCTCGTGATCCGTCACCCTCGAACGGGTCGACGCGCCCTGTACGTCAACGCCGTGTACACGACGGGGATCGAGGGCATGGACCCGGACGAAGCGCACTCGCTGCTCGCACGCCTGACGGCCCATGCGACGCATCCGAATCTGACGTGCCGGCTGCGCTGGCAGCCGCACATGCTCGCCATCTGGGACAATTCGGCGACGCAACACTTCGCCATCAACGATTACCACGGCGAGCGCCGGGAGCTGTATCGAACGAGTGTCGCCGGCGTCGCACCAGCGGGCTGAATGCCGGCTGGGGATGCGCACCGACGTTGCCCACCGGCTGGACCTCACGCCAGCCGGGGTACCGGCGTGGCGTCGCTCAGTCGGCGGCGATCGAGGGGTTGCGGCGTCGCAGGGAGACCGCCGAGATCGCCACTCCCGCAAGGAGGGCGCTCGAGGCGATCCAGATGATCTCCGTCGTGCCGGAACCACCGGTGGCCGGCAACGCGGCACCGGACACCGTCCCTCCGCCAGCGGACACCTCGCCGGTCGGCACCTGCGCAGGCGGCGACTGCCCACTATCCGGGGCCGGCGGGTACTGGGCGTTGACCGAACCCGGCACCGCAACGAACGACAACGCAGCTGCGGTGAGGCCCACCAGTGCGAGGCGAGTTCTGCGTGGTTGTGTCGATCGAATGTTCATGTGCCCACCTTCCGTGATGTGCTTCGGTGAGCCGCCGGGATATCCGACGTGCCCACTGCTCAAACGGATAGTAACACCAGTCCAACTCGCTGCAAGCGTGAGACTGACCAGGTTCCTTCATGAAAATCCGCTCACCCGGAGGGGCAACCACTCTGCGCGATCGTCTGGTCCCGCGGAGTGCAATCTCGCCGCTGGAGGACCGGTTTCGGCCGCCAGTCGTCGCATCAGCGACGAATCGACGAGTCGTCCAGAACGCGGTCCCACATGGTGACCGAGCGCACCGTCCCCTCGAACCGGCGTCCGCCTCCGACCTCGTCGCCGACGATGAGGCGGTAGGTCGGATCCCAACGCTCGAGGTCGCCCCACGGCAACGACACGCTCCGGGCCTTCACGGCGTCCACCCAGACCTCGAGCGTCCCCGCCCCCCAGGTCACGACGACGCGGTGATCGGTGCCGGCGCTCACGACGTCGGGCACCTCGATCGAGTTGAAGAGCTCACACGATGTCCGCAGTCGGACGCTGAGATCATCGCCGTCGAGCCCGAGATGGACGTTGACCTGATCGGCTTCGGTGCCCTCGCTGATCGTGAAGAGCCGAACGGGACCGTGCTGGTCGAGATCGGTCGTGCTGAACTCGACGGCGACGCTGAACTCGTCGGTTGCGACGAGCCGTTCTCTGATTGCCGCTGCCGTGGGCTCCTCGATCTCGATCGGGAGCGTCGCATCACCGCCAGGCTCGGCACCCAGGTCGACATCGAGCACGACCTCCGGGGCACCCTCCAACGGCGGTGGCGGCGTCGAGCAGTCGGCCGGGTATGACGTCTCGAGTTCGACGACGGAGAGCTCGAGCACACGAGGAGCGGTACCGACCAGCAGTCCCGCGGTGGCGATGACCGACACCGTCGTGTACCAACCCGTGCGGCGGACGGCCGCGACACCGAGCGCTGCTCCGGCCACGGAGAACACCATGTCGCCGACATCGAACGTGCGATCCGACGCTGCGAGCTGTGCGAACTCGCCGAGGACGCCGGCGGCAGCGACCATGCCGAACACGAGCCACCGCCGTCGCCGAACGGTCAGCATGACGAGGGCACCGAGAATCGCGAAGGCGACCACATGCTGGATCACCTCCGAAGCCGTCCCGCTCAGTCCGACGACACTGCGTCGGTCGTCGGTTCCGAGACGCAGGATCCAGACCGCCCACAGCAGTGCACCGAGCGCCGGGATCCAGCGCGGAGGTGAGCTCATGGCCCACGATGGCACATCGATCGCCACCCTCCGCGTCGGCGATGATTGCCGCCTGACGCGGCGAGGTGCGTTGGGGCTCATACGATCAGGAGTCCTGTGTCCCGCCCACCGATGAACGATGAACTGGCCGCAGCGCTCATCGCTGTCGTGTCCGGCCTGCTCGCAGCATTCGCCGGTGCGTCGCCGACCGGTTCGTCGGTGGTCGACGCAGTGCTCGTCGCCGTCTCCGTCGGCCTGATCACCTGGCTGGCGGCTGCTGGTCGTCCCGTGATCGCCGGAGGCGCCGCGCTCCTCGCCGGCGCGTTCTCCGGATCGCCCGTGCTCGCCGTGATCGGCGTCGTGACGTTCGCAGCGGCGATGTGGCTGCGCGACGGTCGTCGACCCAACCAGGTCCTCAGTGCGTCGTGTGCGCTGGTGGCGATGAACATCGCCGCGCGTGGCTCACTGGAGTGGTTCCTCGGTGCCGAGACCATCGTGGCGGTCATCGTGGCGGTGGTGTTGGCCGTCGGGGGTCTGCGTCACCGCAGCTCGCGGAGCCGACGGCTCGTCGCCGCTGGTATCGCCGTGTACGCAGCGGTCGCGACGATCGGGACCGTGGCGACGGCGTGGGCAGGCTCCAGTGCGATGGACGACCTCCGCGCCGCGGAGTCGGCAGTGGACGGTGCGCTCGACCTGATCATCACCGGCGACACCGCAGGAGCTGAGCGTTCGCTCGAGATGGCGGTCACGCGCCTGTCGTCGTTCGAGTCGGCGTTGGAGAACCCCGTGACGACGAGCGCGGCGATCGTCCCCGTCGTCGCGCAGCACCGTGCGGCCGCGCTCGAGGTGAGCCGGAGCGCTGGTGAAGCGATGACCTCGATCACCTCGGAGCTCGACGCGTTCGACGTCGATGCCCTCTCGTCGGGGCCGGGAACGATCGACGTGGATGCGGTTCGTGCGCTCGAACAGCCGATGCTCGATTTCGAGGAGGCGTTGGTCGACGTCCGCACGACCCTGGAGGATGTCCGCAGCCCATGGTTGGTCGACCGGGTCACCAGACGGCTCGACGAGCTGGAGCTGACCGTCGACGAACAGCTGCAACGTGGAGACACGTCGCTCGACGTGATTCGGGCTGCGCCCGGCCTCCTGGGCGCAGACGAACCGAGGGTCTACTTCCTGGCCTTCACCACTCCGTCGGAGGTCCGCGGTCTGGGTGGCTTCATGGGGTTCTATGCGGAGGTCACCGCCGACGACGGACGGATCGAGATGTCTCGGTTCGGTCGCACCGAGGTGCTGGCACGCACACTCGACGAGTCGGGCGAACGGTCCGTCATCTCCGGCCCGGAGGGGTGGCTGAACCGCTACTCCCGCTTCGGTTTCGCCGGACCGTCGTCGCCGCCGGGCACTCCGGTGGGCACCTGGTTGAACGTCACGATGTCGCCGGACGCACGAGCCACGTCGGAAGTCATCGCCCAGATGTACCCGCACAGCGGCGGCCGGACGATCGACGGGGTCTTCACCATCGACGTCGTCGCGGTGGCCCGCCTGCTGGACATCACCGGGCCGATCGTCACGTCCGACGGCGTCACGCTCGACTCGGACAACGCAGCGGACTTCCTGCTCAACGGGCAGTACGGGTCGAGAGAGCGCCCGGAGCGAGCCGACCTGCTCGAGGAGGTGTCCGAGCACGTCCTCGACGAGCTGTTGGGGGGAACACTGCCCTCTCCGCGCGCGGCGATGGATGCGCTCGGGCCGATGGTCGAGCAGGGACGTGTCGTCGCTTGGGCAGCCGACAGTGAGGAGCAGGCGCTGTTCGAGACCACGGGGCTCGGCGGGCGCTGGCCCGACTCCGCTGACGGTGACGCCGTGGCGGTGGCGTTCAACAACTCGGCGGGCAACAAGCTCGACTACTTCCTGAGGGCACGTGCCCACTACGACGCGGTCGTCGACCAGGCCACGTCGACGCTCACCGGGACGGTGGTCGTGGAGGTGGAGAACCGACCGCCGTCACGTCCGCAACCCAACTACGTCGTGAACAACGTGATCGACCTGCCTCAGGGCCACAACCGGACCTGGGTGTCGATCTACACCCGGGTGCGCCCCACCGACGTGACCGTCGACGGGAAGGCGGTTCCGTGGGATGCCGAGACCGAGGCCGGATTCTTCGTCGCGTCGACGCTCGTCACGATGGCGCCCGGCGACATCCCGACGATCGAGGTCACGCTCGACGGCTCGGTCGAGCTCACCGACGACGGCTACCGGCTGACGCTCTGGTCGCCGCCGATCGCAAGGGAGACACCGGTGACCGCCAGCGTCGAGTTGCGCCACCCCGATGGCACGATGTCCGAGGCGACGGCCGAATCGCTGGGCGGAGCATCGAGCGTGCTCGTCCCCCTGTCCGGCGACTCGTGAGCGACGCCGCCGGTCGGTCGTCGATCAGCTGGCGCCGCGACGGCTGAAGACCACACCCAGCGTTCGTGCGACGATCCGCACATCGTGGGCCAGTGACCAGTTGTCGATGTAGAAGTGGTCGAGCCGCTTGTAGTCGGCGAAGCTCGTCTCGGAGCGTCCGGACACCTGCCAGATGCCGGTGATGCCGGGAAGCACGCGGAGCCGCTCGTAGACGTCGTCCTCCCATTGCGCGACCTCGGATGGCAGCGCCGGCCTCGGCCCGACGACGCTCATCTCTCCTCTGACCACGTTCCAGAACTGCGGCAACTCGTCGATGGAGAACTTCCTCAGCACGCGCCCGACGCGCGTCACCCTCGGGTCGTCGCGCATCTTGAACAACGGCCCGTCGCTCTCGTTGCGCATCATGAGCTCGGCCTTCATCGCGTCGGCACCCTCGAACATGGTGCGGAGCTTCAAGATCTCGAAGTGCTGACCGTTGACGCCGGTACGCACCTGCCGGAAGACCACCGGCCCCTTGGACTCCAGCCGGATCGCCACCATCGATGCGACCAGGATCGGCAGCGTCAGCAACAGCCCGACCAACGCAACGCCGTAGTCGAAGATGCGCATCGCGATGTACCGCCAGCCCGTGCGGATGGTGGGCTCGATGTAGAACAGCGCGCGATTGTCGATCTCCTGGACCCGGAGGCGGCCGATCTCGATGTCGTGAAGGCTGGACACGAGGGCGACGTGCAGGCCCGCCTCGGTGAGTCGGCGACTGAGCATGTTGACGGTGGGACCATCCACCGAATACAACGAGATCAACACCCCGGTCGCTCCGTGCTCGGCCGCCGCATCTTCGACGTGCAGCAAATCGCCGACCAACGGCACGCCGTGCAGTTCGGCCTGGTTCGTCCCCGACGCCACGAAACCAACGGCGTGGTAGCCGAGTTCGGGGCGCTGCTGGACGGTGCGAACCAGCGCTGCCGCGTTCTCGTCGGTGCCGACGACCAGGATCGGTCGGGACAGTCGACCCGTTCGGCGCAAGCGGAGAAACACCGATCGGGCGAGCTGGCGTTCGATGGTCACTGCGACGACGATGGCGACGAACAGCAGCACGGCCCATCGTCGACCGAGCTCGGCCTGTTGCAGGAGGAACGCCAACCCGATCATCGATCCGACGCCCATCGCCGCGGTGCCGACGATGTGTTTGAACTCGTGGAGCCGGCGCAGGTTGGAGCGCGCCGAGTGGAGGTGGTTCGCCACCGCTGCGGCAAACCAGAACGGCACGGACGCAACCAGCAGGAGCCACTGGACCCTGACCACATCGGCGTCGGCCGACCACCAGAGTTGCTGCGCCGCGAATGCGACGCCGACGCCGACCAGGCCGGCCGTCACGTCAGCGAGAACCAGCCAGCGCTTGACCGTGCTCGGATGCAACGTCGGATGCGTCCGACCGGCGAGCAGCGGTGACGCCGTCGTTACATGGAGATGACGTGAGGACTCCGCATGGCCGCTCGACGGAGAGGGTGCCTGATCATCCACCGGTCTCGCTGTGTTCCGCCTGTCCACTGCGCCCTTCCGATCCGTCCGAGATGTCCTACACGATGGATATCACAACCACCCATCAGCCCGAAAGTGACATCTGGCCGATGCGCCGCCGGACGCACGATCACCGATCCCACACCATCTCAAACATCCCACCCGGTGCCGAGCCGGACGGGCGGCTGCCGTCGCTGGCCGTCCCGCGACGTGCTCGCGCTACTTGATGGTCGAGGGCAGCTCGTCCGTCTGGACGCCTGGCCCGGGCAGCCCCTCGACCTTGCGGACGACCTCAGGCTGGGGGATCTCCACGTCGTTGCGCTTCTGTCGACGTTCGCTGAACTCCGGGTAGGCGTCCTTGCGGACCCTGCGGCGCGGCACCCGGTTGATCACGATGCCGAGCAGGGCTCCCCCGGCATCGTTGATCCGAGCCACGGCCTCGGACAGCGTGTCGAGATCGGTCTGGTCGTGCCCGACGACGAGGATCACGTAGTGGGCCTTCGACACCACGATCGAACTCTCCGGCGCTCCGCGCAACGGTGGGGAGTCGACGACGATCGTCCGACCGGGCATCACCAGGTCATCCAGCACCCGGGGCAGGGTCGACCCGATCACGTCGGCGGCCCGGCCGACCGGCAACCCGGCCGTGAGTACCTTCAGCGTCGCATAACTCGTCGGTTGGAGTGCGATGTCGTTGTCGCCCGAGGCGAACAGGTCGCCGAGACCGTGGCGTCGCGCCGTTCCGAGCTGTTCGGCGAGCGTCGGACGACGCAGGTCGGCCTCGATGGCCACGACGTCACGAGCGACCTTGGCCATCGCGCAGCACATACCGGCCGCCACGGTGGTCTTGCCGGCGTGCCGGTCGAGCGAGATGACGCTGATTGCGGCGTCGGGGCTGTCGAGGAGGCGGAACTCGACGTTGATCCGAATGGTCTCGAACGCGGTGACGACCTCGTTGGAGGCCCCCGAGCCTTCGCGGAAGAGCTTGACGATCGGCAGCTTGCGTTCCGATCGGGCGAACTTGGGAATCTCACCGAGAATGGTCGTACCGAGCCGTTCCCGTACGGCATGGCGCGTGTCGAAGGCCTGCCGGATGCGGTCCGCGGCCAGCGCCGCGAAGATGGCCGCGATGACGGCGACGACCATGCTGGCGAGCAGGATCGGCCGGGGGTTGGGCGCACTCGGCGTCTGCGGCTCGACGGCTGGATCGAGGAGGACCAACTCCAGCGGACCGACCCCGCTCCGCTCGGCGATCAGTTCGTTCGACACCGCGTTGGCCCACGCGGCGACACCGGCCTGCGACGTGCCGGTCGCCGTGATCCGCATCACACTGTTGTCGACCACGGCGCTGATCCCGGGACGGGGCTGCTGCAACTCTTCGACGACCCCTGCCTCGGCGGCGTCACGAAGGCTGTCGCTCTGCGCCGACTCCTGGAGCGCCGGCAGGAGGAAGTTGATCTGCTGGATCGAGAGATCGGCGTCGGTGTTGTCCGCCAGGTCGAGCACGAGTGTCGCCGTGCTCGAATAGGTCTTCTCCGGCAGGAACGCCGCCGCCATTCCGAGCAGCAGGACGAACGACCCCACGAGGAGTCCGACCACCCAGTGACGGGTCAATGTGCGAAGGAGGTCACGAAAGTCCATGGCATCCCGCCGCTGGCGAAGTGACGAGGGTCGTCAGAGGTTCACGGTGCAACGGCGAACGCTCCATTGGACGGAGCCTAGCTCGACGGTCTCCCGCCTGACCGTCGCACACGATGCTCAGCTCCTGCTCTGCCGCTGCACCGCGCGGAGCCGGTCGACCGCACGGCCCTCGGGGATCTCCACGTCGGCGTAGGTCAGCACCTGGTCCTTGGCGACGTCACGCACGAGGCGACAGCCTTCGGCGACGCCCATGGGGAGCAGGTCGTCGGCGGCGGTCACGTCGGCGCGTTCGGCGAGGCCGTAGGTCATGTAGCCGCCGAGGCCGTCGATGTCGGTGCCCGCACACAGGTCGACCTTGGCGGTGGTGACGACCTCGACGGTGGGTGGTCCGAGTGGGCGCAGGGCGGCGTCGCCGAACAGTGCGGCGCGCGCCACGGTGTTCGGGACCTCGAAGTGACAGAGGTGGTAGGGCGTGTAGAACGAGTAGAGGGGACCCTCGCCGAGCTTGTACAGGTTCAGGTAGTGGCGCTGCTTCGGGTCGTCGTGGGTGGCGATCACGTACACCCCCGGTCCGGGCTGCGAACCGACGACGTAGTCGACGACACCGCCGAGCTGTTCCAGTTCGTCGATGTCGTACAGGTCGACGAGTTCGTCGACGTGGCCCCGGTGGTCGGCGCCGCGCATGCCACGACGTTCGACGGTCATGCCGGTGGCGTTGGCCACGATGGCCTGCTCGAACGAGATCTTGGTGCCGTCGGCGAAGCTGGTCACCATCGCGGGGTCCTGCCCCCACTGCTCTGCGAAGCCCTTCTGCGTGGTCGGGTTCCGATAGGGATCGTGCAGCCCCTTGACGTTGCCGGCGACCAGAGGACGCAGACCGATGCCCTTGACGAAACGCAGAAGGTTCATCTGCACGCCCGGTTGGTCGCCGTCGCACCCCGTGTACACGACGCCCGCTGATGTGGCCTGCTGGTACAGGGCCCAGCCGACCGTCCCGTCGACCTCGGCGTTCATCAGCACGACGTGCTTGCCGCCGGCGATCGCCGCCTCGCTGACCCGGCACCCGTACTCGACGGCGCCGGTCGCGTCGACGACGACGTCGATGTGGTCCGATGCACACACCGCTGCGAAGTCGTCGGTGACGACGGGCCGCCCGCTCTCCAGTGCGGTGTTCACGTCGTTGCCGTCGGCGACGATCGTGTCGGAGACGCCGGCGTCGGCATAGACGTCGACCCCCTTGTCGACGGTGCGGTTCACGATCGCCGACAGCGTCATGCCGGGAACCGAGTTGACGATCTGGTTCGTCAGACCTCGGCCCATGAATCCGGCGCCGATCAACGCCACCCGGATCGGTGTGCCGGCGGCCTCGAGCTGCTGCAGCCGTTCGTCGACGATGATCACGACGCACCTCCGCTGGCCTGAGCGAGCTCGACGAGCGCCTCGACCGACCCGAGCAACGGCCAGTTGCGGTCCTTGTCGCTCATCACGGTCGGGGTCATCGGCCACTCGATGCCGAGAACGGGATCATCGAAGCGCAACCCGCGTTCGGTGTTGGGGGTGTAGGGCTGGCTGACCTGGTAGTGCACCTCGGTCGCGTCCTGCAGCGTCTGGTAGGCGTGGGCGAACAACGGGGGCACGTACAGGGCCCGGTGGTTGTCGGCGGTGAGTTCCACTGCGACGTGCTGGCCGAGGGTGGGTGAGCCGGGCCGCATGTCGACGATCACGTCGAGGATCGCTCCCCGGGTGCAGCGCACGAGCTTGGCCTCCGGCGCTTCCGCCGTCTGGAAGTGCATGCCGCGCAGCGTGCCGGCGACGTGGTTGAAGGAGACGTTGCACTGTGCGACGGCGGGCTCGAGCCCGGCGTCGACGAACTCGTCACGGCAGAACGACCGGGCGAAGAAGCCGCGCTCGTCGCTGAGCTCGACCATGTCGACGAACGAGGGGCCGGGGATCGGGGTAGGGGTGATGTTCATGGGTTCCTTCTCGGAGGGGAGGTGTGTGTCACCAGGTCCAGCGCAGCATCTCGTCCACCTGGCCGGTGTCGCGGAGATGCCGGATCTGGGCGAGACGAACATGGGCTCGGCTCGTCTTGGTCGCCTCGTCGAGCCGGACACGGCGGAGCACGTCGAGCAGTTCGGCGATACCCGCCGTGACGTTCCAGTCACACGAGAATCCGGGAAGTTTGCTGTGGATCTTGGTGAAATCGGCCCGATAGTCGCGGGCATCCGCGCCAGGAGGGCCGAACTCGAGGGCGCAGCCCGGTACCTGTTCGGCAACGAGCTCTGCGACCTGTCGCACCTGGAGGTTCTGCTCGTCGGAACCCACGTTGAACACCTCGCCGTGCACGATGTCCTCGTCGGCGCCGAGGACGCAGCGCGTCGCCTTGGCGATGTCGAGGATGTGGACGAATGGGCGCCACGGCGTGCCGTCGCTGGTCATCGAGATCTTCGAGGTCAGGAACGCGAGCGCCGTCAGGTCGTTGACGACGAGATCGAATCGCTGGTTCGGCGACGCACCGAACGCCGTGGCGTTGCGCAGGAACGTCGGACAGAAGTCGTCGCCCGCCATCGCTCCGACGTCGACTTCGACGTCGAGCTTGGCCCGCGCGTAGGCGGTCAGCGGATCGGTGGGACTGGTCTCGTCGCTGGCGTCCGCGCCGCTCGCGCCGTACACGCTGCAACTCGACATGTGGACGAAACGACGCACACCGGCGTCGCGTGCCGCCTCGGCGAGCGCAACGGTGCCGCGATGGTTGACTCGATCGGTCAGGTCGGGGTCGAGTTCGCCGACCGGATCGTTGGAGATCTCGGCGAGGTGCACGACGGCGTCGAAACCCCGGAGATGCTCTGCGGTCAGATCGCGAACGTCGATGTCGACCAGCGACGGTCGCCGGTCTCGGGAATGGTAGAGCCGGGCGACGGCGTGCAATCCGGAATCGAACCCGGTCACCTCGTGGCCGGCCTCGAGCAACACGTGGCCCATCCGGCTGCCGATGTAGCCCTCCGCTCCGGTGAGCGCGACCTTCATCCCCATGTCGTCACTCCCAGTTCCTGGTCCACGGCGTGTCACCGGCTTCCCACATCCGCTGGAGATACAACTTGTCGCGGATCGTGTCCATGCACTGCCAGAAACCGTCGTGCCGGTAGGCGCACAGCTCGCCGGCCTTGGCGAGGGCCTCCATGGGCGCCCGTGACCAGTCGCAGTCGTTCGGGATGTAGTCGAAGACCTCGGGTTCCAGCACGAAGAATCCGCCGTTGATCCATCCGGCGTCGAGCTGCGGCTTCTCGGTGAACGACCGGACGTGGTCGCCCTCGATGTCCATCTGACCGAAGCGGGCCACCGGGTGCACCGCGGTGACGGTGGCGAGTTTGCCGTGGGAACGGTGGAAGTCCAGCAGCCGATCGAGCGGAATGTCGGCGACGCCGTCGCCGTAGGTCATCATGAACGTGCCGTCGCCGAGGTGGGCGCGTGCGTTCATCATGCGGCCAGCGGTTTCGCTGTTCTGGCCCGTCTCGATCAGGTCGATCGTCCACGATTCCTGATGGTCGTCGTGGCGAACGACGGTGCCGTTGCGGAGTTGCACGGTGAGGTTGCCGGCGAGCGATCCGTACTCGGCGAAGTACTTCTTGATGTACTCGCCCTTGTAGCCGAGTGCGATCACGAAGTCATCGAAGCCGTAACCGCTGTACATCTTCATGATGTGCCAGAGGATCGGTTGCCCTCCGATCTCGACCATCGGTTTTGGTCGGACCTCGGTTTCTTCGGCCAGACGCGAGCCGTAGCCGCCCGCCAGAATCAGAGTCTTCACGACGTTGTGCTCCACTCGTGGTCATCGACCGGTCCGCCACCGGCCTGAAGTTCCAGTTTGGATGCCCGCCAGCGGCGGTGTCAAGGCAGGGCCCCACCGCCATCGGAGTCGATCACGCCGGCCCGTCGGCTCGGACCCGGTACAGCGAGCAGCTCTGGATCGTCGAGCCGCCCGCGCAGGTACTGGGCCAGTATGACGATCGCCCACATGACCGCTCCGAACTCGAGCAACTCCTCGGCGATCACGAGGAGGTCGTACGTCAGCGACTCCCGGGCGCCGTCGCTCGTGAGTTCGCCCTCGACCATTTCCAACCCGACGGCGCCCGCGACGAAGATGACGCCCGCGATCACCAGGTTGCGACCGGCGGCGCCGAGGTGCCGCAGGAGCGGCCATTCGATGATGACGAACCCGATCCCCAGAATGACTGCCGGAATGATCCAGGCGAAGGTGAGGACTCCCGACGTGTCGCCCAGGACCCGGCTGATCGGAGGCGATGCCTGCCCATGGGCGTCGGCGACCTCGTCGAACGAGAGGAACGCGAAGACGATCGCCAGAATCCACCACGCACGGGTCCACCGGGGCTCCGACGACTGCGCCTCCAACGCTCCGACGACGGCGAGGAGTGCACACGTCAGGAGCAACAACGCAGCGACCCACGTCCCCGGGGTCTGTTCGCGACCGAGTGACAGGAACTGGCCGACCTCCTGGGCGGTGACGTTCTCGACGGCGTGGATCAGCAAGACGCTGATGCCTCCGATCAGCGCGAGGAGGATCCAGATCACCACGAGCGTCGAGCGCAGCCGGACGATCGCGCCAGCGTCCAGTACGAGCAGACGAAGCGGGTGGCGCGCAGTGGTGGTTCGATCTGGGGAACCTTCGACGCGGCTGGTTTTCATCGTTTCGAGCCTCTCGTGACGCTCATTGCGGACAGTTAACCACAGGTTCACTTCCCGTTCATCGTGTCGCGCAACCTCTGCTCGAGCGAGGTGGATCGAACGCCGGCGAGCCGCCAGCTTCGGAATTCCTCCGCTACCGTGTGCCCAGGGCGGAAGTTCGAAGGAGGACCGGCCGCGTGCACGGCGCCGCCGGCCGCGGTACTTGACCATGGAGAACCGTGTCAATGCGCTGCTGGTGTCACCTCCCGCTCCGGTGTGGGGCGCGCAGCTCTATCTGCTCGACCAGCTCGACGGGTTGCGCCAACGGGGAGTGGAGCTGACCCTCGGAACCACGGGACCGTCGCCGTTCGCGACGGCCTGGCGTGAGCGTGAGCGTCCCCTGATCGAGCTCGGCCTGCATCGGCACCCCGGGTTGCGCGTCGGCGACTCCTCGGTGCGGCCCGATGTCGCCACGATGGCCAAGATGTCCCTCGCCGTGGCGCAGAACGCACGGCGGCTCGCCTCGGTGTCGCCTCGCTACGACATGGTGTACTCCTTCTCGCTGCCGACCCATCTGGAGACGGCGCTGGCCGGCCGCGTGGCCAGGGTGCCGGTCGCGCTCGATCTCGTCGACCTCGTTCGTCCCGGCGTGGGGCAACGGATCCTTCGCACAGCGGCGCGACTGGCGACACTCACGGTCGCCAACTCCAGCGCCACGGCGTCCCTGCTCGGTTCGGCGGGGCCCGTGCGAATCATCCACCCCGGGATCGACCTGGACCGCTTCCATCCGGGTGTGCCGCCAGCGGCCCTTCGCGCCGAGCTGACGGGCGACCCCGACAGTGCGCTCATCGGTATCGTCGGCAGGCTGGACGAGGGCAAGGGGATCCACGTGCTCGTCGAGGCGATGACACGACTCGGCGCGGGTCACGACTCGGCATGTCTCGTCGTCGTCGGCGACCGCGGGACCGACCAGGGCGACTATGCCGAGCGTCTCCAGCAACGAGCACACGAGTTGCTGGGTGATCGGGTGCGGTTCGTCGGACGGCGCAACGACATCCCCGAGATCATGCGTGCGATCGATGTCCTCGTCGTCGCTGCTGTGGCGGAGCCGTTCGGCCTGACGGCGCTCGAGGCGCAGGCGTCACGCACACCCGTCATCGGCACCGACGCAGGAGGCCTTCCGGAGTTCGTCGAAGACGAGGTGACCGGGCTGCTCGTGCCCCCGCTCGACGCTGATCGCCTCGCACGTGCGATCGAACGGATGCTCGGCGACGAGGGCGTGCGCGGACGCATCGTCGACGAAGCCGAACGGCGCGCCGTTCCGGCTCGCGGGCTCGAGGCCCAGTACGACGAGTTGGCCCAGATGTACCGCGACGTTGCGACGAGAGCCGTGGGCGCACGATGACCCGACCCGACATCCGGTACACGCGGCTCGCAGCGAAGTCGTTCGCCAAGGAGCTGCTCTGGTACCTCACCTGCGACCATGAACAGGGCGCCGAGCCGAACATCTTGCTGTTCGCCACCCGTCGCGGCGGCAGCACCTTCCTGATGGAGCTCATCGGAGCCAACCGGGGCGTCCGTTCACTCGACCAGCCCTTCGAGATGTCGTCGTCGTTCCCGACGGCGGCACAGGTCGCAGACATGCCCCTGTTCGAAGATGGGCAGCTCACGTCGCTCGACGACCGGTCCGCTCGGCGGCTGCAGTCGCTGACCGAGCGCATCTTCGCCGGAGGTGCGGTGATCAACGCCCCTACCCGCGTCTGGCGACGCGATGTCGAACGGCACTCGAACCGTCTCGTTCTCAAGATCACCGACGCCAAACCCCTGATCGGCTGGTTCTCCGAGACGGTGCCGTGTGACATCGTCTACCTCACGCGACACCCGATACCGCAGTCGATCTCGTGTCTGCGCAACGGCTGGACGCTGACGGTCGGCGCGTACCTGCGAGACGATCGGTTCATCGAGGCGTACGTCTCGGACCGGGCGCTCGCACTCGCCCACGACGTGATGCGCAGCGGGACCGAGCTGCAGCAGTTCATCCTCAACTGGACGGTGGAGAACGTGGCACCGCTGCAGCTGTTGGGACACCACCCCGATTGGTTGCACGTACGGTACGAGGACTGCGTCGTCGACCCGGAGCGGATGGTCGAGACCGTTGCAAGCCGGCTGCGCCTCACCGACCTCCCCAGCATGCACGCAACGGTCACGCGGCCCTCGGTGTCATCGCAGATGTCGACGGAGCAGACCCGCCGTCTCATCGAGCAGGGACAGGCCGCCGATGCGGTCACCCGTTGGCGAAACGAGGTCGACGACGACACCGAGGCGTGGTGCGATCACCTCCTCGAGGCCTTCGGCGTTGACCCGCAGGTGATTCTTCCGCCGGTGTGAGCAGGCGTTGCCCCGCAGCGCACCAGTAGTGCTGCCGGCGACGCACCGGTTGTCTGTCTTGGCGGAAGATTTCTTCTGTTTCGGCTCAAGGTCGCTACTTCGTCATCCGATTGACATGTACGACTCCGCCGACCGAGAGGCAGATCACCGTGTCCGTCACATCGCAGCGTCTTCAGCGCTGCCTCAGATCCGTTGCCGCGATCGCCCTGTCGTTGTCATTGCTGGCGATTGCTCACTCCCCCACACCAACAGCATCGGCCGCCAACCAATCGACGCTGGGCATGTTCGTCGGCTTCGACCGCGGCGACCGCTTCAACCAGATCGAACGCGACCTCGGCCGCCGCCTCGGCTGGGTCGTCACCATGCTCGACTCCCGCTCGACCTCCGCCATGCGCAGCTCCGCATGGGGACAATTCGCGTCCAGCAACGCCCACCTCCCCAAACTCTCCGACCGCCTCGACGTCGTCGTCACCGTCCCACTCGCCTTCGGCGGCGGCGGCCAGAGCGAAACCGCCATCCGAGCCAACCTGCGCGACACCGCAGCCGGACGCTGGGACGACGACTTCCGAGCCATCGCCCACTACGTCAAGAACGCCGGCTACAACGACGCCGTCATCCGACTCGGCCACGAAGCCGACGACGCCTGGCCATCATGGTCAGCACGCAACAACGCCACCGAATACATCGCCGCATTCCGACACGTCCACGACGTGCTCGCCGCACAATCCTCCGCCTTCCGATTCGACTGGGCCTCCACCCGAGCCGGCTTCACCACCTGGGGCATCCCCGCCTACCCCGGCGACGCCTACGTCGACGTCATCGGCCTCGACACCTACTGGCGCGACGCCGACATCCCCGACAAGGACTGGACCAACCGCTACGAACCCGTCCTCCGCAAACACCTCGAATTCGCCCGATCCCGCAACAAACCCGTCTCCTTCCCCGAATGGGGCCAGGCCTTCCACAACACCGGCCGCTACATCCAACTCATGAACCAATGGTTCAACACCCTGCCCACCACCGGACCAGGCAGCCTGCTCTACCAGGCCTACTTCAACGACCCATCACAACCCGGCTACAACCTCGACAACTACCCCACCACCCGACAGGCCTACATCACCACCTTCAAGACCTGCCGCGCGCAGCCACTCCTCGCCGCCCGACCCGATCCCGTCAGCGGTCTGGTGCCGGCGCGACGCCTGGCGCTCGGCGACGGGCGTTGTCTCGGTGCGAGCTGATCGGCCCGGGTCCGGATCGTCGCAGCCGGCTGCGCCTCCTCGTTGCGACGGACAGGAGCACGCGTGGTCGCTCACGTTCCGTGGATCTGGCGATACTCCTGATAGCCGCTGCTGACGAGTCCCGTCACCATTCCCGCACCGAGCACGATCATCTTGGCGCCGCGGAACCATCGCGCCCTGCCGAACGGTAAGCCGGCGACGAGCACGACCAGTCCCGACACGACCTGCAGTGCTGCGTTCGCGAGGCGCCGGAGATACCGCACCGTTCGCGGATCGCGCCGCCGCAGCGAGCGGCTCATCGTCTGACCACGGCGGTATTCGCGGCGCAGCAACCACCTCGCGTCGACACGCGACGAAGGAATCGCCTCGTGGACGTGCGCCCGGTCGCACCAGGCGATCCGCCCGCCGGCGTCGTAGAGCTCGGCGAAGAAGTGGGTGTCGCTGCCCCCGGAGAGACCGAACTCGGCGTCGAACGGCTCCGCGCTGTCGTCGAAGCACTCCATGTCGATCAGGACCGACGACGTGGTGGCGTAGTCGATCAGACCGTCGTGGTCGTGGCGAGGTCGTTCGAAGTAGCGCCCCTCGACGATCCAGCTGGGTGGCGCTTCGTCGAACACCGGGAACACCGGACCGGTCACGACGTCGGCGCCGGTTCGTCGGGCGGTCGAAACGAGTTCGAGCAACCAGTCCGGTTCCGGCCACTCGTCGTCGTCGATGAAGCAGAGCGCGTCCGCGCCCCACTCGCGTGCGGCATCGATCGATGCGTTGCGTCCCGCACTGATGCCTCGGGTCGGCTCGTGGACGTAGGCAACGTCGAGACGCGAGGACGCGGCGTGACGAACGGTCAGCTCCTCGGCAGAGCGCTCGGGGTCGTTGTCCACCACGACGACCCGTACCTGGACGTCCTCGGGAACTGCCAGCCGATCGAGTTCCTCGAGTAGGCGGGCCAAGCCGACGGGCCGGAGGTAGGTCAGCGCACAGACCGCAATCCGAGTCAAGAACTCATCCCGCTGGACGGCCGAGCGGACCGCCGCAGTTGTCTCGTCGTCTCGGTTCCGCCGGCATCGTGGCTGGTACCGTACCGGTGTGGCGGCAACGTGGGCAACCGGTACGGAGCCCCGACGGCACACGTCGGATCGGTACCGGGAGGTGCTCTGCGGTGACTGAGGACCGCTCCGAGCGCTGGCTCTGGATCACACCGGAGATCGCCGACAATCTCAGCACCGGAGCACTCAAGTATTCCCACGGGCTCGCCGGCGCCGTCGCCGACTGCGGAGTCGAGATCACGATGGTCGGCGCCCTCCGGCAGGCCGGCGCGCCGATGGACGGCCGTGGTATGACGGGCTCGGTTCGCTACGAGCCGGTGAGCGCGAAGTTCCGGCGACCGTGGCAGAGCCTCGGATCGAGGTTGCCGAACCAGTCGTTCGCCTGCTCGGTTCCAGCCGTACGGTCGAGCGTCGAGCGCCTGCTCGACAGCGGCGACTGGGACGTCGTCGTGATCGACGGACTTCAGGCGGCGTGGGTGACGCCGCACCTGGAGCGACGCACGGGTGCGCGGATCGTGTACCTCGCACACAATCACGAGAGCAGCATGCGACGCGGGGTCGCCGACACTGTTGCGTTCACGCACCCGCGCCGACTGGTGCTCGAACTCGAGGCCCGCAAGACCGGCCGTCTGGAACGACGGACGGTGCGTCTCGCCGACGTCGTCAGCTCGATCACCGACGACGACAGAGCCCGGTTCGAGATTGCGGCGCCGGGCGCGACCCACGTCGTCGTACCACCGGGATGGGCCGGGGCGACCGACGTGCACCATGTCGCGGCACATGAGCGTCCTCGACGCGTCGGGATCCTCGGCAGTTTCGAGTGGCACGTCAAGCAGGAGAGCCTCCGCCGCTTCCTGCGCGCGGCCGACCCCGTCTTTGCGGAGGCCCAGGTCGTCCTCGAGGTGGCCGGAAGCATCCCCGACGAGTTCCGCCACGAATTGGAGCCCGAACTGCGGGCGACTCGACTGCTCGGTTGGGTCGACGACTCCGCCGACTTCCTCGGCCAGTGCAGGATCGGCGTGGTGTCCGAGTCGCTGGGCGGTGGTTTCAAGCTGAAGGCGCTCGACTACGTCTTCAACGGGGTCCCGGTCGCGTGCCTCCGCCACAACCTTGCCGGCCTGCCGCTGGTGACCGGCGAAAGTGCCATCACCGCCGAGGAGGAAGGCGGTCTCGCTCACCGAATCGTCGAGGCGATCGACGACACCGACCTGCTCGACCGCGTCGCGTCGGCGGCGATCGAGCGCTGTGCGCCACAGTTCTCGTGGGCAGCTTCGGGGCGCCGGCTGGTCGACGCCGTCCACGCCGCTGGCCGCTGAGAGAGCTCAGTTCAGGGCGAAACCTCATCGGGCTTGCAGGCGAGGAGTGCCTGCGACCACCACAGCCAGGGGAGGCGACCGAGCCCGCGCCACTCGATCACCTCGAAGCCCGCTCCCACGACCATGTCGGTGAGGGTCCGACGGGAGAAGAACTTGATGTGCCAACCATCGCGGTGGACGTCGAAGCGCGTATCCCACCGGTTGGCGACCGAGAGCGCAATGTTGAACAGGTACCCGTGGTAGGGCGTGGTGACGAGGAGTCGACCACCCGGGCGCAGGGCGGCGTAGGAGCGCTCGAGCAGCAGCGCCGGACGGTAGAGATGCTCGATGACTTCGCTGGACAGCACGACATCGAAGCCGCCGGGCGGTGCGAACACCGTGAGATCGTCGTACGCCGACCCCTCGGCGAACCGCACGCCGGGGAAACTGGCACGGGCCAGCGCCAGACCGTCCGCCGAGACGTCGACGCCGGTCGCGTCCCAACCGAGCTGATGGCACACGTGGGTGAGCGCCCCGGCTCCGCAGCCGACGTCGAGCAGCGCTCCATCGCCATCGGAGATCATGCTGCGCACAGCATCGGCGAGCAGACCATGGCCTCGGGCCGACGTGTCGGTCCAGCCCCATTCGACGCTGTCCGAGCTCCGCGACGACGACGCCGTGTCGTCGGCACGACTGCTGGAGGCGGGGCGAATCGCTTGACCACTGGACCCGCCCAATCCGGTTTCGGGGCGCCCGGCGGGCAGATCGGGCGGCGACGTCACGCCGGCGAACGTAGCCGATCGCACGGACAGCGGGCCGGATGGGGTCGGCGGCCCCGACGGCATGTCTGCATCCACGAAAGATTTCTTCAGTTTCGGCTCAAGTTGGCCAGTTTGTCATCCGATTGACATGTACGACTCCGCCAACCGAGAGGCAGACCACCGTGTCCGTGACCCCGCACCGTCTCAAACACTCCGCCAGATTGTTCACCGCGATCGCCCTGTCGTTGTCATTGCTGGCGATTGCTCACTCCCCCACACCAACAGCATCGGCCGCCAACCAATCGACGCTGGGCATGTTCGTCGGCTTCGACCGCGGCGACCGCTTCAACCAGATCGAACGCGACCTCGGCCGCCGCCTCGGCTGGGTCGTCACCATGCTCGACTCCCGCTCGACCTCCGCCATGCGCAGCTCCGCATGGGGACAATTCGCGTCCAGCAACGCCCACCTCCCCAAACTCTCCGACCGCCTCGACGTCGTCGTCACCGTCCCACTCGCCTTCGGCGGCGGCGGCCAGAGCGAAACCGCCATCCGAGCCAACCTGCGCGACACCGCAGCCGGACGCTGGGACGACGACTTCCGAGCCATCGCCCACTACGTCAAGAACGCCGGCTACAACGACGCCGTCATCCGACTCGGCCACGAAGCCGACGACGCCTGGCCATCATGGTCAGCACGCAACAACGCCACCGAATACATCGCCGCATTCCGACACGTCCACGACGTGCTCGCCGCACAATCCTCCGCCTTCCGATTCGACTGGGCCTCCACCCGAGCCGGCTTCACCACCTGGGGCATCCCCGCCTACCCCGGCGACGCCTACGTCGACGTCATCGGCCTCGACACCTACTGGCGCGACGCCGACATCCCCGACAAGGACTGGACCAACCGCTACGAACCCGTCCTCCGCAAACACCTCGAATTCGCCCGATCCCGCAACAAACCCGTCTCCTTCCCCGAATGGGGCCAGGCCTTCCACAACACCGGCCGCTACATCCAACTCATGAACCAATGGTTCAACACCCTGCCCACCACCGGACCAGGCAGCCTGCTCTACCAGGCCTACTTCAACGACCCATCACAACCCGGCTACAACCTCGACAACTACCCCACCACCCGACAGGCCTACATCACCACCTTCAAGACCGAGACGGGCGCCCTGGTGGTACCCACCACCGCCCCGCCGGCTCCGGCGCCCACCACCGCACCACCACCGGCGCCCACCACGGCTCCGCCGGCACCCACCACCGCACCACCACCGGCACCGACCACGGCTCCGCCGGCGCCCACCACCGCACCGCCGCCGGCACCGACCACGGCTCCGCCGGCGCCGACCACCGCCGCGACGACAACGGATTCGCTGTCGTCGGTCTTCTCGGCGGGCTCGGACACCGAGGCATCGCTGCGGCTGAGCTGGGTGGACGACGGCCTGCGCGCCGACTGGACCCATCCCACCGCCAAGCTCTACAACGTGCGCTACCAACAGATCGGCACGACCGGCTGGAGGTGGCTCGGCACCGTCGGAGCGTCGACGACCACAACGACGTTCGAACTCGATCCGTCCACGGGCTACAACGTCGAGGTGATCGCCTACGTCTCGCCCGCCTGGCGCACCTGGAACCGTGCCACCATCGAGCCCACGACGCTGACCGCGAGCCCGCCGGCACCGGC
Organism: Ilumatobacteraceae bacterium; assembly: GCA_963728355.1. Taxonomy (GTDB): domain Bacteria; phylum Actinomycetota; class Acidimicrobiia; order Acidimicrobiales; family Ilumatobacteraceae; genus Sva-07. The sequence goes on along the minus strand of CAVSJQ010000002.1, from coordinate 51,980 downwards.
CCCCACGGCGCCCAGCCCGCCGCCGAGTTCGACGACCACCACGACCACCACGACGACCGCGCCGGCGTCGCCGACGCCGCCACCGCTCACGACCGATTCGCCGTCCTCGGTCTTCTCGGCGGGCTCGGACACCGAGGCATCGCTGCGGCTGAGCTGGGTCGACGACGGCCTGCGCGCCGACTGGACCCATCCCACCGCCAAGCTCTACAACGTGCGCTACCAACAGATCGGCACGACCGGCTGGAGCTGGCTCGGCACCGTCGGAGCGTCGACGACCACGACAACGTTCGAACTCGATCCGTCCACGGGCTACAACGTCGAGGTGATCGCCTACGTCTGGCCCGCCTGGCGCACCTGGAACCGTGCCACCATCGAGCCCTCGACGCTGATCGCGAGCCCCGCTCCGACCGTGGCCACGGGGGATGCCGTCGCAGGGACGTCCTCGGCGACGTCGGTGTACTCGCCGGGGTCGGACACCGAGGCGTCGCTGCGCCTGACGTGGGTCGACGAAGGCCTGCAGATCGACTGGGCCCATCCGTCTGCGAAGCTGTACATCGTGCGACACCAGCTGAAGGGATCGACCGGGTGGACCTGGCTCGGAACCGTCGGTTCGTCGACCACGTCCAGGACATTGGACCTCGATCCGTCGGGTGACTACACCGTCGAGGTCATCGCGTACGTCTACCCTTCGTGGCGCACGTGGAACAGCGCAACGATCCCAGGGAATCAGGGGTGACCGACGACCCCCTGGCACCAGGCGCGGACGCCGAGCGCCCGATGGCGCGGGGCGTCATCTACCTGGTGGCGGGACCGAAGAGCTATCTGGGAGAGCTGGCGACGTCGCTCAAGGGCCTACGACGCGAGCATCCCGATCTCCCGGTGACCGTGTTCTCGCCGTACCCGGTTCCGCGAGGACTCGACGCCGACCATGTCGACTACCACTCGGCATTGCACCCACTCCAACAGAAGGTCGACGTGCTGCGTCGCAGCCCGTACGAGGAAACGCTGTTCCTCGACACCGACACGACCATCCTGCAGCCCTTCGTCGACGTCTTCGACCTGGCCGCAGCGGGAAACTTCGCCGTGGCGAAGGCCTACCGAACCATCACGACCGACAGCGGCGACGACCACGTCGAGCTCGAGCATCCTGATCAGTACAACACCGGGGTGCTGTGCTTCGACCGCAGCGCCGCAACGACGTCATTCCTCGACCGATGGTTCGACACGGTGTGCGCGCAGGACCCCCACGACATGTGGCCCGGGCACAACTGCGACCAGACGTGGTTCAACCGCCTCATCGCCGATGGCGCAGCCGAAGAATGCGGCCTGTCGATGGTCACGCTGCCGAACCGGCTGTACAACACTCGTGGTGCGATGGCCCCTGAGCTGAAGCGTCTCGGGCTGTGGGACGAGGTGCGCATCTTCCACCACCGGACGCGTGCGATGAAGGCTCGAAAAGCGATGTACTCGCTCACCGACCGCACCTACGCCGCCGACGCCGCCCGCCGCGTCGCCGCGAAGGTGAAGCGTCGTTTGCCGCGTTGACGGCGGATCTAGTTCTCGCCGAACAGTTCGAGATATCGACGTTTGACGTTCGGCTGTTGCTCGAGGTCATACGGGTAGAACTCGTCGTCGCGTAGACCGACCTCGTTGAAGTACGCCTGATATTCGAGGTTGCCCGGGCCGGTGCGGGGAAGCTGCGAGAACCAGCCGTACATGAATTCGACGAACTTCGACTCGTCGGCGAAGGCGCGCCCCCACTCGGGATACGACACCGGTTTGCCGCGTTCCTGGGCGAACTCCAGATGCGCTCGGAGCACCGGCTCGAAGCGCCGCTGCCACATCTCGTCATCGATCGGTTCGGCGTCGCGCCAGTAGATGTCGAGGCCGATCACGTCGACGACGTCGTCTCCGGGATAGGCAGCCGGTCCGTACTCGACGAAGTGGGCCGCCGTCGATGTCCAGTCGAATCGGAAGGAGGGCGACACGTCGCTCAGCACGTCGTGCACGTGGCGGAACGCGGCGACGTACGCCTCGGCGTTGTCGCGTGCGGAGTACGGCGCCCAGTCGCCGTCGTACTCGTGGCCGAGACGGATGATCGCGTCGCCGTAGCCGGCCTCCACCAGGTACTCGGCCACGAGGCGGTATTCGCCGTCGTTCCGTCCCGCAGCGACGGCACGGAGATTCTCGCCGATTTCCGCTCGCCCCTCCGCGGTGCGCCCCATACCCCCCGGGCCGAACGCGACCGGCACCGACACGACCACCTGCAGCCGGTCGGCCGAGTCGGGGAGGTGAGCGTCGGGGCCGGCGAACTGGCCCCACACCGAACTGACCATCGCATCCGACGAGCGCGAGTCCGCCATGGTCACCACGACGTCGACGGGTGCACCGAGATCGTCCTCGAACTGGAGCAGACGCTCCTGCTGATTGAAGCCGACGTAGACGCCCAGCAGGCCCTCGGGCTCGTCGTCGGTCGAGCAGGCGGCACCGACGACGATCAACGACAGCGCTGCGAATGCGCCGACCGTCCGTGACGCCAGCGTCCCAGGCGCACGCATTCGCTGTCCGGCACGACGATCCATGGCCTTTGCAGTGTACGAACCACCGCCGTCGGGCGCCCGTCAGCGCATGCCGGAGATCACCAGGGCCTCGCGGTAGAACTCGTTGCTGACCTCGAGATTGTCGGGCGTGTCGAACGCTCTGAGTTCGCCGTCGATGAGCACCATGATGCGGTCGCAGATGTCGAGCGTCGACAGGCGATGGGCAATGATGATGATCGTCATCCGGCTGCGGAGCGCGTCGAGCGTCGTGCGGATCAGCTGTTCCGAGCGGACGTCGAGCGAACTCGTCGGCTCGTCGAGGATGAACACGTCGGGTGCCTCGACGAGCGCCCGGGCGATGATCAGGCGTTGCTGTTGGCCACCGCTCAGGTGGCTGCCGTGCTCGCCGACCTGGCGTTGGTATCCCTCCGGCCAGCGGGCGACGTCGTCGTGCAGGTTGGCCAGACGTGACGCCTGTTCGATCTGTTCCTGGGTGATCCCGTCGCGGAAGAATCGGATGTTGTCAGCGACGGTTCCGGCGACCAGGTGCGACTCCTGCGGCACGAAGGTGACCTTGCGGGCCCATTCGGTCTTGGAGAGGCTCTGGATGTCCCGACCGTTCGCCAGCACGCTCCCACTCGTCGGGTCGCGGAGGCCCAGGAGCAACTGCACGAGGGTGGATTTCCCGCTCCCCGACGGACCGATCAAACCGATGACCTCACATCGATCGATGACCGCGTCGATGTCGCGAAGCACCGGGAGGCCATCCTGATAGCCGAACGAGACGCGGTCGAGCTGCAACGCTCCGACGTTCCCGATGGGTTCTCCCCGATCGATCACCTGTGCCGAGCGATACCGGTCGAGCTCCCGGTCGAGCTGTCGGAGGAACGGCAGGTTGGCGGTCACCTCGGTGAGCTTCAGTTGCACCGCTTGGCCGTAACGGATCGCTCGAAACATCAACAGGGTGACGGCCCCGATCGCCGCGAGGTCGGCGTCACCGAGCAGCCAGATGCCGCCGAGTGCTGCGATGAGCGCCAGGTACGACACCGTGGCGTAGGTGGTGGGGATGAACTGGTACCAGAAGTCGAGGCGCTGATTCGTCGCCTGATTGCGGCGGATGAGCGCACCGAGCCTCGTCTTCGCGCTGGGCTGCACGTTGAAGATGTGCATCTCGAGGCCGAGTTGCGAGACCTCGCTGAGCGACGTCGCGAAGTCCATTCCTGCCTCGGCGGTGCGCTCGGCTTCCTGGTCGACGAGTCGGTTGAGCGGCCGGGTGGCAAGGGCGAGCACGCAGATGAGGCCGAACAGCAGCGCCGTCGCCATCGGGTCGACGAACGCAGCGGTGATCAGCAACGCCAGCAGCCCGACGAGGGCGGTCGTGCCCGTCGACACGGCACCGATCAGCTGGGCGCCGCCGCGGATGAACGTGGTCAACAGCTCCTGGAGCTGGCCGCTGCGTTCGCCGTGCTGCGCCGACCATTTGGCCTCGAGGAACGCATCCGAGAGGTCGAGGCGGATGTCGGCGATCACCAGTGCGGTGAGTTGCGACGCCCGCCATGCAGCCGTCACCTGCAGGGTGATCGTCGTGATCACGAGGAGGAACGCCAGACCGAAGGCGCCCCCGATGGTGACCGAGCGGCCGGCCACGAGGCCGATGGTGTCGTCGCCCTCGGAAATGGCGAACGCCAGGCGGGTGATCAGCACGAGAATCGACGCCTCGGCGAGCGCAGCGCCGCCGGCGACGAACCCGAGAATCGTCAGCGGCTTCCACCGACGTTTGACGAGTCCCTTCAGCCCGGGGCCGTCAGCCGGCCCGCCGACCTCCTGAATGCGTACGGCTTCGGCGCTCACGTCGCTTCTCGTCTCGGTCGGCGTCTCGTCGCAACTGGCGTCACGGAGGCGCGACGATACCGAGTCACGTTTCCGTACGACGATGATCGGGACTCGACGCGCATCTACACGCCAGTGAAGCCGGCGGCCACGTGCATCAGGGCCCCACGCGCCCGTTGGCCGGCATAGTGCAGCAGCCGATGGGGGAACCGGAGCGCCTCGGCCTGCCACGAGTCCGGGTTGAACGGCCACTCCAGCAACTCGGGCCACTGCTGGCGCAGCACCGCGGCGGGAGGCTGTCGTCGGCACGCTCGTGCTCGGGCAGGGCGAGGAAGATGTCGATGATCTCACGATGGCACATCGGGAACAGCGTGAAACCCGGATCGAAGAACTCGGCGTAGGCCCATGGTCCCGCCCACGGTGCGATCCCCGACTCGAGGTAGTTGAGGTCGATCACCGTCAGCGCGTCGACGTTGCCGAGTCCTGCGAGCCAACGCTCGGCGCGTTCGAGGAAGAGCGGCGACAGCGCCGCGTTCAGTTGTCCTGGGCGCGCATGCGCGCGGTAGTCCGCCCCCCTGGACTCGATCAGCGCCTGGATGGCGACGCGCTCGACATCGATCACCGTGTCCTCGCAGTCGTCGGGCAGTCGATTCGGTGCGCGCAAGAGGTCGCCGACCTGCCCGTTCAATCGGACGCGTGAGCGGTCGAGCGATCGATACGTGGTGGTCGCTTCGCGCCCCCGGGGTTCGCCGACGACGCATCCGCTGCGGTACGACCAGACTTCCAGGTCGCGCAGTGTCGGCTTGATCATCGCGACGCTCTGATGGCGCAGACGGAGCTGGTGGGCCATCTGCGCGGCCACGAAGACATCACGCGCACCGTTTCGATCGGGGATGTTGAGGGTGTACAGGTCCAGTTCGTCGCGATGTGAGCGGGAGCAGGCCAGGAGCATCCTCGAGTCGTGGCCTGCGGTGATCGGCAGGTACACGTCGTGGCGGTCGAACACGGCGTCGACCTGGCGGCGGATGATGGCGGCGACGCGCGCTGCGGCCTCCTCGACGCTGAGCCTGCCCCGTTCGGGCACCCGCGGCCCGTGGCGCACCGCCTCCCACCGTTGCAGATCGAGGTGGTGGTTCGGAAGGAGCTGCTCGACGCCGTGACGATGCGTCAGGCCGAACGGGAAGTACGCGGTGGAGAACGGGATGTTGAGTTCGGCGAGGACGTCGAGTCGGTCGGTGGTGCCGGAGTCGTACGGGATCAAGCTCGCCGTCGATGCCACGAGTTGCATGCTCGGACAGAACACCGAGGCGTACGACGCCGCCGCGTCGGGATAGATGCCCGGTGACTGCCCGTCGACGAACACCGCCAGGAACCGGCCGCCGAGGTCGGCGACGAAGTCGAGCGGGTCGAGATCGGCCTCGACGGTGACCGTCGAGCCGTCGGACAGCAACTCTGGCCGCGAGGTGATCGGGTGACCCAGCAGCCATCCGAGCGCCCGGCCGGTCGGGTCGGTGATGTGGATCACCGGCAGCGTGGGGTGACGGGCGAGCTTCCAGACCCCGAGTGACTCGGTTTCGAAGCCGTCGGGTGTGTCCAGCGACGTCGACAGCACGAACTGCTCGAACAAATCGCGCGTCGATCCCCGTTGCGCGACATCGTATGGAATGACACGCAACGACATGGCTTGAGGGTTCACCACGTGCTTCCTTCCGCCCAGGCGACACGATGTGCCGCTCGGTCAGTGTAGAGCCACCGGGTGGAGCAACCCTCACATCTTGCGGCAACCTTGCGAGGCGGCGGCGCACCGGTACGTCGGGCAGCCGTCGTTGCGCCCGCTCATGAGCGGTCGCCACGGCGGCACAACGCTACCATGGCGCCGTGCGTGGGAGGCCGAGAACTGAGACCGTCGGCCCGACCCGGGTGGCGTTGCACGACTTCTCCGGACATCCGTTCCAGGCGCAGTTGGCCCGCAACCTCGCGCGACGTGGTCTCGACGTGACGCACGTGTACTGCTCATCGTTCCAGACGCCCCACGGTGCCGTCGGCGACGGCGCGGGAAGCCGGTTCAGCAGCGTCGGCATCGCCCTGCGCCGAGAGTTCTCGAAGTACTCGGCGGTGCGGCGCGCACCGCAGGAGATCGAGTACGGGTGGCGCTTCCTCCGGCTGATGCGAGCGAAGAAGCCCGACGTGGTGATCTCGGCCAACACCCCGCTCATCGCTGCCTTGGTCCTGCAGATCGGTCTGCGACTGCGACGGATCCCGATCGTCTTCTGGCAGCAGGACATCTACAGCATGGCGCTCAGCCAACACTTCGAGCGACGAGGCGGACCCGTCAACCGCTTGATCGCGCGCAGCTTCGTCTGGATCGAGAAGTGGTTGCTGCGCACGAGTTCGCAGGTGGTCGTCATCAGCGAGGACTTCGTCGGCCTGCTGCGCGACTGGGGACTTGCGGACTCGAAGTTGACCGTCGTGCACAACTGGGCTCCGCTCGACGAGGTGCGAGTGTCGCCCCGACCGAACCCATGGTCCGAACGACATCAGGTCGCCGACGACGAGACGGTGCTGCTCTACGCCGGCACGTTGGGCTTGAAGCATCAACCGAAGATCCTGTTGGCGCTGGCCGAGAGGTACGCCGACCGCCCCGACGTACGCGTCGTCGTCGCGTCGGAAGGCCTGGGAGCGACGTGGCTCGCCGAGCGGATTCACGGCGACGAGCTCGAGCTGCTTCCCTTCCAGCCCTACGAGGACCTTCCCGACATGTTGGGCACCGGCGACATCCTGCTCGTGCTGCTCGAGCCGGATGCGGGCGCATTCTCCGTGCCGTCGAAGGTGCTGACCTACCACTGTGCCGGCCGCGCGATCCTCGGTGCGATACCTCGGGAGAACCTCTCGGCCCGAACGATCCACGCCAATGGCGCTGGAGTGGTGGTCGACCCCGGCGACGTCGACGGGTTCGTCGCGGCCGCGAGCCGATTGATCGAGGATCCGGTGACACGGCGGAGCATGGGCGAGGCGGCACGTCGTGCAGCGGAGGCGACGTTCGACATCGAGCGGATCACCGACGACTTCACCGCCGTGCTCGTCGCTGCGCTCGAACGGCCGGTCGACGTGTCCCCGCCAGAACCGCCCCCGGGTCCACCCGATCGGACGTCTCCGGCGTGTTGATCGTCGTCTTCCTGGGCGCAGCGATCCTGGCCGCCGCGCTGTTCGGGTGGTTCTTCGTCCTGGAGTCCAACGGCCGACGGCACACGATCTTCAACGTGGTCGCCGTCACCTTCATCGTCGAGGCGATCGTGACACCGGAGGTGGCGTCGGTGCCGGTCGGTCTGCTCCGCCCGGAACTGTTCGGCCAGGACTTCCGCCCACCCGATCTGCTGCTCGTGGCGGCGCTGGCGGCACGGTTGCTCGCGGGTCGATGGGGACGGATCGGACCGATCGGTCTCGCCTGGTTCCCGTTCTTCGCGCTCTACTTCACCGGCGTCGTGATCGGACTGATGGTCGGACTCGAGTTCCAGCAGGTGCTCTTCCAGGGCAAGGTGCTGCTCTACGTGCTCGGCGGCCTCGTCGTGGCGTCAGGGGTCGACATCGATCGTCTCGATGCGTCGATCGGACGGCTCGGCCTGTTCCTCGCCCCGCTGTTGCCGATCGGCCTCGTCGTCAGCTTGTCCGACCTGCAGATCGTGGTCAACACGCCTGTTCAGGACTTTCCCCAGCTCGGACTGCTCAGCCATGACAGCGTCACGATCCTGGTAGCGCTCGGTGGAGCGGTCATCATCACCGAGGCGGTGCGGCCTCGACCGCGCTGGTACGTCGCGGCGGCGGGGTTCGCCTTGCTGCTCGTGCCGATCACTCGCGATCAGCGAGGCTCGTACCTGACACTGGCTGCCGTCGTGATCACGTTGGCGATCGTTGCGCTGGCGGGTCAGACCTGGAAGCGCCGTTCCACCGTGTCCGGCACGCAGATCGGGTTGATCCTCGGGTTGTTGGTGGCGATCGGAAGCGTGGGAGTGGCGGCCGGGGCGTCGACGGGAATCGTCGACGAAGCGTTCGGCGGACAGGGCAACGAGGAGAGCGCGAAGGAGCGCGTCCGGTTGTACGAAGAGTCGATCGACCTCGCCCAAGAGCGACCCGTTCTCGGCTACGGCGTCGGAGCCGAGGTGCAGACGACACGTGTGAACACCGGCGCCGCGCTCCAGACGACGGCGCACAACCTCGCGCTCGACATCTGGTTGCGAATCGGCTTCGTCGGCCTCGCATTCCTGGCGATCGCGCTCGGTGTCACGGTGTGGACGGCGGCTGCGGTGTGGCGGGGCCGGGCGCCCAACGACGTTGCCGCGATAGCGATCGCAGGTTTGCTCGGGGTGGTGGGATGGTTGGCGAAGGCAATGGTCGAGCCGGCGCTCGACAAGTTCCGTTTGAGCCTGATGCTCGGCCTGGCGCTGGGCTTCGTCGCAGCGTCCTGGCGGGCGGCGAATCCCGACGATGACGAGGTCGGTACGCTGACACACCGTTCGAGTGCATTGGTCTGATCGGCGTGGCCGATCGCGACGGCAGCGATAACCTCGGGGCGATGCTGGCGGCGGCGGCGATCTCCGAACAACGACCCGGTGACGGGTCGCGACGACCAGGAACGCGTGTGCCGTGAGCCCCCGGGTGAGCATCGGCCTGCCGGTGTACAACGGCGAGCGGTATCTCGGCGAGGCACTCGACTCGATCCTGGCGCAGACCTACACCGACTTCGAGGTCGTCATCTCCGACAACGGGTCGACCGACAGCACCCAGGAGATCTGCGAGGACTTCGCGTCCCGTGACGAACGCGTGCGATACCACCGCAGCGACCAGAACCTCGGCGGCACCTGGAACTTCAACCGGGTCGTCGAACTGTCACAGGGAGAACTGTTCCGGTGGGCCGCTCACGACGACGTGATCCGGCCCGGCTATCTCGAACGCTGCGTGGCCGCGCTCGACGCCCACCCCGAGGCGGTCCTCGCCCATACGCGTGTCGAGATCATCGACGACAACGGTACGAGCGCCGGCATCTACCACGGCCCACCGATGCGCCGCGAGGCCGATCAGGTGCACATCCGCTTCCACGACGCCGCCACCTATCAGGGCCGCTGCCACCTCATCTTCGGCGTGATGCGCAGAGCGGCCCTCTTGCAGATCCCGCCGTACGGCGACTACGGCCACGCCGACGGCGTGCTCCTCGCCCGGCTGATCCTGCTGGGTCCCTTCGTCCAACTGAACGAACCCCTGCAGCTCATGCGCGAACACGCCGAGCAGGCATCGACGACGTACGGAGTCAAAGGCGGTCTCGACTACCTCGCATGGCGGGCCTGGTTCGACCCGAAACACGCCGACAAGCTGGGCTTTCCGTACTGGCGCATCGTCGGCGAATACGCACGCAGCCTCGTCGTCGTTCCCGGTGTTGCGCTCACCGAACGCATCCGGTGCCTCGGCGGAGTGTGGGCAGCGGCCTGGACCACCAAGGGACGTCTGCGTTACGACCTCACCAGGGCCCGGCGTCACCTCATGGCCAAGGCGCCGTGGCGACGAGAGGTCACCCGGCCCGCGGCGTGATCTCGAAGGCCTCGCGCACGACGTCCGCTGAGTAGGTGAACGAGAACGGATCGTTGTGGTAGCCGCCCACGACGTGGAGGTCGAAGTGGCCGTCGCAGAGTTCCTCGAAGCCGAGCGTCGTGTCGTCCCACCACCCCTTCAGCGCCATCGTCTTGGCTTCGAAGGTACCGGCGCGGAGGTAGAGCACGTCGCCGTCCCACGGGCGCGGACGATGCCGCCGTGCTGCACGAATGAGGGTGCTCGTGCAGTAGCGCTCGCGCAGATCGATCGGGATCTCCCTGCCGAGCAGGAGCCGGAGGTCGATGCGCAACCAGTCGCGCACCGACCTGATCAGCCTGACCAGCCACGGCAGACGGGCGAGGATCGACTGCGTCGTGCTGGGTCGAGGCCGGTTGGGGTCGATGGGTTCGGGGTCGCGCGCGCCACGCCAACTCCCCGTTCGCAGCTGCGCAGGCACCATCGCCAGGACCTCGTCGGCTCGACGATCGCATTGGCGCCGTGACTCCTCCGATCGGTCGGGATCTCGCCGGGAATACGAACGTGCCGCCAGGTTCGGCGCGTCGGAGATGATCAGCGGACCGTCGATCTCGGCGCCTTCGGCGACGAGCAGCTCAGCCAGCTCGATGGCAATCAACCCGCCGATGCAGTGTCCGCCGATGCGGTACGGGCCCTCGGGTACGGCGCGCCGGAGTTCCTCCTTGTACGCAGCGGCCATCTCCGGGATCGTGCGCTCGCCGGGGCGACCATCCCAACCGGACCACTGGAATGCGTACACGCGCTGATCGGGCGCGAGGTTGGCAGCGAACTCGCCGAAGATCAGGACGTTGCCGCCACCACCGTGCACGAGGAACAGCGGTGGTACGTCGAGCGGACCGTCCTGCAGGAGCTGCAGGGAGCGGTAGCCGTCGACGGTGTCGGCGGAGTACCCATCGATCCGTTCTGCCAGCGCCTGGATCGTGGGAGTCTGGGCGAGTGCGGCCAGCGGGAGGTCGTGCCCGAACTCCTCGCTGATGCGCAGGAACAGGGTGACCGCCGCCAGCGAGTCGCCCCCCAGATCGAAGAAGTTGGCGTCGGCCGGAATGTTCGGGAAGTCGAGAACCTCGCTCCAGATCTCCCCGAGACGCCCTTGCGTGGCGGTGTCGTAGTGCACCGGCGCGAGCAGCGTCGCAGACGTACGCGGGTCGGGCATCGACCGGAGATCGGCCTTGCCGCTCGGTCCCAGCTCGATCCGGTCGAGTTCGATCACGAAGGCGGGCACCATGTAGTCGGGGAGATGCGCTCGCAGGTGCTCCCGCAACCGCGCCGCGTCGATGTCGTCGTCGGTGGTGGTGAAGTAGGTGACCAGGTACGCGGCCCCGTTCGGCCGGCGGAACGCGTGGGTGAGGCACTGACCGACGCCGTCGAGTCGGCTCGCGACCGAGTTGATCTCGCCGGGTTCGATGCGATGACCGCGGATCTTCACCTGGTCATCGATGCGACCCTGGTAGTGGATGTCACCGTGCTCGTCGACGAACGCGAGATCGCCGGTTCGGTACAGTCGCCGAGCGCTGTCGCCGCGGCCGACGGTGACGAACGCTCGCTCGGTCAGGTCGGGGCGCCGGAAGTAACCGTGAGCGAGATTGATCCCACCGAGGTAGATCTCGCCGATCGCTCCCTGGACGACCGGATTGCGGTCATCGTCGAGGACCTCGGCGGTGCAGTCGGTGAGCGCGCGCCCGATCGGGGGGAAGTCCGGCCACGATCGCGGGTCACCGTCGAGCAGATGGGCGGTGATCACATGGGTTTCCGACGGCCCGTACTGATTGTCGAGGGTGAGCCGGGGTGAGCGTGCGAACACCTCGCGCATGACGTCGTCCACCCGGAGCTGTTCACCAGCGGTGATGATCTCGGTCAGCTCGTCGGGCAGGCCACCGCCGTGGCTGGCGACCTCGACCAGGCTGCGCAGTGCGACGAACGGCAGGAACAGTCGTTGCACGCGCAGGTCGCGGAGGATCTCGAGCAAGCGCCGGGGGTCGCGGCGCTCGCTGTCGGGCACCATCACCAGTTCGCCGCCGGACGCGAGCGTCGCGGCGACTTCCTGGAAGGACACGTCGAAGCTGATGCTCGAGTACTGCAGGACCCGCGCCCGGGGCGCGAATGTCGACCGCTCGAGCTGCCAGCCGACCAGGTTGGCGAGCGCTCGATGCGGCATCTGGATGCCTTTGGGCCGGCCGGTCGAGCCCGACGTGAAGATGACGTAGGCGTCGTCCTCCGGCCTGACGACGACGTCGACCGGCGTGGTGGGCAGTTCGCGGAGCCGGGCTGCGACGGTGTCCCAGGAATGGACAGTCGACACCTCGGCGTCGTCGCCACCGATCCATCCGGCGTGCGAGTCGCTGGCGAGAACGAGGCGGAGATCGGCGTCCTCCCGCATCAAGGCCAAGCGATCTCGCGGATACGTCGGATCCAGCGGGACGTAGGCGGCGCCGCTCTTCAAGATGCCGACGAGGCATGCGATGAGCTCGACCGAACGGTCGATGCAGAGTCCGACGCGGTCACCGCGTCCGACGCCGTGCTCGGCGAGATGTCGAGCCACCTGGTTGCTGAGTTCATCGAGCTCGCGATGCGACAGGCGCTCGGCGCCGAACACCAGTGCCGTCGCGTCGGGGTCGAGTTCGGCGCCTCGACGGATCCATCCGGTCACGGTGGACGGAACGGCACGCGGTGCGTCGGCGTGCTGAGTCTCCTGCGTCTTCGTCTTCACGTCGCGCACCATCCGCTCCTGTCTCCGCTCGACAATCCGCCTCCGAGCGATTCTACCGCCGGGCCTGGATCCGAAACCGCGATGGCATCGAGCCGTAGCGCATTGGCGTGGCCGAGACACGAGACCGTCGGTCGACGGGAGCGGACGCCGGGGCGTGGTGTTGACACCGTTGTTGCCAGTGACGAACATGGTCCACACGAGCCATGGGGGCTCCGGTCTCGGGGACGGACAGACGCTCGCACCATCTGCGCCTGTCGTTCGTGCTGTTCCATCAGTGAGGTGAACGATGAAGGTGCTCGGAGTACCGCACACGGATCTGTGGGATCGGTACGAAGACGACGTCCTCGAGTCGATTCGACGGGTCGACGCCGTCGACGTGTGCGACGTCGGAGGGGGGCGCAATCCATTGCTCTCGCCGGAGCGCTCCGACGAGCTCGGCCTCCACTACACGGTCCTCGACATCTCGCAAGGAGAACTCGACCTCGCACCACCCGAGTTCGACACGGTGTGTGCCGACATCGCCGGACCCCACTTCGCCACGCGGGACTCCTTCGACTTCATGTTCTCGAAGTTCGTGGCCGAACATGTCCGCAGCGGTGAGATGTTCCATCGCAACGTCTTGCAGGCACTGAAACCCGGAGGCATCGCACTCCACTACTTCCCGACGCTGTACTCCGTGCCGTTCGTCGTCAATCGGATCATGCCCGAGCAGGTCGGCAGCAGGGTCCTCGACGTCGTCTTGCCCCGCGACCGTTCCCGCGAGGAGAAATTTCCCGCCCGCTACAGCTGGACGCGGGGTCCGACGGCTCGTCAGCTCGATCGCTTGCAGGATGTGGGCTTCGAGGTGGTGGAGTACCGGGCCGGCTTCGGCCACGACTACTACCGGCGCATTCCCCTCGTGCGAGACGTCGCCGAGCGCTGGTTCAGGACGGCGGAGCGTCACGAGTGGTACACCTTCACGAACTTCGCCATCGTCGTGCTGCGCAAACCGGAGAGGGCTGCGGCCCGCGCGCCATCCGCTAGAGCCGTTCGGGGTCGCGCGACCCCAGAGACTCGGACCGGCTGAGCGCGTACTCGACGAGACGGGCAGCGGCGTCGATGTCGACGTCGATCGCGCCGTAGCCGCGTTGGAGACCCGGCGTCGCGGGTCGTCCGATCACGTGATGGTGGCGAAGACCGAGGTGGTTGGCGAGCCCCCAGAACACCGGGTTGACGTAGTCGTCGGCGTAGAGCTCGACGACGGCGGTGCCGGGGCGGCAGAAGACGATGTTCGACAGCCCGCCGCCGTGCGGACCCACGACGATCTCGGCCCTCGAGAAGAGGTCGACCTGCTCGTCGAGCGGACGTCCGCTGAGCGTGAGGCACGTGAACCCCAGCGGTTCCAGCAGGGCCACGAGGCGATCCTCGTCAGCGAGACGTCGTTGCAGCGCATCCTCGCGGCTGATGTACAGCCGCAGCGGAGGGCCAGCGACGTCGTCGCCGGGCAACAGCCGATCACGCACGAGCCGGCACGCCCACTCGGGCACGAAACCGGAGCTCGACACGGTCGACGTCGAGACCAGCCGGTCGGCGAGCACGTGGGCGTGCACGTCCACCTGTCGGATCCGCTCGTCGGCGACCCCGAACCGGGCGAGCGTTTCGCGCTCGTAGGGCGCACCCGAGGCGTTGACCACGAGATGGTCCCACCGATGCTCGTCCCAGCCGGCCCGCCGGAGGATCTCCACGCGAGGAAGCACGTCGAACAGCCAGTGGAAGTAGGCGTCGGCGTGGCCGAACGCAACGGACGCTGCGGTGCCGTCGAGGCGTTCGAGGTGTCCCAATCGGACCTGGCGCCGAACCGGGTGCTGACGCGGATCATCGACGAAGCCGAACGACGCCTCGGTGAGGAGCCCGTCGTCGGGCGTGATCACGCTGCCGTAGTACCCCGCGACCCGGCCCCTCGGCATCGCCAGCGCGAACGTGGAGGGCCAGGACCAGGCCGTGCCGGCCGTCAAGGGACCGTGGTCGCGCAGGATCCCCTCACCGCTTGACGAGTCGAGGTCGTCCACACCCACCGACGGCGACCAGACGGCGGCACTCGGATCGTGCACCCAGACCAGTTCGGCCTCGTCGCCCGCGCGGCAGCGGGCGTTCCAGCGTTGCGTCCAACCGTCGACCGACAGCTCCAACCTGCGCGGTGGACCGAACTGCCCCGACGAACCCGGCAACCGTGTCAGGATCGACGGTGCGGCGAGTTTCGCGCGGTGCCGGACGTGCTTGCGTGCCCGGTCGATGACCACCGAGGTGTGAGTCGGCCGCCGCCTGAATTCCTCCGCCATAGTTGGAACCTCTTCGATTCGGCTTCAGGCGACCGCAGCTGCGGCCGAGCGCACCTGGTCGAGCACCCAGGCGTAGGTGACCTCGAGGCCGGAGCGCAGCGACGTGGACGGCTCCCAACCGAGCTTCTCGAGGATCATCGTGTTGTCGCTGTTGCGGCCACGGACGCCTTGTGGCGCACTGAGATCGTGATGACGCTCGACGCTGATGCCGGCGATGTCGCTGATGATGTCGATCAGTCCGTTGATCGACACCAGTTCCGACGAGCCGATGTTGATCGGGTCGGTGACATCGGAGTCCATCAACATGCGGCTGCCCTTCACGCAGTCGTCGACGAACATGAAGCTGCGCGTCTGCTCGCCGTCACCCCAGACCTCGACCTCGTGACGACCGCTCACGACGGCTTCGGCGACCTTGCGGCTCAGCGCTGCCGGGGCCTTCTCGCGTCCGCCGGTCCAGGATCCGTTCGGCCCGTAGACGTTGTGGTAGCGGGCGATGCGGGTCTGGATGCCGTAGTCCTCGCGGAAGTGGCGGGCCATCCGTTCGCTGAAGAGCTTCTCCCACCCGTAGCCGTCTTCGGGCATGGCCGGGTACGCGTGCGATTCCTTGAGGGCGGTCACGTTCGGGTTGGTCTGGTGCTCTTCGGCGTAGACGCAGGCAGAACTGGCGTAGAACAGGCGCTCGACGTCGTTGTCGACGGCAGCTTGGAGGAGGTGCGTGCTGATGAGCACGCTCAGCATGCAGGCCGCCTTGTTGTTCTCGATGAACCCCATGCCGCCCATGTCGGCGGCCAGGTTGAAGACCTGGTCGACACCCTTGGTGGCCTTCCGACAGGCGTCGGCCCCCATCAGGTCGGTGTCGGGCCGGTTCTCGACGTCTGGATGCACCTGCCACCAGCGGTCCATCGGCTTCACGTCGACCGAACGGACATCATGTCCGTCGTCGACGAGGGCCTTCACCAGATGACCGCCGATGAAGCCGCCACCGCCTGCCACGAGAATCCGCATGCTCTTTCCTCCCAGGAAGTCGACGAGGGCACAGTACCCACGCTCACGATTGTCGCAAAGCGCTGCTGGCAATATTGATCACATCTGAATCATGTCACAACGTGCGTTCGCGCAAACACTGACAGTGCATCGGGGCGCCACCGACCGCTGCTGCCCGATCCGAAGCGTCGGTATGATCCGGTTGGGTGAAGGTCACCCGTCTGGCAGCGATGACAGCCCTGTTCGCCATCGGTGCGTCGTGCAGCGCCGGCGACGACGTCGACCGACCGAACGCGGATGCCGAGCTCGGAGTCACCACGATCCAGCCGTCGCCGCCGAGCGCGGCGGTACCCGACGAAACGGATGCGCCCGACGTGTCGGCCGAGACGAGCGCACCGACCACACCGGAGGCTTCGAACGCTCCGGAGGCCGACGACGAGCCCGACGACAACATCGCCGTGTCGCCACCACGCATCATCATCGACACCGACCTCGGCGGCGACCCCGACGACATCCAGTCGTTGGTACGCGCCATCCACTACTCGGACCTCCTGCGCATCGAGGGCATCGTGTCGACGGAGGGCTCCGGTGATGGCAAGCCCTGGTTGATCCGTGAATGGATCCAACGAACCGACGTGGACCATCTTCGTGATCTCGGTTACGACCGTCTCATGACCGAAGCGGACCTGCTCGCCGGGGTGCGCACCGGCACCCAGCAGTTACGGGCGCCCGGGCCCGACGGCACGAGCGACGGCTCGCAGCACATCATCGAGCGCGCCCGTGCCGGTTCGCCCGACGACCCGCTGTGGCTGCTGGCATGGGGATCGCTCGGAACGATCGCGCAGGCGCTGCACGACGACCCGTCGATCATCGACCGGATCCGGATCTACAGCATCGGCGACTACAACACGCGCTCGAACCCGGGTGCACGGGACTTCGTCCACGACCTGCTCGACGATCATCCCGATCTGTGGTGGATCGAGAACGGCGTGATGCCCCTCGGCTCCCGTTCCACCTTCCGCGGTGTGTGGCGAGGAGGCGAGCAGTCGGGGCAGTGGAACCGCAACGAGTTCGTCGATCGGCACATCCGCGGGCACGGCACCGACGCCGACGGACGCTTCGATCGCATCCTCGGCGACGCATTCCCCCTCGCCACCAGTCCACCCGAGGCCGTCGGATCCCTCAAGGAGGGCGACTCGCCGTCACTGCTGTACCTGTTGTCGCCACAGCTCGGCGGCCCCGGCGACGTCGACGACCCCACCGGCCCGAGCTGGGGAGGCCGGTTCCGTCGTGCCGACGACGCCCATCGCAACTACTACGTCGACCTGAACTGCGACGACGTGGACGACTGCCAGGAGACGATCAACCGCCACCGTGTGGACTTTCTCGCGCATTGGCGAGATCGTTGGGACCGTTACGACACGCCCGCCGACGACACGGCGACACGCCCCGGTGCGGCCAGCGACACCGGCTCGAGCGAGCCCGACGAATGAACCGGCCCGGCGATCACCGGACCTTGCCGGCTGCGGCGGTCGATGCCGTGGCGACCGCCGTCAGGGCGCGGCGCACCGCTGCCTTGGCCGAACCCGTCACCAGTGGCAGCGGCGGCACGATGCTGTCACCGCCCATCGGTTCGTAGCCGAGTTCGGCCATCTCGGCGGAGCAGATCGTTTCGATCGTGCGGATGTCCGCCCGATCGAGTTCCTCCCGCCAGCCGCCGGCCGCAGCGTTGCGGACCGTTCCGGCCACGTCACCCTTCATCCCGATCGGCTTCTCCACTCGCCCGTCGCCGACGCGTCCCGCCGCACACAGCTCGAACAGTCGCTGGCAGTGGTCGTGGTCGGCCGGCAGGCCGAGCAACTGCATCACGCCGAGCAACGTGGCAGGGCCGTCGGACGTGAGGTCCTCGTAACGGACCCGGACGACCTGGGGTGTGAGATCTCGGAGTCCGGCGCCGGCACGCACGTCAGCCCGCCACAGTCGCGCCGCACCCACGGCGTCGCTCGGCGCCCACGAACGCGCCCAGGTGCGGCTCGCAGCGATCAGCGACGCCGCCGCGGCACGAGGGTCGCGAACGACCTCGATGAAGCGAGCATCGGGATACAGCTCGACGATGGTGGCGCCATGGCGGACGTGCGAGGGCGTCTTCTCGACGAACACCGACGCGTCCGGTCGCTCGCGGAGTGCGCGATCGACGATCGAATCGAAGAGCGATCGGGCCACGTCGAGCAGCTCCTCGTCGTCGAACAGTGCGCTCAAGCTGACGTTTCGCCCCCGCGCCCGGTCCGCTCGGGTGCGCTCGATCAGCGGCCCGATCCACTCGCTGAACACGTGCGTCTCCTGCACGCTGATCGCTCGCGGGTCCTGCAGCAGGAGGAGCTGCATCCATGTCGTTCCGCTACGCGGGGATCCAACGATGAATCCGAGGGTCGGCCGTGATGACATGGGTCCATCCTGTCAGAGCGGCCGGCCGGACCGCCGTCGAACAGACGCGAGGTGCGCCGGGACGTGTCCCCGGCGCACCTCGCAGTGAGTACTGCTCCTGATTACGGCTGCGGTGCGAAGATCGCCAGCATCGACCGGTACTCGACCAGCGTGCCGTTGTCGCCGGCTGCCGGCGCCGAGCAGAGGAAGTTGATCGTCACCGATTGGCCGGCGGTCACCGGGATCACTTTGTTGGTCCCGAGCGTCGGGCGTTCAGGCTGCGTGGTGGAGACCGCCAGCGGGAGGTTGACGTCGATGGCGTCACCGGTGCTGATCTGGCACACGGCCCGAGCGTTCTGTCCGCCGGTACCGCCACGAGCGGTGGTGTTCGCAATCACCGAGAAGTTGCCGTCAGCCGGTGCGTTCACCGTCAGGCTGAGCACGTTCGCCGGGGTCAGGAACTCGGTGCCGGCGAGTTCGACCTCGTTGATCGATTCGGTACCCACCGCGAAGGACTGGTTGGCCTCCAACGCGTCGAGTCGCTGCGTGATCGCTTCGAGTCCGGCGTCGGCGGTGTAGCCGACGACGTCGATCAGGACGTCGGTCGTCGGACCCGCAGCTCCGTACGCGTCGTAGGTGATGTCGATCTTGCCGGCGTTCGCACCGGAGGTCGGCAGCGCCACCTGCACCGAGTTCGGCAGGATGCTCCCGGCCGTGAAGTTCAACGATGAGGTGGACGGGGCGCCGGTGGCGTCTCCCGGTCGGATCGCGATGAAGCCGTCGGCAGTGGCGTTGACGGGAGTGACGTTGAGCAGGACTCCCGTCGCGCCGTCCGGCACGACCGTCTTCACGCCCGAGGTGGTCGGGATCGATCCACTCACCTTCAGCTTCTGCGAGACCGCAGAGACGAACGGACCGGACAAGCCGACGTTCACCGGATCACGGGTGTCGAGGATGCGCACCGGTGTGACGGTGACGACCGTCGAGCCCGACGGCGCAGGTGCGGCCTGGGCCACGAGCAGCCCGCCGGCTCCGAGGCTCACTGCGATGGCGGCACCGGCCGCTGCCCACCGTGACCTCCACAATCTGCCCCGCTCTGATGTACCGGACTTCGTTGAATTGAACATGTGGACCCTTTCATGGTTGCACCACGTCGACGAGGCCCCGTGCGGCGTGGAGTTCTAGCGTTGGTAATGCAGATCGATCGAGCGCGGCGGCGAGGAGAAGTGCGCTTCGCGCACGACACGACGCTTCTCGCGAACATTTCGCCCCTGTTCGCCTGGCCACTCAACGGACAACGTCTCTCTTGCGTTCTCTCGTGGCCGTGATTTCTCCCGCCGCGTCGATCTTCGTGCTCGCGCCTCGGCACTGGATGCGCCGGGTGAAACGCTCGCGGTCCGTGAACTTAACATGGCCGCATGGGTGGCGCCGACTACGTCGAGTCAGGAAATCGTTCAGGTTTCTTCTGGTCGACGCCCAATTCCGGGGTGCTCGATGGGGCCGCCCGGGGCCTGATCGGGGGCGCTTGCCCACGATGCTTCACGGTGGCGAGGCTGAGGCACTGACCAGCGGTCCTCGCCGCCACGGAGTCACCGGCGGAACCAGGTCGATATCGTCGGGCCTGGACGAGCGCGCCGGAAAGTCAGGTAGATTGGCCTGCAGTTCGGAAGCCACCCACGTGCACGTGTGTCCGGACGCGACCCGAGGGAGGTGACCGATGGCTCGACCAACAGACAGGGGCGAGTGGCGGTTGTACCTCCGCGAACACAAGTGGTGGTGGAAGTGGCCGTTCATCGCTGTGACCATTGCGGTGTGGGTCGGTGCGATCGTGATGTTCGTGGCACCGTGGCAGTCGGGCGGGGCTTCTACGATCGACGCCATCGAGACCCGATCCGCAACGACCGAACCGGACACCACCGACGTTGCGCCCGATGAGACGGTCGAGATCCCGGATCCGACCGTGGCAGCGGCCACGACCGAAGTCGACGACGACACGTCCGCGACCACCATCGAGGAACCGGTGGCCGAGGTGCAATCGCTCGCGCCGGAGCCCACGATCGAAGCAGTGACGAGCGTCGACG
Organism: Ilumatobacteraceae bacterium; assembly: GCA_963728355.1. Classification (GTDB taxonomy): domain Bacteria; phylum Actinomycetota; class Acidimicrobiia; order Acidimicrobiales; family Ilumatobacteraceae; genus Sva-07. Next base: position 31,480 of record CAVSJQ010000002.1, on the reverse strand, counting down.
ACGTGACGGTGACCGAGACCACAGCAGCACCCCGGCGCCGATCGACGAGCACGCAACGCGCCCCCGAACCGCCACCGGCCCCGATCCTGAACCCGACGCCGAGCCCGTTCGGCCCGGACATCTTCACGCCGGCACCGACCACGCCCACCACCACGGTGGCGCCGACGACCGGTCGGCGCCCGCCCTCGACCGCGGCGACGACCACGACGACCGTTCGTCCGACCACGACCGTCCGCCCCACCACGACCACCACGACCGTCCGCCCCACCACGACGGTTCGCCCGACCACGACCACCACGACGGTTCGTCCCACCACGACCACCACGACGGTTCGTCCGACGACGACGACCACGACGGTTCGTCCGACCACGACCACCACGACGGAACCACCGCCGCCACCACCACCCCCGACGACCGAACCGCCGCCACCACCACCTCCCACGACGGAACCGCCTCCTCCCCCGCCGCCACCACCGCCGACGACCGAGCCTCCACCGCCACCACCTCCACCGACGACGGAACCGCCTCCTCCCCCGCCGCCTGACGAGCCGGTCTAGGCCCAATACCGTTCAGTTAGGACTACGTGGGTGTAGTTTCGGTGGATGCCTCGTGCTGGTTGGGTGAAGCCGGAGTCGCCTCGGCGGTTGTCGGATCTGGTGTCGGTCGGGTTGATGACCCAGGTGTTCCCGCCCGAGGTCGTTGATGAGGTGATTGCCGAGTGCGGGCGCACCGAGCAGCGGCATCGGTCGTTGCCAGCGAGAGTGATGGCTTACTTCGCGATCGGGATGGCGTTGCATTCGGAGGGGTCCTATGAGGACGTGATGGGTCTGATGACCGACGGCTTGGCCTGGTCCGAGCCCGATGTCGAAGCGGTGCGATTGCCGTCGAAGTCAGCGATTTTCCAGGCCCGGGAACGTTTGGGGTTCGAGCCGGTGAAGGCGTTGTTCGATCGGGTCGCCCGCCCGTTGGCGACCGACGAGTCGCCCGAGTCGTTCTTGGCTGGTCGGCGGCTGGTGGCGATCGACGGCACGATGCTTGATGTTGCTGACACCGCAGCGAACGACGAGTTCTTCGGCCGGCCGGGAACCGCGAAGGGCGAGCGATCCGCGTTCCCACAAGTGCGGGTGGTGGCGTTGGCCGAGTGCGGCACGCATGCGATCTTCGACGCCGAACTCGGCACCTACGCACAGTCCGAGATGGCGTTGTCGAAGGTGCTCGTTGATCGCCTCGAGGCCGGGATGATCCTGCTGGCCGATCGCGGGTTCTGCAGTTTCGACCTGTGGCGTCAAGCGATCGCGACCGGGGCGGACCTGTTGTGGCGAGCGAAGAACAACACCAAGCCACGCCGGATCGAGACCCTCGACGATGGCTCGTGGCTGGCGGAGCTGCGCAAGAACAATTCCAAGTTGGACACCGATCACGTCGTGGTCCGCGTCGTGGACTACGACGTCGACGACGGCCGCAACGTCGAAGCTGGACCGTTCCGATTGTTCACAACTTTGCTCGACCCCAACGAAGTGTCAGCGACCGAACTCGCTGGCGCGTATGCCCAGCGATGGGAGATCGAGTCAGCGTTCGACGAACTCAAGACCCACCAGCGCGGGGCGCGTACGGTGCTGCGTTCCAAGTCGCCCGCCCTCGTCCAACAAGAGATCTGGGGCCACCTGTGTTGTCACTACGCGATCCGCACGCTGATGTTCGCTGCTGCGCACGAAGCCGCTGTCGACCCCGACCGGGTCTCCTTCGTCGCCGCCCTTCGGGTCAGTCGCCGCTCGCTGTCACAAGCGCGCGGTTTTCCCCCCTCCGGACACGAATGACCACGGTTGGGCACACGCTCTCATCCTGCTCTGCCGACGCCTCAACCCGATCCGCCGTCGCCGATCGAACCCTCGACTGATCAAACGCAAGATGCCACGCTGGCACGTCAAACGGGCACGACACGCCGACTGGCCACAGCCCACCGGACCTTCCATCACCACCATCCGCTCACCTAACTGAACGGTATTGGGTCTAGGCCGGGTTTGCCCAGAACCGGCGCCGACCGGCGACGGGCCGGGCACCGGGGGCGGATGCCCGATCACACCTGCGCCCCGACCGGTTCGTCGGCCGCATCCACCGCATCACTCGACGGGCGATCGACGTCCGCAGTCGGTCGGCGACGGCTCCGTGCTGGCGGATCCACGAGGCGAGCCTGGAACCCGGTTTCGACCGCGGGCGGACCGGTAACGGTCGCCGTTGCCCGCGGTCTGGCGCCACGTTCGTGCCCCCAGCCGAACGATCGGAGATCGGAGGAGTGACCGATGGCTCGACGGAGAAGGAACGGCGGCAAGTGGTGGAAGTGGCCGTTCGTCGCCGTTGTCTCCGTCGTCTGGATCGCAGCGACGGTGATGTTCATCACGCCGTGGCAGGCCGGCACGTCGATCGAGGACCTCGAGGACCGGTCGGCGGCGGATGGTGACGGCGACGGCGCTGTGATGGACGAAGCCGTCGGCGAGCCCGATCGGGTCGCTGCGAGCGACAGGATGGGCGACAACGAGGGCCCGGCCGCCGTTGGCGGCGTGGACGAGGTACTGTCGCTCACGCCGGGGCCCACGATCGGATGGGTGCCCAGCGCCGACGAGGTGTTGACGGCGGAAGTTGACCGACCGCGCCCGGACATCGTCACGCCGGTGACCACGAGCCCACTCACGTCGCCTGCCACGACGGCTCCACCCAGAACGCCCGCCGCTGCGTCACCGCCCACGACCCCCGCCGATGCTCCCCCGGCGACATCGCGCACCACCACGGTTGCACCCACGCCGCCCGACACGACGGCCCCAGCCGCATCGCCTGCCACGACTGCGGCAACGACGTCCGTGCCGCCTCCACCTCCACCGGTGACCGAACCGCCGCCGCTCCTGCCCGCTCCCACGACGACTGGACCGACGCCGACCGACGCCGTTGCTGACCGGGCCGCCGGCGACGACACCACCAAGGACAAGGGCGATGGTAAGGACAAGGACGGCGGCAAGACCAAGGACGACGGCAAGGCCAAGGGCAAACGCGACCGCAAGCCCAAAGACGAAAGCAAGCGCAAGCCCAAAGACGAAAGCAAGCGCAAGCCCAAAGACGACGGCAAACACAAGGACGGTGGCAAGGACACGGGCGACACGGGCGACACGACCGACCACTGACGCCCGGTCTGCTCGATGCTTCCGCCTCGCCGAACGCTCCTCGAGCACGCCACGCCGCCCATCTGCGACACGACCGGCGACTGACGCGCGGTCTGATCGGTGCTGCCGCCCCACGAACGCACCTCGGGCAACCCACCCGGTCGATGTGCGACACGACCGGCACGTTGTCGGCTTCGAGCAACGTCCGGGTCTCGCAGCTGCGGGATCCGGCGTTCAGGCGGCGGCGGATCGGATGTCGGCTGACTCGACAGCCGCCCACAGTTCGGCCCGCAGGCGGTCGGCGCGCGGCGGTTCCAACGCATTGGCGACCACGACGCCTTCGATCATGTCGGCGATCACGGCGGGGCGTGGGCGGTTCTTGAGGCGGATCGACACGACGGCGCCTTCGGCGCGGCGCCGGATCGACCGGTCGACACCGACCAGCCGCGGCGGACACCGGAAGCTCGGCCCGACGAGTCCGCGCCGGCGCGCCTCGCGCGTGAGGAGACGGGCGGCGGCGGCGAATTCGACGGTGGTGGCGGACTCCATACGCCACTCATGATGACGAAGGGGTACCCCAGAGATGGCTCGAGGTTCGCAGTGGTGGCGCCGTATGCGTACGCCACGGCGGGGATCGACGCCCCGGCGGTGTGGGCCGCACCGGCTCAGGCGCGGTCGGGGCCGATGTACACGAGCAGCTGGGTATCGGCGGGCAGGTCGGTGACGGGTGGCGCGTTGTCGATCGATCCAACGAGCACGTCCGGCACATCGAGGTCCTCGGCCAGACGTAGGGCAGCGTCCTCGAATCCTTCGATCCAGTACACGGCGGTGAACTCGACGATCTCGGTGCCGTTGACGGGCGCCACGTCGACGTAGCCGAGTTCTTCCAGGCGCGCCGCCATGCGCAGTGCGGCGCCGGCCACGTCCGCGCCGTTCGCAGCTGCGACGTTCAACTCGCTGCGATCGGGAAGTTCGGCTGGCCCGGGCTCGGTGGTGTCGGGTGTCGTCGACTCCGAGACGACGGTGGTCTCGGTGACGGTCGTATCGGTCGGGCCGGTCGGCGGCACCGTCGGCTCTGGCTCGGTGGACTCGGGCTCGGTGGTGTCCGCGACGGTGGTGTCGGGTTGCGTGTCATCAGGCGCCATCGTGGAGGTCGAGGCAGTGATCGTCGCAGCGACGGGCGACGTGTCGGGCAGCCCGGCGATGGCGACGGCGGCTGCGATCGACAACAACGCAACGATGACGTAGGACCACCACTGGTTCTTCATGACGCACCGAGGCTAAACGAGGGAGACCGCTGAAGACCGGCTATTGCGCTATCAGGATGAATACAGTCGACGCAGTGAGCGACACGGCGGATCCAGCGACTCTCACGCCGGTCCAGATCCGCACCCTCGAGGCGTTGCGTCGCTCGGGTGAGCCGCTCGTGTTCGATGCGGACCTGGTCGCGGACATCCGCACCGAGATGCGGGTGGCGCTCGACGAGTTCGCCGAGCGGTTGCGTCCCAACCAGGAGGTGTTCGTCTCCAAGCACCGGATCGCCACGGCGCTGGACTGCGAGGAGTTCCACCTGCTGCCCGACGACTTCGAGTGGAAGCCGGCGACGGCCAAGGGCCAGGTGGCGCACCGGGCGATTCAGCTGCTGCTGTCGTGGCGGGGCGAGCCGAACCCGTCGGATCTGGTCGACGAGGCGATGGCCCGTCTCGCCGACGAGGAGCGCGGCATCGGCCAGTGGATCGCCGGGCTCTCCCCCGCCGACGAGGCCGACCTGCGCGGCCAGTCCGTCGAGCGGCTCACGAAGTTCATGGAGAGCTTCCCGCCGCTCGATCGGCGGGCGAATCCGGTGACCGAGGCGGCGGCGCGCTGGCCGAACGACGGTCCGATCCTGCTGCAAGCGCGAGTCGACCTGATGATCGGTCGGCCGGCCGGCAACGAGAGCCGCAAGGTGATCATCGACCTGAAGACCGGCCGCCCGAACGTGCGCCACCGCCAGGATCTCGGGTTCTACGCGCTGCTCGAGACGCTGGCCCGAGGCGTCCCACCGCGCAAGCTGGCGACGTTCTACCTCGACGCCGCCGAGGCGCAGGCCGAGGACGTGAGCGAACGGCTGCTGCGCTCGGCGGTACGGCGCACGCTGGATGGGATCAACGCGATCGTCGAGCTGGAGTCGGAGGGGCGCCCTCCCGTGCGGCGCCCAGGCGTGACGTGTCGCTGGTGCGGCCTGGCCGCTTCGTGCGACGACGGCCAGGCCTACCTCCACCGCTCCCCCGACGACGACTGACGGCCGGCCCTCCTTCCGCCCCTCGACGATTCAGTCCGGAATGGCTCCCGCATTCCGGGAGGTATTGCGGAGTGAACCGCACAGGGGAGGCGACGCGTTCCTCCGCCGTGAGGGCGGCGCCCACTGTCGGGCATGAGACTGGGGGACTTGGATGCGTGGGCACGCGCCAACCACGGCATCATCACGTTCGAGCGCTCGGGCCTGTCACAGTCGGCGTGGTACCGGGCGCTCGCCGCGGGAACGATCGAGCAGATCCACCCGCTCGTCGCTCGCCTGCCTGGGACGCCGGACACTCCGGAGCAGCGCATCGCCGCCGGTGTGCATGCGGTCCGTGTGCCGGCGCTCGCCTCCCACCGCTCGGCCGCCCGCCTGTGGGGGGTGCCGCGCCCCGACGCTGATCCGGTGGACGTGATCCTCACCGGCGCTCGCCGCGACCTCGTCCTCGACGGCGTGGTCATCCACCAACCCACCGACCGCGGGCGCCTGGTGCCGCAGCGGCGCGCCGGCATCCCGTGCACCAACATCCTGCGCACGATCGTCGACCTCGGCGCCGTCGACCCTGCCGGGCTCCACAGCGCCGTCGGGCATGCGATCGCCACGAACCTGGCGTCGCTGCCGGCGATCGAGGCTGCGGTCGTCGATCATGCTCGGCAGGGACGGCGGGGAGTCGTCGCCCTGCGAGATGCCATCGCCGACTGGTCGATCGATCAGAAACCTGCGGACTCGGTGCTGGAGGCGATCATGGCGCGCCTGATCGCCAGGCACGGCCTGCCGGCCGTCGAGTTCCATCCGATCATCGAGGGCCACGAGGTGGACTTCCGGGTGCGTGACACACCGGTGATCCTTGAGTGCGACGGATGGAAGCACCATGGCCTCGATCGGGCGGGGTTCGAGCGCGACCGCGATCGCGATGCCGACCTGATCGCCGCTGGTTGGATCGTGGTTCGGTTCACGTATCGGGCGATCGTCTCGAGGCCGTCGGCCACTGCACGGCGAATCCGCGCCGCTGTCGATCGGTGGGCCCCGCACCACTCCGGATCCGCCCGATGCCGCCTGATGTCCCATGCCGCCCCTTCATTCCGGAATGGCTTCCGGATTCCGACACCTATTCCGGACTGAACCGCGTCGGGAGCGAGGTGACCGTGCCCGGCGAGCGATCTGACGTCAGATCGAGATGCCAATCGTTCAGATCTCGTCAGTTCGAGGGCCGAGCGTTTGGAGTCAGTTCGAGGGCCGAGCGCTTGGTGTCAGTTCGAGGTGCCGAGCGTTTGGATCTCGTCGACGTCGTAGGCGACGGTGAGGGTGCGGTCGACCGTTCCGGCGCTGCCCGATCCGCCGGAGGACACGTAGTCGACCGCCCACGTGGCGGTGACGGAGAACTCGTAGGGGGCGTCGTCGGGCGACGACCGCACGTACGTGTATCCGCATGGACCCTCGCCGGGATCCTCGGTGTCGGCGATCGGGACGCCGGGGCCGTCGCAGGTGACGACGTCGCCGTTGCCCATCGACCACGACGTGGATGCCAGCGTCACGGTGGCCTCGGCCCAGTGCGGGCCGGCTTCGGCACGCACGGTCACCGGTTCCTGGACGGCGACGGCGAGCCACAGGCCGAGGTTGACGATGCCGCCGACGTCGGGCGGCGGGCTCATGTCGAGGGTCGGTTCCGGCACCGCCCGCCGGGCACGGTCGACGGCGTCGTCGATCGCATCCTGCACGGTGACCGTCGTATCGACCCAGGTGAAGCCGGAGGCGCCGTCGGGACAGACCCGATTGAAGACCATCTCCTCACGACCGTCGGGGAACCGCCGACCGATTGCACCGTTCGCCGACTCGAAGAACACGTACCCCGAGGGGGCGATGTTGCCGTACGCCGCAGGATCCCACCCGTCCGCCGCAGTCGCCGGCGCCCATCGACACGGCTGCGGTGCTCCCACCACCCCCACCGGCCGAGTCGGCGCCGGAGCCGAATCCCGACACTCGACCGTCACCGTGTCCCCCTCGACCGTTCGCGGTGCAGCCCGACGTCGGCCTCGTCGACTGTCGCCTGCATCGGCGCACCGCGACTGGCGCCACGAGCGTCAGCAGCGCAGCGACTAGCGAGCGATTAGCTCGGCGGGACATGCGGTCCGCACCCTCCCATCGGCCGATCTCGCTCCCGCCTTCGATCTGCCACACATCCCTCGACGGCACGCATGAAGATCGTCGGAGCGATAGGCGCGAGATCTCGGGTTCGACGATCGCATCGGTGCCATTCGGACCGGCACCGACCTCGACCAAGATCCACGAGTCCACCTCGCAGATCTGCAGTTCGGCGACGTCTCCACCCGCGACGACGAGCACTGGCTGGAATCTCGACCGTGATCGACGCTGGCGTGAGATCGCTGGGCTCGGATTGCGTAGTTGTCGCTCCCGATAATCAGCGAGCTTTGCTGCGAAGTTGTCGCGAATCACGCCGAGGCGGCGGTCGAGGGCGGCGGCTTCCTTGTCGGCGTCGAACGGGTCCATGGAGGCTTCCCGCCCAAGGCGGTCGGCTTCCAGGAAGTCGGCTTCGACTTCGGCGGCGAGGGTGGCGGCGGGGTCGAGGGTGGTGGTGGGGGCGGGCGTGGTCGGCGGGTCGGTGGTGGTCTGCTGCGTGGCCGGTGGAGGTGACGTCGTCTCGACGCCCGTGGTGTCGACGACGGTGGTGTCGACGACGATGGGGGCGGGCGCTGCTTCTCCGTTCGAGCAGCCGGCGGCGAGCAGCGCAACGACAACCAGTGCTCCGCCGATCGAAGTGAGCACGTTCCCCCCACGTGACATCGCCGAATGGTACTCCTTGGGCATCAACCCGTCAGTGGGCGACCGACCAGCGAGAACGGAAGCGTGCCAGCAGGTGCACCACCATCCACCGGTAGTGTCCCGCCCGATGCAAGGCAGGGTCCATTGATGGCGAGGAAGCACCGGGTCGACGAAGGCCCCGTCCTCGTGGTCGCAGCGATCGCCGGAATCGTCGCCGCCTTCTCCGATGCGTCGCCGACCGGCAACACGGTGATCGACGCCGTGCTCACGTTCTGTTCGGTCGCGTTCGTGGTCTGGTGTGCGGCGTCGGCGCCGTGGTGGGCGCTGGCGGTCGCTGCGACCGCAGCGATGGCGATGGCGGGCGTGATCTGGCTCCTGGCGATCGGCGCCGTGGCGTTCGTCGGGGCGATGTGGATCGGTCTGCAGCGACGCGACCTCGCGATCGAGCGCGCCGTCGTCGCCGGGGTCGCGTTCAACGTGTTGATCCGCGCGGAGGTCGACCCGGCCCTCGGCGTCAGCGCACTGGTCGGCATCGGGTGCGCTCTGCTCGTGGTGTTCTTCGGAGTCCGCCGACGCGGGCGCCAGACCGTCCGGTGGGTCGGTTGGGCCGGCATCGGGATCGCGGCCATCGCGGTCGTCGCGGTGGTCGGTGCGGCGATCGCCGTCGGCGCCGCGACCAACGACCTGCGTGCGGGCAACATCAGCGGGCTCGACGCCGTCGAGTTGCTGAGCGACGGCGACTACCAGGGCGCGGCGGGCAGCTTCGCGCAGGCGGCGGCCCAGTTCGAGTCCGCGAGTTCGACCTTGGATGCTCCGTGGGCGCGGCCTGCGATGCTGGTCCCGTTCGTCGCCCAGAACCGCGCCGCCGCACTCGATCTGGCGACCGCAGCGGCCGATGCGTCCGGGGCGATCGCGAATGCGACCGCCGTCATCGACGTCGACCAACTCACGTTGCGCAACGGGCGCTTCGACATCGATGCGATCAGCCTGCTGGGCGGCCCGTTCGGCGACGTGAGCGCCTCGATCGATGCGTTGTCCGAAACCATCGCCGACGTCGACTCGCCGTGGCTGGCGGCGCCGTTGAGCGACCGCCTGAACGCGCTGGACGAGGACCTCGCCGACTATCGACCACAGCTCGCCAACGCCGTGCAGGCGATCGAGCAGATGCCCCAGCTGTTGGGCGCCGACGGTCCACGTCGCTACTTCATTGCGTTCACCACGCCGGCGGAGACCCGTGGGCTGGGTGGCTTCATGGGCAACTGGGTCGAGATCACCGCCGACGAGGGGCGCATCCGCGTGTCGGGCTCCGGCCGCACACGGGACCTCAATCTGGGCGGTGACGGTGCTCGCGTGATCACCGGTCCGGCGGATTGGCTGGAGTCGTGGGGTCAATACGGCTTCGACGACGGCCCCGATGGCACGACGAGCGCAGTCCCGTGGTCGAACATCACGGTCTCGCCGCAGTTCCCGTCGACGGGCCAGGTGATGGCCGAGCTCTATCCGCAGAGCGGGGGTCGCGTGGTCGACGGTGTCTTCGCGCTCGACCCGTACGCGGTCGCCGGATTGCTCGGCTTCACCGGGCCGATCAGCGTCGAGGGCGTCGACGGCAAGTTGACGAAGGACAACGCGGTCGACTTCCTGCTGGTCGAGCAGTACGAGACCGAGAACGACGAACGCATCGACCTGCTCGAGGAGGTGTCGAAGGAGACGATCACGCGGTTGCTCACCGGTGCGTTGCCCGGGCCGATCGTGGTCGCCGACACGCTCGGCCCGCTCGTCGACGAGGGCAGGATCGTCGGATGGGCGGCCGACCCCGACGAGCAGCAGTACTTCGCCGACCTCGGCCTGACGGGCAGCCTGCCGAGCGTCGAGGGACGCGACGGGCTGGCGGTGGTGTTCAACAACGCCGGCGCCAACAAACTCGACGTGTACCTCGAGCGCGACGTGCAGTACGACGCGACCGTCGACACCACGACCGGGGCGACGACCGCCACGGCCACGGTCACCCTCACCAACCAGGCGCCGTCGTCGGGTCTCCCCGACGGCGTGATCGGCAACTACACCGGTGACGCGCCGGGAACCAATCGGGTGCTCGTGTCGCTCTATTCGGCGTTGCCGGTGGAGTCGGCTTCGGTCCGCGAGCCCGATGGCAGCACGTCGGAGTTCCGGGTGGAGGTGGGCGCTGAAGCGGGGTGGACGACCGGGTCGGCGTTCCTCGTGATTCCCCCCGGCAAGTCGCTGACGCTGACGTATCAACTGGCCGGCACGGTGCCGCTCGACGACGGCTACTCGCTGGCGGTGCGTCCGCAGCCGATGGTGATCGACGAACAGCTCGACGTGTCGGTGCTCGACACGAACGGCGCCCCACTCGTCGCGTTCGACGGTCCATCGACCCAACCGAGAGTGCTCGGCGAGTAGGTTCGCCAGCCATGCAGGAAGCCCCATCGAGATCGGAATCGCTCGTCCTGCCGGTGGCGTCGGATCGGCTGGTCGGCCGATGACCGTCGACGCCACCGACCGGATCCTGCTCAGCTCGCCCGACGTCGGTCCGCTCGAACGCGAGGCGCTGCTGCGGGCCTTCGACAGCGGATGGGTTGCGCCGGTGGGGCCGGAACTCGATGCATTCGAAGCCGACCTCGCCACGCTGACGGGCTGGCCGGGCACCGTCGCGATGTCGAGTGGCACGGCGGCGCTGCACCTGGCGTTGCTGGCGCACGGCGTCGGCCCGGGCGACGAGGTGCTCGTGTCGTCGTTCACGTTCGCGGCCACGGCGAACGCCGTGACCTACACGGGCGCCACGCCGAAGTTCGTCGACAGCGAGACCGCGTCGTGGAACATCGATCCGCAGCTGCTCGACGACGAGCTGGCGGCCGCCGACGCGGCGGGCCGGCTGCCGGCGGCGGTGGTCGCCGTCGACCTCTACGGCCAGTGCGCCGACTACGACGCCATCGTGCCGCTGTGCGCCCGCTACGGCGTGCCGTTGGTGGAGGACGCGGCGGAAGCGCTGGGCTCGACACACGGCGGGCGGGCGGCGGGCACGTTGGGCGACATCGGGATCCTGTCGTTCAACGGCAACAAGATCATCACCACCTCGGGCGGTGGTGCGCTGCTGTCGCCCGACCCCGCGGTGGCCGACCGGGCCCGTTACCTGGCGACGCAGGCGCGCCAACCGGCGGTCCACTACGAGCACACCGACGTCGGCTTCAACTACCGCTTGAGCAACCTGCTGGCGGCGATGGGGCGGGCGCAGCTGGAACGGCTACCGGCGATGTCGGCGCGCCGGCTGGCGATCAACAGCCACTACCGAGCGCGAGCTGGCCGACGTCGGCGGTCTCGACTTCATGCCGATCGCGCCGTGGTCCGAAGCGGACGCGGGCGGGCACTGGAACGGTTGGCTGACCTGCGTGACCTTCGACGACCCGGCGCAGCGCGACCGGGTGCAGGCCGCATTGTCCTCAGCCGACATCGAGAGCCGGCCGCTGTGGAAGCCGATGCACCTGCAGCCGGTGTTCGCGTCGGCGCCGGCACGGGTGAACGGCACCAGCGAGCGCCTCTTCGACCACGGCTTGTGCCTGCCGAGCGGCAGCGTGCTCACCGACGCCCAGGTCGAGCGGGTCGTGTCGGCGATCCGCGCGGCCTGACCCCCGCATCGATCGGACTCAGTCGGAAGGTCGTGTCGGCGCACCATGCGGCCCGACCGCGTCGGTCGGCCTTGGGCGAGCGGGTCGTGTCGGTGATCCGCGCGGCCTGATCGACCGCCGACCGGACTCAGTCGGGCGTCGTGTCGGCGATCTACGCCTGCCTGCGCCGATCGGCGTCAGTCGGGCGGCGTCGTCGAGGTCGTCGTCGAGGTCGACGTTGACGTGGTGGTCGGGTCCGGGACCGTGCTGGACGCCGTCGTCGACGGGGCAGTCTCGACGGTGCGCTCGGGCGCCGTGGTGGTCGTGGTCGTCGAGGTGGAGGTGGTGGTCGTCGCATTCGCTGCATCGTCGCCGGGCGGCGGCGCGATGTCCGCCGTCGGCTCCTCGGCGAGCACGGCGATCGGTGACTGCTCGGGGGCTCCGTCGATCAGTGCCTGGAGCTCGGGCGGCACGGGAGCGATGCCGGGCACCATCATCAGTGACTGGCTCCGCAGGGCGGCGAAGCGCAGGGCCGCCGGGTCACACGCCGGCAGGTCCCCGAATGCGCTGTTGCCGTTGTTGTCCGGCAGTGGAAACGTCGTGCCGATGCGACCGAACGAACCCGGCATCTCGAAGGTGCCGCTCGCGAACCGGCAGCGCACCGTGGTGCCCGACGGGCCGGTGCAGGTGATGCGGACCCCGGCCGACACGGTGAACGAGCCGCCTGCGCTGGGCCAGAGGTTGGCGAACGCCAGGCTGTAGGAGTTCGACGGACTCCACGGGCCCGAGTTGGCGGAGTTCAGCGGGGCGGCGAGGTGGAACGCGTACTGGATGCTCGCGGTCGCACCACACCCGCACGATCCGGGAATCGCGCCGATCGACAGCGTGACGAAGTCGCCGAAGATCGTCGTGTTGAACGCGGTGATCGTGACGACGGGATTCCCCGTGAAGGCGAACAGGCAGGTGTCGCTGCCGACGTCGGCGTGGGCAGGTGCGGAGAGGATCAGCGAACCACCGGCGACGGCGCCGGTGGAGGCGGCGAGCATGCGCAGCGCGTCGCGTCGTCGCATCCGTTGGATGCCGCGAGGGGCCGGCTCGTCCACGCCGAAACGGTACTGAGCCTCAATTCGCGGGTGGTGGACCCTCACCTTCCCCGACCAGCAGCGGGGCGAGTTCGTCGAGCGCGGCGTGGAGTTCGGTGTAGACGAGTTCGTGTCCGGGCACGGCGCGCACGAGCCGTTCGAGGATGCGGAAGACGTCGGCGCCGACCGGTGTGGAGGCGACGCCGAGCGTGCACTGCATCAGCCGTTCGAGTGTCTCCGCTGGTCCGAGCGGGGCGAAGCGGTGCGGCCCGTCCACGTCGTAGCGGGGGAACACGATGGCGGACACGGCGATCGGGTGCGTGGCCACGCCGCCGATCGTGGAGGGTGACAGTTCGGAGGGGGGCACGAAGCGCTCGTCGATCTCGAAGCGGCTTCCGGGACGGCGGAGTCGGGCGATCGCCGGCGCCAGCAGCTCGACCGACGCCGACCGCAACGCCACCGGTTTGCCGTAGGGAGCAACGGTGAGTGCGTCGGGATCGAGGCGGCTGACCTCGTCGGCGACGAAGCGGTGTCCGGCGGCGCCGAGTGCCGTGGTGATCGTGGTCTTGCCGGAGTGCGACGCGCCCGGCAGCACGATGGCGCCGAGGGCGCCGGCGACGGTCCCGGCGTGCAGCGGCACGGTGTGATCGTCACGGCAGGCCGCTGCGGCCCGGGCGTTCACGTCCATCAGCAGGTGCGACACGAGCGAGCCCTCGAGCAGCGAGCTGTACACGACGTCGTCGCCGGCGGCGACCCGATACCACGTGGTTCCCGTGTCGTCGGTCGTCGTCGCCTCCACCGAGTATCGGATCGATGGCACCGCCTCGGTCGCGTCGGCTGCCTCGAAGTCGACCAGGAGGTCGTCGAAGGCGGCGACGACGCCGGCGTCCGACGACGAGATCGCGAACGTCACGCCGTGGGCGTCGAAGGTCCTGCTGTCCACGGTCGGTGGGTCAGCCGGTCGGCCCGTCGGCGTCGAGGAGCTGGCGGACCTGGTCGGCGGCGGTGGTCCGGTCGGTGGTCGCGTGGACACGGTCGTCGGCGACGAGGCCCTCGACGGTGTGGAACCACTCGTTCGACGGGTGCCGGGCGGCGAACCGGGCGAGCAGTGCCCCCGGGTTGGTCGGATGGTGGACGGCGTGGTGGTCGGCGGCGTCGGTGTCGGCGTGGCCGCAGGCGTCGAGTCCGACCAGCCCGACCAGCCGGTAGGCGGACCCTGCCGGTTCATCGGTGCTCGCCGAGGCGGTGAGCGACGGCGGAACGACGACCGTGCCGTCGTCGACGGCCACGCTCCACGTCGGCAGCTCGGCGACGCCGGTGCGCGCGAGACGAGGGTCGGCGGTGAGCGCCGGCGGTGCGGCATCGACCAGCACGGCTCGATCACCAGTGACGAAGGTGCGTAGTCCAAGCCAGCGGCGCCTGTCGTCCTGGCGGGCGAGCACGCCGCCGAGAACGTGGTCGAGCGCGTTCATCACGTCGTCGGGCCGGCGTGATCGGGCGAGCAGGCTGCGTCCGATGCGCAGCTGCGGCACGGGTTTGGGGCCACGGTCGGCGCCGCTGTCGTGGTCGGGGTCGAGGCGCACGCTGAACGCCCACGGGACGGGTTCACCGTGTTCGCCCGAGGCGTCGGGCTCGAGCCATCCGGCGAACAGCGAACGGATCCGTTGGGCGGTGTCGTCGGTGTCGGCGCGCACGCCGACGAGTTGGTCGCCGACGCGCAAGGTCACGGTGTCCGCCCACACGGAGCGGTCGTCGGGTGTACCTCAAGGATCGGGCGGGGCGACGAGAATCGGTGTGCCGTCGGCGGCCCGTGGGGGCTCGGACACGAGGGGCAGGTGGATGGGGCCGTCCTCGCCGACGAGCAGGCCGGCGGCGGCGAGACCGTCGAGCGCTTCGCCGATCGGTCCGACGAGGTCGCCCGCGGGCACGTCGAAGACCCCGGCGAGTTCGTCGGGCATCGAGGCGACGGTGGTCTCGCCGTCGCACAACAACCAGACGGCGCCGGCGACGGCGTTGAGCCGGTGGACCATCGCCGCCTGCTCGTGGAACAGCACGGCTTCGCCGTCGAAGATGGCGGTTTCGACTCCGTCGACGCCGAGCGGGGTGTCGCTCGGGGCGAAGCCGGGTTCGGTCACGGCGCCAGGATGCCCGCCCAGCGCACCAACGTCAACGACCCTCCGCCCCGCACGCCCCCAAGCGATGAGCCAACCGCCCCAATCCGGGCTCTTCGCTCACCACTCACACCACAACCCGTCAAGCGATGAGCCAACCGCCCCAATACGGGCCTTTCGCTCACCACTCCCACCGAACCCGCCCACCGATGAGCCAACCGCCCAAATCCCGGCTCTTCGCTCATCGCACACAGCGCAACCCCACCACCGATGAGCCAACCGCCCACATCCGGGCTTTTCGCTCATCGGTCGGGTGGGGTGGCGGGGTCGTCGCCGAGGAACTCGTACATGGTCACGTGGTCGATGGCGTTGACGCCACCACCGCCGAGGACGGCGCGCACGGTGAGCCCGATGATCCGGAGGTCGATGCGGGGCGAGGCGTGGTCGACGTACCAGACGTCGTAGCCGAGCTTGGTGGGCCAGTCGAGGGCGTTGCGGCCGTGCACCTGGGCCCAGCCCGTGATGCCGGGCGTGGCGTCGAGGCGGCGGCGCTGCTCGGGGTTGTACCGGTCGACGTAGGCGAGCGGCAACGGACGCGGGCCGATGAGGCTCATGTCGCCGCGCACCACGTTCCACAGCTGCGGGAGTTCGTCGAGACTGCTCGCTCGCAGCAGCCGCCCGAAGCGCGGCAGGCGCTGGTCGTCGGGCAGCAGGGCGCCGTCGGCGCCGCGGGCGTCGGTCATGCTGCGGAACTTGACGATCTCGATCGGCTGGCCGTCACGGCCCGCTCGAGCCTGCCGGAACAGCACCGGCGCGCCGAGCCGCAGCCGCACGGCGACGGCGGTGGCGGCGATGAGCGGGCTGGCGATCACCAGTGCGGTGGCGGCGACGGCGAGGTCGACGGCCCGCTTCACCGGAGAGTGCAGCCAGCGGACGGAGGTCACCTGGCCGAGCGTACGTGGAGCGGTATCGTCGCGCCCGTGACCGCTCCGCCCCGCCTGGTGATCGTGGGCGCCGGTGGGTTCGGTCGGGAGGTCCACGGCATCGTCGAGGCCCTCGATGCGACCGGCGGCGCCGTCGAGCTGGTCGGCTACGTCGACGACGCGGGCACCTCCGATGAACTGCTCGCCCGTCTCGGGACCGCACGGCTCGGCAACATCGACGTGCTCGCCGCCACCGATGGTCAGCTCGATCCCGACGTCGGCTACGTCATCGCCATCGGCGCCGGCGACGTGCGCCGCCGGATCGATGAGCGTCTCACTGCGGCGGGTCGCCTTCCGCTCACGCTCGTCCATCCGGTGGCGACCGTCGGTGGCGACAACCGCATCGCGCCGGGATGCATCCTCGCCGCCGGTGCCCGGGTCACGACGAACATCACGCTCGGGCGCCACACCCAACTCCACGTCAACTGCACGATCGGCCACGATGCCGTGCTCGGCGACTTCGTCAGCGTGTATCCAGGCGCCACGGTGAGCGGCAACGTGCACCTGGCCGACGGCGTCACGATCGGCACCGGCGCAAACGTGCTGCCGGGCCTCACGGTGGGCGCCGGCGCCTTCGTCGGTGCGGGCGCCGTGGTGACCTCCGACGTCGAGCCGGGCACCACGGTGGCCGGCGTCCCGGCCCGGCCGATCCCGCGGTGACCGCCGAACACGATCCGACGACGCAACACTCTCAAGACCAGACAGACAGAACACGGCGCACAGCGCCACAGACCCACCGAACCCACACGATTCCGACACTCGAACGAGGAGCACGATGAACAGCCACGAGGCAATCCAGCAGATCACCGACCGCACGGCCAATGTCGTGGTGGTCGGCCAGGGCTACGTCGGGCTGCCGGTGGCGATGCGTGCGGTCGAGGTGGGCTTCTCCGTCGTCGGGTTCGAGGCGTCGGCCGACCGGGTGAAGGCGTTGCTCGCCGGTGAGAGCTACGTCGGCGACATCTCCGACGAGGAACTCACCCGGGCGCTGCACGAGGGCTACACCCCGTCGATCGACCCGGCCGACCTCGCCGGCTTCGACGTCGCGGTGATCAGCGTGCCCACTCCCCTGCGTGACGGCCTGCCCGACCTCTCCTACATCGAGCACGCCGGCCGCGACCTCGCCCAGCACCTGCGTCCCGGCTGCTGCGTGATCCTCGAGAGCACCACCTATCCCGGCACGACGACCGAGCTGCTCGCCCCGATCCTGGCCGAGGGGTCGGGGCTGGCGGAGGACCAGTTCTTCGTCGGCTACTCCCCCGAGCGCATCGACCCGGGCAATGCGACCCATGGCCTGGTGAACACGCCGAAGGTGGTCAGCGGTTCGACGCCCGACGCGCTGGCGGTGGTCGATGCGTTCTTCTCGGCGTTGGTCGACCAGACGGTGCCGGTCGGTTCGTGCGCCGAGGCCGAGCTGGTGAAGTTGTTGGAGAACACGTTCCGTCACGTCAACATCGCGCTGGTCAACGAGTTGGCGATGTTCGCCCGTGATCTCGGTGTCGACGTGTGGCGGGCGATCGACGCGGCGGCGACGAAGCCGTTCGGCTACATGAAGTTCACGCCCGGGCCCGGGCGTCGGTGGCCACTGTCTTCCGATCGACCCGAGTTATCTGGCGTGGCGGGTGAAGCAGCATCTGGGCCACACGTTCCGCTTCGTCGAGTTGGCGAACGACGTCAACGAGCACATGCCCGACTACGTGCACGACCGGGTGACGGCGATGCTGAACCGTGAGCGCAAGGCGGTCAACGGCAGCCGGGTGCTGCTGCTCGGCTTGGCGTACAAGAAGGCGACGAGCGACTGGCGCGAGAGCCCGTCGGTGCACGTCGCTGCCCGGCTGAAGGCCAGCGGCGCCGACGTGCGGTTCTGCGACCCGTACATCCCCGAGGTGAACGCAATGCACCTGGCCGATTCGCTGGTGCCGTTCACGCAGGACGAGCTGGCCGCCGCCGACGTGGTGGTCGTGCTGGTGGATCACCCCGAGTTCGACCCGGCGTTCATCGCCGAGCACTCGTCGCTCGTCTTCGACACCAAGAACCTGCTGAAGGGCCACGAGTTCGCCGGCGAGCTCCTCTGACCCGGTAGTCGCCGGTCAACGGGTGAAGCGGCGGCGCCGCGAACGAGGGTGCTGTACCTGCTGACCGACGAGATCTCGAGCGTGCTCGTGCGCGGGCAGCTCGGCTACCTGGTCGAGGCAGGCTTCGACGTGACGGTCGCCGCTCGCCGCGTCGGCCCCCGATGAGCCGCCCGAGCCGGGCAAGTGGGACGACGGCGTCCGGGTGGAGCACCTCCCCTTCGTGCGAGAGCCGTCGCCGGTTGCGGACCTGCGTGCGCTGTGGGCGACGACCCGGCTGATCCGCCGGCTGCGACCGGCGATCGTGAACGCATCGACGCCGAAGGCCGGGCTGCTCGGGATGCTGGCCGCCTGGCTGTGCCGGGTACCGGTGCGGGTGTACGTGGTGCGTGGGTTCCGTTTCGAGACGGCGACGGGTTGGCGGCGCCGCCTGTTCCGGTCGTTGGAGTGGGTGGCGATCCGCTGCGCGAACCACGTGATCTTCAACTGCCGCAGCCTGATGGCGGTCGGCGAACGCGAGGGGCTGATCGAGCCGGGCCGGGGCGAGGTGATCGGCGGCGGTTCGGGCAACGGCATCGACGTCTCCCGCTTCGCCGACGACGTCCTGCCGACCCGGGCCGAGGCCCGGGAACGGTTCGGTCTGCCGGCCGAGGCGACCGTCGTCGGCTTCGTCGGCCGCTTCACCCGCGACAAGGGCATCGCCGACCTGACCAACGTGTTCACGTCGACGTTGCGGCAGCGGCCCGACGTGTGGCTGCTGCTGGTCGGCCAGTTCGAGGACGGCGACCCGGTGCCGCCCGCACGTCCGGGAGACGATCGAGCACGACGAGCGGATCGTCACCGTGCCGTGGCTCGACCATCCCGGCGTGGCGTACCGGGCGATGGATCTGCTGGCGTTCCCCTCGTACCGCGAGGGCCTCCCGAACGTGCCGCTCGAGGCGCAGCTCTGCGGCGTCCCGGTGGTCGGTTACGCCGCGACCGGCACCGTCGACGCCGTGGCTCCGGGCTCGGTGCTGGTACCGGTCGGTGACGTCGAAGCGCTCAGCGGGGCAATTCTCGCTCAAGTAGACGCCGAAATCGGCCGATCTTCAAGCGAACGTCAAGAAGCCACGTGGGTGGTGGAGAACTTCGAGCGGGCCCGGCTGTGGTCCGGTCTCGTCGATCGATACCACGCATGGGTGATGGCGTCGTGATGACCACTCGCGAGGACGTCCGTCCGACCGGGATGGTCGGGAGACCGAGCGATGGACCGACGAGAAGCACTCAAGAAGATGATGGCCGGAGGCGCAGTCGTCGCCGGCGCGTCCATGGTGTCGTCGTCGCCGGTCTTCGCAGCGGGCAGCGTCGGTGCCGGCCAGCCGGTCGGCCCGGGCTCACGACTCCGCCGCCGAACAGCCAGATCGTCAACGACAAGCGCAACGCCACGTGGACGATCACCGCCCCCGACGTCCAGTGTTCGTCGGAGGCGACATGCGAGATCTCGTCGTCGATGATGGTCGGCAGCGCTGGCAGGCAGATCTGCGCGTGATCATCGTGTCACCGACCGGATTCGGCGACGCACTCGGGAGCGGACACCGCCACGTTCACCGCGGTCGGTACCGGTCCGGGCAATTCGCCGTTCCGCCAGGGTGACAGGTTCGAGGTGATCTGGTACGGTGAAGTACACGTGCATGGTCGGCGGCCAGCGCACCGGCTGCCAGACTCGTCGACTACACCTACCAATACGTGAACCATGGCCAACGGCAACCCCAACTGGCAACCAGTCTCAGCGCCGACCATCTCGTCCTCGAGCCCCTGCTTGTAGTCACCACCGAACCTCCTCGTTCGGATTCGCAAGCAACACCAGTCATCCGGATGGACATTCGAGGCGCTGAATTCCATGGGCATCCTAGGAATCGGTTGCGATGCTACGGTAGGGTCGGGCGGTTCCAAGGAGGATCGACTGATGGACCGGCGCGACGCACTCAAGAAACTCGGCATGGGCGGAGCTACGGTGGTCGGCGCGTCTGCCGTGCTGTCATCCCCGGCGCTTGCCGCATCCGGCACATTGACCTGCGCCGCGACCAGCGGAAATCCCAGTGTCACCATTCAGTCATCCGGCAATATCACCGCTGCCGGCGGAAAGAGCGTCACGATCAGCCTGGATTCGTTGACGCCAGCCAGTGGAGGTATTGCTTGCGGATGTGGCGGCTCTCCCACACAGGTCGGTGTCGCATTTGGCTGGTCGCTGGGACGGCGTCGCTCCGAGTCCTGACAACGGAAATTCAGCGACTTGGGCGGGACTGACCACGTCTACAGTGCGTCCATATCAATTGAGCGTCCGCGTGCAGTGCCCCGACAATGCCAATGTGCCGGTCTGCGTGACGTGGTCGGGCGGCGGAAACGTCGATGTGAAAGGCGGAGCGTCGGCTTCGACCATTACACAGCCCGCTGGATCGTTCGGTAGCGCATCAGCTTGCCCTTAACGGGAACGGCTTCGTCGTCAGCGAGTCGGATCTCCTGCGGCGAGCCATCCGCGACGAAACAACTCGTCTATCGACGAGTCGGCGGCCGTTCACGCCGAATGAACCCTTTTCAACCTCTCGATGACTGACGCCAAGGTTCCCGGCTCGTCAAGTGCAATCCATACGAGAGCGCTTTCGCCCATGAGGTCGGCAGCCGCATCCTCGTCCTGACCGTGAATCCGCCGCACAAGTACCCGATCGGGCCCAAGGCGCCAGACCACGTCCGGGCGCACGGGAGTAGACCGGTCTCGCTCACGTTGCGTGACGGCACGGCGAGGTAGTCGCGCATCCAGGCGACGGTCGCCCGCAGGCCGTCGTCGAGCGGCACGGGGGCGACGTCGGGGAACAGCGAACGCAGCAGCGTGTTGTCGGCTTGGCTGTGGGGGACGTCGCCGGGGCGGGTGTCGACGTGGTTGCGTTCCAGCGGGTGGCCGACGATGTCGGCGAGGCGGTCGATCACCTCGAGCAGGTTGGTCGCTCGAGCCGAACGCGAGGTTCACCGGCGTCGCGCAGGTGACGCCACGTTCGATGGCGTCGACGATCACCTCGGTGACCGTGCCGACGTAGGTGAAGTCGCGTGACTGCGTGCCGTCGCCGTGCACCGTCAGCGGTTCGCCGGTGAGCGCGGCGTGCGTGAATGCCGGGATCACGGCGGCGTAGGCGTGGCCGGGCGCCTGGCGGGGTCCGAACACGTTGAAGAACCGGAACGCCAGCGTCCGCAGCCCGTAGCTGTGCTGCCACGCCAGCGCGTACTGCTCGGTGGCGAGCTTGCTGACCGCGTACGGGCTGAGCGGCTGGGTGGCGAGGTCCTCGCGCTTCGGCAGTGTGGGGTTGGCGCCGTACACCGACGACGACGACGCGACGACCACGATCGGGTCGTCGAGCGTGCGGGCAGCTTCGAGCACCCGCAGCGTGCCGGTGGCGTTGGCCTCGTGGCTGGCGACGGGATCGGCGATCGATCGGGGCACCGACGGGCGGGCCGCGAGGTGGACGATCGGCGTCTGCGCCCGCGGACGCGTCGGCGAGCGCGTCGGGGTCGAGGATCGACCCCTCGACGAGGCGCACGGGAATGCCGTCGAGGTTCGCCGTCGAGCCGGTCGACAGGTCGTCGATGCCGACCACCTCGTGGCCGTCGGGCGACGAGCCGCTCGCACACGTGGGAGCCGATGAAGCCTGCGGCTCCGGTGACGAGTACGCGCATCGATCGGAGCCTACCGACCGCTCATCGGGCGCCCGGGGACAGCCGTCGCATCGAGATGCGGAGGTGGTCGAGGTACGACCGGTGACGGTGGCGCAGGTGCGCTCGTGACGGCACGAGCAGCGGCAGCAGATAACCGGGCCGCTTCCACGGCGGCAGCGCGTCGAGCCCGGACCGCCACTTCGACTCCCCGCCCCCGCCGTCGAACGCAGCCAGCGCCTTGCGTTCGCGATCGTCGACGTGGAGGTTGCGCGCCCACTCCGAGAGCTCGGTCGGCTCGACGCCGAACGCATCCCACGCCCGGGCGAGGCCGCGGGCGACGATCGCCTCGCAGCGCAGCGCCATCGTGAAGGCGGCGAACTCGACCGGGTCGACGTCGCCCGGACCCGGCGATCTGGACGACGTCGGCCGCCGACCCGAGCCGCAGCGGCGTCGTCGAAGCGGTGTGGATGGCAGGCGTGCAGCAGCCGCCCCATCGCGTCGAGCGCCGGCAGTCTGCCGGTCCGGCCACCAGGTAGGTGACGAGCCGGTCGAGCAGCGGCTCCGTGGGCATGGCGACCCCGAAGTAGCCGGCGACGAGGGCGAGGTGCAGGTCGATCTCGACACGTTCGTCGCCGATCAGGGCGATGTCCTTGCCGTAGCGGCGCTCCCAGCCCGTCGCGGAACGCCGGCGCCATGCGGTGGAGGCCGGCGCGCTCCAGGGTGGCGATGGCGGACGCGTGGTCGTCGCGGCCGATCAGCACGTCGACGTCGCCGGTGACCCGCATCGCCGGATCCGGGTAGTCGAGCTGTGCGGTGGCGCAGCCCTTCAACACGGCGTGGCGGATGCCGGCCGAGCGGAACAGCTCCGACACCTCGACGCTCGCTGCCTCGGCGGCGAGCGAACTCCGCAGCGCGGCGAGGTGCGCCTCGACCAGCCGGGCTCGGAAGTCGTCGGGGGCGCCGGCGATCGCACCCTGGTCGAACGCCTCCAGCACCAGGCCGCTCACCCGCTGGTGGACCACGGTGTTGACGAACCGGTCGACGTCGCCGACGGGAACGACCGTGCGGCGCCCGCCGGGGAGCATCCACGCCATCACCAGGGCGACCTCGCGGTCCGCTGCGTCGAGCGCGGCGGGATCGGCCACGGTCAGCGGGTGGCGCCGCGGTACTTGACTCGGGCCGACCAGCTCGCGGAGTTCGCCTTCGAGGCGCAGCCCGCCGGCGGCCTTGGCGACGAAGAAGTCGTGGCCGTCGCTGCGCTGGATCGGCGTGCGCCACAGCCGGTGCAGATCGGTCTTGCCGGGCTCGTTGACGCGGCTGCGGGCGAGGGCGGCGGTGGTGAACCGGCGGCGCACCTCGGCTTCGGCGGCCTCCGAGCCGGGCAGCGCCTTCGGGTAGGCGAAGTGGGCGGGCGGCGTGCCGATGTGTTCGCCGATCAGTTCGATGGAGCGGTCGAGTTCGGCGCCGATCTCGGCGGGGTCGGCCCGGTCGAGCAGGGCGTGGGTGTGGGTGTGCGAGCCGATGGTGACGAGCCCGGTGGACGCGGCGTCGCGCAGGCCCGCCCAGCTGGCCGGCGGCGCACCCCACGGGAACGGCTCGCCGCTGTCGATGAAGTGGGTGGCCGCGTACAGCGTCGCGGGGATGCCGTACTCGACCAGCGCCGGCACCACGACGTCGCAGAAGTCGTCGGTGCCGTCGTCGAAGGTGACCACGACGGCCCGCTCCGGCAGGTCCGCTCCCCCGCCAGCGGCGTCTCCCGACAGCGACCGCGGCAGCGGTGTCGAGGTCGATCACCGTGTGGTGGTCACGCAGGTGTTCGAGCTGCGCCCGGAACGCGTCGACGTCGAGGTCGACCTCGCTGTCCGAGCCGCCACCGACACGGTGGTAGATCAGCACGGTCACGCCGTCGGCAGGCTTGATGACCCGGTCGCCCTGGACGAGCACCTGCTTCACGAGCGTCCTGGAGTTCACATCGGCCAGTGTGGCACCCATCGGGCAAACGGTGGTGCCTCAAGATTCGGTGATGCTGGCTCGCGGTGCGGTCGGGATCGGCGTTCCCGCACTCGCCCGCGAACCGGTCGACGGCCAGTGGTCGGGCCGCCACCGCATCGCGCCTGTCGGCCCCTGCGAGGCTCGTCGAATTCAACAGTTCCTCAAGATTTTGGACAGTCCTCTTGACACTCGGTTCGCGCTCTCACCACTTGGCAGTAACATTTGGTGCACGGGCACCACTCCGGTGCCCATGATGAACGAGTCGGGCGGCGGAAGTGGTGTGGCGTACAACTCACGATCGGCGTCTCCGGCTCTCCTACTGGTCGGAGTAGCGGTGATGCTTGTTGGGGCGGTCGGAGGGTTCCTCGTGAGTCGAAACGACCGCTCGTCCGCGTCACTCTGTGCGGTCCCCGACGACCGGATCACCAGCTACGAATGGCGCGAGGAGACCTGGCGCAGCGAGTCGGCACGTGAGCAACTGGTGGCCATGGCCGAGGAGTTGTGTCTCGACCGTGTCTACGTCGACATCACCGCCGCGGCCCTGGCACGTCGGCCAAGACCGCGAACTCCTCGCCGCCGACGTCGCCTCACTGGTGCGCCTGGCCGATGTCCAGGGCATCGAGGTCGGCGCCGTCGCCGGCGACCCGTGGTGGCCGTCAGCGCAAGGCCACGTCGATGCCGCCGCCGTGCTCGACTCTCGTCGCCCAGCTGGACGATGACGGCGCCGGGCTGGCAAGCTTCCACATCGACGCCGAGCCGTGGGGGCTCGAGGAGTGGCCCGACGCCAAGTCCGAACTGTCGGTCGCATACCTCGAGTTCGTCGAACACCTCGAGCAGCGACGTGCCGACCTCGAGCTGGCGACCCCGGTCGTCTACCTGATCCCCTACTGGTTCGACGGATCCAACGGCGAGGCACCGATGACGCCGTTCGACGGCCAGTCGATGTATCCGTTCGATCACCTGCTGAACATCGTGCGCGATGGCGCCTCGGTGTCGGTGATGGCCTACCGGAACCGTGCGCTCGGCGAGGGCGGCATCGTCGACCTGGTGCGCCAAGAGCTCGCCCAGCAGCAGGTGCCGGTGCTCGTCGGCGTGGAGACGGCACCGATCGACCCGGCCACGGCGACGTTCGCCGGTTCTGATCTCCCGACGCTGCGCGAGCAGCTCCGCCTGGTGGCGGAGGAGACGGATACCGAGGAGATCGTCATCAACGACCTTTCCAACCTGTGGCAACTCGCCACACCGACGTGACCGTTCACCAACCAGGAGCAGCAGCCATGCGAGGACTCACACGCGACGACATCATCGCCCACCGCTTCACGAGCGGCCGCCGGAAGGGCTACGACACCCTCGAGGTCGACAGCTACCTGGAGCGCCTCGCCGAGCACGTCGGCTGGATGCAGACCGAACTCGCGAAGCACGAGGCGACCGAACGCAGCGCCCTCGACGTGCTCCTGCAGGCGCAGCGCGTCGCCGACGAGACCGTCGCCGCCGCCCAACGCGACGCCGACACGCTGCGGCGCAATGCCGAATGCGGCCTGGAGAACGCCCGCAAGGACGCCCAAGCCATGCTCGACCAGGCACGCGCCCAAGCCGACCGGGCCGTGCTGTCCGCCCGGGTGCAGGCCGACGCCGACCTCGAGCGCAACCGCGCGAGATCGCCGAGCTCGAAGCGGCAGGGGCGGCCCGCCTGGCCGAGGTCAATCGACTGCTCGAGGATCTGAGGACCACCGCAGCAGGCACTGCAGCGCAGTTCCGGTCCGCTGGCTCGCAACTCGCCGAGTTGGCCGACCACTTCGAGTTCGAACTCGCCACCCAGAGCGACCAGATCGGCCAGCGCTCCACTGGATCGCTCGACCGCGACGAGGAACGCATCGAGGTCTCGTGACCGCGCCGACCCTACGGGCAGCCCCATCCCCGTTGCGCCTGCACGGGTTGCGCCGCGTGCGTCCCGTCGTCAGTGTCGCAACGGTCTTCGCCGCGATGGCTGCGCTGACGGTCGGCTACTACGTGGCGGTGCTCGGCGGGTTCGGCAATCTGTCGTACGTCACCGTCGGCATCGCGTTCCTCCTGGGCACCGACGGGCTGCTCCTCGCGTTCTCCACCGGACATCGCACACCGACGGTCAGCCGGGGTCCGGTCACCCGGCAGGACGACGTGTCGGTGATCATCGCCTGTTACAACGGCTCCGACGTGATCGGCGAGACGCTCGAGAGCCTGCTGCCGCACGTCGCTCCCGAGAACATCATCGTCGTGTCGGACTGTTCGACCGACGACACGGTCGCCGTCGCCCGCTCGTACGGGGTGCGGGTGGTGGAGAACCGGTTCAACCGCAACAAGCCGTTGAGCGTCAGTCGCGTCGCTCCCATGGTCACCACCCCGTACACGCTGATCATCGATGACGACACGCACGTCGGCTCCGAGCCGATCCCGGTGGACCTGCTCGCCGGAGGCGCCGCTGCCGTCGCGTTCGACGTCATGCCGGTGCAGACGGGCAGTGTGGTCAACCGGATGCAGACCTACGAGTACCGCAAGTCGATGACCCTCGGCAAGGCGCTGCTGTCCGACGTCGGCGCCGTCGCCAACGTGTCGGGTGCGGTCGGGCTGTTCCGCACCGCCGATCTGCGCCGCCAGGCCAGCCGTCATTCCGGTCACTTCCCCGGCGAGGACCTCCAACGCACGCTGCTGGCACATCTCGAGAGTGAGGGCCGTGGCGTCGCGTTCAGCTCGAACCAGGTCGACACGCTGGCGCCGTCGTCGTGGCGGGAGCTGTACGGGCAACGCGCCAAGAAGTGGGGGCCGGCCGAGCACGAGCTGCTGTTCCTCAACCTGAAGGTGATGATGGACCCGCGGGCCCACTTCTCGCTGCGTTACGAGCGCGGCTACTCGGTGTTCGTGCTGCTGACCGATCCGCTGCGCATGTTGTTCTTCTTCACCCTGTTGTTCTCGCCGGGCTACTTCGTCTTCCTCTATCTGCTGTACCTGCCGCTGGAAGCAGCGGCCTGGTTGCGCACAGGCCGCAAGGACCCGGTGGGCGTGGTGCTGCTCGCCCCGATCTACAACCTGTTCAAGCTGATCGCCCGGTTCCGCGCCCACTTCCAGTGGTTCCGCCTGAAGTGGGCCTATCTGTTCCGACACAAGTACCACCGCCTGGTCGCCGGCCGGAACCTGCCGGTCGAGTACGCCGGCGTCGCGGCAGTACTGGCGGTGGCGTGGATCGTCACCGTGACCGGTGTCGTCCACCAGCTCGGCTGAACCTCGCCACGACCCGATCCGGCGTCGGCAGCGTCGACGCCGACGAGTGACGACCTTCACGCTTCAGATTGTCAGTGGAATGCCGATAGATCCGTGTGCAGGAGAGATACACCGACGACGTCGGACAATTCTTGAAGGTGGCGCTGATGCGCTGGCTGGTGTCGCCGTCGCCGTACGGCCAGGGACATCGCCTCGGCGTGATCTGGTTCCAGGAGCCGGGCGGACATCACCGCATCGATGGTGATCACCTCGCCTACCTCCACCCGTCGCACGACGCCGCCGAGGAGCTGCGTTCGCTCGACCCGGATCTCTACGACCGGTTGCGGCTGATGGCCGCCCAGTCGGGGCGTCCCGTGTCGATCCGCGAGACGTGCCGGGCGTTGCCGAAGGACTCGCTGCGCTTCGACCGTCCGTTGACGTTCGACGATCTGATTCGTGACGATCATGCCGCTCGGGCAGTCGCCCGCCAGCGGTGGTTCCACGAAGCAATGGTGGCGGTGTCGCCGTGTTCGCTCGTGTTCCTCGACTCCGACGACGGTGTCGCCGGTATCGCCGGTGACGAGGCGCTGCAGGCGTCGGACGACGTGGTCGACTCCGGCGTCTCGATGTCGGAGGTGGGCCGGTTGCTCGATCGTGGCCAGAGCGTGGTGATGCATCAACTCGCCGACCCGTCGCAGTCGTTGCCCGATCTGGCCAAGGCGCATCTGGACGCCATCCATGGCGCTGTGCGCGCCGAACCGATCGTCCTCGTTCGCCGATCCCAGGACTGCACGAGGTTGTTCACGGTGATCCCGCACGATCGGCACCGCTCGGACCTGCAGGACCGCATCGGAGCGCTTCAGTTGTCGCGGTGGGGCAACGAATTCCGCGTGTACCGCCGGCGCCCCTCACTCGTCACCGCCTGATCATCGACGCCACGCTCCGACTGGCGTGGCACCGCAGTTGGGAGAGTCCCGCCGACTCTCCACCTCGGCGCTCGACCAGTCGATCGACGGCTGGCCGGTCAGGGGATTGGATACCGCCGTCGGCTGGAAGTCCCACATCGCCCACCCGGTCCCGTCCGCAGCGCCGAGCCACGAGCAGCGACACTTTTTCGGGCGGTCGTCTCACCGAGTGTTACCTTCGCCGAATGCCCGGACCGACCATCAAGAGTCGAATTGCGCTGGTTGCAGCACTCTGCACAACGTTGATCGCGACCTCCAGCGCTCCAGCTATGGCAGACGTTGCGCCGTCGGGCCGTTTGTGCTTCGAAGTGGCGGGATCGCCAGGCGACGTGGCCCTCGTGAACCTCACACCCGTCTTGGCGCAAGGACCGGGATTCGGACAACTCATCTCGTCGAACATCGCCTCTGCCCCCGACGCATCGAACGTCAACTTCGACCTGGGAACGATCGACCCGAACGTCGCCGCCGCACCGATCGGTTCCGACAACAAGGTCTGCTACGTCAACTCCAACCGCTCCAGCGTCGATCTCATCGCCGACCACCTCGGCACCATCGACGGCACCGCATACACCAACGCCACACCAAGCGGCGCCCCCAGCCGCAAGATCGACACCCGCACCGGTCTCGGCGGCGGCCGCATCTCGCCGTCGGGCCGTTTGTGCTTCAAAGTGGCGGGATCGCCAGGCGACGTGGCCCTCGTGAACCTCACACCCGTCTTGGCGCAAGGACCGGGATTCGGACAACTCATCTCGTCGAACATCGCCTCTGCCCCCGACGCATCGAACGTCAACTTCGACCTGGGAACGTCGACCCGAACGTCGCCGCCGCACCGATCGGTTCCGACAACAAGGTCTGCTACGTCAACTCCAACCGCTCCAGCGTCGATCTCATCGCCGACCACCTCGGCACCATCGACGGCACCGCATACACCAACGCCACACCAAGCGGCGCCCCCAGCCGCAAGATCGACACCCGCACCGGTCTCGGCGGCGGCCGCATCTCGCCGTCGGGCCGTTTGTGCTTCAAGTGGCCGGATCGCCAGGCGACGTGGCCCTCGTGAACCTCACACCCGTCTTGGCGCAAGGACCGGGATTCGGACAACTCATCTCGTCGAACATCGCCTCTGCCCCGACGCATCGAACGTCAACTTCGACCTGGGAACGATCGACCCGAACGTCGCCGCCGCACCAATCGGTTCCGACAACAAGGTCTGCTACGTCAACTCCAACCGCTCCAGCGTCGATCTCATCGCCGACCACCTCGGCACCATCGACGGCACCGCATACACCAACGCCACACCAGCGGCGCCCCCAGCCGCAAGATCGACACCCGCACCGGCTCCAACGATTGCGAGGGCACGTTCGTCGTGAAGCAAATGGCGCGACGGCTGCCCTTTCGACATTTCACCGTCGGGGGCGCAGTTTCCTCCGATACCGCTACCGGACTACTTTCCGGACTTCGAGCGGTTAGGTCTTGTGGTGACGGGCGGCTGCAACGCCTACTACGTCGACCAGGAATACAAGTCATCGACGCTCCGGCACGTGAGGTTCGACCGGAACGGGGTACTGGCGACGTTCGACTACCCGATTCCGGCAAGCCTCTCCACTCTCAATCGGCCTGTCCTGATTGGAGTCGACAAGCGGGATCAATTTGCTGGGTCTGGGCGATCGAGGCCGGGGTCGCCGGCGCACCCGCTGCTGTTTGGCGGATTCCACTCGGCCTGGGATCGCCGTCTCGGGTGACGTTCGCAGAGGGCTGCGGTACCGGCTTGTCCGCGATCGGGACGACACGCAATGGCGACACGATCTATTGGCGAGAGTGGGATCGGAATTCTGGAACTGAGCTCGGGATTGTTCAGTACACCGTTGCGACTGGTCAGCGACAGCTGTTGCCTGCGCTCGGCGACTCCCTTCAAACATTCACCAGTCCACGCCTAATCGTGTCAGCCGACGGCTCTCGACTTTGTGCCGGCACGAAGAGCTATGTCGACCTTCGGACCGGGCAGCTCCGTTCCCTGAGCTTCCAGTGCTTCGGGTTCGATCGGGATGGCCGTTTTGCGACATTCTTCGAGCTGCCGAATGGTCGAATCGCGCTCGGCGTGCTGGATAGCGACTTGGACACGACGCCAGCTGTCATCAGCACCGCTCCAATGCAAACATTCAAGTCCTGGCCGATCTTCGACTCCAACAGCCTCGGTTGAGCACTGACTGGACGAGGGGTGTCACTTTTCCTCGCTGCGTTCGGCGCCTCGAGAAGCTTTAACCGCACTATCCAGTTCGGGCAAGCGCCCTTCACCGCTTTGACGGTGATCGCCACATCCTCGCACCGTCAACTGAAGCGCCAATCTGGCTAGGTCTGTTTACCAGATCACTGCAACCCTGGAGGTGGTCCATGCGAGTGCACGGGAGATCGTGCGTCGCCGGACAGGACCGAGCGCTCGGGCCGCCACTCCAACTCGTCGTCGGGCGAAGCGTGACTTGGACCACCCCGTCGTCGGCGCCTCGTTCGCAATGCGGATCATCAGCGTCTGCATGGATGTATGCCCTTGGCGGCGGACTGCTTGGGCTTGGGCGTGACCGCGTACGACATCGAACAGAACTCTTGCGGTCATCGCAGAGACCGGATCTCGACCGATTCGGTAGCCCTCTGCGTGCGCATTGTGTCGACGAACTGTGCGCCTATCGACGGCGTGCAGCCTTCTTTAGCGCTGGCTGCCCTACCCGATAATGGCCGGGCCGCGGTCTCGGACGGCTTGTTCCGCCACTCCCTTCGGCGCCCGGTCGATGGTGCTGCCGACGTGGTGCACCGTTCCGTCTGGTCGGATCCAGGTGACCACTCGGTCGGCGGTCATCGTGATCGTCCAGCCTCCTTCGTGCACGAGGTGATGACACCGCTCGCACAACGGCACCAGGTTCGAGATGTCGGTCGGACCGAGGTCTCGCCACCACCACTTCACGTGATGGATCCGGCACGCCGAGAACCCGACGGTGCAGTCGGGGTTGATACACGTGCGATGCATCGCCCGCAGCGCTCGCCGTTTTTCCCGGTTCGCCGTGCGTTCGGATCGCCCGACGTCGAGGATCTCGCCGTCGCTGCCGAGCACCGCCGGAACGATGTTGGCGTCGCAACACAACCGCCGCACGGTCGACACCGGCAGCGGCACTCCGTCGACGGTCTCGCACACGCTGTTGGCGTGGAGCCCGTCGACGAGCGTCGCGAAGTCGGTGAGCACCACGATCTCCGGGACCCGATCGACACCCGGCCCTGAACCGACCGCCGCGACGAGGGCGTCGACCTGCATCCGCTTCCACGGTGTGCGGGCGTTGCCGTTGGCTTGCGGATGGTTGCGAGTTGGGCGTCGACGGCGCCCCACACGATGGCATCGCTCACCGGGTCGAGCTCGAGATGGGAATGATGCATTCCGGTGCTCTTGTCGACCCACCGCTTGATGTTCGACATGGCCCGTTGCCGGTCGAGTTCGGCAGCGTCGCCGGCGCCGTCGGTGCTGGCGGCGACGATCTGGCGG
>CAVSJQ010000001.1:0-710865 GCA_963728355.1 Ilumatobacteraceae bacterium | reverse complement strand
CCGGACTTCAAGTCACGCCTCCGACACCAGATGACCAGGGCGATCGGGGCTGGCGATCCGCGGGAGCGTGACCAGCAATGTGACACGTGGACGTCACCAGATTAACGAGCGACGCAGTTTCCGCAGCGCGCTGGGGATGGTCCGTCGTCAATCGTTGGATGAACCGCACGTAACGGAGCCCAGGCCGAGTGCAGATCCCGTTGCAGCCGACGGCGTGAAATTCCTCATCCCCAGCGACGACCGGATTCGGGTGCGTCTCCCGCCGCTGCACGACGATCGAGGGGACGTCGGCGGGATCCGGTGACGCTGATTTGGGTAGCGTTTGGGTAGCGAACGCGGCGGAACTACCCGGATTTCACGCCGCTCGGCGCACGACCAGGCCCCGGAAACCCTTATTTCACGGGCCTTCACGGATTCGCCCGCACCAGCCGGACGGGCAAGGGACGATTCCTCAACCGTGTGCCGCAGGCTCGATCCCTGCCAGGGGCGCTGAAAATCACCTCGGGGTAAGGCTCTGTGAGGGAGCTGCTCGGCCGGGCTCGCAGTGATTATGCAGCGGGTGGATTAGGTCCGGAGGCCGCACGCTTCGCATGATATGTGGGTGTCGTTGGGGCCCGTAGTGTCTCGGCGAGCGGGCTCGATGGTGAGGAGCTCGTGATGCGTTGGAAGCCGGTTGTGGTGCAGTCCGAGAGGTCGGATGGGTCGCTGGTGGTGACGGTGGGTCATCCGCTCGTGGATGCGTATCTCGAGTTCTTGCGGGCTCGGGCGAGGCCGAACACGATCCGGGCGGTGGCGTTCGATTTGAAGGTGTTCTTCACCTTCGTCGACAAGACCCCGGCCCGTGTGACGTCGTCGGACGTGATGGCGTTCATCACCGCCCAACGCAACGGCGAGGCCGGCGGCAAGGTGGTGTCGATCGACCGGTCGGAAGGTTTGTCGCCACGCACGATCCGTCGGCGGTTGTCGTCGGTGTCGGGGTTCTACGCGTATCTGATGGTCCGCGATGACACGGCGGTGACGCGCAACCCGGTGCCGCGTGGGTTGGTGACTCGTCATCAACGTTCGGGTCCTCGTCGTCGAGCACCGTTGGTACGCACACCGGTGACGTTGCCGAAGGTGTTGTCGCCGTCGGATGTCGATCGGTTGGTGGCGGCGTTGCGGACGGAGCGTGATCGGGCGATGGTCGACGCGATGCTGCTCGGCGGGTTGCGTCGTTGCGAGGTGCTCGGGTTGCGGCTCGAAGATGTCCGCTCAGCCGAACGCAAGGTGTTCATCGCTGACGGCAAGGGCGGCCGCCAACGACTGATCCCGATGTCGGCGACGGTTCTTCACGACCCTGGCGCGCTATCTCGATCACGAACGCCCGGCGGACGCGTCGACCGATGCGGTGTTCGTGGTGTTGCGCGGCCCGACGACCGGGGCGCCGTTGTCGGCGTTCGGGCTCGATGAGATCATGCGCGGTGCTCGCCGCCGAGCCGGTCTCGCCCAGGCGTCATGCCATCAGCTGCGCCACACGTGTTTCACCCGGCTGCGTGAGGCCGGCATGTCGATCGAGGCGTTGCAGGCCCAGGCCGGTCACGCCTCGATCGAGACGACCCGGGTGTATCTGCACCTGACGAACGACTGGCTCGCCGGCGAGTATCGCAAGGCGCAG
Source organism: Ilumatobacteraceae bacterium (assembly GCA_963728355.1). Lineage (GTDB taxonomy): Bacteria > Actinomycetota > Acidimicrobiia > Acidimicrobiales > Ilumatobacteraceae > Sva-07. The sequence continues at coordinate 709,211 of CAVSJQ010000001.1, read as the reverse complement.
AAACGCATCGACGCTGACCGCGTCGGCGGTGTCCCGATGAGTGCTGTCGCTGCGGTCACCGGACCGCTCGAGCGACCGAAGGTGCCGTCGAGTTGGGAAGAGATCGATGCTGCGGTTCCGCAGCTGGCAGCCACGATGCTGGCGCTATCTGGCCCAGGTCACGGTGTCTTTCCGGCCCTCGACGGTGTCGTCGACGGCAACCGACTTGCGGATCTTCGCCGGGTTCCTGATCGGTCACGACCCGGCGTTGAGTTGTGTCGCCGACATCGACCGCTCCCACGTCGAGGCGTTCAAGGTCTGGCAACACGACCAGCCCGGCATGACCGGCAAACCGTTCAAGACGACCTCGTTCCGGCGGCGCATCGGAAGCCTGCGCATGTTCTTCATCCGCATCATCGAGTGGGACTGGGACGACGCCCCCGCACGAGTGCCGATCTTCTTCGGTGACGTCCCCAAACGCGACGAGTCGCTGCCGAAGTTCCTCGACGACGGCGACTACGCCAAGTTCATGCGCGCCCTCGCCGAGGAGCCGCGCTGCATCGTCGACTCGGTGTCGACATGCTTGCGCGCACCGGCATGCGCGTCGGTGAACTCTGCGCTCTTGAAGCCGACGCCGTGTCGATCATGGACGGCGAACCCTGGCTGCGGATCCCGGTCGGCAAGCTCCACAACGACCGCTTCATCCCGCTGCACCCGCACCTCGTCGAACTCATCGCCGAGTATCAAGCAAGCGATGGGCCGTTCACTCCCGGCCGGCTCCTGTCGGGAGCGGAGGGACCGTTGAACCGCTACGCCGTCGACCGCTGGGTCAAGATCGTCGCCCGACGAGCCGGGATCACCGGCAACGTCCACCCGCATCGGCTGCGCCACACCTTCGCCACCCAAGCCATCAATCGCGGCATGACCGTCGACGTCATCGCCGCCCTACTCGGGCATCGATCCTTGGACATGACACGCCGCTACGCGCAGATCTCCAACCGCGTCGTCGCCAACGAATACGCCGCCGTCGCCGCCAAGGTCGAAGCGCTCTACAGCACCGACGCACCACTGCCCGCCGACACGATCGGGCCGAACATGCGACGCATGAGCAACGAAGTCCACCACCGCCTCTTGGGCAACGGCTGGTGCAAACGACCCGCGCAGCTCGACTGCAGCTTCGAGTCGATCTGCGAGTCCTGCGTCCACTTCACCACCGACCACACGTTCCAGCCTGTCGTGCTCCGCCAACGCAACCACGCCACCGCCAACGACCAGACCACCCGAGCCGAACTCTTCACCAACCTGCTCGCCGAGATCCGAGACCCGACATGACCACCAACTCTTCCTTGACAACCGACACCTACATATCGCCGGCGATGCGGCACCTCGGGTCGAGTTCTGGCAGGGGATTATCGGGCTGTGAGCTCCGTGCAGGTCGATCTCGATGCCGAACAGCGAGATCGTGTCATCGTCGATCAGTTGTCCGACGACGACGACCGCGTAGACGAGGCGCCCGCCGGCGACGAGGTACCGATAGTCGTCTCGCTCGGGGTAGAGGCGGAGCAGTTCGTCAAAGCGTTCGCCGAACGTTTCGGCGATGGTCGGGAGTTCAATCAACAGGAAGTCGCTCGCAGACGGCTCTCCGTTGGGCCCGCGTGTCTCGCCGAGCTGAGCGTCGAGTTCGGTGAAGAACTGCTGGTCGACGCGAACCGTGCGCCGGGTCACTGGTGGGTGTGGCGACCCTCGTTGGCGGCGATGCGAGCATCAACCTTCTGCCGGGCTCGCTCGACGAGAGCGGCCGGGACGTCGTCTGGGTGAGTCACGAATCCGGCCCGGATGGTCGCGGCGCGTTCGTCGGGGGTCAGCGCCTCGAGTTCAGCGGCTGACCAAATCCGATCGACGTCCATCTCCAAACTCTACCTGCTCGGCCGTCGGCAAGGTCAGACACCGGTGAGCCTCAATGCCGCCCGGATGCGGCGCCGCTGAAACGCGGAACCGGCTGCCGCAGCGACGACGTCGAGCACCGTTAGTCCGTCTGGACGTCAACGTCAATGCATACGTCATCTGCCGAATTCGCGGTACACAAGAGGTACGGCCCTGGCTTGATCTGGGGTGGGAGAACGAGCATCGACGACTCACCGCTGATTCCGTCGTCGAGCATTTCGGCGCTGGCAATGTCGACGCTGTAGCTCAACGGGATCTCTGGGTTCCCGTCGCTGCGCAAGAGCGCCACTCGTGTTCCGTCAAGCTCCTGTATCCAGAAGTAGCCGCCCCGGCTCCTGCGCAAGCTGCCGTCGAACGAGACCTCGAACTGGGCGCCGACGACGAGCGGTCCATGGACGGACATCTCAGAGGACACCGACGCCGCAGTACCCCTCCCGTCGTACACAAGCTGTCGTTGGCCGAGGGGTGCGTCGAGATCCACGGTGATCACACTCGTCAAGCCGATGTCGTCGCAATCGCTGCGCTCGTTTTGCTCTGCGTGCAACTCAACCAAGTCCTCAGTTTGACGGATGATGCGTACTCGCGGTCCGCCATTGCCGCAGTCGTTGTGATTCACCGTCACGGTCAAGATCGTGGAGTCAGCCGAACCTTCGACATCTGCGATCGTCCGCTCACTCCAACGTGGCTGCAGCGATGCGTACACAATCCCGATGACGAGAACGGCAATGACGAGCAGGGCGAGCACAGCGCCGGGCTGTCTGCTTGGCCGCTTCATCGTCCGACAGCGTTTCACATTCGGTTCGACGACCTTTGGCGGCCACACCAGATCTCCGAGGCGCTCAGGCGATCGACGCAATGCGCCACCCGCACACTTCGCCGCACAGAATGCCGATCGTGTGGCGCTCAGTGGTGACCGAGTGCGGCCCAACCGTACGCCAGATCATCCCGTCACCGATCCGACCGCAATAGACGATCATCGGCGCAGCACGAGTTCTGCGATCGGCCGGCGTGCCGTTGGCTGGCCGACCTTTCGGGGCAGTTGGGCCAGACTGGCGCAGTGCCAGTCACGTTCACGCAGTCCTCGGTCGTGACCGTCAAGGCTCCGGACGGGCGATGGTTCGACGTTCGGGTCATTGCGGCCGATGGACATCGCCCATTTCCGTCTTCTCTCGAGCACGCATACGGCCTGATGTGGGTCACGGGTCCGATCTATGGGATGTATCGGCTGGCGTGTCGAGCCCGGTACCTACTGACTCGGTCGACCCGCAAATGGGTGGACGTGGTTCCCTGGGGCGACCCGTTCGACAACCGATTGCCGGTTCCCGATCGCTCCCGACCCCTTATTCGCGAATTGTTGCCTGACGACGGCGCTGCCCGGCGCAGGGCCGAGGAACTCGCCCGTGCCGTATCAGGCGGCGAGGTCGGCCTGTGAACCTCACATCTCAGGCACGAGACGACAACATGTTCACGAGTTCGACGCGGCAGCACCGCCACCGACGTGCCGTCGGGGACACCCGATAACGCTCAAGATAATCACAGTCGTCGGAACCGTCCCCGCGCCGCAGTCCGGCCCAAGTCCCGCGCCACAGAATCCCGCTGGTCCTTCCCGGCTGCCTGGATTCTGTAGTACGATATTCACGTGTGGAGATCCATTCCTCTGCTCGCCGGCATGGCGTCGACGATCTCGACATCCAGCACGCCGTTGAGCACTCGCTGGCGATCGAGGACATCGGTGAGGACCCGGACCGGTGGCTTGTCATCGGCCCGGATCGAGCGGGCAACTTGCTCGAACTGGTCGTCCTCGTCGACCGGCGCGGCGAAATCGTGATCCACGCGATGGCGCTACGGCCCAAGTATCGAAAGCTGCTCGAACCATGACGACGAACCGAACCCTCACCGATTCCGAGATCGAGGCCCTCGCCGACGAGGCCGAGGCCGGCTACGACATCGACCACCTCGTTGCGCGGCGCAACAAGCGAGGACGCCCGACGCTTGGAGCGGGACCAGCCTCGGTCGAGTCCGTGCGCCTCGATCCGGAACTCAAGGACCAACTGTTGCTTCGCGCTGAGCAGGATCACACGTCACCGTCGGACGTGATTCGAGAAGCGCTTCGCCGATACCTCCAACCAAGCTGACAGTCCGAACGCCGTTCGGCATCTCACACGTACTGGAGAGCAGTCATCAAGCCGGGGGCGCGACTGAGACGCCGTCGGCGGGATCCGGTGGCGCCGATTTGGGTAGCGTTTGGGTAGCAAACGCGGCGGAACTGCCCGGATTCGACATCACTCGGCGCACGACCTGGCCCCGGAAACCCTTGTTTCACGGGCTTTCACGGATTCGCCGGCACCAGCCGGACGGGCAAGGGACGATTCCTCAACCGTGCGTCGCAGGTTCGATCCCTGCCAGGGGCGCCATGTGATGTCGCGAGACATCGAGGACAGACCGGACCTGCATCAGGGTCCGGTTCTGTTCGTTTTTCGGGGTCCTTTTGGCCCGCCTGGGGTTTTCCGGTGCCGTGGTAGCGGCGTTCGGGGTTGATGGTGAGGGTGCGGATGATTTCGCCGGTGGTGGCGTCGATGACGCGCACGTCGTAGCCGTGGATGAGCAGGATGATGCGGGTTCCGTCGCGGGTTCGTCCGAGACCGATGTGGTGCATGTGCCCGTCGATGCGCAGGCTGACGTTGCCGGACTGGATGCGGTCGTGTCGGATCCGGAACTCGCTGTCGGGGTGGTCGTTGCCGGGGCCGGCTTTGGGTCGTGCTTGGTAGGCGACGGCGGCCGCCTCGAACGCAACAGTGCCGCCAACACTTCCGAGGGCAGGGTTGGGGACCGTCGGGAGCGTTGCGTGGTGCTGGAGAGGGGGCCGGCCCGTCGTGGGCCGGCCCCCTGTGGTCGCTACCGATCGCCGAGCCCACCGCCTCGGTGGCCGACGACCGATCTGGGCGTCAGTTGCGCTCCAGGAAGAGCAACTGGCCGCCCTCCTTGAGGTCGTTGTCGGTGATCCGGGAGCCGAACGGGTAGTTGTTCTGGTCCGTGATTCCGTGCGCCTGCACGTCGAACAGGAACAGAGTTCCCCGCTTCTCGCCGAACAAGGCCGAGACGTCCAGGATGCCCGAGGTCTCCCAGTTCCCGGCGTCGCCGTAGCCGCTGTCGACGGCCGTGGTCGGGTTCTCGACGGACGTGTCGAGCACGACGCCGCGGTCGATCTCGGCGATCTGCGTGACGTCCTTGCCGTTCGGCTTCAGGCTGACGATGCTCGCTTCGTTCGGGTTGACCGCGCCCGCACCGAACAGGATCTCGCCGGTGAGGGTGTCGAACTCGGCCCGGTCCTCGTTGACGTAGATCTTGCCGTCGTCGGCCCAGTCGACGTTGTCCGGTGAACGCAACGCCCTCGTGGGATCTGCGTCGCCGTCGTACACGATCTCCACGGTGGCGCTCAGATCTCGGAACTTCGTGTCGACGGTGTAGAGGGTGCCGAACGTGTCAGCACCGTTGCCGGTGGCGGGATCGACGGCGTAGGTGTCGACGCCGGTCGATGCGAGGAGCGCCTCGGTGCCCTTCTTCGGGTTGGTCGCGAGGTCCTCGGGACGCGAGAACCCGAACGCTGCCGAGTGCCTCGGCGTGGGTCCAGAGGGTCCGCTGTGTGGGGAACCCGTACTGGTCGAATCCGGTCGAGCCGTCAGGCGACGCCGGACCCGACCGGCTGTTGTCGATCTCGGCCCACGAGCCGCGGCAGCTTGCCGCCGCCGCGGAAGTCGAGCGGCGTTGTCGCACCGTTGTCGGCGACCCAGACGTACAGCGTCCCCCCGCGGAGACCGTTCCGGGCCGGGAAGTCGCCGCTCGGGTCCTTCGTTCCGACGTACAGGAACAGCGGCGCGGCTTCGTCGGTGCCGTCGCCGTCGGCGTCGAAGGGTGACGTGTCGTCGGCCAGCAGGATCGCGACCCTGTCCCGATCGCGGGTGTCGAGGACCGTCACGTTCTCCCATGCGCCGCGACCGAGATCGGGGAGCGCCCAGAGGTTGCCGGTGGCCGGGTCGAGTGCCCATTCGGCGCCACCGACCGGGTTGAAGCTGCCTCCGTCCTCCTCGCCGGTGAAGAAGATGTCGTCGGCGAGGCCACGACCCCGACCGAACTGCTCGGCCTCGAACAGGCCCGCCGAGCAGAACCGGCTGAACCCCGTCTGGAACGGAGGCAGGAATGATCGGTCGGTCGCCTGATGACCGTTTGCGTCGTAGATCGCCTGGATCGCCTGACCGGCACCGACGACCTCCCGGCTCGACTTGTCGATGTCGAAGTACGACACGCGGGCGCCGGTCAGCCCGAACTCGCCACCCTGACCGTCGCCGACGAAGTACTCGTAGCCGTCACCGAAACCGAGCTCGTGGTTTGCGTAGACCCGAACGGTTGCACCGTCGATCTCCATGGCGCCCAGACCGTCGAGAACGCCAGGCGGCGTGTAGTCGCCGAACGATTCGCCGATGGTGAAGATCGCGTCGGTGGTCCAGTCATCGACCCCCTTCGCCATGGTCAGGTCGTTCTGATCGTACGTGCCGGGAGCTTTGTCGGCGGCGAAGACAGCGACGGAGGCTGCCAGCGTGACGGCTCCGACGCCGGCGATCACGCCGAGTCGTTGCGTGCGGTTCATCGTTCTACCTCGGTTCAGTTGAGTGTTGGCGGGAACGTCACGAGCGTGACCGCCCCATCCAACGAGACCGACGTGAACTCGGGACGACAGCGGTCCGAGCGGCCCGTGAACACTCGCACAACACTCGTCGATCAGGTCCAGAACTCGAGGCGCCCTCGACGAGATCACATGGTGCCCACGCACACACCCGAGCCTCCACTGTTCCAGCGGACACCGAGAGGGGAAACGCTGGCGCCGCGGACAGCACGAGAGAGTCGAATTCCACAGCCGTGACTCGTGCAGACCGGCCGTGGCGCGACGGCCACCCGCATTTCACCCGCTGGCTTCTGCGTCTTCATGCGAGGTTCAGGTCGCAGCGATAGGCCGTCGACGTCAGCTTGAACCCATTCCAAGGAGAACCGTGAAGATCCGTTCCGTCACCGCACTTGCGGCGCTGTCCCTTGCCGGGCTGGGGCTCGCGGTCACCCCTGCGCAGGCTGCCGCGCCGGGTGTGTCCAGCCAGGCCGAGTTCCTCGCTGCCGTCGAGGCCGCCAACGGTGATCCGTCGATCACCGAGATCGTCTTCGCACCGAACGCCATCATCGAGTTGACCGACGAGGTCCGCTACACGGGAGCGCAGGACCTCACGCTCGTCGGGCGCGGTGCGACGCTTTCGGGTGCGACGGTGAGCGCCGACACTGATACATGGGGTTCGGGTCTGTTCGTTTCCGAGTCCGGCGGTGATCTCACGGTCGAGCGCCTGGCGTTCACCGACAGCTTCAACAACGGTCTCGCGGTGTTCCTACCGGAGGGGGCCGGCGCCGTCGAGATCGTCTTGGACCAGGTCATCGTCACCGATGCCCAGTTCCACGGGGTGCTCATCGATGGTCAGGCCACCACGGGCTACAACACCGATGACTTCATCCATCCGGCATGTGTCGACCCGCACTCCGTCAACGCCGGCATCTCCATCGACGTCACCGTCGACCGCTCCTCGATCACCGGAGCGGGCCAGCTCGTCGGCTACGACATCAGCCAGGCGACGGGGTGCCCGCAGGACTTCGACGGCCTGCGCGTCGACCAGGGCGGCCCCGGCGACCTCATCGCCGACCTCGACCGCTCGACCTTCGACGGCAACCTCGCCGACGGCGTCGAACTCGACGAGAAGGGCGACGGCTCAGTCGATGCAACGGTGGACCGCTCCACGTTCAACAACAACGGCGACACCGTCGCGATCGTCTGCACGGTCCAGAACCTCTGCGGCGACGACTTCGAGGAGTTGATCGAGGACCTCGACGACGGCTTCGACATCGACGAGGAGGACGCGGGCGACCTGACCGTCGTCGTGTCCCGCTCCGTGGTGAACGACAACTTCGACGAGGGCATGGACATGGACGAGGCCGGCGAGGGATCGATCGTGGGCATCGTCACCAAGACCGACGCGTCCCGCAACGGCGACGAGGGCTACAAGGCCTCCGAGGCCGGCGGTGGGGACAACACCGCAGACATCTCGAAGTCAATCTTCGAGGACGCCGGCAACGACCAGATCGAGGTCGAGTCCGAGGGCGGCGACGGGTCAGGCACGGTGACAATCAACGTCTCCAAGACCACGTCCACCGGCGCCGAGGGCTCCGGAGTCAAGGCCGTCGAGGACGACGGCGGTGTCGTGCTCGTGACCGTCGACAAGTCAACCCTGGCCGACAACGGCGAGTGGGGCGTGGAGGCGGAGGGCGGCTCCGGTTCGGTGAACGTCTCCAAGTCGGACCTGTCCGGCAATGGTGACGGTGAGGTCGATCTCGACATCCCGTAAGCCGCCGCGCATCCGAGCTCGACGTCACCACGATCTGGTCCGCCCTTCGGGCCGGGTCGTGGTGCAGGGCGACAGCTGAAGACTGCACAACCGCCGGGCTTCGAGGCCGGGATCCCGTGTCTCGAAATCACGCCCCGGTGGGGTCCGTTGTGCGCGCTCGATCGCCCCTCGGTCGTCGAGCACGCCGATGAGAGCGTCGACCTCGTCAGCTCCGCTGACCGCCTCCGTCGTCGTCGAATCGAGAGCGAGCTCCTCGTGTCCGACATCGCTCGGCCCGAAGCGGACGATGCGGCGGTCGGTTCAGTCGATCGTGCGTCCTTCGGATGGGCCGAACTCGATCCAGTTGCCTTCGGAGATCACTTCGGTCACGCCGTCAACGACCTTGATGGCGGTCTGCTCGTCGATGGCGTACCCCGGCCCGCCGATCTCGGCCGCCCAGCGCTCGGCGTGGGCGAGGGTGTTGGTCGGGAACAGGTCGAGATGCGGGAAGATCGAGAAGTCGACCACGCCGAGCGTGCGATCGTCGGGTGCCTGTGGCCAGTCGACGAAGTCGGCCCCGATCCGTGGCGTCATCACCATGCTCCCGGCGCTGACCCCGACCCAGACGTTGTCGGCCAGTGACGGCATCAGGTCGGCGAGACCCGACTCACGCATCCAGTGGCAGAGGTACGTGGCTTCGCCACCGTCGACCAGCAACACGTCGGCCTCTCGCACCCACGACTCCCAGCGCTCGGAGCCGATCGTCGGGAGCGCGGTGAGCTCGAGCAGTCCGACCGACGACCAGCCCAAGCCGGTCATCTCCCCGCCGGCGGCACCAGCGACGAACCTGCGGGCCGATTCGGCCCGCACATCGGGTGGCCCCACTGGGCGGTCGGGATGCACAACGCATGGCACTGGTCCACCGGCTTGCCGAGCATCTCCACGAGTGCCGCACGGATGGTCGCGTTCGTGACACCACCTGACGTGAGCAGCAACTTCACGATCCCCTGACTCCCTCCTGGACGAACGTCCGTCACCTGCGTCGACAACGTACCGTTCGCCGGAATCCCGGATGGGCGTCGTTCGAAGTGACGGTCTGCTTCGACAAGAACGGTGACCCGAGGAAGGCGAAGACCCACACCAATGCGACGTCTCATTGGGCTGCCGGGCGATTGACCCCGTCGTGACAGGACCCGGCGTCAGAGAATGCCGAGGTCTCGGGCCGCCTGGACGGCGGCTTTGCGGTCGCCGACACCGAGTTTGCGGTAGACGGCAGCGCAGTGGGTCTTCACCGTGTTGGGCGACACGTACAGCTCCGAGGCGATCTCCCGTTGCGACAGCTTGGTCGGAAGGTACCTCAGCACAGCGGTTTCTCGTTCGGTGAGCGGCTCGACCAAGGCGTCGGTGTCTCGGGCCGTGGCGCTGCGGTCCGACCGCATCCGACCACTGAGGCCGTGCCGCGATTCGATGCGAGCCAGGTAGCGGCCGGCGATCCCCGGGTCGGGGCAGCGATCGATGATCGACCGGGCCTCGGTCAGCAGCGCTTCGCCAGTGGCGTCATCGGCGTCGAGGAGTGTGTCGGCGGCGATGGTGAGGGTGTACGCGAGGGCGAGATCACCGGGAATCTGGCGGGCCAGGTCGACCGCCTTCATGGCATCGGCCCGAGCCGAGACAGGGTCGGCGCTGCCCCGCGCTCTGAGGGCATAGGCCGGGGCGATCCGGTAGTAGGACCCCATCGCCAACTCCTCGGCGGTGTCGAGTGCCCGTTGGCCTCCCGAGGGGTCTCCGCTGTGGTCGAAGTCGTTGACGGCTTGATAGATGCGGCTCAGTACGTGGGTCGCTCGGACGTCGGCGGCCGCCGACTGCTGGACGGCGACATCGAGCACCTCTCGTGCCTCGGCGGCCTGGCCGGCCCACATGAAGACCCCGCCGGCCGAGGTGGCGAGTTCCGGGCGGTGCGCCGCGAACCGGTCGGTGGCCTTCATCTCCCGCGGAGCTCCAGCGCGGTGCCGACATCGCCGTGCGCGACGGCGAGATTCATGCGCAGCGGCGCAGTGATGGTGCGATCGAAACCGCGTGGTGCGAGGCGGTGCGTGGCCTCGACCCACTCCTGGGCGCGGGCGTAGCGACCGCCGATGTAGTCGCACCAGCCCCACGTCAGCGCGCATGCCGGGTCGTTCGTCGCCGGTTCGCCGATCCGTTCGAGCAGGTTGCGGAGCGTGTCGATCTGGCCGTCGGAGATCAGCTGCGGCCCGAGCACGTACATCAGCCGGACCGCTGCGTCGTGTTGACCTGCTGCCAGACGATGCCCGATCGCTCGCAGCGGGTCGCCCTCGGACTCGAACCAGTCCGCTGCCCGTCGATGGAGCTCGTTCCGATGCTCGCGGGTCAGCAGCTGTCCGGCTTCGAGCCTGAGGAGGTCTCGGAAGAGGTGGTGGTAGCGGTACCACGAGCCGGTGCGGTCGAGCCCGATCAGGAGTTGGTTGCTCCTCGCCGTCTCGAGCAACCACTGTGCGCCACCGGTGCTGTCGGTCACGGCGTCGACGAGTGCGCCGTTGAACTGTTCCAGCACCGACGTCTCGAGGAGGCGCCGGCGTTGTTCGTCGCTCTGCCCGGCGAGGAACTCCTCGGTCATGTAGTCCACCACGAGCTGATCGTCGCCCTGGAACGACTCGACGAACTGCTCGGCGTCGGCAGAACGTTGCAACGACAACCCGGCGAGCACCAGTCCGGCCGCCCATCCTTCCGTCCGACGACACAGTCGTTCGACGACGCCCTGGTCGAGGGCCCGCCCGTCGTGATCAGCCAAGAGACCGGAGGCTTCCGCTGCTTCGAATCGGAAGTCGTGGCCCCGGATCTCCGTGACCTGATTCCTGACCCGGAGGCGCCCCAGCCGAAACGGCGGATCGACCCGGGTGGACACGACGAGCGTGACCGTCGGCGGACAGAGGTCGATCAGGCGCTCCATACCCCGATGCACCGACGCGTGGTCGATCAGGTGATAGTCGTCGATCACGACGACCAGCGGTTCGGCGAGCTCGGCGAGGACGTTGACGATGGCGGAGATCAACGTCTGCTCGTCGTTGTCCGAACTGCTGACGAGCTGCCTCAGCGAGCCCGTCGACGGAAGCACTTCGCCGATGGAGGCGACGAGGTAGGCCCAGAAGCGGGCCGGATCCGAGTCGGAGTCCTCGACCTGGAGCCAGGCGAACGCCTCAGGGCGTTCGGCCAGCCATGATGCCAGCAACGTCGACTTGCCGGAACCGGCCGGCGCGCTGGCGAGCACCAACCGGACGTTGCCGTCGAGGCCGGCATCGAGCCGCTCGAGGAGTCGTGATCGTTGTACGAGCCGGTCGGGCAGCGTCGGCGGCACCAGCTTCGTCGCTGCCAAACCGCTGTCCGGGCGCCCGGTCATGAGCCCGACCCTAACGTCGTCGGCGAAAGGGGGCCGCCGGTGATCTCACCCGGGTGAGATCACCGATCGTACGAGGTCGCCTGGTACCGGCCGTCTCCAGGATGGGGACATGCCCGAACCAACCACCTACGAGATCGTGCTCCGGGGCCGACCGAGCCCCCGTCTTCTGCGGCCGCTCCTCGACGACTTCACGATCGAGGCCTCACCTGATGGTGCTGCCGGATGTATCACCCGTCTCGTCGGCGACATCGGAGACCCCGCCCACCTCCACGGAATCGTCACGCACCTCACCTCGGTCAACCTCGAGATCATCTCGATCGCGCCGGCCCATCCACCACACCTCCCCACCACGACCAAAGGAATGTCATGACCAACACCAACGAGCAGACGACCGCCCTTCGCACCGCCGAAGCCGTCACGGACGAGCAGATGCACGCAATCGTCCAGGATCGATACGGCTCGGCCGACGTCCTCGAGTTCACGACCGTGCCCCGACCCACCCCGAAAGCCGACGAGGTCCTGATCGAGGTCGTCGCCGCAGGACTGGACCGCGGCACGTGCCACCTCATGACCGGCACCCCGTACCTGATCCGCCTCGTCGGCTACGGGCTCACCAAGCCGAAGCGCAACATCCCCGGTTCGGACGTCGCCGGGCGGGTTGTCGCCGTCGGCGCCGACGTCACCCGGTTCGTGCCCGGCGACCAGGTCTTCGGGATCGCCAACGGCTCGCTCGCCGAGTTCGCCGTCGCCAAGGAGGACAACCTCGTGGTCAAGCCGGCCGAGGTTCCCTTCGAGCGCGCCGCAGCATCGGCCGTATCCGGCGTCACAGCGCTCCAAGCACTGGTCGATGTCGGCGGCGCCCGGCCAGGTCAGCGAGTCCTGATCGTCGGAGCCTCAGGCGGTGTCGGCAGTTTCGCGGTCCAGCTGGCCAAGGCCCTCGGCACCGTGGTGACAGCGGTCGCCAGCACCCGGAACGTCGATTTCGTGCGCTCGCTCGGCGCCGATCACGTCGTCGACTACACCACGCAGGACTTCACCGAGATCGACGAACCGTTCGATCTCATCATCGACGTCGGCGGCCGCAACAGCATCCGCCGCCTGCGCAGCGTTCTCACCACCACCGGCACGCTCGTCATCGTCGGGGGAGAAGGCGGCAACCGCATCACCGGGGGCGTCGGACGTCAACTCCGAGCGATGGTGCTCTCGCGATTCGTGAAGCAACGTCTGACGACGTTCATCAGCAGCGGGCACCACTCCCTCATCGAGCGGCTCGCTGCCCACATCGAATCCGGGGCGGTCACACCCGCAGTGCAAGCACGCTTCCCACTTGCCGATGCGCCCCGGGCCATCGAGCAACTCGACACCGGCAAGGCCACCGGCAAGACCGTCGTCATCGTCGGCAACAACGGAGCGAACCGTGGCGAATGAACCGACGGCGTCGAACCGACCGACTGCCGGCGACGCGGTGCGTCGTACCCGGCTCCGGAAGGCCGTGCCGTGGCTGTGGCTCGGGCTCTCCGCCACCTGGGCCGTCGTCATCTTCGTCACCGACCAGTTGGCATGGCCGCTGGCCTTGTGGATCGCAACCACCGTGGGCCCGCTCACCGCCCTGACGACCCGCCTCGACTCGAACGAACCAACCACCGAAGGAGCAAGCCAATGATCGCCACCACCCTCGACCCCACGCAGGCGCCGGACGCCCCGACGACCAGAGAGATCCCGCCACGACGAGCCGCACTGATCGCCGGCATCGGCTACGTGTTGTTGTTCGGCCTCGCCGTGTTCGCCAACTTCTTCGTCCGAGAAGGATTGGTCGTGGCCGACGACGCCCAGGCCACCGCGGCGAACATCGCCGAATCGGAGACGCTGTTCCGGCTGGGACTCGTGGCGTTCCTGGCCATCTTCCTCATCGACATCGTCGTCGCCTGGGCGCTCCACATCGTGTTCCGAACCCAGCACCGCGACCTGTCGCTCGTCGCAGCGTGGTCGCGACTCGTCTACACCGTGTTTCTCGGCGTCGCCGCCATCTTCTTCTTCCAGGCCCTCGCCTTCTACGACTCCGCCGTCGTGGCCGACGTGATGAGCGCCGCCGAACGCAACGCCCAGGCACTCATCGGGCTCGAGCTCTTCAACTCTGCCTGGCTGATCGGCCTCGCTGCGTTCGGACTCCACCTGATCGTGCTCGGCTTCCTCGTCGCCCGATCGGTCGAGACACCACGATGGCTCGGTCAGCTGATGATGGTCGCCGGCGCCGCCTACATCATCGACACCACGGCTCACACCGTTCTCGCCAACTACGCCGATCACGCCGACGTGTTCCTCGTGATGGTGCTCGTGCCGTCGGTCGTCGCCGAAGGATGGTTCGGACTCTGGCTCCTCAACCGGGCCCGCCGCAATGACACACCCAGACCAGATCGCCCATCAGCCAGCCGACGGGCACACCGAGGAACGACGCGTTGAAGCCGCACGGCGGTATGTGCAGCAGTTGCGAGAGTTCTACATTCACGCCACCGTGTTCGCCGGGGGAATGGTCATCATCTTCCTCGTGAATCTGGCCACCAACGTCGCAGCCGGCATCGCCGGCGAGTGGTGGGCATGGTGGTCGGCCTGGGCCCTCATCGGATGGGGCCTCGGAATCGCCGTGCACGGACTCGTCGTCCGACTGAACCGACCGACGCGTTCATCGTCGACCTGGGAGCAACGACAGATCGACAAGGTCCTGGCGAGATGAGCGCCGCACTCCTGCGGGTGGCTGCGCGACGGTAGGCACGTGGTGGAACGCGGAGTCACCGGACCACCCACGACGGTCAGACGGACACCCGGAAGTCGTCGGCCAGGTGGTGGGTGCCCACCGGCTCGCCGACCATGTCGTGTTCACCCATCAGCGCGAACATCCGGAGGTTGGCTCCGGCGTTGCGGTTGACCAGCCCGATGAACCGGCCGATCGCGCCGACCACCCGGCTCGGAACTCGCGTCACCTTGATCGGCCGTCCGATCGCGTCGAACGCCTCTGCAGCGATCTCCGACTGTGTCATCACGTCGGGGCCACCCACGCTGCGGTCGGTCGTGTCGTCGGACGAGAATGCGGCAGCGATGACCTGGGCGAGATCGGCGCCGTGGATCGGATTGATGTGCGTCTGGTCGTCGCCGATCAGCCAGATCCTGCCGCGCTGGGCCATCTGGCGGAACGCTGCCATGTCGTTGAAGAACCCGGTCGGACGGATGATCGTCGACGACATCGAACTGGTCCCGAGACGGTCGACGACGCGTTCACGCGCCTCGATCAGCGGCGACCGATGGCGAAATTCGTCGCCGCGGAGGATCGACACGAAGACGAACCGGTCGATGCCCGCATGCTCGGCGGCCTCGACCAGGTTCAGGTTCGCGCGTTCGTCGACGTCCCTGAAGTTCGGCCGTCGCCTGAACGATCGGACGCCGATCGACGAGAACGCCGCGTCAGCGCCGTCGAAGAGACCGTCGAGGGTGGTCGCGTCGGTCGGGTGGCCGACGAACACCTCGGCGCAGTGCTCGGCGGCGTCACCGAGGCGGGATGGATCTCGGACGAGGGCACGTACGCGCCAACCGTCGGCGTGGAGGGCCCGGGCGACGTGGCCGCCGAGGTAGCCGGTGGCACCGCAGACGACGACGGTCCGCTGGGCGGAGTCGGACGGTGAAGCGTTCATGAGGTTTCCTTTCGAAAAACGTGGATGGACGTTCAGTCGGTGGCGATGGCGTCGAGGACCGACCGCCGGGCGGCGGTGCGGGCCGGCAGCGCGGCGGCGACGGTGCCGGCGGCGACGGCGCCGATCCCGATCACGACGAGCGTGGACACCGGGACGGTCGGTGTCCCGAAGCCCTCGTCGCCGAGGGTGGAGATGACCGCGGCGGTGAAGCCGAGACCCATCACCAGGCCGAGGACGGTGCCGAACAGTGCGATCACGACCGCTTCGAGCCGGATCGAACGCCGTACCTGTCGGCGCTCCATTCCGATCGCCCGGAGCACGCCGAGTTCACGGGTGCGTTCGTGCACGGACAACCCGACCGTCGTGGCGATGCCGAGCACGGCGATGACCACAGCGAGGCCGAGCAGGCCGAGCACGAGGTTCAGCACCGTGTCGAGCGCACCGACGAGTGAGTCGGCGTACTCGTCGACGGTGTCGACGGTGGCGGTCGGCTGGCCGGCGAGCGCTGCGTCCACGGCAGCCACGGCGTCTGCGTCGCCGACGAGGAACACGGCCTGGTCGAGGCCGATCCCGTGCGGGGCGATCGACGTGTACGGCGCGACGATCGCCGGAAGTGCATTGGTCTGTTCGATCACGCCGGTGACCTGCATGGACGACTGGGCGCCGTCCGGGAACAGCAGGGTGATGCGCTCGCCGATCGACCAGTCGCGTTCCTCGGCGAGATCGTCGCCGATCACCACGGTGTCGCTCGTGGATTCGATCGATCCGTCGATCAGCGTCACCTCGACGAAGCCGTCGGCTGCGGCCAGGTCGATGCCGCCGACGAACTCCATCGATCCCTCGACCTCCGCTCGCAGCGCTTGCAGGGGCAACGCCTCCGTACCGTCCACGGTGTCCGCCTGGGTGCCGACGTCCATCGGCAGGCCAGGGTTCGATCCGATCGGCCGCACGACCGCGTCTGCGACGAGCACCTTTGCGGTATCGCCGCGCACCGAGGCGCTCGCGGTGGACGCGAACATCGACGCACCGGCGACCAGGGTGACGCCAATGGTGAGGGCCGCGGCGGTCGATGCGCTGCGGCGCGGGTTGCGATCCGCGTTGGCAGCGGCGAGGCGACCGGCAGTGCCGAGACGGCGCAGTGGGAATGCGACCAGCCGGGTGATCGGTCGCACGAGCACCGGGCCGAGGATCGAGCACGGCGAAGAACATCGCAACGCTCCCGAGACCGACGAGTGGAGCATCTGCGACGACCACGCCCCGGACGAGTGCGAAGACTCCGACCGCTGCGACCGCGGCTCCGATCGCGAGACGCTTGCGGGAGATGTCCGTCGACTCGATCGAGGCGTCGCGCATCGCGTCGATCGGTGCCACGGTCGCTGCCCGTCGAGCGGGCACGACGGCGGCGGCGACGGTCACGCCGATACCGACGAGGAACGCAGCGACGACGGTCGAGGTCTGAACGACGAGCGGGGCGTCGGGGAAGTCGAGGCCGAAGCGTGCGAACACCCACATGAGGCCACGAGCGACGCCGAGTCCGGCGGCGAGTCCGCCGATCGCAGCGAGGAGCCCGATCATCGCGGCCTCGATGACGACGGAGCCGAGCACCTGGCGGCGACTCGCACCGATGGCGCGAACGAGGGCGAGTTCCTTGGTGCGTTGGGCGACCGTGATCGTGAACGTGTTGGCGATCGTGAACGATCCGACGAACAGTGCGATGGCACCGAACACGAGCAGGATCGTCTCGAACACACCGATCGCCGAGCCGAGATCGTCCTGCTCCTCCGCGGTTCGATCGGCACCGGTGACCACGTCGGCATCGCTCAGCGCGAGGCCGACACGGTCGGCGAGGTCGTCGGGCGTCATCGAGTCGCTGCGGACGAGGATCTGGTTCGTGGTGCCGACGTCGCCGAGACGCTGTTCGGCGGCGTCGGTGGTGAAGAACGTGAAGGCCGAGTTGGCCGCGCCAGGGACCCCGTCGAGCGACGCCGAGCCCGGACACGACGAAGCGCTCGAGGCCGGCGAGCGTGATCAGGTCGACCGAGTCGCCGACTCCCACGCCTGCCTCGTCGGCTGCTTGCGTGCCGAGCACGATCTCGTCGTCGGCGGTGGGCGCTCGACCGTCGGCGAGCTCGAACGCCGAGAACTCGGCGTCGTCGATCCAGTTCAGCCCGACGCTCTGGGTCATGTTCAGCGCCTTGCCGTCGACTCCGACGACCTGGGTGTA
Organism: Ilumatobacteraceae bacterium; assembly: GCA_963728355.1. Lineage (GTDB taxonomy): Bacteria > Actinomycetota > Acidimicrobiia > Acidimicrobiales > Ilumatobacteraceae > Sva-07. The sequence continues at coordinate 691,553 of CAVSJQ010000001.1, read as the reverse complement.
GCCGACCCAGTAGGGGACGGCGGCATCGACGCCGTCGATGGCACGGACCCGGTCGACGTGGTCGAGATCGACCGGACCGCGCAACGTGAAGACCTCGTCTTCGCCCACGGGCAGGCCGCGGACGACGACGTCGACGCCGTCGTTCACGTCGGCGATCGCGTCATCGAGCGACTCGATCATGGTGTCGGTGAGGATCATCGTCCCCGTGGTGAATGCGACGCCGAGGACGATGGCGAGCGCGGTGGTGAACAGGCGCAGCTTCTTGGCGAGCAGGTTGCGGATGGACATGCGGAACATGGTGTTGATCTCCGGTTCTGAGTCGGTGGGTGTGGCGACGGCTCAGCGGCCGAACTGCTTCATCCGGTCGAGGATGCGACCGGCGGTCGGTGCGTGCATCTCGTCCACGATCCGGCCGTCGGCGAGGAAGACGATCCGGTCGGCGTACGACGCAGCGGCCGGATCATGGGTGACCATCACGACCGTCTGGCCGAGACGGTCGACGGCGTCTCGGAGGAACGTGAGGACTTCGCCACCCGACGCGGCTGTCGAGGTTGCCCGTCGGCTCGTCGCCGAACACGATCTCCGGTCGGCTGGCCAGGGCGCGAGCTACCGCCACCCGTTGCTGCTGTCCGCCGGACAGCTCGGCCGGGCGGTGACCGAGCCGCGACGCGAGGCCGACGGTGGCGACGATCTCGTCGAACCAGCCGGCGTCCGGCTTGCGGCCGGCGAGGTCGAGGGGAAGCAGGATGTTCTCCTTCGCCGTCAGTGTCGGAACCAGATTGAACGACTGGAAGATGAAGCCGATGCGGTCTCGGCGCAGCCGGGTGAGCTGCCGATCGGAGAGCGACGACAGGTCGACGCCGCCGATCGACACCGTGCCGGACGTGAGCGTGTCGAGTCCGGCGACGTTCTGCATCAACGTGGACTTGCCCGAGCCGGACGGTCCCATGATCGCGGTGAAGCGGCCTCGCTCGAAGTCGACGCTGACGCCGTCGAGCGCGTGCACGGCTGCGTCGCCGGTGCCGTAGGTCTTCACGGCATGTCGAGCTCCGGCGGCCACGGTCGAGCTGTCGGGGGTACGAGTTGCCGCGGTGGGTGCGGCGGGGGCAGCAAGGGTCATGTCGGGTCCTTCGTCGGGTGAGGGGGCTGGTCGGGTTCGGCTTCAGCATCCGCCCGACCAGGGTGAGCTCGCCTCCCGCCCGACGGCTCCTCACCCGGGTGAAACTCGCGCGAGCGCCGGCGAGACGGCGGGCTCCTCAGAGGAGCCCGTGTTGGCGAGCAGCGTGTATGGCCGACTTGCGTCCGTCGACACCGAGTTTGCGGTAGATCGCCTTGCAGTGGGACTTGACGGTGTTGAGCGACACGTACAACTCGCTTGCGATCTCGCGTTGCGAGAGTCGGGAGGGCAGATAGCGCAGCACGGCGAGTTCGCGGTCGGTGAGCTCCTCGACGAGCTGGTCGGACCGGATGCGATCGGCGAGGCCGTGTCGGGACTGGACGCGAGCGAGGTATCTGCCGGCGATCCCCGGGTCGACGCATCGGTCGACGATCGCCCGAGCTTCGAGGAGCATGCGCTCCGCGTCGGCGTGATCGTGGTCGAAGGCGACATCGGCGGCGCTCGCCAGCGCATAGGTCAGCATGACGTTCTCCGGCGAACGCCGCGCGAGCTGCACGCCGCGGATGGCTGCAGGCACCGCGGATGTTGCGTCGCTGGTCGTTCGGGCCACGACGCTGTGTGCGAGGGCGAGCTGAGGTGCCTCGGCAATCCGGTGCTCGTCGGCGTAGGCGATCGCAGCTTCGGCAAGCTCACGCGCAGCGTCTGCTCGGCCTTCCTCGATCTCGGCGATCGCTTCGAAGACCGGAGTGACGGCAGCGACGAAGTGGTCGGGTCGGGTCGCTGCCATCTCGTTCGCTCGAGCGAGGAACGGTCGAGCCTCGTCGAAGCAGCCGCCCATCACGCGCACCCCTCCGAGCACCATCGGATGCGTCGGCTCTGACATCGGCGCCTGCCCCTCGACGACCTGGAGTCCCGCAGCGACGTCGCCCTTCGCGAGATGGATCATTGCCGACAACGACAAGATGAGCCCGGTGTCGACTCCGTCGACGTCGAGGCGTCGCGCAGCGTCGAGCGCTCGCTCGGCCTCGGCGAACCGGCCGGTCACGAACGACACCCAGCCGTGCACGATCGCCAAGCCCTCGTGCAGGTCGACGAGGTCGCCGAGCCGTTCGAGATACCGGGTCACCGTGTAGGTCCGCCCGACGTTCAACAGCTTCGTCGCATTGTCGGCCACGATGTCGGCTGCCTCGACCCTGCACCCGGCCTCGAGAAGATGTTCGACCGCCGAGATCAGATCGCCGGACTCCGCATGCCAACGCCCGGCGGCGGCGTGCAGCTCAGCCGCTCTCCCCGGTGCGGTACGGACGAGCTCGACGCGCAGGAGATCTCGGAACAGATGGTGGAACCGGTACCAGGTGCCGGTGCGGTCGAGTGCGATCACCAGTTGGTTGCGGGCTGCGAGCGAGTCGAGCCAGACGGTGCCGTCGTCGGTGCCGCACACCTCGTCGATGAGCGGTCCGGAGAGCCGCTCGAGCACCGACACGTCGAGCAGACGCTGTCGCTCGACCTGGTCCACCGAGTCGAGGAACTCATCACTCAGGTAGTCGGCGACCAGGTGGTCGTCACCATGGAAGGACTGGACGAAGTCGGCCACACTGTCGCCGCCTCGCATGGAGAGCGAGGCGAGCACCAACCCCGCAGCCCAACCCTCGGTCCGATCGGCGAGCCGCGCCACGTCGTCGCTGTCGAGACCGACGGCGTCGGCGTCGAGCAGCCACGCCGCCTCGTCGATGTCGAATCGCAGGTCGGTCGCTCGCACCTCGGTGATCTGGTCGCGGACACGGAGCCGGCCGAGACGGAACGGTGGATCGAGACGCGTCGACACGACGACGACGCAGTTCGTCGGTCGCTGGGCCAGAAGCCGTTCGACGCTGTCGTGGACGTCGTCGTTGCTGATGAGGTGATAGTCGTCGATCACCAGGACGACCTCGCCGTCCACGCTCGACAGCATGTTGACAACCGCCGCGACCACGGCATCCAGGCCGTCACCGATCGCCGACTCGATTGCCTCGCCGATCCCCGGCACGCGCGCCAGGAGCGACGACGCGACCCCGCTCCAGAAGCGGATCGGGTCGTCGTCGCCGTCATCCACTTGCAGCCAGCAGCCGGCCCGATCGTGCGCATCTATCCAACCGTTGACCAGCGTCGACTTACCCGAGCCCGCGGGCGCGCTCACCAACAGGAACCCGCGACCCGCAGACACCGACGCCTCGATGTCGTCGATCAGACGAGCACGGGAGAGGTAGCGGCGTGGTGGCCGCGGCGCCATGACCTTGGTCGCGGACACGGCCGCTCGAGCATCGGCCATGTCACAACAGTAGGCGACCCACCCGAAGCACATCGAGAGGGCCCTGATCCGCAAGGATGCGTCGGTGGATCGTGTGGCGGTCGTCGGGTCGGGTGGTGCGGGCAAGTCGACGTTCGCGGCGGCGCTCGGCGATCGGACGGGGCTGCCGGTCGTCCACCTGGATCGCCACTTCTGGCAGCCGGGCTGGGTGGAGACACCTCGCGACGAGTGGCGGCGACGCCAGGTCGAGTTGTTCGCCGGTGACCGCTGGATCGCCGACGGGAACTACGGCGGCACGTTCGACGAGCGGTTCTCACGCGCAGACACCGTCATCGTGTTCGCGCTGCCGCGCCTGACGTGCCTCACCGGGGCGTTCAAGCGGTCCGCACTGAACCATGGCCGGGCGATTCAAGCCGACGGGTGCCCCGAACGAATCCAACCGTCGTTCTTCCGCTGGATCTGGAACTACGACCGCGACAGTCGCCCTCGCCTCGATGCGGCCCTGGCACGCCACGGACACCTCGACGTCGTGGAACTGACCTCGCGGCACGCCGTGCGCAGGTTCCTCGAGTCGACGTCAACGAGCTGAGCGAACGCCAGGGAGCTGGAAACTCGACGAGTGAACCGAACCGTTGGAACTCGTCCGTACTCCCAAGTGATTCGTCGGCCCCAGCGCATCCAGCGAGCGCAGTAATGTCCTGGTCCGCCGGCTCATCGGCGGGTTGCCAACAGATTTCCGGTCGAGCGGTGAGCGCGACCGCCGGAGAGTCGGAGAGTTTGGTGAGCACGTGAGCAAGCCAAGTGAGATCCACTCCACGTCGCCCCCGAGCGACGACGGCCCGTCTGACGTTCCTCCGCGAACCCGCCGGGCAGAACAGTGGTTCGGCGTCTGGGCACCGGTCGCTGCATTGATCGCCGTAGCGGTCCCGTTGAGCGTTCTTGCAGTGCAGCAGCTCTCGCAGCTGGGAGTGAGTGGTATTCCGTGCTGTGACTGGGCGGTGTTGGAGTTGGGAACACGGGCGTTCCTGCGTGGTGAACAGTTGATGGGACTGTATTCGCGCGAGGGTTGGCGCCACCCGGGACCGGCACCGTTCTTGTGGACCAGCCCATTCCGCCTGCTTCCTGGACGCTCGTTCGCCGAGCACCAGGTGAGCGCTGTGGTGCTCGGGATCTGTGCGGTCGGAGTCGTCGTGTTCGCGGTGTGGCGCAGGCTGGGGCGCAGTGCGATGTTGGCCTCGTTGACGGTGGTTGCGGTCTGGATGGCTCGTTTCGGCATCGAACACTGGAGCCAGCCATGGAATCCGATCACCGCAATGTTCTGGGTCGTGATCACGGTGGTGGCTTCAGCGGTGTACACGTCTGGCGGTTCGCGTTGGTGGCTGCTCGTCGCCGCTGCGGGCGGCTCCATGGCGGTGCAGACTCACGTCGGATCTGCAGCCGCGATTGCCGTCACTGCGGCTCTCGTGGCGTTCCACGGGTGGCGCCAACGGGGGCAGCCTCAGGGCGGCCCCCGACTGCGCTGGATCGGCCTCACCGTGACCGTGTTGTGGCTCCTTCCGCTCATCGACCTGGTGGTCGGCGATCATCTGCTGACTCGGCTGGTGACCGATCTGCTGTTCTCGGACGACGGGGCACCTGTGCGACGACGAGACGTTGCGCAAGGGGTCGTGCACATCATCGGGATCAGCCCCGCCCAGCAAGGCTTCGAATTCGGTCCGGCCAGCCCCTTCGTTCCGGGCGCTTCCTCGACGCCGTTGACGCTCTTGCTTGCAGTGGTCGGAGTTGCCCTGGGTGTCTACACCGTCGTACGCCGTCGACATCACCCGTTCTCGTTTCAGCTCGTGACGATGGCCGGCTCTGGACTGGTTCTCACCGCAGTCGCACTGACGCAAGCGAATGGGCCCTTCTTCAGGTACCTGCTGTTCCCCGCCGTCGGGTTGGGTCTACTCATCTGGGTCGGTGGATTCGTCGCAGTTTCCGCTGACATCCGGGAGCGATGGGCGACGTGCGCACGACCGCTCGTACTCGCTCAGCTGACGGTCATCCTGGCGGCAGCGTTCATCGCTCTGCCGCCTGCTCGTCCTCCGCTGGCACGCTCGGCTTCGAACAGCCAGTTCCAGGATCTGGCGACGGGTGTTGCTGCGAGATGTGAGGACCTCCCCGACGTCGCAGTGGTCAATGTTGGCGCATCTTGGCCTGAAGCGCTGGCGGTCGGTGTCGCCATTGAGCGCTGCACCACCATGAAGTTGGTCGGGTTCCCGGGATTCATCGCAGGTCAGCCCTATGAGGCGCCGTCCGATGCCGAACCCAACGTGTACGTCGGTCCACCCACGGAGGCAACTCCGCCCGGTGTCGACATCGCAGTCTCCGGCGATCAGGTCGTGCGGGTCTTCACGACGACGCCCTGAGCATGCGCCCGCACCCAACGATCCGCGTTCGGCGACGACTAGCTTGGGCCCCGCCCGACCATGACAGCAAACTCGCTCATGCTCCGTGTCGTCTCGGTGCTGTCGTCGGTGCTCGCTGTCGTGCTCGCCGCCGGCTGCGCCGACACCACCACGTCCGATCGTGCGACGTCGGCCGCCGCCACGACCACTGGCTCGTCGCTCGTCGAGCGACCGAGCCGCCAGGTCCCGAACCCGCGGGATTTCTCGGTGGAGACGGATCTGGCCTTCCTGACGGTTGACGGAGGCGACCTTCTCGTCGACGTCTACGTCCCCGACGGCGAGGGACCGTTCCCGGTGGCCGTGGTGTTCCACGGACGATCGAGCGACGGCAAGGACGCGGCGTCGATCACGAGCGTCGCCGAAGCGGCCGCGACCGCCGGCATGGTCGTGTTCGCTCCCACCTGGTACGGGGGCGACCCGTTTCCGCTCGGCTTCGACGACATCGACCGCCTCGGTGACGCCGGGAACTGCGCGGTGTCGTTCGCACGGGCTCATGCCGGTGAGCACGGTGGTGACCCCACTCGCATCGTGGTGTACGGCTTCTCGGCCGGCACCGGCCCCGCCCTCGTGTCGGCCCTCGATCCCGACGACGACGAGATCCCCGGATGTCGGTCGCCGTCGACCGGAACCCCTGTCGCCGGCGCCGTGCTGGGCGACGGGGAGACGTTCTGGCACTCCTCGTCGTTCGACGGAGCATTCGGCGATGACCTCGACGCGATGCAGGATTCGGTGGCGTCGCTGACCGACCCGTCCCGATGGCCGCCCGACCTCGACACCGAGTTCTTCGTCTGGGCCGCCGCCGACGGAACAGCGCCACGCGACGTCGACGACCCGGCGAACCCCACCTGGGTGACTCAGCGCGACCCGGCCGGGTCGATCCGCTCCGATCTCGAGCGACTCGACCAGCTCGCCGATGGCGTCGTCAGCTACGTTGACGCGGCCCAGTTGCTCGACTTGCGCCTCCGGGAGGCCGGCTTCGACGTGACGCTCGAGATCACGCCGGGCGGCCACACGGTCGCCGAGAAGCTCCCGCTGCTCGTGCACTGGCTGCTCGAAGCGTCGGGCTGACGAGCACCTGCTTGCTGATGGACTGGCCGCCCGGTCGGGCCCGAGTCAGGAGAGCAGCACGCTGAGCTCGGTGAGTCCTCGGAAGCCGGGGACCATCTTGTAGTGCGGTGGTTCTGCGGGATCGGCTAGCCGGATCTTCGGGAATCGGGCGAGCAGCGACGCGATCGCGATCTGGGCCTCCATTCGCGCGAGCGGAGCACCGAGGCACAGGTGCGGGCCACCTCCGAACGACACGTGATGGATGTCGGTGCGCTGGATGTCGAAGCGGTCGGGATCCGGGTGAACTGCCGGGTCACGGTTGGCCGAGGTGAGCACGGGCCAGAGCCACTGTCCCTTCATGATCGGGCAGCCACCCACCTCGATGTCCGCGGTCGCGATGCGGTCGGTGACCACGACTGGTGGATCGAACCTCAGCATCTCTTCGACAGCATTGGAGACCAGCGATGGATCGGCCAGCAAGGCATCGAGCTGTTCGGGGTGCTGCAACAGGGCGAGCACTCCATTGCCGATCAGATCGGTGGTGGTGACGTTGCCGGCTCCCAACAGGAGGCTGATTGCGCTGACTGCCTCGTCGTCGCTGAGCTGCGTGCCGTCTGCGTCCTGCGCCGCCACGAGGGCGCTGATCAGGTCGTCGCGCGGAGCGTTCCGACGGGCATCGATGGCCGTGGCCAGGTACGAATGAAGTTCCGCCGACGACGAGGCCACCCGTTCGGCGACATCGGGGGCAAGCGATGGATCGAAGCTCAACGTGCCGTCGTCCGACCAGCGCTTGAAATCGTCTCGATCTGCCGGGTCGACGCCGAGGATCTCCGCGATCACCGTGATCGGGAACGGCGTTGCCAGCGCAGTGATCAGATCGACCGGCCCGCGTTCGGACGCCATTGCGTCCAGGAGCTCGTCGACGATCGCTTGGATCCGCGGGCGACTCGATTCGGTGGCTCGTTTCGAGAAGGCCTGGTTGACGAGGCCCCGCAGGCGGCGATGATCCGGATCATCCATGAACAGCATCGAGCGTTCCCCCGCCAGGAGGACCTGTGTGTACAGGCCATCGGCAGCGACAGCAGGGTCCTTCTTGAGGGTCGGATCACGCAGTAGCGGCGACACGTCGGCGTGGCGAAACACCGTCCACCCGTTGAAGTCGCGGTCATGGTCGGCGCCGGAGATCGCGCGACGTGCTGCGGCGACACGGTGGGGGTCGGCGACGAACTCCGGCGCGAACAGAGAGATCGGAGTCAGATCATCGCCGGGTGTCATCGTCCAGACCGATCACGCAACGAGTTCCGGCTCATGGCGTGATGACAACTTTGCCGATCGCGGTGCGGTCCATCAGCGAACGGAGCGCCTCGCCTGCCCGTTCGAGCGGATAGCGCTCCGACACGTGGGGCCGCAGCTCACCGGACGCCACCAGTCGGATCAGCTCGTCGCTGATCTCGGCGTTCAGTTCCGGTTGGCGGGCGGTCATGGCGCCGTAGAAGACACCGACGATCTGGCAGCCCTTGAGCAGCGTCAGGTTGAGCGGGATCGAGGGGATGCCGCCGGCGAACCCGATCACGAGGAACCGGCCCTCCCACCCAATCGCTCGCAACGCCTGCTCGGCCTTGTCGCCACCAACCGCGTCGTAGACGACGTCGACGCCGCGACCGTTCGTGAGTTCCTTGGCGCGGTCCTTGAGGTTCTCGGTGGCGTAGTCGATGGTCTCGTCGGCGCCTCGCTCGCGGCACAGGTCGAGCTTCTCCTGGGTCGAAGCTGCAGCGATGACCCGCGCGCCCATGAGCTTGCCGAGCTCCACCGCCGACACGCCGAGTGCGCCGCCGGCACCGAGCACGAGCAGCGTCTCGCCCGGCTGGATGTGCGCCCGGTGCCTGAGGGCGTACAGCGTGGTGCCGTACGCATAGTTCAGCCCGGTGGCGACGGCGAAGTCGACCGAATCCGGGAGGTGACGAGCGGTGGCAGCGGGAATCGCCAGCATCGAGGCGTAGCCACCGGTCGTGCCGAGTCCACCGACGACACGGTCGCCAACCGACCAGTCAGAAACGCCGTCACCGACGGCCGCGACAGCGCCGGCGGCCTCGCCGCCGGGGATGTACGGCGGCGTCGGGTGGAACTGATACTTGTCCTCGAGCATGAGGGTGTCGGGGAACGTCACCGCCGATGCCCTCACCTCGATCACCAGTTGGCCGTCTCCGGCCGTCGGATCGTCCACCTCCTCGACGACCAGGGTCTCGGGTGGGCCGAACTCCTTGCACACGACAGCTCTCATCCGTGCCGACAGTAGACGGAACGACCTCCCATCCGCGCCGAACCCGCTGGTGCCACTGCAACTCCACTTCGACCTGACCGTTGCCAGCGCCGACGAACTGGCCGAACAACGCGACCGGGCGATTGTGCTTGCGTGTCATCCAGGAGCGAGGCCTGGCGACTGGACTGCTGCTGCGGCCGCCTCGGCGCCGCGGTGCATCGCCTCGGTCAGGTCGGCGCTGTGGAGCCAGGCGGTGGCGAAGCCCGCGAAGAAGGCGTCGCCCGCACCGTTCGTGTCGACCACTCCTGTAACCGGACGTGCCGGGATGTCGACCCAGCCATCGGTGGCACTGATTCCCGATGCGCCTGCGGCGCCGTGGGTACAGACCGCCGTCGTGGCGCCGGCAGCGATGCGGCCTTCGAGGAACGGCCGCCAGTCGGTCATGGCGATCGAGCTCATCTGGAGATGGTCGGCGGCGTCGATGAAGTCGGCGTGGTACGGGTCGACGCCGTCGTAGTCGTGGAGGTCGACCCAGATGTCGCTGCCGATTCGCTGCAACATCGGCAGGAACGCTCGACAGTGCGGCAGGATCGTCACCGCCACGAGATCGGCCTCGACGGCACGCTGTCGTGTGGCGTCCACATCGACGGCGATGTCAGCGGTGCCGGCGTTGGCGAAGATCGACAGGCGGTCACCGGTGGCGTCCATCAGGTTGACGTGACGCATGGTGCCCGCCGGGTCGGTCGCAGTGAGGAAGTCGATGCCGGCGTCGGCGATGACCCGGTGGATCCTGTCGCCCCACTCATCGTCGCCGACGAGCCCCCACAACGTGACGTCGGCGCCGAGGGCACGGAGGTTCAGCGCTTTGCCGGCACCGCTCGATCCGACGGTGTCGCGTACGCCTCGGGCGAACACCGTGCCGGCTCGGGGTGCCGGGAATTCGTCGAGGTACACCATCGTGTTCCACGCCACGCCCCCCACGACGAGCGTCCGGATCGGACGGTCGGTCCCCATCGGCGGAACTCTATGGCGCAGCGTTGCGCTGCGTGCTCGGATCTCGGCGACCGTGTGCGACGCCGCCCGGTGGTCGGACTGTCAGCGCCCGACGAAGTCGCGGATGCGGTCGGCGACGCTGGCCAGTGGCCCGGCGAGGAGTTGCGCGGAGGCGGTCCCCGGTACCCCTGGGTGGGGGCGGGTCGGCAGCAGCGGCTTGATGTCCTCGAAGAGTTCTCCCAGTCGCTGACGACGCTCCGGGTCCGCGCGCCCCTCCAACGCCGGCAGCACGTCGGACTCCTCCTCGCGCACGTGCTCGGCGACGGCACGCTCCAACTCGGCGAGCGTCGAACTCTGCGCCGGGTCGTCGGCGGACAGATCATCGAGCTCGGACAACAAGCGCTTGATCTCCTGGTGCTCGTCGATGGAATGGTCGGCGAGAGTGTCGCCGTTCTCGGCGGTCCGACGGAGCGTCGGATAGAGCAGGATCTCCTCCGCCGCAGCGTGCTGCGCCAGCATCACCCGGATCTGGTCGACGACGTCCTGCTGCTCGGCAGTCGGTCCGGCCCGGTAGGCGTCGAACAGGCGCTCGACCTCGCGGTGGTCGTTCTCGATGGCGGTGGTGATGTCTGGCATGGACCCGTCTGTTCCCACAGGGTCTGACTTTCAGACGCCAGACCGACAGGTCCGATCAGGTGTGCTGTTCGATGTACCGCTCGGGATCCTTCGATTCCGAGCGGACGCCCGACGCGTGGCCTGCTTCGTAGGCGGCGAAGGAGACTCCGAGGTCGTGGCGTTCGGCCTCGTCGACATGGCGACGGAAGTCGGCGAGCGCCTGGCGTTCCTCTTCGGCCATGTGCGTGCTGTTCTCCTCACGCGCCGTCGCGATGCCCTGCCACCAACCGGGGGATCCGACGTCGTGACGCTCGGCCTCGGCGATCCCCTTGCGGATGTCGTTGTGGTCGCTGATCGCGTCCTCGGTCTCTTCTTCAGCGTCATCGGCGTCGGTTGCGCCCTCGCCCACGTCCAGCAGTTTCGGGTAGAAGAGTTCTTCCTCGGCTTCGGCGTGCACCTCGAGCAGGATTCGCAGTCGGGTCCAGATCGCGTTCAGCGCTTCGGTGTCGTCGCGGTCGACATCGTCGAGCAGCGCGAACATCTTCCGCTGCTCGTGGTGGTCATCGAGGATGAGTTGGGTGATGTCCATGGCGTTTTCCTGTCGTCTCGAAGGCTTCACCGCGGACTACCCGGGAGACCTGCCTGCGAAACGGTGCGGGAGCTGCCGTATCGCCGGTCACGCCTGCGAGTGGTCAGGCGCCATGGTCTGGTGGGACGTTCCGGTCAGCCGGGCTCGTTCGGCTCGGCGGGCTCCGATTCGTCGATCGTCGCGCCGGGGCTCTGCGGATCCTGCTCGCGCGCCCGCTCGCTCGGTCCCGAGCCGCCAGACTCGCCGCCCGTGTAGGCGGATCGACCCTGGTCCGGGTCGATCCGTTCACCGTGGCGGGCGTCCTGCTCGGACTCACCGGCGGCCTCCTGCTCGAAACGTCGCCGGGCCTCCTTGTCGTCGAGGCCCTCCTGCTCGGTCAGCTCGTCGGCCAACTCGGCGTCACGTTCGACGCTCTGGCCGAACCAGTCCTCGACCCGGCTGTCGGTGCCCCGGGGTTGATCTTCGGGTTGCATGGCACTCCTCTCGGCGGCGACCGGCGCCGACGCGGCGGTCCGGTCGGGTGTGCGGTGCCCCCGAGTACCCCGAGCGTCCCCGTCGGAAACGTCGGCTCGAGTCGCAGCTCTGCCGCCACGTCGCGGGGGCGACGTCGATGTCGGGGAGTGGCAGACTGGCACCGATGAGCAGCGAGCCGTCGGTGCACGAACCGGTCACCGTGGTCGGCATCGGCGCGTCCGCGGGCGGTCTCGGAGCGCTGCGCGAATTGCTGCGGACGATGCCGGGTGACACCGGCCTGGCGTTCGTGATCGTGATGCATCTGGCACCCGACCACGAGAGCCATCTCGCCGACCTCCTGCAGGCTCATTCGAGCATGCCGATCCAACAGGTGTCCGAGATGGTGCCCCTCGAGAAGAATCACGTCTACGTCATCCCCCCGAACCGGAATCTGTCCGCGCTCGACAGTCACCTGCGAGTCACCGAGCTGGAGCAGAAAATCGATCGTCGCCACTCCATCGATCATTTCTTCCGGACGCTCGCCGAGGTCCACGACGGACACTCGATCGGGATCGTGCTGAGCGGAACCGGTTCGGACGGCACGATCGGTCTGTCGAGGATCCGGGCGCACGGCGGGCTGACGATCGCCCAGGACCCGGCCGAGGCCGAATACGACGGCATGCCCAGAAGTGCCATCCGCGCCGACTCCGTCGATCTGGTGCTCCCGCTGGCCGAGATGGTCACCCGCCTCGCGGACCTGGCCGAGTACGCAGGAGCCGACCTCGCCGCGATCGCCGAGGGCGCCACCGCCACCGACCGGACACGTTCGGCGATGAGCGACATCCTCGAGCTGGTGAACGAACGGTGCGGCCACGATCTGTCGGGGTACAAGGAGTCGACGATCCTGCGCAGGATGCAGCGACGGACACAACTGCATCGGCTGACGGGTCTGGAGGATTACGCGCAGCTCGTGCGGAGTTCACCCGACGAGGCGGAGATGCTGTTCAACGACCTGCTGATCCCGGTCACCAACTTCTTCCGTGACCCTGCGGTCTTCGAAGAGCTGCAGCGGACGATCGTCCCACGACTCTTCCGCGGCAAAGGGCTCGGCGACAGTGTCCGGGTGTGGTCGGTCGGGTGTTCGACCGGCGACGAGCCGTACAGCATCGCGATGCTGCTGCTCGAACACGCCGAGACCCTGTCGGATGCCCCGCACATCCAGATCTTCGCCAGCGACCTCCACGACGCCTCGCTCGAGCGGGCGCGGCACGGCGTGTATCCGTCCACGATCGAGTCCGACGTGTCGCCGGAGCGGCTCCGGCGCTACTTCACACGCGAGGGTGACGACTACGTGATCAACCGCGACGTCCGCGAAGCGGTCGTGTTCGCGAAGCACGACCTCCTGAGCGATCCGCCGTTTTCGCACACCGACCTCATCTCCTGCCGGAACTTGTTGATCTACCTGAAGCGTGACGTGCAGCGCGATGCGATCGCCCTGTTCCACTACTCGCTCGAGCCGGGGGGAGTGCTGTTCCTCGGGACGTCCGAGACGCTCGACCGCCCCGATCTCTTCAGCGTCATCGACAAGAAGCGTGGGTTCTTCGAACGGCGCGACGTCTCGACGAGCGAACCGCCGCCAGCGGCGTTCCGTGGTGCATCGTTGCGAACGAGCACCGCCAGAGCCGGTCGGACGCCGGAGCCCCCAGAAGTCGGCTACGAGCGACTCCACCGTTCGCTGCTCGAGCGCTACGGACCGCCCAGCATGCTGCTCGACGGCAACAACCGCGTGGTGCAGTTCTCGTCGCGCGTCGGCCAGTATCTGTCGCATCCCGGTGGTCCACCGACGAGCGATGCGTTCCAGCTCGTCGCCGACGCGTTGCGGCTCGAGATGCGCTCGGCGGTGTACGCCGCACGGAACGAACACGCGGTGGTCGTCGGGCGACCGGTCACGTTGATGGTCGGTGGAGCGCCGCACACCGTGCTGGTCCGTGCGGTTCCCGTCGACGGCGACGACGTCGTCCTGGTCATGTTCGAACCGGTGGTGCCCGCTGCGACCTCGGAGCAGTCGGGCGCAGGGGATGCGGCGAACGACGTCGGCGAGCAACTGGAGGAAGCCAATCGCCGGCTCGAGACGGTGATCGAACAGTACGAGGTGAGCCAGGAGGAGATGAGGGCCTCCAACGAAGAGTTGCAGTCGACGAACGAGGAGCTTCGTTCGACGTTGGAGGAGCTCGAGACCTCGAAAGAGGAGCTGCAGTCGACGAACGAAGAGCTGGCCACACTGAACCAGGAGAACCGACACAAGGTCGAAGAACTGGGAATGTTGTCGAGCGACCTGCAGAACCTGTTGACGGCGACCGACATCGCCACGCTCTTCCTCGACCGTCAGCTACGCATCGTTCGGTTCACGCCCCCGATCACCGAGATCTTCAACATCGTCCACGACGACCGGGGCCGGCCGCTCACCGACTTCACCAACCGGCTCGGCGGGCATCAGCTGGTGGCCGACGCTCGACTCGTGCTCGAACGCCTGGTACCGATCGAATACGAGGTGCTCAGCGACGACGGCCGCTGGCTGCTCACCCGGATCCTTCCGTACCGGACGTCGGACGACCGCATCGAAGGGGTCGTGATCACCTTCGTCGACATCACGCGGCGATGGCAGGCGGAGTCGTCGCTGCGGACGAGCGAACGCGGGCTGCGCATGGCGCTCGACAGTGCCGAGATGGGGACCTGGTGGTGGGACGAGCACACCGGTGCGTCGAGCGGCGACGCCCGTGCCTTCGAGATCCTGGTGGCGTCGCCCGACGACGGTCCGTTCGCCGAGGTGGTCGCAGAACGGCTCGATGAGAACGATCGGCAACGTTGGTGGGACTACGTCCGCGCTGGGCAGGAGCGTGACCTGGCGTTCGAGTTGACCGGCCCGGCCAAATTGGTCCACGTCCAGCTCAACGCCAGCCACGTCGACGCCGAAGACGCAACCGCGACCCGTCGGGGGACGATTCGCGACGTCACCGCCGATGTGCGGGTGATGCGGAAGCTGGCCGAGCGCACGAGACGGCTCACGCTGCTCGCAGATGCTGCTGCAGCGCTGCTGCGCGGATCGGCACCCGACGAGCTGCTCACCGCACTGTTCTCCGAGATGTCCGAGGTGCTCGGCCTCGAGATCTACGAGCGATTCGAGATCGACGACGCCGGAACCGCTCGCCGGATCCAGGGCAATGCCGACTGGTCGGCCGCTGGCGCCGACATCGGACCGGCGTACTGCGCACGAGCGTTCGAGACCGGCGCACCGGCGGTGCACACCGACCTCGCCCAGACGACGGGACCCGACCGCGAACTCGAGCGGCGAGAAGGCCTCACCGCCTACGGCTGCTTCCCGCTGATCGCCGCCGACGAGGTGGTGGGGGCGCTTGCGTTCGCAACCCGCGGACCGGTCGACTTCGAGCGCGAGTCGATCGAACTGATCCGCACCATCGTCGACTACCTCGCCGTCGCGGAACTCCGGCTGCGCACCGAGGCGCAGCTGCGCGACATGAACCAGACGCTCGAGGCGAGGGTGCGCGAGGCCACCTCGGAACTGACGGAGAACGAGGCGCAACTCCGCACGCTCGCCTCGGACCTCGTCCGCGCAGAGCACGCGGAACGGCGCCGCATCGCCGACATGCTGCACGACGACGTGCAGCAGTTGCTGTTCGGTGCGCAGATGCGTCTCGAACTGCTCCGCGAGGACGTGACCGAGGGTCGGCTCGGCGATCTCGACGCCCACGTCGACGAGACAAATCGGTACATCACCGAATCGATCGAGAAGACCAGGCACCTCACCGTGGAGCTGGCACCGCCGTCGCTCGACGACGACGACCTGGCCGAGACCATTCGTGCACTCGTCTCGCAGATGGCCGAGGTCCACGGGCTGCAGGTCGATCTGTCGATCCAGTCGCCACTGCGGGTGCAGGAACGCACGATCCGCGTCGTCGTACACCAGACGATCCGAGAACTGCTCTTCAACGTGATCAAGCACGCCGATGTACGCCATGCCGCGGTCGACGTCACGATCCTCGACGGCGCGCTCGATGTCAACGTCTCCGACGGTGGCAGAGGATTCGACGCGGAGAAGGTGTTCAACGATCCGTCGCCCCCCGGGCTCGGGTTGGCAACGCTGCGTCAACGGTTGAATGTCGTGGGCGGGTCGCTCTCGATCGAATCGATTCCCGACGACGGGACCAAGGTCCGCGTGCAGGTGCCCACGCAAACGAACCAGGAGGCTGCAGATGGTTGACACCGAACTGGACATCTTTCGTGTGGGCATCGTCGAAGACCATGTGCGGTACCGCGAGGCACTGCAGGCGACGATCGCGTTGATCTCCGGCATCACCGTGGCGTGGGTCGCCGACGACAGTGCGGCCGCCGTCGACGAGATGACGGCCGATGAGGTCGACCTGGTGATCGTCGACCTGTCGATCCCCGGCGAGAACGGGATCTGGTTGATCGATCGTGTGCGCAGCTTGTGGCCGGCGACGACGTGCGTCGTCGTGTCGGGGCACACCGAGCCGGCGTACGTGCGTCGTTCGTTCGAGGCCGGCGCCAGCGCCTACGTCGTCAAGGGTCACCCTGCTGATCTGCGAGCCGGGATCGCCGCTGGTCGGCGAGGCGAGCGCTACGTGTCGCCGGCGCTCGGCGAGGAGTACGGCGTCGGCGAGCCGTCGAGCTGACCTGCAGCGCCTCCGTCCGACTCGCGTCGGATCACGCTGCGGTGGTCCGGGCGGTGTCCAGCGCCGCCCGCAGACGGCCCAGCGCCGTCCGGAGTCGGCGAGAGACCTGTACCTGTCCGAGCCCCAGACGTACACCGATCTCGCGCTGCGTCCAGCCTTCGAAGTAGGTGAGATACACGATCTCGCGTTCGCAGTCGTCCAGTCGGGCCATCAGGTCGCGGGCGAGCAGCGACGTCTCCCGTGTGTCCGGTTCGGTCCGCATCGCCGGTTCGAACGAACGCCCGGAGACCTCCAGACCGATCGGTCGATACACGCGTTCGGCCTCCAACGCCTCGATGACGTGCTCCTTGGGAAGGTTCGCGAACTCGGCGAGTTCGTCGACCGTCGGTGAACGCTCCAGCCGGTGGCGCAACGCTTCGTTCGCCGTGCTGACGCGGGTGCGGAGCTCCTTGGGGCGACGCGGCACCGCGACCGCCCACGTCGCATCGCGGAAGTGCCGCTTCAGCTCACCCATGATCGTCGGGTTCGCAAACGCGACGAACGGCCCACGCGCTGGGTCGTAGCGCTCGACGGACTTCACCAGCCCGAGGCACGCCACCTGCACGAGATCGTCGAGCGGTTCACCGCGGTCGCGATATTGCCGAGCACATCGCTCCGCCAGCCAGACGTGGCGGCGGACCAACTCGTTGCGCATCCCTCGGTCTCTGCTCGTGCGGTAGCGATCGAACAGTGGAGTGAGATCGTCGGTGTCGTTTCGGATTTCGGTCACGCGAGGTCTCCAAACTCGAGATGACCCAGCACCAGAAGTCCGGTCCCGGGTTGCTGTTCGGCCCCGCCCCCAGAAACCGAAGCTACGTCCCGCGCCATTCATTCGTACCCCCACGACTGGGGTTAGCCTGACCCCGAGCAGTGAAGGACGTGACTCAGCGTCCGCCTCGGCGGGTATCCAGATGTTCGATCACGATCAAATTCGAAGCCACTCTCCGAGGGGGGCACGACGAGCAGTGCCGGGAGCGTTGCGATGAGCATTCAGTCGAAGTCCGAGGAGTCGTGGGACGCCGACATCGGTCTGCTCGCACACGAACTCCGCCAGGAGGTGAGTGCGGTGCTGCACCAGGTCGAACTCCTGAAAATCGCCAGCATCGACGAGGCGACCCGACGACGCAGCCTCGACGCGATCGAGGCCAACGCCGAGAAACTGATGTCGTTCGTCGACGACCTCACGAGGCTCGACCGGCTCACTCGCGGAGAGGTGACGGCGACCTGTCGTGAGGTCGACATCGGTGAGCTGATCGCGGGGTCGGGCCAGGACCGGGCTCGGCCACTGTGCTGCCCGGTCCAGCATGATGGTTCCTCGGAGGTGTTGTCGGTCTACACCGACCCGATCGTGGTCGATCAGGTCATCGCCGGTCTACTCGGTCGATTCGACGGCATCGACGTCGACGGGGCCGTGAACGCATGGGCGCTGCGCACCGACGACAAGTTCATCGACGTCATCTTCACCGCAGAGCGCGAGCGGCCCAGCGGATCCGTGGAATTCCGATCCGCGACCCTCGAGGACGGGCTCGACCTGTACGTCGCGAGGAGGACGGCCGAACTCGCCGGTGCCGACGTCGGGGTGCAGCGCTCCGGACGCCACGACTGCTACCTGCTGCGACTGCCCGGCGCAGCGCCGGTGAACGCAGACTGACCGGGGACAGGGGTTCCGGCCGTCAGTCGGGCTCGTCGAGGTTGATCACACCGAACCGGTGGGCGAGGATGACCGCTTCGAGCGCGCTGTGAGCGCCGAGCTTCTGGAAGATCGCCTTGATGTAGCCGCGGCACGTCGTCAGCGTGATGCCGAGGTGCCGAGCGATCTGTTTGGGCTGATGACCCTCGGCGAGCTGTGCCAGCACCTCGAGTTCGCGCTGTGTCATCTCGGACACGCCCGGCGGCGTCGAGCCGCCGTGGAGGAGGGACTTCAGCGCGTCGGGGTCGATCTGCAGCCGGCGCGTCGGCGGTTGCCTCACGGCGTCGAGGATCTCCTCGATCGACGAACTCTTCATCATGAACGCGCTTGCTCCGGCCGCGGCAGCCCGGGCCAGTGCGGTGGCGTCCGGTCGTCCGGTCAGGATCAGCACCGTGCAGTCGGGGCAGTTCTGTGTGAGCTTGGCCGTCGCCTCGATGCCGTCGAAGTCCGGCAGCATCAGATCCATGATCACGACATCGGGGCGTAGCCGTGCCGCTTCCTCGACGCCGTCGGTTGCGCTGGTGGCGATGCCGACGCATTGGAGGTCCGGTTGCGAGTCGATGACGATCGCGATCGACTCCACGAACGCGCGTTGATCGTCGACCAGCAGCACCCGCAGAGGCGTCGCGGCGGGTTGGTGATCGATGTCAGTCCTGCGCTCAGGCATGTTCTCGAAGGCTCGATGGGGTCATCAGATCCTCACCGACGACGGATTCTCGTGAACATGCCCCCGAGTGTGTCCATTGCCGTGTCACTGTAATCGAAACGACACGGTGGGCTGCCGTTACGGGTCGTCGCCGCTTGGCGGGTCGGGCCGAAGGGGGCGGTGGATCCCTCTACGTTGGGGGTCCGGACGGCGCGTCGGCGTTCCTACCATCGGCCGCCGGGCGCTGAGGAGGCCGTATGCCAACTGCAACCATCATCACGTCGCTGCGACGAATCGAGCCGGCGAACGTCCGGTCGTCGATCGACCCGTCGGTGTGCCAGCACCACCAGTCGACGTCGCCGGGGCCCCGCCGGCTGTGCACCTCGCGATCGCGCCGTCCGCGCCGCCCGGAGTGCACGTCGCTGCTCGACGTTCACGTCGCCTCGTGCTCGGGCTCGCACGACGACGAATCGACGCCGGCGCTCATCCTGCTGTTCGGCGAACTGTCGGCCACGACCATCGACGACACCGTGTGGAACTCCGTCACGGAGTTCGCGGCATTCGCGCACTCCGTCGTGCTCGACCTGAGCCATGTCGACCGGGTCGACCAGCGGGGCTCGGAGTTGGTCGACGCACTGTTCCGCGTGGTCGACGGCGTCGATGGTGCGCTGAGCCTCCACAACCCGAGCAGCGTGGTGGAGCACGTGCTCCGGTTCTGCGGGATCAGCGACCGGATCACGGTCTGCCACCCGACGTGATCGGCGGGGAACACGATCGTCCACACGAAGGAGATCGAGCCCATGGCGAACACATGGAACTCCTGCGTCGACCTGGCGGGGCCGCCCCGTCGAAGAACGGTTACGGGGTCACGTGGCCCCGCATCGAAGGGGTATCACCGGGCGGCGTCGGTCGTACGGTCAAGAGCGGCTGCAATCCGCAGCTTTCGCTCTCGACGACCAGGGGGTTCGCAATGGCAGCAACAGCCAGGGTTCTCGACCGATTGACCGTGGCACCGATCCCCGGTGGCTGGCAGGTCGGCGGTGAGATCGACGCCAACACGGCGCCGGCACTCGCCGAGGCGTTGACGACGCACCGACCCGACATCGAGGGAAGGCAGCTGGTGGTCGACCTGTCCGGCGTCCGTTTCATGGACTCGAGGGGGCTCGACGCGCTGCTCGACGTTCGTGGCCGCCTCGCCGTGGACGGCGACGTGCTGACGCTGCGTCGACCCTCGCGCTGCGTTGCTCGGCTGCTCGAGATCACGCAGCTCCGGCGTGCGTTCCGCATCGAACAGCAGCGGATATTGTTCCGGCACCACAAGCATCGCCGGCGCGGGCACACCCACCGTTGACGGCCGCGTACGACCGACGAGGCCGCCGGGATCGGTTGTCGGCCGTTCAGGAGAATGCGTCGAAGAGTTCCGCTACCGCCCTGGCCTGACCGCCGGAGGTCGACGACGGCACGACGATCGGTGTGATACCGGCATCGAACCACGCCTCGACGCCGTCGCGTATGCGACGAGCGGGGCCGGACAGCGTGCAGTCGTCGAGCCAGGCGTCGGTCATCGCCGCTGCGACACCGTCGGCGTCCCCGGCTGCGATGGCCGCTTGGGCTGCCTGCATCTCGGCCTCGTACCCCGCCTCGATCCAGTAGTTGCGGTAGTTGGGGAGTGCCACGTACCCCTGAAGTGTCTTGCGGTTCCGGGCACGTGCTGCGTCGAGATCGTCGTCGATCACCGTGGGGATCATGTTGCCGATCCAGAAGCCGGCCTCCCGTCGTTCGACCGGAATCGATGCGAGCGAGTGATCCATCCGGCTCAGCGAGCCGTTGGCCCACACGGCACCATCGCCGATCTCCACCGACAGTGCCACCATCTTGTCGCGCAGCGCGGCCAACACGACGGGCGGCAGCCCGCCCAGGTGCTCGGCGGCCGCACGCATCGAGCGGACGTACTCGCGCATGTCCGACAGCGGCCTGCCGGTCTCGACACCGAGACGCTCGATCACCGGACCGTGCGTGACGCCGACGCCGAGGCGGAAGCGGCCGCCGGCGATCTCGTGCAGGTAGCACGCCGACGTGGCGAGCGCCGCCGGGTGCTGCAGATAGATGGGCTGGATCGAGGTGCCGACCTCCAACGTGGTGGTCGCCTGGGCGATCGACAGACAGAGGCCCATCGCATCGCCGAAGCTCGGGCAGTAGACCCCGGGAAAGCCGCGCGCTTCGATGTCGCGGGCGAGGTCGATCGTGCGCAGCCGGCGACCCGGGGAGGCGGCGAGCGACATGGCGGGCAGGCGAGCGGGCATGGTGCCATTCCTACTCGTCAGCCGAGCGAGTCGACGAAGGCACCGAGCGCGGCGTTGGTGGCAACCGGGGCTTCCTGCTGGACCCAGTGCCCGACGCCGGGGATGATCGTCGAGCCCCGGAAGTCGCTGCAGAACGCCGGCGCCAGGGCGAACAGGTCGAGCCCCGGCACGAAGTTGCGGACACCGTCGAGCTCGCCCGCCACGAACGCGGCCGGCTGGTGCAGTTCGGGGTGCGGGAGCGATCCGAGCTCGTCGGCGTCGAGCCCCTGCGCCCGGTACCGGTTGAACGGTCCCACCCATCCGCTCGACTCGAACGCCTCGACGTAGACGGCGAGGTCGTCCGGCGTCATCCACGCGGGGAACGGATCCGGATCGATCATGCCGTCGAGCAGCGTGGCGTCGGGACCCTTCTGCACGAACAGCGACCGGTCGGCATCGCCGCTGGCGCCGTAGTAGATCATCCGCAGTGCCCTGGCGGTGTCGGCACCGACCTCGGCCTCGACGACGCCGGGCTGCTGGATGTAGAGCTGGTAGAAGAACTTGCCCTCGTAGCGGTCGCGCCAGAGTTCCAGCGACGACACGGGTCCGACGGGCGTGTACGGGACGCTCAAGCCGGCGACCGCGCGGACCCGATCTGCGTGCAGGCGTGCCGTGTTCCACGCGATCGGTGCGCCCCAGTCGTGCCCGACTACGATCGCCTGGCCGCCACCGAGTTGGTCGATCACCGCCGCCGCGTCACCACACAGCTCGGTGAGTCGGTACGCCTCGACCTCGGGCGGATTCGAGCTGCCACCGTAGCCACGCACGTCCATCGCCGCCACCGTGAAGCCACGCGCCGAGAAGTACTGCATCTGGTGGCGCCACGAATACCAGAGCTCGGGCCACCCGTGGATGCACAGGATCAGCGGGCCGCTGCCGGTGACGGCGACCCGCAGTGCGATGTCGCCGTTGTGGACCATGACGAACGACGGCTCGAAGGAAGGCTCGACCATTCGCGGAGCGTAGGTGGTGGAGGTCGCCGGAGCGTCGATCGGACGGGGCGATCGGACCGACCGGCTCAGACCGTCTCGTTCCAGTGCTCCTTGGTCTGGACGACCCAGAAGATGGCGAACAGCGTGATCTCGGTCGCCTCCAGCGCCAGCACCATGTGGCGCCACTGCGAACCCAACGGAAACATGATCGCTGGGGTGATCACCATCGCCGCGGCGATCGACGCGTAGAGCCAGAAGTAGGTCCGCGGTGCCGGGTCGCCACGCCGGATCCAGGCGTTGCCGCCGACGGCGAGAGCCAGGAAGAGGAACATCAGCACGGCCGCGATGCCGTGGGCGCGGGTGTCGAAGTCGTCCCACAGGACGAACAGACCACCGGCGACGAGCAGGAACGCCATCGCTGCCGCCAGTCCGAGACGCATGCCGACGTCGCCCACCTCGGCGACCGCCTTGACGTTGCTCGTCGCGATGCTGGCGACGATCGCGGCGACGACCAGTCCGGCAATGCCGGTGATCAGCAGGGCCGTGATGTTGTTGTCGATGTTCGCCGTCACCCAGCCGGCGAGGTTGCCGCCGTCGTCGACCGGAAGGCGCCCAGGGCTCTGCGACCAGCACTCGCCGACGTCGGTCGTCGGGACCACCGCCACGACCGGGGCCAGCATCCCGGCAGCGTTCAGGGTGGCGTCCTCCCATGCCGTACTGCCCTTGATCACGATCAGGCACAGTCCGATCGCCATCAGCACACCGACGAGGATGGCCCGTGCCGGCGTGTAGTAGTACGCCGACAACGACGTCTGCCAGCAGTGGACGTCCGACCGCTCGATCAGGATGGACACGCCGAGCAGCACGACCGCGCCCACCATGCTGATGCGCAGGTAGCGGTAGGTCTTGACCGCGGGCGTGTCGGTCATTCGTGCCAGTCGAGCGTGTCTCGCATCACGGTTTCGAACTCCTCGAACGACATCGACGACTTGACCGAGTGGATCAGCTCGGCGTCGTTGCCGACGAAGTTCCGGAAGGGGGCGTCGGGGTCGAGCGCGGCACTCACGATCGCATCGGCGACGTCCTGCGGGTCGGACGGTGGCCCATCGCCGGACAGCACGCTCTGCGACTCCCGGAAGCGCGCCGCCCGGTCGGCGTACTCCGAGTCGTCCCAGCCGTCGACGGTCACGATGTTGTCGCGGAACCCGGTGTCGAACCTGCCGGGCTCGACCAGCCTGACCCGGATCCCGAACCCGGACGTCTCGAAGTGCAACGCTTCGCTCAGACCTTCGAGCGCATGCTTCGACGCCGCATACACGCCACCGAACGGTGTTCCCACCACGCCGGCGATGCTCGACACGTTCACGATCGTGCCCCTGCCGCGCGCTCGCCATGCGGGCAGCACGGCGCGCGCCACGCGCATGGGGCCGAGCACGTTCGTGTCGAGTTGGCGCATCCACAGCTCGTCGTCGACCAGTTCCAGCGCACCGGCGACCTCGAATCCGGCGTTGTTGATCACCACGTCGAGTTGGTCCGGGTCGCCGACGGCGTCGGCCACCGAGGCGGGATCGCACACGTCGAGTCGGCGGATCTCGATCGGCAGGCCCTCGGTCGCGGCGATGCCCCGCAGTTCGTCGCCCTTCTCGACGGTGCGCATCGTGGCGACGACGCCATGGCCGCCGCGGGCCAGCGAGAGTGCCGCCAGCTTGCCGAAGCCGCTGTTGCTACCCGTGATCAGGATGCGTGTCATGTCGGTTCCGTTCGAATCGTGTGCTGTGGATGTCAGGAGGAGAGCGCCGCGTCGCGCAGCTCGCGCTTGAGGATCTTTCCCGAGGCGTTGCGCGGCAGCTGTTCGTTCACGATGGTCACCTGGGTCGGCACCTTGAAGCCGGCCAGGCGGTCGCCGACGAAGCGCTGGAGCTCGCCGACGTCGAGGGTCTCTCCCGGCTTGATCATGACGTGGCAGGCCAGCTCCTCGCCGAGACGATCGTGGGGCAGGCCGTACACGGCTGCTTCGTAGACCGCAGGATGTTCGTAGATCGCCGCTTCGACTTCGGCGCAGTAGATGTTCTCGCCGGCGCGCAGCACCATGTCCTTCGCGCGGTCGCTGACGTAGACGAAGCCCTCCTCGTCGACCCGCCCGATGTCGCCGGAACGCAGCCAGCCGTCGACGATCGTGTCCGCGGTGGCGTCGGGTCGGTTCCAGTAGCCGCGGATCAGCATCGGGCCGCGGAACCAGATCTCGCCGGTCTCGCCGACCGGGAGCACGTTGCCCATCAGGTCGGTGACCCGCAGATCCATCACCGCGACGGCGCGCCCGGTCGAGGTGGGATGGGCGACGAAATCGTCCCCGGCGTTCCCCGGCCCATAGGCGTTCGTCTCGGTCATGCCGTAGCCGAGGCTCGGCCGGCCCTTGGAGAAGTTGTCCTCGATGCGCTTCACCAGTTCGGGCGGCATCGGGGCGCCCCCTCCACCGACCGAGAGCAGGCTCGACGTGTCACGTTCGGCGAACGAGGGCGATTCGAGGAGGTCCCAGCTCATCGTGGGCACGCCGACGAAGTTGGTGACCCGTTCGCGTTCGATCAGCTCCAGTGCACGCTCGGGATCCCACTTGTACGTCATCACGAGCTTCGAGCCACCGACGAACGCGCCGAGCATCACCGGGACCAGACCGGTGACGTGGAACAGCGGAACACACAGCATCAGTGCGGGCTGCGGCTTGTCCGGGTCGGGCTCGGCCGGCTCGCGGAGTGCGTTGACGGCGCCGCGGGCGGCGAAAGCCATCAGCGAACTCAGGATCGCCCGGTGCGTCGACACGGCGCCCTTCGGGTTGCCGGTGGTGCCGGAGGTGTACAGGATCGTCACGTCGTCGTCGGGATCGATGTCGACGTCGGGCATCGTGGCTCCCGGCGTGAGGAGATCCTCCAGGGCCATCACGGGGAAGGGATCGTCGTCGCGGGGCTCGGCGTGCTCGCGCACGGTGACGACGGTGGCGGTGATCGAGCCGGGTTCGGCCGCCCGCATCCGGTTCAGCCGGTCGGCATCCGCGACGACGACCGTCGAGCCGGAGTCGGCCAGGGCGAACACCATCTCGTCGGTCTGCCACCACGCGTTCATCGGCACCGCGATGGCACCGACAGACGTGATCGCCGCGAAGGCGGCGATCCACTCGGGATAGTTGCGCATGGCGATCGCCACCCGGTCGCCCTTGGCCACGCCGAGCTCGGCGACGAGCGCATTGCCGATCTGTCCGATCAGCTCGGTCACCCGCGGCATCGGCCACCGTTCGTCCTCGAACACGATGAAGTCGTCGGTGCGCGCAGCCGCCGCGGCGAACAGATGTCTGATGTTCGGCGGCGTCCCGGCGAACACCTTGGTCGGCACGCCGCGCACGTCGGTCTCCTGGATCTCGAACCTGGTCCCCGGCGCGCAGACCGCCTCGCACGCCTCTTGGAATGTCATCGTCATGGCAGCCCGTCGTAGCACATCCACCAACTGTCACATGGTGCCGGGTCAAACGTGACACTTGCGATCGGTTCGGAGTGCCGTTGTAGCGTCGCCGGCGTGTGCGACACGCTCGTCTCGATCACGCCCGACGGCGTCCTGTTCGCGAAGAACAGCGATCGTGACCCCAACGAATCGCAGACGCCCCGCTGGTGTCCGGCCGCGGACCACGGTCCCGAACCATCCGACGTGGCGTGTACCTGGATCTCGATTCCCCAGGTCGAACACACCCATGCCGTGCTGCTGTCACAGCCGTGGTGGATGTGGGGCGCGGAGATGGGGACGAACGAGCACGGCGTCGTGATCGGCAACGAGGCGGTGTTCACCAACCAGCCACTCGGCGACCCTGCGCTGCTGGGGATGGACCTCCTGCGGCTCGCCTTGGAGCGCGCATCGAACGCACACGACGCGGTCGGCGTGATCGTCGATCTCCTCGAGCGCCACGGACAGGGCGGGCCGTGCAGTCACGAGCGGCCGGGGTTCTCGTACCACAACAGCTTCCTGGTCGCCGACGCATCGGGGGCGATCGTGCTCGAGACGGCCGGTACCGAGTGGGCCGTCGAGCAGGTCACCGGCCGCGGACGCTCGATCTCGAACGGGCTGTCGATCGCCGGCTTCGCCGAGGCCTACACCGCCACGACCACGGCACGCAACGCATCCTGCAGGTCACGCCTCGCTCGGACGCAGCCGGCCGCCGAAGCGGCCCTCGATGTCGCCCACCTGTTCGCCGCGCTGCGCGACCACGGCGGTGGGCCGGCGCCGGTGTGGTCCCCGGTCAACGGAGCGATGGGCGCACCATGTGTGCATGCGGGTGGCTCCGTGTCGTCGTCGCAGAGCACGGCATCGTGGGTCAGCGATCTGCGTTCCGAGCCGCTGCACTGGCTGACCGCCACCTCGGCGCCCTGCACGTCCATCTTCCAGCCGACGCGCGTCGAACAGCCGGTCGACCGGCTCGCCACGTTCGGCCCCGAGCCGACCAACCGCTACGACCCCGCCAGCCGATGGTGGCGACACGAGCTGCTGCACCGCCTGGCGCTGCGGGACCACGAGGCCTCGGTCGCAGCATTCGCGGCCGAACGCGACTCGCTGGAGCGGGACTGGATCGCATCACCACCCGACACCGCGGTGGCGTTCGCCCGATCCGGTGAAGTGGAAGCGCAGTGGTTCGACCGCCTCGTGGCGGCGAACCGGGCCGATGTCCGCCCGGAGTGGCTGCAAGGTCTGTGGCGCGACCTCGACGACGCGGCGGGGCTTGGGCCGCATGCGTGACCCCGACGCGGTCCGGGTACCCCCGCGCACATGAACTCCGAGAACCGCCGCTTCGAGGCGGGTGGCAATCCCGCCCAGCCACCACACCGCGACGTCCTGAACCCGCAGCCGAGTCACGCAGCCGGCGAGGACTTCCCCGACGCGCCGCACGAGGAGCCGGCCGAGCATCCTCAGGATCAGCCGGATCTCGATGCGTTCGCTGCTCGGATGGGGACCGATCGGCTCGGCGACGCCGCCGCGGCAGACCGCGACTCCGGGAGCGCCAAGCGCGACTGGCGTTCGCCGGTGGGCTCGGCGGTCGGCGGGCTGGCGACGGGTGCGCGTTCGCTCGGCGATCGCCTCAAGGGTGTGTCCGAGAAGCTGCTCGGCGACGACGAGCCGGGCCAGCTCGATCTGCACGCGCTCCGCGAGCGGGTCTCCAAGGTTCGCACCGTGATGCTGACCTCGATCGACGAGCGCGGCACGTTGTCGTCACGTCCGATGACCGTGCAGCATCTCGCCGAGTCCGGCGACGTCCTCTTCGTCGTCGACAGAGATGCCGACTGGGTGTCGCCGAAGATGGATGCGGTCAACGTGGCGTTCATCGACGGTTCGTCGACGTGGATCTCCGTCGCCGGCCGCGGGGTGCTCGACGACGACAGCCAACTGCTCGACGACCTGTGGAGCCCCGTGCTCGATGCGTACTTCCCCGACGGTCGGGCGAACGCCGTGGTGCTGCGAGTCGAGTCCGATCGCTGGGAGTACTGGACGGCGCCCAACAAGCTCGTGCAGTTGGTCGACATCGCCAAGGCCCGAGCCGGGGGAGACCGTCCGGAACCCGGCGATTCCGGCACGGTCGACACGCCCGAGCGGTGAGCGAAAAGCCCGTATCAGGGCGGTTCGCTCATCACCACGCGGGTGAGGGCCCGAGCGGTGAGCGAAAAGCCCGTATCAGGGCGGTTGGCTCATCACTCGGGTGAATCGGGGAGATCGTCCAGCAGCGAGCGGCCGAGCCAGAGCGGCACGATCTGGCCGAGCAGCAACGTGATGCCGCCGACGACGAGCAGTACGCGCATCATCACGACACTCGCATCGAGATCGCTCTTCGCCGCGGTGGCCACCGCTCGCGCCTCGTCGACGCTCGTACGGTACTGATCCACCAGCGCACCGGTGTCGGCGAGGTCGGCGGAGATGGCACCCACCGAGGTCGCGAAGCGGTCGAGCTCGTCTTGCAGCGGGCCGGCGTTCTCGGTGAAGTCGGTCAAGCTGGACGACGTCGACTCGAGCTGTGCGGGCAGCTCCTCCAACGTGTCGGCGAGGCGCCCGAAGGTGTCCCCCAACCCGTTGTCCGGGTTGTAGTCGGGTCCGAGCGGCACCCTCGAGAGTGCACTGAGCACGCCATCGATCTGGCCGCCGACGCCCTCCAGGGTACGCACCGTGTCGCTCGCGTCGGTCAGCGAGGGGCCCAGCGTGTCGGCGAGCACGGCAATTTCGTCGATCGCCGCGGTCGCCGTGCCGAACGATCCGGACACCGCGTCCAACGTGCCGCCGAGCGCGTCGACGGATTCCACGGTCGACGTCAACACCTGTTCGGCGAGATCGATCGTGTCGTCGACCGCATCGAGGGCGCGCACGGTGACATCGACGCTCTCGTCGGACGCTGATGCGACCTGGCCCACGAAGATCCAGCCGCCGATCGTGCCGAACACGGCCACGAGCGCACCGACCAGGCCCAGGGCGATCATCAGGCGACCGGCTCGTCGCTGATCGCGCGGAGAGCGCCAGAGCGTCCACACTCGAGCGAACCTGCGGGTGCCGGCTGTGGTTGGTGACGGATCGCTCATCGGACTCTCAACTGACGGTACAACAGGTGCGCCGCCACCGCCGCGAAGACGATCGTCGTGGCAGCGAGCCCCAGGAGGTCGAAACCGCTCGGGTCGGTGCCTCGCAGCAGAACGTCGCGGAGCAAACGGGTGGCGTAGGTGACAGGGATCGCCCACGACAGCGCCTTCACCGGGTAGTCGAACGCCTCCAGGTCGAGGAAGAACCCCCCGAAGAAGAGCGAGGCGAGCAGCGCCAGCATGGCGAATTGGACGGCTTGCACATCCGACCGCGCCAGCAGTGCGAGCGTCAACCCGAGCCCGATCGAGGCCGCGAGCAGCCCGCCGAGACCGACCGCTACCCACCCCACCTCACCGCGTACCGGCAAGTCGAGTGCCAACACCATGAGGCCCACCAGTGCAGCCGCAACTGCGGCACCGATCAGCATGAACGAGAGATACTTGCCCGCCATGATCCGCGGCGCGTTGACCGGCCCCACGCGGTACACCTCGAACAGCCCGAGCGTCCGGTCCGACACCAGGCTCATCGCGGCGAACGTGAGCACCATGTGCTGGAGCAGCAACGCGATCGCGGCGGGTGCGAAGTAGTCGTTGACCGCGACGGGTTCGCGCTGCAAGCTGGCGGTGTCAGCGGTGAACGGCCGGACCACGACACTCGGATCGATCGTCGCCGCGGAGGCAGCCGTCTCGATCACCCGGTCCAACCGATCACGCAGGGCCCTGGCATCCGCGACCGACACCGTCTCGGACGCGTCGGCGAGGTCGACGTCGGAACGCAGCTCGCTGACCGATTGCCGGAACTCGGCGAGCGCATCGAGCGTGGACTGGTCCGCTCCGAGAGTTCGAGCCAGCTCCGTCGAGGCCGTCCCGACGGTCTCGATCGACGAGGTCGCCGAGTCGAGTTCGTCGAGCGCGTCCGACGCTGCTTGCTCGTCGCCGCGTTCGGCTGCGGCCAGCAGGTCGTCCGCCACCGTCTGCGCGACCGCGAGCGAGTCGTTCACCGGCACGAGGGTGTCCTGCGCCTGAGCGACGATCTCCTCGAGCACGCGCGCGTTCAACTCCATCACGGCAACCTGCGACGACACCTCCACGGCGATCTGCTGGATCGGGTCGATCTTGTCGTGCAGCACCGTGATCTCGGCCTGTTCACCGTTGAGGACGCTGTCGAGCGGATCGGACGGGAAGACGACGATGACGTCGATCTCGCCGTCTCGCAACTGCTGCTCGGCGGCCACCAGATCATCGGAGTACCCAGCGTTCTCGACGTACTTCTGCAGCCCCTCCGCGAACTGGTCGATCGACTGCTCGTACACGGAATCCTCCGGACCCACGAATGCAGTGCGAAGCACGGCTTGTTTGTCGTCGTAGCCGACGGCGAACAGCAGCAGGATCAGGAAGGGCCCCAGGACGAGCACCAGCAGGAGTCGGGGCTGGCGTACCACCGCCGCCGTCTCCTTGCGGAGGAACCCGCCGACCTGGACGAGACGTCGCGCCTTGCGCGCCGACGCCCACGACGTAGTCGGGGCCGTGGATGAGGGAGCAGCGCTCATGGGGCCGGTTTCGGTCCGACGAGCGCAATGAACACTTCATCCCAGTCGACCGGCACGTCCGCCGATTCCTCGACGACGATGCCGATCGACTCGAGCTCACGCAACAGTCGCGGCACGTCTGACGACGCCTGCTCGACGACGATGCGGACCTGCACCGGGTCGATCCGGTCGACCGACCGGCAGCCGCGCCGCTCGAGTTCGCCGACGGTGCGGGCGTCGACCGGTTCGGCGAAGCGGAGGATGACCGCATCACCGCCGATGGCTTCGCGCCGGAGTGCGTCGGGTGGACCGACGGCGACGACGTGGCCCTCGTCGAGGACGACCACGACGTCGCAGTGCGCCGCTTCGTCGACGTGCTGCGTGGTCACGACGACCGTGCGGTTCTGCGCGCCGAGCTCCCGGAAGTGGTCCCAGATCTGGCGGCGCAGGATGGGGTCGATCCCGGCGGTCGGTTCGTCGAGGATCAGCAGCGGTGCATCGTGCACCAGGGTGGCGGCCAGCGCGAGTCGTCGGCGCATGCCGCCGGATGCGTCGCGGACGAGTTTGCGTTCCTCGCCGCACAGGTCGACGAGCTCCATCACCTCGTGCAGCCGCTGGCGTCGGCGCCACGGGACCCCGTTGAGCGAGGCGTGGAAGTTGAGGTTCTCCCACAGTGAGAGGTCGTCGAAGAGGACGGGCGACTGCGGGAGATACCCGATCGCCGTTCGTTGTGCGGTGGGTCGGTTTGTGGGATCGGATCCCAGGACGACGACTTCGCCTTCGTCCGGCCGGTAGACCCCGGTCGCCAGCCGGACGGTGGTGGTCTTGCCGCAACCCGATGGTCCGACCAGCCCGAGGATCGTGCCGGTCGGGACCTCGACGTCGAGCCCGCGCACGATCCATCGGTTGCCGAAGTGCTTGCCGACGGCGCTGAAACGAAGCGCAACGGGCTCGTCGTCGCCGCTGCCGTCGTCGGATGCCGCTGGGTCGGTGGGTGGTACGACGGGGGCGGCGTCCGTCACGGTGGTCACGGAATGAGGAATCCGTCGACGACATGGATGACGCCACCACCGACCTCGATGTCGGTGGTGACGACCGTGACGCCGCCGACGGTGACGGTGTCGCCATCGGTGGTCACGTCGAGGGTCTCGCCCGCCTCCGTCTCCACGGTGTCCATCGTGGTGAGTTCATCGGCCATGACGGTCGTGGCCAGTGTGTGGTTCTCCAGGACGTCGAGGATCTGGGTGGGGTCGGTCAGGAGATTGGCCGTCTGGTCGGCATCGAGACTCATGAACGCTTCGTTGTTTGGCGCGAAGAACGTGAAGTCGCCGTCGCCGAGCCACTGCGTGACGTCGACCTGCTCGACGACGCCGGCGATGCTGTCGAGACCGTTGTCGCGCAGCGTCTGTGCAAGGTCAGCAGTCGTCGAGTCGACCTCCGATGCGGCGGAGTTGACGACGTCGTCGACCTGCCCCGCTGCGGAGTCGACCACGGAATCGCTCGTCGTGTCGTCGGAGCCACACGCCGTGGTCACCGCGAGCAGCGCGGCCGCGGCGAGGAGCGGGAGCGCGAGCGTCCGGCGACGACGGGGGGAACGGTTCGGAGTGGTCATGGCGGATCCTTTCGGCAGAGCACCCACCGATCGGGTGCTGCGTGCCGCGCGCTCTACCCGGGCTCCACCCCTGCTCAAACGCTGCGGTGGTCGCCTTCCGCTCCGACGTGCTCTGACGTCAGTTGCTGAACTGGTGGAGCGCCCCGCCCTCGGCGGCGAGCCGCTCGAGCAGCGGTGACAGATCCCAGTGGTGGCCGCCGAGCGTGTTGCCGTAGTGCTTGATCTTCTCGACGATCTCGGCGAGGCCGACCGAGTCGGCCCAGTACATCGGGCCGCCGCGGTAGACCGGCCAGCCGTAGCCGTTGACCCACACCACGTCGATGTCGCTGCCGCGGATGGCGATGCCCTCGTCGAGGATCTTGGCGCCCTCGTTGACCATCGGGTACAGGAGGCGTTCGAGGACCTCCTGGTCGCTGACCTCTCGTTGTTCGATGCCCTTGCCGACGGCGAAGTTCCTGATCAGCTCGACCACTTCGGGATCGGGCGTCGCCGCGCGGGTCTCGGGGTCGTAGGTGTAGTAACCGCGACCGTTCTTCTGGCCGCGGCGGCCGTTCTCGCAGAGCACCTCGCGGACGGTGGAGCTCGACGAGGTCTCCTCCTTCCAGCCGATGTCGAGGCCGGCGAGATCGCTCATCGCGAACGGGCCCATCGGGAAGCCGAACTCGTACAGCACGTTGTCGACCTGGGCCGGCGTGGCGCCTTCCAGGATCATGCGTTCCGCCTCGGCGCCGCGCATGAAGAGCATCCGGTTGCCCACGAAGCCGCGGCAGACACCCACCATCACCGGCACCTTGCCGATCTTCTTGCCGATCGCCATGGTCGTGGCGACCACGGTGTCGGACGACGTGTCGCCGCGCACGTTCTCGAGCAGCTTCATCACATTGGCCGGCGAGAAGAAGTGCATGCCGATCACGCTCTCGGGGCGCGACGTCGCCGCGGCGATCTCGTTGATGTCGAGCGCCGACGTGTTCGAGGCGAGGATCGCCCCCGGCTTGCAGATCTCGTCGAGTTCACGGAAGATCGACTTCTTGAGGTCCATGTCCTCGAACACGGCTTCGATCACCATGTCGCAGTCGGCGAAGTCGGCCTTGTCGGTGCTCCCCGTGATCAGCGCCATCCGCTGCTCGACCGCTTCCGGCGGAATCGAGCCACGCGACGCCGAGCGCTCGTAGTTCTTGCGGACGACGCCGAGGCCGCGGTCGAGCGCCGCCTGGTCACGCTCGACGATGGTCACCGGGATGCCGACGTTCGCGAAGTTCATCGCGATGCCGCCGCCCATCGTGCCGGCACCGAGGACGCCGCATTTCTGGACGTCGATGATCGGGGTGTCCTTGGGGATGTCGGGGATCTTGTTGGCGGCGCGTTCGGCGAAGAACGCGTAGCGCTGGGCGCCGGACTGCGGCCCGGTCATCAACTCCATGAAGAGCGTGCCCTCGACCTTCAGGCCCTCGTCGAAGGGCAGATTGGCAGCGGCCTCGATGCAGCGGATGTTGTACTCGGGAGCGAGGAAGCCGCGGGTCTTGCGGGCGATCGAGGCACGGAAGTCGGCGAACAGCTGGTCGTTGCCGCGTGCTTCGAGCACCTTCTCGTCACGGTCGCGCACGCGAGCGAGCGGCAGGCTCTCGGCGACCGCCCGGTTGGCGAAGGCCACCGCGGCATCACGCAGTTCTGCGGGGCCGCCGGTCGTGACGTCGTCGATCAGTCCCGCCTCGAGGGCTTCGCCGGTGCCGATGTGGCGGCCCGACGTCATCATCTCCAGCGCCTTGGGCACGCCGACGAGTCGGGGCAGCCGCTGGGTCCCGCCGGCGCCGGGCAGGAGCCCGAGATTCACCTCGGGCAGACCGAACTTCGCGGAGTCGACGGCGACGCGGTAGTGCGCACACAAGGCGACTTCGAGCCCGCCGCCGAGCGCCGTGCCGTGGATGGCGGCGATGACCGGCACCGGCGCGTTCTCCATCGCGGCCTGTACCTCGTGGAGCCCAGCCGCCTGCGGCACATTGCCGCCGAACTCGCTGATGTCGGCGCCGGCGATGAAGGTGCGGCCGTCGCAGATGACGACGACCGCTTTTGCGCCGTCCTCGACCGCCTTGTTGATGCCGTCGAACAGGCCCTGGCGAACGTGCCAACTCAGTGCGTTGACCGGAGGGTTGTCGACGATCACCAGGGCGATGTCGCCGACATCGGCGGTGACGGTCTCGAGGCGGACGGATTCGGAGATCGCAGTCATGCCGTCAGTCAAGCACCCGGCCTCCGCCCCGTCCGATTCCGACCGTTACGCCAGGGGTCAGACCCCCGGCGTAACGCTCTCGTCAGGGGGCGATCGCGTTGCCGGGGAGGTCGCCGTCGGGGTGCAGGGCGGACTGGAACCGCCGCATGCCGGCGAGCCAGCGGTCGCGGTCGGTCGCCTTGCGTTCGACGTAGGTGGCGACCTCGGGATGGGGCAGGATCAGGAACTGCTCGTCGCGGATCGCCTGCAGGCACATCTCGGCGACGTCGGCGGGGTCGAGCACGCCGTCGCCGCTGGCAACGCCGCCCTCGAAGCTCGCGTCGCCGTCGTCGGCCTCGGCACGCGCGGCCATCGCATTCTGCGGGCTGTTGCGCACGATGTTGGTGGCTACCGCTTGTGGACACAGCACCGAGAACCGGATGCCCTGATGGTGGTGGGTGATCGAGAGCCACTCGGCGAGGGAGATCGCCGCCGCCTTGGTCATCGAATACGCCATCGAGCCGATCTGCGTGAGCAGTCCGGCGGCTGATGCGGTGCTCAGCACATAGCCCTCGCCACGAGCGATCATCGACGGCAGCACGGCGCGTGCAGCGTAGATGTGGGCCATGCAGTGCACCTCCCACATCGTCTGGATCGCCTCGTTGGTGTCCTCGAGCCCGGCCGCGGTCACGAACCCGGCGTTCGACACGAACAGATCGATGGGGCCGTGGGCATCGAGGGTCGACTCGACCATGTGCTGGATCGCTGCCTCGTCGCGCACGTCGAGCGTCACGGCCGACCCACCGATGTCGGCGGCGACACGTTCGGCTTCTGCGCCGTTCAGGTCGGCGACGACCACGTGTCGTGCTCCGGCGTCATGCGATGCCCGGGCGATCGCCTCACCGATGCCCGATCCTGCTCCGGTGACGATGACGACTCGGTCCTGCAGTTCCATGCGCCGCACGGTAGACGGCCGGGCCTGCCGGCGAGGAAGGCGGAACTCGCAGAAGTGGTACCCCTGGGGGTATAGTGGTCGCATGTCGTTCCTCACCTTCATGAACACGCCCACCGGTCGCGGGATCCGAATCGGCGGTGGCCTCGTGCTCCTCGCCGTCGGCGTGCTCATCGGTGGCGGGCTCGGTACGGCGCTGGCGCTCTTCGCGCTGTTGCCGGTGGCCACCGGCGTCTTCGGTGTCTGCCCGGTCAATCCGCTGTTCGGGCAGCCGATGCGGGCCTGCGCGGTGCCGACGAGTCGCCGAGCGCGCCGGGCCTGATCCACAGGCTGCGGAGCGAGCGCAAATCCTGCGTCGTCGCTCCTACGATGCGCTGATGGCGATCGGCTACGAGCACGTCGGCGTGATCGGAGCCATGGCGGAGGAGGTCGACCGGCTGCACCGGCACCTCGACGCCGAGACCGTCACCGAGGACGCCGGACGCACCTACCGGCACGGCCGGCTCGACGGTCAGCGCGTCACGGTCGTCCAGTCGCGGATCGGAAAGGTGGCCGCAGCGCTCACCGCGGCGTCGCTCGTTCGTGACCACGGCGTCGACGCCATCGTCTTCACCGGTATCGCCGGTGCGCTGCACGAGAGCCTGGCGATCGGCGACGTCGTCGTCGCGTCCGAGTTGGTGCAGCACGACCTCGCCGGGCCTCCGTCGATGTTCGTCCGTGGCGAGATCCCGCTCCTCGACGTCGTCGAGCTGCCGACCGATCCCGGCATGAGCGCCGCCGCCGTCGCCGCTGCACTCGACTTCATCACCGATGGTCTTGCGGCCGTCGCGCCACCCGAAGTACTCGAGGGGCTCGGCATCGGGCGCCCGAGCGTGCACACCGGCCAGGTGGCGACCGGCGACGAGTTCATCGAAGGTGACCTCAAGCAGATCGTGCGCCGCCGAACCCCCGACGCCCTGTGCGTCGACATGGAGGGCGCCGCCGTCGCACAGGTCTGTCACGAACTCGGCGGCGTACCGCTGTGCGTGATCCGGGCGATCTCGGATCTCGCGAGTGGCACGGCGTCGGTCGACTTCCCGCGCTTCCTCGATCGGCTGGCGTCGCACTACTCCCACGAAATCCTCCGGCGGATGTTCGCCTGAGCGGTTGCCCGAATCGTGCGACGACGGTGTCGTCGCCGACTCGAACGGTCACGTTGGGCCCGGCACCGTGTGACAGTCGATGGGTGCTCCGGACGCGTCCGCGGATGCGTAGATCGCATCGACGATGCGTTGCGCGGGAAGTGCTTCGCTGAGTGGGAGCGGTGACCGGGAACCGTCGGCGATCGCATCGAGGAACGGGGTCAGGGGGTTGAACATTGCGCCGCCGGGAACCGGGGCGAGGTCGCGTTGGCGTGCCATCCCGGCGTCGATGCAGGCGCGCGCCAGGGCGTCTCCGTCGAGACGCTGCACCGGCTCTCCCGTGAACTGCCACGTGACCGGCGTCGTCGCTTCGCCGTCGAGGAGCACGTACAGGTTCTCGCTGAAGATCTCGATGTGGCGCAGGCTGGGGCGGTCGACGATGTCGTGCCAGATCGACGTCAGCGACGCGACCGCACCGTTGTCGAACTCGAGCCGGGCGGTCGTCACGTCGTCGATGAGGTGATGGCCGTGCACCTCGCGCACGGTGCCGCTGACCGACCCGACGGGTCCGCACATCCACTGCATGATGTCGACGTCGTGGATCGAGTGTTCGAGCAGCGTGCCGCGGCCGCAGCGCTCGGGATCGACGCGCCACGTCGATCCGTAGTGGCTCTGGATCGGGATGAACTGGTCGTCCCGGAACGAGACGGCGAGCAGGCGTCCCCCTCGCGGGTCGGCGAGCAGCGTCTTCGCGTACAGGAACTGCGGCATGAACCGCAGGATCAGCCCGACCTGGTTGACGACGCCGGCCGCTCCGACGGACTCGACCATCCGCTCCGCCGACACTGCATCGACCGCGAGCGGCTTCTCGCAGAACACGGCGAGCCCGTGCTCGGCCGCGGCTGCGACGAGGCGTTCGTGCTCCGATGTCCAGGTCGTGACGAACAGCGCATCGACCCGGTCGAGCACCTCATCCGCGCCGACGGCCTCCGCGCCGACTCGTGCCGCGAACGCCTGCGCCCGGTCGGCGTCGAGGTCGTGGACCGCGACGATCCGCTGGTCGGCCGCCGTGTGCTTCAGGAACCAGCTGTGGGTGCGCGCGATGAAGCCGGTGCCGATGAAGCCGATGCGAACCGTCATGGGCCGGAGTCTCGCATCCGGACCTTCGCGCCGCCGACTGTTACGCCGGGGGTCTGACCCCTGGCGTAACGGTCACTGGTAGATCAGGCAGCCGTCGTCGAGGTCGGCGATGGGCAGAGTGTCCTTCTCGGCCATGTAGTCCTGGGTGTGTTGCCACTCGGGCTTGTCCCCGCGCTTGGGCATCAGGTGCTGGCTACGCATCAGGTACCCAGGGTTGAAGTTCTCCGGGTCGATCCACGAACCGAGTTGCATGTCGGCGTCCTCGGGGCGTAGCTGTGGCGTCACCTTGTGCACGCCGAGGTCGTCCATGTGGTGCAGCAGGCGACACACCCAGTCGCCGATCAGGTCGGCACGCAGCGTCCAGCTCGCCCGGAAGTAGCCGAACACCCACACCATGTTGGGGACGCCGGTGAACATCATCCCGCGGTAGGTGATCGTGTCGGCGTAGTTGACCGGGGCGCCGTCGACGGTGAACTGGATGTCGCCGAGCACGCTCAGGTCGAAGCCGGTCGCCGTGATGATCACGTCGGCGTCGAGCTGTCGGCCGGACTTGGTGAGAATCCCCGTCTCGTTGAACGTCTCGATCTCGTCGGTCACGACCGACGCCTTGCCGCTGCTGATCCCCTTGAACAGGTCGCCGTCGGGGACCATCGCGATGCGTTGGCGCCACGGCAGATAGCGCGGCGTGAAGTGGGTCTCGACGTCGTAGCCCTCGGGCAGTTCGGCGCGCACGAGGCCGATCAGTTCGTCGCGCACCATCTCGGGGTGCTCGAACGACATCCGGGCGATCTCGTCGCCGTCCTTGAGCGCCTTTCGGCGGACGATTTCGTGCGTCCACTCCTCGGGGACGTCCAGGTCGCGCAGCATGTCGGCGACCTCGTTGACGTTGGGCCGCGAGAAGAAGTACGTCGGCGAGCGCTGCAGCATGGTGACGTGTCCGCACTCGTCGGCGATGGCGGGCACCAGCGTCGCCGCCGTGGCGCCGGAGCCGATGACCAGCACCTGCTTACCGCTCAGGTCGATGTCGTTCGGCCAGGTCTGCGGGTGCACGATCTCGCCCTGGTAGTCGTCCGTGCCGGGCCAGTCGGGGGTGTAGCCCTTCTCGTGGCGGTAGTAGCCCTGGCACATCCACAAGAAGTTGGTCGTGAACGTCACCGGTGTCGTGTCGCCGGTCTGCGGGTCGGTCCGTCTGCCGTGCAGCGTCCAGAGATTGTCGGCGCTCGCCCACTCCGCCGACGTGATCGCGTGGTGATAGCGGATGCGGCGACCGAGATCGTTCTCCTCGATCACCTCGCCCATGTAGGTGAGGATCTCGTCGGCGGTGGCGATCGGCGGGCCGATCCACGGCTTGAACCGGTAGCCGAACGTGTAGAGGTCGCTGTCGGAGCGGATTCCGGGGTACTTGTGGGTCAGCCACGTGCCTCCGAAGCTCTCGAACTTCTCGAGGATGACGAACGACTTCTCTGGATACTGGTCCTGTAGGTGGTAGCCGGCGCCGATGCCGGAGATCCCCGCCCCGACGATCAGGACGTCGAAGTGCTCCACTCCCTGATCGTGCGCGCGGTCGAGCGTGCTGCTTGTCTGACTCATGTGATTCCCCTCATCTGCTCGGAAGCTTCGCGCAGCGGGGTCGCGCATCAGCAACCAGCGGATGCTGCAAGGATCGGCGCCGTGGGAGCATGGATCTGCCCGGAATGCGGTCGGCTGTTCGGGCGAGCTGCACAGTCCCACGACTGCGCACCCGGTCTCAGCCTCGAGGAGTATTTCGCGACCGGGCCGCCTCACGAGCGTCCGATCTTCGAAGCGGTGATGGCGCACGTCGAGACACTGGGGCCGGTTCACGCCGACATCGTGTCGGTCGGGATCTTCCTCAAGAATCCTCGCAAGTTCGCCGAGCTGCGTCCCAAGGACCGGTGGGTCGCGATCTCGTTCTCTCTCCGTCGGCGGGCCGGCCACCCGACGATCACGCGCAAGGTCGTCGAGTACGGCGCTCGTCATTGGCATGTGGCCAACGTTCGCGACGCCGCCGAGGTCGATGCGGACCTGCTCGACCTGTTGACCGAGGCCTATCGGGATGAGCGACTCTGAGATCGCCGAAACGGCTGCGTCGAACGGCGACACTGGTGGCGTGATGATCGATTGTGCCGCCTACGTCGACGGCCGACGCCGGGACTTCGATCCCGCCACGATGACGCTGGACGATCCGGTGGTCGGCGACGGGTTCGTCTGGCTCGGTCTGCGGATGCCCGACGAGTCCGAGCTGCAGCAGGGCATGGATGCGCTCCGCATCACCGGGGTGTCGGCCACGGACGTGCTGACGCCGCACGCGCGGCCGGTGCTGACCGTCGAAGACTCGATCGTCCGCCTGGTGCTGCGGACCGCCGCCTACGACGATCGCAACGAGACGATCGCCCTCGGCGAGATGACGCTGCTCGTCGGGCCGCGCGCCGTGATCTCCATCCGCCACGGCCAGGCCAGCCAGTTGTCATCGGCCCGCGCCGCACTCGAAGCCGATCCCGACCGACTCCGGCTGGGACCGAGTGCCGTCGTCGCCGCCGTCGTCAACGTGGTCATCGACGGGTACGCACCGGCGCTCGACGGGTTCGAGAACGACGTCGTCGAGGTCGAGGGTGACGTCTTCTCCGACAGCAACCGTCAGCCGGTGCAGCGCCTGTACAAGCTCAAGCGGGAGGTGCGGCAGATGATCGTGGCGATCGATTCACTCGACGACCCGCTGGCCCGCCTCATCCGGGTGCGCGGGTCGCAGATGCCGCCCCCGATCCTGCACGACCTCAACGAGGCGGCCGACCAGCTCGACCGCGCCGTCACTCGGGCGCACTCGCTGTCGGGTCTGCTCGATGCGGCGCTGACAGCGAGCCTGACGCAGATCACGGTCCGCCAGAACGACGACATGCGCAAGATCAGCGCCTGGGTCGCGATGGCGGCGGTCCCGACGATGGTCGCCGGCATCTACGGCATGAACTTCGAGAACATGCCGGAGCTCGAATGGACGATCGGCTATCCCGTCGTCTTGTCGTTGACGGCGATCGCCGTCGTCCTGCTCTACCGACAGTTCAAGAATTCCGGCTGGCTCTAGAGCTGGCGCTCACACGATGGTCCCATGCATGCGGCCGATCAGCCTGCCGAGCACCCACTGGGCACCGCGTGGAGACAGGCGGGCCGCGGCGTCGAACAGATGGGCGTCCGGGCCGATCAGGGCTCGGCGCTTGTTCTTCTCGACGGCGCCGATGATCAGCTGCGCCGCCTTCTGCGGTGTCGTGCGCGTCAGCCGCTCGAAGTCGGCGGCGGCCTGTTCGGCGTCGACGGCCTCCTCGTGCTCGGCGAACTCGAAGCGGGCGTTGCGGGCGATGTTGGTGCGTATGCCACCGGGATGAATCGTGGTGGCCGACACCCCGCAACGTTCGATGTCGAGCTCGGTTCGCAACGCGTCGGTGAATCCCCGCACGGCGAACTTCGCCGAGTTGTAGGCCGACTGGCTCGGGATGCCGAGAAGCCCGAACACGCTCGAGATGTTGACGACGTGTCCGTCGCCCGAGGCCTTCAGGTGCGGTAGGAACGCCATGGTGCCGTGGACGACGCCCCAGAAGTTGACGTCCATCAGCCAGCGGAAGCTCTCGTAGCTCATCGCGTCGAGGTTGGCTGCCAGTGCAACGCCGGCGTTGTTGAAGATCAGGTTGACCTGCCCGTGCCGGTCGGCCACCGCGCCCGCCCATTCCTCCACGGCGTGACGGTCGGCGACGTCGACTCGGGCGGACGCCACCTCGGTGCAACGAGGAGTGCCGCCGGGCTGCTCGATCAGTGCGACGGTCTCGGCGAGTCCGATGTCGTCGACGTCGGACAGTGCGAGGCGGCAGCCCCGGTCGGCCAGCTCCAGCGCGAGACCTCGTCCGATGCCGGATCCGGCTCCGGTGATCGCTGCGACCTTGCCCTCGAACTCTTCCACGAGGACGACTCTAGGGAGCGAGGTCGCCGCTGTCCGGTGGCTGTCGCTGGGCGGGGTCAGGCGGCGAGCGTGAACTGGAAGCGCGTGCGCCGACCGGAGACGATCTGCATGGCGAGCAGACCGAAGGCGCGTTCGCGCACCGGGGCGGGCTCGAGTTCGTCGGCGAACACCTCGGCGAGCACGGGCGATGCGCCGGCGGTGGCGGCGAGGGCGAGCACGTCGTCGACGACGTGGCGGTCGAGCGATTCGACACCGTGACGGTCGATGGTGATGGCGATGTCGTCGAGCCGGCCGGCGGGGGACATCGTGGAAGAGGTCGCGGGAGACATCGTGGGAGACATCGTGGAGGAGGTCATGCCATCACGGTACGGCCGGCGGAGCGACATATGTGGCGATGATCCGCGCACATGATGATCAGTTATACTGATCATCATGGCGGCGTTGCGCGACCTCGATCTCCGGCATCTCGTGGCGCTCGACGCCGTGGCCACCGAAGGGACGTTCGCGCGTGCCGCCGAGCGGTTGGGCTACACCCAGTCGGCGGTCAGCCAGCAGATCGCAGCACTCGAACGGGCCGTCGGCGAGCGCGTCTTCGACCGCCCCGGTGGACCGCGTGCGGTCGAGCTCACCCCGTTCGGCGCCGAGTTGCTGCGCGGGGGTCGCGATCTTCTCGGGCGGGTCGAAGCGCTCGCCGACGACCTCGACCGGTTCCGTTCCGGTCACACCGGACGGCTCACGATCGGCACGTTCCAGAGCGTCTCGTCGGCCGTATTGCCGATGGTGCTCGGACGGTTTCGGACCGGTCATCCCGATGTCGACGTGCAGTTGTTCGAGACGGACGTCGACGAGGAACTCGAAGCGCACCTCGAACGTGGCCAGACCGAGGTGTCGTTCCTCGTCGGCGACGGGGGCGAGCCGGCGCAGTCCGGGTTCGAATCGAGGCTCCTGCTCACCGATCCGTTCGTACTGATCGCCCGGCCGGGCCAGTTCCCGCCCGGCCCGGTGTCGATTGCCGCGATCGGCGACGAGCCGCTGATCGGCCAACCGCCCAACTCCTGTTCGCTGCTCAACGAGGCCGGGCTGCGCTCGGCCGGCCTCGATCCGAGCTACGTGTTCCGCTCCCACGACAACGGCACGGTCGCCGCGATGGTCCGGGCAGGCATGGGCGTGGCGGTGATGCCGTTGCTGTGCACGGAGCCCGAGGACCCGCGTACCTCGCTCCATCCGCTCGACCCGCCGATCCCGGGGCGGCAGGTGTCGATCGCCTGGCGTTCGGGCCGCACCCTGTCGCCGGCGGCGTGTGCCTTCGTCGACATGACGACGGCGGTCTGCGCCGAGCTGTCCGAGCCGGACGAGCGCTTCGACCTCGCCGGAACCACCGTCGGAACATGACCGAGCCGTACGACGTCACGGACAACCGACGTTTGTGCTGCATTTTCGGTGGACCGCCCCACCGAGAACCTCACGCAAACGTGGCGGCGGGCTGCCAGCCGGGGCCGCGGAACACGTAGCCGAGCTTGTTGCGCCAGCCGCTGGCACGGCGGACGTCACGGGCGATGTCGACGAACTCGTGGTAGCCGATGCGGATCGGGTTGTAGGTGTCGATGTTCTTGGTGAGGCCGTACTTGATGCGGCGCACC
The DNA here is from genome assembly GCA_963728355.1 of Ilumatobacteraceae bacterium. GTDB lineage: Bacteria > Actinomycetota > Acidimicrobiia > Acidimicrobiales > Ilumatobacteraceae > Sva-07. The sequence goes on along the minus strand of CAVSJQ010000001.1, from coordinate 648,627 downwards.
TCGGGCTCGAACGTGCCGAACAGCTTGTCCCACACGATCAGGATCCCGCCGTAGTTCTTGTCGAGGTACTGCGGGTTGGCGCCGTGGTGCACCCGATGATGTGACGGCGTGTTGAACACCACCTCGATCGGTGCGGGCAGGCGGTCGATCGCCTCGGTGTGGATCCAGTACTGGTACAGCAGGTTCAACTGGCCCGCCTTGGCGACGTGGTGGGCCGGGATCCCGAGCAGCGGCATCGGCAGGAAGACCCACGACGTGAGGAACCCCGACCACGGCTGGCGCAGCGCCGTCGACAGGTTGTACCGCTCGCTCGAGTGATGGGTCACGTGGTTCGCCCAGAGCAGCCGGACTTCGTGCATCCAGCGATGATCCCAGTAGTAGAGGAAGTCCCAGGCGACCATCGCCGCGGGCAGCGACCACTTCGTGACCCCGAGATCGACGACCCGCCGCTTGAACACCGCACGGCCCATCGCGCCGACGACACTGGCGAGCGCGAGATTGACTGCGACGTTGCCGGCGAGCATCGTCAGGCTCGCCGCGGTGTCGCGTCGCTCGTAACCGACCGGCACCAGCGGGTCCGGTGGCAGACGGGCGTCGGACAACTCCTCGGGCGTCGCGTCATCGAGGTCGCCGAACACGCGTCGCTCGCGCCGGGCGAGCACCCGGGATTCCCACACCATCGTGCCGACGAAGGCCGGCAGCGACAGTAGGTCGATCGTGTCCACCGGTCGCCCGTTGAGCAGCTTCACGCCACCAGTCTGGCCGCCGCCAAAGCCTGTTTGTGTGCGGATCCCGGTGACCCGGTCCGCCGGAAGTCCGACGCAAACGTCTCGGGGTGCGTGGCGTGACGTTTGTGTGCGGATTCGGGTGACCCGGTCCGCCGGAAGTATCACGTAAACGGGAAGGTCGCTAGGTTCCGGGGATGGCCGACACCGCCCCCGAGACACGGACGTTCCCCCAGTCGAGGTTCGCGCCGCCGCCGGGCGCGACCGAGATCCTCCTGGTGCGCCACGGCGAGTCCGCGCCCCACGTCGAGGGGGAGTCGTTCGCCCTCGTCGACGGCCACGGCGACCCCCCGCTCGCTCCCGAAGGTCACGAACAGGCCAAGCTGGCTGCGCAGCGATTGATCGACACGGGCGAACGGATCGCCGCCGTCTACGTGACCACGTTGCAACGGACACACCAGACGGCCGAGCCGCTGCTGGAGTACCTCGAGATGGAGGCCGTCGAGATCGCCGACCTGCGCGAGGTGTACCTCGGCGATTGGGAGGGCGGCGAGTTCCGGCGGCGTGTCGCCGACGGTGATCCGATCGCTCAGCGGATGTACGTCGAGCAGCGCTGGGACGTGATTCCCGGCGGGGAGCCCGCCCACCAGTTCGAGAACCGCGTGCGCCGCGGTATCGAACGCATCGCCGCCGACCATCCCGACGACTTGGTGGTGGCGGTGGTCCATGGGGGCGTCATCGGCCAGATCATGAACATCGCCACCGGCTCGACAGGGTTCGCCTTCACCGGATCCGACAACGCCTCGATCTCCCACATCGTCGTCGACGGCGATCGCTGGGTGGTGCGCTGTTGGAACGACACCTCGCACCTCAGCCCCACGTTCAGCCCCGCCGCCGAACCACTGATCTGATCATCGCTCGTCGCTGGTGAGCGGACCGTCGGGTCGCAGCTGGCGGACGTTGTCGTACAACTCGGGGTCGAGGCGTCCCTCACCGTGGACGACGCTGATGTCGCCGGTGGTCTCGAGCACCACGGCGATCACCTGGTCCATTCCGTGGACGTTCGACTGTCGGAGCCGGGCGTACACGTCGGAGTGGGTCACCCGCGCCTTGGTCAGTGCCTCCTCGATGAACTTCCCGTCGCGCACCAACAGGATCGGCGTGTTGTCGACCACCTCGGATCCGATCGACCGCCGACGGAACTGTGCGATCAGCCACTGCACGCCGAGCAGCGATGCGACGGCAACCGCTCCCTGTGAGACCGGCGAGCCCGACGCAACGACCGAGCCGAGGATCGAGCCGATCGCCACGGTGACGGTGAAGTCGAAACTCGACATCTTGGCCAGCGACCGCAACCCCGTGACCCGCACCACCACCACGACGGCCAGCAACATCAGCACGGCGGACACCATGATCCAGCCGACCGTCGACCACGGGGTGAACAGCCAGTCTTCGGCGTCGGAGTTGGCGCCGTTCGCTGCGTGAACTGCGGCGAGCACGGCTCGAACCGATCAGGCCGCGACGCCAGGTGGCGTCTCGCCGGTCACCTTCTCCCAGCCGCCGGCGGCTCCGCGAAGGGCCACGACGCGGGCGACTCCCGCGCCGACTGCGGTGGCGAGACCCCAGGCGAGAGCCTCGCGCCAGGAGATGCGTCGGTCGGCGGGATTGAGCGGCGTCTCGGTGTCACTGCTCCACAGTGCCGACACGATCTTGCGGGCGGCGACCGCGGCAGCGATGCCGGCAACCGTCGACAGTGCGTTGTAGGTCAGCTTCTTCATGGGTCCTCCGGACGTGTAGTCGTCGGGGAGGAGATGTCCGTTCGCGGCCGGAGGGAAACCGTCGTCAGCGCGGCGACGGCTCGGGCCGCCAGAACGCGGCGAGCAGCGCAGCGCCGCCACCGATGCCGCCGATCGCAGCGATCAGCAGGCCGGTCCATCCGACGAAGTCGTCGTTCAGGTCGAAGGCCTCGTCGAGTGACCAGGCGCCGGGCCCGACCGTCGCCATCGCCAGCCCGACGATCCCGAGCGTCATGACGTACTCCCAGCCCTCACCGGGCCGGAAGATGAAGAACCCGTTGCCTCGGTGGTTGATCGCCCATGCGACGAACATCACGCCGACGACGCCGGCGGCCGCGAACGGGGTGAGCAGCCCGAGCAACAACAGGAGCCCGCCAACGATCTCGGTGACGCTCGCCAACCAGGCGTGGACCTTGGCCGGCCGCATGCCCATCGACCCGAACCAGCCGGCGGTGCCGTCGATGTTCGGGCGGATGTGGTTGATGCCGTGGGCGAGCATGACCGCTCCGACGCCGCAGCGCAGCAGCAGGAGTGCGAAGTCGATGGCGTCGGCGTCGGACATGCGCCCAGCCTGTCACGTGTACTCGGGCGTCTCCGACCTCGTCGGCGCGAGCGCCGCACCGGCGATCGGGTCGTGCATCTGCTGTGCCCGTTCCACCGCTTGCGCGTGGATCTCGATCAATTCGCCGGCTCGGCCGGGTGCGAGCTGATCGAGCGTGGCCCGGTCGTCACCCTCGCAGGCGCGGACCACGTCGAGGGCTTCGCCGACCCGTCCTGCGCCATGGAGCAGCGCTTGAATCACCACGTCGCTCATCGGCAGCTCGTCGAGGAGCTCGCCGAGCGGTGCGGCGTACAACCGATCGACGACCGACAGCAACGCCGCCGTCACGCCGCAGCGCACGAGATCGGAGTCGTCGAGCAGTGAGGCGACCATGTCTGCGCGTGACGCACCACGGACGATCTCGTCGACGTGGTCGTCGACGGCGTCGATCGACGAAGCGAGCAGGTCCGCGAGGCGGCGGAGCGTGCCGACCCCGAGCATTGCAATCGCCTCGTCGAGCGTGGTCACCCGTCGGTCCAGGCCGAAGGCGTTGGCGTTCACTGCGGCCAGGAGCCGGAACGTCAGCGACGCGTCGCTCGCGACGATCGCCTCGACTGCGGTCACGTCGATCTCGCCGTGCAGGGACGCATGCAGCGCGCCGGCCGCCCGGCGACCGACGTGTCGGCCAGGGCGCCGGAGGACTTCGGGTTCGCAGAGGTGGTAGCCCTGGAACAGATCGAAGCCGTGGTCGACGCATCGGTTGAACTCGTCGTGGGACTCGACCTTCTCGGCCACCACGAGCACGCCCGGCGATCGGTCCCGGGCAACCGCGATCAACCGTTCGATCTCGGCGTGGTGCGCGGTGGTGAGTTCGATCTTGACGAGGCTCGCGAGTGGGAGCAGCTCGGAGTGCTCCAGGTCGCCGAGGCGACTGACGTTGTCGAGGGCGAAGTGGTAGCCGTTCATGCGTGCCCTGCGCAGTGCGTCGACCGTGGCGTCGTCGAAGGGCGAGGGCTCGGGCATCTCGATGATGATGCCCTCGGGCGGCATCGCCTCGTGGAGACCGTTCACGACGAGGCTGGCGCTCGCATTCATCAGGCCGAACCGGTCTCCAACCACGTGTTCCATGCCCCATTGGAGGAACACGCGCTCCATCACGCATCGCGTCGCAGCGTCGGGATCGGCGGAAACCACGGCCCGATCGGCACCGCGGTAGAGCAACTCGTACCCGAAGATCTCACGTTCCGCGTCGACGATCCGCTGTCGCCCGAGGAACACGTCTGAGGTCATGCGGCTGCGGCCTCCCGCCGATTCGGTGCTGTCGCCCGTCGGACAGCTTCACGGTGTCATCGGTCCGTACCCGGCGCAACTCAAGGAGTTCCCGGAGGGTGTGCCCACGCGGGGCATCGGGCCGCTGCCTAACCTGCGTGCATGACCCGCCGGATCCTGGTGCTCAACGGCCCGAACCTCAACCTGCTCGGGACGCGTGAGGTCGACGTGTACGGCTCGGCGACACTCGGCGACATCCTCGCCGAGGTCCGTGCTGCGGCCGCCGAACGCGACGTCGAGGTCTACGACGTGCAGAGCAACTCCGAGGGGGCCTTGATCGATGCGCTCCAGGAGGCGCGCACCCGCGCCGACGGCGTCATCTTCAACCCCGGCGCCTACACGCACTACAGCATTGCGCTGCGCGATGCCGTGGCGTCGGTCGACATCCCCGTCGTCGAGACGCATCTCTCCAACGTGCACGCACGCGAGGAGTTCCGCCACAACTCGGTGGTCACCGGCGTGTGTGTCGGCGTGATCGCCGGCTTCGGCACCGACAGCTATCTGCTCGCGTTCGATGCGCTGCTGCGCCACCTCGAGGCGTGAGACGGATCAGCCGAGCGTGTTGACGAGCACGGCGAAGTGGTTCGAGGTCGCGTCGGGCGGGTGTCCACGATGGCCTGGTACGCGCCGTGCATCTCGGGATCATCGATGTCGGAGTTGATGATCATGAGCGCGGCGTTGGCCGGCCCGACTGTTGCGGGCGCAGCGAGCCGGACGTGTGTCGGACGGCGCCGGGACCGCTGATGGAGAACGACCGCGCACGGCCGATACTCCGGTGTGAGTTCCGCCGTGGTCGACCAGCCGAGCCCGGACGCGCCGGTCGTTGCGACCGTTCCCGGGCGATCGCGGATTCCTGCGTGGAGCCGCGCCGGCGCGGTTGCCGCGGTCATCGCCATCGGTCCGACACCTCGGCTCCTGCGCAACTCGGTCCGGATCGCGCTGCTCGTGTCGGGCTCCCTGGTCATCGCTGCCGGCGTGGCGGTGATGTTGTGGAGCGGCCTCGGCCCGGGTCCGCTCGATGTGTTCATCGGTGCGATCCGTGTCCGCACCGGACTCTCGCTGACGTTCTCGGTGTGGCTCGTGATCGGATCGCTGATCGGGGCCGCCTGGTTGATGGGCCGTCGTCCGGGTCCAGGCACACTGATCTCACCGTTCATCGTCGGCCCCAGCATGCAGGTCGCCGTGTCGGTGATCGATCGTGTCGAGCCGCCCGATTCGCTGATGATCGTGCTCGTGGTGCATGTCGCAGCGGTGTTCGTGGTCGGCATCGGTGCCGGGGCACTGATCGTGTCCGGCCTCGGCGCAGGATCCGGTGAACTCCTCGCGGCGGCGGCGTCGGATCGATCCGGCCGGCCCGAGCCCCGGATCCGCATGGCCTTCGAGTTGACCTGGCTGGTCGTCGGCGTCGCGCTGGGCGGGCCCATGGGGGTCGGCACGGTCGTCGTGGCGCTCACCATCGGCCCCGCGGTGATGGTGGGCTATCGGGCGGTCGATGTGGCGGCGGTCAGCTGTCGGACCAGGCTCGAAGTTGCCCACGGAATGGGCTCGGTGCCACGTCGGTAGGCGCCTCGGCGGCGTCGTGATACGGCGTGTCGCCGACGATCGTGACGCGTTCGACGCGGCGAACGTGCGGCCAGTAGTCCGATACCGCATAGTGCTGGCAGGCCCGGTTGTCCCAGAACGCAATCGAGTTCGGCGCCCACGTGAAGCGCACCTGGTATTCGGGGAACGACGCCTGGGCGTACAGGATCGACAGCAGTTCGGCGCTCTCGTCGGGATCCATGCCGATGATCTCCTGTGTGAACGCCGCGTTGACGTAGATCCCCCTGCGGCCGGTCTCGGGATGCGTACGGATCACCGGATGCTCGGGGTTCGGATACGTTGCTTCCATCTCCGCGATCTCGTCGTCGGAGGCGCCTCGATGCCGCAGGAGTCTGCGGAAGTGGGCGAAGTCGTGGCGTGCGACGCGGCCCTCGACGCGCTCCTTGATGCGCTGAGGTAGGCCGTCGTAGGCGGCGTACATGTCGGCGAAGAGGGTGTCGCCACCCACCGGTGGGCACTCGATGCAGCGCAGGATCGAGCCGAGTGACGGCCGCAGGCGCCACGTCACGTCGGAGTGCCATCCGTTCTCGCGCCCGGGACGGTCGGAGTCGTGGGTGATCGCCAACACCTCGGGATGTCCGGGCTTGTTGATCGCGAACGGGTGGATTTCGAGTTCTCCGAACCGGCGGCCGAACGCGAGATGCTGCTCGGTGGTGATGTCCTGGTCGCGGAAGAAGAGCACCTTGTAGTCGAGAAGCGCGGCTCGGATCGTGGCGATCGTCGCATCGTCGACATCGTGAGCGAGGTCGATGCCTCCGATCTCGGCACCGATCGTGGGCGACTTCGGTGTGATCGTGACGCCACCGGTGTCGGTGCTCGTGCGGTCGATGACGGTCATGGCGTGCCCCTCGCAGTCGTTCCCCGGTCGACAGTGTGACATCTCGGTGCCGGTCTGGTCCGACCGCATGGCAGAATATTGCGATGGCAAGCAATGAACTGCAGTTCGGATCCGCACACGACGGTGACCACCCCGACCGCGAGGACGAGTGGGCCCGCCTGCGAGCCAAGCACATGCTCGCCCCCGAAGATCGTCCGCCCTCATCGGCGCGTGGGGTCCACCATGAGGCGTTGATCTCCTCCGACGTCGAGCGGACCATCGCCTTCTACCAGGGACTGCTCGAGTTCCCGTTGACCGAGCTGTTCCAGAATCGGGACTACGTCGGCTCGACGCACTTCTTCTTCGACATCGGCAACGGGAATGCGCTCGCCTTCTTCGACTTCCCCGGCCTCGGCCTCGGCGAGTACGCAGAGGTGCTCGGCGGCCATCACCACCTCGCCATCTCGGTGTCGCGGGAGAACTGGGAGCGGCTGAAGGGGAAGCTCGAGGCCGCCGACGTGCCGTATCACCTCGTCGGCGACACCTCGATCTACTTCATGGGACCCGACGGCGAACGCCTCGAACTGATCAGCGATCCGCTCGGCGAGATGTACGGCATGAAGGTCGTCTGACCGCCAGGACGTCCGAGCAGCACGGCGTCCGAGTCTGAGGTCGGCGGCCATGGCCGCAGGCTAGGGAGCGACGAGCTGGACGTCGAGTTCGCGCCCCATCATCAGTACCCGCAGACGTTTGCGATCGCCAGGTTCATTGCTCTGGTTCCGTCCTCCGACTGCTCGTCTGCGCCGTAGTCGAAGATGTGGACGCCGGCACCCTCGTAGTACCAACTGCCCACGACCAGCTCCATTCTTCCATCGCCGTTGAGATCGGCGACGTCGATGATCCGGAACTGGCCCATGAACGGGTCGGGATCGTCGAGTGGACCGACGGCCTGTATGACGGTGGATGCAGTCTCTCAATCGGTGTCGGCGAGAGCGACCACCGAGAACTCGCCCGCCACGCCGGGTGTGAACGAACGGGGATCGCCGTTGGAGCGAACGTCGTCGTCGAGGTACTCGTAGACCACGAACTCCTCGATGTCGCCGTCTCCGTCGAGATCGGCGCGAACGGACTGCACCACTTGGCCCACGCTTGCATCGACGCCCTCACCCTCGAGGGTTGAGATTGCCGCCGCCCGGAAGCGCTCGTCGGCCCCGGTCCGGTGGTCGACGGGGTCGTACTCCGGCGTGGGACCCTCGCTCCATCCGCTCCCGTTCCACGAGCCGATCATGAACCACCCTGTCGAGTTGTGGTTCCCGGCGTAGACCGGGACCGTCAGTTCGGTCGGAGAGCGTGTGGGCTCCGTCGACGGGGGAGGCGCAGGTGCCGTCGACGAGGGACCCGGCTCGTTGGTCGACGCGGGCGTGGGCTCGGTGGTCGACGGGGGCGGCGGAGGCACGGTCGAGGGGGGACGCGGGTCGGTGGTCGACGGGTCCACGGGAATGGTCGTCGATTCGCCCGCCCCGGCCTCGCTCGAGGTGGCAGGAATGGCCGGGCCAGCCTCCTCGCCGCCCGAGCAGGCCGCTACCACCACGACGACGATTCCAGCCGCCAGGAACGAGGGCAGGTGTCGACGACGTCTCATGAACCCGACGACCCCGGTGAGGTCACGCGCTGCGGCTGAGCCACTCGTCTGCCACGGCGTTGCGCATCATCTCCGGGCGATCTCCTTGGAGCAGCAACCCTTTGGAGAAGTCGGGCCCATTCGATCTCGCCATGCGGCGATGCTAGGAAGGCGTCCGAGTCGTAGCGTCAGGGAGCGACGAGCTGGACGTCGAGTTCGAGAGCGACCTTGTCGGAGATCATCACCTTGTCGGCGCCGACCGGAGCATTGAAGTTGATCCCGAAGTCCTTGCGCGAAATCGTGCCCGTCGCGCTGAATCCCGCCCGGGTCGACTGATCGCCCGGGAACACCGAGGTACCGAAGAACTCGACGTCGAGCTCGACGCGCCGGCTGGTGCCGTTGATGGTGAGGTCCCCGACCATCGTGTATTCCTCGCCTTCGCCGCTGATGGCGGTCGAGCGGAAGGTCATCGTCGGGTTGGTCTCGGCGTTGAAGAAGTCGCTCGATGCGAGGTGGGCGTCGCGGTCGGCGTTGCCGGTCTTCACGGTGCCCAGTTCGATCTCCGCGCTCACCGAGCTGCTGGCGAGGTCGTCGCCGACCACCAGCTGGGCGGTGACGCCATCGAAGCGGCCGCGCACCTTCGAGAGGCCGAGATGACGCACGACGAAGCCGACGGTCGTGTGGGCGGGATCGGCAGTCCAGATGCCCTGAGTCAGAGGAAGAGTGGATGTCGCAATATTTGTCATAGCAACGAATATAGCCGAGAAGATTGCGGTCGCAACGAAACTCGGTGAATTCATCCGAAATGTGCGCAGACCGGCCCGCCCAGAGCGAGGATCGGCGCAAGTTTCGGGAGTGATCGCGGGGGAGGCGGGCTCAGGGGCGGGAGGTGGGGGTGCGGGGGACCGTCACCTGGGTCTGCCAGAGGGCGCCCGTGCCGGTGCCGGCGGCGACGTCGGGGTGCGAGCCGGCGGCGGTGAGGGCGAAGAGGGTGCGCCCGTCGGGTCCACCGAGCATGCAGGCGTACACGTTGTCGGGCGTCGGCAGCCGATGGGTGATCTCGCCGCCCTCACGGACCCGCACGACCTGCGAACCGAGCGCATCGGCGAACCAGATCGCGCCCTCGGCGTCGATCGTGCAGCCATCCGGCGCCATGCCCGGCACCTCCGCCCAGATGCGTCGCTCGGTCAGACCGCGATCGTGAGTGATGGTGAAGGCGGTGTACCGGGCGCCCATCGACTCGCCGACGATCAGTGTCGACCCGTCGTCGGTGATCACCGAGCCGTTCGGGAACAGCAGCCCGTCGGCCGCCGCGGTGACGGTGCCGTCGGCCCACACGATCGCCAACGTGGCCGGTGCGAGTGACTCCCCTCCCTCGAAATCGAAGCCGAAGTTCCCGACGTACGCGTTGCCGAGCAGCCCGACGACCATGTCGTTGCAGTGGCCGGTGGCGATCCCGTCGAGGTCGGCGTGTTCGACCAACGTGCCGTCGGGCTCGCGCCGCATCACGCACCGATCGAGCATCGACACGAACAACAACCTGCCGTCCGGGAGCCAGCCGAGCCCCGATGGCCGGCCGTCCCACTCGACCTCCACCCGCCGTCGCCGGTCGTGTCCGACCGACGAGATCGTGCCCTGGTGGAAGTCGCTGAACCACAGCCGTCCGAGGTGCCAGCGTGGGCCCTCACCGAAGTCGATCCCGTCGACCACGAGGTCCCAGTCGGCGCCTGTCGCTGTGCTGTTCACCCCGCCAATCTGGCATGCGCAGCGGTGAAGCGGTGCAGTGGCGGATACCCGATCGCGGCGGCGCGTTCGCCGAGCACCTGTGCCAACTCGTTGGCGATGCCCCGCCGACGGAAGTCCTGGACGACCGCCAGCGCGACCGCACCCTCGTTGTCGACGGCGGCGACAGCGATGAGGCGCCGGTGGTGCATGACACCGAGGCGCATCATCTTCTCTGCGCCCAGCCGCTCGATCAGTTCGGGGAACGGGGTCCGTCCGCGTGCGGACCCATGACCCGTGCAGCCGCGTTCGGTACGGAGTTCGTCGAGAAAGGCGCCGAGCGCGCCGTGCAGGCTCGGGTGGTCCACAGCGATCACGAGGAACGGTTCTGGCAGCATCCCCCGATCATCTGCACGCCGCGTGTCGGGCGTGTTTCCTGCGGATCAGCGGTTCGTGACCGCTTGACCGCTCGACGGCCTGCGCTCAGCCGACCGGGCGCAGTGCGTCGACGAGCGGGGCCATCTCGTCGAGCGCCGCCAGCACCTCGTCGCGCGGTCCCTGCGGCAGCCCGAACACCGCACGGCGTGCCCCCTGCTCGGCGAGGTCGTGGAGCTTGGCCTCGTCGGGCGGCGCCGCGAAGACCCCGAGTTCGACCGTGGCGGGGTCACGTCCGATTCGTTCGCAGGCGGCGCGCACCTCGTCCCACTTGTCGAGTGCATGCCGTCCTCCGATCGGCATCCAACCGTCGCAGAACTCGGCGATGTGCGCGGCGGTCTTCGGGCCGGCGTCGCCGCCGAGGATGATCGGCGGGTGCGGTTGCTGCGTCGGCTTCGGCCAGGACCAACTCGGCTCGATCTGGACGAATTCGCCGTCGAAGGACGCTTCGTCGTCGGTCCACAACTCCTTCATCGCCAGCACGTTCTCGCGCAGGATCGCCCGGCGTTCGGAGTACGCGGTTCCGTGCTGTGCCATCTCCTCCTTGTTCCACCCGTAGCCGATGCCGAACAGGAACCGTCCATTCGACAGCGCATCGACGCTGGCGACCTCCTTGGCGGTGTGGATCGGATCTCGTTGTGCGACCAGGCAGATGCCGGTCGCCAGCTTCAAGGTGGTGGTCACGGCAGCGCACGCCCCGAGGGCGACGAACGGATCGAAGGTGCGCCAGTAGAACTCCGGCAGCGGTGGTGCGCCCTCGCGGCCGCCCCACGGCGTCACCCGCCGCGTCGGGATGTGGGAGTGCTCCGGGAACCAGAGCGACTCGAATCCCCGGGCTTCGACTTCTCGAGCCAGCTCGATCGCTCCGATCGTCCGGTCGGTGGGAAAGATCTCGACGCCGATGTGCATGAGCGTCGACGGTAACCGCACGACGGTTCCCCGTCTTGGGTCAAAGGGCCGAAAGTCCCTAGGGTCTCTCCCGCTGCGCTGCCAGGCTGCGCTGCAACTTTCTCACGACGATTGGAGTCTTGCGTGACCGTTCTGGAAGATCCCCCTGCCACTGCTGCGCCCCACGGCGACGACAAGGGCGGCGGGCTGGTGTTCATCGGCATGGCCGGGTTGCTGATCGCACTGGTCGCGACGGTGGTCGTGATCGGCTTGATCGGCCTGCTGCGCGACGAGGACGCCGGGGGTGGTGCCGGTGGCGAAGGCGCTTCCGCCGGCCCGACGACGGTCGGCGTCACGCTGTCGGAGTTCAAGATCGACGGCGACCTCCAGGCGGCGCCCGGGGACGTGCAACTCCTCGTGAACAACAACGGCAGCCAGCAGCACAACATCGTCGTGCGCGAGACGGGCGCCGAGACGCCGATGCTGAACGCCGGTGAGAACGCAACGCTCGACCTCGGCTCGCTCGACGTGGGCAGCTACGAACTGTTCTGCAGCGTCGCCGGCCACGCCGAATCCGGCATGATCGCCCCGCTGGAGATCACGAACACCCCGGCACCGACGGGTGAAGCAGCTGCCGGCGGGTCGCACGACCACAACTCGCCCGACTTCAACGCAGACGAGATGGACGCGATCATGATCAACTCGATGCTGGAGTTCCCGGCCGAGACCGAGGGCACGGGCAACCAGATCCTCGAACCCGAGATCCTCCCCGACGGCACCAAGAAGTTCACGCTGGAGGCGTCGATCATCGACTGGGAGGTCGCTCCCGGCCAGATCGTGGAGGCATGGGCGTACAACGGCCAGGTCCCCGGCCCGCAGATCATCGTCGACGTCGGCGACAACGTCCAGGTCGAGTTGACCAACAACACGCCGATGGGCACCGACATCCACTGGCACGGCATCCACACGCCGAACGACCAGGACGGCGTGTCGCCGTTCACCCAGGACCCGATCAAGACCGGCGAGACGTTCACCTACGAATTCGTCGCCGACGAACCGGCGATCGGCATGTACCACGCCCACCTGCACTCGCAGGTCTCGGTGGTCAACGGCATGTTCGCCGCCTTCCGCATCGGTGAGCGTCCGTATCCCCGCGGCGAGACGATCAGCGGCGTCACGATCCCCGAGGACTTCGAGCCCGACGTCGAGTTGCCGATGGTGCTCAACGACGCCGGCACGATCGGTCTGACCCTGAACGGCAAGAGCTTCCCCGGCACCGAGCCGCTGGTCTTGACGGCGGGCGACTGGGTTGCAGCCGACTACTACAACGAGGGCCTGACGGCGCACCCGATGCACCAGCACCAGTTCCCGCAGCTCGTGTACGCCAAGGACGGCATCCCGCTCGACTACCCGTACTGGGCCGACACGGTGAACGTGGCTCCCGGTGAGCGGTACTCGGTGATCTACCAGGCGACCGACCCGGGCGTGTGGGTCTGGCACTGCCACATCCTCACCCACGTCGAGCGCGACACCGGCATGTTCGGCATGGTGACGGCCCTCGTCGTCAACGAGCCCGAGGCCACGGCGCCGGACGACACCGAGGAACCCGCGACTACCGACGACGCTTCCGCCGACGGCTGACGTCACCCGACCGGAGCCGTTGCTCGTGGTGTTCCGCACCGCGAGCGACGGTTTCGTCGCGTTCGGGGGAACACAGCGGGGTTGACCGCGGGTTGTAGAGGGGTATGCCCGCCGCCGTGTCCGCTACCGCCGCCGACGACCTGCTGGACCGATTCGGCGACGTCCGCTCACGTACCGACCGGCTGACGGCACCACTCAGCGCCGAGGACCAGGTCGTGCAGTCGATGCCCGACGCCAGCCCCGCCAAGTGGCACCGCGCCCACACCACCTGGTTCTTCGCCGAGTTCGTGCTCGGCGCCGACGGCTCCGGCGACCGGGTCTGGGACCGGCCCGAGTACCGGTTCCTCTACAACAGCTACTACGAGGCGGTCGGTGCGAGGCATCCGAGGCCGCAGCGGGGCCTCGTCACGCGCCCGTCGGTCGCCGAGGTGGCGGAGTACCGAGCCCACGTCGACAAGGCGATCGAGCAACTGCTCGCCCACGGCATCGAGCCCGACCGGGCCGCGACGCTCGTGCTCGGCACCCATCACGAGGAGCAACACCAGGAACTGCTGGTGCTGGACGTCAAACACCTGCTGTCCATGAACCCGGCGATCGGGCCCGCCTACGCCGATGCGGTGGCACCCGCGGCCGACGATCCGGGCCCGGCCGGCTGGGTCGACTGCTCGGGAGGTCTGGTCGAGATCGGTCGGGGCTGCAGAGAGAACGACCCGATCGCGGGATTCGCCTTCGACAACGAAGGGCCGCATCACGAGGTCCGTCTCTACGACCATGCGCTCGCCGATCGTCTGGTCACGGCGGGTGAGTGGCTGGCGTTCATCGACGACGGCGGGTACCGGCGACCGGAACTGTGGAAGTCGGACGGCTGGTACACGGCGCAGGCCGAGGGGTGGGAGGCGCCGCTCTACTGGCGTCGCCACCCCGACACGCCCGAGCGCTGGTGGGTCCACACACTGACCGGTCTACGCGATGTCGACCCCCACGAACCGGTCGTCCACGTGTCGCAGTACGAGGCCGATGCGTTCGCGACGTGGGCCGGTGCGCGCCTGCCCACCGAGTTCGAGTGGGAGCACGCCGCATTGCAGCGCCCCGTCGAGGGCGTGTTCCTCGACGAGCGGGACCCCGCATTCGCCTTCCATCCACGGGCGGCCGGACCGGCGACCGGCGATCTGCGCCAGTTGTACGGCGACTGCTGGGAGTGGACTTCGTCGGCGTACCAGCCGTATCCCGGGTTCCGGCCCGCAGCTGGCGCCATCGGCGAGTACAACGGCAAGTTCATGTCGGGCCAGCAGGTCCTGCGCGGCGGATCGGTGTACACCCCGCCCGGCCATGTCCGGCCCACCTACCGCAACTTCTTCCACCCCCACACCCGCTGGCACGCCGCCGGCGTCCGTCTCGCCACCGACCTCGTGGGCTGATCACAGGAGCACGATGACCGCCGACACCGATCCCGCCGCCACGGCCGCCGACACCTCGAAGCACCGCGAGTCGTCCAGCGCACAGGCCGATCATCTGGCCGAACTTCGCCGGGCGCTGCAGACGCGCCCGCGGACGATCCCGCCGCGTTGGCTCTACGACGATCGGGGCAGCGAGTTGTTCGACGAGATCACGCGCCTCGACGAGTACTACCCGACCGAGGCCGAACGCGAGATCCTCGACGCCCACTCGTCGATGATCGCGGAGGTGACATCGGCGACGACGGTGATCGAACTGGGGTCCGGCACGAGTGACAAGACGCGCACCCTGCTCGACGCGTTCGTGGCGCACGGCGAGATCCAGCGGTTCGTGCCGCTCGACGTGAGCGAGGCGACCCTGGTGTTCGCTGCCGAGGTCCTCAACCAGCGATACCCCGATCTCGTCGTCGAACCGGTCGTCGGCGACTTCACGCGCCACCTGGGCGGCCTGCCGGGTGGCGGCACCCGGCTCGTCGCGTTCCTCGGTGGCACGGTCGGCAACTTCTATCTGGAGGAGCGCCGTGCGTTCCTCGGGGCGTTGGCCGATGCGCTCGAGCCGGGCGACTGGTTCCTGCTCGGGGTCGACCTCGTCAAGCCGGTCGACCGCATCATCGCGGCGTACGACGATGCCCGAGGCGTGACCGACGCGTTCATCCGGAACTCGTTGCACGTCATCAATCGCGAACTCGATGCCGACTTCGACGTCGGCAACTTCGAGTACGTCCCGCTGTGGGATTCCCGCGAGCATCGCGTCGACATGCGCCTACGCGCGTGCGAGCCCGAGTCTGCGCACATCGGAGCGCTCGACCTCGATGTGGTGTTCGAACCGGGCGAAGAGTTGCGCGTCGAGATCTCCACCAAGTTCCGACCCGCAGAACTGGCGGACGACCTCGCCGACGCCGGGTTCGCCGACCCCGAGTTCCTCACCGACGGCAACGACGACTTCGCGCTGATGCTCGCCCGACGGGACTGAACCTCGACCGTGATGCCCACCCCGGAAGGGGCCCGGAACAGCCGCCCGTGGGAGGGTGGGCGTCGATGAGCCGTGCCTTCGAGGAGATCGACCACCAGGACACCCCGATGGGGGAGATCAGCCTGCGACGTCGACTGGAGCCGGTATTGCTCGTCGACGTCTGGGAGGTGAAGCTCGGCGACGAGTTCTTGATGTCGAGTCTCTTCACCGCGAGCGAGGAGGCGGTGGCCACACTCGGGTTGGCGGCGTGTCACGGCGATGACCTCGACGTGGTCGTGGGCGGCCTCGGACTCGGGTACACGGCGGTGACGGCTCTCGCCGACGACCGTGTGTCCCGGCTCCAGGTGGTCGAGGCGCTGCCTGCGGTGATCGGGTGGCACCGCGACGGTCTGGTGCCGCTCGGAGATCGCCTCAACGGTGATGAGCGCTGCACGCTGCGCCACGGCGACTTCTTCGCCTTGGTCGAGGACGGTCTCGAGCTCGACGAGGCGTGCGCTCGTCGCTTCGACGCCATCCTGGTCGACATCGACCACACGCCGAGCCACCACTTGGCCGAGGGGCATGCTGGGTTCTACGGCCCGGCCGGGTTCGGCCGCGTGCGTGACCAGCTGGTGCCGGGCGGGGTCTTCGCGCTGTGGTCGGATGATCCGCCCGACGCGGCGTTCGAGGCGCTCCTGGGGGCGTCGTTCGCGAGCGTCGCCGCTCACGTCGTGTCGTTCCCGAACTTCTACACCGGTGGCGAATCCGCGTGCACCGTCTACGTTGCGACCGCTCCGCCGGACCCGTCCGCCATCAGCTGATGCCGAGGCGGAACAACTGCTCGTCCGGCGCCTCCACGTCGACGAGCGCCGTGCGCAACAGATCGACCATCTCCGATTCGCTCGCCTCGCCGTGCCGGTTCTCGAGTTCTGCAGGGTCGACGGTCAGGTCGTAGAGGTGGTGGCGTCCGACGTTGCGTGACCCGTTCGCCCAGAACGGCACGACGTCGCCGGCTTCGAACGGTTGACGGATGACCGGCACGTCGGAGCCGGGCATGAAGGCGAGCGTCGCCCGACGGTCCGGCTTCGGGAACTTCATGTAGTCCTCGAGCCCGCGGTGTACCGGCATCGTCGACCAGCGGTTCGACCACATCGACAACGGCATGTTGTCGTCGATCGGTGCCCGGGCGTACTTGCGATGTCCGTCGGTCACCTGCACCCAGTTGCCGTAGACCCCGCCGATCGCCCAGTCGCGGATCGACGCTCGTTCTCCGCTCAGCAGCGGCACGAGCGAACGGCCGTGGGTGCGGTGCGCCGGCTCGACGCCGAACGCGTCGGCGATCGTGGCGTTGATGTCGACGTTGGTCGTCAGCGCGTCGACCCGGCGAGGCGGCACGCCGGGCCAGTGGATCATCAGCGGGGTGTGGCCGAGCGGCTCGAACTGCGGGATCGCCGGCTTGCCCCAGATGTCGGCTGCATCGTCGTCGGGGGCTCCGGCGGCCCGCACATCGCCGAGATAGTGGCCGTGATCGGTGCAGACGATGACCGCCGTGCTGTCCCACAGGTCCTGGGCGTCGAGTTCGTCGAGGAGCCTGCCGACGTGGTGGTCGACCATCGACAGCTTGGCGCCGTAGTTGTTGCGGATCTGGCGCGCCTGGCGTTCGGTGATCGCACCCTTCGACACCCCGCCGACGAGGTACGGCGGCCACACCAGACGTCCCGTCTCGAGCTCGTCGGGCGTCAGCGGCTCCTCGTCGTACATCGACGCCCACGGCTCCGGGGTGTCGAACGGCTCGTGGGGGTCGAACTCGTCGACGAACAGCATCCATCGGTCGTGTGCCTGCGACGCATGGCGCAACCAGCTGGTGGCGGTCGCCATCGTGCGGGGACCCGGGAAGTCCTCCTCGGCCCTGAACCAGGTTCTACTGTCGTCGTAGTGGCGGTGGCCGAACGACCGATCGGCGATGCCGAGCTGGTCGCGCAGGAACCAGCCCCCGTCGGCCGCATTGGTGATCACCGGACGACCGTCGGGCAGGATCGTCGGGGCGCCGTACGCGCTCGGGTCGGCGTAGGTCTTCCACGGGTCACCCTCGTGGCCGCGCACGTAGTCCCAGCCGCTGAAGTCGACGTGGTAGTTCTCGCCGCCCGTCTCGAACAGATGTGGATGGTCCGACACGAGCATCGTGGTCACCTCTGCTCGGCGCAGTGTCGCGGTGATCGACTCCTCCCACAGCTCGATCGAACCCCACGGCTTCCAGAGGAAGTCGAGTGCGCCGACGAGGATGTCGTGGCGAGCGGGCATGCAGGGAAGCGACCCGGTGACGTGGTTGGTGAACTGCGTCGACCGGGCGGCGAACCGATCGAGGTTCGGCGTCGAGAACTCGGTCGATCCGTACGACCCGAGCATGTGGCGGTTGAGTGAGTCGAGCAGCACCACCACGACGTTCTGCGGACGGGACGGGCGGGGTGCGTCGGTCATCCGACGATCCTAGGAAACACATCGCGCCTGCACCGTGAAGGAGCGACGACGCGACGACTGCGGTATCGGCGCTCGTGAGCCTTGGAACGGGAGGTGTCGGCGATGCGTGCACCGTCCAGCGGGCCATTGGCCGTGTTCGACCTCGTCATCCTCTCCGGCAGCTCGTCGCTGGGCGGATGGCCGCAATCGTGGGCGGAACTGATCAGGACGAGCTCGGCGACGCAGAGCTGGTGTTCATCCGGGTGACCGACGTGCTGGCCAAGGCCACCTCGCCAGACCCGGCGCCGACGAGATGGCTGACCTTCTCCACTCGCTTGGCTACGGCGCCTCGACATGATCACGCGTGCGGACCGCGTGCATCTGCGTCCCGCCGCCAACTCGTTCACCCGGTGAGGACACATCGGGCACGCCGTCGCGGAAGAACACGTCGTTGCCGCCCGTGAATGCTGTGGCCTGGATGCGGTCATTCACGTCTCTGGCAGACGGACCCTCGTGTACGCGAACACCACCCACCCACTCTCTCATCGGGTAACGGTGCCTCATCTCGCGAGTGGCTTCGTCGACACACCTCGGTCCGGAGCGGAATCGATACGCGTTCTCCCGGTTGTCGCTGGCCCACCGGGGCACGTCGTGCGTATCGGCGAGGATGCGTCACCGGGGAAGCGGTTCAGGGCGTCGGCGATCGATGGTGTGCCACGATCCGTCGCGCCGGACCGATGCGGATCCCTGACCGACGCCGAGCATCGAGTCGCCCTCGACGAGCACGCCGCCACACTCGGGCAGGCCCCACACGAGCGTGTCGGGGAGCGTCCAGCGGCGCTCCGAACCGGGCGACCAGTGGGGAATCGCCACCCCGGGCGCGAGGTCGAGCCCCGTCGCGAGACCACCGGCTCGACCCGGCATCGCGGTCTGCGTGCAGAGGACCATGGCGCCGGCGGATGCACCCGAGATCGCCGCGCCCGCCGACCACAGCGCGATCAGCCGTTCGGCGATCGACGACTCCGATCCGGCCGGCCGGTGGGTCAGCACGTCGAGCAGCCCCGCCGGTGATCCGCCCGGGAGCACGATCAGCCCGACGTCGTCGCCCAGGGCGGCGAGTGCTGCGTCGTGGCCGTCGCGTGGGTCGGCGACGACGTGCACTTCGGCGCCGAGGCGGGCGTAGTGGGCGACGGTGCGCGCCGATGCGCCCGCGTAATCGCTTCCTCGCCGGGCCGCTCCGGCGATGACGACGACGGTGCCTGTGCACCGTTCGAGGACGGCGCGGTCCATCTCGTCGCACGGCGGCGTGAGCTCACGGCCACCCTGCAGGCAGATGACGCCGGCGTTCACGGCGCCGGTGTCCAGCGCGCAGCGGTCAGGACCGCGTCACCGACAGTGAGCCACGACGAGCGCACCCCGTGCGAGTCGCACGACGTGCGCAGCTCGCCCGAGTCGTCGACGGGTGATACGTGCTCGATCTCGGCGATGCCCCGCCGGGACCGGTCGGTCGGCAGCGTCTCCTCGACCATCGCCCACTGGGCGGCGTTGTTGACGTGGCCGAGCGGGTCGACGTCGACGCGCCGGATGGTCCACGGCCGCCGTTCGGCGTCCGGCGGTGGCGGAGCCAGTTGGAGGCGAGACGACACCCGCCGCTCGTTCGCGGCCGTGCCGTACACGGATCCGAAGTCGTCGCCGAGCGCGGTCGGACGCCCCGACGAGGGGTCGACACGGATCCACAGGCTCACCGCCTCGATCGACGCGCCGCGTTCGCCGGAGATCGACGTGCGCCGCTCGGCCCAGCTCCGACCGGTCCCGGCGCAGAACGTCGACAGCTCCAACCGCTCGTCCAGCCCGGCCGCGCGGCGGACGTCGATCATCGTGCGGCGCACGACCCAACCGAACGCGTCGTCGAGCTGCGCGTCCGTGGCGTCGTCGGTGGCGATGTCCTGCAGGTAGCGGGCGATCGCGTCGAGCCGGAGGCGGGCACGGGCGTCGACGTCGCCGAGGCGCACCGCCCGGCACCCCGTGTAGACGCGCCCGACCACCGGTCGGCCGACGAGTTCGCTCGCAGGGAGGTGGACCATGTCGCCCCTGAACGTATCGGCCGCACCCGTCGCCTTCCCGACCCGCCGCGTAAGGTCCGGTGATGGCGTACGAGACCGTCAATGGGTACTGCTGGCCGCAATCGGTCGCCGCGGGCGAGCCGGTGGGAGTGCATCTCTCGTCAGCGGGTGGTCGACCCGTGGCGCTCGAGGTCGCCCGGATCGGACGGGGGCGCGAGGTCGTGTTCGCCGAGCGCGATGTGCCAGCGGGAGATCACCCGACGCCGACCGATGCGCCCGAGCACGGGTGCGACTGGCCGGTCGCGGCCGAGGTCGTCGCCGAGACGGACTGGCGTTCGGGCTACTACGAGGTGTTGCTGACGATCGACGTCGACGGCAAACAGCGCACGGGCCGGGCGTTCTTCGTGGTACGGCCGGATCCGGCAACGACCGCCGCACGGATCCTGTGGGCGATCGACACCAACACCTGGCACGCCTACAACGACTTCGGTGGCCGCAACCTCTACACGGGTGCGACACAGGCGTCGATGCTGCGGCCGATGGCGCCGGGCTACCTCTACAAGCCGCCGGGTGCGGGACAGCGGGTGACGTCGCTGCATCCGCCGGACCACCAGTCGGCGAGCCACGTCGGCTACCTGCGGATGAACCACCTGTCGCCCTACGGCGGCTCGGCGGGCTGGCCCAACTGGAGCGGGCCGTTCATCGAGTGGGCCGAACGTGAGGGATACGCGATCGACGTCGTCACCAACGCCGACCTCGACGAGCACCCCGAACTCCTCGGGGCGGACTCGCCCTACACGCTGTACCTGTCGATCGGTCACGACGAGTACTGGTCGGCTCCGATGCGTGACACGGTCGAGGCGTTCGTCGCTCGCGGCGGCAACGCCGTGTTCTTCTCAGGCAACACCGCCTTCTGGCAGGTGCGCCTCGAGGATCCGACCGGTCCGGACGGCGCGGGACCGGCGGCGACGATGGTCGGCTACAAGGGCATGTTCAAGCGCGATCCGGTCTTTAGCACCGACCGTCAGGCGGAGCTGACGACGATCTGGTCCGATCACCTCCTGGAGCGGCCTGAGAACCACATGACCGGCGTCAGCTTCGCTCGCGGTGGCTACCACCGCATCGGCAAACGGGTCACCCGCGGCGCGGGCGGGTACACGCTGCATCGCCCGGAACACTGGATCTTCGACGGGACCGGCCTCGACTACGGCGACCTGCTCGGCGCGTCCGCGACGATCGTCGGCTACGAGTGCGACGGCTGTGACTTCACCTCTCGCGACGGACTGCCGTACCCGACGGGCACCGACGGGACGCCCGCCAACTTCGAGATCCTCGGCACCGCGCCGGCAGCTCACTTCACCCGTACGACCGCCTCCCGGCCGCCGGCGCCACACGAGCCGTCGGAGATCGAGTTCATCGCGTCACGCCTATTCGACGACCGCGATCCGGCGTCGGTCGAGCGGATCGCGCACGGCCATGCCGTGCTCGGCACGTACGTGTCGGCCGGCGGCGGCACCGTGATCACGTCGGGCAGCACCGACTGGGTGTGGGGCCTCGCCGAACGCGACCGCGACGTCGAACAGATCACCCGCAACATCCTCGACCGCCTCGCTGTTACGTCAGGGGTCAGACCCC
The DNA here is from genome assembly GCA_963728355.1 of Ilumatobacteraceae bacterium. Taxonomy (GTDB): domain Bacteria; phylum Actinomycetota; class Acidimicrobiia; order Acidimicrobiales; family Ilumatobacteraceae; genus Sva-07. The sequence continues at coordinate 626,949 of CAVSJQ010000001.1, read as the reverse complement.
CGGCGTAACGGTCAGGCGCCCGGGGCGACGGCTTCGAGGACGTTCCAGTCGAGGACCCGCGGGCCGTCGACAGACACCGGTTGGATGCAGACGTGGTCGGCGCCGGCGTCGTAGTGGGCCTGGATGCCGGCACGGACGCGTTCCTCGTCGCCCCAGACGATCACGTGGTCGACGAAGCGATGCGCGCGCTGTTCGATCTCGTCCTCGGTGAACCCGATGCGCTTCCAGTTGTTGCGGTAATTGGGCAGGCCGGCGTAGCGGTCGATCTGCACGTTGGCCGCCGCGCGCGCCGCCTCGGCGTCGGTGGAGAGGATCACCTTCTGCTCGACGCACAGCAGCTTGTCCGGGCCGATGGCCGCACGAGCCTCAGCGGTGTGTTCGGGCGTGACGAAGTACGGATGGGCGCCGTCCGCGGCGGTGGCCGACAGCTCGAGCATCTTCGGCCCGAGGGCGGCGAGCAGCCGAATGTACGGCTCGGCCGGGGGCACGGCCATGTACGGCGAGGCATCCATCGCCTCGAGATAGGCACGCATCTGGGTGAGCGGCTTGGAGTAGTCGAGCTTGCGCAGCCCCGCCACCATCGGCTCGTGGCTGACACCGAGGCCGAGGACGAACCGGCCGCCGGTCTGTTCGGCGAGCGTGTTCGCCGCCTGCATCATCGGGCCGGGATGACGCGAGAAGATGCTGGCGATCCCGGTCGCGAACTGCAACGTGGTCGTCTGCGACCCGAGCCACGCAAGATGCGCGAACGGGTCGCGCCCGACGGTGTCGGGTACCCACAGTGTGGAGTAGCCGAGCGATTCGATCCGCCCGGCGGCCTCCGCGGCCTGGCCGGCGCTCATCGCGTCGGTGAAGTACCACACACCGAGGTTCGACGGGCCGGTCAATCGCTCACGTGTACTCATCGCACCGAACCTACGCGCTGTGGAACTGTCACACCGTGCTGGGCCAAACGTGAGGTTCAATCGGGGAGCATCGGGAGTTGGATGCCCGGGTCGCCGCGCATCGTCGTCGCTCGCTGCAGTGCCGTGCGCCCGAACCGTTCGCGGACCGCATCGACGACCGACTCGAGCTGTTCTGACTCACGGCGTTCGAAGGGCAGTAGGAGCTGAACCGCGTGCTGATCGGCGAGGTTGCCGACCGACAACCCGAGCAGGCTGATACCTCTGGCCTCGACCAGCGGCCAGGACGCATCGAGGATCGCCGCGGCGGTCGCATGGATCACGGCGGTCGACGACGTGGCATCGGGAAACGAGCGCGACCGCGTGACTCTGGTCAGGTCGTCGAAGCGCAGTCGGAGCGTGACTGTGCGTCCGACTCGGTCGGCCCGGCGCATCCGGCCCGTCACCCGATCGACGAGCCGCCACAGCACGACATCGATCTCGTCTCGCGATCGTCTGCGCCTGCCCAGGGCCTGCTGCGAACCGATCGATCTGCGGCGACTCCCGCTCGTCACCCGGCGTGCGTCCCGATTGTTCGCAAGCAAATGCAGTTGGTGCCCCATCGACCGGCCGACGATGGCGACGAGCACGTCGGGCGACAACGCGGCGACGTCGGCGACCGTGTGGACGCCCCGCTCGTGCAACTTCGTTGCCGTCACGGTGCCGACGCCCCACAGTCGTTGCACTGGCAGGGGATGCAGGAAGTCGAGCTCGGCCTCCGGCTCGACGACCAGCAGGCCGTCCGGCTTCGACACCGCACTCGCCACCTTCGCCAAGAACTTGGTGCGGGCCACCCCGACGCTGAGTGACAGCCCGACCTCGTCGGCGACCCGGCTGCGCAGGCGGGTGGCGACGTCCCGTGGCGTGCCGGCGAGCCGCCACAGTCCTGCGACGTCGATGAAGGCCTCGTCGATCGACATCGGCTCGACGATTGGGGACGTGTCGCGGAAGATGGCGAGGACCTCCTTGCTGGCGGAGCTGTAGGCGTCGAACCGCGGGGGAACCTCGATCAGGTTCGGGCATGCCCGTCGCGCAGCGGCACCCGACATCGCCGTTCGCACGCCGTAGGCCTTGGCTTCGTAGCTCGCTGCGAGCACCACGCCACCGCCCACGACCACCGGCCGTCCACGGAGCGACGGATCGTCGCGCTGCTCGACCGATGCGTAGAAGGAGTCGAGGTCGGCGTGCAGGATCGTGGCCGTCGATCGAGATGGAACTGGCATCGAACACATGTTCGCGCGGAGGCGAAGCCGTGCGCAACCGACTCGCGCTCGCCGAGCTGAAGTGTCACATCAGGCCCGGCACGGTGTGACAGGGCGGGCTAACCGGACGGTGGGCGGTGCAGGAACCAGTCGCCGGAGGTGATCGGGGTCAGGTCGAGGCCCTGGCCGCTCGCGTAGGCCCAGGCGTCGACACCGCGCGACGTCCGCACGATCACCCGGGAGTACTCGCCGTCGACGATGCCCTCGACCTCGTCGAGCACCTCGAGCGCCCGCTGCGTGGATGCTTCCAGCAGTGTGAAGGTGTGGCCGTGGATCACGCCACGGTCGTTGAACACGGCGGCCGGGTACTCCAAGCCGGTGTCGAACAACTGACCGGCGACGGTGTCGCGCCAGCCGTCGTCGACGACGAACGGCTCGAGGAAGTGCCAACGCACGTCGCCGGGCCGAAGCGTGCCGTACACGAAGAGATGATGGATCACGTAGCGGACTTGCGGCGCCCGCGAGCGCCCCAGAGCGTGCCGCCCAGCATCAGCGTCACGCTGACGAGCAGGATCACCGTGGCCAGCACGTTGACCTCCGGCGGGAACTTCACCCGGAAGCTGCTGTTGATGTACAGCGGGAACGTCACCAAGGACCCGGCATTGAAGAGCGTGATGATGAAGTCGTCGAGCGACAGCGCGAACGACAGCAGCGCTGCGGCCAGGATGCCCGGCAGGATCAGCGGGAACGTGATCCTCCAGAACGTGCGGATCGGCGAAGCGCCCAGGTCCTGGGCAGCCTGTTCGAGGGTCCAGTCGAAGCCCCGCACGCGTGCCCGCACGGTGAGCGCGACGAAGCTCACCTGGAACATCACGTGGGCGATCACGACGGTCGTGAAGCCCCTGGTGACGTCCCAGTCGAGGAACAGGGTGGCGAGCGACGAGCCGAGCACGATCTCCGGCGTGGTCAGTGGAAGCACGAGCAGGAAGTTGAGCGGACCGCTGCCGCGGAACTGGTATCGGGCGAGAGCGATGGCGATCATCGAACCGAGGACCGTTGCGATCAGCGTCGAGATCGCAGCGATCTTCAAGCTCTCCACGAACGCATTGGTCAACGCCTCGTCGCCGAACGGGTCCGCCCAGTTGTCGAGGGTGAATTGCTGCCACTCGACGTTGTAGTTGCCCTTCGGCTTGTTGAACGAGAAGCCCACGATCCAGATGATCGGGACGAACAGGTACAACAGCCCGAGGCCGGCGTACGCGTTCAGTGCGAAGCGGGCGATGCGTCCACCGGTGGACGACGGTGCGCTCATGTCCGACCGCTCATGCCAGGTCCTCGGTGCCGAAGAACCTGCTGTAGATGATCACGAACACCGTGATGATGAACATCAGCACGAAGGACATCGCCGAGGCGAGCGGCACGTTGTTCTGCACGAGGAACTGGTCCTGGATCGAGTTGCCGATCATCGTCGTGTTCGGGCTCCCGAGATACAGCGCGTTGACGAAGTCGCCGGCCGCGGGGATGAACGTCAGCAATGTGCCGGCGAAGATGCCGGGGATCGACAGTGGGATGACGATCTTGGCGAACGCCGATGTCGACGTGGAGTACAGGTCCTTCGCAGCGTCGAGTAGCCGGATGTCGATCTTTTCGAGGCTGACGTAGATCGGCAGGATCATGAACGGCAGGAAGTTGTAGGTGAGTCCGAAGATCACCGCCGCCGGGGTGTTGATCAGCCGACCGTCGTCCATGATCTGCAGCGTCTCGAGGAGCCAGTCCAGGCGGATTGCTTCGATCCCGCCGATGATGATGCCCTGGTCCGACAGCAGACTCCGCCATGCGATCGTGCGGATCAGGAACGACGTGAAGAACGGGATGACGACCAACCCGAGCAGCAGCGTCCGGTACCGGCCGCCCCGGAACGCGATCACGTAGGCGAGCGGATAGCCGATCGCGATCGTGAGCACGGTGGCGATTCCGGCATACAGGAACGCCCGCTGGAACTGCGGGCCGAAGTCGGTGAAGGCATCGACGTAGTTGCCGAAGTTCCAGTCGAACTCCGCTTCGACGGCGAATCGGCTGGGCAGCGTCGACAACGACAGCCGAAGCAGGGTGAACAGCGGCGCCAGGTAGAAGAGCGCAAGCCAGAGCATGCCGGGCTTCAGCAGCCCGTACGGTGCGAGTTTGCGCCGAGCCTCCGGTGTGCCGGTGACCGCCACGACCACCAGCGCCAGCACGCTCGCGAGGACCAGTGACAGCGCGAGGATTGCCAGGGGCCCGGTGAGCAGCCGCGTGCCGACCGCGGCGAGGAGCGCGCCTGCGCCGACGAGCGCCCCGAGCCCGATGAGCTCCGGGCGCTTGACGCCGGTGGGGCGGGCGCCAACCTCGTCGACGGCTGCGTTCACCAATGATCCTTCAGGCCCCGGTGATCGCGGAGAAGGCGGCGTCGTATTCGGCCTCGACCTCTTCGGGCAAGGGGGCGAAACCCTTGGTGTTCGCCAGGACCTCATCGGTGGGGAAGACCAACGGATCGCTGGCGAGATCCGGATCGATCTTCTCCACTTCCGCTTGCACGCCTGCCACCGGCGAGACGTAGCCGACCCAGGCCGTGATCTGTGCGGCCTGCTCCGGGTCGTAGACGAAGTTCATCCACTGTGCGGCGGCATCGATGTTGGCAGCGCCCTTCGGGATCACCATCGTGTCGGCCCACGACGTGGCGCCGCTCTCGGGGAACACGAACTTGACGGCCGGATTGTCACGGGCGATGGCGGCCACGTCACCGGACCAGCCGATCGTGATGGCCAGGTTGCCGTTGGACAGGTCGTCGAAGTAGTCGTTGCCGTGGAACCGTCGGATCTGGCCGGAGTCCTTGGCCTCCTGCAGTTTGTCGAAGGCGGGCTTCGCCTCCTCGAAGGTGCTGAGCGTGGAGATGTCGATGCCGAGGCTCATCGCGATCACGCCGATCGTGTCGCGCATCTCGGTGAGGGCGCCCACTCGACCGGCGAACTCGGGATCGAACAGATCGTCGACCGAGGTGATCTCGCGACCGGTCACATCGGAGTTGTAGGCGATGCCGGCGAATCCGGTCTGCCACGGCAGGCTGTACTCGCCGGTCGGGTCCCACGACGGGTTCTGCAGGTCGGCGCGCAGGTTCGCTGCGTTCGGCACCTGGTCGAGCGGCAGCGTCTCGAGCCAGCCCAGCGTGATCAGGCGGTTGGCCAACCAGCTCGTCGGAGCGATGATGTCGGGATCGATCGGCTCGCCGCGACCGAGCAGCGGCTGGATCTTGGCGAAGTACTCGTTGTTGTCGTTGTAGGCCTCGGTGTAGCGCATGTCGATGCCGGTCGCTTCCGCGAAGCGGTCGACCGTTCCCGTGGCGCCGTCCTCGGTGGGATCGATGTACGCCGGCCAGTTCTCGAAGAACAGGCTGCCGCCGCCTCCGCCGCCTCCGCCGGTTGCCGCGGTGCTGCCCGAGGTGGTAGGCGTGGTGCCCGACGCGCCGGACCCGCTCTCGCTGTCGCTTCCGCACGCGGCCAGGATCGCCGGCAGTGAGACGCCTGCGGCGCCGAGTGCGCCGGCGCGGGCGAGCAGCTGCCGGCGGGTCAGGCCCGAGCGGCCGACGCCGAACGGTGAGCGGAACGGATTGGGTCGTTGCGTGGTCATGATGTCCTTCTGTCTCGTTTCCTACTGTCAGGTGTCAGTCGGTTCGGGGCTGTCGGTTGTCAGTGTTGTGCTTCTGGAATCGATGTCGCGGTCAGGTCGACCGCGATGTGCGTGGCGGGCCACGTCAGGAGTCGGCGTTCGCCTCGATGGAGTCGATGTCGCTGGCCGTCGCTCCCGGCCTGCGTGGCCAGCCCGACAGGAGCACGGCGCTGCCCGGCTCCCACGTCAGGTGCACCGTGTTGCCGGGCATGAGGAACGGCAGGTCGGTGCCGGTGACGACGCTGGCGATCACCTCGCTGTCGTCCTTCAGGTGAACGACGATGCGTGCGGTCGCACCTTGGAAGACGACGTCGGCGACCGTGCCCTCGATCGATCGGCCCTCGTCGCCGTTACTCGCCGTCGCCGTCAGCCGTTCCGGGCGCAGCATCACCGACACCGGGGTCCCGACCGGCCGTTCGCGGTCGGTGCGGGCCCTGACGGTGTGGCCGGCGGTCAGCTGGACGACGGTGTCGGTGCCGTCGAAGCTGACGACGTCGCCGGGCAGCAGGTTCGCCGAGCCGATGAAGCCGGCGACGAACAGCGAGGACGGGCTGTTGTAGATCTCCTGCGGTGTTCCGATCTGCTCGACCCGGCCGTCGCTCATCACGGCGATGCGGTCGCTCATCGTGAGCGCCTCGCCCTGGTCGTGGGTGACGAACACGAACGTGATGCCGACCTCGCGCTGAATCCGCTTCAGCTCGAACTGCATCGCTTCGCGCAGCTTGAGGTCGAGCGCCGCCAGCGGCTCGTCGAGCAGGAGTGCGCTCGGGAAGTTCACCAGGGCTCGGGCGAGCGCAACCCGCTGCTGCTGTCCGCCCGACAGTTGCGACGGTCGACGCTCGGCGAACTCGCCGAGGCGCACCACGTCGAGCATCTGCGTGACGTTGGCCTCGTACTCGCTCTTGGGCAGCTTCTTCGACTTCGGGCCGAATCGGACGTTGTCGGCCACCGTCATGTGCGGGAAGAGCGCGTACTGCTGGAAGACCGTGTTGACGTTGCGCTTGTACGGCGGCACCCGGCTCACGTCGGCGCCGTTCAGCAGCACCTTGCCCGAGGTGGGCTGTTCGAAGCCGGCGATCATCTTCAAGGTCGTGGTCTTGCCGCACCCCGATGGACCGAGCATCGCGAAGAACTCGCCCCGCTCGATTCCGAAATCCGCGTGCTCGACCGCGACGAAGTCGCCGAAGGACTTGCGGACGTGGTCGAGTCGAATGACGGTGTCACTCACCTGCTCTCCTCCCCACGCCGACGGACGGCACGACGCCAGCTGCTCATGTGGCGGGCACATTACCCGGTACGCCCGCTCGCGTTGGCAGTGCCGTCGACGACGTTCATCCTCCTGCAACAATCGTCGCGGACGGACTGCGTCGTCGCTCGTCTCGCCGGAGCGTCCGACGTGGCATTCTGTGCACATGGCAACGACGCTGTCCTCACTCGATTCCAACTTCATCGGCGGAGGCTGGCGCCCCGCCGCCGATGGTTCCACCGACGAGGTGATGAACCCGGCGACCGGTGAGGTCATCGGCACGGTGCCGTCCTCGGGGGCCGCCGACGTCGACGCCGCGGTGTCTGCAGCCGCCGACGCCTTCCCGGCCTGGGCCGCTCTGACGCCGCGGGAGCGCAGCGAGACCCTCCACCGGGTCGCCGACATCATCGACGACAACATCGACGAGCTGTCGCGTATCGAGTGCGAGAACGTCGGCAAGCCGGTCGGCATCGTCGAGTTCGAGATGGATCTCACGAAGGACAACTGGCGGTTCTTCGCCTCGGCGTGCCGGTTCCTCGAGGGCAAGGCGGCGGGCGAGTACATGGCCGGGTACACCTCGATGGTGCGGCGCGATCCGCTCGGCGTGGTCGCCTCGATCACCCCGTGGAACTATCCGCTCAACATGGCCACCTGGAAGTTGGGGCCGGCGCTCGCCGCCGGCAACACCGTGGTGCTCAAGCCGTCCGAACTCACCCCGTACTCGGTGCTGCGGCTGGCCGAGCTGACCGCCGACGTCCTGCCTCCGGGCGTCTTCAACGTCGTGTGCGGGCAGGGCCAGGTGGCCGGCGCCGCGCTCAGCGAGCACCCTGGCATCGCCATGATCTCGATCACCGGCAGCGTCGGCGCCGGCAAGGCGGTCGCTCGGTCCTCGGCCGACACGCTCAAGCGGGTCCACCTCGAGTTGGGCGGCAAGGCTCCGGTCATCATCTTCGACGACGCCGACATCGAGGCCGCCGTCGAGATGCTCAAGGGCATGGCGTTCTACAACTCGGGTCAGGACTGCACGGCGCCGTGTCGGGTGATCGCCGGCTCGAAGGTGCACGACGCCTTCGTCAGCCAGCTCACCGATGCCGTCGGCAGCGTCAACGTCGGCGACCCGATGGCGGAGGACACCGAGATGGGTCCGGTGATCTCCGACGTGCATCGCAGCCGTGTCGCCGGCTATGTCGACCGGGCCCGCGAGGCCGGCGCCGAGGTCACCGTCGGCGGGTCGTCACGCCCCGGCGCCGGGTTCTTCTACGAGCCCACCGTCGTGGTCGGCCCGGGCCAGGCGTCGGAGATCGTGCAGCGAGAGGTGTTCGGTCCCGTGGTCACCGTTCAGTCGGCCGCCGACGAGGCTGCCGCACTCGAGATGGCGAACGACGTCGACTACGGGCTGGCGGCGAGCGTGTGGACCACCGATGTCGGCCGAGCCATGCGGATGAGCAAGGCGCTGCAGTTCGGCGCGGTGTGGGTGAACGATCACATCCCGATCGTGTCGGAGATGCCCCACGGTGGCTTCAAGCAGTCGGGCTACGGCAAGGACATGTCGATGTATGCGGTCGAGGCCTACACCGAGGTCAAGCACGTCATGATCAAGCACTGACCCATCGGGGTCAGGACGTCGTCTGATCCTGCGTCGCTTCCTCGTCGAGTTGGCGTTGGAGCGATGGGGCGGCGAGCCCGATGACCTCGCCCGCGGTGGGAACCGGATCGTTGCGGCACAGGAACGCCAGCTTGTCGTCGACGACGCGCACCACCGGCACGAACAGCTTCTCGTCGACGGCCTCCTGGATGGCGTCGCCGCCACGTGCGGTTCGCACACGCCATCCCTGACGTGATCGCTCGTCGAGGGTCGCGTACGTGATGCCCTCGATGCCCACGATCCGTCCGAGATGCTCTTCGGGCACTGAGGTGTCGCCGCTGCGGCGTGCCGACGGCGCGAGCTGGAACACCTCCCGGCGACCGAACATCCGGGCGAATCGGGCGGTCGCCAGGGCGTTCACCTCGTCGTTCGACGTGAAGGCGAGCAACCGACCGATCCCGCGCAGGTCGAGGTCGCGACTCGCCTCCTCGGCGAGCACGCTCATGCGCCTGGCGCGCAGGCCGGCTGCGATCGCCCTCGTGACGTTGTACGGGTCGGTGTCGACGAGCAGGGTCTTCACGTTGCGCTTGTCGAGTTCGGTGGCGAGGCCTCGTGCGACTGCGTGGGAACCGGCGATGAGGACACCGTCGGCCTGGGCCTCCGCGAGGCCGAGGGCTCGGGCGGCCGGGCCGGCGAGGAAGCCGTAGACGACGATCGTGCCGATGATCACCAGGAACACGATCGGCACGATCTTCGTCGCGTCGGGCACCCCTTCCTCCTCGAGTCGGATCGCGAAGATGGCCGACACCGCTGCCGCGACGATGCCGCGAGGCGCCATCGTCATCAGGAAGATCCGCTCGCGCCAGCTGAGCGCGGTTCGGATGGTCGAGAACAGCACCGACAACGGCCTCGCCAGGAACACCAGGACGGCCAGGAACGCGAGGGACGGCACCGCGACGTCGCGCAGTGCGTCGGTCTCGATCCGCGCCGCGAGCAGGATGAAGAGGAACGAGATCAGCAGGGTGCGGACGCTCTCGTTGAACTCCAGCACCTGGCGGATCGTCGAACTCTCGCGGCGCGCGAGGTACATGCCCATCACGGTCACCGTCAGCAGACCCGCCTCCTCCTGCACCTCGTTGGTGGCGACGAAGGAGGCCACGACGAACGCGAAGGTGACGGGCACGGTCAGCTGGTCGGGAATCAGGAAGCGTCGCAGCGCGATGTCGAGCACGACGGCGGCTGCCAGGCCGATCCCGGCGCCGGCGACGATCGTCAGGAGTACCACGCCGACGACGGTCGCGACGGCCTCGTCGGGCGCTTCGGTGAGCACGATCTCGAAGGCGATCAACGCCGCGGTCGCACCGATCGGGTCGATCAAGACGCCCTCGGCGCGCAGGATCGGGCCCGTCGGACCCGCGGGTCTCACGAAGCGCAGCAGCGGACCGACCACGGTGGGGCCGGTCACCACCAGCACGGCGCCGAGCACGATCGCCGCCTGATTCGAGATGCCCAACACGCCGCGGGCGGCGTACCAGCTCACGAGGAAGGTGACGACGGCACCGACGGTGATCAGCCGGCGCACGACCACGCCGGTGTTGCGAAGTTCGCGCGGTGGCAGATCGAGGCCGCCCTCGAACAGGATCAGCGCCACCGCCAACGACACCAGCGGGAACAGGGTGCCCCCGAGCAGCTCGTCCGGCTCGACGATGCCGCTGACCGGGCCGAGCAGCAGGCCGGCGGTGAGCAGCGCGATGATCGACGGGACCTGGATCCGCCAGGCGATCCACTGCGCGAGCATGCCCGCGCCGAGGATCAGTGCGAGCGTCGGACCGATGGTTGACTCCGTCGCTGCCCACACCGCTGCGGTCATCGCCGGATCCTCATCGGGTGCGCGCGTGGAGGCCGGCGGTCATCCGGGGCGAGCGTAGTCGCAGTACCGTCGAGGCATGGCCGCACGCATCGAACGAGTCACCTTCCCGGGCAGTCAGGGCGCCGACCTGGCTGCTCGACTCGACCTCCCGGCCGGCCCGGCGCGTGCGTTCGCGCTGTTCGCACACTGCTTCACCTGCAGCAAGGACATCGCAGCGGCCTCGCGCATCGCGAGCTCGCTGACCGACGTCGGCTTCGGGGTGTTGCGGTTCGACTTCACCGGCCTGGGGATGAGCGGTGGCGAGTTCAAGAACACCAACTTCACGTCGAACACCGGCGACCTCGTGGCAGCGGCCGACTGGTTGCGGTCCGAACATCGGGCACCGCAGCTCCTGGTCGGCCACTCGCTCGGCGGCTCGGCGGTGCTCGCGGTGGCCGGCGACATCGCCGAGGTGCGCGCCGTCGCTACGATCGGCGCTCCCTCGAGCCCCGACCATGTCACCGACGTCTTCCGATCGTCGCTCGACGAGATCGCCACCACCGGCGTCGCCCAGGTGCAGCTCGCCGGGCGCGAATTCACCATCCGCCAGCAGTTCGTCGACGACCTGCGCAGCCAGGTCGTCACCGATCGCGTGAGGACGATGAAGCGAGCGCTGCTGGTGTTGCACTCGCCGATCGACAACACGGTGTCGGTCGGGCATGCGTCGGAGATCTTCGCTGCAGCTCGTCATCCGAAGAGCTTCGTGTCGCTCGACGGAGCGGATCACATGCTGGCCGAGCGCAGCGACGCCCAATTCGCCGCCGACATGATCGGGGCGTTCGCCGACCGCTACATCGTCGACGAGAGTGGCGCGCTCGATGCGCCGCGACCGTCGGCGCCCGTCGTGGTCGCCGAGACCACCCAAGGGCCGTTCCTGAACCACGTCGTCGTCGGGCGGCACCGGTTCCTGGCAGACGAGCCCGAGTCGGTCGGCGGCTTCGATGCCGGTCCGTCGCCGTACGATCTGCTCGGCGCCGCCCTCGGTGCGTGCACCTCGATGACGCTGCGCATGTATGCCGATCGCAAAGGCGTGCCGCTCGATCGGGTGACCGTTGCGGTGACGCACGGCAAGGTGCACGCCGACGACTGCGCAGAGTGTTCGGACAACGAGGTGCTGTCGGGCCGCTCGGGGATGATCGACCGGTTCGAACGAGTGGTCACCGTCGACGGCGACGACCTCACCGGTGCCCACCGCGCCAAGCTGCTCGAGATCGCCGACAAGTGTCCGGTTCACCGCACCCTCGAGTCGGCCAGCGCGATCGTCACCCGCCTCGCCTGACCCCACACCCCACCCGTCCCCAGCCCGGCGATGAGCCAACCGCCCGGATACGGGCTTTTCGCTCATCGGTCGGGTGAGACCGGTCGCAGTGATGAGCCAACCGCCCCGATACGGGCTTTTCGCTCATCGCTCGGGGAGGTGGGCGCTCAGGCGGTGGCGGGTTCTGGCGCGTCGGCGTCGGTATCGGCGGCGGTCTGCACGTGGGCCAGCGATCCTTCACGCCGGCGTACGAGCGCTGCGTTGAATTCCGCGCTCATCAGGGCGGCGATCGAGAGCAGGCTCAGCCACGTGACGAGTCCCAGGACCACGGCGAAGTTCTGGTAGGTGTCGCTCGCGTTCTGGGTGATCTGACGCACGATTCCCGTGCCGAAGTACTGCAGCGTCGAGTACACGATGCCGGCGATCACCGCGCCGGGCCAGACGTCGCGCCAGGTCGGCTCTGCGGTGGTGAGATGGCGGAACATGGCGCCCAGCACCGAGATGTTGATCGCAACGGTTGCAGCGAGCAGGGCAATGCGTCCGCCGACGGGCAGGCCGGCCGCGTTGACGAGCGCGGTGATCGCGACACTGCCGACCTGGGCGGCGCCGACGAACACCAGACCCAGGAGCGCTTTCAGCCGCTGCTCCGGCATCGAATCGCGATGGTCGATGTCGACCTCCCATACGTCGTCCTGGGCCTGCTGCAGCGCCACGAAGGCCTTGGTCGCCGACCAGAGCGCACCGCCCAGCCCGATGATCAGCGCCCACCAGTTGCCGTTGAGCGAGTTCGGGTCGGTCTGGAGTTGCTGGCCGACTACCGGGATGTCGGCCAACGCGCCGTCGATGATGCGGTTCTGGAGGTCCTGGTTCCCTTCGAGCACGAAGCCGAGGATCGTGGTGGCTGCGAGCAGCAGCGGAAAGATCGACAGGAAGCCGAAGAACGCCAGCACCCATGCGTTGCGTCCGGAGATGTGACGGCGCCATCCATCGAGGGTGTCGACGAAGACGTCGATCGAGGCGTGTCGCTCTCGCCAGGTCATCACGCGATCGCTGGTGGTCCACGGCATCAGTTCCGGATCCTCATCTTCTCGGTACTTTCCGGGACGCTGAGGTCCCAATCGACCGGATCGCGTCCGGCGGCGAGCAGTGCCGCGTTGGCGCGGCTGAACGGTCGGCTGCCGAAGAATCCGTTGTGAGCCGACAGCGGCGACGGGTGCGCCGACTCGATGATCGTGTGCCGGGCGGTGTCGATCAACGCTCGTTTGCGGCGTGCCGACGCTCCCCACAGGATGAAGACGACCGGCTCGTCCTTGGCGTCGACGACCCTGATCACCTGGTCGGTGAAGGTTTCCCACCCACGCTTCTGATGGGACGCGGCCGCGCCTCCGCGCACGGTGAGCGTGGCGTTGAGCAGCAGGACGCCGCGCCGGGCCCACGCCTTCAGGTTCCCGTGGTCCGGGATCGCCACGCCGACGTCGGCGTGCAGCTCCTTGTGGATGTTGGCGAGCGACGGCGGAATCCGCACGCCGCGGCGCACCGAGAAGCACAGGCCGTGGGCCTGACCCGGACCGTGATACGGATCCTGGCCGAGGATCATGACCTTGACGTCCCGGTACGGCGTGAGGTGCAGGGCGTTGAACACGTCGTCGGTCGGCGGGTACACCGGGTGGGCTCGGCGCTCGTCGGCGACGAACTGCTGCAGCTCGGCCCAGTACGGCAACTCGAACTGGTCGCGCAGCACGGGGTTCCAGTCGGTGGCCATCGGGCACATTGCCTAGCATGACGGCAGTGTTCGATCATCTCGAACGAGCCGAGCTCGCCACGTTGCCCACGCCGCTCGAGGCTGGGCCCACGCTCGCGGGAGGCAGTCGGCTCTGGGTCAAACGCGACGATCTCACCGGGCTCGGTGGTGGTGGCAACAAGGCGCGCAAGCTCGAGTTCCTGTGCGGCGAGGCCGTCGCGACCGGCGCCGGTTCGCTCGTCACCGTCGGCGCGGCCCAGTCGAACCACTGTCGGATGACCGCGGCGGCGGGCGCCCGCCTCGGCCTGGAAACGCACCTCGTGCTGTCGGGTGACCGCCCGGAAGAGGCCACCGGAAATCAGCTGTTGTCGATGCTCTTCGGGGCGCAGTTGCACTTCACCGGGGCCGAGGAGAGCCACTGGGGTGAACTCGAGGTCGCCCGTGAGACGGTCACCGATCAGCTGGCGGCGGAGGGGCTGGCCCCGTACGCCATCCCGATCGGTGGAAGTACCGCGGTCGGTGCGCTCGGCTATGCCGCCGCCTTCATCGAGCTGCTGGACCAGTGCGAGGCACGCGGCGCCGCACCATCGCACGTCGTGTTCACGTCGTCGAGCGGCGGTACCCACGCCGGTCTGCTCGCCGGTCGGGCGGCCGCAGCGCATGCCGGGCACGACGTTCCCGAGATCGTGGCGATCGGTGTCGCCAAGGGGGTGAACGTCGGGCGGCCGGACGTGGCGGGCCTGGCCAATCAGACCCTCACGCTCATGCAGTCGACGGCGATCGTCGCGGGCGAAGACGTCGAGGTCGACACCCGCTGGATCGGTGACGACTACGCCGTGCCGACCGCGGCGGGCGACGCCGCGATCCGATGGGCGGCGCAGCACGGCGGCTGGTTGCTCGACCGCACGTATTCGGGCAAGGGCTGTTCGGGTCTGCTCGGTCTGGCCAACGAGGACCGGTTCGGCTCCGATGTCGTCTTCATCCACACCGGCGGCTGGCCCGCGCTCTTCGCCCCCGGCGGCGTCCCCGCCTGACCCCAGCCCAAACTCCACGTTTGTGCGCAGATTCGGGTGGCCCGCCCCACCGGAAATGCGACGCAAACGGGGAGGAGTCCGACCGGCGCGGGGTGGAGGTCGGACGTCGATGGGCCACGAATGGGGGGTCGTGCGGGCACGGGTAGCGTTGCGGGGATGACCGATCAGATCCTCGATGTCGACCTGCTGGCGTTCGAATCGAGCTCCGGCGAGCGGCGTCGAGCGGTGGTCGACGGCGTCCGGCGCAGCCTCGAGACGGGATTCGTCTACACGAGCCACGACCTGTCCGACGACCTGCTCGACACCACCTACGGCATGTTGCGCGAGTTCTTCGAACTCGACGAGACAACCAAGCAGCAGTTCGTCGCGCCGGGCGCACACGGCCAGACGGGCTACACGGGTCTGCTGGTGGAGACAGCGGCGTCGAGCGACAAGCCCGACTGGAAGGAGATGCTCAACTGGTCGTCGCCGATCGCCGCCGGGCATCCCTTGAAGACCAAGTTCCCCACGGCATACCCCGACCAGTTGGTGCCCGAGTCCGCCGTTCCCGGCATCACCGAGGTGCTGTACCGCTTCCACGAGTCGATCGCCGACCTGCAGCGCCGGTTCCTCCGGGTGATCGCCGAGGGCATCGGGTGTCACGAGACCTTCTTCGACGACATGGTGGCCGACGGTCCGACACTCACCCGGGCGATCCGGTATCCGGCGATGTCCGAACTGGGCGAGGACGGTCACGAGTGGGCCGGCCAGCACGGTGACATCAACCTGATCACCGCGCTGCCGCGAGCCACTGCGCCCGGTCTGCAGGTCAGGGTGGGCGACGACTGGGTCGACGCCACGCCGCCGGGCGACGCCGTGATCATCAACACCGGAATCATGTTGGAGCGGCTGACCAACGGCGTCATCCCGATCGGCTGGCATCGCGTGGTCGCTGCGCCCGGCTACGAGGGCGAGCGCTACAGCGTGGTGCAGTTCTGCCATCCCCGGCCATGGACCATCCTGGCGCCGGTGCCGTCGTGCTGCACGCCCGACAACCCGCAAAGGTTCTCGGCGATCAGTGCCGAGCATGCACTCGACGAGGTCCTCTACGAGATCAACCTGGTCGAGGACGCGCGCCGCGTCGGCTGACGCATCGGCCCACGCGGACGTCCGCTTCGTCGGCCACCTCGATCAGGGCCGCATCATCGGCACGGAGAGCGTCGTGTCGTTGCGAACGGCCAGATCGACCCAGATCGACGTCGGCAGGTCGATCGGGGTCATCCACTCGACCGGCACCGACGTCGGGCCGCCGGCCCCGGGCCCCCGCTTGTCCGGCGCTGCCCACCCGCAGTTCTCGCTCGGGTAGATCATCGCCGCCCAACCGGACGCGATCACCTGACCGGTCGGGGTGATCTCCCATTCGGAGTCGATGTCGCGCCGGTCATCGGTGGTTTCGATGACGACCGGTTCCAACCCGACCCCGGACTGCAGTCCCGACCAGGGACCGATGCCGACCGAACACGCCTGTCGGAACAGTGCGTCGATCACCGGTCCGTAGGCGTCGACCGGGATGCCGTCGAGATCGCTGATCGTGAGGCGGATGTGTGGTGCGATCTCGTCGGTGGGGATCTGTACCGTTGCGTCGGTCGGAACGTCGGAGCGGATCCCGACCGGAAGCGGATCGGTGTCGCCCATGTATCCCAGGACCTGACCGGCGCGCACGGTCTGGCCCACTGTCGCCAACGCAGTCAGGCGGAGATGCGCTGGCGCTGCGCCGTCGTTGGTGCCGGGGGAGTCGTCGTTGAAGCCTGCGAGTCGGTAGCTGCGTCCGACCGTGTCGGTGATCGTGACGGAGATCGTGTCGCCGGGCACGTCGTGCACGTCGGTGATCACGCCGTCGGCCACGGCCACGACGGGCTGCAACTTGACACCGAAGATGATCCCGGGGGCCTCCTCGGCGCAGAGTCCGGCGGCTTCGATGTCGGCAGCCGACCCGCTGCCCCCGGCGTTCTGTGCGACGTCCTCGGCATCTCCGCACTCGGGGGCGGCGAGCCGGGTCGGCCCGAGGACCGGGAACGCCACCGTCGCTGTCCGTTCGACGGCGGGCGTGCCCGGATCGATCGCCGTGGGTGGGGGCAGTTCGGGGGCAAAGCCCATCCGGGCGATCTGATCGGCGAGTGTCACCGGTCGCGGTATGGGCTGGCCCGACAGGAACGACCACACGGCGAGCCATCGCTGCTGGTATTCACGAACGGTGAGCACGTTGCCGGCCGACGGGACCGGCACGACGTCCATCAGCGCGAGGTCGCTCGCAGCGCGCGGGTAGTACCACATCACCGGGATCATCGAGACGTCGTTGTTCCACATGGCGAGGAACCGGTCGACGTCGGCGGCTGCCCGCTCGTCCTGGATCTCCGGTGGGGCGAGGTAGGCGTCGGGGAAGCCGGCGTAGTCGTTCCACGTCGAGGTGATGAACTGGTAGGCGCCCGATGCCTTCCCCTTGTTCGGCGGCGCCGAGTAGTCGCCACGTGATTCGACGTAGCGGATCGTCGCCAGGATGTTGGCCATCTGGCTCGGGTAGGCGATGACGTTCTGGGCAGCCGGCGCAGGTGCCACGGTCGTGGTGCTGGCGGGCGCCGTCGTGGTGGTGGATGACGCCTCGCCCGGCACCGGGTTCGTCGTGGCCCGGTCGGGCGCAGGCTTGGCCGGCTTCGTGGTGCTGGGGGCGACCGTCGTGGTGGTGGTCGAGGTCGTCGTGCTGGTGGTGGTCGAGGTCGTGGTCGGCGCCGAGGTCGACGGCGGCGGCGTCTCGACGAGCGTCGCTTCGTCATCGGCATGGGCGACGGGTGCGGTCAGTGCGCCGACCATGGCGACGGCCGCCACGAGCGCTGACCAGCGAACGGCGCGATTCGCCAGGGCACGGTGAGCGGCGGGTTGATGCCCATGCGAGGCGCGGTCGCTCGGGCGTCGCCGGGGTGAGCGTGAGGCGGAACGCTCGGAAGTCGGTGCGGTGGGGTACATGACCATGGGTGGTATCGGCACGCATCCACGCCGGATCAAGTGCGTTTCTCTGACGCTAGTCCTGCACCGGACCGATGGCACGGCGGTGGGGACCCCGGGCGAGCGCGCGGCGAGGAGCGCCGCTACCGTTCGACCACCGATGTCCGATACCGCCGCCGATCCGGTCGATCCCGACGCCGCCCCGAGCGGCGACCCCGTCGAGTCATTGGCCGATGTCGTGCTCGCCGTCGACGTGGGTGCCACGCATTTCCAGACGGGTCTGGTCACCGCGCGCGGCGTGCTGATCGATCGGGCGCGCACGGAGATCGAACCCGACATCGGTCCCGAATCGCAGTACACGGCGTTGGCGCTGATCGTGACGGAAATGCTCGAGCGGGCCGGGACGCGACACCCGGTGGCGGTACGCGGCCTCGGGCTCACCACCGGCGGCCATGCGAGTCGGGGCCTCGAACGCGTGTCGCCACTCAGCGTGCCGACGTGGCGTGATTTCCCGCTCCGAGCGCGTCTCCAGGAGCTGTCCGGGCATGCCGTTCACGGCGAGCTCGACGCGAAGGCCCTGGCGCTCGCAGAGGGATGGTTGGGCGCAGCGCGGGGACAGCCGAACTTCTGTGCGGTCACGGTGTCCGCCGGCGTCTCGGGCGGCATCATCCTCGACGGCGAACTCCTCGACGGCGAGTCCGGCTACGCCGGCCAGATCGGCCACTTCATCGTCGAGCCGGGCGGACGGCGCTGCACGTGCGGCACCCAGGGCTGCCTCGAGGCGGAGGCATCCGGACATGCGGTCGACTCGATCACGGGACGACCGGCGACCGAGCCCTCGTACCAGATCATGCAGCGCACCGGCGGCCTCGTCGGGCGGGCGGCCGCTTCGATGTGCAACGCCTTCGACCTGTCGCTCGTCGTGGTGGGCGGCAGCGTGGCGTTGGGCTTCGGGTCGACGTTCTTCCACGCCGCCCAGGTCGCACTCGACGAGCATGCCCGTCAGCCGTACAGCCGAGGCGCTCGTATCACCCCCTCGAGGCTGGGCGACCAGGGTCCACTCGTCGCTGCCGGTGCGGTCGGTTGGCGTGGCCTTCGTCGTGCCGCGCGCCGCCGGGTGTCCGGCTCGCGGGGTCAGCCGCCGAAGGCGCGGTAGACGTACTCGGCGGGTCCGCGTCCGTACCGGCGCTGCCACCAGGCCGCGAACGCGATCGCTGCCGCCCAGAATGCGCCGGCGAAGAGCAGCGCGGTGCCGGTCCCGGCGGGCTCGATCCAGCCGAGCCAGTCGACCACCAGGTTGAACAGGAGAATGTGGGCGAGATAGAGCGTCAGCGTCAGCTGTCCGGCACGCCGCAGGGGATCGGTGGCGACGGGGAAGCGTTGCGCTGCCCAGTCGATGGCGACGTAGGCGATCAGCGCCGTCCCCAGCGCACTGGCGACGTAGACGATGCTGCGATCGAGTGGATTCGTCGATGTCGCCACCTCCTGCAGGTCGCTTGCGGCGAGCATCGACACCAGCGCCGATCCTGCGACGAGGGCCAGACCGCCGCCGCCGGCGGCGCGTCGCCACCAGGTCGTGCCGAGCATCCGACCCAGCACGATGCCTGCGCAGAGGAATGCGAACCAGGGCAGGAGCGGGTGGGTGCCGTTGACGAACACGTCCAACACGTAGCGGCGAATCGAGTTCGGACCGGGCGAGGTCAGCCAGTCCGTGGACTCGCCGTTGCGATTCCTGTCGAACCTCCATGTCCGCAGGGCGGTCGCTGCGATCGCTGCAGCCGCTCCCGTGGCGACGATCCATCGCGATCGCCACGTGAAGATCCCCGCCGCCAGCACGAACATCACGCCGTAGTACACGATGATCGTCCCGGGCCAGATCTCGTCGAGGAACAGTCCGAGGACGTACAGCGCCACGCCGCGCCGGATCAGTCGCCACCGCATCTCCGTGACGCGTGCCGAGTCGCTCACGACGCGCCGGGTGAGCAGGGTGACGCCGACGCCGGCGACGAGCACGAAGGTGGCCGCGAACCGCGTCGACAGCGGGCCGTCCCATGGATCGAACAGATCGTCCAGCCAGCCAGCCGGTGCAGCGGGCGCCGAGCGGCGCAGGATCAGGTAGCCGTGGTAGTTCATCACGACGACGCCGATGAGGGCGACCGCGCGGACCACGTCGGGGCCGTGCAGCCTGGCGCTCGGGGCGACGTCGGCGAACCTCGTGCTGGGAACGCTCAGATCCACTCGATCAGGTCCACGGTCGTCATCGTCAATGGCCGCTGGACGTCGACGCGGTGGCCGACCCATGGCACGGTCGCGCCGTCAGGGACGAAGGCCATCGACGTGTGCATGTGGGGTGGTTCGTGCAGGTCGAGCCGGTGGCGTTCGAAATGGAACGGGCTGCGGCCGTCGGCCAGCGTGGTGACCCCGTTGGCCGTACCGGCGCCGATCATCACGAGGTGTCCATCGCCGACGACGGCTGTCTGGTGATAGCCGGCCCGGTCGCCGGCTCGGATCGGTCGGACGTCGAGTACGTCGGCGCTGAGCCGGAGGTACGACTTGTCGCCGTGCCACAACGAGGTCCCCAGCCGTAGCCGGTACGCACGGTTCTGCGGCAGCGAGGCGTAGGCGGGCGGATCCAGGTGACTCAGCCACGCCGTCAGTCCCGGATCGACGTCGGCGAGGCGCCGGCGGATCTCGTCGGCATGGTCGTCGGGTGATCCGACGAGAGGAGGGTGCAGGCTCACGCCGACGACGTCGAGACCGTGCTCCCGGGCGACGCCGACCAGGTCGGGGCCTGCGCCGTAGCGGTGCATCGACGACTCGAGCTTGACCACGACGCGCCCGCGCCAACCGCCGAGCGCCTCGATGTGGGCCCGGCTGCCGACCGTGAGGATCGGAGCCGTCGAAGCGGGTGCGGCAAGCGTCGGCGTCAACACGACCGCGTCGGGGCCGTCCGGCAACCCGTCGAGTTCGTGGACGGTGCCGACGGCGACCGTGTCGCAGAACTCCGCTGCGAGCCGTGCCAGCGCGATACGTCCGAACCCGTAGCCGTTGCCCTTGATCACCGGCACCAGGCCCTCGACGGAAGCCGCCAGTTGCGCGACCTTCGCCCGCCACGGCGCGGTCCGAACGGTGAGCCTGATCGTCACCCCGGCGACGCTACTGCGGACCGGCGATTCGCCCTGGGGCGCCAAACCCGACTTTGTTGATCATGATTATCGGGGATATCGTCCGGACGATGACGCTGCGAGCCCTAATGAGTTTCCCCGACCCGGTCAACGAGACCTCGGCTCGCCTCGTCGCGGCCGGCGTGGTCGCCCAGGCCGTGCTCTTCGTCGCCCTGCGCGAGTGGTGGGTGCTCGTTCCGCTCAGCTACGGATTCCTGGCCCGGGTCGCCACCGGTCCCACGCTGTCGCCGCTCGGCCAGTTCGTCACCCGGACAGCGACGCCGATGGTGGAGACGTGGCTGCGCCGGCGTCGATCCACATTCCATTCCCGGCAGGTTCCCGGGCCGCCCAAGCGCTTCGCGCAGGCCATCGGGCTCGCCTTCACCGTCGCAGCGAGCGGCGCCTGGGCCCTCGGAGCCGAGGCCGTCGCCGTGGTGCTGATCGCGATGCTCGCCGTCGCTGCGACCCTGGAGGCAGCGTTCGCGATCTGTCTCGGCTGCATCGCCTACAGCGCGGTGTGGGGGTGCGCGGACTGCGACGACATCAGCGATCGCCTCCGGCGGGCGCTCGTCGAGGCGCGCGAAGAAGTTCCCGCCGGCACGGACATCGCCGCATTCACCGCGGCCGAGACCGACGTCCCGGCCATGCGCTGAGGCGCGGAAGGAGGGGTGCCGGCGTTCGGAGCCTGAGCACCCCGACCCACACGCCCCAGCCGTAGGCCAGATCCGTCGGCGCCGCTCGGACATCGCTCAACAGCGCCAGCGCCGCACACCAGCGCGCCCGCCGCGAGACCAGCGCGGCGACGGCGAGGATCGGCCACCACACCCGGCGTGCTGCCGCCGCGAACTGTCGTCCCGCGAGGAGGTGACCCCGCAGCGCCAACCCCAGCGACGCACGGGGCGGCACGTCCGGCAGCTTCCCCATCAGTGCAGCGGAACTTCCGACGGCCAGCACGAACGCGGCGAGCCGTCGTCCGAACAGCGCCGAGGTCCACGCCGCGGCGGTCCAGCCGTTGACCTGCACCGGCGACAACGCACCCGGGTGACGCATGGCCAGCGGCGCCGCCGATGTTCCGTAGGCGGCGTGCTGGCGCAGCCGCGCCCGCCACGAGCCACGTGGCTCGTGCCAGACGGTCGTGGCCGGGTCGTACCGGCAGCGCCACCCTGCCTCGTCGAGCCGCCACACGAGATCGACGTCCTCGCCGAACCGCAGTCGTTCGTCGAACCCGCCGATCGAGTCGAGTGCCTCGGTGCGCACGACGAGCGCTGCGCCCGGCACGTAGCTCACTCTCGTCCCGGCGCGGATGCGCGCAGGTTGGTCGCCCAGATCGAGCGGCGATCCCGACTCGCCCAGCACGCGTGGCGCGACCAATCCGACCCGGGGGTCGTGGAAGTGCCACAGCAGCCGTTGCAGCCACTGCGGATCCGGCGTCTCGACGTCGGCGTCAAGGAACGCCACCAGCGGAGTTTCGATGATCGGCCGGGCAGCGTTGCGGGCCGCCGCCGGCCCGCGGTTGACGTCCAGTCGCATGGCCGCGCCGGCGACCGGCGGAACCGATCCGTCGTCGACGGTCAGGCGGCCGTCGGAGTGAGCGACGCCACCGAGCTGCGGCGTCACCACCGTCACGTCGTCGATGTCGAAGAGCGGCGGCTCGTCGTCGCTGTGGAGCGGGTGGACGGCGCCGGCGTCCGACAATCGGTCGGTCAGCGTCGAGCGCTCGACCCGTTCACCCGCCTCGATCCGTTCGACCACCGCGACGCCGCCCGGCGCCAGCCTGAAGAGTCGCAGCGGTGAGCCGGCCACCACGACGACGGCGAATCGGCGCCACGACGGGTCGACGGTGTACCGCATTCAGCCGTCCGACGCACCGGGGTCGAGCGGGCGCCAGCGCTCGATCTGGTGGACGAGGTCGTCGACGAACGCCGCGATGAACCGCTCGCCCTCGCGGCCGGACGCTCCGTCCGGATCGCCGAGCACACCGTTGCTGCTGACGGCGCGAACGCCTCGCGCCCGCAGATCGTCGATCGACGCATCCGCCCCTGCGGCTGCCAGCTCCAGGCGCACCAGCCCCGGATCGATGGCGAGCATCATCGAGGTCTCGATGCGCCCGGCGTGCAGGTCGGCGGGGCCACCGTCGCGCCGGCGTGGCCACTTCGGCCACCACGCGAGGGCCCGGCGACCCTCCGCGGTCGCCGTCGCGACGGCTGCGACGACCGACTCGTGGTTGCCGCCGTGGCCGTTGACGAGCACGACGCCGGCGGCCCAGTCGGCGCTGCGCACCAACTCCACGATCACCGAGGTCATCACCGCCGAACCGATCGACAACGTGCCGGGGAAGTCGGCGTGTTCGCCCGACGCGCCAACGGTGAGCGTCGGTCCGATCATCAGGCCGTCGGTGCGGTGGACCGCTCGTCCGGCGAGTTCCTCGGCGACGATCGTGTCGGTGGCGAGCGGCAAGTGGGGGCCGTGCTGTTCCGTCGATCCGATCGGCACGAGCAGGATCGGGGCGGGTGCCCGCTCGTCAGTGCGTCGCCGGGCGATGCCGTCGACTTCGGGCCACGTCGCGTCTCCCAGACGCATCGCGGAACGTCACTCCGATCCGGGGTGCGCCGACGCCGGGGCATCGAGGTAGCCCCAGTCGCGGAGCTGGTCGAGAATCTTCGATGCCGCCGCCGGTGGGTCGAGGGTGACGAGTTCGGCGTGGATGTCGCCGCCACCGACGTCGAGGATCTGTCGGACCCGGTCGAGTGAACCGCCTGCCGGCGCCGGCACCACCCGCGCCCTGGGTCGATAGGGGTGGATCTCGGCCTCGGGAAGTCGGCCGTGCGGACCACGGACCGTCTCGACGACGGCGGTGCGCGCCGCGAGCGACGCCGCCAGTGACGCGCGTCGCAGGTTGGCAGCCGAACCCTCGACCGAGAGCACGGCGGGGGGCGTGACGTCGAGGATCTCGCGTCGACCACCATCGAGGCGACGAACGACCCGCAGCGGTCCCGGTGGATCGTCGGCGGGTCGCACCTCGAGCAGGCCGAGCGCCTGGGCGCTCGACAGTTCGTCGGCGAGGAACGCCGGGACGGAGCCGGTGCCGCGGTCGAGTGAGTAGTCGCCACACACCACGAGATCGCGCTCGCCGAGATGCTCGGCGAGCGCTACGGCGACGACGTGGCTGTCGAGTTGGGTCGAGGCATCGATGCGGACCGCGGACGTCGCGCCGGCAGCGAGCGCCTCGCGCAGGACATCGTCGGCGCCGGCCGGCCCCAGACAGATCACGGTGACGTCGCTCGGCGCTGCCTCCGTCCGGTCGGCGATCGTCAGGGCGACCTCGAGCGCTGCCTCGTCAGCGGCGGACACTCCGGACCACCGCCGGTCGGCTTCGCGCTCGCGATCGAGCGAGACCCACTTCCAACACACGGCGATCTTCACGACGTCGACCTCCCCGCTCGGTCAGGTGCGCTTGAAGACGACACCGTGACCGCCTTCGGGATAGGTCCAGGTGATCGCACCCTCCTCGTTGCACACGAGGTAACAGGTGCCGCACTCGAAGCACTGTTCGTAGTTGAACAAGATGCCGCCGTCGCTCGTCGGCACGAAGAGATTCGCCGGGCAGGCGACCACGCAGCCGCGTGTCGAGCAGTCGGCGCAGATCTGGTCGTCGACGGTGATGTGGGCGCGTTCGTGGATGTCGAACCGCGTGGTTCCGATCAGGTCCTCGAACGACAGTTCGGGCCAGCGCTCGGTCATCCGAAGCTCCGCAGACCGTCGATCGTGTCGCGCGCAAGGTCTCTCATCTTGACACCGGCTCGGCGGCGCTCCTCGCCGAGGATCCGTCGCAGGCCCGGCTTGGGCGTGGGATTGTCGACACGGAACATGCGCTCCACCGTATTGGCGATCATGTGCGGATACAGATGCTGCACACGGTCCGACAACACCAGCGACGGGGCGCGCCGCAGCTTGCGGTGGTCGCGCAACACGAACGTGTCGTTCAGCCGGCGTTCGTAGCCCGACAGCCCGGCCGCCGACGTGTCGCCGGCGGCGAGCGCCTCGGCGGCGGCTTCCGCGGCGTACATGCCGCTGGCCATCGCGAAGTTCACGCCCTCCAGCCAGATGCCTGCAGCGAGGCACATCGCCGCGGCGTCACCGGCGACCAGCATCCCGTCGCCGGTCATCTTCGGCATCATCGACAGGCCCGCTTCCGGGATGACGTGCGCCGAGTATTCCTTGATCTCGCCACCCTCGACCAGCGGCGCGATGCCGGGATGGGCCTTGAGGTTGGCGATGATCACCTCGGGGCGCAGTTGCTGCACGGCGAGCTTCGGGAGCTTCAGCACGACACCGACGGCCAACGTGTCGAAGTTGGTGTAGACGAAACCGCCGCCGTTCACGCCCGACGTGCCGCCCAGGATCTCGATGTCGACGCCCTCACGGTCGCGGACGCCGAACCGCTCGTCGATCACGTCCTTCGGGAGGGCGATGGTCTCCTTGACGCCGACGGTGTAGTTGGCGGCGTCGACGTCGCCGTACAGGCCGGCCTCCTTCGCCAGGAAGCTGTTGACACCGTCGCACGCGATGACGAGGCGGGCGTGCAGATCGCCGTCGGGACGGTCCGTGGTGACCCCGATGACGTGGCCGCGTCCGTCGCGGAGCAGGCCGGTGGCGGTGGTCGAGACGACGAGTTGGGCGCCGTCGGCCTCGGCCTTGCTGGCCAGCCAGTGATCCCAGTCGGGTCGGAACGCCGTGGCACCGTTGTACGGCGGCTTGCCCCAGTTCGCCGAGCGGAAATCGACGGTGAGCGCCTGTGTGTCGGTGAGCACCATCGTGGAGCGACGGGTGATCCAGCGTTGGATCGGCGCCTCGTTCCACCACTCGGGATGCAGCTGGTCGAGGATGCGCGGGTACACGACCCCGCCGTACATGTTCTTCGACCCCGGGAACGAGCCGCGTTCGAGCAGGATCACCGAGTAGCCCTTGCGGGCGAGCACGGTCGCCGCTGCAGAGCCGGCGGGTCCGGCACCGACGACGATCACGTCGACCGACGGCACCTGGGTGTCGGTCGTCACGACGCCTCCAGCGACGGTGGACGATCGACGGCGGTCTCGCCGAGCTGGCAGAGGAGCTCGTCGAGGGTCTCGTTGGCGTCGGCGACGATCGCCAGGTCGGACATCGACATCATCGGGCAGTGCGGATCGGTGTTCACGCTGATGATGTGATCGGGATGGCCGAGACCACTGGTGTGCTGGACGGCGCCGCTGACACCGAACGACAGATACAGCTCGGGGTCGACGACCACCCCCGTCGTGCCGATCTGTCGGTCGTGATGGACCCACGAACGGTCCGTGATCACGCGGGTGGCGCCCATCACGCCACCGATGGCGACGGCGAAGCGGTCGAGTTGGGCGAAACGGTCATGGCTCTCGAGGCCGGCACCACCACCGACGATACGGCTGGCCTCGGTGAGGTCCATCGTCTGCACGTCGGGAGGCAACACCTCGACCACCCGGGCATCGTGCGTCGCCGAACCTGCTGTCGTTCCGGACCCGACCGGAACGGCCTCGACGTCGAGTCGGTGCACGGTGGGGGGTTCTGTGAGCGACAGCCCGCCGCGTGTCCCCGGCTGCAGGGTGGCGACGAAGGGACCGGCCGGTCGCAGTTCGTGGAGTTCGAGGCCGCCACGGCGCGCCACCCGGACGCGATGGGCACTGACCTCGGTAGCGCCCGCGAGCAGCGGCCGTTCCATCGCCGCAGCCAGTCGTGGAGCGAGATCTCGTCCGTCGGGCGCATGGGGCAGCACGACGATGTCGCTGTCGGCCAGCGTGTCGAGGAGGGGTGCGAGTGTGGCGGCCCAGCGACCGAACTCGACGGGACCGAGCTCCGCGAGAAACACCTCGGAGGCGAGCCCCTCGACGGGCGCATCGGCGGTGCCCGATCCGACGATCAGCACGCGGCCGGCGGCCTCGGCGATCGCATCAGGTGCGCCGGCGGGCAGTGCGCCGTCGCGAACCGGAACCAGAGCGATCATCCGTCCAGCGTACGGTCGGCATCGTCGGCGGGCGCAATCACGGCGACGGTCGACGCCCCACCCGTACCGGTGCGTCGATCCATCAGCCAACGGATGATCTCGACGAGTGCAGTGATCGACAGTGCGGTTCCGAATGCCAGCCAGAACGCCAGGGCGTGGTCGTCCTCGAACGCCTGCCCGAACAGATAGCCGAGCCCGGCCGCATAGGTGGCCCAGATCGTCCCGGCGATCGCCACCCAGACTGCGAACCACAGGCGCGGCTGGCGCGTGATGCCCGAGGACACGGTGAGGATGGTGCGTCCGCCGGGGATGAAGCGTGCGGTGATCAGCAGCGGCCCACCACGCTTCTTGATCTGGAGGCCGGCCGCGTCGAGCCGTGCGGCACGATTGGGTTTGCGCGCCGCCCAGGCGCGCACGCGCGGCTCGAAGCGCGAGCCGATCCAGTAGGCCAGGTTGTCGCCGAGGAATGCACCGACCGCTCCGGCGAAGATCACGAGGGCGAGTGTCTGGTTGCCGGCCCCGGCGGCGACGCCACCGGCGATGACGGTGGTCTCGCCGGGCACGATCGGGAAGACCGAGTCGAGCAACGCAACCGAGAAGATGATCAGCAGGAACCACCAGTTCGAGGAGAACTCGTCGAGCCACTCCGTGACGTCGGTGACGATGTTGGCGACGATCACGGCCATGCCGGGTCGACGCTAGCGGTCTGGCGATCACCGACGACGGCGACGCGGCCCACGCACCGCCGCCCGCCGCTAGCGTGAGCGGGGAACTCGTCGCTCCGTGGCCACGGTGCCGGCGGTCACGAACCGGCGGCCGCCACGGTGCCGTGAGTGCCTCGGTGGTCCGGTTCGACCCGACGAACGCTCATGTCCCCCAACGAACTCAGTCGACGTAGGTTCCTGCGGGCCGGTTCCGGCCTGATCGCTGCAGCCGCACTTGGTTCCTGCACGTCGTCGGGGACGTCGGCACCTCGCGGTTCGGCGGCGCCGCCGCCGTCTCCCCGTCCCACGACCTCGTCCGTCGGTCCGTCGACGTCGGCGTTCACGACGGTCGACCCGATGCCGGCACCTGACGGTGCGACGAGGTTCCGCCCACTCCGAGCGGTGCGTCTCGCCGACACCGATCGGTCCGGCGGGTGGACGCGTGTCGACGCCGAGCGGGTGCGGGTTCCCGTCGCCGGGCACGCCGGTGTGCCGGCTGACGCCACCGCCGCAGCCGTTCGCGTCATCGGCGACGGCGGCGTTGACTCGGCCGCCGTCACGGTCGTCCCTGCGGCGGACGGTCCACCGGAGATCGGAGTCGGCCCGGCGAGCAGGACGATGTGCTTCGTGCTGCTCGGGGCGGGAGCGGTCGACGTGCTGCACGGTCCAGCGACCGGCTCCGTCACCGTCGATGTCCTCGGGTGGTTCGAACCGGTCGCCTCGGCGACGTCGGGCGGGCGGATCGTCACCATCGCGCCCGCCACGATCGCCGACACGGTCGCGTCGGCCCGCCCGTTCGCCGCCGGCGAGACGCGCCGCGTCACCCCGGCCGGCGCCT
This sequence comes from Ilumatobacteraceae bacterium, assembly GCA_963728355.1. GTDB lineage: Bacteria > Actinomycetota > Acidimicrobiia > Acidimicrobiales > Ilumatobacteraceae > Sva-07. Next base: position 598,633 of record CAVSJQ010000001.1, on the reverse strand, counting down.
GCCCGCCCGATGCGGCTGCGGTCGTGGTGCGGCTGACCACGGCGCCGGACACGCCGGGCGCCCGCTGGAGCATGCATTCCACCGACGCCGACGACCCGGCAGCGGCGACGGGAGGAGGAACGGTCTCCACCGTCGTACCGCTCGTCGACGGCGGCTTCGACGTCATGTCCGGCGACGGTGGCCACGTCTCGATCGAGGTGATCGCCTACGCGACGGGCGACGCGGCGCCGGTGTCGATCGACGGGCTCTACGTGCCCACGCCGCCGCGCCGACTCCTCGACACGCGACTCGACCGTCAGCCGATTCCCGACGGCTCCAGCCGTGAGGTCGTCATCGCTCCCGACGAGTCCGGGGCGGTCGCGGTGACGCTGACGGCGATCTCCGTGACCGGCGACGGCGCCACGTCGGTCTGGGCGGCGGGTGCCCGCCCGCCGGCCGGTCGGCCGGCGCAGGGCCGGTCCGGTGCGGCGATGACAGAGCTGTCGGTGACGCCGACAGGCCGCCGCGGGATCGCCGTCGGATCCTCGGGGGGCGACACCCACGTCGTCGCCGACGTGTACGGATGGTTCGTCGGTGTGCCTTCGGCCGAGCGGGTGGCCGTGCTCGGTTCCCAGCCCTACGGGATCCAGGCGGTCGACATGGAGTCGTACGCCGACGAGTGGCTCGACTACGGGACCTCCAGCGACGGCCGTCCACTCCGGGCGTTCCGGCACGGGTCCGGCGACCGGGTCGGTCTGATCACGACCGGCCTCCACGGCGACGAGCACACGGGCACCAGCGTCCTCGCCGACCTGATCACGCACGACCCGATCCCGGGCTGGACGCTGTGGTTGGTGCCGATCGCCAACCCCGACGCCCGTGCGGCGAACCTGCGCTTCGTGCACGACGTCGACCTGAACCGCGACTTCCCGGTCGACTGGACGCCACTGCCGGTTCCCACCGCGTCGGGTTGCGTGACGACTCGGACCGGGCCGGTACCGCATTCGCTCGTCGAGTCGCAGCGCCTCGCGGCGGCGATGATCGAGGGGCCGTTCAGCGCGGCGACAATCAGCATCTCGCACCATGACAACTACAACTGGGTGGCGCCGCAGGCCGGGTCACCTCCCGTGCTGCGCGAGTTGGCCGATGCCTACGCGGATGCCACCGGGCTGCGACGACCGGGCCAGAACGGCTCGACGGTGCCGACGTCGCCTCGTTCCACCCACGTCAAGGGCGGCTTCGAGACGTTCGCCGACTCGCTGGGCATGTCGTCGTTCCTCGTCGAGAACAAGGCGGGCTACCGCGGCGAGAGCTGGTGCGCCGGATCGTTCGGCCTGCAACCCGCCCCCGACGACGTGGCCGTGCACGACGCCGCACTGCGCGCGCTGCTCACCGACGGCCGTCTCCCCACCTGACCGAGCGGCGATGAGCGAAAAGCCCGCATGTGGGCGGTTGGCTCATCGGTCGAGTCGGTGGGTCAGGTGACGGTGACACGGATGCGCGACCGCTCGTCGGTCGCCGAGGCGGCGATCACGAGGTCGTACTCGCCCGGCTCGACGATCCACGAGTTCGTCGCGGTGTCCCACCGGTGGAATGCGTCGGCGCCGAAGTCGAGGGTCACGTCGGACGTCGACCCTGCGGCGACCACCCGCTTGGACCACGCCTTCAACTCCTTCGGCGGCCGCACGGCGCTCGGCGCCACCGGAGCGACATAGCCCTGCACCACGACGGTGGCGTCGCGGTCGCCGGTGGCGGTGACCGGGACGGTCACCGTGACGCGTCCGTCGCGAGGCATCGAGATGGACGAGACCGTGGCGTCGCCCCACTTCGTGGTTCCGTAGCTGAGACCGTGGCCGAACGGGAACCGGGGGGCGAGATCCCGGGCGTCGTAGCCGCGGTACCCCATGAAGAGTCCTTCGCCGTAGCGCTGCGTTCCCGCTCCGGTGCTGTCGTGGTCGGGGCGGTGATGCACGTGGGCCGGATGGTCGGCGAGACGCGCGGGGATCGTGGTCGGCAGCCGGCCACCGGGATCCGCCACCCCGAGCAGCACGTCGACGAGACCCTCGGCCTGCTCCTGGCCGGCGAAGAACGACGTGAGGACTGCCGGCGCCCGTTCGGGGTCGCCGTCGGCAGCCCAATCCATCGTGACCGGAGATCCGGCGTTGACGATCACGGCGGTGCGGGGATTGGCGGCCACGACCCGACGTACGAGTTCGTCCTGGCGGCCCGGAAGATCCATCGTGGTGCGGTCGTGGCCCTCGGTCTCCCACTCGTCGTTGGTGCCGACCATCACGATGGCGACGTCGGCGCCGGCCGCTGCCGCAACCGCCCGATCCATCAGGTCGGCCGGCTCCGGCGACCGGAATCCGACGCGGATCGCGGCGAACCCGTTGCCGGCGGCGGTCGACCACTTGACCGAGATCGGTACGGGCACACCGGCGCGGCACTCAATGGTGGCCGTGGCCTCGACGCTGCCGTAGCCGAAGAACTCCTCGCTGCGCGGCAGCTCCATCCTCGGGTCGTCGACCACCGTCGTCATGCCCTGTCCGGCGTCGACGGCGAGGCTGACCGGACCGGTCGACACGACACCGATCGTGTGCGTCCCATCCGCATCGGGGATGATCTCGCCGTCGATCCGCGCCGAGAACGACCGGGGGTCGATCCCGCTGGGCGTCGACCCGAAGAAGCGGACCAATGTCGTGGTCGCCGTTTCCTCGGCGGCCACCTCGGCGTCCCAGTCGGCGCCGTTCACGTACGAGACCAGCAGTCCGGGCTCGCCGTCCGGCCGGCGCAGTTGGCCCTTGCGGACCACCGGCGTGAGCCGATCGATGCGGACGCCCGGTTCGTAGGTCACCGTGGCGCCGACGTCGCTGTCCGGTCCGATGCGCTCCGTCACAGCCGACAGCAGCGTGCGATGGCCGAACGGCGTGAGGCTCGCCGAGCCACCTCCCATGCAGCGGTCGATCGATGCGTTGGGTCCGATGACGGCGACCGACTCCAGCGAGGCGGCGTCGAACGGGAGCACGGCGGCCCCGCTCACGTCGAGGTCGTTGCGCAGGAGCACGGTGCCGGCGATCGCCGCTCGGCGGGTCAGGGCCCGCTCGGCGGGGTCGTCGACCGACTGCTCCGGGTCGTCGGCGGAGCGTTCGTCGGCTCGGACCCGGTTTGCCAGAACGAGCAGATTGCGGACGAGACGATCGACCTGCTCCTCGGCGACATCGCCTCGTTCGACGGCGTCGACAAGTTTGTTGCCGTAGATCCGTACCGGTCCGGGCATCTCCAGGTCCAGGCCAGCGTTGGCGGCAGCGGCCGCATCATGGACGCCGAACCAGTCCGACACCACGAAGCCGTCGAAGCCCCACTCGTTGCGCAGGATGTCGGTCAACAGGCGCCGGTTGTGTGCGCAGAACTCGCCGGCGAGCCGGTTGTAGGCGCTCATGATGCCCCAGGCGTCGGCCTCCTTCACGGTGCGCTCGAAAGGTCGCAGGTACAGCTCGCGCAGCGTGCGCTCGTCGATGCGCACGTCCACGCTCATCCGCTCGATCTCGGTGTCGTTCCCCGCGAAGTGCTTCACCGTCACCGCCACGTGGTGGGACTGGACCCCGCGAACGTAGGCGACGGCGAGAGCGCCGGTGAGTTCGGGGTCTTCGCTGTAGCACTCGAAGGTGCGACCGCCGATGGGCGTGCGATGGAGGTTGACCGTCGGCCCGAGCACGATGTGGGAGCTCTTGCGGCGCGCCTCGGTGCCGATGAGCGATCCGATCTCGCCGACGAGGTCGGGATCCCACGTGGCGCCGAGCGTGATCCCGGACGGCACGACGACGCCCGGCGTCGCCGAGCCCCCGTGGCCCTCGCCGCGCACGCCGTTCGGGCCGTCGGACATCTTCAGTTGCGGGATCTCCGCCTCGGGGAAGGCGTGCGTACGCCACGTGGAACGGCCGGCGACGAGCTGGCACTTGTCGCCGAGTGAGAGTGCGGCCAGCGCCGCATCGATGTCGATCACGCCGCCGAGTGTTGCACGCGTTACGCCAGGGGTCACACCGAGGCGCCGGCGTGCTCACCTTCGACGACGGCGGCGTGGGCCCGGCGGGGAGCGACGCAGTCGCCGACACGTTCGACGCTGACCCCGGCGGTCTCGAGGTCGTGATAGAGCCACTCGACGGGATGGGCGTGGACCGCCAGCACGACCCAATCCGGGATGCGCGTCTGGTTCGTGCCGGTCGGATGGTGCAGCAGGTTCAGCGTGCGGCCCTCCATCCCCATCGGGACCAGGTCGGTCGTCTGCACGATCCCTTTCTCGCCGGCGCGGATCCACCAGTTCTCCATGTCGAGCGTGATGCCGAGGTCCTGGCCGACGACCATGCCCGGCGTGATGATCTCGACGTTGCAGCCACGGTCGGCGAGCACCTCGGCCGTGGACGTGGCGTGGTGGAATCCGATCTCGTCGAACACCACGACGTCGCCGAACGGGTGCACCGAGCCGTCGAGCACCTGGCGGACGTCGACGACGTTGTCGGCGTCGGCGGGCACCCAGTAGGGGCGTGCCGCCTCGGCGCCGGTGGCGACGATCACGTGATCGGGTTGCTTCTCCTCGACCAGACCCGGCCAGACGCCGACGCCGTACTCGAACTCGACGCCGAGGCGTCGGCACTCGGTGAGCTGGTTGCGGATCATGTCGCCGAACTCCGCCCGGTTCGGCACCGACGCCGCGAGACGGACCTGGCCGCCGGCCTGCAGCTCCTTTTCGTACACGGTGACGTGGTGGCCGTTGCGGCGCGCGGCGATCGCCGCCTGCAGACCCGCGGGACCGGCCCCGACCACCATCACCGACTTGGGCTTGGACGCGAGCCGCACCGAACCGACGCCCTCGGACTCGCGGCCGGTGCGCGGGTTCTCGATGCACCCGAGCCACCGGTTCAGGCCCATGCGCCCGACGCACTCCTGGTTGCACGACAGGCACAGCCGGGTCTCGTCGGTGGCGCCGGCGCGCGCCTTCGCGACGAAGTCGGCGTCGGCGATCTGGCCGCGCACCACGCCGACGAGATCGCAGTGGCCCTCCGACAGCGCCCGTTCGGCCTGCAGTGGATCCTTGAACCGGCCGACGCCGACCACGGGAAGATCCACCGCCTTGCGGATGGCGGAGGGGATGAACATCGCGTAGCCCGGCGGGACGTGCATCGACGCCTCGATCATGAACAGGCTGGCGGTCGCGACGCCGATCGAGGTGTTGATGTAGTCGACCTGTCCCGTGGCCTCGACGATCTCGGCGATGCGAACGGCGTCGTCGATCGTCGTGCCGTGCTCGATCAGTTCGTCGCCGCAGATGCGTACACCGAGCGCCATGCCGCGCCCGATCTCCTTGCGCACCGCCGTGACGATCTCCACGAGGATCCGTGCCCGGTTCTCGAGCGACCCGCCGTAGTCGTCGGTGCGGTGATTGGTGGCGGGGGAGAGGAAGCCGCGCACGATCGAGCTGTGCGAGCACTGCAGCTCGACGCCGTCGAATCCGCCCTCGGCGCAGTGCTCTGCCACCAGTGCGTACCCGGCGATGATCTCGTCGATCTCGGCGTGGGTGACGGCCTTGGGCACCTCGCGGAACAGCGGGTCGGCGACCGGTGACGGTCCCCAGACCGGCAGGCGGGAGTACATCGACGACGCCTGGCCACCGTTGTGGTTGATCTGGGCGAAGATCGGCACGCGGTGGCGGTGCACCGCATCGGTGATCCTGCGGTAGCCGGGGATGACCTCGCGATGGAAGCCGTGGATCAGCTTCTCGTAGGGCCAGTCGGTGGGATGCGTCGAGTGTTCCTCGGTGATGATCAGCCCCGTGCCGCCGGCCGCCCGCGCCGCGTAGTACGCCGCGTGCTGTTCGGTCGGCAGGCCGTTGCGGGCGTAGTTGGTGAGGTGTGCCGAGAACACGATGCGGTTGCGCACCTCGACCGGGCCGAGCTGGAGGGGAGACCACAGGTAGCGGTAGGCCATGCGGCACCAACGGTACCCGTGCCCGGTGACGCCCGCGGAGTCCGGCCCGTCTCCCGTTTGCGCTGCATTCCGGGTGGGCCGGTGCACGCGAATCCGTGCGCAAACGTTCGGGATGCGCGGCCATCACGTTTGCGTGCAGATTTGGGTGGGCCGGTGCACCCGAATCCGTGCGCAAACGAGTGGGGGAGGGTCCATCCCGTCGGGGGCGGGGCACGGCGTCCTAGATTTGTGCGATGTCCGAGCAGCAGACCGCACCGTCGCGTCCCCCCGTGGTCGTCCCCGGCAACGTCGCCGTCATCACCGGCGGTGCGAGCGGCATCGGTCTCGCGGTCGCCGAGGCCATGATCGCCGAGGGCATGAGCGTCGTGCTCGCCGACATCAACGCGCCCAAGCTGCGCGATGTCGAAGCCCGGCTCTCCGAAGACGGTGCGAGCGTCGCGACGATGATCTGCAACACGACGGCCGAGCCAGAGGTCAACGCCCTGATCGAGTACGCGGTCGAGCGGTTCGGTGGGGTGCACGTCATGTTCAACAACGCCGGTATCGGGGGCGTGGGTGACGCATGGGCCGATCCGATCGACCTCTGGCGCCGCGTCGTCGATGTCAACCTCCTCGGTGTCGTCCACGGCATCCGTGCCGTGCTGCCGGTCATGCAGCAGCAAGGAGCGGGCCACATCGTCAACACCGCATCGATGGCGGGTCTCGGCGCGGTGCCGGGGATCGCCCCCTACATCGCCACGAAGCACGCCGTCGTCGGGCTGAGCGAAAGTTTGTTCCTGGAGCAGTTCGCAACGGGATCCCCCCTCGGGACGAGCGTGCTCTGTCCCGGCTTCGTGAAGACCGATCTGATGGACGAGGAACCGGACACGGTCGAGGCCCCGCTGGCACAGTTCACGAACGAGTTCCTGCGTGCCGGCATCGAGAACGGCATCCCCGCCGGCGACGTCGCCGAGCAGGTGGTCGCGGCGATCAAGGCCGACCGGTTCTGGATCCTGACCCACGAGGACATGCGGCAGGGCCCCGTCGAGCGGATGCAACGCGCCGCGACGGGTACCAACCCGACACTTCCCGAGCTCGGGAGCTGACCGCATTCGATGGGCACGTCCACCTCGTCGTTCGGCGTCGGCAAGCGTGAGTCGCACGACTCGACCGACTTCTACGCCCGTTTCGCGCCGCCGGAGGTCAGCGACGACGAAGGGCTCGGCGAGCCCGGCGAACTCGACGTCATCCACGTCGGTGACGCTCGTGACATGTCGGCGGTACCGAACGCAACCGTGGCGCTCGTCGTCACGTCGCCGCCGTACTTCGCTGGCAAGGAATACGAGACCGCGCTCGGCGAGGGCCACGTGCCCGGCGACTACCTCGACTACCTCGCGATGCTGCGCGACGTGTTCGCCGAGTGCGTGCGGACGCTCGAGCCGGGCGGCCGGATCGCCGTCAACGTCGCCAACCTCGGTCGCCGTCCCTATCGCAGTCTCGCCGCCGACGTCACCACGATCCTGCAGGACGACCTGCGTCTGCTGCTGCGCGGCGAAGTGGTCTGGCAGAAGCAACGTGGTGCCAGCGGATCGTGCGCCTGGGGCTCCTACCAGTCGCCGGCGAACCCGGTGCTGCGCGACACGACCGAGCGGGTGATCATCGCCAGCAAAGGCCGCTTCGACCGGGTCGGTCGTGGCTCGGCGGAGCCCGGCGGACCGGGCGTCGCCACGATCCCCGGCGACGAGTTCATGGAGGCCACGCTCGACGTGTGGGAGATCCCCGCCGAGAGCGCCACGCGGGTCGGCCATCCCGCCCCGTTCCCGGTGGCGCTGGTCGAGCGCTGCATCCAGCTGTTCACCTACGACGGCGACGTCGTCCTCGACCCGTTCATGGGGTCGGGCACCACTGCCGTGGCGGCGGTGAACACCAACCGGAAGTACATCGGCTTCGACACCGACGGCGGCTACGTCCGCCAGGCCCGGGCGCGCGTGGCGTCGATGGTGCCGCACGTGTCGCGGGAGCGCCGGACCCTCAAGGAGATCGCCCGCACGCTGCTCGACGAGGCAGGCTTCGTCGAGATCGAGGAGAACATCCGTCTCTCGCCGGGCGTGACGGTGAGCTTCCGTGCGGTCGGACCAGATGGTGTCGCGCGGCTGTTCGAGCTCGGTGGCACCCACACGCCCGCTCGACCCGGGCTGGCGCGCATCGACGTGGTGTGGCGAACGATCGCCAAGGCATCGATCGTGCACCAGGTGGCCCCCGGGATCGAGTTCGTCGTGTTGACCTCCGGGTCCGTCCGCGGTGGACCGATGGCATCGGTGTCGGGCGCCGGTCGCCCGATCGCCCGCGTCGTCGACGTCACCGCACCCGACGCGCCCGGCCGTCTCACCACCGCCGACTCGTGAGCGCCGCACGCCTGTGCTGCGTGCTCCAGCCACCGCAGACCACACCGCAGGCGACGCCGTGAGTGACGCCGAGGAGATCGACCGGCGCGCCCTGCGTGCGGTGGCGGTCCAGTTCTTCGCGAACGGCATGGTCTACGCAACGGTCATCCCGCGGCTTCCCGACATCCGCGAGCGTGTCGACATCTCGATCGGTGCCCTGGGGCTGGTGCTCACACTCGGCAGCGCCGCCGGCCTGATCGGCACCCTGTTGACCGGCCGGGCCATCGCCCGGTTCGGCAGCCGACGGGTGATGATCTACGGCGCTGCGCTCTCGATCGGGTTCCTGCCGGTGATCGGCGTCGCCACGGTGCCGGCCGTACTGGCGGCGGCGCTCTTCGGACTGCTGTTCTTCGACGTGTTCATCGACGTGGCCATGAACGTGCAGGGCTCGGCGCTGAGCCATCGTCGTCACACGCCGGTGATGAACCGGCTGCACGGACTCTGGAGCCTGGGCTCGGTCGCCGGAGGCGCGGTCACCGTCCTCACGTTGCGCATGGGGGTCAGCACCCCCGTCCACCTGACCTGCGTCGCCCTCGTCCTGGTCGGTGCCCTGTTGTTCGTCGCTCCCGGTCTGCTGCACCGCGACGAGGCGCCCGAACTCGCGGACGCCGCGGCCGAAACCGTGCAGCGCCGCCGACCGTTGGGCGCGGCCGCCCTGCTGCTGGGCGTCGGCGGTGCGATGGCGATGACGATCGAGGTCACGAACGGCGACTGGGCGTCGTTCCGGCTCGGAGAGGATCTCGGCGCCCGACCGGGGGTCGCCGGGATGGCGTTCCTGACGTTCACGACCGGCATGACGGTCGGCCGGCTGGGCGGCGACTGGCTGCAGGTTCGGCTGGGGCCGAGTCGCCTGTTCCGCCTCGCGGCGATCGTCACGGGAATCGGCTCGGTCCTGGCCACGCTGATCCCGGTCACGGCGGTCTCGATCGCCGGGTTCCTGATCGCCGGGCTCGGCACATCGGTGCTGTTTCCACAGCTCTACGATCGAGCGGCCCGTTCGCCTGGTGCGCCCGGCTCCGGGTTCGCCTCGATGCTGATCGGCCAGCGCGGTGCGGGACTCGCCGCTCCGCTGGTCGTCGGCTGGCTCGCCGACACCGACGCGCTCGACGTCGGCCAGGCGATGGCGATCGTGACCGTCCCGGCCGCGCTGGTGGTGTTCGCCAGCACGTTCCGGCGGGTCAGAGCGCGGTGACGGAGAGCTGGAAGCGCGGGTGCTGCCAGGTGTCGAGGGTGGCCAGACCGTCGTGCAGTATCGCTCGGGCGAGCTCGCCCTTGGCCGCCTTCGCGAAGTGACCGCCCGGCTTGCCACTGGGATCGACGAGCGTGACCGACACGCCCCGAAGACCGTCGAGCACGAGTGCGCCACGATGCTCCTGCGGGAGCAGGTCGACCACGACCCGCCGTCGGGCAGCGCGGGCCAGCTCCGCCGAGATCGCCTCGCGCCACCACTTGGACAACGTCCCCAGCGGGGGCACCCTCGCACTCATCTTGAGTCGGTAGTCGGGCACCGGATCGTCGCCGCGGGCGAGCCCGAGCAGCCCGGAGACGATCACGAGCCGCTTGCGGGCGGCGGCCGGCAGGGTCGCGGGATCGAGGTGGTCCCACACCACGCCGGTGTAGCGCTGCCAGGCCGGGAGGACCGGCGCACCGACCAGTGCGGTGTTCGCCGACTGTGCTCGCGCCAGATGGTCGCCCGTCACTCCCAGCAGTTTCTCGTCACCGCCGTGCAGTGCGCCGAGGGCCTCGACGACCTCGGTGCGCCGATCCCCCAACGCCGCCCCGAACGAACCGGCGTCGGGCGTCCACGGTGCCCGGCGCCGATTGCCGCCCTCCGCCTTGCCTTCCGACGGCGGGAGCAGGAGCATTGGAACATCGTTCGAAAAAGTTGCCGTGGCGTTGGTCACAGCCCCACTCTGGCTCCTAGAGTCATCGGCATGCGAGTACACCTCGATGCAGAGAAGTGCCAGGGCCACAACCGTTGCTACGCGTTGGCGCCGGAATTGTTCGACGTCGACGACTACGGCCAGGCCATCCTGCTCGTCGAGGGCGACGTGCCGGAGGAGCTGCAGGACAAGGCTCGTCTCGCCGCATCCAACTGCCCCGAATACGCCATCACGATCACGGAGAACGGCTGACATGACCGACATCCTCGACGAGAACACGACTGGGCCGGACGTCCGCATCGACGAGGCGACGGGCAACAAGATCATCACCTGGGAACGCAACGGCGAGCCCATGGAGTTCATCGTCGGCAGCAGCCCCGAGGGCACCGATGTCTGGCAGCGGGTGCCGTTCGATGCCGCCGATTACGGCCCGGTGTCCGACTTCGCGACCGACTTCGACCACGCCGACCGTGCGTACAACCCCAACGCCCCCGAGGTGTGGAAGGAGGTGCGCGAGGGTGGGTGCCCCATCGCTCATTCCGATCGATACGGCGGCATGTGGGTGCCGTTGACGCACGACACCGTCCACGAGGTCGCCTACGACACCGAGCACTTCTCGAGCCGGGCGGTCGTACCCGGCGTCGGGCGACCCGGTGACCGGGCGTTGCCCGCCCCGATCGGCCTTGCCCCACCGATCACCAGCGACCCGCCCTTCCACGCCATCGCCCGTCGACTGCTCCTGCCGGCGTTCGCGCCGAAGGTGATCGAGCCGTGGGAGTCCGAGATCCGGCTGCTCTGCGAGAGGTTGCTGGACGAGATGGGAGAAATCACGCCCGGCGAGACCGTCATCGATGCTGCGGTCCAGTACGCGCAGCACATCCCGGTGAACGTGATCGGTCGGATGCTCGGATTCCCGCAGAAGGACGAGCAGATGTTCCGCGAGATGGTCCACGAGGTCCTGGAGCGCATCAACGAGGAGCCGGGGACGCGTCAGACCTCGAACGACTTCGGCGCCTACGTCCAGGAGCAGATCGCGGACCATCGTGAGAACCCCCGCGACGACCTGACGAATTTCCTGATGAACGTCGAACTCGACGGCAACAAACTCGATGACGAAGTCGTCGAGGGCATGATCATCCTGCTGCTCGTCGCCGGCGTCGACACGACGTGGTCGGCAATCGGATCGTCGCTGTGGCATCTCGCCCAGCACCCGGAGGATCACCAGCGCCTGCTTGACGACCCCGAGGTGATGACCTTCGCGCTCGAGGAGTTCCTGCGGGCGTACGCACCGGTCACGATGGGCCGACTGGTCACGAAGGATCTCGACTTCCACGGCTGCCCGATGAAGAAGGACGACTGGGTGCTCCTGGCGTTCCCGGCCGCCAACCGCGATCCCCTCAAGTTCGAGGATCCCGACACCTTCATCATCGACCGTGCCGAGAACCGGCACGCGGCGTTCGGGCTCGGCATCCACCGCTGCGTGGGCTCGAACCTTGCCCGCCTGGAGCTCAAGGTCGCCATCGAGGAGTTCATCAAGCGCTTCCCGCGTTTCGAACTCGCCGGCGACACCCGGTGGAGCGTCGGCATGGTCCGCGGTCCTCGCGAGATCCCGGTCCGCATCCTCGAGACCGCCTGAGCACTGCACCAGGGGTCAGCCCTGGTGCTCTGCTCACACCAGGGTCGTGCCGAGCGAAGCGGCAGCGCAGGCCGCTGTGATCGTCGCCGCGGTGTACACGCTTCCCCAGCGCCAACCGAGCGCCCGCGCCTCCAGGGCGAACGACGAGAACGTCGTCAGCGCCCCGCAGAGCCCGACGCCGAGAACCGTCCGCGCATCCGTCGACAGGTCCGAGGCGACCACCATGCCGAGGAGCCCCGCGCCGATCGAGTTCACCCACAGCAGCGACACCCACGAGCATGCGAACTGCGCGACCAGATGTCGCCCGAGCGCACCGAGTGCGGCCGCGAGCGCGAACGTCACCGGAGTCACTCGCCCACCTCCACCGGTCGGTGGGCAACGAACGTCGCGCCGATGCCGGCGATCAACGTGACGGCGCCGTAGAGCACGGCCATCGGGAGTCGATCGGCATCCGCGAAGTCGTTGAGTTCGACGGCGAATGCGGAAAACGTGGTGAATCCGCCGAGCAGCCCGGGCACCACGAACTCCCACGACAGCGATCTCGGGGCCAGGTTCCGGGCGGCGAGCCCGATCAGTAGGCAGCCGAGTACGTTGGCGATCAGCGTCGGCCACGGCCACGTTCCCGTCTGATGCTCTGCGCCGAGCGCATCGAACGCCCAGGCGACGAACCACCTGCCGGACGCGCCGATCGCCCCGCCGATCGCGATCGACGCGAGCACGGTGGGCGCGAACGGATCGGCTCGATCGGTGACCTGCACGCTCCGTTCGTAGCAAACCACCGAACGTCGACCCGGTCTTTCCGGGTCGGGTCCGGACGGACCGGCTGTCGCTTCACACCGCGTTCTCACTCCGAGCGACCAGACTGTGCTGCGTGACGGACCCGCACAGTGCGCGCATCCTGGTGGCCGAGGACGACCGTGCAGTGCGTGAATCGCTCGTGCGGGCGCTGCAGCTCGAGGGATACACGGTGGCGTCGGCGACCAACGGCGCCGAGGCCCTGGAAGCGATCCGCCAGTCGGAACCCGATGTGCTGCTGCTCGACGTCTCGATGCCGGTGGTCGACGGGCTCACCGTGTGCCGGGTCATCCGTTCGGAGGGCAATCGTCTGCCGGTGTTGATGCTCACGGCTCGCACCGAGACGAGCGACCGCGTCGCCGGCCTCGACGCGGGCGCCGACGACTACCTGCCCAAGCCGTACGACCTCGACGAGTTGCTCGCCCGCATCCGGGCCCTGTTGCGACGCGCCGGGTTCGGGTCCGACGATGCCGAGCAGCCGGCGGGCGAGTTGGTTCTCGGCGACCTGCGCCTCGACACGTCGGGACGGCGCGCCTTCCGCGGCGAGCGGGAGATCCAGCTGTCGAAGACCGAGTTCGACCTCTTGGCCCTCCTCGTCGCGAACCGTGGCATCGTGCTCGACCACTCGACGATCTACGACCGCATCTGGCACTACGACTTCGGGCCCGACTCGAAGAACCTGGCCGTGTACATCGGCTACCTGCGCCGCAAGACCGAAGCCGAAGGAGAACCGCGGGTGGTGCACACCGTGCGCGGTGTGGGCTACACCGCCCGAATCGACAACTGATGGGGCTGCGCTGGAAGATCGCCCTGTCGCTGGCGACCGTCGCACTGATCGCCACCGCTGCGGTGGGGATCATCGGCTACCGCACGACCAGTGCCCGCTTGCTCGACGAGGTCGACCGCTCCATCACGCAGGCGACCCAGCAGATGGTGGGCCGCGCCGACGACGGCCGCGTCGGTGTGCCCACTCGGGGACTGCTCGAGGTCTACTCGGTTCGGGTCCTCGCCGCCGACGGCTCGATCGTTGCCTCGTCCTTCGCCCACGACGTCGCCGTCGACGCCGATGCGCTCGCCGCCCTCGGATACCCGGGTGCGGTCGACCGGGCCACGATCGGCGTCGACGGCGAGAACCTCCGGGTGCACACGATCGGGCTCCGCAACGGTGGCATCCAGGTGGCGCGTTCGCTCGACGAGGTCGAGAGCGTGCTCGAGGATCTCCGCCGGCGCACCGTGCTGCTCGTGGCGATCGTGTCGGTCGCCGCCGCACTCGTCGGGTGGCTGATCGCGGGCACGGTCGCCGCGCCCGTCGGCCGGCTGACGAGAGCCGCCGAGGAGGTCGGCTCCTCGGGTCGCCTCGACGTCGACGTGCCGGGAACCGGTACCGACGAGGTGGGCCGCCTCGGCGCCGCGTTCCGCAACATGCTCGGTGCGCTCGCGGTGTCGCGGGCGGAGCAGCAGCGGCTGGTGCAGGACGCCGGCCACGAGCTGCGCACGCCGCTCACCAGCCTGAAGACGAACCTGTCGGTGCTCCGTCGGCATCCCGAGCTGTCGTCGGACATGCGCGACGGCGTGCTGGATGACCTCGACAGCGAGGTCACCGAGCTCACCGACCTCGTCAACGAACTGGTCGCGGTCGCATCCGGTGAACTCGAGGCGCAACCGACCGAGCGGATCGATCTCCCCGAGCTCGTCAACGACGTCGCCGAACGGGTCGGACGGCGACGTTCTCGTGAGGTGGTCGTCGACGTCCGTTCGGCCGCCGCGGTCGACGCTCCACGGTCCGGGCTGGATCGCGCCGTGACGAATCTCGTCGACAATGCCTGCAAGTTCGACGAGACCGGTGGCCCGATCGACGTGGTGGTCGACGGCGGTTCGCTCACCGTGTTGGATCGAGGGTCGGGGATCCCGGCCGGCGAGGAGCTGCGGATCTTCGATCGCTTCCACCGCTCGGAGGCGGCGCGCTCGATGCCGGGTTCCGGGTTGGGGCTGTCGATCGTCCGTGACGTGATCACCAACGCCAAGGGCACCGTGTCGGCGGCGCCCAGGCCGGGTGGTGGTGCCGCGATCGGCTTCACGCTCCCGATCTCGCCCGAGTGGCCGAGCGCTGGCTCGGACACCACGAGTGGCGACGGCGACGTGGTCGAGACCGGTGCCGAATCTGGCACAGTGGACGGGTGAACGATCCGGACGTCGTCGTCGTGGGGGCCGGTCCCAACGGCTTGATGGCGGCCGCAGTGCTCGCACGAGCCGGGCGCCGGGTCCTGGTGTTGGAGGCGACCGACGTACCTGGCGGTGGTACCCGTTCGAGCGCACTGCTGCGACCCGACGTGATCCACGACGTGTGTTCGGCGATCCATCCGTTGGCGCTGGCATCACCGGCCTTCCGCGCGTTCGCCGACGACGGTTCGCTGGCGGCGCACGGGCTCGAGTGGGTGCACCCCACCGTGCCGCTCGCCCATCCGCTCGACCACGGGCGTGTCGCCGTGTTGCAGCGCTCGGTCGACGACACCGCCGAGGACTTCGGT
The DNA here is from genome assembly GCA_963728355.1 of Ilumatobacteraceae bacterium. Lineage (GTDB taxonomy): Bacteria > Actinomycetota > Acidimicrobiia > Acidimicrobiales > Ilumatobacteraceae > Sva-07. The sequence continues at coordinate 583,407 of CAVSJQ010000001.1, read as the reverse complement.
GCCGATGCCGCTGCCTATCGCCGATTGATGGGCCCCTTCGTCGACGCCGGTTTCGATCTCACCGACGGGTTGCTCTCGCCGCTCGACATCCCCCCGGCGCACCCTGTCCGTCTGGCCCGTTTCGGCGTGCGCGGCCTGCGTTCCGCCAGAGGGCTGGCGCAGGGCCGGTTCGACACCGACGGCGCCCGAGCGTTGTTCGCCGGTCTCGCGGCGCATTCGGTGCTGTCGCTGCGGTCCCCGGCGACGGCAGCGTACGGGCTGACCCTCGGCGTGCTGGGTCATGTAGTCGGTTGGCCGATGGCGCGCGGTGGCTCGCAGCGGATCGCCGAGGCTCTGGTCGGGATCATCGAAGCGGCCGGTGGTTCGGTCGAGTGCGGCCGCCGGGTGGCGTCGCTGCGCGAGCTCCCACCGTCGAGCGACGTGGTCCTCGACCTCACCCCTCGGCAGTTGCTCGGTGTTCTCGGTGACCGTGCTCCGGCCCGCTACGTCAAGGCGTTGCAGCGGTATCGGTACGGGCCCGGTGTGGTGAAGATCGACTGGGTGCTCGATGGGCCGATCCCGTGGGCCAATCCGTCGTGTGCGCAGGCCGGGACGGTCCATCTCGGCGGGACGCTCGAGGAGATCGTCCGCTCCGAGGATGACGTGACCAGCGGTCGTCATCCCGAGTCGCCGTACGTACTGCTCGCCCAGCAGACCCTGTTCGATCCGACGCGAGCCCCCGACGGTGTTCACGCCGTGTGGGCCTACTGCCATGTCCCCAACGGATCGACGGTCGACATGAGTGGCCGCATCGAGGCGCAGGTCGAACGGTTCGCCCCGGGCTTCCGTGACCGCATCGTCGGCCGGCACGTCGTGACGGCAGGATCCATGCAGGACCACAACGAGAACTACGTCGGTGGCGACATCAATGGCGGTGCCGGCGACATCGGTCAGTTCGTCGCACGGCCGACATGGGGTCTCCATCCGTGGAGAACTCCGATCGACGGCGTGTGGGTGTGTTCCGCGTCGACGCCACCCGGCGGGGGTGTGCACGGGATGGGCGGATTCCACGCGGCCAACGACCTCCTCGCGCAGCGGCGCTGAGCCGCTGATTCGAGACGTGTGACGTCTCACCGATCGCTTACGTTGCTCCCCCCTGACGTTCACCGTGGCGGTTGATGATCGTCGTGTCGCCGAGACGACTCGGCGACACCATCGAGCGAAGGGAACACTGACATGACCAACGAGGACACCCCCAACGACCGCGGGATCACATCATCGGGCAGGCGCCGCAGCGTCACCATCGGCGTCGCCGGTGGACTGCTCGCAGGGACCGCGGCCGGCCTCGTGTTCGGCGTTCCGGGTATGACGAGCGCCGCATCGAGCGATGTCTCGGCGACGCCAGCCGCCGTCGTTCAACAGGTCGACGACGACGGCGCCACCACGCCGCCCGACGCTCCCGCCGAGATGGGAACCCACCTGCGTGAGGTCCTCCAGCCGCTCGTCGACGATGGCACGCTCGACGCCGATCAGGCTGATGCCGTGGTGCAACAGCTGGTCGAGAATCGCCCCGAGCGTGGCGAGTTCGGCGAGGGCCGTGGACCCGGCGGCCGCCATGACGGACCGGGCATGTTCGGGCGCGGCGTCGCATCCGAGGCGCTGACCGACCTCCTCGGCATCGACGCCCAGGAGCTGCGCCAGCAGTTGCACGATGGCGCGACGCTGGCCGACATCGCGACGGCCCAGGGCGTCGATCCGGAGGCGGTCGTCGAGGAACTGGTCGGCGAAGTCGAGGAGCGTGTGAACAACGCGGTCGAGAACGGCCGCATCGATCAGGCCGAGGCCGACCAGAAGCTGGCCGACGCCGAGGCGAGGATCACCGACATGGTGAACAATGGCCGCCCCGAGCGTGGTGGTGTCGCCGACTGAGTTCGCCAATCGGCGTGTCGCCGGGGGTCAGACCCCTGGCGACACGCCGTAGCGTCGGTGTCGTGATCTGTGTCGATCTGTCCGGCGTTGCGCTCGCCCAACCGGACAAGGTGCTGTTCTCCGATCTCTCCGTCACCGTGTCGACGGGCGATCGGATCGCCGTGGTGGGGGTCAACGGATCAGGCAAGACCACGCTGCTGAAGATCATGACCGGCGTCCTGGAACCGGATGCCGGTGACGTGCGGTTCGGTCGCGGCGTCCGCATCGCCTCGCTCGAGCAGGATCCGTTGCTGCCGCCAGGAACGGTGCGCCAGTTCCTCGGCGACTCGTGGGAGGTCGCCGCCGTCGCCACGAAGCTCGGCGTGCAACCGTTGTTCGACCGGCGCACCGACGAACTGTCCGGTGGTCAGGCGAAACGGGTGGCGCTGGCCAAGGTGCTCGCCGACGACGAGCACGGCGACCACGACATGGTCGTGCTCGACGAGCCGACCAATCACCTCGACCTCGAGGCGATCGAGTGGCTGGAGTCACGCCTCGTGAAGATGAAGTCGGCCCTCGTGCTGGTCACCCACGACCGCCACGCGCTCGACCGGCTGACCACCGACGTCGGCCCCAGCAAGGTGGTCGAGCTCGACGCAGGACGTTGCTTCGTGCACCAGGCCGCCGCCGGCGCCAGCGCATACGCCACCTACTTGGATGCCCGCGCGGAACGGATCGATCGCGAGGCGCAGGAGGAGTCGACCCGCAAGATCCTCGCCCGCAAGGAGCTGGCATGGCTGCGGCGAGGGGCCCCGGCCCGGTCGACGAAGCCAAAGGCCCGGTTGCGGTCGGCGAACGAGATCGTGTCGGGCGGTCCGGCGCCCGCCGGCGTGCGAGGCGCCGAGCTGCAACTGGGCGCCGGCACCGCCCGCCTCGGCAACCAGGTGGTCGAGCTGGAGGACGTCGCGCAGCGCTTCAACGCCGGCACCCCCGACGAGCTGACCGTGTTCGAGCACGTCGACCTCCTGATCGAGCCCGGCGCCCGCCTCGCCGTCGTGGGTCCGAACGGCTCGGGAAAGTCGACGCTGCTCGACATCATCGCCGGTCGTACGCAACCCGCTGCCGGCACGGTGAAGCGAGGCAAGACCGTGGTGGTCGGGTTCGCCGACCAGCACTCCTCGGACCTCGACCCCGACGCCGTCGTCCGCAAGCTCGTCGCCGGTCCACACCGCGAGCCCGACTTCCGCGACCGGGCGCTGCTGGAGCGCTTCTGGTTCGACACGACCGCGCAGTACGCGCCGGTGCGGATGCTGTCGGGCGGCGAGCGCCGACGGCTGCAGCTCGTGATGGTGCTCGCCACCGAACCGAACCTGCTGATCCTCGACGAGCCGACCAACGACCTCGACCTCGACACGCTCCGGTCGCTCGAATCGTTCCTCGACGACTGGCCCGGCGCGCTGGTCGTCGCCAGTCACGATCGGGCGTTCCTCGATCGCACCGTCGACCACGTGCTGGCGATCGATCCGGGAGGCACGGTCCGGCGTGTCCCGGGCGGCGTCGCGGGATGGCTGGCGGAGCGATCGAGCAGCCCGGCGCCCACAGCGAAACCAGCGGTGAAGGCCCCCTCAACGTCCAAGCCTGCGGCCAAACCGAAGCGCGAGGACGGGCCGAGCCAGTACACCGTCGGACGTCAGTTGCGCGAGACCGAACAGGCGATGGTCAAGGCGCAGAAGCGTGTGGATCGACTCACCGAACGCCTCGGTGAGGCGACCGACCACACCCAACTGCACGAGCTCGGCTCGGAGCTCGCCAGTGCGCAGGCCGAACTCGACGAACTCGAGTCGCGCTGGCTCGAACTCGCCGAACTGCAGACCGGCTGATCCGCGCCCGACGTTGGTGTGCGGTCAGGCGACGGGGGCCAGCACGACGACGTTGGCCACCGTGATGGCGACGAGCGCCGGGAGGATCGAGCGGGTCCGGTAGGCCACCAGCCCGCCGACGATCCCGACGGCGACCACGGCGTCGATCAGGAGGAACCCGACCGCCGCATCGAGCGGCAGGAGGGCCGCCGGCAGTGCCTGCACCGCCGAGAACGCCACCGTGGTGCCGGTGACGGCAACCCAGGGTCCCCGTCTGCGCAAGCGGGCCATCAACGCTCCTCTGAACACGACCTCTTCAGCGAAGATCGTGACGAGCACGCCGTAGACGGCGAAGCCCACCAGCCCCCAGCCACGTCCGTACTCGATGACCCATGCGAACGTGCTGTCAGGGGACGACTCATCTCGGATGAGTTCCAGGAGTTCTCGATACGGGTGGAACATCGCCTCGGCGGCCCCGAAGAGCAGGGTCATCACGACCGTGGCCGCAACCGTGACGGAGATCAGCTCGCCGCGCTCGACGCGCACCAGACCGAGTGCCGACGGCGTGCCGGTGCGCCAGAGCACGATCGCCGCGATCGCCAGCCACACGAGTGTGAGCGCTGGGAGGGCAGCACCGATCACGAGCGGCACCGAGATCGCAGCCACCGCCGCCGCAGCCAACCACCCGATCGTCAACGCCCGCGACCACGGTGGTGCCGGCGCATCGGCTGGGGGCTCGAGCACCGACTCCGCGCGCCTCGTCACAACTCCCGGTGCTCGAAGCGGACGGCGGCGACCGCGAGCAGGGCGGTCGTTGCGACAGCGGTGACCATCAGCGAGCCCGCGAAGTCGCCGACGGATGCGCCATCGACCATCGCGGCCAGACCGCTGACCAATTCGCTCGGCAGCCACGCCTGGATCGGCTCGAACAGCCCGATGATCGGCAGGACGAGCAGCGCCCCGAGGGACCCGAACACGGTCGTCGCCTGGCCACGCGTGAATCCGGCGACGGCTGCCACCACCGCAACGGCGAAGACGAGGTAGCACGCCCCGAGCGCGGTGCCCGCGACGAGGCGCCAGACCGGAAGTGGGCCGATGAGCACGTCGGCCAGCAGCGACACGACGATCGTGCCCGTGACCATCGCCGCGCATGCAGCGGCGACGTTCACCGTGTACGGCGCCACGAGGAGACGTGCGGGCCGCGTGACCTTGGTACGGAGGAACGCCGCCTGTTCCGGCTTGGCGTCGATCGTCAGTGCCGATGCAGCGACCACCACCACGGCCAACACGCCGATCTGGCTCGTGTTGCTGACGTACTGGATGATCGCATCGACCGGCTGCGGCTCGGTCGGCGTGAAGTCGACGCCCTCGCCGAAGCGTTCCATGATCTCGTTGAAGTACCGGGCGGTGAGCGCACTGAGCACGGCGAGCGCCGTGTACACACCGAACAGGATCATCCAGCGGTGGGTCCGTACCAGCCGCAGCAGCTCCAGCCGCCACAGTGTCGTGGTGGGACGGCGGGTGCCGACGTTCGTTGCTGCCGTCATGAGGTCAGCTCCAGGAATGCGGTCTCCAGATCGGTGGCGGGATTGAACGAGACCAGTCGGGCACCGTGCTCGGCGAGGACGGCGGCGATCTGCTGCTCGGCCGCGTCGGGATCGGAGACGATGAGCTGGAGGCGCCCGGGGGCGTGCTCGATCAGCTCGACGACCCAGTCGCAACGCCGGAGGTGCTCGAGGACCGGTTCGGCCGGTGGCCGGATGTGGACGCTGTAGGAGGCGCTGGTGTGCGCCAGCAATTCGGTCAGTGGCCCCTGGAACTGCAGACGCCCGTGGTCGATCACGCCGACCACGTCGGCGACCTGCTGGACGTCGGAAAGGATGTGGGTCGACAGGATCACCGTCTTGGTGTGGGCGAGTCGTCCGACCAGATCGAGCACCTCGCGCCTGCCCGCCGGGTCGAGCGCCGACGACGGCTCGTCGAGCAGGAGGATGTCCGGGTCGCCCACCAGGCAACCTGCCAGCCCCAGCCGCTGGAGCATCCCCCGGGAAAATCCGCCGACGCGCCGGTCGATGGCCTGCTGCAGACCGACTTCCACCAGGACCTCGTCGACCCTGGTCGTCGGTAGGTCCGGAGCGGTCAGGTGGCGAGCCAGGTCGACCGCCTCCCATGCGGTCAGCCACGGCTCGAACTGTGGGGTGTCGACGAGGACCCCCATCGAGGTCCGTGGGACCGCGATCTCGACGCTGCCGTCGGTCGGCCTGCGCAACCCGGCGAGTATCGACAGCAGCGTGGTCTTGCCGGCGCCGTTGGGGCCGATCAAGCCATAGGTCACCCCGCGCGGCACGGCGAGATCGACCCCATCGAGCGCTGCTGCGTCGCCGTACCGCTTGCTCAGCCCTCGCGTCGAGACGACGACGTCGGCGGCGTCGACCGGTCTGTGTGGCCGTCCGGACGGCTCGCGCTCGACCGCACGCATCGCCACAGTGGCAGGAGCAGTCGCAGTGGCACGATCGTCGCCGGTGCCGCCCTCCGAGCGGTCCACCGAACCGACGACGGCCGGCTCGTCCCCGGCGGTTCGCCGACCGATCACGAAGTAGGCGATCGCACCGATGGGGAAGTTGCCGAGCACGATGATCAGTGCCCACGCCCATTTCGGCAGGTGCGCGACGTCGTGGTGCGACAGGTCGACGAGCACCAACGCCATGGCCACCAGGGCCAGTGCCCCGAGGACGAGCAGCACCACCGGGATCGACTGTCCGCCGAACTCGATCATGCGCGCTCCGTCGGCCGCGTGTCGATCTCGAGCGCGGTGGCTGCGCTGAGGGTGTGCTGTTCGCCGCGGATCACGACCTCCAACGGATCGCCTTCGCTGAGGCTGTATCGCTCGGCATCGTGGGAGATCTCGACGCGCACCTGACGGTCGCGGAACCGCAGTGAGAAGCGCAGCGAGTCGAAGCGCCGGGGGAGACGGGGGTCGAGCGACAACACGCCGTCGAAGTCGCGCACGCCACCGAAACCGAAGACCAGACCCATCCATCCACCGGCGGCGGATGCGATGTGCACACCGTGGGTGACGTTGCCGGCGACGTCGGCGAGATCCATCAGCAGCGCCACGTCGAGATACCGGCAGGCCGCCTCCTCGTCGCCGATCTCCGATGCGATGATGCTCTGGACGCTCGCCGACAACGACGAGTCTCCGGTGGTCAGGCGGTCGTAGTATTCGAAGTTCCGCCGCTTCTCCTCGACGGAGAACTCGTTGCCCAGCAGCAGCATCGCCATGACGACGTCGGCCTGCTTGAGCACCTGTCGCCGGTAGATCGTCAGCGGATGGTGGTGCAGCATCAGCGGGAAGCGGTCTGGCGGCGTCGTGCTGAGATCCCAGGGTTCGTGGGTGAGGAAGGTGGCATCTTGAGGCGTGATGCCCCGCACCGGATCGTGCGGTACGTACATGCGATCGGCGGCATGCTCCCAGTCGTCCAGCTCGCTCGGTTCGAGCGCCAGTTCGGCGGCGATTCCGGCATAGGCGTCGGGTTGGTCTGCTCGGAGTCGCCGCAGCGCCGTCGCGGCGTCGCGGAGGTTGAGGCGCGCCATCAGGTTGGTGTACGCGTTGTCGTCGACCATCGTGGTGTATTCGTCCGGCCCGGTGACGCCGTGGATGTGGAACGCGCCGTCGTCTCCGTGGAAGCCGAGATCCGCCCACAATCGGGCCGTCTCGATCAGGATCTCGGCGCCCGTCTCGACGAGGAAGCCCTGGTCGCCGCGAACGTCGATGTATCGCCGCACGGCGTACGCGATGTCGGCGTCGATGTGGAACTGCGCGGTGCCCGCCTGGTAGTTGGCCGACGCCTCGTCGCCGTTGATCGTGCGCCACGGGAACAGTGCACCCTGCACGTCCAGTTCGGCCGCTCTCGCCCGCGCCTTGGGCAGCGTGCTGTGCCGGAATCGCAACAGGTTCCGGGCGATGCGGGGCTGCGTGTACGCCAGGAAGGGCAGTACCCAGGTCTCGGTGTCCCAGAAGTAATGACCGTCGTAGGCGTCGCCCGTCAACCCCTTGGCCGGGATGCCGGCCCCTTCCGTGCGCCACGTCGCCTGGGCGAGATGGAAGAGGTTCCATCGGATCGCCTGCTGCATGCGGACGGGATGACGCACCGTGTCCACGATCGTCACGTCGGCGCGGTCCCAGAACCGGTCGAGGTGGTGCCGCTGAGATGTCGCCAGCGACTGGAACCCGGCGGCCACCACCCGATCGAGGGTGGCACGGCAACGCCGCACCAACTCCTCCACGGGCCTGCTCCGCGACGTCTGGTAGGTCGCGAACTTCTCGATGCGGATGGGGATGCCGGGCTCGGCATCGACGGAGACGGTGAACTCCGACGAGTCGGGGTCGGCGGCGACCGTGACGTGGTGAGGGCTCGGCGCGTCGACGGTGTGGTCGACGGCGATCCCCAGCGTCATCCCGCTACCGACGGTGCGGTAGCCGAGCACCAGGCGTTCGCCTTCGGCGTCGGCCAGTTTCGGCTCGAGCACCGTCCGGCCGAGGCGGGTGCCGAGCCGGGGGTCGTCGCGGGGGCCCTGGAGTTCGGGTTCGTCGGCCCGGGGATTTGCCCGGTTGACGATCCTCGAACGGACTTGGACGGGAGCATGTCGGTCGACCGTGATCTGGTACGACATGGCGATGACGTGTCGATGCTCGAACGACACCAACCGGTTGCTGCGAACGCGGACGTGTTTGCCCGACGGGGTCGCCCAGAGCAGGTTCCTGGTGAGCACCCCGTTGCGCATGTCCAGCGCTCGGAGGTACTCGGTCGTGCGGGCGGTCGGGATGAACAGCGGCTCGTCGTCGACGTACAGTTCGATGATCGTGGCGTCGGGGACGTTGACGATCGTCTGGCCCACGCGTGCCAAGCCGTAGGCGTCCTCGGCATGCACGATCGGCCACGTCTCGTGGAAGCCATTGATGTACGTCCCCGGATCGACCGACGGACGACCCTCCTCCTGGCACCCGCGCACACCGATGTAGCCGTTGGACAGCGCCATCGCCGTCTCGGACCGTGCCATGAACTCCGCCGTCCACCGCCGTTCGACGGCTCGCCATTCGTCTGCCGGGAACAGATGCTCCGGCGGCACATTGATCGGTCGGTTGATCACGTCCACTTCCTCGGTGCGCAAACTCGGCGCTGCCATTGTCGTCGAGGGCAGTCCCGTTCGTCAGGGCCGAACGTCCGTCCCGTCACCGAACTGCTTCAGCGATGAGCGAATCGCCCTGATACGGGCTTTTCGCTCATCGCTCGCCGGTGCTGGCCGGATCGGAGGTGGCGCCGCCGTTGTCAGCCGCCGCCGAAATCGCTCGAGCCACGTCGGCATCCAGTGTCGTGAGACCGCCGGTCGCATGGGTCGTGAGGATGACGTGGACGCGGCCCGGGTAGCGCAGCTCGAGATCGGGGTGGTGCCGGTGTTCCTCGGCGATCCCGGCGATCGTCTTCACCAGTTCCGCGGCGCCCAGATAGTCGGGAGCCGTGAAGGTCGCATGGATCGAATCGACGATCACCCTCCAGTCGTCGAGACCGTCGAGCACGGCGAATTCCTCGGGTGTGACGCTGGTGTAGTCCATGGTCAGAGTCAAGCACGAGCCCGACCCCCGGTCACCGTGACACCTGCTCTCTAGAGTGGCATCGACATGACTGACGACGAGCTGTTCGCCGACCAGATCCCGCACCCGGCCGACGGCGCATCACCCGACGCACTGATCGACCGCGGGCCATCACCGTTCGCCGAAGGGCTGAACCCCGACCAGCTCGACGCGGTCGCCCACGAGTCCGGCCCACTGCTGGTGATCGCCGGTGCCGGCTCCGGCAAGACCCGGGTGCTCACCCACCGCATCGCCCACCTGATCCACAACGGCGTCCACCCGTCGAAGATCCTCGCGATCACCTTCACCAACAAGGCCGCCGCCGAGATGCGCGAACGAGTCGGCGCGCTCGTCGGGCCGGTGGTCAAGACCATGTGGGTGTCGACGTTCCACTCGGCGTGCGTGCGGATCCTGCGCGCCAACGCCGACGCGCTCGGCTATCCGCGTCAGTTCTCGATCTACGACGCCGTCGATTCGAACCGGCTGACCAGCTACGTCATCCGCGACCTCGGCCTCGACCCCAAGCGGTTCACGCCGCGCGGCGTGCACGCCATCATCAGCCTCTGGAAGAACGAGCTGATCGATCCCGATGAAGCGCACGGGCGGGCGCAGAACATCTTCGACCGCAAGCACGCCGACGTGTACGCCGAGTACCAGGCCCGCCTCCACAAGGCCGGGGCGATGGACTTCGATGACCTGCTGACCAACACCGTCAAGTTGTTCCGTGAACACGGCGATGTCCTCGAGCACTACCGCCGGCGATTTGAGCACATCCTCGTCGACGAGTACCAGGACACCAACCAGGCCCAGAACGAACTGGTGCTGCTGCTCGCCGACGGCCACCGCAACGTCTGCGTCGTCGGTGACACCGATCAAAGTGTGTACAAGTTCCGCGGCGCCGACTTCCGCAACATCCTCGAGTTCGAAGAGGCGTTCCCCGACGTCACCACGGTGATCCTCGACCAGAACTACCGCAGCACCCAGACGATCCTCGACGCCGCCAACGCGGTGATCGACAACAACGTCGAACGCAAGCCGAAGTCGCTGTGGACCGACAGCGGCATGGGTGAACGCATCGTCCGCTACCACGCCGAGGACGAGGGCGACGAGGCCACCTGGGTGGCCGGCACCGCTCGGCAACTGCACGCCGACGACGCCACCAACTTCCGTGAGATGGCCGTGCTCTACCGCACCAACGCCCAGAGCCGGGTGATCGAGGAGGCGTTCATGCGCCTCGGGGTGCCGTACAAGGTGGTCGGGGGCACCCGCTTCTACGACCGCCGTGAGATCAAGGACGCGATGGCGTACCTCCGTGCGGTGATCAACCCCGCCGACGAGGTCAGCGTGAAGCGGGTGCTCAACGTGCCCAAGCGCGGCATCGGCGACGCCAGCGTCGCCAAGCTCGACACGTTCGCGGCCGCCGAGGGCATCGCGTTCGCACACGCGTTGCGGCGTGCCGACGAGGCCGGCATCACCGGGCCGGCGGTCCGTGGCATCGCCTCGTTCGTGGACCTGCTCGACACGATGGGCACCGTCGTCGCCGACCCCGACCAGGGCCCTGGCGACGTCCTCCAGGCAGCGCTCGACGGCTCGGGGTACCTCGCCGAACTCGAAGCGGAGGACACGATCGAGGCCCACACCCGCATCGAGAACCTCGGCGAGCTGGTCGGCTCGGCGCGCGAGTTCACGGTGATGGACGAGTTCCTCGAACAGGTCGCCCTGGTCGCCGACACCGACGAACTGCCCGACGGCGAGATCGAGGACCAGGTGGTGCTGATGACGCTGCATTCGGCCAAGGGCCTCGAGTTCCCGGTCGTGTTCCTCGTCGGATGCGAGGAGGGGATCTTCCCGCACATCCGGGCGCTGACCGAGCCCGCCGAGATGGAGGAGGAGCGCCGTCTCGCGTACGTCGGCATCACGCGGGCGATGAAGCGGCTGTACATGTCGCACGCCTGGAGCCGCCAGCTCTTCGGCTCGACGCAGTACAACCCGCCGTCACGATTCTTCGACGAGATCCCGGCGAGCCTGATCGAAGCGACCGGCAATGTCACCGGACGCTCGACGTACGGTCGCCAGAGCTACCGGCGTCGCGACTCCAGCTACGGTGACCCGCCGCCGTATCGCCGCGGCGGTGGTGGTGCTGCTGGTGGTGGTGGCCGCGACATCAACGCCGACATCCTCGACGCCAAGGCGGCGCAGGAGGAACATCGCGATCGGGTCGTCGAGGCGGCCATCCGGTCGGGCTCGAAGCCGGCGCCGACCCCGTCCAACAGCCAGGAACTGGGGCTCAGGATCGGTGACGACGTCGAGCATCCCGCATTCGGCGCCGGCGTGATCATCGACATCTCGGGCACCGGCGAGAAGGCCGAAGCCACGATCAACTTCCCGGGGGCCGGCACCAAGCACCTCGCTCTCGCCTGGGCCCCCCTCAAGAAGCTCTGACGCGCTCCGATCCGCCCGCTGCGCCGAACTCGTGAACAAACGGTGCCGTCACGCGCCCATTTGTTCACGAGATGCGGGTGGCGGGATCGGGTCAGGTGAGGCCGAGGCGCTCCATGGCGCTGCGGTACTCGACGACCTCGATGCGCTGGTTCCGCGAGACCGCCTCGGCGAAGTCGGTGATCTCCTGGTCAGCGCCGTTGGCGGCGGCGTGGTCGGCCATGTGGACCCCGCCGAGGTGATGGTCGCTCATGATCTCGAAGAACAGGCGGTCGGCGTCGGATCCGCTGGCATCGGACAGCTCCTGGAGGCGTTCGGGCGTCTGCATGCCGGTCATCTCGGCCACCGGCGTGGGCTCGTCCATCCACACCATTGCCGTGCGATCGGGCGTGCCGCGCGAGTACCCCTCCTCGGCGAGCCAGTCCTCCATCCAGCCGATGTCGCGGGTCTGGAACATGATGACCTCGCGGGCGTACGGCGCGGCGGCGCCCTGCGGCTGGTTGTCGAGATACAGGTTGGAGATCAGCAGTGCCTGGTCGTGGTGGTCGAGCATGTCCTGGAGGAATCCGACGTCGACCGCATTCATCGGCGCCGTCGGTTCGTCGTCGCCGCCCAGTGCCCAGATGGCGGCGCCGGCGAAGGCTCCCGTGACCACGGCGGTCACGAGCACGACGAGCACGAGGCGCAACAGGCGTTGCGCAGCGGCATCGGACAGCGACTCGTCGGCGGTGCGCTCGTCGACGACGTCGGCGTCGGAATCGTCGACTCGCAGCGAAGAGCGCATCGTCACAGTGTACGGAGCCCGCTGATCGGGCGAACCGCACTGGGCGCCGTAACCTTGCGGCGCCATGATCCGTCGACTCGTCCTCACCGCGGCCGCCGCATCGGCAGCCCTGCTCGCTGTCGGCGGCTCGGCCTGGGCCCACATCGATCCCGATCCAGCGCAGGCGCAGGCGGGCTCGCGTCTCACGGTCGGATTCACCGTCGAACACGGCTGCACCGGCTCGCCGACCGTGCGGCTCGACATGCGGCTGCCCGAGGGCGTCGACGATCCGGTGCCGGAGCCGATCGAGGGCTGGGACGGCTCGGTCGACATCGTCGACGGCGACACGATCGTGACGTTCGACGGTGGCCCGCTGGCCGATGACGTCGAGGGCACCTTCTCGGTGACGATGACGTTGCCGCCGACGCCGGACGCCACCGTCTACTTCCCGTTCGTCCAGCGGTGCGAGGTCGGTGAGATCCGCTGGATCGGGATTCCCGCAGAGCCCGGTGACGAACTCGACGAGCCGGCACCCGCCATGGAACTCGTGGGCCCCGTCGCCACCGTGCCGCCCACGGCGCCGCCGACCGAGCCGACCGCCACCGAGCCACCGTCCACCGAGCCACCGTCCACCGACTCGCCCTCCGCATCGGCGACCGACCCGGCCGTCACCGACCTCACCTCCACATCGACCACCGAGGCGTCGCCGGAGACCAGCGCCGCTCCCGGCACGAGTGAAGCCATCGTCGTCGCCGATGCCGGCGACGAGACGGACGGCACCGGCTACTCCGGCACGATCGGGTTCATCGCATCGGTCGCCGCCGTGCTCGCACTGGGCGGCTTCGTCGCCTTCCGTGCCCGTCAGGCCAGGGCCGGTACCGAGCCCGACGCGAACTGAGCGGGTTGCCATGCCGATCGCTGCTGAGACGTCGTCCGTGCGGGCTCGTGCCGCGGCACTGGTCGGCGCCGTGGTCGTCGTGTTGGGGATCCTGGCGGCAGCCGGAACGGCGTTCGCCCACGCGGAGCTGTTGTCGTCGTTCCCTGCGAACCAGGAACTCTTCGAGGCGGCGCCCGACGAGATCGCTCTGCAGTTCACCGAAGCGGTCGATCCCATCGTGCCCGGCATCCGGCTCCTCGATGCCGACGGCGACGAGGTCGAGCTTGCCGACGTCGACCAGTCGGCGGGCTCTGACCGGATGCGAGCGTCGATCCCGGCGACGCTCGACGACGGGACCTACGTCGTTGCCTGGCAGGCGGTGTCGGCCGACTCCCACCGCGTGCGTGGGTCGTTCACGTTCTCCGTCGGTGCGCCGGCCGCCGTCACACCCGGTGTCCTCGACGGGCTGTTCGACGGTGCATCCGACAGCGGCTCCGACGATGTCCTCCTCGGCATCGGCCGATTCGTCAGCTACGCCGGCGTGGGCCTGCTCGTCGGCGGGCTGTTCCTTGCCGTGGCGCTGATCCCATCGGTGATCGGAACACGGCGGGTGGGAGCACTGCTCGTCGTCGCAGCCGAACTGGCCCTCGTCGGCACGCTGTGGATGATCGCTGCACAAGCGAACCTCATCGGCGGCTCGTTCCTGGCGTGGGGATCGGTCGCCGACACGCAGTCCGGGCAGTGGTGGATCGCCCGGCTCGTGGTGATCGTGATGTTCAGTGTCCTCATCCCGCTGCGATCGCGACTTGCCGTGCGTGGCGGCGCCGTCGTCGTCGGGATCCTCGGACTGGGTGTGCTGGGCGTGGTTGCCGCGGGCGGCCATGCCATTTCCGGCGACGCCGTCGCGGTCGGCTTCGTGTCCACCGTCGTGCACCTCGCGGCGATGTCCATCTGGTTCGGCGGTCTCGTACTCGTCGTGCTCGCGCCGGCACCCGGTGGGTTCTGGGCGACCGTGACCCGCTTCTCGCCCTGGGCGCTCGGATCGGTGGCGGCCCTCGCGATCACGGGCGGCATCAACGGCTGGCGTCAGCTCGGTTCGCTGTCGGGTCTGACCGACTCCAGTTACGGCCGCTGGCTCGTGGTCAAGCTGGTGCTGGTCGTGTTCGTCGTCGGTCTGGCGGCGTTCAACCGTCGCACGATCCACACGCGCGGCGACGACGCGGGCGCGCTGGTACGTCGTTCGATCGGCGTCGAGATCGCCGGGATCGTGTTGATTCTCGGGGCGACCGCTGGGCTGGTGAACTCACCGCCCCCGCTGGACACACCCGAGATCGGCTCCGCGTCGGCTGTCGTGGGCCAGCGAGTCGCTCAGGTCGAGCTGGAACCGGCGGTGACGGGCGGCACCGAGCTGCACGTCTACATCACCTCGCCGTCCGGCGTGCTCGACCGTGCCGACGAGATCTCGGTGACCGCAGCGCTGCCCGAACAGGACATCCCGCGGTTCGACGTCGAGACGTTCCCGGCCGGCGTGAACCACGTCGTCGGCACCGATGTCGTGTTGCCGGTCGCCGGACTCTGGACCTTCGAGGTCGCCGCCCGCTACGGCGAGTTCGACGAGGTCGTGTTCACCGTGCAGATACCGGTTTCGCGCTGACCAC
Organism: Ilumatobacteraceae bacterium; assembly: GCA_963728355.1. GTDB lineage: Bacteria > Actinomycetota > Acidimicrobiia > Acidimicrobiales > Ilumatobacteraceae > Sva-07. Next base: position 568,292 of record CAVSJQ010000001.1, on the reverse strand, counting down.
GTTGCAGCCCAGTTCTCATCGTGTGAGAATCAATACATGGATTCCTCGACGAGCAGCGACCACGATGGGCATCGTGAGCACGGCCACGATCATGGTCTGGGGCTCGCACGGGCCGGGGAGCGCCACCGAGGTCGTCTGATCGCCGCCTTCGCGGTCATCGCCACCTTCTTCGTCGTCCAGGTCGTCGCCGCGTTCGCGACCAACTCGCTCGCCCTGCTGTCCGACGCCGGCCACATGCTCACCGACGTGATCGGTATCGGGATGGCCTTGGCGGCGATCAGCCTGGCGTCGAGGTTCGAGCAGCGTCGGTCGACGGCCACCTCGGCGCACACCTTCGGCCTCTACCGCTTGGAGATCCTCGCTGCATTCGTCAACTCGTTGCTGTTGTTCGCGGTGGCGATCTGGGTCGTCTTCGAGGCGGTCCGCCGGTTCGGGACCGACCCCGAGGTGCTCGGCGGCCCGATGCTGGTCGTCGCCGTACTCGGCTTGCTCGCGAATCTGGTGGCCTTCTTCCTGCTGCGCTCGGGAGCGAAGGAGTCGATCAACGTCGAGGGCGCATATCTCGAGGTGCTCGCCGACACGGTGGGGTCGGTCGGGGTGATCGTGGCTGCCATCCTGCTGCAGGTCTTCGGCTGGACGTGGGTCGACTCGGCCGCCGGCGTGCTCATCGGCCTCTGGATCCTGCCGCGCACGTGGCGGCTCGGGCGGAGTGCGGTGCGTATCCTCCTGCAGGCGGCACCCGAGCATGTCGACCTCGATCGGCTCGCTGCAGAACTCGCGGAGCTCGACGGCGTCGTCGCCGTGCACGACCTGCACGTCTGGACACTGACGTCGGAGATGGACGCGGCGTCAGCGCATCTGGTGACCTCGTCGTCGGCCGATGCGCATTCGGTGCTCGACGGCGCCCGCCATTGTCTCGCCGAACGCCACGGCATCGCGCACGGCACGTTCCAGGTCGAGCCCGAGACGCACGAGGGCTGTGATCGCGTCACGTGGTGACGAGATCTGCCGAGCGAGCCGCCGACCTGCAAGAATCGTCGCCGTGAAGGCAGCACTGTTGGTCGAGAGCTTGACGGGGAACACGTGGAGGGCCGCCGAGATGGTGGCTGATCTGCTGGCGCAAGAGCGTTGGACGATCACCGGACTCTCGAAGGTCAAGCAACCGGATCATGCGTCGATCCAGCAGGCCGACCTGATCCTCGTGGGAACTTGGGTGCACGGGGCGTTCCTCTTCGGCCAGGCGCCATGGGCGGTGTCGAACATCGCCAACCTGCCCACCATGCGCGGCAAGCGCGCCGCTGGGTTCTGCACGTTCGCGCTCGACCCGGGCACGTCGCTCGACAAGCTCGATCGGGCGCTCGGCGACACCGGTGCCTACGTGATCGGCGGGCTCGCCATGAGCCGCAGCAAGCTCGGCCAGCACACCGAGATCTTCGCCGAGCGCCTCGTCGACGCCCTCGCCGTCGGCTGAACCACGCCTCACACTTCGTTTGCGTACGGAGGTGGGTGGGCCGCCCCACCGGGAATGCAACACAGACGTGGGGTGCGAGCGGTCGCCGTGGAGGTCAGCCGGGTTGGGTCGTGGTGACCCCGACGAGGTCGATGTAGAGCACCCGCTGGTTCTCGACCGCGGGGAACACCCCGGACTCGGGCGGGGACAGGTCGGCGACGGTGATCGTGGCGCCGTCACAGTCGATGAACTCGCGGCTGCCGACCACCTGCTCGACGGGACAGTCCGGGCGACCGATCGGGTAGGCGTAGAAGATGCGCCACCCGCGTGTGGGATCGGCGCCCTCGTGGTCGAGCACGAGTGTGCGTTCGCCCGTCGTGGTGTTCAGCCCGGGAAAGATGATCGGGCCGTCCTCTTCGACGATCCGGGCGGCGCTCTGCACCGATCCGACCTCGAAGCGGCTCGGCGCCAGTCGGTCGGACACATCCGCACCGCCGCGCGAGATCCACGCGGCGATGCCCCACATCACGAGTGCGAGCACGATGAAGAACGCAATGCCACCCAGCACCGGCACGACCGCGCGGGCGAGCGGTGACTTCAACTGAACCGGTCCGGCCTTCGACATCGCTCCCAGTCTGCCGGGGACCGTTGCGTTCGGTGGGTCGCCCGTGCGCATCCTCCCGATGAGTCGGCAACGGTGTTCAGCAGATCTGGGTGCCGTCGGGGCCGGTGATGTGCCAGTGGCCGTCGTCGTCTCGGTAGACGGTGAAGCCTTGTTCTTTGAGGTAGTTGTGGCGGCCGCACAGTGGGCCGCCATTGTGGGGGTTGGTAGGCCCGCGGGTGGACCAGCTGGTGAGGTGGTCGGCGTGGCACCAAGTGTGGGGCTGGTCGCAGCCGGGCCAGATGCAAGTGGGCTCCAGCAGCATGACGGCTTCGCGGGCGTAGCCGGTGAACAGCCGTGAGGTGCGGCCGAGTTCGATGACGACACCTTGGGCGTCGGTGACGACGCGGCGGATCAGCGCCCACATCGACACGCCGATGATCGCCGCCGGGTCGATGCGGTGGCCGCGGTCGGTGCGTGCGGTGACGTCGCGGTAGGCGAGCGGGTCGAGGGGGTCACCGTCAGCAGCCGTCCGGGCGCTCGCTTCGTCGAGGAGGTAGTTGACCGTCGGTAGTGGGCGGGTGCGGTCGGGTGGGCACGCGGCGGCGGCGCGGGCCATTTCGAGGAGTGCGTCGGCTCGGCGTTGGGCTTCGGTGCGTCGCAGGTCGGTGACCTTGACGTTGCCGTCACCGAGGCGGGCGACGGCGTGGGCCCAGTCGCGGGTGAATTCACGGTCGACGTACCAGCAGAAGATTTCGAGGAATTCGGGGCCGCCGACGTCGTCGAGCTTGGCGTGCAGTGCCCAGGAGCCGTCGGATTCCTGGTGGATGGTGGCGGTGCGGCGTAGACGGTTGCGTTCGGTCTTCTCGGCGGTGCCGATCGGGTCGGCCAACGCTTCGAAGGTCAATGCGCGGCGTTCGAACTCGACGTAGGAGACGTCCATCGCGTCGGCCATCAACTCCCAGACAGCCCGCACCAGCACGTCGGCATCGATGCGCGGGTTGGCGGCGATACGCGCCATCAACCGCGTCTGCGCGACGCCGACCTGGCCGCCGGCCAACGCGTTGTTCCACACCGACACAGCGCGACGCAACCGTGCTGCTTGAAGGCGGCCGTGGGCTTCGGCACCCGACAGCTGCAGGCGGTGCTTCATCCACGCTTTGGCGGTGAAGTAGCCGAGGTCACGGAACGGCTCGGCGGTGTCGAGGTGATCGGCCACCGCGATGCCCGCAGCGGTTGCTTGGCGGCGGAGTTGTTCGACACCGGTCGCCCACGCCTCGACCGTCGCCGCGTCGAACTTTGATGGGTCGATTCGCTCGAGCAGCGACAGACCGTGGGCGCAGTGCTCGACCGCGGCGGCGATCCACTCCGGCGATGGCTGCGCCACGTCGCCGATGGCGATGTCGACCACCGGATCGAACCCGCGGCGGTCATCTGCGGGATACCAGACGAACCCGTCACCGAACACCGCCACGTCGGGCGCCACGGCGATCGGATCCTCCACGACGGTCATGACTCCATCATGACCAAGGGGTACCACAGAGTTCGCCGAGCCGGGCGTTGACCATCGTTTCGGCGCGCCGTGGGGACTTGCCCTATGGTTCATGCTTCGTGAAGCGCACGTATCGCATCGTCGTGGCGAAGCCCGGTCTCGATGGCCACGACCGTGGCGCGAAGACCATCACCAGAGCCCTGCGCGACCACGGCTTCGAGGTGATCTACACGGGGCTGCACCAGACGCCGGAGCAGATCGCCGAGACCGTCCTGCAGGAGGACGCCGACGGCGTCGGCCTCTCGTTGCTGTCCGGCGCCCACCTCACCTTGTTTCCTCGGGTGATGGAGGAGTTGCGCCGCCGCGACCTCGGCGACGTGCTCGTCTTCGGCGGCGGGGTCATCCCCGACGCTGACGCCCGGGCACTACGAGAGCAGGGCGTTGCCGAGATCTTTGGTCCGGGATCGTCGCTCAAGGCGATCGGCCAGTGGCTCGAGACGACGCTCGACGAAACCGAATCCGACTGACCGTTGCGGTCGGTCACCCCGTACGCAACCAGAAAGCGAGTGACTCCGACGTGGACCTCTTCGAGTACCAGGGCAAGCAGTACTTCGCCCGCTACGACATCCCGGTGAGCCCCGGCGGACCTGCCGATACCGTCGACGAGGCGGTGAAGGAGGCCAACCAGGCCGGGTACCCCGTCGTCGTCAAGGCGCAGGTGCAGGTCGGCGGACGTGGCAAGGCGGGCGGCATCAAGCTCGCCGACAACGAGGCCGAGGTCCGCGAACACGCCGGCAACATCCTCGGCATGGACATCAAGGGCCACGTCGTCAAGCGGCTCTGGATCGAGCAGGCGTCCGACATCGACGAGGAGTACTACGCGTCGTTCACGCTCGACCGAGCGGCCAAGAAGCATCTCCTGATGCTCTCCGCCGAGGGAGGCGTCGAGATCGAATCGGTCGCCGAGTCGAACCCGGATGCGATCGTCAAGCTGCACATCGACCCCGTCGACGGCCTCGACGCCGCCACGGCGCGCCAGGCGTGCGTCGATGCGAAGCTGCCCGAGCGGGCGCTCGACGGCGCCGCCGACATTCTGGTGAAGCTGTACCGCTGCTTCACCGAGGGTGACTGCGACCTCGCCGAGATCAACCCATTGATCCTCAAGCCGACCGGCGAGGTCCACGCACTCGACGCCAAGGTCACCCTCGACGAGAACGCCGAGTTCCGCCACCCCGAATGGGATGCGTTCCGCGGCCTCACCGAGATGGACGACCGCGAGAAGATGGCCGCCGAGAAGGGCTTGCAGTACATCGGTCTCGACGGCACGGTCGGCATCATCGCCAACGGTGCAGGCCTCGCGATGTCGACCCTCGACGTCGTCAACCAGGTCGGTGGTTCTGCCGCCAACTTCCTCGACATCGGCGGCGGCGCCAACGCCGACGTGATGGCCGGCGCGCTCGAGGTCATCAACTCGGACGACAAGGTCCAGTCGATCCTGATCAACATCTTCGGTGGCATCACCCGTGGCGAGGAGGTCGCCAACGGCATCGTCGAAGCGATGGGTCGGGTCGATCTCCGAGCCCCGATCGTGATCCGTCTCGACGGCACCAACGCCGAGGAGGGACGTCAGATCCTGCTCGACGCCGGCATCTCCGCCGACAAGCTCCAGTCCGAACCCACCATGCTCGACGCCGCCCGCGCGGCCGTTGCGAAAGCGAAGTGAAGTAGTCATGGCCATCTTCGTCAACGAGAACACCAAGGTCATCGTCCAAGGCCTCACCGGGGGCCAGGGCAAGTACCACGGCCTGCGCAACCGCGACTACGGCACCCAGATCGTCGCCGGCGTCACACCCGGCAAAGCCGGCCAGGACGTCGACGGCATCCCCGTGTACGACACGGTCGCCGACGCCGTTGCGGCGACCGGTGCGACGGCGTCCTTCGTCGCCGTGCCGCCGAAGTTCGCCTCGGACGCGATCCTCGAGGCGGCTGCCGCGGGCATCGGCTTCGTCGTCTGCATCACCGAGGGCATCCCGGCCCAGGACGAGGCCAAGGTCTACAACCTGCTCCTCCGCAACCATCCGAACACCCGGCTGCTCGGGCCCAACTGCCCGGGCATCATCAGCCCCGGCAAGTGCAACATCGGCATCACCGCCGGCGAGATCGCGCAGGAGCCGTCCGCCGATGGTCCCAACGTCGGCATCGTCAGCCGCTCCGGCACGTTGACCTACCAGGCGTTGTACGAACTCAAGCAGAAGGGCATCGGCGTGACCACGTGCGTCGGTATCGGTGGCGACCCCGTGCCGGGCACCAACTTCATCGACTGTCTGGCCGAGTTCCAGGCCGATCCCGAGACCCACGCGATCATGATGATCGGCGAGATCGGGGGGTCGGCCGAGGAGGAAGCCGCGGAGTACATCCAGGCAAACGTCACCAAGCCGATGAGCGCCTACATCGCCGGCGTGACGGCGCCCCCCGGCAAGAAGATGGGCCACGCCGGCGCCATCGTGTCGGGCGGCAAGGGCACCGCCCAGGGCAAGATGGACGCGCTCGCCGCCGCCGGTGTGAAGGTCGGCCTCAACCCGACCGAAGCCGGCGAGCTGATGGCCGACATCGTCGCCAACCTCTGACTGTCACCTCGTTTGCGTACGGATCCGGGTGGACCGCCCCACCCGGATCTGCACCCAAACGGGGTGTTGACGCTGTTCCGGTCAGCTGGCGGGCGGTGCCGGAGGGGCGGGCGGTGCCGGCGGCGGAGGCGGCGGGGGCGGTGTGTCGTTGCCGGACGACTCCTTCGCGAAGCTCGACTTGAGCTTCTCGACGTCGGTGAGGTCCTTGAGGTTGCCGCCCGACGCCTGGAAGTTCAGGTACGCGCCCGCGGTCGCGGCCAGGCCGGAGAGCACCGACAGGATCATGCCGACGCCGCGCCCGACGTCCACGCCGAAGGCGCCGCTGCCTTCGATCGGGTTGAAGATCAGGCGGATCAACAACAGCAGCGAGGCCAGTCCCGTCGCCGCGAGCAGCAGAAGGGGCCACGGCAGCTGGGTGTCGTTGAGCGTGCCCTGAACGAGGAGGAAGGTGACCACTGCACTGGCGATCACCAGGATCCACGGGATGGTGCCGGTCCAGAAGAAGTCGAAGACGTTCGCCGTCCCTCCGACGTCGATGCCACCGACCTCGACGGTGACCCAGTTGAAGAAGCCGAAGATGAAGATGCCGATCCCGCCCCCGATCATGAGCCAGTCGGATGTCTTGAATTTGCTGAAGTCCATGTGTTCCCCTTCGGATTGCTGGTGTTCGTCGACCCCCGCAGCGGACCGTAGTGCCGTCATCGACCCAGGTGGCGCACCATCGCCGTAGTGGCGTTCGCTCTGTCATGTCCTGTCGCGGCCGAGTATTGACTACGGTCGCGCCCGTGCCCACTGCGCTCCTCTCCGTCTACGACAAGTCCGGCATCGTCGAGTTCGCCGAGTCACTTCACGAGCTGGGGTGGTCGCTCGTATCGAGCGGCGGCACCGCCCGTGCGATCGCAGACGCCGGCATCGCGGTCACCGACGTCGCCGAGTTGACGGGGCTGCCGGCGATCCTCGGCCACCGGGTGGTCACCCTGCACCCCAAGATCCACGGCGGCATTCTCGCCGACCCCACCGACGCCGAGCACGTCGCCGACATGGCGCACCACGGCATCGAGCCGATCGACCTCGTGGTGGTCAACCTGTACCCCTTCTCGTCCGATCCGGGCATCGAGCTGATCGACATCGGGGGACCGGCGATGGTGCGCGCAGCGGCCAAGAACCACGCTCACGTCGGCGTCCTCGTCGACCCCGGCGACTACGAATCGGTCCTCGACGACCTGCGCGTCAACGGTGCACTCTCCGACTCGACGCGCCGGCGCCTCGCCCGAACGGCGTTCGCTCACACCGCTGCGTACGACGCGGCGATCGTCACCTGGTTCGACGAGTCCGCCCCGAACGGCGACGACGATGTCGCACTCCCGTCGTCGATCCATCTCGCCCTCGAACTCGCACAGCCGCTGCGCTACGGCGAGAACCCGCACCAGCAGGGCGCCCGATACCGCCAGGCCGGCGCGACGAGCTGGTGGGACTCGATGACCCAGCACGGCGGCAAGGAACTCAGCTACCTCAACGTGTTCGACACCGAGGCAGCGTGGCGGCTCGTGCACCGATTCGACGCACCGGCCGTCGTGGTCGTCAAGCATGCGAATCCGTGTGGGGTCGCCGTCGCCGACGACGTCACCGAGGCCTACATCCGCGCCAACGCGTGCGATCCGGTCAGCGCCTTCGGTGGCATCGTCGCAGCCAACCGCACGATCACGGCGGCGATGGCCACCGCACTCGGCGATGTTTTCACGGAGGTCGTCGTCGCTCCCGACTTCGAACCAGAGGCGCTCGAGATCCTGGCGGTGAAGAAGAACCTGCGCGTGATGTCGGCCAACGCAGCGTCGCCGCTGCCGTTCGACGTCCGCCCCGTCGACGGTGGCCTGCTCGTTCAGCAGCCCGACTCCGTCGCCGGCCGTAGCGACGACTGGCGGGTCGTCACCGCAGCGCAGCCGAGCGACGAACAGTGGGCTGACCTCGAGTTCGCCTGGCAGGTGTGTGCCGCCGTGAGCAGCAATGCCATCGTCTACGCCAAGGATCTGCAGGCGTTCGGCATCGGCGCCGGCCAGCAGAACCGTCTGGACTCGGCGCGCATCGCCGCCGAACGCTCAGCGGGTCGAGCACAGGGGGGAGCATGTGCGAGCGATGCGTTCTTCCCGTTCCGTGACGGCCTCGACGCTGCCGCGGCGGCCGGGATCGCGTGCGTGATCCAGCCGGGAGGGTCCGTGCGAGACGACGAGGTGATCTCCGCCGCCGATGAACACGGCATCGCCATGGTCTTCACCGGCCAGCGCCACTTCCGTCACTGAGGCGGCGGCGTGGTTCCCCGAGATCCGGTCTCCGGGAACCAGGGTCAGGCGGCGGCTGGTTCGGGACCGACGCCGTGTCCGTTCGGCCCGTTGGTGCCCTCCATGGCGTAGAACACCAACAGCACGAGTCCGCCGAACGGGATGAACGAGATCAACAACCACCAACCCGACTTGTCGGTGTCGTGGAGACGGCGGATCGCCACGGCGATCGACGGGATGATCAGTGCGATGTATGCCGCAGCCGCCAGCAAGGCGATGATGACGCCGAGCGCCGTCGAGATCGCGAATCCGATGCTGATCACGATCGCCAGGGCGACGTACAGCACGATGTTGGCCAAGACGAACCACCAGAACTCCGCTCGGCCGGCTCGACCGTCGAACTTCGCATAACGTTCCAGTACGACCAGTTTCCAGTTCTCGATGATCGGCATTCCCCGTCCCCTTTATCGTGTTCGACGGCGGGAACCTAACACAGCCGGAAACGGGTCGTGGCGATGCTCGTGCGGTCGTGATTCGAAGCCGGACTCGCCGCCGTACCGCTCGGTAGCCTCTGTCCGATGGTGCGGATCCCCGATCTCCTGGCGAGCAAACGGACACTGTCGTTCGAGTTCTTCCCGCCCAAGACGCCGGCCGCCACCCTGACGCTCGGGCGGACCGTCGCCGCCATCGAGTCCCTGCATCCCGACTTCGTGTCGATCACCTACGGCGCCGGCGGCTCCGACCGCCACCGCACCGGCGACGTGGTGGCGTGGATGCTCGGCGAGACCTCGTGGACCCCGATGCCGCACCTCACCTGCCGTGGCCACCGGCGCAGCGACGTCGGCTCGTTGCTCGACCACTACGCCGAGCTCGGCATCGAGAACATCCTCGCACTCGGCGGTGACCCACCGGCCGGCGGCGTGGAAGAGGCCGGTGACTACCGCTACGCCATGGATCTGCTCGACGACGTCGTGTCGGCCGGCAGGTTCGCCACCGGTGTCGCGGCGCACCCCGAGGTGCACCCGCGTTCGCCCGACCGCGCCACCGATCGCCGGCATCTCGCCGACAAGCTCGCGATCGCTGATTTCGCACTGACCCAGTTCTTCTTCGAGGTCGAGCACTGGGTGCGACTGGTCGAGGAGTTGTCCGAACTCGGTGTCGACAAGCCGGTGCTGCCCGGCATCATGCCGATCAACAACAAGGCGATGGTGAAGCGGATGGCCGAACTGAGCGGCGCCGCACTGCCGGGCTGGCTCGCCGACCGTCTGGACGCCACCGACGATCCGGAGGAGGTGCGTCGGATCGGCGTCGACGTCGCCACGCAGCTGTGCAGCGACCTGATCGACGCGGGCACGCCCGGCCTGCACCTGTACGCCCTCAACCGGCCCGAGTCGGTCGTGGAGATCTGCCTGAACCTCGGGCTGACCACGGCTTGAGCGATACTGGTCGCCACATGACTGCAACCGCCGACGCCTCGGGCACACCGACGCGTGCTGCCACGCGACCGACGTCGCGGCCGCATCGGCGCACGGCGCGTTCCGAGATCAGTCGAGTTCCCTATCTCCCCGGCCTCGACGGGATGCGGGCGTTCGCCGTCGTGGCGGTGATGGTGTACCACGCGAACAGCGACTGGTTGCCCGGCGGCTACCTCGGCGTCGAGGTGTTCTTCGTCATCTCGGGCTACCTGATCACCCTGTTGTTGATCTCGGAGAAGGAACGCACCTCGACGGTGGACATGCGGCACTTCTGGATCCGGCGAGCCCGGCGGCTGCTTCCTGCGCTGTTCACGTTGTTGATCGCACTGACGATCTGGACCGCGCTGTTCCAACGCGAGGCACTGGGCAAGCTGCGCGGCGACGTGATTGCCGCCCTGCTCTACGTGTCGAACTGGTACCAGATCTGGACCGGTGCGGGATACACGGCCGCCAACGAATTCGCACCGTTGCGGCACCTCTGGAGTCTGGCGGTGGAAGAACAGTTCTACGTCGTGTGGCCGCTGGTGATGTTCGCGCTCCTGCGGGTCGGCTCACGACGGATCGCCGACATCAGCCGTTGGCTCGTGCTCGCGGCGCTCGGCATCACCATCGTCACGGCCCTCGTGTACACCTCGGGTCCGATCGGCACCCCCGAGGTCACGCCGGACGCGTACTGGTCGGTGTTCGGCAAGGAGATCTCCAAGTTCGACTGGTCCTACCTCGGTACCTTCAGCCGCGCGGCGGGGCTCCTGCTCGGTGCGGCGTTCGCGATGGTGTGGCGTCCCGTGGCGCTCATGCGAGGGCCGCTGCGTACCAAGGGTCGCTTGCTCGACCTGGTGGCACTGGGCGGCATGCTGGGGCTGGCCGCGATGGCGTGGTGGATGTGGCTGATCGGCCCCGACGGCGGAAACCCCGTCCTCTTCCGTGGCGGATTCCTGCTGTGTGCGATCGCCACGCTGATGGTGATCGCCGGGGTGACGCATGATCGCGCCGCCACCTCGAAGGTCCTCAGCATCCCGGTGCTGCTGTGGATCGGGACCCGGTCGTACGGGTTGTACCTCTACCACTGGCCGATCTATCAGATCATCCGTGAGATCGCCGGTGTGCACCTGAAGTTCCACGAGTTCGTCTTCGCGATGATCCTGACCGGCATCGTCACCGAGGCGTCGTACCGGTTGATCGAGACGCCGATCCGCAAGGGGACGTTCCGATCCTCGCTCGCACGGATCGCCCGATCGCCCGTCGCCGGACCACGCAACGCACTGCTCGGCATCGGCGCCGTCGTCGCAGCGCTCTCCCTGTTTGCGGGCGTGAGCCTCGCGACGGCATCGGTCGAGGAGAACGAGGTCCGTCAGACGCTCGACCAAGGTGCCCAGTTCACCTGCGATGTGGTCAACGATCCGACGTGTTCGGGCGCCGATCCCACCGAGCCCGCCGTCGTCACGGACGACTCGAGCGCTCCCGATTCCGCCGCCGATCCGTCCGGCTCCGGCGTCCCGGCACCTCCGCCGGCGGAGACGACGACCACGACCACGCAACCGCCTGCCCCGATCGCACAGTTCGCGCTCGGCGACTCGGTGATGCTCGGCGCGGCCGGCGAGCTCGCCAACCGCGGGTTCGTGGTCGACGCTGTCGAGAGTCGCCAGTTCTCCGACGGCCGCGCCGTCATCGAACAACTGAACGCCGCGGGTCGACTCGGCGACGTGGTGGTCGTCCACCTCGGCACCAACGGGGACATCAATGCCGACGACCTGACCGCAATGATGGAAGCGCTGTCCGGGGTTCCCCAGGTCCTGCTGTTGACGATCGACGTGGATCGCTCCTGGACCGAGGGCAACAACGCCTTGATCTTCGATGCCGCCAGCACCTTCGACAACGTGTCGGTGCTCTACTGGGCCGATCTCGACGAGTCGTGCCCCGGCGACTGTTTCCAGAGCGACGGCTTCCACCTGCGACCCGACGGCCAGGAGTACTACGCCGCACTCATCGAGGGCGCGCTCCAGGCCCCGGGCTGAGATCGCCGACATGACGTCGTCGGCGTGACCCGCTCGGCGATACTGGATCCCCCATGTCCACACTCGCCCCACCCCGGGTGGAACCGGTTCCCGACGACCGCGCCCACATCAGTCGGGTCCCGTATCTGCCGGGGCTCGACGGGATGCGCGCACTCGCCGTGGTGGCCGTGATGGTGTACCACGCCAACAGCGACTGGCTGCCCGGCGGGTTTCTCGGTGTCGAGATGTTCTTCGTGATCTCGGGCTATCTGATCACGCTGCTGCTGATCTCCGAACGCGAGCGGACCTACCGGATCTCGTTGCGCCACTTCTGGATGCGCCGCGCCCGGCGTCTGCTCCCCGCGCTGTTCACGATGATGTTCTTCGTCACCGTCTGGACGGCCATCTTCAAGAAGGAGGCACTCGGCGCGCTGCGCGGCGATGTGATCGCCGGGTTCTTCTACGTCTCGAACTGGTACCAGATCTGGGAGGGGCTCGGCTACACCGCCGCCGGCGACTTCGCGCCGCTGCGGCACCTGTGGAGTCTCGCGGTCGAGGAGCAGTTCTACCTGTTCTGGCCGGTCGTGATGATCTTCCTGCTCGGTCGCAACGGCACCCGCCAGGTCGCCTCGGTCAGCCGATGGCTGTTCGCGGCGGCGGCGGTGATCACCGTTGCAGTCGCTCTGCTGTACTACCCCGGTCCGATCGGCGAGCCGAACGTGACCCCCGACGCCTACTGGTGGTTGGGTGATCGACCGATCGCCAAGATCGACACGCTGTACCTGGGAACCATCAGCCGCCTCAGCGGGATCCTGCTCGGTGCGGCGTTCGCGATGGTCTGGCGTCCGCTGGCAATCGTGCGTGGGCCGCTGCGTTCGAAGGGCCGGCTGTTCGACGTGCTGGCGCTGATCGCGATCGTCGGCTTCGGATGGCTGTGCTGGACGATGTATCTCGTCACGCCGAGCGGCGCCGACGCCTTCCTCTTCCGGGGCGGGATGTTCCTCGCCGGGCTCGCCACCCTGTCGATCATCGCGGCGGTCACCCATCGGGGCGCGCACGCCAATCGCCTCCTCGGCAATCCGTTCTTCCGCTGGGTGGGTACCCGCTCCTACGGGCTCTACCTGTACCACTGGCCGATCTACCAGATGATCCGCGGGGTGGCGGGCAACAAGCTCACCTTCGGCCAGTTCGTCTTCGCGCTGCTGCTGACCGCCGCGGTGACCGAAGCGTCCTATCGCCTGGTGGAGACACCGATCCGTCAAGGACGGTTCTCCGTCAGGTGGCGGGGGATCTTCGCCGGCGCACGACGAGGTCCCAAGGTCGTGGCGACCGGAGCCGTGGCGATGGCGGCGGTTGTCGGGCTGTTCGTCGGCGCCGCCCTGCTGACCGCACCGCTCGAGCAGAACGAGATCGCCCAGGCGCTCGACGCCGGCGGCGAGTTCACCACCGACCTGCTCGCGGTCGACGACATCCCGGTCGCGTCGACCACGACGACCAGCACGACGTCGACGACGACCACCGCACCACCCCTCACGACGGCGGTCGAGGTCGTCGACGCCGAACTCGATCCGGGCGGCTCGGTCGCGCCCGTCCTCGATCCGACGGCGACGACCGCTGCGCCCACGACGGCGCCGCCGACCACTGCACCGCCGACCACCGCTGCGCCCACGACCGCGCCGCCGGCACCCGTGGCGCAACTCGGGGTCGTGTCCGCCCTCGACGGCCTCACGCCGCTGGCCATTCCTCCCGCGGCGTCGGGCTTCCCACTCGTTGCGCTGGGCGACTCGGTCATGCTCGGAGCGGCCGAGGAGCTGCAGGCGCGCGGATTTCAGGTCGATGCGCTGCAGAGCCGTCAGATGAAGGCGTTCATCCCGACGATGCAGACGCTCAAGGACAACGGCACGTTCGGATCGGTGGTCGTGGTCCACCTCGGCACGAACGGCGGATTCAGCCAGGAGACCCTCGATGCGATGCTGGCCACGGTGGCCGATGTTCCGGTCGTGCTGCTGCTGACCGGCAAGGCCGACCGGTCCTGGATCGCCGACAACAACGCGAAGCTCCGCGCCGCCCCCGCCACGCATTCCAACGTGACGGTCGTCGACTGGGAGGTGCTGTCGGCGAGCTGCGAGGGGCGATGCTTCTACGACGACGGTATCCACCTCACCCAGTCGGGTCAGAACTTCTACGTCGACGTCATCGACCGCGTGCTCGCCCAACCCTGACGTCACCGACACACCGCAACTGTCACACCGTGCCGGGCCCAATGTGACGCATCGGGCGGCTTTGGCCGCGGTCGGCGCCGGGCGTACGCTCGGACCATGACCACTCCCGTTCGTGTTGCCGTCACCGGAGCTGCAGGCCAGATCGGCTACAGCATTCTCTTCCGTATCGCCTCGGGTTCGATGCTCGGCCCGGACACGCCGATCGCGCTGCAGTTGCTCGAGATCACGCCGGCGCTCGGGGCGCTCGAAGGTGTGCGGATGGAACTCGACGACTGCGCGTTCCCGCTGCTCACCGACGTCGTCTGCACCGACGATCCGGACACGGCGTTCGGCGACGCAGATGTCGCCATCCTCGTCGGATCGATGCCACGCAAGGCCGGTATGGAGCGCGCCGACCTGCTGTCGGCGAACGGCGGGATCTTCAAGCCGCAGGGCGAAGCGTTGTCGCGATCGGCCACCCCTGACGTGAAGATCCTCGTTGTCGGCAACCCGGCGAACACCAACGCCCTGATCGCACAGCGCAACGCTGCCGACCTCGATCCTCGACGCTTCACCGCGATGACCCGACTCGACCACAACCGGGCGAAAGCGCAGCTCGCCCATCGCCTCGATGCGTCGGTCAACGACATCACGAAGATGACGATCTGGGGCAATCACTCCACCACGCAGTACCCGGATCTGTTCCACTGCGAGGTCGACGGTCAGCGCGCCTACGACGCGGTCGGCGACCACGAGTGGTACGAGAACACCTACATCCCCACCGTCGCCAAGCGCGGCGCGGCGATCATCGATGCGCGTGGATCGTCGTCGGCGGCGTCGGCGGCATCGGCCGCCGTCGACCACGTCCGGGACTGGACTCTCGGGACACCCGAGGGCGACTGGGTGTCGATGTCGGTCGTCAGCGACGGCAGCTACGAGGTGCCCGAGGGCATCATCTCGTCGTTCCCGTGCGTGTGCAAGGACGGCGACTACGAGATCGTGCAGGGCCTCGAGATCGACGACTTCAGCCGCGCCAAGATCGATGCCAGCGCCGCGGAACTCGTCAGCGAGCGCGACGCCGTCGCCGAACTCGGCCTGATCTGACTCGCCCGCACGGGAGCACCCGCCGCTCGGGGACGTGTCAGCCGGCGGTGAGTTCGAGGCCGGGTTGTGCGTCGGTGGCCTCGTTGCGCAGGACCAGCAGGTCGCCGGCGATCTCGTAGGTCACCTCGCCGTCGAGCACCGAGAGCACGTGGGCTTCGAGCTCATTGACCGCCTCGTCGGCGCACGCCATCCTCGTCAGCGCGACCGGACCGAAGGTGATCGTGGTCTCGGCCACCTCGACACTCGCCGAGCCGGAGTTGCACCCCGCCTGGATCGCTGCTTGTCCGTCGGTGATCGTGATCGACGCCTCGGCGTCCATCGGCACCGTGCTGACCGCTTCGTTCGCGATGATGCCGGTCACGGTCCACGTCGTGCCCTCCAGCTCCGCCGGCTGGACGGCGCTGAAGGAGATCGTGGCGTCGTCGCCGGTCAACGTGAGGGTGTCGTCGTCGAGGGCGATCGCTGGTCCGCTCGACAGGAATTCGCTCAGCCACGCGTCCTGTTCCATCAGTTCGTCGGGGCAGGCCATCATCGTCGATGCCATCGCACCGACGTCGAGTGAGCCGTCGGTGATCGAGTAGCCACCGTTCATCGAGTTGCAGCCGGCGTTTGCCGAGAGGCTGTCGGTCGTGAACGCGAGCTCCACAACGGTGTCGGCGACGAGTTCGTGGCCGGTGACCTCGGTGGATTCGAAGGCCCGGTCGGCCAGGTCGTCGGCGGCGGGAGCCGAACCGACCGCCGGCAACGAGTCGTCGGCGGCAGGGGAGTCGTCGTCGCTGCCGCATGCCGCGAGAGCGAGGGCGGACAGCGCGAGGAGGGCAAGTGCGGTGCGGGGGATCATGGTGGTTCTGACGCTCCTGGAATCGGAAAAGTTCCGTCAGCAGATCTGCTGATTCAGCTGATCATGACACGGCGACCGCGCAGGAAATGCGCATCATCTGATCGACACCCGCCCTGAGTTCCTCGTCGCTGATCCGCACCGTGTCGCCGCTCTCGCCGAGGAGGTCACTGACGGTCATGATCGCCAGCGCTTCGACGCCCTTGACGGCGGCGATCGTGTACATCATGGCCGCCTCCATCTCGACGCCGATGTGGCCGAGACGCTTCCAGCGAGCGAACGTGGTGGGGTCGGGATCGTAGAACAACCCGGACGTCACGATCGGTCCGACGTGCACCGCGCCGGCCGACGCTTCGCGAGAGAGCCGGGCGGCGGTCTCGACCAGCGAGAACGTGGCGCTCGGAGCGAACCCGTCCATCGCGGCGTAGCGGAACGGTGTCGAGTCGTCGCTCGAGGCGGCCAATCCGACCACGGTGTCGCCCATCGCCATGCCGTCGCCGAGGCCGCCACAGGTGCCGACGCGCACGAGCCGCGTCGCACCGAGCATGATCAGTTCCTCGAACACGATGCCGGCGCTCGGGCAACCCATCCCGGTCGACTGCACGCTGATCGGCTCGCCGTCGAACGTGCCCGTGTAGCCGAGCATCCCGCGTTCGGCGTTCACCTGTCGGGCGCCGGGATCGAAGAACGTCTCGGCGATGTACTGCGCTCGGAGCGGATCGCCCGGGCACAGCACGTTGGGGGCGTAGTCACCGGGCTCGGCTCGCAGATGGATCGGCATGAACGCGAGCGTATTCGCCCGGAGCTACTTCAGAAATTTGCTGGTGGTGTTGTCGGCCAGGACCTTGCCGCCCGTCTGGCAGTTCGGGCAGTAGTTCACGGTGTAGCCGGAGTACTCGACCGCCCGCACGGCATCGCCACAGACTGGGCACGGGTCGCCGGTGCGGCTGTGCATCGCGCTCGGACGCTCCTTCGACGAACTCATGTCGGGGCGTGTCCGCTCGTACTCCAGCCCCTCGGCGATGCACGACGAGATCGCAGCGGCGACGTCAACGGCACCGGCGGCGCCCAGCCTTCGGGTGTTCGCGAACGGCGAGATGCGGGCTCGGTGGCAGATCTCGTTCGCGAGCCGGCGGCCGACCCCAGCGATCATCCGTTGGTCGCGCAGGAAGCCGTGCACCCGCATCGAGGTGGCCGCGAACAGTTCAGCGAGTTGGTCGGCGGTGATGTCGGCAGCCTCGGGCCCAAGCTTGTCGAGCGGTGGCGAGCGGAGGGCGGCGTCCGTCGGCACGCACCAGACGCCGGCGCGTCGCTCCTTGCCCTGTTCGGTGAGCAACAGCGCAGTGTCGTCGATTGATCCGTCGTCGAGTTCGGTCGGCTCGAAGACGAACCGTGCCTGGCCGCCTCGGGGTTTCACTGAGCGTTTCGTGTCGAGTACGAGGCGGCCGCCCTGCATGAGGTGGACGACGAAGGTGACGGGCTCGAACCGCAGCAGCAGGTACTTACCGCGCCGGTCGACCTCGAGCAGTGGTCGGCCGAAGGCCTCCGACGGAGCGGGGACCGCGGTCTTGAGCGCCGTGAAGTTGAACGGTGTGAAGCCGGCCAGGACGCGCCCGGCGAACTGGTCGGTCAGGCGCTCTGCGTGCGCCTGGATCTCCGGCATCTCCGGCATGCATCCTCCGATGTCGCGACTCTGTGGTCAGCAATCGTTGCACCCCGGATCGCGATTGGAAAGGTTCGAGACCGCAGCCTGCGGGTACGACCGGATGAATGCTGCAGAAGTCCGCAGAGGAGAATCTCCCGACCACCGACGTTGATCTCGCCGTCGACATGCAAGGTGTCCATGTCGTGTTCGGCGAGACGAGGGCGCTCGACGGGTTCGACCTGCAGATGCGTACCGGCGAGATCCTCGGGCTGCTCGGTCCCAACGGGTCGGGCAAGACCACGGCGGTCAAGGTGCTCTCCACGCTCCAGCGACCCACCGAGGGGACGGCTGCAGTGTTCGGTCACGACGTGGTCGCGGAGGCCGACGACGTGCGCCGTGCGATCGCACTGGCCGGCCAGTACGCGGCCGTCGACGAGCTCCTGACAGGACGGCAGAATCTGACGCTGTTCGGCGAGCTGTTCGGCCTGTCGAGATCGGATGCGTCGAGCCGCGCCGACGAATTACTGGCTCGCTTCGATCTCGCGGAAGCAGGCGATCGCCAGGCGAAGACCTACTCCGGCGGGATGCGCCGGCGCCTCGACCTCGCGTCCGCGCTGCTCACCGATCCGCGACTGCTGTTCCTCGACGAACCCACCACCGGACTCGACCTGCGCAGTCGCCGCACGATCTGGGAGGTGATCCGGGAGCTCGCTGCCGACGGCGCCACCGTCCTGTTGACGACCCAGTATCTGGAGGAGGCCGATGCGCTCGCCGATCGCATCGCCGTGATGGACCACGGTCGTGTCATCGCGACGGGCACGGCGGACGAACTCAAGGGGCGTGCCGGCGGGCTGGTGCTGTACCTCCGGCTCGTTCCGGAGGGCGACGAGGACGAGCGGCGTCGGCGCATCCGCAGTGCGCTCGAGGACGTCGGTATCGACGATGCCGAGGAACACGACGACGATCGCTGGACCATCGATGCCGGCAGCGATGCGCTCGTTCGGCTCTCGCACGTCGCCGACGCACTCGCCGGTGTGGATGTCGAGGTGCGATCGGTCGGTGTGCGCGGTCCCGATCTCGACGACGTGTTCCTCCAGCTCACGGGCGACACGCCGGACGCCGCAGGCCGGGACGACGGCCAGCACGACGACGACCAGCACGACGAGGAGGATCACTGATGGTCGATCTTGCACAGAGCGTCACCGACACGACGGCGGTCACGCGCCGGAACCTGTGGCACTTCGTCCGCCAACCGGACCTGTTGCTGTTCTCCACGATCCAGCCGGTGATGTTCGTGCTGCTGTTCGTGTACGTGTTCGGCGGCGCGATCGAATCGTCGCTGCCGCCCGGGGTCGACTACGTCGACTATCTCCTGCCCGGCATCCTCGTGCAGTCGGTGGCATTCCGGGCCAGCCAAACGGCGGTCGGACTCGCGGAGGACCTGCAACGCGGCGTGATGGACCGGTTCCGATCGATGCCGATGAGCCGATCGGCGGTGCTGACCGGGAGGACGCTCGCCGACCTCGTCCGCAATTCCGTCATCCTGGCGCTGATGATCACCGTCGGCTACGTCGTCGGCTTCTCCTTTCAGAACGGCGTGGTTGCGGCGGCCTTCGCCATCGCGCTGATCCTCGGATTCGGATATGCGCTCAGCTGGGTCTTTGCCGCCATCGCCTTCCTGGCGGGCGGCGCCGAAGCGGCGCAGTCGGCCGGTTTCGTCGCGATCTTCCCGCTGGTGTTCGCGAGCAGCGTGTTCGTCCCCGTCGACACGATGCCGAGTTGGCTGCAGGGGTTCGCCGAGCACAGCCCGGTCTCGGTCACCGCAGACGCCGCTCGGAATCTGTCCCTCGGCGGGCCCGTCGCTTCCAGCGCAGTGCAGTCGATTTTGTGGAGCGTGGGCATCACGCTGGTGTTCGGGGGCATCGCCGTCTGGCGCTACACCCGCACCTGAGCGGTCGCCGGACGGGCCGCAGCGTGCGGCGAGCGCCGCGTTTGTGCCGTCGTCGCGCCGGGTAGCCGGGCGGCATGTGGATCGTCTGGACCGCCCTCGGGATCGTCTCCGCCGTGGTCATCGTGATCCTGCTGATGAGGACCCGTCGACCGGCGACGCCGAAGCGGTTGCGTCAGCCCGACACGGAGGGCGCCGACCACGGCGACCTGCCGGAGCCCGGCTCCGATGAGGTGCCGCATCGCCGCGACGGCCGCCCGATGCCGGGCTCGGAGGAGTACCGCAACCGGCAAGGAAAGCCCTGACGACCAGGTGGCGCGGTGCCTGGCACCGGTATGACCGGTCGTTTCCGCTCGGTCGGGGGAGGGAACGTCCGCCGACATGGAACATGCCGGTCTGTCCGACGCATCCGATGATGAACTCGCCCGTCTCGACGCTCACTGGCGTGCGGCCAACTACCTGTCGGTCGGGCAGATCTACCTGCTCGACAATCCGCTGCTGCGTGAACCGTTGCGGCCCGAACACATCAAGCCGCGACTGCTGGGTCACTGGGGGACGTGCCCCGGTCTGAACCTCGTCTACACGCACATGAACCGGGCGATCGCGGCCCGCGACCTCGATGCGATGATGATCGCCGGCCCCGGACACGGCGGGCCCGCGATGGTCGCCAACACCTGGCTCGAGGGCACCTACAGCGAGGTGTACCCGAGGGTCTCGCTCGACGCACGCGGCATGCAGCGGCTGTTCCGCCAGTTCTCATTTCCCGGTGGCGTCCCGAGCCACGTCGCACCGGAGACGCCCGGTTCGATCCACGAGGGCGGGGAACTCGGGTACTCGTTGGCCCACGCCGCGGGCGCAGTGTTCGACAATCCCGACCTCGTCGTCGCCTGCGTCATCGGCGACGGCGAGGCCGAGACGGGTCCGCTCGCTGCGAGCTGGATGAGCAGCGCGTTCATCGATCCGCTTCGCGACGGTGCGGTGCTGCCGATCCTGCACCTCAACGGATGGAAGATCGCCAACCCGACCACGCTGGCTCGGATCGGTGACGAGCGTCTGGACGCACTGCTGCGCGGCAACGGGTGGCAACCGTTCCTGGTCGACGGCGACGACCCCGACGACGTGCACCGCCAGATGATCGCCGCCGTCGACGCCTGCCTCGATCGGATCACCGACATCAAGCGCGGCGAGCCGAGAGCCGACGAGCCGATCTCGTGGCCGATGATCGTGATGCGCACGCCCAAGGGATGGACCGGACCGGACGTCGTCGACGGGACCCCGGTCGAAGGGACGTGGCGGTCGCACCAGGTGCCCCTCTCGGAGGTCCGCCAGAGCGAAGGGCACCTCGCTCAGCTGCAGGAGTGGATGCAGAGCTACCGACCCGACGAGTTGTTCGGCGACGACGGTCGACCGGTCGACCGGGTCAGCGGTTGGTTGCCCGTCGGGAACAGGCGGATGGGCGCCAACCCGCACGCCAACGGCGGGCAACTCCTCGTCGAGCTCGAGCTGCGCGATCATCATCGCTACGGGGTGGAGGTGTCCGAGCCAGGCGTCGACCAGTCGGAGCCCACCCGCCACCTCGGCCAGATGCTCCGCGACGTGTTCGCCGACAACGCAGCGGCCTCGAATTTCCGGCTGTTCGGTCCCGACGAGACCGCCAGCAACCGCCTGGATGCCGTCTACGACGTCACCGACAAGGTCTGGCATCTCCTCGACGAGCCGGTCGACGTCGGCCTCTCGGCGGACGGCCGCGTGATGGAGGTGCTGTCGGAGCACCTGTGCCAGGGCTGGTTGGAGGGCTACCTCCTCACCGGGCGTCACGGCCTCTTCTCCTGCTACGAGGCGTTCGTCCACATCGTCGATTCGATGTTCAATCAGCACGCCAAGTGGCTGAAGACCACCGGGGACATCGAATGGCGCGTGCCCATCGCCTCGCTCAACTACCTGCTCACGTCGCACGTGTGGCGCCAGGACCACAACGGCTTCTCTCACCAGGATCCGGGCTTCGTCGACCACGTCGTCAACAAGTCCGCCGAGGTGATCCGGGTCTACTTCCCACCCGACACGAACTGTCTGCTGGCCGTCGCCCGCCAGTGCCTGGCGAGCCGCGACTTCGTCAACGTGATCGTGTCGGGCAAGCAGCCCACGATGAACTGGCTCGACGCCGAGGAGGCCGACCTCCACTGCGAACGCGGGATCGGCATCTGGACGTGGGCGAGCAACGACGCCGGCGAGCCCGACGTGGTCCTCGCCTGCGCCGGCGACGTCCCCACGCAGGAGACGATCGCCGCCGCCGGGCTGCTGCGTCACCATCTCCCCGACCTGCGGGTGCGCGTCGTCAATGTCGTCGACCTCATGAGGCTGCAGGATGAGCGTGAGCATCCGCACGGGCTCTCCGATGCCGACTTCGACAACCTGTTCACCACCGATCGGCCGGTCATCTTCGCGTATCACGGCTATCCGTGGCTGATCCACCGTCTCACCTACCGCCGCCGCGGGCATGGCAACCTCCACGTGCGCGGCTACAAGGAGGAGGGGACCACGACGACACCGTTCGACATGGTGGTGCGCAACGACCTCGATCGGTACCACCTCGTGATGGACGTCATCGATCGCACGCCGTCGCTGCGGGTGAAGGCCGCCGCTCTGCGTCAGGAGATGGTCGACCAGCGCGCTCGTCACCGGGCCTACGTCCGCGAGCACGGCGACGATCTCCCGGAGATCCGCAACTGGGTGTGGGAGCCGGCCCGCCAGACCTGAACCCGACGACGCGGGCGTGTGGCCCCGTCAGCGGTAGTCGGTCCGCTCGCGCACGCTCGCGAAGACGGCGTCGAGCGCACCGAACACCGGCTGGGAGTCGAGCAGCTTCTGCTGATCGCCGAACAGCCGGATACGTCCGCCGATGAACGCCTCCTGGGCGTTGAGTTCTCCGGTGGCGACCGCCACCGCCGTGTCCCAGTCCTGTTCCATCTTGACGTCCTCGGGGTCGGCCGGACCGGCGCCGAACGACGCCTCGCCATCGCCGACGTTGAGGTGGTAGGTGACGTCACCCTCCGGGCCGTTGCTGACCACCTGCGTCACACCGATCCGGTGGGATCCGGCGATCTCGCGCAGGTGGTCGTTGGCGGCGACCTCGTCGGACAGTGCGGTGATCCAGTCGAGACTGAGATAGCGGATCATGGTCCGTAGTCTGCCTGATGTGCCCGGTGACCGCGACGCTCACGATGACCGGCACGACGGCTGGTACGACGGCAGGCACGCCGACGCTCCGATCGAGGAGTGGGTGTTCGCAGCGTGGACCGTCGACGGTCGCGTCGGGCTGATCTCGGGCCACCGGATCGTCGGTCGCACCGCCTGGTACTGGGCGTCGCTCGCCCGCGAGGGCCGACCGTTGCTGCACATCACCGACTTCGACGTCCCCATCCGAGCGGACCCGTTCATCGTCAAGGGCGAGGCGCTGTGGGCCGAGCACCACTGCGACGCCGAGATGGAACAGTGGTCGGTCGGCAACGAGACCTACGCCTCGGCGATCGAGGATGCCGACGAGGCGCTCGACCGGGCGTACGGCGATCCGACGCCGATCGCGTTCGACCTCGAGTGGTATGCGACCGGCCCGGCGACTCCGATCGAGGCGACCGGCGACCGTGTCGCGAGTGACTCCGGCTACGAACAGCGCGGCGTCGGGCACGGCGTGGTGGAGGTGCTGGGCGAGTCCCGGCTGGAGCTCGCCGAGGTGCCGGCGCACCGTTGGCACCGATGGACGACCGCCAGCACCGGGTTCGGACCGTTGGCGCTCCCGGAGGTGCGGGCACACGCCGGTGTCCGGTCACCCTTCGCCTTCCCCGACGGTACCGTCAGCGACTTGGTGCTCACGCCCCAGGGGTGGGCCCGGCGAGCTGCTCGTCGGGGGTGACGGCCCCGCCCACCGGCCGCGGGTCGGTCGACGGGACCGGAGCTGTCTCGGTCGGAACGTTCCGACGGGTGCGAGTGCTCCGGCGGGCGGCGAACCAGACGACGCCGATCAGCAGCAGGGCCACCAGGATGAACGGTGCTGCAACCGCCAGCACGAAGGCGACCGCGAACAGCGCCCCGACGAACACGTCCCAGCCCGCCCGCCACGCATCGCCGATGCTCTCGATCGCCTCATCCTCGGAGTTCGCGGCCTCGGCGACCGGCGGTTCGTACTGCAATTGGATGGTGAGCGTCGACCGCTCGACGCGGTTGTCGAGGTTCCGCTGGCTCGCCAGCAGTTGCTCCAGTGCGATCGTGCGCTCGCTGATCACCCGCTCGATCTCGACGATGTCCTGGAACTGGGTGGCGTCGGTCAGCAGGCTCTGGAACCGCGCGATCACGTCGCGTTCGACACCGATGCGGATGTCGAGATCGATCAACTGATCGGTGACGTCGGTCGTGTCCTGGGTGCGGCCCGACAGCCGTCCGACCGTGGCGCCGAGGTCGGTGATCAGCGGTTCGAGCTCGGCGGGCGGCACCTTGACGACGAAGAAGCCCGATCCGTCGACGCTGCCGTCGTCGCGCTCGACGCCGATGTTCACGTCCGCCGTGAACACGCTGGCGCCGTTGCGTTGCACGGTGGCGAGCGTGTCGGCGACCGCAGCCCGGATGTCCGAGGTCGTCACGACCACACCGGCGGTCGTCGCAAGTGCCTGCCCAGTGGGCAGCACCGAGCCGGGTGGCTGCTCGATCGCAGCATCGCCGGACGCCTCGGCCGACAGCGGTTGCTCGGGCTGTCCGACGGCTCCCGAGCGCCCGTCGTCGAGCGCGACAGCCGCCGGTGCGTCGAGCTCCGTCTGTGGTGCGAACTGCGCCGACGAGGCAGCGTCGTCGTCGACGCTGCATGCCGAGACCCCCAGCCCGACCAGAACTGTGAAGGTGAACGCCGCCAGTGCCGTGTTGTTGCTCCCCATGGAACTTCGACGTCGCCCGACCCCGCCCGGTTCCATCCACCGCGAGGAGCGTGTCGCCGGGGGTCTGACCCCTGGCGTAACGGGCTGGTGCTGATCAGGAGTCGGCGGCGAAGGGGGTGCCGGCGCGGCCGGAGGTGAGGTCGCCGAGGGTGAGCGACTCGTACGCGATCTCGGGGTGGGCGCGCACGGCCTCGTCGAGCTTGTGGGCGTCGTCGCCGACGAGGATCCGCCACCGGTCGTTGCGGACGCCGTCGAGGATCACGGCGCTCGCTTCGGCGGCGGTCATCGGCGCCTGGTCGCGGAACATGTCCGACATCAGCTTGACCATCTCGGCAGCTTCCATGTCGACCTCGTGGCGTCCGTGGCGCAGGGAGTTCTCGACGATCGACGTGCCGATGTGGCCCGGCATCACCACCGACACCTTGACGTGGGGAGCGTTGACCCGCAGGTCGGTGATCAGGGCCTCGCTGAACCCCTTGACCGCGAACTTGGCGGCGGAATAGGCGGTGTGTGGCCGGTCGGGTCCGAGGCTGGCCCAGAAGCCGTTGACGCTCGACGTGTTGACGATGTGGCCCTCGTCAGCGGCGATCAGCAGCGGCAGGAAGGCGCGCACGCCGTGGTAGACGCCGCCCCAGCACACCGCGAAGGTCCGGTCCCACACGGCACGGTCGTCGGTGATCATCGAACCGCCGCCGCCGATGCCGGCGTTGTTGAACAGCAGGTTGACGTGGTCGGTTGCATGCTCGGCGACCACGGCATCGCGGAAGGCCAGCATCGACTCCTCGTCGGAGACGTCGCACACGTGACCGGTGACGACGGTGCCGGCCGGCGCCGCCCGCAGCGCGAGGCGACGGGTCTCCTCCATCTCCTCGACCGACATGTCACACATCGCCACGTGGCAACCTTCGGCCGCCAGCTGGAGCACGAGCTCGCGACCCATCCCGCTCGCTCCTCCGGTGACGGCGGCGATCTTTCCTTCGAAGCTCTGCATCGGTGCATGCTGGCACAGCGACCTCGCCGACTGCTTCACTGGGATCGTGGCGTACAACGGCGACATCCTCGACGACTTCGCAGCTTCCCAGCGGGGCCCGACGTATCCCGACGTCGTCGTCGAGATGGGCATGCTCGTCGAGGACCGCGCCAGCCATTTCTGCGGCGACGTCGTTCGTTGGAGCGCCGAGGGCGTAACCCTGCAGGACCGCAACGACTACGTCCGTCACTTCACGTGGAAGCCCGGCGGGTTCCTGATCGAGGGACGACCGGTCACACTGGTGCGACCGTCAGCGGCTGCGTCGGCGACCCAGCGAATCACCGCATCGGGTTCGGTGGCCGGCGACGGGCGGGCGCGTGTGGCAGCCGCGAGCCGGATCTGGGTCGAGGGCAAACATGACGCCGAGCTGCTCGAGCACGTGTGGGGTGACGACCTCCGTGAACTCGGCATCGTCGTCGAACCACTGCACGGCGCCGATGATCTGGCGGCAGCCGTCGCCGAGTTCGCGCCGTCGTCACAGCGTCGCCTCGGGGTGCTGCTCGATCACCTCGTGCCCGGGTCGAAGGAGACCCGCATCGCCCAGTCGGTCCGCGTTCCGAACGTGTTGATCACCGGGCACCCGTTCGTCGACGTCTGGGCAGGCATCCGTCCGAAGGTGCTCGGCCTCGACGACTGGCCGGACATCCCCAAGGGCGACCTGCCGTGGAAGGAAGCGATGTGCGCCGCCCTCGGCGTGCCGTTCGAGGGCTTCTGGCCGACCCTGCGCAACCGGGTGAACACCTTCGCCGACCTCCGCCCCGAGTTGGTCGGCGCCGTCGAGCAACTGATCGACTTCGTCAGCGAGTGAACCGGGCGGGAGATCAGACGAAGGCGCTGGCGAACACCAGGCTGACGATCGTCATCACCTTGATGAGGATGTTCATCGAGGGGCCCGAGGTGTCCTTGAACGGGTCGCCGACGGTGTCACCGACGACCGCTGCCTTGTGCGGGTCGCCGCCCTTGCCGCCGTGTGCGCCGGCCTCGATGTACTTCTTGGCGTTGTCCCAGGCGCCGCCCGAGTTGGCCATGAAGATGGCGAGGGCGAAACCGGTGACGAGCGCACCGGCGAGCAGCCCGCCGAGCGCATCGACGCTGATGAAGCCCGTGACCAACGGCACGACGACCGCCAACGCTCCCGGTGCGATCATCTCGCGCAGCGACGCTTCGGTGGAGATGGCGACACAGCGGGCCGAATCGGGCACGACGCCCGGTGCGCCTTCGCGCAGACCCGGGATCTCGCGGAACTGGCGGCGCACCTCTTCGATCATCTTCTGAGCCGCACGACCCACCGCGTCGATGGTCAGTGCCGCGAACAGGAACGGCAGCGCCGCACCGATGAACAGCCCGATGAACACCTCGACCCGACCGATGTTCAGGTCGAGGGCTGCAGTCGGGTCGGCGTCGAAGATCGCGAATTCGAAGCTCTTGAACAGTGCGAGTGCGGTGAGCGCCGCCGAACCGACGGCGAATCCCTTGGCGATCGCCGCCGTGGTGTTGCCGAGCGAGTCGAGCGCATCGGTCACCTGTCGCACCGACGGGTCCAACTCGGCCATCTCGGCGATGCCGCCGGCGTTGTCGGCGATCGGGCCGTAGGCATCGACCGACACGACGACGCCGGTCGTGGCGAGCATGCCGATGGCGGCGACGGCGATGCCGTAGATGCCGCCGAAGTCCTCACCGAGACCGCCGAACGCGTCCGGGTTGAAGGCGAGCTGGCCGCCCCAGTAGGCGACGCCGACGCCGATCAGGATCAGTGCGACGGATGCGGCGACCGACACCATGCCGGCGCTGATGCCGGCGAGCACGGTCGTTGCCGGACCGGTCTCGGACTGGCGGGCGATCTTCTTCACCGGCCCGAAGCCGTCCGACGTGTAGTACTCGGCGCACTTGCCGAGTGCCCAGCCGACGATGAGGCCGCCGACGACCGAGATCGCCAGACCGATCGGGGCGTCGAACTCGTCGCCGGAGAACAGCCAGAAGGCGATGCCGACGGTGCCGAGCGCCGTGAGGACCATGGCGACGTTGGTGCCCATGTGGAGCGCTCGGGCGAGGGCATGTGAGTCGGTGGAGTTGCCACCCTTGACGAAGAACGATCCGATGATCGACGCGACCATGCCGATGAACGCGATCGCCATCGGGAACACGAGCAGGCTCACGACCCCGTCGGTTCCGGCCTGGTCGGCGGTCAATGCGAGCGCAAAGGCCGTGAGCGAGACCGGCGCGATGATCGATCCGGCGTACGACTCGAACAGGTCGGCGCCCATGCCGGCGACGTCGCCGACGTTGTCGCCCACGTTGTCGGCGATCGTCGCCGGGTTGCGCGGGTCGTCCTCGGGGATGCCCGCTTCGACCTTGCCGACGAGGTCGGCGCCGACGTCGGCAGCCTTCGTGTAGATGCCGCCTCCGACGCGGGCGAACAGTGCGATCGACGAGGCGCCGAGGCCGTAGGCGGTGAAGATCTCGAATGCTTGGTCGACTTCGAACCACACCACGAACACGAGGTAGGTCACCATCAGCCCGAGCAGTGCGAGCCCCGCGACCGAGAAGCCCATGACGGCGCCGCCCCGGAACGCAACCGGCAGTGCCGCAGCGGGCCCGGACTTGGCGGCCTCCGTCGTGCGGGCGTTGGCCATCGTCGCCACGGTCATGCCGGCGTACCCGGCCGTGGCCGACAGCGTGGCGCCGAGCAGGTAGGTGATCGAGGCCAGCGGGTTGATCACGATGCCGATCAGGATCATCATCGCGACGACGAAGATCGAGACCCACTGGTATTCCTTCTTGAGGAAGGCCTTGGCGCCCTTCTGGATCTCGGTCATCAGGAAGACCATGCGCTCGTTGCCGGGCGAGGCCTGCTCGACGACCTTGTAGTAGTAGAAAGCGAGCGCGAGTGCGGCGAGGGCCGACACCGCTGCGAGATAGGGAACGACGTCCACGGGCTTCTTGCCTCCTGAGGGCGGTACGGGGGTGATCCTGCTCGGAACGATCCGAGGGACCGGACCATGATGGTCGGCGGGGCAGGTTAGATCCCAACCGAACGGAAACCAAGCACCACCACGCCGACCCCCGATCCGAAATTTGCGCGGATCGTTGCGCTCACCGGGCAGATCCGCACACATTTCGGGTACGGCCGACCGCCCAGCCCGAATTGTGCGCAAGAACGAGCGCTGAGCGGGCAGATCCGCACAAGTTTCGGGGAGGGGTGGGAGGGCGGGATCGTGTGGTGGTGCGGTGTGGCGTCGGCGACAGGACGAACTCGACGGACAATTGGGTCGGCGCCCACGACCGGCGAGTAGCGTCACCGCAATGGCACAGACGTTGAACCGCGGGCCCGTCTCGGGCACTGCAGTCAAGCCGCCGTCGAAGAAGAGGAAGCCGTTCCTGGTCGACTTCTACTCCACGGCGGTCGGGAAGAAGTACGTGATGGCGATCACCGGCATCATCGGGATCGGGTTCGTGTTCGTCCACATGATCGGCAACCTCAAGGCGTACCTCGGGGTGATCTCCGAAGGCGACGAGCGGGTGTACGACATCGACGTCTACGGCGAGTTCCTCCGCGAGCTCCTGGTGCCGATCATGCCGCGCACCTACGTCCTGTGGGGTCTGCGCCTCGTGCTGATCGCCGCGGTCGTCCTGCACATCCATGCGGCGTACGCACTGAGCGTGCAGAACCGCAAGGCCCGGTCGGTGAAGTACCAGTCGGCTCGTGACTACCAGATCGCCAACTTCGCCAGCCGCACGATGCGCTGGACCGGGATCATCGTGGCGCTCTTCATCCTGTGGCACCTCGCCGATCTCACGTGGGGCTGGGCCAATCCTGACTTCGTCCGCGGCGCCGCGTATCGCAACCTCGATGCGTCGCTGTCGCGCCTCCCGGTGGCGATCCTCTACATCGTCGCCAACATCGCGCTCGGCATCCACCTGTTCCACGGCACGTGGTCGCTGTTCCAGTCGCTGGGCTGGAGCAACCCCCGCTTCAACAACTGGCGGCGCTATCTCGCAACGGGCTTCGCCACGATCATCGTGCTCGGCAACGTCTCCATCCCCGTCGCCGTGCAAGCCGGCCTGCTCGACTACGACCCCGACGCCGTCACCGTCACCCACGAGGAGGCAGCCGAATGAGCATCACACTCGACTCCAAGGTCCCCGAGGGCCCGCTGGCCGACAAGTGGCAGACCTACATCGCCGGCCAGAAGCTGGTCAACCCGGCCAACAAGCGCAAGTTCAAGATCATCGTCGTCGGCACCGGCCTCGCTGGGGCGTCCGCAGCGGCGACCTTCGGTGAGCTCGGCTACCAGGTCGAGGCGTTCACGTTCCACGACTCGCCCCGGCGTGCCCACTCGATCGCCGCCCAGGGCGGCATCAACGCCGCGAAGAACTACCAGGGCGACGGCGACAGCATCCACCGCCTCTTCTACGACACGGTGAAGGGCGGCGACTTCCGCGCCCGCGAAGCCAACGTGCATCGACTCGCCGAGGTGTCGGTCGACATCATCGACCAGATGGTCGCCCAGGGCGTACCGTTCGCCCGCGAGTACGGCGGCCTGCTCGACAACCGCAGCTTCGGTGGCGCCCAGGTGAGCCGAACCTTCTACGCCCGGGGTCAGACCGGACAGCAGCTCCTGATCGGTGCCTATCAGCAGCTCTCCCGCCAGATCGGCCTCGGCAACGTCAAGCTGTGGAACCGCATGGAGATGGTCGACGTCGTCAACATCGACGGCCGGTGCGCCGGCATCGTCACCCGCGACCTGATGACCGGTGAGTTCTCGTCGCACTCGGCGCACGCCGTCGTGCTCGCCACCGGCGGCTACGGCAACGTGTTCTACCTGTCGACGAACGCCATGGCCTGCAACGTCACCGGCGCATGGCGGGCCCATCGCCGCGGTGCGGCGTTCGCCAACCCCTGCTACACGCAGATCCATCCGACGTGCATCCCGCAGGCCGACGACTTCCAGTCGAAGCTCACGCTGATGTCGGAGTCGCTGCGCAACGACGGCCGCATCTGGGTACCGAAGAACCCCGACGAGACCCGTGCCGCCGACCAGATCCCCGAGGCCGACCGCGACTATTACCTCGAGCGGATCTACCCGAGCTTCGGCAACCTGGCGCCTCGCGATGTGTCGTCTCGTGCCGCCAAGCGGATGGTCGACGCCGGACAGGGTGTCGGCCCGTTGAAGAACGGCGTCTATCTCGATTTCGCCGATGCGATCGGACGCCTCGGCAAGGACGTCATCGAGGAGCGCTACGGCAACCTGTTCGACATGTACGAGCGCATCACCGGCGAGAGCCCGTACATCGTGCCGATGCGGATCTACCCGGCGAGCCACTACACGATGGGCGGCCTCTGGGTCGACTACGAACTGCAGACCACGATTCCCGGATTGTTCTGCGCCGGCGAGGCCAACTTCTCCGACCACGGCGCCAACCGCCTCGGCGCCTCGGCGCTGATGCAAGGTCTGTCCGACGGCTACTTCGTGCTGCCGTACACGATCGCTCCGTACCTGGCCGATCTGCTCAACAAGCCGGTCCCCGACACGAGCCATCCCGAGTTCGCCAAGATCCAGCAGGAGGCGACCGACCGGTTCAAGCAGTACATGGCGATCGGCGGCACCAAGACGCCCGATCACTTCCACCGTGAGCTCGGCAAGATCATCTGGGACTACTGCGGCATGGACCGCAACGCCAACGGCCTCGAGAAGGCACTGTCGGAGATCCCGGCCCTGCACGAGGAGTTCAAGAAGGACCTGCGCGTCACCGGCTCCGACACGAGCCTCAACCAGACCCTCGAGAAGGCGGGCCGGGTCGACGACTTCTTCGAACTCGGCATGCTGATGTGCAAGGACGCCTTGAACCGCGAGGAGAGTTGCGGCGGCCACTTCCGCTCCGAACACCAGACCGAGGACGGCGAGGCGTTGCGCAACGACGACGACTTCGCCTACGTCAGCGCCTGGGAGTGGTCCGGTGACATGGCCCAACCCATCGAGCACAAGGAACAGCTCGAGTACGAAGTCGTCAAGTTCCAGACCCGGAGTTACAAGTGAGCACCCTGACCAACCTGACCCTCAAGATCTGGCGCCAGGACGGCCCCGACGCACAAGGGCGGTTCGAGACGCACCAGATCCCCGAGATCAGCGACGAGGCCTCGTTCCTCGAGCTGCTCGACATCCTCAACGAGCGGCTGATCGAGGAGGGCAAGGAGGCAATCGTCTTCGACCACGACTGTCGCGAGGGCATCTGCGGGACCTGCTCGCTGATGATCGACGGGCGCGCACACGGACCGCAGAAGGGCACGGCGACGTGCCAGGTCCACATGCGTGTGTTCGACAGTGGCGACGAGATCGTCATCGAGCCGTTCCGGGCATCTGCGTTCCCGATCATCAAGGACCTGATGGTCGACCGGGCCGCGTTCGACCGGATCATCGAATCGGGTGGCTACATCACGGCGCCGACCGGTGGCGCCCCCGACGCCAACCTGATCCCGATCCCCAAGCCGGTCTCGGATGCGGCGATGGACGCCGCGGCGTGCATCGGCTGCGGCGCCTGCGTCGCGGCGTGCCCGAACGGTGCCGCCAACCTGTTCACGGCGGCGAAGGTCAGCCACCTCAACCTGCTGCCGCAGGGCCAGGCCGAGCGGTACAAGCGGGCCGAGGCGATGGTCGAGACGATGGAGGAGTACTTCGGATCGTGCACGAATCACGGCGAGTGCGAAGCAGCGTGCCCGAAGGAGATCTCGATCGACAACATCGCGACGATGAACGCCGACTACTTCAAGTCGAAGTTCAAGAATCGTCGCTCGCTCGCTCGCTGACCGACGGCGCGTGGGCCCGCGGCGGCGGGTGTACGTTGCGGCATGGATCGCAATCCTCAACTGGATGCATGGAACGGTGAGTCCGGCCGGGCATGGGTCCAGCACGTCGACCACTTCGATTCGATGCTGGCGCCGTTCGGTGACGCGGTCGTCGAACGCCTGGAACTGTGTGCGGGTGACCGCATCGTCGATCTGGGTTGCGGCGTCGGTGCGACGACGCTGTCGATCGCGCGCATCGTGGAGCCGGCGACCGTCGTCGGTGTCGACATCTCGGTACCGATGCTCGAGGCAGCCCGCGCTCGCGCACGCGCGACGGGCTGCTCGAACGTGGAGTTCCGCCACCACGACATCCAGGACGTCCCGCTGGCCGCGGCGTCGTTCGACGTGGCCTTCTCGCGCTTCGGCGTGATGTTCTTCCCGCAACCCGATCGGGCGTTCGGGCACGTCCGTGATGCGCTCGTGTCCGGTGGGCGTCTCGGCTTCGTCTGCTTCCAGGGCCCGTTCGACAACCCGATGATCCTGCAGCCGGTGATGGCCGCGGCGGCTCATGTGGAGATGCTGCCACCGCCCGGGCCGACCGAGCCCAGCCCGTTCTCGCTCGCCGACCCCGACCGGGTGCGTTCGCTGCTGCAGGATGCGGGGTTCGGCGACATCGTGATCGAACCCGGTCCCACCTCCGCCGACCTCGGACCCGCCGACGACCTGGAAGGCACCGCACGCCGGGCCCTCGAACAGAATCCGGGCATTGCCCCCGGCCTGGCGGCAGCGTCACCGGAGAACCGGCAGGCAGCCATCGCCGCCGCCACGGAGGTGATCTCCGGACACGTCGTCGACGGCCGCGTGGTGATGGGCGCCGCAACCTGGATCGTCTCCGCCCATGCCGTGTGACCCGAGCTGGTGATCCGGCGCGAGCGATGAGCCAACCGCCCTGATACAGGCTTTTCGCTCATCGCTGTGGGGGCGACGCGGAGGGAGCCGGGTCACTCGTCGGCGATGGTGGTGGCGTAGTGGTTGTGGCCGGCGACGTCTCCGGCGGTCAGCCGGAGGTCGAGCGTCATCGGGCCCGTGACGTCGGGGACCTCGAGCCGCAGGCGGCCGACCATCGCCACGTCGTCAGCGGCGACAGGACCACCGAACCGCCACCGCTGGTCGCCGCCTCGCCAGGACATCACGGCGTCGACCACTGCGAAATCGAGCGGCGTGCGGAGATCGCTCACCACGTGCACATCGACATCGAGCCGTTGGCCCGGGCGTACCTCGTCGGGCAGGAGATCGGCCACGACGAGCACCGGTGCGCACGCCGCAGCGACTGCGGCGTACGCCACCTTGGGTCGTCGTTCGTGGTCGAGGATGCTCGACGAGACCGACGGCGCCGAGTCGTTCAGCGAGGAGAAGCAGAATCCGCCGGTCGGGCGGTACTTGAGTCGACGCAACGTCTCGATCTGCACCTTCAGGACGTGTGCCTGGTAGTACTGCAGCGTGTCGCGCCACTCGTCGTAGCTGTCGAACTCCGTAGGAGGGAAGCTGCGTTCGGTGACCGCACGTTGGTAGCCGGTGTCGGCCTGCACCCGGTCCCAGTCGAGGCTCGGCCACTCGTACGCGGAGAGTTGCTCCTCGATGAACGCTGCGTCGGCGGGTGGCGAGTCGGAGCCGAATTCGCTGACGAATCGCACCATCCGCGGCAGTCGGGCGGCGAACTCGGCGAGATCTTCCGCTTCCCCGTGGCGCCAGCCGAACCACAAATGGCTGTCGGTGCCGTCGAGTTGGGGGAGATGCGGCACGACGCCCGAGTGGGCGACGACCTGGCGGGTCGAGTCGGCACGTTCGAACGCTCGCTTGACCCAGCGGTCGAGTACCGACTTGTTCCACGACGGCAGCTGCTTGGCCGCCACGGTGCGAGCCCTGCCCCGCCAACTGGTGGCGGTGATGCCGGCGTCGGTCGCCGACGGATCGTCGTGTGCCGTCCACATCGCGATCGACGGGTGGTGGCCCAGCGAGTCGACGGCGGCTCTCGCCTGTTCGACGGCCTGTGGGCGTACCGCGCGAGCGTGGCCCCACTGCAGCGGGAAGTCCTGCAGCAGCAGGATGCCGGATTCGTCTGCGGCGTCGTACAGGGCCCGGTCGGCGATGTGGCCGTGGACACGCAGCGCGTCGAGACCGAGATCGACGGCGGCTCGGAGGTCGGCTCGGATCATCTCGCTGGTGGCGTTCGCCGGTGCCGCCGAGGTCGGCATGATGTTGGCGCCCTTCAGGAAGAGGCGTTCACCGTTCACCGAGCACACCCAGTCGTCCCAAACGATCTGCCGGAGCCCGGTGCGCCGCTGTCGACGATCGCTCACCTCACCGTCGACGACGACCTCCACCGCGACCTCGGTGAGCGGCTGATCGCCGAGCGCCCGCGGCCACCACAGGTCGGGGTCGATGATGTCGATCGTCCACTCGAAGTCGTTCTGGCCCGCCGCGATCGTCTGATGCTGCTCGTCGATCGGGACGCCGTCGACCAGCGTCCGCATCGTCACCGGGGTGAAGCGGTCGCTGTCGATGCGGGTTGCGATCCGCAGGTGCGCCCGGCGGGTGTCGGCATCGCGGCACAGCACCCGCAGCCGGCGGATGTGCACGGGTCCGGTGTCGTAGAGGATGACCGGTCGCCACAGGCCTCCCGGGTTGCGGTTCGTGCCGATCCCGGCAGGGGTCTGGAAGACGCCGGTGATGTTGCGACGTCCGGCGACGCCCGTCTGGGGTGAGCAGGTGACCTCGACGGCCAGGACGTGGTCGTCGCCGAACCGGGAGAGGGAGGTGACGTCGAAGCTGTGGCTGAAGAAGTAGCCCTCGGGATCGCCGAGGTAGGCGCCGTCGAGCCACACGTCGGCCTGGTAGAAGATCCCGTCGAGCGTGATCCATCGGCGGCGACCTTCCGCCGGCGGTGCCGCGCTGAACGCATGGCGGTACATGATCGGGCCGTCGCTGGAGCTGAAGTTCTCGTGATCCTGCCAGTGGCCCGGCACGGAGATGCGCGACCATCCGGAGTCGTCGGAATCGAGGCCGATGCCGTTGCGCCGGACGTCGTCGTCGGCCTCGGCCGCCAACCACTCGCCGGACAAATGCATGTGGCGAGCGTACGCTGCGCCACCACCGTCCGTCGGTGGCGGATCGTGCTCGGGCGGGGTGTCCGCACGCATCCTCAGCGAGTCGTGAGCTCGCATGCTCAGCCGTGCTCTGGTCGGGGTAGGTTCCAACCATGGCTGACACGGACCGACCGCAGGCGACGACGTTGGGGGAACTGCGAGCATCCGGATGGGTGTCGCGCCCCGTGAAGCAGGAGGTACGCGAGCACGCGATCGAGAAGGTCGCGGCCGGTGAACCACTGTTCGAGGGGGTGTCCGGCTACGAGGACACGGTGATGCCGCAGCTCGAGAACGCCCTCCTCGCCGGCCACGACGTCATCTTCCTCGGTGAGCGCGGGCAGGCGAAGACCCGCATGATCCGATCGCTCACCGGTCTGCTCGACGAATGGATGCCGATCGTTGCCGGCAGCGAGATCAACGACGATCCCTACGAGCCGGTGTCGAAGCATGCGCGTGACCTCGTCGCAGAACTGGGCGACGACACGCCCATCCACTGGGTGCACCGCAGCGAGCGCTTCGGCGAGAAGCTGGCCACCCCGGACACGTCGATCGCCGACCTGATCGGCGAGGTCGATCCGATCAAGGTGGCCGAGGGCCGGTACCTGTCCGACGAACTGACGCTCCACTACGGACTGGTCCCGCGTACCAACCGGGGCATCTTCGCGATCAACGAGTTGCCCGACCTCGCCGAGCGGATCCAGGTCGGCATGCTCAACGTGCTCGAGGAACGCGACATCCAGATCCGGGGCTACAAGATCCGCCTGCCGCTCGACGTGATGCTGTTGGCGTCGGCGAACCCCGAGGACTACACCAACCGCGGTCGCATCATCACGCCGTTGAAGGACCGGTTCGGCAGCCAGATCCGCACGCACTATCCCCTCGAGGTCCACACCGAGGTGGCGATCATGCGCCAGGAGGCCGTGCCGCTCGACATCACCACCGCCGAGGGCCGTGTCAGCGTCGAAGTGCCGGGGTACCTGGCCGACGTCGTCGCCACGTTCAGCCACCTGGCCCGGTCGAGCAATCACGTCAATCAGCGTTCGGGTGTGAGCGTGCGTCTGAGCGTCGCCAACTACGAGGCGCTCGCAGCCAACGCATTGCGTCGCGGGTTGCGCGCCGGCGAGCGCCGCATCGTGGCGCGTGTCGACGACCTCGATGCGCTTGCGGCGAGCTCGATGGGCAAGATCGAGATCGAGTCGATCGAGGACGGTCGTGAGGGTGCGATCATGGAGAACTTGATCAAGGGTGCCGTGCTCACCGTCTTCAAGGACACCGTGCCGCCGGAGCAGACCCGGGCGGTCGTCGATGCGTTCGAGGCGGGTGCGGTCGCCCACACCGGCGAGGGCGTCACCAGCGAGCAACTCGCCCGCCTCGTCGAGGACGTCGAGGCGCTGCGGGCACCGGTATCGGTGCTGACGGGCGGCGACGAGTCGCCCGCCGCAGTGGGTGCAGCCGCCGAGTTCGTACTCGAGGGCCTGCACCTCAGCAAGCGGCTCAACAAGGATGCAGCGGGCCCCAGCGCCACCTATCGCGGACGGACCTGACGGCCGCCGATCCCGCGACTCGGTGCAAGTTCTCCGGGGTCGGCTCAGCCGTCGATGAAGGCGGCGCTCGAGGGAGTGGGCGCGCGCTCGGCGTCGAGCAGTGCGGGCAGCGACTCAGGACCGGCGATGCCGGGCTCGACGAACGCCAGCTCGATCGGCACGCCGTCGGCGCACGCGTCGTCGAGCGTGGATCGCAGCGCGGCAACGATGTCACCGGCGACGTTCGCGTCGTGATGTCCGGCGCTGAAGCCGGAGATCAGCAGTGGCGTGTCCACGGCCTCGGCCGCCTCGCGCAACTCGCCGCCCCAACGGTCGACCGCCCGAGCGAGTCTCGCCGCATCGACGTCGTCGTGGTCGTCCCAGTCGCCGGCGAGCACGGCGCCGAGCAGGTCCATCCTGCCGACGTACCGGTCGAGCGTGTCGAACCGACGCTGCAGGTCGACGGCCGCGACGACCGGTGACTCACCGGCGAGGATGCCCCAGGTGTCGATCCAGGGTCGTTCGGGGGCGCCCGCCGGAACGCAGGCGAACGGGATCCATCCGCTGACGAGGTCGCCGAATCGTTCGGCGGCCCGTTCGACCCAACGCGGCCACCACTTCGTGAAGGTCTCCTCGTCGCCGAATCCGCCGTCGTTGTCGAACCATCGGGGAACGGCGTCCTCGTGGAGGCATGCCCAGGGGCGCAAGCTGATCGCGTCGGCAGCGGCGAGGATCTGCTCGAAGCGCTCCGCCCAGTCGTCGTCGATCATGCCCGGCTTCGGCTGCAAACGAGACCAGTCGAGTGCGATGCGCACGTCGGTGATCCCCAGTTCCTGCAGTGCCGCCAGGTCGTCGGGCCACCGGGTGCGGAAGCCGTTGCCGGCCGTCGGACCCCGATCGGCGGTGTCGGCAAGACCGAGCGTGTCAGCGGTCGTGAGGGAGGCGCCTCGTCGGAAGGTCATGGCAGTGTGGCTGAGCGAGGGTCGATCGGCGGTCAGACGTACGGCGTACGAGTCCAGAGTTCGGATGTGTCGAGCCCCGCCGTCTGGGGCGTGCCCGTCAGGCTCACCACGTCGATCGGTCCAGGGAAGCCGCGCAGTTCGACCTCGCCGTACGGCTCGGCGGCGACACCTTCCGGCAGCCGCTCGAGCTGCATCGTCGGCATCAGTACCTGCACGCCGCGGGCATAATCGCAGAGTCGAGCCGCCATGTTGACGGCCGAACCGATGTAGTCGTCGCCCTCGAACAGCAGTGCATGACCCGTCGCCAGGCCGGCGCGGATGGTCAACGGCGCGCACACGTCGGTGGCGCGCTGTTCGAGGTCGAGGACGAACTCGATGGCATTGCGCTGATCGACGGCGACCACCATGCAGCCATCGCCGAGCCACTTGGCGATGCGGACACCGCGTTCGGATGCCACGGTGCGCACGATGCCCCGGAACGTGCTGAGGACGCGACCCGCTGCGTCGTCGCCGAACGCTGCGGTGTAGTTCGTGAATCCGGACAGGTCGACGAATACGAACGTGCGGGGGACACGCATGACGACGATGTTACGGGCTCCGAGCTGCGAAGCGCGGGAGGACCCGTTAAGTTCCAGTCATGGCGAAGCGGTTCGAGTACTCACGCTGGGATGGCACCCAGACGGGCTTCGAGTTCGATGCCGATGCGGCCTTCGACGAACTGACCGACGAACTGCTGTACCACGGCGACGTCAATGCAGCGTTGCGGCGGATGATGCAGGAAGGCCTGCGCGACCGCAACGGTGAGCAGTTGCAGGGGCTGCGCGAACTCCTCGAGCAGCTCCGAGCGGAGCGCCAGAAGCGGTTGGAGAACTCCGATCTCGGTGGCGTCTACGACGAGATCAAGGCGCAGCTCGACGACATCATCGACGAGGAGCGCCACGCCATCGACAACGCCCGTCTCGACGCCGAGAACTCCGGCGACGAACGCCGGGCCGAGAACGCTCGCGCCGCGGCCGACGAACGCAACATGCGCCTCGACCTGATGCCCGACGACCTCGCCGGCAAGGTGCGCGAACTCGACTCGTACAACTTCGAGTCGAAGGAGGCGAAGCAGCGATTCGACCAGCTGATGGAGCAGCTCCGCGAGCAGCTCATGCAGCAGATGGTCGACCAGATGTCCGGTGCGATGCAGAACATGACCCCCGAGGACATGGCCCGCATGAAGGACATGATGGCGGCGCTGAACGAGATGCTCGAGAAGCACCAGCGCGGCGAGGACCCGGGCTTCGAGCAGTTCATGGAGGAGTACGGCGACTTCTTCCCGGAGAATCCCGAGAACGTCGAGGAACTGCTCGAACAGATGGCCAAGCGCATGGCGGCCATGCAGGCGATGATGAACTCGATGACGCCCGAGCAACGGGCGCAGCTCCAGCAGCTCTCCGACCAGCTGATGGAGGACATGGATCTGCAGTGGCAGATGCAGCAGCTCTCGGGGAACCTCCAGCAGATGTTCCCGCAGCTCAACTGGAACCAGAGCTACGACTTCGAGGGCCAGGACCCGATGGGGTTCCAGCAGGCGATGCAGGCCATGCAGGACATGGGCGACCTCGACCAGCTGGAGAACCTGCTGCGCAACGCCTCGAGCCCCGGTGCGCTCGCCGAGGCCGACATGGATCGGGTCCGTGACCTGATGGGCGACGACGCTGCCAAGTCGCTGGAGCGATTGGCCGAGCTCACCAAGATGCTGGAGGAGGCTGGCCTCATCGAGCAGAAGGAAGGCCGGCTCGAGATGACGCCCAAGGGTCTCCGCAAGATCGGGGCGAACGCGTTACGCGACCTGTTCTCGAAGTTGGCGAAGGACACCCTGGGTCAGCACGACACCAGCAACCTCGGCCAGGGCCACGAGCGCACGTACGACACCAAGCCCTACGAGTACGGCGACCCCTTCCAGCTCGATCTGAACCGCACGATTCGCAACGCGTTGCGGCGCACCGGTGGTGGAACGCCGATCGAGCTCGAACCGTCCGACTTCGAGATCGAACGTACCGAGCACCTGACCAGGTCGTCCACGGTGCTGATGCTCGACCTGTCGTTGTCGATGCCGATGCGCGACAACTTCCTGCCCGCCAAGAAGGTGGCGATGGCGCTCCACAGCCTGATCACCTCGCAGTTCCCCCGCGACTACCTGGGCATCGTCGGCTTCTCCGAGACGGCGCGGGTGCTCACCGCCGAGCAACTGCCCGAGGTCTCGTGGGACTTCGTCTACGGCACCAACATGCACCACGGCTTCACGCTGGCACGCAAGCTGTTGGCGCGTGAGTCGGGCACGAAGCAGATCATCATGATCACCGACGGCGAGCCGACGGCGCACATCATGGACAACGGCATGCCGTTCTTCAACTATCCACCGGTGCGCGAAACTGTCGAGGCCACGCTGCGTGAGGTCATGCGGTGCACGAAGGAACAGATCCGTATCAACACCTTCGGGCTCGGTGCCGACGGGTCGTTGCGGCACTTCATCGAACAGATGACACAGATCAACCGAGGCCGGGCATTCTTCACCACGCCGGAGCACCTGGGCGACTACGTGCTCGTCGACTTCATGCAGGGCAAGCGCGAACTTGCCCGCCGCGGCCGCCGCGCCGGCTGAATCGCGCGCAACGCGCGATTCCCGGAAAATCCCCCCTTGCGAAATTCCTGTGTGCTATGGCAGAATGACGCCACTGTAATTACG
The DNA here is from genome assembly GCA_963728355.1 of Ilumatobacteraceae bacterium. Lineage (GTDB taxonomy): Bacteria > Actinomycetota > Acidimicrobiia > Acidimicrobiales > Ilumatobacteraceae > Sva-07. The sequence goes on along the minus strand of CAVSJQ010000001.1, from coordinate 527,540 downwards.
TCGCTGTCGATCATTCGTTTGGGGGCGGGTGATTGCGCACATTCCATGCCCACGGGCCCGCAGGGAGATTCTCCACATGCAGTTCATCACCACATCCAGCATCACGGTCAGCGCCATTCCCGTCGAGCCCGACCCGGATTGGCACGACTACGCCAACTGCCTCGGTGTCGACCCGGACCTGTTCTTCCCCGAACGGGGAGCGTCGACGCGCGAGGCCAAGGAAGTGTGCCGCGGCTGCGAGGTGCGCCTCGACTGTCTCGAGTTCGCGCTGCAGAACGGCGAGAAGTTCGGGATCTGGGGCGGTCTCTCCGAGCGCGAGCGGCGCCGGATCCGCCGCCAGCGTGCGCAAGCGGCACGCAGCACCATCACCGCCTGAGGTCGCCGGGTCGCATTTCCTGTCACGCCGCGCTGCGGTCGTGGCCGTCGATGGGGTAGCGTGGTCGTATGCCAGGTGGTCCCGAGTGGATAATCATCTTGATCGTGGTGCTCGTACTCTTCGGCGGCGCTCAGCTGCCCAAGCTTGCGAAGAACCTGGGCAAGGCCCAGAAGGAGTTCAAGGACGGGATGGCGGAGGCTGACAAGCCGAGCGATGCCACCTCCACTCCGTCGAGCACGTCCGACGACACCAAGTAAACCGCTGGTGCGCCTCGCGGGCCGGTGGTCCGACCGTCCGCGACCTCGCAGCGATGAGCCACGCGCCCGGATACGGGCTTTCGCTCATCGCTCGCAGTGACATCGTCGAAGCGATGAGCCACGCGCCCGGATTCGGGCTTTTCGCTCATCGCTCGTGATGGTCGGCGGGTCGACGTGTGACGTCGGCTTCCCGCGATCGGGCCGTGATCAGACGGTCTGGTCGACGCGGCGGCGCTTCAGGATGCGGCGCCGCTCGCGTTCGCTGCATCCACCCCAGACGCCGTGGTCGATGCGCTCCTCGAGTGCGAACTCGAGGCAGGTCGAGATCACCGGGCAGTCCTTGCAGATCTTGCGGGCGCGGTCGACGCCGACGCCGTCGCTGGGGAAGAACGTGGCCGGCGGGTGCAGCCGGCAGTTGCCGTCGGCCATCCAGGCCGTCGCCGAATCGGGATCGTGGGGGATGTGTGCCGTCTCGATCGGGATCGGCTGGGAGCGGGCGGTGAGCTTGGCCATGATGACCCTTCCTGCGGGAGGTTTTCGTGTGGAGTGATTGGTTGGACGCTCGGCGTATCCGTTCGGTTCCCGAATTCCCCGGGGAATGGGATCCGGAACCCGATGCAGTGTGGACGGTCCAGGTAAGAGAATGTTGGGACGCATTGTTGCGAACCCGATCGGAAATCGTAACATGTCCGTAATGTAGATGCCAGTGGTCCGGCGCCGACTGCTCGCGGCCTCGGCCGATAGAGTCGGCAGTCATGAGCGAGCTCGCCGAGACCCAGGCCCCGCGGGCTCACGCCCGCATCGTGTACCACGGTCCGGTGGCACCGCACTGGGAGGTCTACGGCGACTGGGGCGACCGTCAGGTGCTCGACGAGTTCCGTGCCCGGGTGCTGGCGCGGCTCGTGCTGCTGCCACGTGACGACCCCCAGTTCCGGCGCAACCGCGAGCGCATCGTGCGCGATGCCGAGCGCGAGCGGATCACCATCGAGTGGGATCTCGGATACGCCGAGGACGACGCCTGAACCCGGACCCTGGTGACGAACCGATCCGCGTGAGAACGAGCCCGCCGGCATGACCGACGAGCGCTTCACCAATCGCGAGCTGAGCTGGATCCAGTTCAACGACCGCGTCGTCCAGCTGGCGAGCGAGCCGGGCATCCCGCTGCTCGAACGTGCCAAGTTCTGCGCGATCGCTGCCACCAACCTCGACGAGTTCTTCCAGGTGCGTGTCGCCGCACTCAAGGACCAGATCGTGGCGGGAATCGAACGACCGTCTCCCGACGGTCGCACCCCGGCGCAGACCCTGGCCGAGATCGGCCACCAGGTCCTCGAGTTCGTCGACCGCATCGATGGCGCCTTCGTCGACCGGCTGGTGCCCGAGCTGCGCGCTGCGGGCATCGACATCGTGTCGTGGGCCGACGTCACCGATGACGAACGCGCCGAACTCGACGAGTGGTTCGACGACCGGGTGTTCCCGGTCCTCACCCCACTGGCCGTCGACCCCGGTCATCCCTTCCCGTACATCTCCGATCTGGCGCTCTCGCTGGCGGTCAACGTGGCCGATCCCGAGACCGGCGACCGCCGCTTCGCCCGGCTGAAGGTGCCCAGGCTCTTCCCCCGGCTGGTCCCGCTGTCCCCCGGGCGGTACCTCCCCGTCGAGCAGCTGATCGCGGCCAAGCTGGATCGGCTCTTCGTCGGGATGATCATCGAGGACTGGGCGCCGTTCCGGGTGAGCCGCAATGCCGACCTGACCCTGGAGGAGGAGGAGGCCGACGACCTGCTCGAAGCCGTCGAGATGGAACTGCGCCGTCGCCGGTTCAACAAGGCGGTGCGGCTCGAGGTGTCACACGACATCGGCGCCGAGGTGCTCGAGCTCCTGGTGCGCGAGCTGGAGTTGACGATGGACGACGTCACGTTCCATCGTGCCCCGCTCGACCTGAGCTTCCTGTGGCAGTTGCTCGATCTCGAGCGACCCGATCTCAAGGACGAGCCGTGGCCGGCGGTGACGTCGGGGCGCATCGTGGCCGCCGCCGAGACCGATCGACCGATCTTCGACGTGATGCGTCACCGCGCCGTGATGGTCCACCATCCGTACGAGAGCTTCGCGACCAGCGTCGAGGCGTTCATCTCGCAGGCCGCCGACGACCCGAAGGTCCAGTCGATCAAGATGACGCTGTACCGCGCCGGTGGCGACAGCGCGATCATTCGCAGCCTGATCCGCGCTGCCGAGCGTGGGGTGCAGGTCGCCGTGCTCGTCGAGCTGAAGGCCCGCTTCGACGAGGCCAACAACGTGCAGTGGGCGCGGCAGCTCGAGCGAGCCGGGGTGCACGTCGTGTACGGCATGGTCGGTCTCAAGACGCACAGCAAGGTGGCGCTGGTGGTGCGCGACGACGGCGACCAGTTGCGCCGCTACGTCCACATCGGCACCGGCAACTACAACGCCAAGACGGCGAAGATCTACGAGGACATCGGCGTGCTGACCTGCTCGCCCGACATCGGCGACGACGCGACGCAGCTGTTCAACCATCTCACCGGCTACAGCCGCTCGGAGGACTACCGCAACCTGCTGGTGGCGCCGCGTGACCTGCGACGCCAGCTCGTCGACCTGATCGAACACGAGGCGTCCTTCGGCGAGGACGGCCACATCGTCCTGAAGTGCAACTCGATCGCCGACGACGAACTGATCGAGACGCTGTACGCGGCCAGCGCCGCCGGCACGCGCATCGACATGGTGGTGCGCGGGATCTGCTGTCTGCGAGCGGGCGTGCCCGGCCTGTCGGAGACGATCCGGGTGCGCAGCATCCTCGGCCGCTACCTCGAACACAGTCGCATCTACCGGTTCGGGCACGGCAACGTCGTGCACGGCGAACGGCTCCCGAGCGCCACCTCCGACGCGGTGTACCTGATCGGGTCGGCCGACCTGATGCCGCGGAACCTGAACCGCCGCGTCGAGGTGATGGTGCCGATCGAGCATCCCCGCCACACGGCGGCACTCGACCAGGCGCTCGACTTCACGCTCGCCGACGACATCGTCGCCTGGGAACTGCAGCCGGACAACACGTGGGCGCGGGTCGGACCGACGAACTCGTTCGAGCCGCACAGCCAGGAGCGGATGTACCGCTGGATGGTCGAACAGCAGCTCACCGGCCGTTCTTGAGGCGATCCGGAGATCGTTCGCCGGATCGTCGGTGTCCGTTCACCTGCCGTTCACCTCGAGCCGGGTTCGAGTTCACCTGAGGTGCCTACGGTTCCCGCCGATGCCGAGAACCCTCGGCGTCCGGTGAACAACCGATGACCGATCAACCACCCCCGAACGGAGTTGGAAGCGTGAACACTCCCAAGCGCCGCATCCTTGCCGGTGCCCTTGCACTCACCCTCGTCGCTGCAGCATGCGGCAGCGACGACGACACCGCCGAGGAGACGTCGGCGACCACCGGAGACGACACGAGCACCGAGTCGACCGACGCCGACATGACCGAGTCCACCGACGGTGGCGCGGAGATGGTCGAGGTGTCCGGCACGCTCGTCGGCGCCGGCGCCTCGTCGCAGGCCGCCGCCATGCAGGGCTGGCAGGCCGGGTTCCAGGCCGCCAATCCCGACACCACCGTCGAGTACGATCCGATCGGCTCGGGCGGTGGCCGCGAAACGTTCCTGTCCGGTGGCTCGGACTTCGCCGGCTCCGACGCAGCACTGAAGGACGACGAGTACCAGCAGTCGATCGAGCGTTGCGCCGGCGAGCAGGGTGCGATCAACCTGCCGCACTACATCTCGCCGATCGCTCTCCCGTACAACCTGCCGTCGCTCGAGGGCGAGACCCTCAACCTCAGCCCGGAGGTGATCGCGGGCATCTTCGCCAACGAGATCACCCAGTGGGATGACCCGGCGATCGCCGCGGACAACCCCGACCTGGAGTTGCCCGACACCACGATCAACCCGGTGCACCGCTCGGACGAGTCCGGCACGACCGAGAACTTCACCGACTACATGTCGCAGGCAGCGCCCGACGTGTGGACCTTCGGAGCACTGGAGATCTGGGACGAAGGCCCGGGTGGCGGCGAAGGTGCACCGCAGACCAGCGGCGTCGTCGCGGCTGTCGGCGCCGGCGAAGGATCGATCGGCTACGCCGACGCCAGCCAGATCGGCGACCTCCCCGCTGCTGCGGTCGGCGTCGCCGGCGAGTTCGTCGAGTTCTCGCCGGAGGCGGCGGGTCGCATCGTCGACTCGTCCGAGCGCACCGGTGGCCAGAGCGAGTTCGACTTCGCCATCGAGGTCAACCGCACGCCCGATTCGGCCGACACCTACCCGATCGCGCTGGTCTCGTACCACATCGTCTGCCTGCAGTACGACAGTCAGGAGACCGTCGACCTGGTGAAGGCGTTCATGTCCTACGTCGGCTCCGACGAGGGTCAGGCCGCAGCCGCCGAGTCGGCCGGTTCCGCCCCGATCTCGCCCGAGGTCCAAGCGGAGATCCAGAACTCGATCGACCAGATCTCGGTCGCTTCCTGACGGCCGGTGCGCCGTGTCGGCGCACCGACCCGGTTCCCCCCGATGACCGCCTGAAGAGGAACGGGTCCGGGTCCACTACGGTGGGCTCGGACCCGGGTCATCGTCCTTCCGTCCCCGATTCCCGTCCATCACCCGTGCAACCCGGAGCACGGCGGAGGCTCTCCACGTGACCATCACCGATACGTCCGCAGGCGCCGGACCGTCGTCGTCGCCGACGGGACAGACCAGCAAGCTCGGCGATCGCATCTTCGGGGGCGTCTCCCTCGGTGCGGGAATCCTGATCCTGGTCACCCTCGCCGCGGTCGCGCTCTTCCTGATCACCGAGGCCTGGCCGACCTTCGGCGCCGACGCCTCCGAGTTCGACGGCGACGACACCTTCCTGCAGTACGTCGGCCCGCTGCTGTTCGGCACGATCTGGGCAGCGTTCCTCGCCCTGCTGCTGGCGTTGCCGATGGCGGTTGCGGTCGCGTTGTTCATCAGTCACTACGCGCCGAAGCGGCTGGCGGTCACGTTCGGCTACTTCATCGATCTGCTCGCCGCGATCCCCTCGGTCGTGTTCGGCATCTGGGGCATCGCCGTGTTGGCACCGATCCTCTCGCGCAGCGTCTTCCCGTGGCTGGAGGACAACCTCGGCTTCCTGCCGTTCTTCGCCGGGCCGGCATCGACCAGCGGGCGCACGATGATGACCGCCGCCGTCGTGCTCGCCGTGATGATCCTGCCGATCATCACGGCGATCTCGCGTGAGGTCTTCCTCCAGACGCCGCGCCTGCACGAGGAGGCATCGCTCGCGCTGGGCGCGACCAAGTGGGAGATGATCCGCCAGGCGGTGATCCCCTATGGCCGCTCGGGCGTGATCAGCGGCGCCATGCTCGGGCTCGGTCGGGCGCTCGGTGAGACGATGGCGGTCGCCATCATCCTGTCGCCCGCCGACGTCTACACGTTCAACATCATCAGTAACCAGAACCCGAACACGATCGCCTCCAACATCGCCCTCAAATTCCCGGAGTCCTCCGGTCTGGAGGTCAATCGGCTGATCGCCACCGGACTGGTGCTGTTCGTCATCACCTTCCTCGTCAACGCACTCGCCCGCAGGATCGCGAGCGCCGGATTCTCGGGAGCCGCAGGATGACGATCACCGAACACCGCCCGGCGCCGAGCGATCAGCGGGCGTCGATCACCGCTGGTCGCCTCGGTGTGCCGCGGCACGTCGCGGTCATCGCCGGTGCCGTCCTCGTCGGCGCCTCCACCTGGTTGCCGACCGGATCGGTCAATTGGGCGCGCTGGATCATCGTCACGATCGTCGCCTACTGCGTCGGGATCTACGTGGTGTCACGCATCGTCGAAGGTCGACGCAAGGCGTTCGACCGCCTGATGGCGGCCGTTGTGTCCAGCAGCTTCGTGCTGGTCTCGCTTCCCCTGGTGTCGCTGGTGTGGACGGTCGTCGAGCGAGGAGGCAGCCGCTTCGACCGCGCCTTCTTCACCGAGACCATGCGCGGCGTCGTCGGCGAGGGCGGTGGCGCCTACCACGCCATCATCGGCACACTCATCGTCACCGGTCTCGCCACCTTGATGTCGGTGCCGTTCGGCCTGTTCACGGCGATCTACCTCGCCGAATACGGCCACGGAACCAAGCTCGCCAAGGCGATCCAGGCGATGGTCGACGTGATGACCGGCATCCCGTCGATCGTCGCCGGCCTGTTCGCGTACGCCCTCTTCGAGATGCTCTTCGGCCCCGGCACCCGCTCCGGCATCTCCGGCGCCGTGGCGCTGACCGTCTTGATGACGCCGGTGGTCGTGCGTTCCGCCGAGGAGATGCTGCGCCTGGTGCCCGACGAGCTCCGCGAGGCGTCGTATGCGCTCGGAGTCCCCAAGTGGAAGACGATCGTCAAGATCGTCCTGCCCACCGCCATCGCGGGGATCATCACCGGCGTGGTGCTCGCCATCGCCCGCGTGATCGGCGAGACGGCGCCGCTGCTCGTCACCGTGGGTCTCGCCCAAGGCGTCAACTGGAACCCGTTCGACGGCCGGATGACCACCCTGCCGGTGTTCACCTACTACCAGTACGTCCAGCCCGGTCTCCCGCCCGAGGCCGGCCAGGATCGAGCATGGACGGCGGCGCTCACGCTGGTCATCATCGTGATGGTGCTGTTCTCGATCGCACGTATCCTGTCCACAGCGCTGAAGCCGAAGGGTTTGAAATGACCGTGTCCGACCAGCAGGCAGCGATCCACACCGGTGAGGAACATCCCGACATGACCGACCGTCTCGAGACTCCCACCGACGTGGCGATCTCCGCTGCACCCAACGATCTGCCGACCGGTCCCGACAACCGGATCGTGGTCGATCACCTGAACATCTACTACGGCTCGTTCCTCGCGGTGGAAGACGTCAACATGGTGATCGAACCCCGTTCGGTCACCGCGCTCATCGGTCCGTCGGGCTGCGGCAAGTCGACCTTCATCCGTTCGCTGAACCGGATGCACGAGGTGATCGACGGTGCCTACGTGAAGGGCTCGGTGTATGTCGACGGCGAGGACCTGTACGGCCCGGGCGTCGACCCGGTCGCCGTGCGACGCAAGGTCGGCATGGTGTTCCAGCGCCCGAACCCGTTCCCCACGATGTCGATCGCCGACAACGTGCTCGCCGGCAAACGCCTGAACAGCAAGCGTTTCGCCAAGGGGGAAGCGGATGACCTCGTCGAGAAGTCGTTGCGCGGCGCCAACCTGTGGGAAGAGGTGAAGGACCGTCTCGACAAGCCCGGATCGGGGCTGTCGGGCGGCCAGCAGCAGCGCTTGTGCATTGCACGGGCGATCGCGGTCGAGCCGGAGATCCTGCTGATGGACGAGCCCTGTTCGGCGCTCGACCCGATCTCGACGCTGGCGATCGAGCAGTTGATGAACGAACTCAAGTCGACCTACACGATCGTGATCGTGACGCACAACATGCAGCAAGCAGCGCGTGTGTCCGACCGCACAGCGTTCTTCTCGATCGACGGCACCGGCATGCCGGGTCACGTCATCGAGATGGACGACACGGACGTCATGTTCTCCAACCCGAAACAGCAGGCGACGATCGACTACGTGACGGGACGGTTCGGCTGATGAACGATCTGCGGTCGGATTTCCACCAGCAACTCGACGAGATCCAGAACGGCATCGCCCGCATGTCGGCCGGCGTCACCGAGCTGGTGCCACGCGCCACCGACGTCCTGCTCTCGATGGATCTGGAGGCGGCCGAGTACATGATCCTCGGCGACGACGAGTACGACGCCCGAGCGGTCGACCTCGAAGAGCAGTGCTTCAAGGTGATCGCCCTGCAGGCGCCGGTGGCGACGGACCTGCGTGCGGTGGTGTCGGCGATCAAGATCATCGCCGACGTCGAGCGCTCGGCGGACCTGTGCGTCAACATCTGCAAGGCGGCCCGGCGCATCTACGGCCACGAGCTCGATCCACATCTGCGCGGTGTGATCCAGAAGATGGGCGACCAGGCGCAGGTCCTCTTCAAGGAGGCGACCGAGGCGTACCTCAACCTCGACGGCGTCCGCGCTGCGGCACTGCACGACATGGACGCCTATCTCGACGACCTGCATCGCCAGTTCATCCAGGTGATCTTCGAGAGCCATGCGGCCGGTCACGTCGACCTCCAGGTCGCCGTCCAGCTCGCCGTCGTCGCGCGCTTCTACGAACGCATCGGCGACCACGCGGTCAACGTCGGTGATCGGACGCGCTACATCGTCAACGGCTGGCTTCCCGAGCGACCGTACGCCGAGAGCGACAACGACCCACCGACCGTCGCAGCGGCGTCCGACACCGGCAACGGCTGAGCCATGACCGTCGCTGCCGCGATCGCCGTCGCCGCAGTCGGCACGGCGATCGGCCTCGTGATCGGGCTCGCCGTCGCCCGGCGGCGGAGCCGGCCCTCCGACGAGGCCACGCCTGGTCCGACACGACCCGCTGACGTGGTGCGAGCCGACGGCGACGTTCCAGGCTCGCTGCGCGAGGCGGTCGAGCACCTGGAGATCGGCGTGCTCGTCGTCGACGAATCAGGCGAGGTCCAGTACCGGAACGCAGCGGCGACGACCTTTCGCGGGACCCACGTCGGCATTCTCCTCGACGACCACATCGCCACGGTCGCTGGCGCAGCGCAGGCTGGAGCACCGCACGTCCGGATCGTCGACCTGCAGGGCCCTCCCAAGCTGTGGCTCGAGATCTCGTCGTACGCCGTCCCGAGCGGCGGTGCCGTGGTCACCGTCCGCGACGTCAGCGACCGTGTGCGAACCGACACCATGCGCTCCGACTTCGTGACCAACATCTCGCACGAGCTGAAGACGCCGGTGGGTGCCGTCGCCGTGCTCGCCGAGGCACTCATCGACGAGACCGACCCCGCGGTCGTCCATCGGCTGTCCGACCACCTCGTCGAGGAAGCACATCGGGCGGTGCGCACGATCGACGATCTCCTCAAGTTGTCCGAGATCGAATCGAGCCGACCGGGCGACGACGTCGTCGACCTGGCGGCGGTCGTGGAGACGGCCATCGCCCGTGGACATGTCGTCGACGGCGGACGGGGCGTCGAGATCACGTCACTCGACGTGTCCGACGGCCTCCTGCTGCGCGGTGACGAGCGCCAGCTCGTGTCGGCGGTCGGCAATCTGGTCGAGAACGCGGTGAAGTACAGTCATCCGGGCGATGTCGTCCAGGTGAGGACACGGGTCGACGACAGCGCCGTCGAGGTGATGGTCGCCGATCAGGGCATCGGAATCCCGACCCGCGACCTCGACCGCGTGTTCGAGCGGTTCTACCGGGTCGACAAGGCACGCAGCCGCGAGACCGGTGGCACCGGGCTCGGTCTCGCCATCGTGCGTCACGTGGCGAACAACCACGGCGGCGAGGTGCTCGTGTCGTCGCAGGAGGGTGAGGGCTCGACGTTCGTGCTACGTCTTCCCGCATCGTTGGTCGTGTCCGAGGGCGATCCGGCCGGCCGTACACGTGTGCACGAGGAGCAGCAACATGAGTGAGGCAACCGTGCTGGTCGTGGAGGACGAAGCGAGCTTCGTCGAAGCGTTGACGATCGGGCTCCGACGCGAGGGATTCGAGGTCGTCGTCGCCACGGACGGTGTCCAAGCCCTCGACATGTTCGACCAGACGCGACCGGACATCGTGCTGCTCGACGTGATGCTGCCCAAGATCAGCGGGATCGACGTGTGCCGGCAGCTCCGCAAGAAGACCCAGGTCCCGATCATCATGGTGACCGCCAAGGGTGCCGAGATCGACACGGTGGTCGGCCTCGAGGTCGGTGCCGACGACTATGTCACCAAGCCGTACCGGCTGCGTGAACTGGTCGCGCGGATGCGCGCCGTGCTTCGACGGACCGAACTCAACGGATCCGGCGGCGGCGCATCGAACCCTGCGCCGGGAGTCGTGCAGGTGGGCGAGGTGTCGCTCGATCCGGCGGAGCACCGGGTGTCGGTGAGCGGCGAGGACGTCGCCCTGCCGCTCAAGGAGTTCGAGTTGTTGCACATCCTGCTGGTCAACGCCGGCCGGGTGCTGCCGCGGGAGACGCTGATCGACCGCGTGTGGGGGAGCGACTACGTCGGCGACACCAAGACGCTCGACGTGCACATCAAGCGGTTGCGCAGCAAGATCGAGGTCGACCCGGCGATGCCGACGCGGATCGTCACCATCCGGGGACTCGGCTACAAGTACGAACGCACCTGATCCGAGGCGCTCGCGGTCGTCCGCGACGTCGTCACGTAGGATCGGCTCGGTGGACCGGGTCAATGCTGCGCAGCGACCGACCGCTTCCAAGTTCCGTCGGCTGGCGATCACCCACGCGCTGATGATCGGTGGCGATGCGGCCATGGTGGTCGCGCTGGCCGACTCGCTGTTCTTCGACATCGACCTCGACGCCGCACGCTCCCGCGTGCTGCTGTTCCTGCTGATCGGCTTCGCCCCGTTCCTCGTCGTGGCGCCGCTGATCGGCCCGTTGATCGACCGGGCGGCGGGCGGCCGCAAGCTCGTGATCGAGGTCGTCGCGACCTGCCGTGTCGTGCTCACCCTGCTGATGGCGCAGTACCTCGACGCGCTCGTCCTCTTCCCGCTCGTGTTCGCCTCGCTCGTGCTGCAGAAGACGTACGCCGTCTCCAAGTCGGCGATCGTGCCGTCGACCGTGCGATCGGAGTCCGAACTCGTCGAGGCCAACTCCAAACTGGGCCTCATCGCCGGCATCACCGGTGCCGTCGCCGTCGTCCCGGCGGGCATCCTGCTGCAGGTCATCGGCGCACCGGCGACGCTCGTCTACGGTGCGCTGCTGTTCGCCGGTGCGCTGGTCGCAGCCACCCGGCTGTCGCCGGATGTCGTCGCCTCCGACGCCGTCGACGCCGTCGAGGTCGGCGAGCTGCATTCGTCGAACATCCAGCTCGGCGCCGTTGCGATGACCGTCCTGCGCGGCCTGGTCGGATTCACGTTCTTCCATCTGGCGTTCTGGCTGCGCTCACAGGACCAGGGCACGCTGTGGTTCGCTGCGGTCGTCGGCGTGTCGGCGCTGGCCTCGATGGTCGGCAACGCCGTGGCGTCGCTCCTGCGGGCGCGCGTCCGCGAGGAGACGATGCTGAGCGCGGCGCTGCTGGTGTGTGCCGGCGCGGGTCTCGCCGTGGCGCTGCTCGGTGGCCCGTTCGGTGCGGTCGTCCTCGCCGGCGTTCTGAACCTGATGGCAGCGCTGGGACGGCTCAATTTCGAGAGCATCGTGCAACGCGATGCTCCGGACGCCAACCAGGGTCGGGCGTTCGCCGTCTTCGAGACCCGGTTCCAGTTCGCCTGGGCGCTGGGGGCATTCGTCGCCGTGGCACTTCAGGCGTCCGGGACGATCGGCTACGCGCTCGTGGGCGCCGTGGCCGCGGGGGCGAGCATCCATCTGGTCGGACGCCGGCGCGCCGGAGCGTCGATGGATCCGGCGGTCAGTCGCCGGCGACCCGGGCGAGCCAGAGGCCGGGCGCCTCGATCTCGTTCGGGGTCGGCACGGCCGAAGGATCGCTGAACAACGGTTCGAGGCCGTTCTCGCCGGCACGGTCGACGACGCCCTGCACGAACGCCTTGCCGCGTGCGGTCTGCTCGGCGCCGAGGCGGATGCCGAGCAGCCGTTCGACGAAGATCTCGTCCGGCGACGCCTCGGCTCGGCGCCGACGGGCGGCTTCGGCGATCTGGAGTGCACTGCCGCCGATGATCCGGACGGCCACGGCATCGACAACCCAGTCGATCACGCCGATCGTGACGGCGACGGCCGCGTCGAGTTCCGGCTCGAGCGCCAGTTGCTCCTGGGAGCGAACGGCGCCGAGTAGCACTTCGGGGTCGCCGAACGCCTGTTGCATGGCTGCCATCGGATCGGTCTGGTCGATGTCGAGTGACGTGAGCTTGTCGGACAGCGCCGACGGGTCGGGCCGGAACCCACCGACGTGACGCTGCACGAGCGACCGCAGGTGGTCGGCGATGTGCCCGATCGAGAACAGTGTCAGACCCGCCAGCTCGTGGGCGAGTACCCACAGTCGCATCTCGTCGAGTTCGATCGACCAGTCGGCGGCGAACCGATCGATGTTGGACGGCACGAGCACCAGTGCTGGCGTCGCCCGGGGAATCGGCAGGTCGTACACGCCGAACGCCCGTCGGGCGAGATTGCCGACCATCGAGCCGACGCTCATCCCCATCATCGCCGGCGCCATCATCTTGCCGAGGCCCGCCATCATCTGCGCCATCGGGTCCGACGCCATCTCGGCGGGCAGGTCGTCGGTACCGCCGAGTGAGGTGGCGAGGTCGTTGAACAGCGGACGGTACGCCTCGAGTGTCTGCTGCGCCCACTGCTCGGGCGTGGCGACGTCGGGCTCCGTGCCCGGGACCTCGAGTTGCATGACGTCGCCGACGTGGAGACGGGCGATCTCGGCCAGTTCTCGGTACTTGATCCGGACGCTCGGATCGACGTTCGGCGACGTCGACACTCCGGTGCCGGACAACAGTCCGCCGCCGTTCGCTGCGAGCACGGCGAACTGGCGCGCTGCATCCCAGTTCAGCGGACCCTGCCCGGACAACGCCCGGGACAGATCGCCGAACAGCGGCATGCCGGCGAACGGATCGATCGATTCGCCGGGATCGTCCTCGTCGGCCATACCCCGATGCTATGCGCTGACGCCCTCGACGGGACAGCGGCCCCGATGCTGTCGGATGGGTAACGTGCCTTCGATGGAGGACCCGGAAGAGCGAACCGTGGTCGTGCTCACCGGAGCTGGTGGTCCACTCGGCCATCGGGTCGCGGATCTGCTCTCCGGCCACGACGTCGTCCTCGCCGATTCGTTGGAGGAACTCGCCGACGCCGAACTCACGCGGCCGGGCTGCGGTGTCCGCGTGGCCGCCGTGGTCGACCTCGGCAGCAGCGACTACGACAACCGGGCGGCGCGACGCGAGAGCGCCACCGAGTCCGCCGCGGCGACGTTGGCGATCGCCGACCGCGTGGCGGCGAACCACGTCGTGTTCGTCTCATCGGCGCTCGTCTACGGTGCGGCGGCGAACAACCCGGTGCCATTGACCGAGGACGCCACACTGCGTCCCGACGTCGAGTTCGTCTTCGCCCGGCAGCTCGCATCGGCGGAGGAGCTGGTCGAACAGTGGCGCTCGTCGCAGGATGGACGGACCACCTGCGTGCTCCGCCCGGCGCTCGCCCTGGCGGCGGGCGGCGGCTCCCGGTTGGCGACGGCGTTGGTGTACGGGCTCGGTCGCCGGCTCGCCCAGGCCGATCCTCCCTCGCAGTTCCTCCATCTCGACGACCTCGCCGCTGCGGTTGCGGTCGGCATCGAGCGTCGGCTCGACGGGGTGTTCAACGTCGCGCCGGACGGATGGGTGCCCGGCGAACGGGTGCGCGCCTTGTCGGGTGAGCGGCCGCGTCTGCCGTTGCCCGAACGACTGAGCGAGCTCGTGGCCGGGTTGCGCTGGCGGTTCCTGCGCGGTCCGATCCCCCCGGGACTGCTGCCGTACACGCTGGAACCGTGGGTGGTCTCGAACGGCCGTCTTCGGGCGGCCGGGTGGACGCCGACCGTCACCAACGAACAGACCTACGTCGAGGGCACCGAAGCGCCGTGGTGGACGATGGTGTCACCGAAGCGCCGACAGGAGTTGGCGCTCGGAGGCGGTGTCGTGGCCCTGCTGGTGGCGACGGCGGTCGGCGTGATCGTCGGCCGACGCCGGTTCATCCGCCGACGAGGCTGACGAGGTCACCGTCGCTCACGCGTGCCACCAGGTCGCCGTTGTCGTCGAAGACGACCGAACCGTCGGGGACCGTCATCTGCTGTACTTCACCCCACGTCAGTCGGTAGGTCACCGCCTCGGTGCGCAGGAAGACGATCTCGTCCTGCGCCGGTGCGGACTCCGCCACGTCGGTGCCGTCGACGTCGAGTTCCGGGCCAGAGGTCACCGCATGCGGGAACGCGACGAACGACGTGAGCATGGCGGTGCGGGCGCGCACCTCGATCGGTACGGGTGGTGCCGCGGTGACGGGGACTGTCGGAGGCTCCAGGACCGCCCGGGCGGTGATCGGTGTGGTCGTCGCGCTGAGCGCCACCGGGCCGCTCGAGGGTCGCGGCGTCATCGCCACGACCATCGCCGCCACGGCGAGGACGGCCATCGTGCCGCCGGCGAGCGCCATCAGGTTGACGTGCGGACGGACGCTCGAATCGTCGATGTCGCGCCGTGTCGGGCCCAGTTCGGAGGGATGTCGCCACGTTCGCTCGTGAGGTGGCAAGGGTCCTGGCTCCACGAGGACGAGATCGTACAACGCTGTCGGACGGCGCCGGCCGCGGGCGGCCCGGCGGCGCTCTCGCATCGATACGATGCCGGGCGTGGATCAACCCATCGACGGCGACGAATGGTTCGGTCTCACCGAGTCCGAACTCCCGATCGGCGCAGCGTACGACTGGGCCGTGCGGCCCCGCTGCGGCGCCGTCGTGCTGTTCAGCGGCACGATCCGCGACCATGCCGAGGGCCGCTCGGGCGTCGAACACCTGACGTACGAGGCGTACGAGGAACGTGTCGTGCCCCGCTTCAGCGAGATCGGCGACGAGTTGCGCCGGCGGTGGCCCGAGACGGGACGCATTGCACTGCTGCACCGGCTGGGGCGCCTCGAGATCGGCGAGTCGTCGGTGATCGTCGTCGTGTCGGCTCCGCACCGGGCGGAGGCGTTCGAGGCGGCGCGATTCGCCATCGACGCGCTCAAGGAGTCGGCCCCGATCTGGAAACACGAGGTCTGGGCCGACGGCGCCGACTGGGGCACCGGTGCGCACGACCTCCGCGACGCTGGCTCGGTGGGGTCACCGGAATGACCGTCGCACTCGTCGTGGGCGTTGCCGTCGTGGCCGTGCTCGTCACCCTCGTGGCGGCCGCCGCGGGTCGTAGCCGGCAACCGACCGACGACATCGCCTCGTTCCGCCGCCAGATCGATGCACTGTCGCCCGAGGCGCGGCGGCAGACCTCGGACCGGATGAAACCATCCGAGCGAGCCACCAGCGGCGAAGATGGTGCCGATGACACGTGACATCACCGCGCTCGACGCGGCACACCGTCCCTTGCGAGCAGGGGTGAGCACACATGGCACGTGACCTGGCGATCGACCTCGGCACCGCCAACACCCTCGTCTACATGAAGGGTCGCGGCATCGTGCTCAACGAGCCGTCGGTGATCGCACTCAACCGCCAGACCGGCGAAGTGTTGGCGACCGGCCGCGAGGCGTGGCAGATGATCGGTCGAACGCCCGGCTACATCGTCGCGGTGCGCCCATTGCGAGGAGGCGCGATCACCGACTTCGAGATCACCGAGCGGATGATCCGTCTGTTGCTGCAGCGCGTCGGCGTCAGTCGCTTCACCCGTCCGAAGGTCGTCATCTGTGTGCCGTCGGCGATCACCGAAGTCGAACGGCGAGCGGTCACCGACGCCGCCAGACGCGCCGGAGCCGCCGACGCCAACCTGATCGAACAGCCGATGGCCGCCGCCATCGGCGCCGATCTGCCCATCGACGAGCCGGTCGGCAACATGGTGATCGACATCGGCGGCGGCACCAGCGAGACCGCGGTGATCAGCCTCGGTGGCATCGTCGCCCTCGAAGCGGTGCGGGTCGGCTCGTTCGACATCGATGCCGCGATCCAGAACTACGTGCGGCGCGAGCACGGCATCGCCATCGGCGAGCGCACCGCTGAGGAGATCAAGGTGGCGATCGGATCGGCCGACCCGACGCCCGACGAGAACCAGGCCGAGGTGCGCGGACGCGACCTGATGACCGGCCTGCCGAAGACCGTGCTGCTCACGCCGGAGGAAGTCCGCTACGCCATCGAAGACGTCGTGTCGTCGATCGTCGCGTCGGTGATCCGTTGCCTGTCGAAGGCGCCGCCCGAGCTGTCGCAGGACTTCCTCGTGCGCGGCATGTACCTCGTCGGCGGCGGTGGCCTGCTGCGCGGACTCGCCGAGCGGATCGAACGCGAGACCGAGGTGCCGGTCAAGATGTCGAACGTGCCACTCGAAGCCGTCGTGCTCGGTGCCGGCCATGTGATCGAGCACTACGAGGCGCTCAAGGGCATGTTCATGGGCGCCCGTCGCTGACCTGTCACACCGTGCCGGGCCAAACGTGACAGTTCCGCGATGAGGACACCGTCGCTCCCCGACGACGATGAGGTTCGAGCCGGCCTGCGGCGAATCCGCGACGAACTCGACGTACCGGACGGCTTCCCCGCCGTCGTACTCGCTGAGGCGGGGCAGGTCGCAGGCCGCGCTGCATCGCCTGGCCACGTCGATCGCACCGGAGTCAGCTTCGTCACGCTCGACCCGGCGACGAGCACCGACCTCGACCAGGCATTCGCGATCGACTCCGCCGCCGACGATCTCGTGCTGCGCTACGCGATCGCCGACGTCGGATGGTTCGTCCGGCCGGGCGGTGCGATCGACACCGAGGCCTGGGCGCGCGGCGTGACGATGTACCTGCCCGACGGCCGAGCCGGTCTGCATCCTCCCGAGCTGGCCGAAGGAGCGGCGAGCCTGCTGCCCGACGGTGACCGACCGGCCGTCGTGTTCAGCGTCCGCGTCGCACCTGACGGCGCGGTCACGCTCGACGACGTCGAACGATCGATCATCCGCAGTCGGGCGAAGTTGGCCTACGAACACGTCGACGCCGAACAGCTCCCGGCCGGCTTCGACGAACTCGCCGACAGGATCGAGGCAGCCGAGCGCCGGCGTGGAGCGGATCGTGTCGACGTGCCCGAACAGGAGCTGCGCCGTGTCGACGGCGGGTATCAGCTCCAGTTCCGTGCACGCCGAGAAGTCGAGCGACGCAATGCGGCGATGTCGCTGGCGGTCAACATGGCGGTCGCCGACGCGCTCCTCGCAGCGGGAACGGGCCTCTTCCGCACCATGCCGGACGTCGACGAGCGTGCGGAGCGACGGCTGCGCCACACGGCCCGCGCCTTCGGGCTGAACTGGCCGGCCGATGTGTCACTCGACCGGTTCGAGCCGTCGCTCGATCGTGAGGATCCGCGTACCGCCGCCTTCCAGCTCGCCATACGCCGGGCGAGCGGTCGCGCCTCGTACGAGCCGTACCGTGAGGGCGTCGTGCCGTGGCACGCTGCGGTAGCGGCCACCTACTGCCATGCGACGGCGCCGCTGCGGCGACTCGCCGACCGGTACGTGGTCGAAGCCGCACTCGCCGTCGCAGGCGGCCGCTCGGTGCCCGAGACGATCGCCGCCGCGTTCGACGCGCTTCCCGAGGTGATGGACCGTGCCACCGCTCGCGCCGCTCAGGCCGATCGGGCCGCGCTCGACCTCGCCGAGGCACTCGTGCTGGCCGGCCGCGAGGGCGAGATGTTCGATGCCGTCGTCACCGACGAAGACGATCGCGGCGCCCGCATCCAGGTGTGCGAGCCGGCGATCATGGCGAGGGTGGTGGCACATCGCATCGACCCCGGCGACGAGATCAGGGTCCGGCTCCTGCGGGCGGACCCCGCCGCGCGAGCGATCGAGTTCGAACGCGTCGGCTGACCGCCGAGGGCCGCCCGCAGAAACTCCGTGGACGTGCCGATCACGACCGGCTAGCTTGCGTCCCGTTCGTCGACCGGAGAGGAGGTTGCTCACATGACTGCATCTGTGTTCACCCCGACCGGTCGCGCCCTCGTCTGCTGAGCGAGCCGAGCACCTCGTGTGCGTGGCGACCGGTGTCCCGTTCGTCGTACGCACTCCCGAGGTCTCCCACCATGTCCGAACATCCCAATTGGCTCGTTGCCGAGCCGTACACCGACACCGATCACGGCGTCGTCAAGAGCGGCAAGGAGGCACAGGTCAATCTCGTCGAGCGCATCGGCGACGACGGTGCCTCCTGCCTGATCGCCCGCAAGCGCTACCTTCCCCGTCACGTCACCCAGAAGGGCCAACTCGAAGCGCTCGGTGTGCAGCGCGCGTCTGCGTTCCGTCACGACGTGCAGTACCGGGAAGGCCGCCAGTTCCGCAAGTCCCGTGACCGTCGCGCCATCGAGCGGATGTCGACCTACGGCAAGAAGCTGTTACAGGATCGCTGGACCGGTATGGAGCACGACGTGATGTCGAAGCTCTGGCACGCCGGGGTCTCGGTGCCGTACCCGATCGCCTTCGCCGACGACGTCTTCGACCTCGAGTACGTCGGTAGCTGGGAGATGGCCGCTCCGCAGCTGTCCGCCGCGCGCCTGACCGAACGCCAGCTCGTCGATGCGTTCGACCAGTTGCTCGCCGGTCTGCGTTCCATCACCGCGGCGGGGATCGCCCACGGTGACCTGTCTGCGTACAACCTGCTGTGGTGGCAGGACCGTCTCTGGTTCATCGACTTCCCGCAGTCGGTCGACATCGCAGCGAACCTCCAGGGGCTCGACTTCCTCCACCGCGACGTGCTGAACGTCTGCGGATGGTTCCAACGTCGAGGTCTCGCGGTGGACGGCGAGGAGGTCTTCGCCGAACTGCTCAGCTTCCTGTGAGCCGGCGGACTCAGCCCGGGACCAGACGGGCGACTCTGCCGCCGTTCGACACGGCGTACACGTCCCCGCTGGGTGTCTCGGTGATGGCGACGAGGCCCTCGAGGCGGGCGATCTCGACCACCCTGGGCTCGGTGGGAGGCGCTGTGGGATCGAGCGCCCAGATCTGTCCGCTGCAGTAGTCGCCGAAGAGGTACCACCCCGCGAGGTCGGGAACGGCGTCGCCCCGAACGACGGTTCCGCCGGTCACCGAGCAGCGTCCGTCGGCGTGGTCGTAGACGAACAGCGGCGAGACCGCACCCTCGGCGGGCTGGTCCTCGTTGAACCGCTCGAACCCCTCGAAGGCGCTCCACCCGAAGTTGGCGCCTCGCGCCGCGTCGCGGCGCTCCGTCGCGGTGGAGTGGTTGATCTCCTCGAAGTCGCCCTGTCCCACGTCGCCGATCCACAGGTCGCCGGTGGGTCGGTCGAAGGAGAACCGCCAGGGATTGCGCAGGCCGTACGCCCAGATCGTCGGATCGGCGCCGCTCGTGTCGACGAAGGGATTGTCGGCGGGCACGGTGAACGGCTCGCCGTCGGTGGCCACCGGATCGATGCGCAGGATCTTGCCGAGACGCGTCGACAGGTCGAGCGCGTTGCGATCCGGGTCACCGCCGGAGCCACCGTCGCCGACGCCGATGTACAGCAGCTGGTCGGGTCCGAAGGCGAGTTGACCACCGTTGTGGTTGCTGTAGGGCTGGTCGATGGTGAGCACCTCGCGGTAGCTGTCCCGGTCGAAGCGTGCGGTCGTCAGGTCGACGGCGAATTCGGCCACCACGGTGTCGCCGTTGGTATCGGTGAAGTCGACGTAGGCCAAGTCGGCGGTCGGATGGAACGCCAGCCCGAGTAGGCCCTGTTCACCGCGCGCCTCGGTGAGGTCGGTGATGTCGAGTACGACGTCGGCCGACAGGTCGGTCACCGCAACCACCCGTCCCGGCTGTTCGACGACGTAGATCTCGCCGCCGCCCGGGGCGACCGCCACGTCGACCGGTTGATCGAACGAACCGATGTCGAACAGCGCCACCGACGGTTCGGTGAGCGGGCCGGGGGCGACGTCGGTGGTCGTCGGTCCGGACGGCTCGACGAGGTCGGACGGCGTCGTGGTGGCGGCAGGGGCGGTGGTGGTCGCTGTCGTCTCGGTTGGCGGTGACGGCGCTTCGGGAGCGATCGTCGACGCCCCCGTCACGACGGGCTGTCCGATGCCGAACGAGCCGTCGTCGGAGCTGCAACCGGCGAGCAGCAGCGTGGCGACGAGAGCGGCGGCGACTCTCAGTCGGTTCACGCCTCCACTTCTATCGTCTTGACGGGCGCTCAACTCGTCAGGCGGGTCAGTCCCTCCTGCACCACGCTGACCGCCAGTCGGCCGTCGCTGGTGAAGATCGATCCCTGCGCCATTCCGCGCGCGGACGACGTCGACACGGCCGACTGTGCGTAGAGCAGCCAGTCGTCGGCGCGGAACGGGCGATGGAACCACATCGCATGGTCGACGCTGGCCATCTGCATGCCGGCGGTCTCCCAATCGAGACCGAACGGCAGCAGCGTGGTGTCGAGGAGCGTCATGTCGCTCGCGTAGGTGACCACGCAGGCGTGCATCACCGGGTCGTCCGGCAGCACACCGTCGGCGCGCAGCCACACGTGCTGCTTCGTGGTCGACTGGCCCCGACGGCTGATCGGGTCGCCATCGACGTAGCGCAGGTCGATCGGGCGCGGCCGGTGGTACCAGTCGCCGATCTGTTCGGCGTACGGTGCCATCCGGGTGTGGAAGTCGGGAAGGTCGAGGGGATCGCCCATGCCGGTGGGCATCTCGATCTGATGGTCGGGGCCGGGCTCGTCGTCGTGGAAGCTCGCCTGCAGGTTGAAGATCGCGCGTCCGTGTTGGATGGCGACGACCCGTCGGGTGGAGAAGCTGCGACCGTCGCGGATCCGGTCGACCTCGTACAGGATCGGCACGGTCGGGTCGCCGGGACGCAGGAAGTAGGCGTGGAGCGAGTGGACGAGGCGGCCGCGTTCGTCGATGGTGCGAGCCGCAGCGACCAGCGCCTGGCCGGCGACCTGGCCGCCGAAGACACGTTGACGGTTCTCGTCGGGTGATCGGCCGCGGAAGATGTTGACCTCGATCGCCTCGAGGTCGAGCAGGGTCACCAGATCGTCCAGTGCCCCCTGGCTGGTGTTCGACCCGCCGCTCGGTCGGTCGGTCGGTGGGCTCTGCTCGCTGCTCTCCATGACAGCCGTCATGTTGGCACGTCGTACAGTCACGCCATGACGTTGCTCGACATCTCCGCCGACGAAGTGCTCAACACCACTCGGGCGGTGCGCAAACGCCTCGACTTCTCCCGGCCCGTCGACGACGACGTGATCCGCGACTGCGTCGCCACGGCGATGCAGGCCCCGTCCGGCTCGAACGTGATGACGATGCAGTTCGTGGTCGTCAAGGACGCCGACAAGCGTCGGGCGATCGGCGACGTCTACAAGCAGTGTTGGGCGATCTACAGCACGCTGCCGGTCTTCGCCGGGTCGGTCAAGAAGGACGGTGACGTCGAGCAGGCGCAGCAGGACCGCGTCGTCGACTCCGCCACCTACCTGTCCGAACACATGGGTGAGGCGCCGGCACTGGTGCTCGGATGCACCGCCGGCCGGGTGGACGGGGCACCGGCGATGATGGCGGCCTCGTCGATGGGCAACATCCTGCCCGGCATGTGGAGCTTCATGCTGGCTGCGCGCGCTCGTGGTCTGGGCACGGCGTGGACGACGATCTCGCTGATGATGGAGAAGGAGGTCGCCGACATCGTCGGCATCCCCTACGACGGGGTGCAACAGACCTGTCTCACTCCGCTCGCCTACACCGTCGGTACCGACTTCAAGCGGGCACTGCGCCCCGAGCCGGACTCGATCATCCACTGGGACACGTGGTGACGCCCGAGCGCCGGCAACTGGCGCTCGCAACGAAGGGGTTCATGCCCGCCGACGAGGGCGACGCGCTGTGGGACGCCGCGGCCGCTGCCGCAGCGGCGGTGCCAGGACGCCCGATGCTCGAAGTCGGCTCGTACTGCGGCCGTTCGACGATCTGGCTCGGCGACGCCGCCGAGCATTCGGGCGTCGTGCTGTTCGCCGTCGATCACCATCGCGGCTCCGAGGAGAACCAGGCCGGGTGGGATCATCATGATCCCGAGGTCGTCGACGACCGGATCGGGAGGATGGACACGCTGCCGTTCTTCCGCTCCGCGATCCACGACGCCGGGCTCGAGGACTCGGTGATCGCCGTCGTCGGGAAGTCTCCGATCGTCGCCGCCGCGTGGACGACGCCACTGTCGTTCGTCTTCATCGACGGTGGGCACGGCGAGGAACCGGCTCGGCTCGACTACGAGGGCTGGACGCCGCACGTCGCCGTCGGCGGCACGCTGGCGATCCACGACGTGTTCCCCGATCCGGCCGACGGCGGTCGTCCCCCGTTCGAGCAGATCTTCCGTCCGGCCCTCGAGTCGGGCCGCTTCCGGCTCGAGTCGGCGACCGGGTCGCTACGAGTGCTGCGCCGTGTCGACTGACGAGCGGGCCTGCGACCAGGCTCCGTACTGACGCACGACGACGAAACGCTGCCGGTCCACGTAGAGCAGCAGCGCCGCACCGACCGACATCACGGCCGCGGCAGCGAAGCCCAGGGTGACCTCGGAGCCCGCGGCGAGCAGCGTGCCTCCCATGATCGGGCCGAAGACCCGTCCGAGCGCCATCACCGCTTGAGCGTCGCCGGCGCGTTCCTCGGGGAAGCTCGACCGTTCGGCGAGGAGCTTGAACGCGGCGGGCACACCCATGAAGAAGACGAAACCCCAGCCGACGATGGCGGCACCGAACACCCAACCGCTGCGCGATGCGGCGATGGCGAGCGCACATGCGGCGGTGGCGAGGAACCAGATGCCGGCAGGGCCGCGGCGGCCCGTCCAGCGCGCCGACGGGATCCCCGCCAATGCGTTGGCGCTGAACAGCAACGACACGGTCAGCGCCGACAGACCGTCGAGGTCCTTGCCGATCGCGGCGCTGTACACGAACACCGATGAACCGCCGAGCGTGAGCGTGCCGAGTGCAAAGAGGATCGCGCGTGCTGCTCGCGTCGGGGTGTGGCGCGTGCGGTGTGGGCGCAGCCGGTCGTGACGCGGGATCTGTCGTGCCCAGACGAGCGGCGTCGCCGTGATGACGGCGAGGACGATGAACAACCACCGAAGGCCGATCGACTCCAGCATGATGGCGATCAGCGGTGACATGATCATCCCGACGATCGGGCCGACGACGGCGACGTCGCCCGTCTTCTCGGTGTCACCGAACGCAGCTTGCCAGGCGATCCACGCCGCGAACCCGAGCGAGAGCCCGCTGGCGAACCTCGTCGCGGCGAGGACCTCGAACGTCGGCGCAGCGGCGGACCCGAGATTCGCCAGCACGCCGATCAGCGCACCGATCACGAACACCGAGCGGACCGGGCGCAGGAATCGTCCGCCGACCCACGAGGCCACCACGAAGCCGGCGAGCTGAGCGGTCGACATCCAGCCCGCCGTGCTGACGGCGACGTCGTACTCCTCGGAGACGAAGGGAAGCAGGAACGGGGTGGCGGCGAACACCGCCGTGCTCGATGCGATCGCCACCAGGAGTGCAGCAGGAACCGACGGCCTCGCCGCGGCGAGGACCCGGATCGGTACCTGGAATGCCACGGCGGGGTCTCGTCAGTCGCCGAATTCGCGACGCAGGTCGTCGCGGGCGGTGCTGATCACGTCGCGCACCCGGGTACGCAGCGCCGCCATGTCGTCCATCGTGAGGCCCTCGGTGCTGACCGGATCGAGCACGCGCACCTCGGCCTCGGCGTTGCCGAGCCGCCAGTCGTGCTTGCGTAGGGCGTCGCGTGTGCCGTACACGGCGAGCGGCAGGATCGGCACCTGGTGTTCGATCGCGAGCCGGAACGCCCCGGACTTGAACTCGCGGAGCTCGCCCGTCTTCGAGCGGGTGCCCTCGGGGAAGATCATGATCGACACCTTGGATTCGAGGCGTTCGCTCGCTGCGGCAAGGGCCTTGGCGGTGGAGGTGGCGTCGCCGCGTTCGAGCGGGATGTCGCGGGCGAGACGCATCATCCAACCGACGAGCGGGATGCGCAGGATCTCGATCTTCGACATCCACTTCATCTCGGTCGGCAGGTGCGAGATCAGCAGGATGTCGACGAAGCTCTCGTGGTTGGACACGACGACGTACGGGCGGCGCATGTCGTCGGGCAGCGTGCCGGATGTCCGGAACTTCCACAGCGGGGTGAGGCGTTCGTGGACGACGGTGAGCTTGCGGAAGAGGTACCCGGCGGCGTATGCGCCCTTGTCGAAGGGCATCGTGACCAGGCGCACGATGGCCACCATCGGTGTCCACACGATCACGATCACACCGAGTGCGAACCAACTCCAGATCGAGAAGACCGTCCGGGCGAAAGTCGACTTCATCGCAGAGCAACGTAACAGCCCGGCCTCGCCGAGCCGACCACGCGCACACCACGCCGCGCAAACCGCTCCGAGCGATGAGCCAAGCGCCCTGATACGGGCTTTTCGCTCATCGCTCCGATGGTGTCGCGGCAGGCGATGAGCCAACCGCCCTGATACGGGCTTTTCGCTCATCGCTCGATGGTGCGTGGTGGGCGGAAGGGGCCCCGCCCCGATCAGAACGGTACGAAGACGTCGCTGGCGGGGGTGGCTCGGGTGATCGCGTCGACGGCCAGGACGACGGCGGCCGCGGTGTAGGACGTGTGCTCGTCGAAGGGGAACAGCACGGGTTCGGGATACACGATGCCGGTCCAGTACGAGCCGTCGTCACGGCGGTGGGTGCGGGTCCAGGTGAGCAGATCGGTGGCGGTCGACATGTCGCCGATCGACGCGTAGGCGAGGGCGCACTCGGCGGTCTCCGAGGCGGTGATCCAGGGTTCGTCACTCACGCAGCGGATTCCGAGGCCCTCCATGGCGAAGGTGTCCCAGCCCTCCGCGAGGCGGGCCTTGGCCTCCTCGCCGGTGAGCACCCCGGTGAGCACCGGGTAGTACCAGTCCATCGCCCATCGGGTCTTGGGCTCGAACGCCTCGGGGCGTGTGCGGACGGTGTGGGCCATGACGTCGGCGGCTTGGACCCAGTCGGGACGGCAGTCGCCGACGCGTTCGCCCAGCCGGGCGCCGCAGCGCAGTGCGTGCTGGATGCTCGAGGTGCCGGTCAGCAACGCGTAGTCCCACGGTCGGGCATCGGGCTCGACCGCCCACAGTGGGAGGCCGTCGGCGCGACGGTGGCCGAGCACGAACTCGAGTGCGCGCTCCACCGTCGGCCACATCAGTTCGGCGAACTCGCGATCCCAGGTGAGGCGCAGGTGGTGACTGACCCCGGTGGCCACGTAGGCGCACACGTTGGTGTCGAGCTTGGCGTCCTCGACCGAGCCGTCGGAGTGGTAGTAGGCGTGCCAGGACCCGTCGGGCCGTTGTGTGTCGACGAGCCACCGGTAGGCCTGCTCGGCCTCGGCGTGGAATCCGGCGACGTCGAGCGCCATGGCGGATTCGACGTGGTTCCACGGGTCGCAGTGACCGCCGGGGAACCACGGGATCATCCCGGTGTCGAGCTGGAGTGACACGAGGTGATCCCCGGTCGCCTGCAATTCGTCGGCGGTCAGGACGCCGGGGAGATGCGCGACGTGCTTCACCGAACCGCGGGCTCCTGTCGGTGCCGTGGCTCGTGGTGCTTGACGCCGTAGAACACGATGCTCTTGCCCAGGACCGGCGAGAGGACGCGGTCGGCGACCCGGGTGACGGTCGGCTGTTCCATGATGTCCCACTCGAGGAATTCGCGGTACCGCTTCACGGCCGGGTTGTCGTCGTTGCGGGGACCGACGGCGCACTTGAGCCACCAGTACGGCGAATGGAGCGCGTGGGCGCGGTGGTGTCCTTGGAGGTCGAGGCCGGCGGTGCGCAGCTTGGCCGACAGTTCGGTGGCGCTGTAGATGCGAACGTGACCCCCCTCGCTCTTGGGGGCGTGGTACTCGTCGGAGAGCATCCAGTTGATCTTCTCGGGGAACCACGCCGGTACGGTGGCGGCGAAGTGGCCGCCGGGCTTCAGCACGCGCACCATCTCGGCGATCGCTGCCACGTCGTCCTGGATGTGCTCGAGGACCTCGGAGGTGATCACGACGTCGAAGGAACCGTCGGCGAAGGGCAGCCGGGTGGCGTCGCCGCGCAGCACCCCCTTGAACCGTTCGATGTCGATCTCGCCTGCGTCGACCATGCCGCCGAGCGTCGCTCGTGTCTGCACGACCTCGTCCTCCGCGTAGTCGAGGGCGATCACGTCGGCGCCGCGGCGCGCGCACTCGAACACGTGGCGTCCGAACCCGGCGCCCACGTCGAGCACCCGATCGCCAGGCCGGAGGCCGAGCTGGTCGAACTTGATCGTCAACATCTCAGATCCGCCCGTTGGCGCGCAGCTTCTCGATGTTCTGCGGCATGGCCAGGACCTCGCGGTACTGCTCGACGGTCTGCTCGGCGCACTTCGTCCAGGTCCACCGTTCGAGCACGCGCTGGCGGCCGGCGGCGCCGACGCGGGCACGCAGCTCGGCGTCGTCGAGGCCGCGTGCGATCGTCGCGGCGAGTGCATCCTTGTCGCCTGCGGGGCACTGCAGCACGGTGTCGCCGTCGAGGCCGGTGACCTCCGGCAGCGCCCCGCCGTCGGTGGCGACGAGCGGGGTGCCGGTGCACATCGCCTCGATCGCCGGGAGGCTGAAGCCCTCGTACAGGCTCGGTACGACGGCCATCTCCGCCTCGGCGTAGAGCTCGACGATGCGCTCGTCGCTCACCCCGGAGACGAACTCGATGTGCGGGGCGAGGCCGTACGAGTCGATCAGATCCATCGAGTGCCCGGGCCGGGGCTTGCCGATGATCGTCAGCGTGACGTCGCGTTCGGTGCGCAGCTTGGCCATTGCCTCGAGCAGGTACGAGAGCCCCTTGAGGGCAACGTCGGCCGACGCGGTGGTGATCAGCCGGCCCGGTCGCCGGGTGACGTGGTCGAGCGGCTTGAAGAGGTCCGGGTCGACGCCGACGGGCACGAGGCGCATCCGGTCGATGCTGACCCCCATGTCGGTGTGGATGTCGTCGATCGAGTTCTGGCTGACGACCACGATGCGCGGCATCTTCGAGGCGACCTTGCCCTGCATCTTGACGAACGAGTACCAGCGGCCCACCGACAGACGCCGGGGGAGCGTCTTGGCATGGCTCATCTCGAGCTGGCGGTCCTTGGTGATCGGATGGTGCAGCGTGACGATCGTGGGGATCTTCTCCTCGATCTTCAAGATGCCGTAACCCAGGCACTGGTTGTCGTGGACGAGGTCGAACTCGCCGGCCCGAGGCTTGAGTTCGCGGGCGGCCCGTGCGCTGAACGCGAGCGGTTCGGGGAACACGCCGGTCATGAACGCGGCCATCTCGAGCAGGTCTTCGCGCGTCTTGAGCTCCCAGAAGCCGGGGAACCGGCCGGGGAAGTAGTCGTTGAACGTGTCGAGGCTCGGGAGCTTGGTCAGCGTGATCCGCTCGTCGAGGATCGGGTACGGCTGACCACCGAACACTTCGACGCTGTGGCCCAGGTCGGCGAGGGCCTTGGTGAGGTGGCGGGTGTACACGCCCTGTCCACCCACGTGGGGCTTGCCGCGGTAGGTGAGGTACGCGATCTTGAGCGGGGCGTCAGGATCGAGACCGGCTTTCGACATCCGTGCGAGACTATCGGCGGACCGTTTCCACCCGGTAACGCGAGCACGTCACCAGGAGATGGTCATCGTGCGCTGCAGTGGGCTTGCCGGGCTCACCACGTGAGCGACGAGGTTGAAGGCGTCGGGTGGCCCGGACTGCGGTTCGACGCACGTGGCCTCGGACGGTTCGTCGAACACGACCCAGTGGTCGCAGTCGGAGGTCACGGTGACCGTCGGAGCCACCCGACGCCCGTAGTGGAGAACGACCGGATCGGTGTTGACGAAGCAGTCGTCCCACGGGCCGGCCGTCGGCTCCACCAGTTCTCCGGTCGGCAAGCCGACGTCGTCGCGCCGGTACATCGCCGTCGGTGTGAACCGGAGGACGTCGGGCTTGCGGAACCACGGGTGCCACCCGACCTCGGCGGGCAGAACGGCACCGGTCGACTCGAGCAGCAGCGTCACGGCGACCCGATCGTCGAACAGCCCGATCGTCTGCGTGACGATCCCCCCGAATTCCCACTCCAGCGCGCACGAACAGGTGCACGACGTCTCGGACACCTCGCGCACCTGCCACGGCCTGTCGAACGCCAGGCCGTGGATCGCGTGTGCCCGAGTGGCGCCGGGGCCGTCGTGATGGTTGATGGGCAGCAGGTACTCGACCCCCTCGAAGCGGAAGCGGCCCTGGCGGATGCGTCCGGCCCACGGTGCCATCGCATACGAGCCCCAGGCCATCGGATGGTCCTCGGCGTCGTCGGGGATGTCGGCGAGCAGGGGCTGGCCCGCCACGTCGATCCGACCGATCCGAGCGCCGAGCGACGGGTGCACGGTGAGCGTCGCATCGGCACACGAGAGGGTCAGGGTGGGTTCGCCGTCGATCACCCGGCGATACTGCACCGATGCGAGCGCTCGTGCAACGTGTGATCCGCGCCGAGGTGACCAGCCGTCCCGCGCCCGACGCCGACTGGGAGGTGGCGGGATCGATCGGTCAGGGCCTGTGCGTGCTGGTCGGTGCGACACACTCCGACACCCCGGCGGTGGCCGACAAGCTCGCCGACAAGCTCCTGGGATTGCGCATCTTCGACGACGACGACGGCGTGATGAATCGGTCGGTCGGCGACGTCGGCGGAGCCCTGCTCGTGGTGAGCCAGTTCACCCTGTACGGCGACACCGCGAAGGGACGCCGGCCGAGTTGGATCGCCGCCGCTCGTCCCGAGTCGGCCGAACCGCTGGTCGAGCGCGTCGTCGAGCGCCTGCGATCCAGCGGTGCGACCGTCGAGACCGGAAGGTTCCGGACCGACATGCGCGTCGGGCTCGTCAACGACGGGCCGGTCACCCTGATGCTCGACGTCGACTGATCAGATACGGGCGGCACGGCGCCGGGTGAACCACAGCGACATGCCCAGCAACACGACGAGGGCCCCGATGAACGGACCGTCGCCGAGGTTGGTGTACCAGGTGCGCCCGTCGCGCAGCTCGATCGTGTCGTAGATCACCCGCTGTTCGCTGACCGCGGTGCGTTGGCGAACGTTGCCGTCGGCGTCGACGATCGCCGTGAACCCGGTCGGCGCCGCCTGGACGACCCACCGTCCGTTCTCGATCGCGCGCAACCGGCTCGACGCGACCTGCTGGGTCTGCACGATCGTGCCGGTGTAGCTCGCTCCGTTGGTCGGGTTGAGGATCGCCTCGCCCCCCGCTTTGACGCCCTCGCGTGCACGCCCCGCGAAGAAGACCTCCCACGAGATCACCACGGCCAACCGGGTCCCGTCGGGGAGGTCGACGTACGCCGGTCCGGTCCCGGCGGTCGCGTCGCGGCCGACCTGTTCGATCGGGGCGCCGAACGCTTCGAGGATGCCGCGCAGGGGCACGTACTCGCCGAACGGCACCCGGCGCACCTTCACGTACTGGTCGAGGATCTCGCCGCCGGGGGCCACCACGATCTGGGAGTTGATCCGCGGGTCCTCGGTCACCCCGACCGCGAACGGCGCATCCAGCCGGTCGGCCTCGGCCACGATGTCGAGGTACACGTCGGATCCGTCGAACACGGCGACGTCGATCGTGTTCTCGGGCCAGAGCACGAGGTCGAGATCGGCGTCATCGGGGATCGACCTGGTCGCCTCGAGGTGGCGTTCGGTCACCAGCCTGGGCGGTACCTCGAGTGCACTCGTGCCCTGTTCACCACCACCCTGCACGGCGGCGATGTCGAGCTGCTCGCCGGTGTCCTCGCCTCGCGGTGCGACGACGCTGAGCAGCACGATCGTGACGACTGCGAGCAGTGCCACGGTGCCGTGCGGCGCGCCACGGGCGCCCGGTCGGAACCGGCGGGCGAACGACGGGACAGCGGGTGCCGGGCCGGCCAGCGCGAACCCGACCTGGAACACGAGCCAGGTCAGCAGGATGACGCCACCCACACGGACGACACCTGCGAACGGTCCGCCGACCTGCGCCATCCCCATCGTTGCGAGTGGGATCCCGCCGAAGGGGAACGAGAACCGGATCGCTTCGACGAGGCCGTGCGCCGCCGGCCGTCCGATCACGCGCCAGACGCCGACCGGGGCGATCAACGCGGCGCCGGCGTGGAACAGCGAGAACACGAGTCCGGCGACGAGGTAGCCGGGCAGTGTCAGCTGCACCATCCAGCCCATCCCGAGATACATCCATCCGGCGCCGAACAGCAGCCCGAGTCGGAATCGCTCACGCTTCGACGGTGCCTCGCCGAGGGTGACCTCGAACAGCACCACCCCCACGAACGAGAGCGGCCAGAACCCCCACGGTGGCATCGACAACGCCACCAACGTGCCTGCCGCGAGAGCGAGCGCGGGTCGCGCGAGGCGCGACCGGAGCGTCGGCGGCGCGTGGTGTTCCTCGTGCGCAGGCGGCGCAGTGGTGTCGGTGGTCAATTCGACAGTGCCAGGTTGACGACGATGCGCTCGGCCGTCGAGCCGAGCGGATGACAGGCGAACAATGTGGCCGTCGGCGTGTCCGTCGGGTCGACGATCCACAACGAGTCGGGCGTGACGATCTGGGTGCCGGTCACCAAATAGGTGAACGTGCCGTCCTCGGTGGTGAACACGACCTCGTCGCCGGGTGCGAGTGCGTCGAGATGGCGGAACTCGGCGCCGTGGCTCGTGCGGTGGCCGGCGACGACCACGTTGCCGATCTGGCCGGGCATCGCCGAGCCGGGCCAGTGACCGGGACCGCGATCCAGCGTGGTGAGCCGGATGCCCTCGTGCAGCTCGGAGTCGAGCCCGATCTTCGGGATCGCCAGGCGTCCGAGCTGCGGGTTGTTCTCGGCGCCGCGCTGGTCCTGGGGTGGAGCGATCGGCTGCGTCAGTTGCCGAGCCAACGTGCTCGTGGTCGTGGTGCTCGTGGTGGTGGTCGTCGACGTCGTGGTGGTCGTGGTGGTGGTCGTCGTCGCAGGTGATGCAAGCGTCGTGGTGGTCGCCGACTCGGCGTTGAACGACGCAACGGTGTCGGGTGCGCTACCCAGATCGACGGCGACGACGGTGCCGATCGCGGCGAAGGCGAGCAGTGCCGCGATCGCCGACGCGAGGAGGCGACGACGACCACTGCGCCCGGTCTCGCTGGCGAACCCCATCATCGAGATTCTGCCAGACCGCGCACCGAGCTGCCTGCCCGGGCAGCGACCGCGGCAGCGTTGCGGACGCAGGCCGGGATGCCGATACCCCGGAAGCCGGCTCCGGTGACGAACACCCCCGACGGCAGCGCCGCCTCGACGGCCTCGACCCAGGCGGCATGGTGGGGGCGGTACTGGGCGAACGCAGCCGGCCAACGCGTGATGCGGACCTCGTCGGGGGCGAATCGGACACCGAGGTGGTGTTCGAGGTCGTCGATCACGACCCGGAGGACCTCGTCGTCGTCGAGATGCATGACGGCCATGCCGTCGCGGCCGATCGACACGCGCAGGATCTCCCCGCCGGCCGGGGGCCGCCAGTGCGCCCACTTCTGCGACGCGAACGACACCGCCGTGACCCATCGCTGATCGGGTTTCGGGACGAGGTAACCACTCATCCCGATGAGGTGGTCGGGCCACTGCTGCGCCTGCACGTGGAGCGTCACCATGACGACGTCGGCCGTCTCGGCGCGCCCGAGGAGCGTCGCCGCGGCCGAAGCGTGGTCGGCCAGCATGGTGGCGGTGGCCCGGGCGGGCGTCGCGAACACCACGGCGTCGAACGACGTGTCGTCGCGTTCGTCTGCTCCGACGCCGTCGGGCATCGAGAGGGTCCAGCGGCCGTCGCCGGTCGGGGTGATCGCCGTCACGTCGGCGCCCGTGCGGATCCGACCGCCGGCGGCTGCGATGGCGTCAGCGGTCGCTCGGACCAGTGCGCCGATGCCGCCTCGCGGTGTGGCGAAGACGGGGCTCGACGCGGCGGTGGCGGTGCCCGCCTGGGAGCGGCGCTGACGTCTGGCGGCGAACAGCACGCTGCGGTTGCCGTTCGCCAGGGCGGCGAGCTGGGGTACCTCGGCGAGGCTGAAGCGGTCGGTGTCGGCCGCGTAGATGCTGCCGACCAGTGAGTCGACCAGGCGTTCGTGCACCTCGTCGCCGAAGCGGGCGCGTACGAACTCGCCGATCGAATCGGACTCGGTGGACGTGCGCGGCAGGAACGGCTCGAGTGCCGCGCGCGCCTTGCCGCGCCACGACAGCAGTCCGGTGGTCGCGAGCGGAACGACCCTGCCGGGCAGGCCGAGCATCAACCCGTCGGGGATCGGGTGCAAGCCGTCGTGCCACACGGCCGCGCCGACCGGTTCGGGCGAGACGAGATCGTCGCCGAGTCCGACCCGACGGGCCAACGAGACGCCCTCGGGCACGCGTGCGAGGAAGGCGTCGGGGCCCTCGTCGACGTCGGCGACGCCGGCGAACGGCGTCGCATGGATCTTTCCGCCGACCCGGTCGGAGGCCTCCAGCACGGCGACGTCGACGTCGCCGGTGTCAGCCAGCGACAGGGCGGTTGCGAGCCCACTGATGCCGGCGCCGACGACGGCGATGCTCGGTCGCGGGTCCGGGCTCACGGCGCGAGTTCGCGCACCCGCTCGGCGAGCGCCGCCATGATCGCGGCATCGTCGTTGACGCACGCGGTGCGGTCGAACGCGAGCCCGTGCGAGGCCGCCCGGTCGGCCGCCTCGACGTCGAGGTCGTACAGCACCTCGAGGTGATCGGCGACGAATCCGCACGCCGACACGATCACGCCGTCGACGTCGTCGTCACCCAGCGAGTCGATCACCTCGAGGATGTCGGGGCCGATCCACGGCTCCGGTGTGCGTCCAGCGGACTGCCAGGCGATCTGCCAGTCGTCGCCCTCGGTGAGGCCGACCCGAGCGGCGACGGCCTCGGCGGTGGCCCGCAACTGATCGGGATACGGATCGCCGTCGTCGATGATCCGCTGGGGGAGCGAGTGTGCGGTGAACAGCACCCGCACCCGACCACCGGTCGACGCTCGCATGGCGTCGAGGCGCCGTTCGAGATCGGTGGCCAGGAACTCGACGAAGGCGGGTTCGGTCGCCCAGCTCTCGACGCCGGCCACCGGGATGTCGATGCCGGATTCGGCCACACCCTGGCGGACTCGGTCGAGGTACTGGCCGATCGAGTACGAGGAGTAGTGCGGCGCCAGCACCAGTCCGACGACCGCGCCGACGCCGCCCGCAGCGACGCGTCGGGCGGTCTCCTCGACCTTGGGGTCGGCGTGCTTCAGCCCCAGCGACACCTCGAACCGGCTGGGCTCGGCCGCGTCGAGTGCGGACTGCAGGGCCGCACCCTGGGCTTCGGTCAGCTCGGCGAGCGGCGACACACCGCCGATCGCCGCATAGCGGGCGGTGAGGTCGGCGAGCGCCTCGGGCGTCGGCGGTCGGCCCCGGCGGATGTCGGTGTAGTAGGGCTCGATCTCCGCCGGGGTACGCGGCGTGCCGTAGGCCATGAGCACGACAGCGACGCGGGCGGAGGTCATCAGACGGAGCCCTCGCCGCCGGCGCCGGTGCTCTCGTGGACGAGATCGACGATCGCCTGCAGCACGCCGGGGTCGGTGTCGGGGTGGACACCGTGGCCGAGGTTGAAGATGTGGCCGGGGTGTCGGGTGTCGTCGGGCAGCTCGTTGTCGCGCAACACCTGGCGGGTGCCGTCGAGCGCCGGCTCGAGTCCGGCCAGCACCAGTGCGGGGTCGAGGTTGCCCTGGACGACCAGGTCGTCGCCGAGGCGTCGGCGGGCATCGCCGATCGGGGTCCGCCAGTCGAGTCCGAGCACGGTCGGTCCTGCCTCGAGCATCGAAGCCAGGAGGTGGTCGCAGCCGATGCCGAAGTGGATCGCCGGCGCATCGGGGTGGCGGCGGCGGAGCTCGCGCACCACGTGGCGCGAGTGCGGCAGCACGTACCGGTCGTAGTCGCGTCGGCTCAGCGAACCGGCCCACGAGTCGAAGAGCTGGAAGGCGGCTGCGCCGTGGGAGAGCTGGGCGTCGATGAAGGTGATCGCCGACTCGGCGAGGCGCTCCATCACCTCGTGCCACAGGACCTCGTCGGTGTGCATGAGCGCCTTGGTGTGCCGGTAGTCCTTGCTCGGGCGGCCCTCGATCAGGTAGCTGGCCACGGTGAACGGCGCACCGGCGAAGGCGAGCAGCGGGACGTCGAGTTCGGCGACGAGGAGGTCGACGGTGTCGGTCACGTAGGAGACGTCGTCGAGTTCCAGCGGGCGCAGACGCTGGAGGTCGTTGCTCGACCGCAGCGGGTGCTCGGCGACCGGCCCGGTGCCCGGCGCCACGTCGATGCCGAAGCCCACCGCATGCGGTGCCACGACGATGTCGCTGTAGAGGACGGCGGCGTCGACCCCGTACCGGCGAACCGGTTGCAGTGTGATTTCGGCGGCCCGTGCCGGCTGCTTGATCGCATCGAGGATCGAACCCTCGCCCCGCACCGCCCGGTACTCGGGCAGCGACCGACCGGCCTGGCGCATGAACCACACCGGTGTGTGGTGCCCGTGTCGTCCCTCGGCGGCGTCGATGAACGCCTCCTTCACCCGTGGAGCGGCGTCCGGATCTCGAGGAGCGTCGTCGTGGGCGGCGAGGGTTTCCATCGGAGTTCGACGCTATCGCCGGGTCCGGAGTGCGGGCTCGGCCGATAGCATTTCGTGACCCGTTATGACCCAGCAGCACCCCGATCTCGCTGACGAACAGGCCTACATCGATCACGCGTACGAGTGTCTCGACTCGAGCCGCGAGGCCGCTTGGCGCATGCGGAACATGACCGAGGCCGACCTCGGTGGCACGTTCCAGGCCCGCTTCGAGCGCAATGCCTTCGACGAGGCGCTGCTGAAGCGCCTCGCCGACCTCGATCTCGGCGACGCCTCGCTCGTGTTCGGTCGCATCGACCGCTCCGCCGAGTCGCCCGACACCGTCGAGAGCTTCCACATCGGTCGGCTCGCCGTCGCCGACGAGGACCGCGAACCGGTGGTCGTCGACTGGCGTGCGCCGGTCGCGGAACCCTTCTACCGTGCGACCGGCCGCAGTCCGATGGGGCTGCTGCGGCGACGGCACTTCGCGGTCGAGGGCCGCACGCTGCTGGGGATCGAGGACGAACTGTTCGGCGAGGGCCACCTCGGCGTCGGCCACGACGAGGGCCTCGACGGACGCGAAGGCGCCGGGCTACGCGGCTACTCCACGTTGCTCGCCGCCCTCGAGCGTGGGCGTACCGGCACGCTGGGTGACATCGTCGCCACGATCCAGGGCGAGCAGGACGAGATCATCCGCTCCCCCCAGCACGGCGTGCTGGTCGTCCAGGGCGGCCCCGGCACCGGCAAGACGGTCGTCGCACTCCATCGGGCGGCGTACCTGCTCTACACCCACCGGTTCCCGCTCGAGGATCAAGGCGTGCTGGTGATCGGACCCAACCGGGTGTTCCTGCGCTACATCGAGCGGGTCCTGCCGTCATTGGGCGAGGCCGGCGTCGAACAGGTCGTCCTCTCCGATCTCGCGCCCGGTGTCCAGTTCCTGCGCCCCGGCGACCCAGCGGGAGCCGACAGCTCCCTCGCGGCACGGATCAAGGGCGACGCGCGCATGTCCGACGTCATCGACCAGGCGGTCACCGACCGCGAGCGGCCCTTGCGCGACGACGTGGTCATCCCGTTCCGCACGGGCTACGTCCGGCTGCGCGTCGAGGAATCGGCGCGGATCGTCAAGAACGCCCGGCGCCGGTTTCGTCGACACAACAGCGGTCGCAAGTTCGTCGAGAACGAGGTCTGGTCGGCGCTGGCGGCGACGTACCGCGATCCCGAGATCGGCCCCCGCGAGGTCAAAGATGTGCTGCGCGGCACGGCGGAGATGCGCGAGGCGCTCGACCGGATGTGGCCGCTGCTCACGCCCGCCCAGCTCCTGCACGACCTGTTCGGTTCCAAGGCGCTGCTCAAGCTGGCCACCCGCGGCGTGCTCGACGAGGCCGAGGCGTTGGCGCTGTACCGCCCCCGGTCGGAGTCCGTCGACCACGTGCGGTGGACGCCGGCCGACGTCGCACTGCTCGACGATGCGCGCGACGTGTTGGGACCCAAGCCGGGCCGCAACGGCAAGATCGACGACGCCGACGAGATCCGCACCTACGGACACATCGTCATCGACGAGGTCCAGGACCTGACGCCGATGCAGCTCAAGATGGCAACGCGGCGCTCGCTGAACGGCGCGATGACCATCGTCGGCGACCTCGCCCAGGCGACCGGACCGCTGGCACCGACCGATTGGCAGGAGGTGCTCGACCACCTGCCCGACCGCAAGCCGTCGCGGGTGATCGGGCTGTCGGTCGGATACCGGATCCCGGGCCAGATCATGGACCTCGCAAACAAGGTCATGGCCGTGGCCACGCCCACGCTGCGGGCACCGCAGTCGGTTCGTGTCGGTGACGCGATGCCAGTGTTCGTGCACGCCGACGGTGCGCTCGGCGCCGCCGTCGCCGACGAGGTTCGCTCGATCACGGCCGGGTTGCCGAACGCCAGCCTCGGTGTGATCGCCCCCGACTCGATGATCGATGAGCTGTCCGAGCACCTGACCGCAGCCGGCGTGAACCACGGCACCGCCACTCGCACCGGACTCGACGAGGGGGTCACGCTGGTGCCCGTCAGCGTGGTGAAAGGGCTCGAACTCGATGCGGTCGTCGTGGTGGAGCCGTCTCGCATCGTGGCCGACCACGACCACGGCATGCGGTCGCTGTACGTCGCGCTGACCCGCCCGACGCAGCGACTCAGCGTCGTCCACGCCGACGAACTGCCGGCGCCGCTGCGCTGACCGTCCGGGATGCCGTGGCGCCGCCCTGGCGCTTCTACGCTGGCGTCATGGGTGCGACGTTCACCGCGATTCCCGAGGTCGACCTGGCCGACTGGTCGACCGATCCGTCAGCCTTCGCGGATGGCGTCCGTGACATCTGCCACCAGATCGGGTTCTTCCAACTGGTGGGCCACGGCGTCGACGCCGAGTTCATCGGGCAGCACATCGAGCACCAGCGGCGGTTCTTCGCGCTGGACGAGGCGCTCAAGTCCACGATCGACAAGTCGCTGTCACCGCAGTTCCGTGGATGGGAGTCTGTCGGATCGGAACTGACCGGCGGGCGCCCCGACCTGCGTGAACAACTGGATCTGTCGACCGAGCATCCGGTCCGCGGTCTCGACCTCCACCCGCCGTACCTTCGGCTCGACGGGCCGAACCAGTGGTTCGCCGAGGACGTCCTGCCGGGGTTCCGGGCCCACATGGCCGACTACTTCGAGCGGATGGCGGCCTTGGCCGACACGCTGCTGCAGGTGTTCTCGGTCGGGCTCGGACTCGAACCGGGTCACCTACGCGCCGTGTTCGGCGACCGGCCGCTGTCGTTCGTGAAGCTGATCAGCTATCCGCCGACGCCACCCGACGGCGCCGGCGTGAACCCGCACCACGACGCCGGATTCCTCACTCTGCTCCTCCAGCACGACGCCGGTGGACTCCAGGTGCGCAATGCCGACGACGGATGGATCGACGTGCCGCCGCGCCGCGACGCATTCGTCGTCAACATCGGCGAGATGCTCCAGGAGATGACCGGCAACTACTTCGTCGCCACCACCCATCGGGTGATCGCCGACGAGCCGCGCCAGTCGTCGGCCTGGTTCCACGGCCCGGATCTCACCACCCGGCTCGACCCGCTGCCGCTGGCGCGTGCGTTCACCGAGGCGGTCGCTGCCAGCCCTCGCCACGCCGGCGCGGGCTTCATGGCGCGACGGGCGGAGATCGAGTCGGGCGTCGACGGCATGGAGAGCCGGCAGGGAGCGGGCGTCTACGGGCAGCAGCTCTGGAACTACTACTGCCGCAGCTACCCCGACAACGTGGCTCGCCATCACCCCGACGCCTGACCGGGAGGGCGCGGCGCCCGTTCGTCAGCCGTCGCCGGTGTACCGGTCGACGAGATCGGTGAGGAGCTGGGACGCCTTGTCGCCGTCGGCGGGACGTATGCGCACCACGGCGGTCCTGGCCATGTCGATGGTGGTGTCGATGCCGACCACCAGTTCGGGTTGGGTCGACTCGACCTCGGACCGGGCGACGTCCCACAGTGCGTCGATCCGCAGCAGGGTGGCCTTCTCGTCGCCGGCGTCGCCGATCTGTGAGCTCAGCTGACTCATCTGGGTCGACATCTCGGCGAGCAGCTCGGCGGTGGATCCGACGACCGGCAGCGTCGTGGTCGGGACCGTCTCGAACGATCCGTCGACGTTGATCTCACCGCTGTCGGATTCGAGTTCGACGACGGTGTCCGCGCACGAGGCGGACAGTGCGCCGATCAGGACGAGAGCGGCGAGTCGGACAGCGGGGGTGCGGGGTTTCACGGGGTGGACAGGATGTCGAGGGTCACGGTGTGACCAAGATACGTTCGCTCGCGAACGATCCGACGCCGATGTGACGACCGTCGATCTCGACGGTCAAGGTGCCGTCGGGTGATGCTGCGGTGACCGTTCCGCGGTTGCCGGGTTGGATCGCCGATTCCTCGAGGAATTCGAGCAGACCGGGTTCGAACTCGAGTTCCTCGGTGATGCGGCGCACGGTGAACGGCGAGCCCACGCCGATCGCCGACAGCGGTCCCGAATCGGGTGCCTCGTAGGCGGAACCCGGGATCGGATTGCCGTGCGGACAGGTCGTGGGCGATCCCAGCAGTTCGTTGAGGGCCTGTTCCACCGAGTCGCTCATGATGTGTTCCCACTTGCCGGCCTCGTGGTGCGCCTCGGCCCAGCTGAGCTTGAGGACGTCGGTGAGGAACACCTCGGCCAGTCGGTGGCGCCGTACGACCCGTTCGCCGAGCCGTCGGCCGGCGTCGGTGAGGCGGATCCCGTCGTCGGAGGTGATCAGCCCTTCGGCCTCGAGGCGCTTCATCATCTCGCTGACGGCCGGCCGCGACACCTGGAGCCGCTCGGCGATCCGCGCCTGGATGACGTCGACGTCGTCCTCGTGGAGCTCGAAGATGCATTCGCAGTACTCCTCGAACGCGGGATGGTGTTCACCGCTCGCAGGCATCACGTCATCCTACCGCTGCGCCGTCCGGCTGTGCCCAGTGGTGCCCAGCCCCGGGGGCGTTCAACGCTGGAGGCGGCGCAGCCAGCTCTCGGCGTAGCGCAGGCGGCGTTCGAGCTGTTCGGTCGTGGCGGTGGCGACACGTGTCACGCCCGCGAGACGGTTCATCTCGCCCTGCACCTTGGCGTGGCCCCATCCGGTGATGTCGACGAGTCGCTTGGCCACATGGGCGTTGCGGGTGCGGAGGTCGTCCTTGCGTTCGGCGACGCTGAGCGACCCCGACGGTACGAGTCCCGCCGCGGTCGGCACCTCGGGCAGGTCGATGCTCAGGAGTGGATCGGCGACGAATTGCGGCTCGGCGATCTCGAGTTCGTCGTCGAAGCGCGCGGGTTGCAGGTCGTCGGGCGAGAAGAGCGGCTCGTAGCGGATGCCCTGCTCGGTCACGGTGTGCACCGTGATGTCCGTCGCGGTGGCCGACACGACGGCGAAGAGCGTGAGCTGTTCGGCTGCGTCGTCGGGGTGTACCTGGTCGTCGAGGCCGCCGTCGAGCTGGAAGTCGTCGCCGTCGTCGGTGCCCGGTGGCCGTAACACGTGGCGGCGCGCTTCTGCGATCTCGAATGCGTGCGATCGCAGCCGGGGATCGTCGGGGATGTACACGTAGGCCTTCTGGCTGGTCCGGTCGGCCTGCCAGCGGACGAATCGGCCGACGGCCTGACGGAAGAACAACTCGGTCGACGTGGTGGTTGCG
The DNA here is from genome assembly GCA_963728355.1 of Ilumatobacteraceae bacterium. Classification (GTDB taxonomy): domain Bacteria; phylum Actinomycetota; class Acidimicrobiia; order Acidimicrobiales; family Ilumatobacteraceae; genus Sva-07. The sequence continues at coordinate 487,384 of CAVSJQ010000001.1, read as the reverse complement.
AAGACGCCGACGCGCAGCCGAGGGATGTCGACGCCCTCGGACACCATCCGGACGGCGACCAGCCACGGTCGGTCGTTCCCGGAGAACTCGGCGATCTTCTTCGATGCGGTCGGGTCGTCGCTGACCACCACGTCGGCGGGGGTGCCGAATCGGTCGCGCAGCAGCCGGGCGATGCCCTGCGCGTGGTCCTGGTCGATGGCGATGACGAGCCCGCCGGCGTCTCGGTGATCCTGTCGGATCGACCGCAGTTGGTCGTTCGCGCGGGCGAGCACGCTCGGCATCCACTCGCCCTCCAGGCTCAGGGCGGTGCGCAGCCGCATCGACATCTGGTCCTTGGTCAACTCGTCCTGGAAGCTGGCGTTGATCACGTCACCCGACGCCGTGGTCCACTCCATCTCGCCGTCGACGCGCGGGAAGTACACCGGCCGCACGACGCCCCCGTCGCGCAGGGCATCCGCGTAGCCGTAGGTGTAGTCGGCATGCGCCATGTCGCCCTCGCCGGTGGCGTCGTAGCGCACGAACGGGATCTGGACGGCGTCGCTGCGGAACGGCGTGCCCGACAGTGACAGGCGTCGCGCCGCATGCCCGAAGGCGGTGCGGATGCTGTCTCCCCAGGCCTTCTCGTGGCCGGCGTGGTGGATCTCGTCGAGGATCACGAATCCGTCGGCCGACAACCCCGCCAGCTTCGCGGCGGTGTTCCCGGTGGCGATCTGCTGATAGGTGGTGACGAGGCCGTGCACGTCACGGGCGAGACCGTCGCCGGGGCTCCAGTCGGGATCGAGCTGGAGTCCGAGGCGATGGGCGGCGAGCGACCACTGCACCTTGAGGTGGCTGGTCGGGGCCACCACCACCAGCGTGCGCGGTTGCTCGGCGAGGCTGGCCCGCGCGCACGTGAGGGCGAAGGTGGTCTTGCCGGCCCCCGGTGTGGCCACGGCGAGGTAGTCGGGGTCGTCGCTCGCCCGGAACGCTTCGTACGCAGCACGCTGCCAGGGTCGCAGGATCACGGTCGGCATCGGCCCACCGAGTGTGTCGCGCCGACCCGCCGCCGACAACTCCGCCCAGCGAGACCCCGACCCAACCCGAAAATTGCGCAGATCTGCCCGCTGAGCGGCAGGATCCGCACAAGTTTCGGGTGGGGAGGGGGCTGTTGGCGGTGACGGCGCCGGTGATCGAGGAAATGTCGGGCGAGGGAGCGACGGCGTGCGGCTACGGTGGGCGGCGATGATCCAGCGCTGAGCCGTCCACGTCCGTTCGCCCCGCACGCCGTCGTGCGGCCGACCGTCCCCGCACCTCGAGCGGTGGATCTGGAGTCTCCCCGTGCCCGCATCGCTCATCGCTCGCTCCCTCACCGTCGTCCGAGGCCCCCTCGTGGTGCTCGACGCCGTGGATCTCACACTCGCCCCCTGCCACCGTGTCGGCCTCGTGGGGCCCAACGGCGTCGGGAAGTCGACGCTGCTCGGAGCCCTCGCCCGACGGATCGAAGTCGATCGGGGCACCGTCGAGGTGGCTCCTCGTACGGCCAACGTCGGCCTGCTCCCGCAAGAGCCCGAACGTTCAGCGACCGAGACCGTCCGCGGGTTCCTGGCTCGACGCAGCGGGGTGGCGGCGGCGCAGGCGGAACTCGACGCAGCGACCGGTGCACTCGCGTCCGCCGAGTCCGGCGCCGACGACCGGTACTCCGATGCGCTCGATCGGTGGTTGGCGCTCGGTGCTGCCGACTTCGACGCTCGGGTGGGAGAGGTGTGGCACGACCTGGGTCTCGACGAACGGCTCCTCGACCAACCGACGAACTCGCTGTCCGGTGGGGAGGCGGCACGGGCGTCGCTCGCCTCGCTGCTGCTGTCGCGTTTCGACGTGTTCCTGCTGGACGAGCCGACCAACGACCTCGACCTCGACGGCCTTGACCGTCTCGAACGGTGGATCCTCGGCCTCGACGCACCCGTGCTGCTGGTGAGCCACGACCGGTCGTTCCTGCGCCGCACGATCACCGACGTCGTCGAGATCGACCACCACTCGCACCGCGCGACGTGGTTCGCCGGCGGATGGGAGTCGTTCCTGGCCGAGCGGGCGTTGGCCCGTCAACACGCCAGGGAACGTTTCGAGGAGTACGACGCCAAACGCACTGCGCTGCAGCAGCGTGCACAGCGCGAGCGCGAGTGGGCGACGCAGGGCCAGTCGAAGGTCAAGAAGTCCGGCGAGACCGACAAGCACATCCGCCACTTCAAGACGAACCAGACAGAGCAGCTCGCCGGAAAGGCGGCGCGCACCCAGAAGGCGGCCGAGCGCCTGGAAGCGGTGGACGAGCCGCGGGAGCCGTGGGAGCTGCGGTTGACCATTCCCATCGCCGCTCGCAGCGGCGATGTCGTCGCGACCGCTCGTGGGGCCGTCGTCACGCGTGGTTCGTTCCGCATGGGTCCCGTCGACCTCGACCTGCGCGTCGGCGACCGCATCGCACTGGTCGGTCCCAACGGCGGTGGCAAGACGACGTTGATCTCGCTGTTGCTCGGCCGGTTGCGTCCCGACGCCGGGACGGCGTCGTTGGGTGCCGGCGTCGTCGTCGGTGAGATCGAGCAGGCACGGTCGGAGTTGCTCGGCGAGGAGTCGTTGCTCGACGCCTTCACCGCATCGACCGGGATGCTCCTCGGCGACGCCCGCACGCTGCTCGCCAAGTTCGGCCTCGGTGCAGGTCACGTCCACCGCAGCTCCGGCACGCTGTCGCCCGGTGAGCGTACGCGAGCGTCGTTGGCGTTGCTGATGGCCAACGGTGCCAACCTGCTCGTGCTCGACGAACCGACCAACCATCTCGACCTGCCGGCGATCGAGCAGCTCGAGCAGGCGCTGGACACCTTCGCCGGCACCGTGATCCTGGTGACGCACGATCGCGACCTGCTCGACCGGGTGCGTCTCACGAGGACGTTCTCCGTCGACCACGGCAGCGTCTCCGAACACCGCTGAACCCCGACATCGCCCGGGCCCCGCGACCCGATCTCCGGCTGTCGCGAGACCCAGATGCGGAGGGATTTTCCGCGCGCTGGGAACCAGCGGCGGGCGGAGAGCGACCTGTCGGGTCGTGAACCATCACCGAACCAAACTCCTCCTCGCCCCCCTCGCTGCCTCTGCGCTGATCCTCTCGCTCAGCGCGTGCGGCAGTGACGACGACAGCTCGACCGACGCCGGCGCCGACACGACCGAAGCCACGATGGCCGACGACATGTCGAGCGACACGACCGACACCGACATGGGTGACGATGCGAGCGGCGACATGGACGAGATGGCGGGAGGCGAGGCGACCGCCGGCGACATCACCGCCACCGACGTCTGGGTCCGCCAGCCGGCGCAGGGCCAGACCACATCGGCGGCCTACGGCACGATCGCGAACGACGGCGACACCGAGATCACCTTGATCGGCGGATCCGTGCCGTTCGACGCCACGGTCGAGATCCACGAAACCCTGATGGACGACGCCGGCACGATGCAGATGCAGGAGCGCGAGGACGGCTTCGCGGTCCCCGCCGGCGAGAGCTTCACCCTGGAGCCGGGTGGACCACACATCATGATGCTCGGCATCGATCCGGCGGAATTCGTCGGATCGGTCGACATCACGCTCATCTTCGACGACGGCACCGAGCTGACCGTCACCGCCCCGGTCCGCACCCTCGACGGCATGGACATGGGCAGCACGGATGACATGGGCGAAATGGACGACATGACGGAGAGCACCGACGGCTGAGTCGGATTCGACCCTCCTGTCCTTCCGGGTCGGGTCCGAAAGGACAGGCTCGGATCGGACGGTCCGCAGACCGCGAGATTACGGGAGACCCGGGCTCGGGAACCGCGAGCGGTGGGTAGCGTGGAACGATCGCTGACCACCGCGTTCTGGAGGCGTTCTCGCCCGCCGTTCGGGAATGGTTCGCGGCATCGTTCCCCGAACCCACCGCACCGCAGGTCCAGGGCTGGCCGCACATCGCCGGTGGCGAACACACGCTGATCTGCGCGCCGACCGGGTCGGGCAAGACGCTCACCGCCTTCCTCGCGTCGATCGACCGGCTCACCACCACCGCCCGGCCCGAGGAACGCTCGCAGCGCACCCGAGTGCTCTACATCTCGCCGCTGCGGGCGCTGGCGTTCGACATCGAGAAGAACCTGCGCGCCCCCCTCGCCGGAATCGGACTGGCCGCCGAACGTCTCGGCGAGCACTTCGTGGCGCCCGAGGTCGGCATGCGGACAGGCGACACGGCGGCCAACGACCGCCAGAAGCTGATCCGGCGCCCGCCGGACCTGTTGATCACGACGCCCGAGTCGCTCTACCTGATGCTCACCTCGTCGGCGCGCGAGACGTTGGCCGGCGTCGAGACGGTGATCATCGACGAGATCCACGCGATGGCGACCACCAAGCGCGGGGCCCACCTGATGCTGTCGCTCGAGCGGCTGGAGGAGGTCACCGACCGGCCACCGCAGCGCATCGGTCTGTCGGCCACCCAGCGACCGCTCGAGGAGGTGGCCGAGTTCCTAGGCGGCTGGGCCGAGCCGGGTCGCAGGCGGCCGGTGCGGATCGTCGATGCCGGGATCCGCAAGCCGCTCGAGGTCGAGGTGGTCATCCCGATCGAGGACATGTCGACGATCGGCCAGGTGCACGTCGAACTCACGCCGGGCCCGGCGACCGCTGCGCTCACCGAGCGGCGCACCTCGATCTGGCCGAGCATCTACCCGGAGATCCTGAAACGGATCCTGGCCAACCGCACCACGATCATCTTCTGCAACGCCCGTCGCGCTGCGGAACGCCTGGCTGCCAAACTCAACGAGCTGTACCAGGAGCAGGTCTGGCAAGCGATCGAGAGTGATCGAGCCACAGGCGGCGAGGGAAGCGCCAGCGACGAGCCGCACGCGGCGCGAGGAGGTAGCGCAGCGGACGTCGAACCCGCTCTCGTGATGGCCCACCACGGCTCGCTCGCCCGCGAGCAGCGCGTCGTGATCGAGGACCGGCTCAAGCGGGGCGAACTCCGAGCGATCGTCGCGACGTCGTCGTTGGAGCTCGGCATCGACATGGGCGCCGTCGATCTCGTCATCCAGGTCGAGTCGCCCGGCGCAGTCAGCCGCGGCCTGCAGCGCATCGGCCGGGCAGGCCACTCGGTGGGCGAGCCATCGCGGGGTTCGATCTTCCCGAAGCACCGCGGCGACCTGCTCGAAGCAGCCGTCGTCACCCGGCGCATGGTCGACGGCGAGATCGAGTCCACCCGCTACCTGCGCAATCCGCTCGACGTGCTCGCGCAGCAGATCGTCGCCCACGTGGCCATCGTCGAGGAGTGTCCGGTCGCCGACGTGGCGGCGATGGTGCGTCGGTGCGCGAGCTTCGCCGAGATCTCCGACGACCTGTTCGTCAACGTCCTCGACCTGCTCTCGGGGCGCTATCCGAGCGAGGAGTTCTCCGAGCTGCGCCCGCGCATCGTCTGGGATCGCATCAACGACCGATTGCGCGCCCGCGACGGCTCCAAGCGTCTGGCGGTCACGTCCGGCGGCACGATCCCCGATCGCGGACTGTTCGGCGTGTTCCTCCCCGACGGCACGCGGGTCGGTGAGCTCGACGAAGAGATGGTGTACGAGAGCCGGCCCGGCGAGACCTTCGTGCTGGGCGCATCGACGTGGCGGATCGAGGACATCACGTTCGAACGCGTCACCGTGTCACCCGCGCCGGGGCAGCCCGGCAAGATGCCGTTCTGGCACGGCGACCGGCCGGGTCGCCCCCTCGAGCTGGGCCGCGCGCTCGGCGCCTTCGTCCGTGAGGTCCGCGAGCTCGACACTCCTGCGGCGACCGAACGCCTGATGAGCCACTACGCACTCGACGCGTTCGCGGCGAGCAACGTGCAGCAGTACCTCGCCGAGCAGGTCGAAGCGACCGGTGCCGTGCCCGACGACCGTACGGTGGTGGTCGAGCGGTTCCAGGACGAGATCGGCGACTGGCGGGTCTGCATCTTGAGCCCGTTCGGCACGCCCGTGCACGCTCCGTGGGCAATGGCGATCGAGCGGCGGTTGATGGACCGGTACGACATCCCGGTGGAGTCGATGTGGGGTGACGACGGGATCGTCGTCCGTCTGCCGGAGTCGGCGGTCGAGCTGCCGCTCGACGCGCTGCTGATCGACCCGGAGGACATCGACGAGCTCGTCGTCGAGACCCTGCCGCAGACGTCGCTGTTCTCCGCCCGCTTCCGCGAGTGCGCAGGACGAGCCTTGCTGTTGCCGCGGCGCCGGCCCGATCGGCGCACCCCGCTGTGGCAGCAACGCCAGCGCGCCGCCGACCTGCTCGCCGTCGCCGCCAAGTATCCGACGTTCCCGATCCTGTTGGAGACGTCGCGCGAGTGCCTGCAGGACGTGTTCGACGTGCCGGCGCTGCGCGAGGTGCTCGGCCAGCTGAGGTCGCGAGCGGTGAGGGTGGTCACCGTCGACACCGGCAAGGCGAGCCCGATGGCCTCGAGCCTGCTGTTCAACTGGATCGCCGCGTACATGTACGAGGGCGACGCCCCGCTGGCCGAGCGGCGGGCGGCGGCGCTGGCGCTCGACCGGGACCTGCTGCGCGACCTCCTCGGCGCCGAGGAGCTGCGCGACCTCCTCGACCCCGAGGTGCTCGCCGACGTCGAACTCGAACTGCAGTGTCTCGCGGACGGCCGGCGGGCCCGTTCGGTCGACGAGCTCCACGATGTCCTGCGCCGGGTCGGCGACCTGTCCGCTGGTGACGTGGAGCTTCGCTGCGAACGGTCCGACGGCGGCCAGGTGCACGCATGGTTGCAGCAGTTGCTGACCGAGAAACGGGCGATCGAGATCACGCTCGCCGGCGAGACCCGGTACGCCGCCGCCGAGGACGCCGCCAGGTACCGCGATGCGTTGGGGTGCTCGTTGCCGCTCGGGTTGCCGATGGCCTTCACCGACCCGGTCGCGCGTCCGCTCGAGGAACTCGTGGGGCGCTACGCCCGGACACACGGCCCGTTCCTCACCGCCGAGGTCGCCGCCCGCTTCGGCGCACCGCACGAACGGATAGCGGGAGCCCTCGCTGCGCTGGAGGGTGAGGAGCGCGTGGTGGTCGGCGAGTTCCGGCCCGGTGGTGTCGCACGGGAGTTCTGCGACGTCGACGTGCTGCGCCAGCTCCGGCGGCGCTCGCTGGCCGCCCTGCGCAAGGAGGTCGAACCGGTCGAGCAGGAGGCGTTCGCCCGGTTCCTCACCGCATGGCACGACATCCCCGCACAGCGCCGGGGCGTCGAAGCCCTGGTGGAGACGCTCGGGGTGCTGTCGGGGGCTGCGCTCGTCGCGTCGACGATCGAGAGCGACGTGCTCCCGGTGCGCGTGCGCAGCTACCGGCCCTCGATGCTCGACGAACTGTGCACCGCCGGTGAGGTCGTCTGGATCGGAGCCGGCGGCCTCGGCGCTCGCGACGGACGTGTGCGGTTGTGCTTCGCGGACCAGTTGCCGCTGCTGGCACCCGGATGGGAGCAGCGCGAACCCGTCGAGGGGCCGTTGCCCGACGCCATCCGCCTGATGCTGGCCGAGCAGGGCGCCAGTTTCTGGGGCCAGATCCGCAGCGCCGCTCCGGGCGCCTCCGACCAGGAGCTGCTGGCCGCCCTGTGGGATCTCGTGTGGGCCGGCGAGGTCACCAACGATTCGCTCGCTGCGCTGCGCGCCGTGCTCGGCGGAGCGGGGGTGAAGTCGGCTGCTGCGAGCCGTTCGAAGTCCCGCAGCCGACCCCGCCCGGGCCGTCTCACGCGCATCGGGCCGCCGGCGGGCCAGGGTCGGTGGAGCCTGGTGGCGCCGCTGGTGCTGCCGGCACCGAACCCGACCGAGGCGGCCCACGCCCAGGCGCTGCAGCTGGTCGAACGTCACGGCGTCGTGACACGCGAAGCGGTGATGGCCGAAGGGCTCGTCGGTGGGTTCAGCGCCGTGTACGGCGTGCTGAAGGTCCTGGAGGAGCGCGGCCAGGTGCGGCGGGGGTACTTCGTCGACGGCCTCGGCGCCGCGCAGTTCGCCGTGCCGGGCGCCGTCGACCGTCTCCGGGCGGTCCGTGACACGCCCGATCGTCTGATCTCGCCCGACGACGTCCCCGATCCGATCGTGTTGGCCGCCACCGATCCTGCGCAGCCGTACGGAGCGGCGTTGTCGTGGCCGGACACCGCGGGCCGGCCGGCACGCAGTGCGACGTCGATGGTGATCTCGCGTGCGGGAACGCCGCTCGTGTGGTTCGACCGACGGGCCCACCATCTCGTCACCTTCCCCAGCGCCACGGCCGATCCGTCGTGGACCTCGGCGCTGGTGTCGCTCGCGAAGGATGGTCGGTTGCGTTCGGTCGAGGTCCGCAAGGTCGACGGCGCCGCACTCGTCGATGCGCCGACCGGGCTGCTCGAGATGCTGCGGGCGGTCGGTTTCGCCGACGGCTACCGAGGTCTCACCTTCCGGAGCTGACCACTCGGGCATCCGCGACGCCCCTGGTCACGGCGCGATCGGCCGGTCGACGTTTGCGCCCACCGGAAGTGGAGGTAGGGCTGGATGAACCCAACCGACATCCGAGGAGGATGACCATGTTGACCCTCAGCCAGCCCGCCGCCACACTGTTGAACGACGTCAGGTCGCAGCAGGGGATCCCCGACGATGCGCTCTTGAGGGTGGCCCCGGCGACCGACGGCGAACAGGGCATCTCGCTCGGATTCGTCGACGCGCCGATGGACGGTGATGAGACGGCCGCCGCGCACGGCCTCGAGTTCTGTGTCGCCCCCGACGTCGCCGATGCGCTCTCCAGCGCCAAGATCGACGTACAGGACCCGAGCGCCGATTCGGCCGGTGCTGCGCACCTGATCATCGTCCCCGCGGACTGATCCGCGAGCGGGCGCCGTCAGGTCCGGTTCGGGACCGGCGGCACCGATGAGTCCGACACCCAGTTGCCGTGGAATCCGAACGGCACCCGCTGGGGCAATTCGATACGAGCGACCTCTGGGCCGGTGATGTCCTGGGCGTCGAGGACGCACAGCTCGCTGGCGTCGGTGGCCGCGTCGTAGACGACGGTCAGGATCCAGGCGTCGTCCTCGGCCGTGCCGCCGCCTTTCGGCACGACGACGGGCTCGGCCCCGCCGCGCCCGGGACCGAACTCGTGGGCCTCGGTGGTGCCGGATTCGACGTCGATCTTGATGATGGCACCGTGAAGATTGGGTCCCTCGATGCCGACCTCGGACGTGTATCCGTAACGGTGCCGTTGCAGCCCGACCGTCGGATTGTGGCGGGGGAACTCCTGAGGACGGTCGTCGAGACGGGTCTCGCTCACGCGGCGGGTCACGGGATCGATCACCCACCGGTCGAACGTCGGCAGGCTGTCGCCGAACGGACCGTGGCGGTCCTGCTCCATCATGCGGTCGTAGCGACAGAGGTCGACCACGACCGTGCCGTCGTCGGCGTCGTAGGCGTTGAGTGGATGGAACACGTAGCACGGGTTCACGTCGCACCAGATGATGTCGTCGGCGGCGCCGTCGCGCGGCAGGAGACCCACCCGGGCGGCACGGTCCGGCGCCCAGGCGAACGGCCACGGATATCCGTCCACCATGACGTCGAGGTTCACCGTGACCGGCAGGTCGTACACGACGGCATAGGTGGGCGTCAGCGACATGTCGTGGATCATCGGCATGTCGGGAACCGGCACGTCGGTCACCTTCGAGACCCGACCGTCGGGCCCCACGACCACGTACTGCACGTGGTCGACGAGATCCGGCCAGTGGTACGCCAGCGCATGGAGCTCGCCCGTCGCCGGGTCGTACTTGGGGTGCGCCGTGAAGCCGTCGGGGAGCGTCCCGAAGAAGCGATTGACGCCGAGCGACTCGAGTTCGTAGCCGAGTTCCACCGGGGGAGTGCCGGCCTCGACCATCGCCCACGTCGTGCCGGCGAAGCCGCCGACGCTGGTGTTCGGTGAGAGTCCGTCGGCCGCACCCACGGAGCGATTCCGGTACCACTCGGCGCGGCCACCGCGCAGGCGGACGCCGTGCACCATGCCGGCGCCGAGGAACCAGTGGTGGACGGCGGGGTCGAGGTCCGATCCCGCATTGGGTCCGTTGCGCAACCACCGACCCTCGAGCTCGGACGGGATCTCACCGGTGACCGGGAGATCGAACGCCGTGAGTTCATGTTCGACCGGTGCGTAGTTACCGCCGAGATAGGGATTCTCGCTGGTGCGGGCAGCGTGCTGAGCGTGGACGGTGTCGGTCATGACCTCCACCCTGCCCGATCGGTGAACACCTGTCAACTCAAGATTTCGAGCCGGTCGGCCCAGCGACCGTTCAGTCTTTTGGTTGGACCGCACGAAGACCGGCCCATGCGAGGTCGGCCACGACCTGGGCGATCTCGTCGGGGTCGAACTCTGCGCCGCGTTCGACCAGCAGGCGGCTGGCGCCTTCGGCCATGCCGACCAGTGAGTGGGCGATCGTCGTGCGGTGGCGTTCGTCGATGTCGACTGCGATCAGCGGTGCGACCGCCTTCGCCGCCTCGGCGGTGATCCGGGTGACGGCGGCGTTGAACTCGTCGTCGCGCCGGGTGCCCGAACCGAAGAGGAACCGGAAGGCGTCGTGGTCCTCGGCGACCCACCGGAAGTAGGCGCGAAAGCCGAGATCGGTCTGGCTCTTGCCGTCGGTCGCCTCGGCGGCGGCCTTGGCGATGCTGCCGAGCAGTCGAGCGCCGACCTCGTCGATCAGCGCCTGGTAGAGATCTCGCTTGGAGTCGAAGTGCTGGTACAGCACCGGCTTGGTGACACCGACGGCATCGGCCACGTCGTTCATCGACGCTCCGTGGAAACCGTGGGTGGCGAAGACCTCGAGGGCGACGTCGAGGATCTGTTCCCGGCGGGCGGTGGCGGTGAGTCGAGGGGACATCAGTTACCGAATGGTAACGGGAGGTGCGGCGTCGCGGAATCGCAGGGAATCGGGACGGGCGGCTCAGAACCCACGTTCGCGGTCGTCGCGCTCTGCGGCCTTGACCGCGTACCCGACGATGATCGACGGCGCGAGCAGGACGCAGCCGATCACGAAGCTGACGATTACGAGTGTCGCCATCGTGGGCGAGAACCCCAGTGCGAAGGCGATGAAGAACAACGCCATCGCCAGCGCCACGAAGAGGTACCCGACGCGGTTGGCCAGCAGGGTCCACTTGGCAACCTGGGCTCGTCGGACGCGGATCGGGTCGGTCTCTTCGGGAGTGGCACGGGGGTTCGACATACAGTCGTCTCATGCTACGAGCGCAACGCGACGGGTCATGACGGTCGACCTCAGCCACGACGGGTTCGTCTCGGTCGTCACCCTCGACCGTCCGTCGCGACGCAACGCCGTCGATCACGCCACCCTGGTCGAGTTGCTCGACGTGCAGGCCGCCATCGCTGCGCGCGCACCCGACGCGATCCGAGCCGTCGTGTTGACGGGCAAGCCGCCCGCATTCTGCGCCGGCGCCGACCTCCACGGCGTGGAAGAAGGACAGTTCGCCACCGACCTCGCCGCCGTCCTGCGCGGATTCGGGCGGTTGGCCGTTCCGGTGATCGCCGCCATCGACGGCCCGGCACTGGGCGCCGGCGCACAGCTGGCGATTGCCACGGACCTCCGGGTGGCGACACCGACGAGCGTGCTCGGGATCCCGGCCGCGAAGCTCGGCCTGGTGGTCGATCACTGGACGATCCGGCGCCTGGCCTCCGAGTTCTCGCCGCCGATCGCCCGGGCGATGCTCATGGCCGCACAGACCTACACCGCCGACCAACTCCACGCAGCGGGTGGCATCCATCGGCTCGGGACGCTCGACGATGCGGTCGCGTGGGCGCACGAGTTGTCGCGTCTCGCCCCGCTCACCATCGCCGGCCACAAGCTCGGCCTGGAGCGCGCCGCCGCCGAACCGGGCGTCGACGAACCGTTCGAGAGAGCACGCAGCGCGGCCTGGGCAAGCAAGGACGCTGAGGAGGGGCGGACTGCCTTCCTCGAGAAGCGCCGTCCCGAGTTCACGGGACACTGAGTTCGGCAGCAAGCAGCGATGGACGTGGAGAAGATCCGGAGTTCTCACTGTGGGCCGGACCGTTGGAACGTCTTGGGTGGTGGGAGCTGATCGGTGGATCTACTCCCAGCAGCCCGAGTCGCGCACGCCTTGCGGCGTGCGACTGGGGCAGTCGGGACGGACCTTGCCTGCGAGGTCGAGGAACGTGGCACAGTGACCTGCGTGCAGGTGCTCCGAATCGACCATGTTCAGTTGGCGATGCCAGCCGGCGGCGAGGATGCTGCGACCGCTTTCTACGAAGGCCTGCTCGGACTGTGTCGAGTTCCGAAGCCGCCACATCTCGAGCTGCGAGGCGGATGCTGGTTCGTCGGCGCCGAGGTGCAACTCCACCTCGGCGTGGAAGCCGATTTTCGACCTGCCCGTAAAGCACACCCAGCGCTGGTGGTGTCAGGTCTGACCGAGCTCGTCGAGGTTCTGCGTGACAGCGGCGCAAACGTCTACACCGACCAGCCGTTGCCGGACTTCGACCGGGTGTACGTCGATGACCCGTTCGGTAACCGGATCGAGCTGATGCAGCCGCTCGGATCGCAAGCGTGAGCGTTCGCCAACGCAACGGGACCTTCGTGCCCGGCCGTCCCGTCGAGCGCCCTCTCGACGGAGTCGTCCGGTGGTGGGGACGGTTCGTGCCACCGTCGTTCGTTCGCGGTGTCACAGCCGTAGCCCTCATCGCCGCAGCCACGGCGTGCAGCTCGTCGTGGCGCAATGACAACAGCGCGACCGTCGAGATCACAACGGCCCCGGACGGAACCAGTGACCTCACGCTGTGGGTTTCCAACCAGAGCTACGTCGACAAGAACGTGGGCATCACGGTGATGCTCGATGGAGCCGTCATCATCGACCGCAAGTTCCACGTCGGCGACCAGCACAACCACATCGAACACCGCATCCGGCTCGACGACGGAACACACACGATCAGCGCCACCACCGTCATCGACGATGAGAACGTCGAGTTGTCGGAGGAGTTCTCCATCGAGCCCGATCAACAGCGCTACGCGTTCCTCAGCTACTGGCATTACGTCCCCACGAGGGACGGGGACACATCGTTCGATCCGCCCGGCCTGAGTTTCGGCATCCAGGACGAGCCGATCGGGTTCGACTGAGCCTCCGACGCTGGCGTCGGCGTGAACGAACGTTGCTGCGCGAGCCCGTTGAGGTTCGGTCGGGTGCTGCATGCGGAGGCCCACCGGGTGACCGTCTTCGTCGTCTTGCCGGACGGCTTGAACTCGAGTCGGCGTCGCCGTCCATCGAGCGCGGCCGGATGCGATCGGTGACGGGAGCGTGAGCGCTCGTCGCGATCACCGCCGATCGGGCGACCGGCGACCGAGCCGGCGGCTGCTCCGTCAGCAGCTCCGGGTTTGTCCTGCGAATCCGATGTCAAGGCTCGCGACCATGAGCTTCGTGATCGAACATCCGGCGGCGACGGACGTGCCGACGAGCACTGCGACGACGGCGCTGCCGTCGAGCGCGCCCCGCCCGGTCCTCGACGACGAGACCGCGCGAAGTCTGCGGACCTGGAACCTGGCCGCCGGACTCTTCCACCTCGTGTCGGCGGTCGTCTTCCTCGTGATCATGACCGACTTCAGCCTCCCGATCACGGCGTCGTACGCCACGCAGGATCCGGCGACGCTGCAGGGAACCCCGCCGACCGAGATCCTGTTCACACCGACGTTCGGGTACGGCGTCGCCGCCTTCTCCCTGTTGTCGGCGTTCTTCCACCTGCTCGTCGCCACGGTCGCCAACGGCTCGTACAACCGTGCCATCGCACATCAGCAGAACCCGTACCGCTGGATCGAGTACTCCTTCAGCGCCACGTTGATGATCGTGTTGATCACGATGCTGCTCGGCGAGTACGACATCGGTGCGCTGATCGGTATCGCCGGCGCCAACATGGCGATGATCCTGTTCGGCTGGGTGATGGAGCGCCAGAACCGGCCGGGTGAGAACGTCGACTGGTACCCCTTCGTGTTCGGGTGCATCGCCGGCGCCGTGCCGTGGGTCGTCATCGTCATCTACTTCCAGGGAGCGCTGGGCAACGCCGACGAAGCCGTCCCGCCCTGGGTGTGGGCGATCATGTTCAGCGTCTTCGCGCTCTTCAACTGCTTCGCGGTCAACCAGTTCCTGCAGTACAAGCAGGTCGGGAAGTGGCGCAGCTACGTGTTCGGTGAACGCGGCTACATCGTGCTGTCGTTCGTCGCGAAGACCGCCCTCGTCTGGCAGGTCTACTTCGGCACGGTCCGCTGACGGCGGTCGAGCCGGCCGCGACCTGGTCAGAGGTTCGGCGGCAGGAGCCGGTTGACGTTCTGGAAGAAGAAGTAGAGCGTCACGACGAAGGGGCCGATGCCGACGAGCAGCCCGACCCAGTCCCGCTTCACCTTCCTGCTCAACAGGTACGAGCCGAGCGCGATCGCCGCGAGCAGCAGCCCCCACAGCGCCACCTGGCTGTTGGCGCCCGGGTCGCTGAACCATCCGTCGGAGAAGGCGTCGGCGATCCCGTCGTTGATCTGCTGCTCGGCGAGGCCGCCGGCGTCCCCCTCGTCGCCGCCTGCCGTGAGCGTGGGGTCATCCGTCGGGACGGTCACCGCCGCACCGCTGTCGGCAGTGTCGGTGGCGTCGGTGGTTGCAGGGTCGACGACGGTGTTCGTCGGATCGGGATCGTCGGTGGCCAGGTCGTCGAGCGGTCGGCCGTAGTTGATCGTCGGCTCGCCGACGGCACCGGTCGTCGCCGCCTCGTCGAGTTCGGCGAACACGATGATCCGTTCGCGGGCGGTGTACTTCGGATGGCAGGACGTGAGCGTCAGCGTCGCCCGGGTGGGATCGGTCGTCGCGATCACCTGGTAGTCGTTCGGTGAGACGATCTGCTGCCCGGTCACCCGGTAGACGTAGCGCCCGGTGAGCGTAGTGACGACGATCTCGTCGCCGTTGTCGAGCTTGTCGACGTCGTAGAACGGCTGGCCGAACGTGGTGCGGTGACCGGCGATCGCCGAATTGCCGAGCTGGCCCGGCAGTGGCGTGTCCGGGTAGTGCCCCGGTCCCTTCTTCAGGTCGCTCTTGTCCACGCCGGCCACCACGATCTTGTCGACACCGATCGTCGGCAGCTCGAGACGGGCGATCGGGTCGCCCTCGGCCACCGGAGGCAGACCGGCGACCGTCGCCGTGGACGTGGACGGCGCCGTGGACGTGGACGGCGCCGTGTCGGCCGGCACCGACTCGGCCGGAGCGGAATCGGTCGGTGTCGTCTCGCTTCGCGTCGTGACGGCCGGCGTCGTGTCGACAGGCGCTGCGGTGCTGGGTGGCGTGCCGGCGAGGAGCTCCTCGAATTCGCTCTCCAACGAGTTCTGGGCGCGAGCGGTCTCGATTCCGGTGCCCCACAGCTGATAGGCGACGAATGCGAACATCAGCAGCCCCGTGGCGATCAGCGTCTTGCCGATGCCGCCGACCCACCACCGCCAGTCGTGTGGTGGAGCGGGTCGATCGAACTTGCGTACCCGCGTGGGGCGCGGCGCTGGTGGTTCGTCGTCCGGCACGGGCGCGAACCTATCTGTGCGGTGCCTCGACGGGATCGCGGCGGCACGAGTTGACCAACACTTCACGACCTAGCGTGTCGCCCATGTCGGTCGTGGAGCTCGATGACGCGGTCGCCGTGCTCGGACAGTTCCCGGCCCTCGCGGGTGCGACGCTGCGCGTCGAGCACGGCGAGATCGTCCTGCTGCGCGGGCCGAACGGCGCCGGCAAGACCACCCTGCTGCGGCTCTGCGCGGGGCTGGTGCCGTTGGTGCGCGGCAGCGGCACGGTGCTCGGACTCGATCTGAGCACCCACCGCGAGTCGGTCCGTCGCACCGTCGGGCTCCTGGGGCACCAGAACGGGCTCTACCTCGACCTCACCGTGGCCGAGAACGTCCGGTTCTGGGGCTCGACGGTCGGCGCGTCGGCGGCCGAGACGCTCACGGCGATGCAGCGACTCGACGTCGCCGGACGGCTGGCCGACGTCGCGGTGAGCAAGCTGTCCGCCGGGCAGAAGCGGCGCACGGCGCTCGCCTGTCTGATCGCGCGTCGCGCGCAGCTGTGGCTCCTCGACGAGCCGCACGCCGGCCTCGACGCCTCCGCTCGGGACGAACTCGACCACACGCTGCGCCAGGCGGCGGCCGCCGGGGCCACGATCCTGGTCGCCAGCCACGAACTCGAACGGGCGGGTTCGCTCGCCACCCGCGCCGTCGACGTGGTCGCCGGACGGGTCCACGAGGTGGCTCCAGGGGACCCGAGCCCGCGGAACCGGGGCGAGGGGTGAGCATGCTGCGCATCGCGCGCCTGGTCGCGGTGAAAGACCTGCGCATCGAGTGGCACAGCCGGGTGTTCGTCAATCAGGTGCTGCCGTTCGCCGGCGTGACGATGGTGATCTTCGCGTTCGCCCTCGACGCCGATTCGGTGCTCCAGCGTGTCGCCCCCGGCCTCGTGTGGCTGGCGACGATGTTCTCGATGCTGGTGCTCGTCCAGCGGGCCTTCGCCGTGGAGACCGCCGATGGCGCCCTCGACGCGCTCCGGGTGGCCGGCGTGGATCCGACGGCGATCTATCTCGGCAAGGCCGTGGCGCTCGGTGTCCAGTTACTGGTGCTCGAAGCGGTGCTGCTGTTCGCCGCCGTCGTGCTCTACGGCCAGACGATCCCGGCCGGCGGTGTGCTACTGCTGGTGACAACTCTGATCTCCGCGACGTGCGGGCTCGCCGCGGTGGGTACCCTGTACGGAGGCCTTGCCGCAGGGTTCACGGGTCGCGAGACGTTGCTCCCGCTGCTCACGTTCCCCGCGGTGGCGCCCGTCCTGATCGGAGCAACACGAGCGGTCGAAGCAGCGCTCGGCACGGCAGGTGCGGTGGTGTCGGACGGCTGGCCCTGGGTGGGCCTGCTGGCTGTCTTCGCCGTGGCCTTCGGTGTCGGTGGTGCGTTGGCGTTCGGTCCGCTGATCGACGAATGAAGCGAATTGCATCCCCCAGCCACCCCTCCAGCCACCGTAGGAATCGGACATGACGACGACGGATCCCACGCTCACCCAGACCGATCCGTCCGACGATCGGTCCGACACCGGTCGCGGGACCGGAACGCGCGGAACGAGGATCATCGGCATCCTCACCGTCGTGGCGATGGTGTGGCTCGTCGCCTTCGGCCTCGGCTTCTCCCCCGAGGATCGCGACCAGCGCGAGAGCGTCCGCCTGCTGTACGTGCACGTGCCCACGATCTGGATCGCCTATCTGGCCTTCGCGGTCACCGCCGTCGCATCGGCGATGTACTTCTTCGGCCGACGCAAGGCGCTCGGCTGGGATCGCCTCGCCGGAGCCAGCGCCGAGATCGGCACCGCCTTCGTGGCGGTCACGCTGGTCATCGGTGCCATGTGGGGCCGTCTCACGTGGGGTGTCTTCTGGCAGTGGGACGCGCGGCTCACCACCACGGCGCTGTTGTTCGTCACCTACATCGGCTACCTCGCGGTCCGGCGGCTCGGCGGAACCCACCAGCAACGGGCACGCCGCAGTGCGGTCATCGGGATGCTCGCCGTGCTCGAGATCCCACTCGTGCACTGGAGTGTGCGCCTGTGGCGCAGCCTGCACCAGGAAGCGACCGTGCTCGGCACCGACGGCGACGTCAGCATGGACGGGTTGATGCTGTTCAGCCTCTTCGTCGGCGTCGTCGCGTTCTCGCTGCTCTACGTGTGGCTGGTGATGCATCGCACCCGCGTGATGGCGATGGAGGACCTGCTCGACGAGCGTGGTCTCGACGACGCCCTCGCCGCTCGACGCGCCGAGGCCGCACGAACCCAGGAAGGAATGGTCTGATGGAGGACGCCGGTTTCATCATCGGTGGATACGTGCTCACGTTCGTGACCGTGTCGTTCATGTCGTGGAGGGTGCTGCGCTCCGGGAAACGACTCGGAAAACAGGTGCCCGACGCGGACAAGTACTGGCTCTGAGCGAGCAGAATGAACTCGAGATGAACGACACGAGCGACATGGACCTGTCCCCCCGGTCCCCGGTCGAAGCCGCTTCGCCGGTCCGCAAGAAGCGAAACTGGATGGCGCTGCTGGTGCTCGGCCTCGTGGTCGTCGCCGGCGGGGTGATCGTCACCCAGTTCCTCACCCAGGCCGTCGACTACTACTGCAACGTCGACGAGGTCGGACGGCGCAGCGGTTGCGACGAGGATCGACGGATCCGCCTGCAGGGCACCGTCGACGAGGGTTCCGTCGAGCGCGTCGCCAACACCACCGTCTTCACGATCTCGTTCAACGGCGAGACGATGCCGGTCAGCTACGACGGTGAGCCGGGCGGCATCTTCAAGGAGTGCATCCCCGTGGTGGTGCACGGTGTGATCGAGGACGGCACGCTGCTGGGCGACCGCGTCGAGGTCAAGCACTCCGACGAGTACGTCGCGGTCAACGACGAGCGGGTCGCGGATGCTGAGGCAGCCGGCTGCTCCGACGCCTCCGCGGCATGATGCTGTTCGCAGCGAGCATCAACTCGGCGCTCGGTCGAGCCGGTCTCTTGCTGATGCTGGCCGCTTCGGTCTTCGGCGCGCTCGCCGTGCTGTACGGCATCCGCCAACGCGACCACAAGCTGCTGAAGCAGGGTCCGGTGTACGCCTGGCTGGCCTTCGCCGGCATCGCGCTCGCCGTGGTGATGATGCAGCGGGCGCTGATCACCCGCGACTTCTCGCTCGCGTACGTG
Source organism: Ilumatobacteraceae bacterium (assembly GCA_963728355.1). Classification (GTDB taxonomy): domain Bacteria; phylum Actinomycetota; class Acidimicrobiia; order Acidimicrobiales; family Ilumatobacteraceae; genus Sva-07. Next base: position 468,636 of record CAVSJQ010000001.1, on the reverse strand, counting down.
CAGCAGGTGGGCTCGGCCGACACGCCGCTGCTCTACAACATCGCCGCGATGTGGTCGGCGCTCGAAGGGTCGATCCTGCTGTGGGCGCTGACCCTGGCCGGCTTCACCGCTGCGGTCGCCTGGCGGTTCCGGAACCGCACCGACGACGTGCTCGTCGGGTGGGCGCTGATCGTGATGTTCGTGGTGTCGGCGTTCTTCGCCATGTTGAGCTTCGGTCCGGCCGATCCATTCGCCGCCGGTGCCCCCGGCATCACCAGCGGTCCCGGACCCAACCCGCTGCTGCAGAACCACATCTTGGTGCTGTTCCATCCGCCGATCCTGTATCTCGGCTACGTCGGTTTCACCGTGCCGTTCGCGTTCGCCATCGCGGCGCTGGTCACCGGCCGACTGGGCGAGGGTTGGCTGATGGAGACGCGCCGCTGGGCGCTGTTCTCGTGGGCGTTCCTCACGATCGGGATCCTGCTCGGTGCGTGGTGGAGCTACGAGGTGCTCGGCTGGTCCGGCGTGTGGGCGTGGGACCCGGTCGAGAACGCGTCGCTGCTGCCCTGGCTCACGGGCACCGCCTACATCCACTCGGTCCTGGTCCAGGAGCGACGCGGGATGTTGCGCGTCTGGAACCTGAGTCTGCTCGTCGCCACGTTCGCGCTCACCATCCTCGGCACGTTCCTCACGCGGTCGGGCATCCTCAGCTCGGTGCACGCGTTCGGCGACGGCCCCGTCGGCAACTGGCTGCTCGGCTTCTTCGGCCTCGTCGTGGTGGTGTCGCTCGGGCTCATCGCCTGGCGTGGCGACCGTCTCCGCTCGCCCGGCTCGATCGACTCGCCGATGTCGCGCGAGGGCTCGTTCCTCGCCAACAACGTGCTGTTCACCGTGTGGGCGTTCGTCGTGCTGTTGGGCACGCTGTTCCCGCTGCTCGTCGAGGCGCTCCAGGACCGTCAGACGCTCGTCGGAGCGCCGTACTTCGACCGGCTCTCACAGCCGATCGGCTTGATGCTGCTGTTCCTGATGGGCGTGGCGCCGGTGCTGCCGTGGCGCAAGGCGTCGGCCGAACTCCTGCGCACCCGGCTGTTCTGGCCCGCCTGGGCCGGCGCACTGGGATTGGCCATCGCCGTGCTCGTCGGCGCCACCGGATGGGCGCCGCTGGTGGCGTTCGGACTTGCCGGCTTCGCGATGGGCTCTGCGGTCCGGCAGCTGGCGCTGGCCACCCGGCGCCAGGGCTGGCGCGGTTTCGTCGGGCGAGCGAACGGCGGCATGGTCGTGCACATCGGTGTGATCGTCATCGCCGTGGCGCTGGCCGCATCGAACAGCTTCACCCACTCCGCCACGCTCGATCTGCGTCAGGGTGAGGTCGTCGAGTGGGGCGGCCACACCTTCGAACTGCTGTCGGTCGACGAGCGCACCAACGACCGCGGCAGCGAGCGCCGGATCGCCGCCAACGTCGTCCTCGACGGTGAGCAGGCCTACCGTCCGGCCACGACCCGGTACCTGAACATGGGCGCCGACATCGGGACGCCGTCGGTGCGCACGTCGTGGAACGAGGACATCTATCTCACCCTCGGCCAGGGTGTCGCTCCCGGCGACACCGAGGCCACCATCCGCGTGTTCATCAAGCCGATGATCCTGTGGCTCTGGATCGGTGGCGCGATCATGGCGCTCGGCACGCTGCTGGCTGCATTCCCTGGCACCCGTCGGCGCCTCGCCGTCGATCCCGTGTCCGCGCCGATCGCCGTCGACGGCCCGCCGGACGACGAGGCCCGACGCGAACGCCGCGTGGAGCACCAGGATCGTGACCGAGTCGCGCACGACGCTGTCGAGCAGGACGACACCCAGAAGGGGGTGCCGGTGTGAGCGACGTCCTCGACGATCTCGCCGCCGCCGACACGCCGGACAGTGGCGACGGCGACGATTCGGCCTCGACCGGCCGCCGTCGACTGGTCGCACCACTCGTCGTCGGGGCGATCGCCGTGTTGATGGTCGGACTCTTCGTCGTGCTCGCAGGGGCGTCCCCCGACGACGGTGGCACCAGCGCCGACTCGCCGTTGATCGGCCGGCCCGCCCCCGAAGCCACCGGCACGCTGTCCGACGGGACGTCGTTCGACTTGTCGAGGCGCAAGGGCAGCTGGGTCGTTCTCAACTTCTTCGACCCCACGTGCGTGCCGTGCATCCGTGAACATCCCGAGCTGGTCGCCTTCTCCGAGGACCAGTCCACGCTCGGCACCGACGGCGCCGAGCTCTACTCGGTGATCACCCGCGGTGAGCAGGACGAGATCGAGGCGTTCTTCGCCGAGAACGGCGGTGACTGGCCGGCGATCTACTCCGAGGCCGACGAGTTCCCGGTGGCGTTCGGTGTCGCCCAGGTGCCGGAGACCTGGATCGTCGACCCGAGCGGCGTGGTGCAGCTGCGGCTGATCTCCGAGGTCACCGCCGACCAGCTCAATTCCATCCTGCGTCAGTACCGGGAGCAGTACCGCTGATGCCGAGTGAACTGAACCGACGCGTCAAGCGCTGGCCGGGCTGGATGCTGCTGATCTTCGTCGTCGCCGGCTTCCTGGCGGTCGGTGCCACGCGGGACTCGGGTCCCCAGAGTCAAGGTGACCGCATCGATGAGATCTCCAAGCGCGTCGCCTGCCCGATCTGCGATGGCGAGAGCGTGTTCGAATCGCAGAACAACGCCTCGATCGCCTTGCGCAACCAGATCGCCGATCTCGTCGCCGACAACGATCTCAGCGACGCCGAGATCACGGCGTTCATCGAGACCCGCTACGGCGCCGAGGTGCTGCTGGTCCCGAAGTCGAGCGGCTTCGACGTCCTCGTCTGGGTGTTGCCGGCGGTGGCGTTCGCATGCGGACTGGCGGCATTGATCGTCGTGTTCCGACGCTGGAAGCGGGAGGCCGGTGAGGTGTCCGATCCGACCGATGCCGACCGGGCGCTCGTCGAGGCGGCGCTCGCCTCCGAACGCGAGGACGGCGGGCGATGACGGCGAGCGGAACCAAGCTCGACCGACTCGCCGCCCTCGAGGAGGAACGCCGCTTCCTGCTGCGCTCGCTCACCGATCTCGAACGCGAACACGACGCGGGCGACGTCGACGATCTCGACTACCGGACGCTGAAGGACGGCTACACGGTGCGAGCCGCCAACGTGCTGCGCCAGATCGAGCAGGGTCGCGGCGAACTTCCCGCGCCGAAGCCGCGCCGGTGGAGCCGGGTCGTGGCCGTCGCAGCGGCGGTGGTGGTCGGATCGATCGGTGTCGGGTTCGTCCTGGCGGGCGCCTGGGGTGAACGCTCGTCGGGCCAGGAGATCACGGGGCTCACACCGGGCGACGAGTCGCGCATCGTGCTCACGAACGCTCGCGATGCGATGTCGACGGGTGATTTCTCGACGGCCAATGCGTTGTTCGCCGAGGTGATCGACATGGAGCGCGCTCGCGGTCGCGAGAACGCCGAGGCGGTCGCGTACTTCGGATGGACGCTTGCGCTGTTGACGCGCCAGAACCCCGATCAGGCCGATGCTGAGGCGCGCTACGACGCCGCCGTGCTGGCGCTGTCGCAGGCGACGGAGATCGAACCGGACTACGCCGATCCGCACTGCTTCCTGGCGATCGTCGAGTACCAGTTCCGTGGCGATGCCGCCACCGCACTGCCGCACATCGAACGCTGCGAGGCGAGCAACCCGCCAGGCGAGGTCGCGTCGCTCGTCGCCAGCTTCGCCGACGAGATCCGCTCCGCCAACTGACCAGCGATGAGCGAAAAGCCCGTATCAGGGCGGTTTGCTCACCGCTCGGGGCACGTCATGCCGGGCGATGAGCGAAAAGCCCGGATTTGGGCGGTTGGCTCATCGCGTTGGTCGTTGTGGCCGGGGCGGGCGGCGCGGCGTCACGACGGCGGGGGCCAGACCTTGCCCTTGGTGATGCGATCGCCCTTGCGCTTCAGCACCCAGATGCTCGCCTTGCGCCAGTCGGGACGGGTCTCGACCTCCATCCCACGCCGGGACAGTGCCTGGATCACGGCGGGCACGATGTCACCATGGCTGCACAGCACCGCACCGCTGGCGACCTCACCGAGCAGGTCGAGCACCGGTTCGAACGGTTCGCCCTCGTAGAGCCGACGCTCGGGCGCGATCTCGACGCCGAGGCGCCGCCCCAGCGGCTCCAGCGTCTGCATGCACCGCACGTAGGGGCTCGAGTACAGCGACGTCGCCCCCTTCTTCGTGAGGCGTTCGGCGATCGCCTCGGACTGCTTCCAGCCGTGCTTGCTCAGCGGACGAGCCTCGTCGTCGCCCTCCCACACCCGCCGCTCACCCGCTTTGGCGTGTCGGACCAGGTAGATGACGTCGGCGGTGCTCATGAGCGAGGAACAGGTTGCTCGTTCAGTTCTCGTTCGTCAACCGCTTGTGACGTCGTGTCAGCTCGCGGACGAACCGGACCCACGCCACCGCAGCCGCCACGTTCAACAGGGCGGTGATCCACTCCAGCGCACCGAATTCGTCGAGGCTCTCGGCGACCGACTCGATGTCGCCCGTCGGGAGCCCGCCGGTGGCGAACGAGCCGATCTGGACGGCGAGGAGGATCGCCGGCAGGACGCCGAACAGCACGAACCAGACCCACAGCACCGGATTGTCGGGAGACCGCTTCCACGTGTCGGTCTCGTCGACCGCAGTCGGATCGGAGGCCTTCCAGAGCTCGCGCAGCACCAGGAACGGAATCACGTAGAGCACGAGCGGGGGCAGGAACCAGCCGAAGATGGCGAACAACGGACTCCACGTGGTCGCTCGACCGAAGGCCCGGACGTTCTGGGCGATCCGGTACATCCACATGATCGTGAGCACGCCGGTGGCGAGCGTGGCGGCGCTGACCAGCAACTGCACGGTGTTGAGTGGGACGAGCGCATCCTCGAACTCGTTCTGGCTGATGCTGCCGGCGAGGAAGTCGGCGGCGTCCGTGGCGATGCCCGCCGACAGGACCGCGCCGACGAGGGTGCCGATGGCCACGATCACCGTGGACACGACGATCGGCGTCGCCAGACCACCGATTCGGCGAACACCCTCCGTCGGGGTGGGATGGCCCTCGTAGGCGACGTATCCGGGAGGAGGCGTCAAGCCGCTGGGTGGCGGGGGTGGTGGAGGCGGGGGAGGCGGAATCGAGGCCGATTCATCGTTCGGCGGGGGAGAGGCATCGCTCACCCGCCACACGGTAGTGGCAACCCGTCGACAGTGACCGACCACGCTCGGTACGCAGCTCCTCGCTCCTGGCCCGCTCACTTCGCGTCGGACCAGCGGGCGATCACGCTGGTGTCGGCGACGAAGTGCACATCGGTGCGCAGCTCGGGTTGCCGCCAGCGCACCGCCGTCTCCTGCAGGGCATCGTCGACCATCGACGCGACATCGTGCGCGGTGGTCGACGGCGTCTGCACCAGCAGTTCGTCGTGGAGGCATAGGACGACTCGAGCGTCCGCGGGAATCCGGGCGCGCACGATGACCGCCCACGTCTTGAAGAACTCGGCTGCGGCGCCCTGCACCATGGCGTTGCGTCCGTAGCGACCGCGCGCCGCCGCCCGGGATCGTTGATCCCGGTCATCGGTGTCCGGATCGCCGCCGGTCGACATCCGCACCCGTCGGCCGCCGCGAGTGCGCAGGTCGTTGCCCGCCTCGGCGGATCGGGCGGCACGGGCGAGGTAGTCCATGGCGATGGGGTAGGCGGCGTCGAGTCCGCGGAGGGCGGCGGCGCCGTGCCCGGTCGTCTGGCCGTACATCGCCCCGAGAACGGCGACCTTGGCGACGTCGCGGCTGACCCCGAGGCGCTGCGCGACCGGGGCGTACATGTCGGACTCGTGCGTCGCATCGGCCAAGGCGTCGTCACCGGACACCGCTGCCAGGATCCGGGGCTCGATCTGTCCGAGGTCGGCACGAACGAAGACCTGGCCGGGCTCGGCCACGACCGCCGGCCGGAGGTCGGCGGGCAGGTTGTGCAGACCGGCCGTGGCGGTCATCCGTCCGGCCGCGCCGTCCGACGACGACCACGATCCCCGAAGGCGCCCGTGGCCGTCGACGTGCTCGTCGAGCCAGCGGTAGCCGAACGTGGTCGCCACCCGTTCGGCTTTGCGCCAGACGAGCAGTGCGTCGACGATCGGATGCTCGTCCCGAAGCCGTTCGAGCCGCCACGCACGTGTGTCGTCGACCTCGATGCCGGCGCGCCGCAGCAGCGACTTCACGTTCGCCGGGTTGCGCAGGTCGACGCCGCCGCGGAGGTCGCCCGGGAGGTGCTCGAGCACGAGGCCGTCGCGCTCGGCAGCCTGTCGGCGTTCGTCGCTGGCGTCGCGGGGCCTGGGCCCGATGAAGGAGGCGATGATCCGTTCCGCCTCGTCGACGTCGATCGGCAGCCCGTCATGTCCGAGTTCGACGGCCAGCAGGGCGGCCGCAGACTCCGATCGGGCGGTGGCCGGCGCCGCCGGACGCTCGAGGTCGTCGAGGCGTTCGCGCTGCAGCCGATACACCTCGATCGCGAGCGTCGCCCACGTCGCGAGTTGGTCCAGGTCGTCACGCGAGGTTCCCTGGGCCCACGCAGGATCGAGGTGGCCATCGGGACGGACCGGACCGTCGCCGTCGGTGTGCTCGCCGTCTGCCGCGCTGAAGAGGTCGGCCGGTGCCACCGTGGGCAGTGCGTCGGTGTCGAGCCCGTGGACGGCCGCCCAGGTCCGTGCCGGTCCGGCTCGCCAACCGCCGTCGACGAGTCGGTGGACGGCGTCCAGATCCCAACAGCGCATCGGCCGAATCCCGGCATCGACGAGGAGCTCGGCGCTGTCCCGTGTCCACCACACCCAGCGCGGCCCGACCGCACCCTCGAGGCGGGCGATCTCGGCGAACGCCGCCCCCGGCGCCCACCGGATCTCGCCTCCGTGCTCGCCGACGGCGACGGCGCCGACGGCGGCATCGACCGCGAGCGCTACCGCTTCGTTGGGGGCGAAGATCTCGGGGGATTCACGCAGATTCGACATCGCACTCGTAGGAGAAGATCCTCATCCCGTCGCGGGATCAGGCCCAGCCGAGTTCGTGCAGCCGGTCGTCGTCGATCCCGGCGGCGTGGGCGACCTCGTGGATGACCGTCACGTAGACCTCCTGGGCGAGTTCGTCGAGATCGTGGCACATCTCGCACAGTGGCACCCGATAGATCGACACGACGTCAGGCCCCTCGTGGCCGGTGCGTTCGGTGTGCGGGACGCCCTCGTACAGGCCGAGCAGGTCCGGCTCGTCGGGGTGGCGGTCGACGACCTGCACCACCACGTTGTCGAGGACGTGCAGGAGTTCGTCGGGGAGATCGTCGAGCGCGTCGGCGACCATCGCCTCGAACTTGTACCGCGGCACGACATCCATCGGCGGCAAGTGTTACATCCGGGGTCTGACCCCTGGCGTAACACTGCTCAGAGAATCTTGAGCTTCTCCGAGAAGACCTTCTTGGGCTTCATGTCGACGGCGATGTTCGTGGCGATCTGCTGGAACATCTGCGCCGCCTCCGACTCGGGATCGACCGCCGTGATCGGGCGGCCGTTGTCGCCACCTTCGCGGAGTTCGGGCACGAGCGGCAGCTTGCCGAGCAGCGGCACCTCGAGTTCCTGGGCGAGCAACTCGCCGCCGCCGGAGCCGAAGATCTCGTAGCGCTTGCCGTCGTCGCCGGTGAACCACGACATGTTCTCGATGACGCCACGCACCGGGAGGTTGACCTTGGCCGCCATCGCCGCCGACAGCGACGCCACCTTCTGGGCCGCCGGCTGCGGCGTGGTGACGACGAACACCTCACCGCGCGGCAGGTACTGCGCGAGCGACAGGGCGATGTCGCCGGTGCCGGGAGGCATGTCGACGAGGAGGAAGTCGGGCTCGTCCCAGAACACGTCGGTGAGGAACTGCTCGAGCGCCTTGTGCAGCATCGGGCCGCGCCAGATGACCGCCTGGCCCTGCGGGACGAAGTAGCCGATCGAGATGCAGCGCACGCCCCACATCTCCGGTGGCACCAGCATCTCGTCGATCACGACGGGGTCGCGGTCGGTGCCGAGCATGCGGGGGATCGAGTAACCGTAGATGTCGGCGTCGACCACCCCGACGGAATAGCCCTGCGACGCCAGTGCGACGGCCAGGTTGGTGGTGACGCTCGACTTGCCGACGCCGCCCTTGCCCGACGAGATCAGCAGCGGCCGGGTCTTGGAGGTGTTCTTGGAGAACGGGATCTCCCGGCCCTCGGCGTGACCGTGCGCCTGGTTCGATCCGGCGCTCGACGCGGCGTCGCCGTGCAGCGTGCGGCGCAGGTTCTCGCGATCCTCGTCGCTCATCACGGTGAATTCGAGGTCGATCGACTCGACGCCGTCGAGTTCCGTGGCCGCATCGGCCACCCGACGCTGGATCTCGCTCTTGAGCGGACACCCCGGCACGGTGAGGGCGATCAGCACCCCGACGACGCCGTTGTCGCGGATCGACACCCCGCGCAACATGCCCAGCTCGACGATCGAACGGTGCAGTTCGGGATCTTCCACCGGGCGGAGGGCTTCGATGATCTGTTCTTCGGTCACGGCGGCCATGCCCTCATTGTGGCGAGGGGGCTACGGATTTGCACTACGTCGATAGGTAGAATTCGCCACGTGCCCACGAGTCCGTCGTTCACGGCCACGGTGTCGGCGATCACCGACGCCTTCGGCGACCCGACTCGTCGTTCGATCTACCTGTACGTGAAGGAGCGGTCCGGCGCCCGGGCCGCCGCCGAGGCCGCCCCCGACGCCGCGAACACGGCCACGGGCGTCACGGCGGCGATGGTCGCCGCTGAGATCGGCGTCCACGCCAACGTCGCCCGGCACCACCTCGACAAGCTGGCGGCCGGTGGGTACCTGGAAGTGGTCAGCGGCAAGGTGGCAGGCGCCGGGGCCGGCAGGCCGTCGAAGCGCTACGTCGCCGTCGGTGGCACGGGTTCGATCGACGAGTTCCCGGCCCGTGGCGACGACCTGCTGCTGTCGCTGCTCGGCAGGGCGCTCGACCGACTGGCGCCCGACGAGGCGGAGATGATCGCCGAGGAGGTCGGCGAGGAGTACGGACGGGCGATGGCCGAGGGTCTCACCGGTGACGCGCTCGCAACCGGCCGGCGGTCGCTGCGTGCTGCGATGCAGTCCGTCGCCGACGCACTGACCGCACAAGGATTCGCCGCCCACGCCGAGCACCGCGACGGTCGGCTGCGGGTCGTGAACGACCACTGCCCGTTCGGCGACGTCGCCACCGAACACCCGGTGATCTGCGCCGTCGACCGTGGCATGGTCAAGGGGATGCTCGCTGCGCTGGTCGGCGCCGACGGCGACCCGGCGTTCGACGTGGTGAGCGAGTCGAGCGTCGCCCGAGGCGACACCGTCTGCTCGACCACCGTCTGACCGGACCGCCACCCACCGGACGTCCGGCGCGCGAGCGGGGCCGCGTCAGGGGGCGGTGATCGCCTTGATCTCCTCGGCGATCGTGTCGGTGAACTCGTTGGACGGGATGGCGGTCTGCATCGCCATCATCTTCATCATGTCGCCCTGGACCTTGATCTTGCCGGCCATGAACGCCTGCATGGCGATCGCCTGGTCCTGGTCGACGAACATCGCCTTCGCGGTGTGGTAGTCGGTGGTGACCGTCGCATCGGCATCGTCGAGCTCGCCGAGTTCCATCACGAGATGTCCCGACGACGTGTCGAGATAGCTCTTCACCTCGCCGTCGCCGAACGGCACGTCGACGATCACCTGGTTGATCTTGATCACCGTGGTGACCGGCGGGACCTGGTCGGCGTACTTCTCACGGATCTCGTGAGCTGCGGCCATCCATTCGTCTGACAGGAACGGGTGCGTCATAGTTCGCTGACTGTACCTTGCGCATCGATGTGCAGTCGGCGCGTCGTGACCGAGTCGAGGAACTCGCGGTCGAGGTCGAAGCCGAGCCCCGCACTGGTGGGCACCGTGACGTGGCCGTCGGTGATCGTGATCGGATCGGTCACGATGTCACGGGCGTAGAAGCGGGTCGATGCGCTGATGTCACCGGGGAGCGTAAAACCCGGCAGTGCAGCCAACGCGGCGTTGGCGGCTCGCCCGATTCCGGTCTCGAGCATGCCGCCGCACCACACCGGGATCCCCTTGGACAGACACAGGTCGTGGATGCGGACCGCTTCCAGGTAGCCGCCGACACGGCCCGGCTTCACGTTGGCGATCTCGCAGGCGCCGAGCTCGATCGCGTCGGCCGTGCCGGCCGCGGACACGAGCGATTCGTCGAGGCAGATCGGTGTCTCGATCTCCGCTGCCAGGCGGGCGTGGCCGACGATGTCGTCCTCGGGCAGCGGCTGCTCGATCAGCAGCAGACCGAAGTCGTCCAAGCGAGCCAGGTGGCTTCCGTCGGTGCGCCGGTACGCAGTGTTGGCGTCGACCTGGAACGGTGTGTCGGGGCCGATCAGCTCGCGCACGGCTGCCACCTGTTCGATGTCCGAGCCCGGTTCGATCTTCAGCTTGATGCGCACGTACCCGTCGTCGACGTAGCCCTGCACCGCCGCCAGCAGCTCGTCGGTCGTCTCGTGGATCCCTACGCTGACACCGCTCGGGATGCGGGTTCGTTCGGCCCCGAGGAACGCAGCGAACGACTGCCCGGTCGCTCGCAGCTGGGCGTCGAGCACCGCCATCTCGAGCGCGGCCTTCGCCATCGGATGGCCGTGGAGTTTGGCGAGCGCCGGTGCGACGTCGGCGGCCTCGATCGGCCCGGCGGCTCGCAACCGCGGCAGCAGGTGGTGGACGATCACGTGTTGGGCGCCGTCGACGTACTCGGGCGAATAGCTCGGTTCGGACAGGGCGACGCACTCACCCCATCCCTCGATCGGGTCTGGTACAGCGCCCGACGCATCGGCGAGAACGACGCGCACCAGCAGGATGTCGCGCTCGGTCTGGCTGCCGAAGCTGGTTCGGAAGGGCGACACGAGCGGCATGGCGATGCGACGCAACTCGACGAGATCGATGTTCCAGCTCATGGCGACGATCCGATCACGTAGGCGCCGTCGCGCGTGAATCCGAGCACGCGGCCGCCGGCGTCGAGTGCAGCGGTGAGTGCCTCGCGCGTCTGCCGACGCCAGGTGCGCACCGCCGCCGGATCGGTCCGGCGCAGCTCGACGATGTCGGGCGGCGTCGGCACCAGGAGCGGGTCGTCCACCTCGTGGCCGTCGCGCGGGTGCGCCGGAGTCGGGGCGGTCACGTCCCAGGCCATCAGGAGTCGGTCCGACTCGTCGCCGGCATTGATCGCGTCGGTCATCGTTCCGTAGAACGACGGGAGATACGCGTCGACATCGGCGCCGAGGACGGCGACGTTGAACCAGGCGTTGCGACGCACCAGTGGATCGAAGGTCCATGTGATCCAGGCGAGTCCTCGCTCGGCGGCCCACGCGCGCTGGTGCAGCTTGATCGCGCGTCCGATCCCGGCGTGGCGCATCGAGTCGACGACCCCGGTGACGTGGCTGTGCAGCGCCCGTTCGCCGTGGTGGTCGGCCAGGAAGCCGACCGACGCACCCACCATGTGGTCACCGTCGAAGGCGGCGGCGACGTAGCCACCCGAATGGGCGATCGCGGTCAACAGCTCGAGGGTGACGAGCGGGGCGGACATCCCCCACACGTCCTGCATCAGGGCCTCGTGGTCGACGAACTCGTCGCGCGACCAGATCGTGCGCACGGTGATCGCCGAACTCGTCACGTTGCCACGGGGTCCGGATCGGCGTGGGGAACGGTGGCTCCATGGGCCCCGCGGACGACGTGGTATGCGGTGCGTACGGCGAGGATCTGGCGGATCTCGGGGCCGACGTCGCTGGCGAACTCGTTGCGGTAGGTCTCGTCGGTCGTCAAGACGACGGTGAAGTACATGCCGGAGAACGTGCCGAGGAACACCGACACGCGGATCAGGGGCTCGGTGAGCACCAGCGTGCGGTCGCCGAACCGAGCATCGGCGAGGACCCGGACGGCGTCGAGTCCCGTCCAGTTGGTGATCGTGTCGGCCGTGATCGCCATGAAGCCGAAGAACACGAAGAAGCCCGTCAGCGCCGCCACGACGAGCGCGATCTGCAGCGCCTGGCCGAACAGCACGATCAAGCCGACGTTGAACCGTTGGCGGGGCCGCAACGGATCGAGTGTCGGGCCCGTCGTCGGCAGCTCGACCGATTCCGCCGGTGTCCCCTCCAGGTAGGTGCCGATGGCGTTCCACGACGTAAACCGGTTCTCGTCGCGGATGAACCCGGGGAGCCGGCTGATCGCGAACACCGCTCCCAGCGAGAAGAACGTCAGCACGACCACCACGAACGCCGCACCGTCGAGCGTGCCGGCCATCTCCCACACCTCGGCGTTGATGAACAGGAAGGTGTTGAAGACCAGCAGCAGCGGGAGTGCCTTGGCCACCAAGGGGCCGAGTCCGGTCAGCTGGCCACTCGATCGGCGTGCCCCCCAGCGCAGGATGGCCCCGACCCCGTACGACGACCACACGTAGATGGCCACGAGCAGGACGGTTGCCAGCACCACGCTCTCGATGGCGTCGCGGACCTGCCCGAACGCCAGCACCGGTACGGCCGGACCGAACACGAACAGCAACAGTTCGGGCGCGTCGATGTCGGTCGGCCGGGCGAAGGTCGCCACGCCCCGCAACCGGTTCGACAGTGCCCATGCGGCCAGCAGCATGGCGATCACGGCCACCGCCGTCGTGAGGTTCTGGGCCAGCGACCAGTCGCGCAGGTTCAGCGCGTTGAGGCCGAGGAGCACGTAGGCAGCGACGAGGAGTGGCAGGGCGCGGGTCCAGGTGTCGAGGACCGAGGCGTCGGTCTCGGTCTCGACCAGGTGCGGGACGCCGCGTTGCACGAACCACCGCTCGATCTCGTTCGCGCGCTCGGTGGGCGTCATCGCTCAGAACGTACCGGTTGGCCGTGAACGGTTCGTCAAACCTCGTGGAAGTCGCATGCCGAACCCGATAGGCAGAGGGGTCTATGGCTCGCATCCTGGTCACCGAAGAGATCGCCGAAGGGGGCCTCGACCGTCTCCGTGCCGCCGGCCACGACGTCGACGTGCAGCTCGGCTTGTCGGCCGACGAGCTCCTGGGCGTCGTGCCCGGCGCTCACGCCCTGATCATCCGGTCGGCGACCGACGTCACCGATGCCGTGCTCGCGGCCGGCAGCGACCTGATGGTCGTCGGCCGTGCCGGCATCGGGCTCGACAACGTCGACGTCGAGTCGGCCACCACGCGCGGCGTCATGGTGGTCAATGCCCCGCAGAGCAACATCGTCTCCGCCGCCGAGCACACGATGGCGTTGCTGATGGCATCGGCCCGCAACGTCCCGCAGGCGCATGCTGCGCTGGTACAGGGCCGCTGGGAGCGCAGCCGCTGGGAAGGTGTCGAACTCGCCGACAAGACACTCGGGATCGTCGGGCTGGGCCGGATCGGCAAGCTCGTCGCCGACCGGGCCAAGGGGTTCGGCATGCGTCTCATCGCCTACGACCCGTTCGTCTCGGAGGATCGTGCCAAGAAGATGGGCGTCGAGCTGATGGCGCTCGATCAGGTCGTCGCCGAGTCCGACTTCCTCACCGTGCACCTCCCGAAGACCCCCGAGACCCTCGGCCTGATCAACCGTGATCTGCTGCTGAAGGCCAAGCCGGGCCTGCGAGTGGTCAACGTCGCCCGTGGCGGCATCGTCCACGAGGGCGACCTCGCCGACTGCCTGCGCGAAGGCATCATCGCCGGGGCCGCGCTCGACGTGTTCTCCACCGAGCCGATGACCGAGTCGCCGTTGTTCGAGATCGACTCCGTCATCGTCACGCCGCACCTCGGCGCCAGCACCCGCGAGGCCCAGGACAAGGCCGGCGAGACGATCGCCTCGATGGTGCAGCTCGCCCTCGCCGGCGAGTTCGTCCCGTTCGCCGTCAACGTCAACGCAGCGGAGGCAAGCGAAACCATCCGGCCGTACCTGCCGTTGGCCGAGCGTCTCGGCAGCCTCTTCGTGTCGCTCGTCGGTGGACTGCCGGAGGAGCTGGAGATCTGCTGCGAAGGCGAGATCGCCGGCTACGACACCCGGATCCTCGAGTTGGCGGTGCTCAAGGGCTTCTTCGGCGCCATCTCCGACGAAGCGGTGACGTACGTCAACGCCCCGCAGTTGGCGAAGCAGCACGGCGTCGAGGTCCGCGACGTCTCGTCGGCGACGTCGCCCGACTTCGTGAACCTGTTGTCGCTGCGTGGTGGCGGGCACTCGATCTCCGGCACGCTGGCCGGGCCGAAAGCCGCACAGCGCATCGTCAGCATCGACGACACGCCCTTCGACGTCCCGCCCGTCGACAACATGGTCGTGATCCAGAACGACGACCGTCCGGGCGTCATCGGCACCGTCGGCACCCTCCTCGGCGATGCAGGCGTCAACATCTCCGACATGGACGTGAGCCGGGTCGCCGGCTCCGACAAGGCGGTCATGCTGATCGCGCCGAGTGCCCCCGTGCCCGCCGAGGTGCTCGACGCCCTGCGCGCCGCCCCCGGCATCCTCGACGTCACCAGCCTCACCGCCTGACCGCCTGCGCGTGCCGCGCACCGCTCCACTCCGAAAAATGCGCAGATCGGCCCGCTAGGCGCACCGTGGTGCGCACATTTGCGGTGTTGGTGCCCGACCACTCCGAAATGTGCGCGGATCGGCCCGCCTGTGACGCGCCGGCGCACAAATTTCGGGGATTGATGGGGGAGGGGATTGATGGCGGAGGGTCAGGGGAGTCGGAGGGTGGCGGCGGTGCGTTCGGCTTCGGCGCGGGCGGCGTCGGCGAAGTCCGAGCCTGCGCTGGCGTACAGGATCGCTCGGGACGAACTGACGATCAGGCCCCGACCGTCGGCGGCGGTGCCGTGCTCGACGACCGCCGCCGCGTCGCCGCCCTGGGCGCCGATGCCCGGCACCAGGATCGGCACGTGCGGTGCGATCGCGCGCACGTCGGCCAGCTCGGCCGGGTACGTGGCACCGACGACGAGACCGCAGTCGCCCCGCGTCGACCAGTCGTCGGCGACCAGGCGGGCGACGTGTGCGTAGACCGGCCTGCCGTCGGCGACGAGCGACTGGATGTCGTCGCCGCCGGGATTGCTCGTGCGGCACAGCGCGATGATGCCGCCACCGTGCTCGAAGTACGGGGCGACCGAGTCGGTGCCGAGGTAGGGATTCACCGTGACCGCGTGAGCGCCGTAGCGGCCGAATGCCTCACGGGCATAGTGCTCGGCCGTCGAGCCGATGTCGCCGCGTTTGGCGTCGAGGATCAGCGTCACGTCCGGGTAGGTCTCGCGGACGTATCGGCAGATGCGTTGGAGCGCCGCCTCCTCGCCCTGGCTGGCGAAGTAGGCGATCTGGGGTTTGAACGCGCAGACCAGGTCGGCGGTGGCGTCGATGATCGCCCGGCAGAACGTCTCGGTGGCGTTGTGGGCGCCGTCGAGCGGCAGCGGCATGCGCGCCGGGTCGGGATCGAGCCCGACGCACAGCATCGATCCCGACGCGTCCCAGGACACGCCGAGTTGACGGTGAAACGTCAAGTCGCTGTCAGTCCTCGACGGTGATCGCCGCCGTCGGACACAGGTCGGCGGCTTCGCGGACCTTGTCGGCGAGTTCGGGCCCGGGCTCCTCCTGCAGGACGTACAGGTAGCCGTCGCTACGGACCTCGAACACCTCGGGACACACCTGCATGCAGGCGCCCGTGGATGCGCACACGTCGAAGTCGACGCTCACCTTCATGTCGTCCTCCTGTGGGCTCGTTGGCGATCGTCGTCGATCACGTCTTCGACCGACGGTAGCCGTCTGCCTCGGCGGCGGCGGCAGTCGGGTAGCAGCGGTCCGGTCTGGTGCGGTCGTAGAACCGTCCGCCTGGTTCGTGGAAGATGCCCGAGGACACCTTGACCTTGACCGGGTGGCTCTCGGGAGCCGAGCCGTCGTCGCGCGCCGGCACCCAGCCGTCGCCATCCACCGATCGTTCCGGATCGGTGGCGCCGATTTCGGCCCGCCCCGGGTCCGCGGCGCCAGTGCTCGTCCGCTCCGGCGAGCCGGGCGACGCTGGTCGTGCGGGCCAGTCGGGCCACTGCGGCGGTCCGGCCGGGGTGGCCGTGGTGGTCTGGCTGCGCCGCCACGACAGCACCGCACCGATGCCGGCGGCCAGTACCAGGAGGAGCAGGGTCCTACGAAGTGCGATACCAATCGGCGCCATCGGCGCGACTGTAGTTCGCGTCAGCGTTGATGACGCTCGAATGCGCAGAGCACGGCGCGCAACGAGGCGGTGGTGATGTTCGGGTCCACGCCGATGCCCCAACGGATCTGCCCGCCGTCACTGACGGTCTCGACGTAGGCGGCCGCTTGTGCGTTCGACCCCTTGCCGATGGCATGTTCCGCGTAGTCGAGCACGTCGAAGTGTCCGTCGACCCGCTCTCCGAACTCGGCGACCAGTGCGGCGACGAACGCCTCGACCGGTCCGTCGCCCTCGCCGTAGATCGAATGGGCGGCACCGTCGATCTCGAGTTGTGCCTGGATCGACGTGTTGCCGCCGTCGTCGCCGGTGCGGGTGTGCAACTCGTGGCTGCGCAGCCGGAAACCGGGGCTCTCGGGGAGGTACTCGGTCTGGAACGCATCCCACATCACGCCCGGCCCGATCTCGGTGCCGGAGTCCTCGGTGATGTGCTGGATCGTCTTCGAGAACTCGATCTGGAGCCGCCGGGGCAGGTCGAAGCCGTGCTCGGCCTTCATCACGTAGGCGACACCGCCCTTGCCGGACTGGCTGTTCACCCGGATGACCGCCTCGTACGAACGGCCGACGTGGGCCGGGTCGATCGGCAGGTACGGCACGCCCCATCGGGGGTACTCGCCGGTCTGGTCGCGTTTGGTGTCGAGCGCCTCGAAGCCCTTCTTGATCGCGTCCTGGTGGCTGCCGGAGAACGCGGTGTAGACGAGATCGCCCGCATAGGGATGGCGCGGATGCACCGGCAGCCGGTTGCAGTACTCGGCGGTGCGCCGCAGCTTGTCGATGTCGGTGATGTCGAGTTCGGGATCGACGCCGTTCATGAACAGGTTCATCGCCAGCGTGATGATGTCGACGTTGCCCGTGCGCTCGCCGTTGCCGAACAACGTGCCCTCCACACGATCGGCGCCGGCCATCACGCCGAACTCGGCAGCGGCCACCGCGCATCCACGATCGTTGTGCGGGTGCAGCGAGATGATCACCGAGTCGCGCTGCTTGATCGTGCGGCCGAACCACTCGATCACGTCGCCGTACACGTTGGGGGAGTAGCACTCGACCGTGGCGGGCAGGTTCAGCACGATCGGGTTGTCCGGTGTCGGCTCCACGACGTCCATCACCGCTTCGCACACCTCGATCGCGAACTCGGGTTCGGTGAGCGTGAAGCTCTCCGGTGAGTACTCGTAGCGGATCCGGGTGTCGCCGGCGGAATGCTCGAGTTTGCGGCACAGCTTGGCGCCGTTGACGGCGACGTCGATGATGCCGTCCTTGTCCAGGCCGAACACGACCTCGCGCTGGAGCGGATTGGTCGAGTTGTAGAAGTGCACGATCGCCCGCGGCGCTCCCTGGATGCACTCGTAGGTGCGTTCGATCAGCTCCTGGCGGCACTGCACGAGCACCTGGATCGTGACGTCGTCGGGGATCCGGTCCTCCTCGATCAGCTGGCGTACGAAGTCGAAGTCGGGCTGGCTGGCCGACGGAAAGCCCACCTCGATCTCCTTGAATCCCATCGCCACCAGTTCCTCGAACATACGCATCTTGCGCGTGGGGTCCATCGGGTCGATGAGTGCCTGGTTGCCGTCGCGCAAGTCGACGGAGCACCACAGCGGCGCCGTGTCGATCGTGACGTTCGGCCACGTCCGGTCGGTGAGCACGATCGGCACGAACGGCGTGTACTTCTCGAAGGGCATCGATTTCGGGGTGACGTTCTGGGGAGGCATCGGATTCTCCTGGTGTTCGTACGGTTGGGATGTTCGTCGGGGTCGGGTCCGCAAGGACCGGGTGTCCGTCGGGGTCGGGTCCGGAAGGACAGGGTGCGAAAAAGCAAGAACCCCCCGGCCGGAGGGCGGGGGGTGCGGGCGAACGCGGGTATGTGGCGCTCGCCCTACGTAAGCAGAAGGAGACCGTGGCGCAACATCGGCGACCACCTTAGCACCTGTGGCGTCATCTCGCGCTCGTTGCGGCCGTGCCGGTACGCTGGCCGGCAACATGACTGAACCAACAACGCGACGAGGAGCGCCCCGTCGCCAGCGCACTCGCACCCCGGGCCAGCCGTACGACGGTGGCCACATCAACACGTCGAACCTCACCTCCTTCAACGTTCTTCCCCCGGTGGAAGCCCCGACAGGGTTCTTCGACCTCGGTGTGCCGCAGCGGATCGACGACGGGCTGGCGGCATGCGGCTTCGCCCAGCCGTTCGCCATCCAGACCGAGGCGATCCCCGTCGCGGTCACCGGCAAGGACGTCTGCGGACGGGCCAAGACCGGCTCCGGCAAGACGCTCGCCTTCGGCGTCCCGATGCTCGCCCGGATCACCGACAAGGCCGAGCCGTCACGTCCGCTGGGCCTGGTGCTCGTGCCGACGCGTGAGCTCGCCGTCCAGGTGGCCGAGGTGCTCGAGCCCGTCGCCCATCACGCCGGCATGCGGGTGCTGCCGGTGTACGGCGGCGCCTCGCGTCACCACCAGGTCGACGAGCTCGCCAAGGGCGTCGAGATCGTCATCGCCACCCCGCTGCGGCTGATCGACCTCATCAAGTCGAACGAGGTGTCGCTCGACGACATGCAGATCGTCACGCTCGACGAGGCCGACCGCATGGCCGACGACGGCTTCACGCCGCAGGTCGAGTGGATCCTGCGCCACTGCGGCAGCCGGAACCAGACGATGCTGTTCTCCGCCACGCTCGATGGCGACGTCGGCCACCTGATCCGGCACTACCAGACCGACCCGGTCACGGTGGCGATCGACGAAGCGACCGACACCGTCGGCACGATGCACCACCTGTTCCTCGCCGTGCACCACATGGACAAGGACAAGGTGATCGGCACGATCGCCAAGTCGATCCCCAAGGTGCTGGTGTTCTGCCAGACCAAACGCAACTGCGACCGCGTCGCACGCAACCTCGACGAGCTCGGTGTCGACGCCGGCCCACTGCACGGTGACATGCAGCAGAGCGCCCGTGAGCGCATCCTGCGCAAGTTCGCCGAGGGCAAGCTCTCCGTGCTCGTCGCCACCGACGTCGCCGCCCGCGGGATCGACATCGACGACATCGGTGCGGTGATCCACTACGAACCGGCCAAGGACGTCAAGGACTACCTGCACCGTTCGGGCCGCACGGCCCGCGCCGGGCGCGACGGTTGGGCGGTCACGCTGGTCGAGTACAACCAGCACACCCAGATGCGCATCCTGCAACGCGGGATGCGGTTGCCGACCGAGAAGCCGATCGAGGTCTTCTCGAACGACACCCGCCTGCTGCATCTCCCCGAGTTCGAGAGTCTCTGATCGAGGTGGCGGTGCAGAACATGCCCGCCGCCGACATCGAGATCACGGTCGATCTCGTCCGGACGCTGATCGTCGAGCAGCATCCCGACCTGGGCGACCTCGACCTGTCGCTCGTCGCGAACGGGTGGGACAATTCGATCCTCCGGCTCGGATCGACGCTCGCCGTGCGGATCCCGCGCCGGCAGGCCGGTGCCGACCTGGTCGTACACGAGCACCGGTGGTTGCCGGACCTGGCCACTCTGCTCCCGATCCCGATCGCAGCGCCGGTGCGGTTCGGGCGGCCCTCGTCCGGATACCCGTGGTCGTGGAGCATCTGTCCGTGGTTCGACGGTGACGTCGCCGCCGACGTCATCCTGGCCGATCCCGTCGCCGACGCGGTGCGCCTGGGCCGCTTCGTCGCAGCCCTGCACCAGCCGGCTCCCGCCGATGCACCACACAATCCGTTTCGCGGGCAATCGGTCGCCGAACTGCGCCCCCGCGTCGTGGCGAACCTCGACCGGCTCGGCCCGCACATCGACGGAGCGTCGGTGTCGGCGACGTTCGAACGCTGCGCCGCGGTCGACGAGTGGGATCGCGAGCCGCTCTGGCTCCATGGCGACCTCCACTCCGCCAACATGGTCGTCGTCGACGGGTCGATCAGTGCCGTGCTCGACTTCGGCGACATCACCTCCGGCGATCCTGCGGTCGATCTCGCAGTCGCGTGGATGCTGTTCGACGAGGAGGCTCGCAGCGCCTTCCGGACGGTGGCGGGCGGGATCGACGACGCCACGTGGTCCCGGGCGCAGGTCTGGGCGTTGCACTTCGCGCTGCTCTACATCCTGAACTCGGCCGACAATGAGCGGTTCGGACGGATGGGGCGATCGCTTCTGGCAGCCGTGGTCGCCGCGTGACCTGAGGAGGCCGCAGCGGTCAGGCCAGCGTGCCGGCCATCGTCGCGATGAGTCGATCGGCGGCGTCGGCCTCGACATCGGCGACCGGTATGACCACCGTCAGGACGCGATCGCCGAGCTGCACCACACCGACGTGTGTGGAAGAACCAGAGATCCGGATCGCCGCGTCGCCGGCGGAGACCTCCTGGGTGTCGACCTGCCCCCCGGCGACGGAGGTGTTGGCTGCGACCACGCGGTCGAAGGCGTCGCTCCCCGTGAGGCCGTCGACGTCCTCACTGCGCACCACCGAGACGGTGAGACTCGAGATGCCGTTGTCGTCGTTCGTGTACTCGTAGGTGCATCGAGGGGTCGCCACGTCAGGGCGGGCCCGAGTGATGTCGAGGCCGGTGTTGCTCGTCACCGAATCGACCGAGAGCCGTTCGCAGATGATCTCGCCGCTCATCCCTTCGGTCTGATCACCGGAGGTCTCGACGACTGCGCTGGATGCTGCGCTCGTCCGGCTGTCGCCCTGCGAACCGTCCCCGCATGCAGTGATCGCCGCGGTGGCAGCGACGACGGCGAGGATGATTCGGAGGTGCACCGGGGGGCACAGTATCCGTCGTGGCGGCGTCCTGTCGGTCGCCTCGTCGAGTGTCCTGCAGTGTCGAGTGGAGCCGGCTCGGGTATCGGAATGGCATGGCTGACGACATACACATCGGCGACGAGGTCGTGACATCGGCATCGGAGCTGTCGTGAACTTCACCGACGACGAACGAGTCCAGATCCGCAAGGACTTCCGCGACGCGGTCAACATGTCGCCCTCGGAACTCGACGACTGGCTCGAGACCGAGGAGTCGAAGTCGGTCGGTGATGCCGGCGACGACGGTGAGTCGACCGGGCATGCGTCGGGTCGACGGATCGCCGAGATCAAGCGGACGAACGTCGACCAACTGACCGACGACGATCATGCCCACATGCGCACGGTGGTCGGCTACGTGCATCGCCACCTGGCTCAGCGACCCGACGGTGACGTCTCGGACACCGCCTGGCGGTACTCGCTGATGAACTGGGGCCACGACCCGCGCACCTGACCCGGGCGGCGCCGGTGCGCCCGACACCGGCCACCGCCGTGGGAGCATCCCGAAGCGTCAGGCGAGGAGCCACTACCGTCGAGAGCAGTCGCCGTCGAGATGTCGGCGACGCAGCCACGAGGAGGACGGCACCATGATCAGCACGGATTCGAAAGCGCTCGACGAGCGCAAGGTGGTCCTCTGGATCGCTCGAGCGGTCGGCTACTTCGTCTACTTCTACCTGATCGTCGTCGAGATCATCCTGCTGCTCGGGTTCTTCCTGCTGCTGTTCGGTGCCAATCCCAGCGCCGGGTTCACCGAGTGGGCGTACCGGAACCTCGACCGCGTCATGGCCCCGTTCCGTGGGATCTTCTCGCCGGTCGAATTGGGCACGACCGGCAACGACGTCGCGGCAACCTTCGACACCTCGGTGCTGTTCGCCATGATCGTCTACGGCATCCTCGCCCTGGTCTTCGGCGCGGTCATCCAGTGGTTGACGAGTCGGCTCGACCAGATCCACGGCGTCGAAGAGCACAACCGACGGTTGGCCGAGTACGAGGCACAGCAGGCCGAGATCGACGAACGACGTGCTGCCGCCGCTCGTGCCGCTTCGGTGCAGGCCGCCACCGACCAGGCGTCGACCGGGCAGAGTGCCGGGGCGCCGCTGCCGCCGAGCGAGCCGACGGCGCCACCGCCTCCTCCGACCCCCTGACGGTCGCACCCGGCGTGGGGCCGACCGGCTCCCGGATCAGGCCGGCGTTGCGATGAACACCGGGATGGTCCGGTCGGTCTTGTCGGCGTAGTCGGCATACGGCGGGAACACCGCCACGGCGCGCCGCCACCACTCGTCGCGCTCGTCGCCCTCGGCGATGTGGGTGCGGTGGTCGTGCGGTTCGGGGCCGTCCTGGATCATGACCAACGGTTCGGCGACGAGGTTGTGGTACCACGCCGGGTTGTCGGGGGCACCTCCCTTGGATGCGACGAGCGCATAGCTGCCCTCGTGCTCGACGCGCATGAGGGCGAACTTGCGCAGCTTGCCGGTGGACGCTCCCCGGCTGGTGACGATCACCACGGGAATGCCGGTGTCGCGCAGCGTGTTGGCCTCACGCCCGCCGGTCGCTTCGTAGGTGTCGACCTGTTCGCGGACCCAGTCCGAGGCACTTGGTTCATAGTCTCCGGTGAGCGGCATGCACCGAGGTTACGTGCATTTCCGACGCCGCTCGACGGTGCGAACTCGACGTCTGCCGGACGTCACCAGAGCGAGTCGATGTCGCCGACGTCCTCTTCGGGGCCGAACCGCTCGAACGCCGACCAGTACGCACCGAGCCGATCGGTGAACGCCGACTTGGGTTCGGCGTAGAGCCGGGCACCGAGTTCCAGCGCTCGTCGTTCGAGCACGGTGCGGTAGCCGCCGAGCAGCTGCTCGACCGGACGGAGATCGGCGATGTCGTCGCCAAGGGACGGGAGGGCGGCGACCATCACCCGCATGTCGTGGGCATCGCCCAGGGCATCGGACAGGTCGTGGAATGCGTCGGCGAGGGGATCGAGCACCGTCGGCGCGGTGTCGCCGAGGAGGCGGAGGTGGTACCAGGTGTACTTGGCACGCTTTCGCCACTCGTGGAAGTTCTCACCGGTGGGGGCGTCCGACGCGGTGGCGAACGCCGTTCGACCGCGTCGGTAGGTCGTACCGACCCCTCCGACGAGGGCGTCCCAGCCCTCGTCGTCGAGCTCCCAACGCTCGGACTCCGCCCGGGCGCCGAGGAGCAACTCCCGAGCGCGCTCGACTCGTGGATGATCGGCCGCCAGCAGCGACACCGCGTCGCGGTGGCGCTCGGTGAGTGCGTGTTCGACGGCGCGGACGGCCACGCCGGCGTCGTCGTCGCCGGTTGCGTCGACCGCGGAGTGGTCGACGGCGAGCCGGAACGTCTCCATCATCGCCGTGGCGTCGCGCAGATCCGACAGCTCGCGGGCGGCATCTCGGGCGGTGTCGTTGGCGACCCGATAGACGTGTTCGCCCAGTGACGGACGCACGGCTCGAACGAGACCACGGAGCTTCTTGCAGCGCTTGCGGGCGTCGTGGATCGCCTCGGTCGGGACGTCGTCGATCAGTGCGGTGAGGTCGTCGATGGCGTCGTCGAGGAGTTCAGCGGCCACACGACGAACCGCATCATCGAGGTCGTCGTCGATCGTCAGGACGTAACTCATCGTCGGCCGGCGCTGGGCTCCTTCGCCCCAGCACCGTTGGTCGCCTTTTCGTCGATCCACGTCCGCACCTGCGGCAGCAGTGTCAAGAGGCCGATCACGCCGGCAACGGCCACGGAGACACCGACGACGCGGAAGCCGGGGAACACCACGGCGACGGTGATCCCGCCGGCGAGCATCGCGAGGCCGGACAGCGCGAGGCCGGCGCGGCCCGTGTTGTTGTCCGTGACCCTGCTGGCTGCTCCCGCTGCCGTCGCGGTCGTGCGGTCGAGCAGGCGCTCGGCCCACGCGAACTCGGTGGCAAGGATCACGAGCCCGAGGAGGATCACGAGGATGCCCGGTCCGGGGAGTGCGAGCATCGCCACGCCGGCGAGGAGCACGGCGACGCCGAGGATCAGCACCATCAGCCGTCTGGCGTTGCGTGCGATCACGCGGAGCCACTGACCCGGGGTGTGCAGATCGATCATCCAGCCAGTATTCCCCGGCGAATGCCCGATCGAACCGCGGCGGCCGCCGGAGGACGCCTGGTGGCGTTCAGCGCAGCCAGGCGTCCCGGCTCGACTCGTACGCATCGATGGCGTCGGCGTGGGTGAGCGTGATGCCGACGTCGTCGAGACCGTTGAGGAAGCGGTGCTGGGTCTGTGGGTCCATCGGGAACGGTTCCTCGATGCCGGCGGCCGGCACCTCGACGCGCAACCGCTCCATGTCGACGACGATCTGGGCGTCGGCGTCCGCCTCGATCGCCGCCCAGATCGCCTCGACCACCGCCTCCGGGACGACGACCGGGACGAGTCCGTTCTTCGTGCAGTTGTTGCGGAAGATGTCGGAGAAGCTCGGGGCGATCACGGCCTCGAAGCCGTACTGCTGAATGGCCCAGACGGCGTGTTCGCGCGACGAACCGACACCGAACGCAGGCCCGGCGACGAGGATGTTCGCCTGCGCGTAGCGCTCGTCGTTGAGGACGAAGTCGCGATCGTCCCGCCACGTGGAGAACAGTCCCTTCTCGAAGCCGGTGCGCTCGACGCGCTTGAGCCAGTCGGCAGGAATGATCTGGTCGGTGTCGACATCCGAGCGCTTCAACGGCACCCCGGTACCGGTGATCACCTGCACGGCCTTCATGACGCAACCCCTTCCAGGTCGGCGGGCGTACAGAACGTGCCCTTGACCGCCGTGGCGGCGGCGACGGCCGGCGAGACGAGATGGGTGCGCCCGCCTCGGCCCTGACGTCCCTCGAAATTGCGATTGCTGGTGCTCGCTGCGCGTTCGCCGGGAGCGAGCTTGTCCGGGTTCATGGCCAGACACATCGAGCACCCGGGCTCACGCCAGTCGGCGCCCGCGGCGATGAACACCTGATCGAGGCCCTCGGCGATCGCCTGCGCCTTGACCGCGTGGCTGCCGGGCACGACCATCACGCGGGGAACGGTGACCGTGCGGCCCTTCATCACGTCGGCGGCCGCGCGCAGGTCCTCGATCCGGCTGTTCGTGCACGACCCGATGAACACGGTGTCGACGGCGACGTCGCGCAGCGGCGTTCCCGGCTCGAGACCCATGTACTCGAGCGCCCGTGCCACGGTCTCCTTCGTCGTGGCGTTGGCGAAATCGTCGGGAGACGGCACGGCGGCGTCGATCGGTGCGACCTGTCCGGGGTTGGTGCCCCAGGTGACGTGGGGTCGGATCGATGACGCGTCGAGCACGATCTCCTTGTCCCACACGGCGTCGTCGTCGGAGTGCAGCGTCGCCCAGTCGGCGACGGCCGCCTCCCACGCATCGCCGCTCGGGGCGTTCGCTCGGCCCTTCAGGTACTCGAAGGTGGTGTCGTCGGGGGCGATCAGACCGGCCTTGGCGCCGGCCTCGATCGACATGTTGCAGACGGTCATGCGACCCTCCATCGACAGTGCCCGGATGGCCGAGCCCCGGTACTCGATCACGTGGCCGATCCCGCCGCCCGTGCCGATCTCGCCGAGGATCGCGAGGATCACGTCCTTTGCGGTGACGCCCGGTTGCAGGTCGCCTTCGACGGTGACCGACATCCACTTGGGACGTTGCTGGGGAAGCGTCTGGGTGGCGAGCACGTGTTCGACCTCGCTGGTGCCGATGCCGAACGCCAGCGCTCCGAATGCGCCGTGGGTGGCGGTGTGGGAGTCGCCGCACACGATGGTCATTCCGGGGAGGGTGCGTCCCTGTTCTGGGCCGATCACGTGCACGATTCCCTGGTTCGGATCG
Organism: Ilumatobacteraceae bacterium; assembly: GCA_963728355.1. Taxonomy (GTDB): domain Bacteria; phylum Actinomycetota; class Acidimicrobiia; order Acidimicrobiales; family Ilumatobacteraceae; genus Sva-07. Next base: position 442,752 of record CAVSJQ010000001.1, on the reverse strand, counting down.
CCCATCGGGAAGTTGGTGATGCCGAACTCGGCGGTGTTGGCGCGCAGCGTGTCGATCTGTTTGGCGGAGATCGGATCGGCGATCGGCTGGTCGATGAGCTCGGTCGGGACGTTGTGGTCCTCGGTGGCGATCGTCAGGTCCGGGCGGCGCACGGTGCGGCCGTTGAGGCGGAGGCCGTCGAACGCCTGCGGGCTCGTGACCTCGTGGACGAGGTGCAGATCGATGTACAGCAGGTCGGGCTCGTCTGCTGCGGAATGCACCAGGTGGCGCTCCCAGACCTTCTCCGGCAGTGTCTTGCCCATCGATCGACTCCTTCTCGACTTCTTGTGCGATCCCATTATATGGGATAGAATTCTTGCAGTATGGACAGCGTATCGGGTGTGGGTGTGCTCGACAAGGCGGTGGTGGTGCTGCACGCCGTGGCCGTCTCACCGGCGTCGCTCGCGCAGCTGCAGGCTCGCACCGAGCTGCCGCGGGCGACGGTCCACCGGCTGGCCTCCGCCCTGGAACACCACGGATTGCTGCGGCGCGACGAGGCCGGTCGGTACGAACTCGGGCTGGCGCTCGTCTCACTGGGCCAGACGGCGGCCGAACGGTTCCCACTCGTGGAGGTGGCGCACCCGACGCTGCAGGAACTCCGTGCCGGGACCGGCGAGAGCGTGCAGTTGTTCGTGCGAGAAGGTGCGCAGCGACGTTGTGTCGTGTCGCTCGAGTCGCCGCACGGTCTGCGCTGGATCGTGCCGCAGGGGTCCCTGCTTCCGCTCGACGTGGGATCGGCCGGTCGAGTGCTGTCCGGTGAGCGTTCGCGGAACGGGTGGGTGCAGAGCGTCGGAGAACGTGAGGCCGGGGTCGCGTCGGTGAGCGCCCCGGTGCTCGCCGCCGACGGATCGACGATTGCCGCGGTGTCGGTCAGCGGGCCGATCGAGCGGCTGACCCGTCAGCCCGGCAAGCGGTTCGGCGTCGCCGTCGCCGCCGCCGCCGCCCGGATCTCCGCGGCGCTGCGCTGAACCTCGGTGGCGACGGGCAGCACTCAGCAGGCAGTGAGCTTCGCTCGTGACCGTTCGGTCAGCGGCTCGCCCGGTGCGCCCCACGACCACACGTATTCCAGACCGTCGTCGACGGTGATGTCGATCTGCAGCTCCAAGCCGTGGGTGCCGCGCCCGTTGTTGAACGTCGAGTCGCTCACCTGGACCAACTGTCCGAGGCCGTGGAGTTCGGCGCACAGGACGTACAGCGTCGCCTCGCCGGACCACATGTCGAGTGCGAGCGTCGTGTGCTCGGCGTGGACGATCTTCCCGGCGGGATCGGCTGCGACGTAGTCGATCGTCACGCCCATCTGGTCGAGGACCGGTCGGATGTCCATCGAGGCGGTGAACGTTCCGCTCTCGGCGCCGTGGCCGACGCCCTCGTACCGGCCGGCGGCAGCGACGATGCGATCGACGTATGTTTCCATCCGCTGAGCGTAGAACGCCCGTCGTGGGCCATCCGGGCGACCCGTCGTCGCGACCGCTGGTCGCACCCGAAGCCGGGCCGCCTACGCTGAAGGTGTGACCGATACGGCCGTGAACGTCGAGGTGTTGCCGAGCGACTGGCGTGACCAGGTGCTGGCGCTGGCCGAGGAACGCGATGCCGTGATCCTCGCCCACAACTACCAGGTGCCCGAGATCCAGGACATCGCCCATCACGTCGGCGACTCGCTCGGTCTGTCCCGTGTCGCCGCCGAGGTGGAGGCGTCGACCATCGTCTTCTGCGGCGTCCACTTCATGGCGGAGTCGGCCAAGATCCTCGCCTACGACAAGACCGTGCTGATCCCGGATGCCGCAGCCGGCTGCAGCCTCGCCGAGACCATCGATGCCACGCAGCTCCGCGCGTGGAAGGCGGAGCATCCCGGCGCCATCGTCGTCAGCTACGTCAACACCACCGCCGAGGTCAAGGCCGAGACCGACATCTGCTGCACGTCGTCCAACGCCGTCGAGGTCGTCGAGTCGATCCCGCGTGACACCGAGATCCTGTTCTGTCCCGATCAGTTCCTCGGGGCGCACGTCCAGCGGGTGACCGGACGCGACAACATGCACATCTGGTTGGGAGAGTGCCACGTGCATGCCGGCATCAACGGCGCCGACCTGAAGGCCCAGGTCGAGGCCGAACCGGACGCCGAACTGTTCGTCCACCCCGAGTGCGGGTGCGCAACCAGCGCGATGTATCTGGTGTCGGCCGGCGTCGTGCCCGAGACCAGCACCAAGATCCTGTCGACCGGTGGCATGGTCGACGCCGCCCGGGCGACCACGGCACCCAAGGTCCTCGTCGCCACCGAGACCGGCATGATCCACCAACTCGAGAAGGTGAACTCGACGACCGAATTCGTGCCGGTCAACCGAGCAGCGGTGTGCAAGTACATGAAGATGATCACGCCGGCCAAGCTCCTGCGGTCGCTGCGCGACGGCACCGACGAGGTGTTCGTCGATCGCGACATCGCCGATCGCGCCCGTCGATCCGTCGAGCGGATGATCGCCATCGGTACCCCGTCGGCCACCGGCGAGTGACGTGACCACGCTCGTGCGACGAGCCCGTCCCTCGGGGTCGGGTCCGCAACGACGGGCCGGGCCTTCGGGGTCGGGTCCGCAAGGACAGGGTCGGCGATGAGCCTGCCGAGGCGGTTGGCGGCGCCGCCGGCGACGTGGGAACGCGATGTCGACGTGGTGGTGCTCGGCTCGGGCGCCGCCGGGCTGTCGGCCGCACTTGCGGTGCGACCGGTGCGCAGCGTCCTGGTCGTCACCAAGGACATTCTCTCTGCCGGTTCGACGCAGTGGGCGCAGGGCGGGCTCGCAGGCGTGCTGGATCCCAGCGACACGATTGAGGACCACGTCCGCGACACGTTGGAGGCTGGCGCCGGACTCTGTGACGAGGACGCCGTTCGCCAGCTGGTCGTCGAGGCACCGAAGTCGATTCGGTATCTCATGCGGCTCGGTGCCGCGTTCGATCCCGAGCTCGGCGGCACCGACATCGCACTCACGCGCGAGGGCGGCCACAGCCACAACCGGATCGTGCACTCGGGCGGCGATCGATCCGGAGCCGAGGTCCAACGCACCCTCGACGAGTCGGCGATCGGTGCCGGCGTCGAGGTGATGGGCCACGCCTTCGCGCTCGACCTGGTGACCGGCACGTCGATGGACGGCGAACCGCAGGCGGTCGGTGTCCGCATCGGCAAGACCGACGAGCACGGCATCCTCGTGTCCGTCGGAATCGTCACCGCGCGGGCGGTCGTCATCGCCTCGGGTGGCTACGGCCAGGTGTTCGCCTCGACGTCGAACCCGCCGGCGGTGACCGGCGACGGCGTGGCGATGGCGTTGCGTGCCGGCCTTCCGGTCACCGACGTCGAATTCGTCCAGTTCCACCCGACGGTGATGTGGCGAGGGGCCGATGCTCTCGGTCAGCAGGCGCTCGTGTCGGAGGCCGTGCGCGGTGAGGGAGCGGTCCTCTACGACGCCGCCGGCGACCGGGTGATGGCGGGGGTGCACCCGCTCGAGGATCTCGCCCCCCGTGACGTCGTCGCCGCAGCCATCAGTCGCCGCATGGCCGAGGCGCCGGGAGGTGTCGACGATCATGTCTACCTCGATGCCACCCACATGGGCGAGCGGTTCTACGAGCGGTTCCCCTCGATCACCGAGGCCTGTCGCGAGATCGGGCTCGATCCGGCCGTCGACCGGATCCCGGTCTCGCCTGCTGCGCACTATGCGTGTGGCGGCATCCGTGCCGGGCTCGACGGGCGCACTGCGCTGCGCGGGCTCTACGCCGTCGGGGAGGTGTCGGCGACCGGCGTGCACGGTGCGAACCGGCTCGCATCCAACAGCCTGACCGAATCGATCGTGTCGGGGACGTGGGTCGGTCGCGACCTCGCATGGGAGGTGCCCGACCGTGTGCCGATCGACGTCGACGTCGACGATCCGCTGGATCATCGGCTGCTCGACCCGGTTCGGTTGCGCGAGGTGCGCGCAGTGATGTCGAGGCATGTCGGCGTCGTTCGCGACGAGCTGTCGTTGTCGTCGGCGGCTGGCGCGCTCGGAGCGATCGCTCGCAACATGCGATCGGCGAAGCGGGTTGTCGATCATGAGCACGACGACGGCGACCGGCCCCCTCGGGTCGAGCCCTCACGTCGTACGTGGGAAGCGACCAACATCCTCACCGTCGCCACGGCGATGGTGGCAGCTGCGTCGGCGCGCACCGAGAGTCGCGGCTGTCACCGCCGATCCGACCATCCGACCGCTCGACCCGAATGGGTGCGCCACCTCGATGTCACCCTCGACGCCACCGGCACGATCTCCGTGGAGGATCGACCATGACGCCGCTCGATGGCGTGCACGGAGACGTGCAGGCGAACCGCAGGAACCACGGCCGCCCGTGGCAGGCGGTCTGCCTTTACAGCGCCGATCTCATCGAGGCGTTGCAACGCGAGGGCCACCCGATCGCGGCCGGTGCAACCGGTGAGAACATAACGATCCCCGGCGTCGACTGGTCCCGGATGCGCGGCGGGCTCACGATCGCGATCGGCGAGGTCGAACTCCGAACGAGCGGTCCCGCGGCACCCTGCCACAAGATCGGCGACTGCTTCACCGACCGGCACGGGAACCGCGTCGACCACGTCGAGCGCCCGGGCTGGGTGCGCTGGTGCGCATCGGTGCTCACCGGCGGCACCGTCGACCCGGGTGGCACGGTCACCGTCACCGCCTAGCCGTCACCGCACCGCCATCGCTCTCGGGCTCGGACGCCGCGGGGAGCGCCCGTACACTCGCCGCATGTTCGTGTTCCACCCGTTGTCGGAGCCGACGCGCCGCACGTTGATCGACGGCGGTCTCGATCCAGATGCGGTCGCCGGCATCGTGCGCAACGCAGTGACCGAGGACCTGATGGGCGGTGTCGACGTCACGTCGACGGCCACGATCCCGGTCGACCAACGCAGTACCGCCACCTTCGGGGCGCGCCAGGATGGCGTGATCGCCGGGCTCCCGGTGGTCGCCGCCGTCATCGAGACGGTCTGCGGGGACGCGGCGAGCGAGTTCCACGAACTGGTGCCCGACGGCACGCTCGTCGAGCCGGGCACGAAGGTCGCAGAGGTCACGGCGCCGACGCGGCTGCTGCTGACCGCCGAACGGACCGCGCTCAACCTGCTGTGCCACCTGTCCGGTGTCGCATCGGCAACGCGCCGGTGGGCCGACGCGCTGGAGGGAACGTCCGCCGTCGTGCGCGACACCCGCAAGACCACGCCCGGCCTGCGGGCGCTCGAGAAGTACGCGGTTCGCTGCGGCGGCGGCACCAACCACCGCATGGGGCTCTCCGACATGGCGCTGGTGAAGGACAACCACGTCGCCGCCGCCGGTGGCATCGCGGAGGCGTTCCGTCGGGTTCGTGGGCTCGAAGCGTCGATCCCGCTGGAGATCGAGGTCGACACGCTCGATGGGCTGCGCGAAGCGATCGCGGCCGGCGCCGACGAGGTGCTGATCGACAACTTCACCCCCGACGAGATGCGCGAGGCGGTCGCCGTCCGGGACGCGATGAACCCGGCGGTCCGCCTCGAGGCGAGCGGCGGTCTCACGCTCGAAACGGCGCGGACGGTGGCGAAAACGGGCGTTGACTACATCGCGGTTGGCGAGCTCACGCACTCGGCTCGCGTCCTCGACATCGGCCTCGACCTCCGACCGGCCTGAGCGCCTACGCGTCGCGCGACGTGGAAATCGCAACCGGCGGCGCAGTAGGTTGCGCGGTGGGCGGAGTCAGGAGCTCCACATGTCAACCGTCCATCCCACCCTTGTCGAGTCGACGACCGGGACCGCCGGCCGGCTCGACGATCGACGACGCCCGTCCTCGCTCGCGCGACTGATGTTCGCCGGCATGATCGCAGCGTCGGCGATGGCCGCCCCCGCCGTCGCCACGGCGACGCCAGTCGGACAGAGCACGTCGACGTGCGCCGCATCCGGGCTTGCCAGCCATCTCGTCGCCGAGGGTGACACCTGGTTCGGCATCGCCGAGGGCGCGAAGGTCTCGATCCGGTCCTTGCTCGGGACCAACGACGCGTCGCAGGATCAGATCATCCATCCCGGCGACGTCGTGTGCCTGCCGCCAGGAGCGACTCCGTCGTCGTCGTGTACACCCTCGAATGCGCCCACCTACACCGTGGAGTCTGGGGACACCTGGTGGGACATCGCCGCCCGGGCGGGCGTGTCCATGTCAAAGCTGCTCGCCACGAACAACACGTCGGCCGAACGCACGATCCATCCCGGCGAGACGGTGTGTCTCCCGGTGGGAACCTCGGTGAGTTCGTCCGGTGGCGAGTCGTCCGGAACGTCGTCGTCTCGACCGGCCGCGGCGTCGACTCGGTCCTCGGTGATCGAGGCGCTCCCGATGCGTGGGCCGTGCTGGTTCAGCGACGACTGGGGCGATCCCCGTGGTGGTGGCCGACGCCACGAGGGCACCGACCTGTTCGCGGAGCCGCGCAACTACGTGTACGCCGTGACCGACGGCACGCTGACGCGACGCGCCTGGGACCAGCCGGGTCTTCGCTCGGGCAATGCGTGGTGGCTGACCGCCGACGACGGCACCGGTACGTACTACTTCTACGCACACCTCGCCGACTTCGCGCCCGGGCTGTCCGTCGGCTCACGTGTACAGGCCGGCGAGATCATCGGGTTCATGGGCAACACCGGCAACTCCGCGTTCCCGCACCTGCACTTCGAGATCCACCCGAACGGCGGCGGCGCGGTCAATGCGTATCCGCTGCTGCGTCAGCTCGGCGGATGCAAGACCGGTGAGCAGTATCGCCAGCCGAGCGGGTGGGTGCCCGACTGACGCCGACGAGGCCCGGCTCAGCCCTCCGGCTGGCCGTACACGCCGAGTAGATCGACCACGAGGACCAGGTCGGTCCCCGCAGGCAGTCCCAGCTGAGGGTTCCCGTCGGGTCCGAACGCGTCCGCCGGCGGGACGACGATCGCCCGGCGACCGCCGACCTTCATGCCGGGAAGCCCGTTGACGAATCCGGGGAATCCGCCGTCTGCCGTCGACACGGGCACCGGCGCCGACTCCCAACTGCTCTCGAGCGCGACCTGGTTGTCACCGCGGAACAACACGTAGTTGATGATGCCCGTCTGACCGGCCTCGAGTTCGGCGCCGTCACCTTCGATCAAGTCGGTGGACGTGGTCTCGGCGGCACCTTCCGACGGGGGCACGCCCGGCTCGGTGGGGGCGTCGGCGGCGTCGGGCGGTTGGATGACCGCTCGGACGTCGATCAGGAAGGTCAGTGCCTCGTTCTCCCCGATGATGTCGCCGCGTGCCTCGGCGCCGTAGGCGAGATCGCTCGGGATGTCGAGACGGACACGGGCGCCGCTCTGCACGCCGACGAGACCCTGGTCCCAGCCCGCGATCACACCGCCCTGGCCGAGCACGACCGGCAACGGCTCGAAACGGTCGTAGCTGTTGTCGAACTCGATGCCGTCTCGGGTTCGGACGCCGACGTAGTCGACGATGACCGTGTCGCCGGCCGCGGCCTCCGGACCGGTGCCCTCCTCGACGACCGTCACCTGGAGTTCGGTGGGAATCTCGTCGGGGATATCGACCTCCGGCTTGTCGGGATTGGTCGGCGGCGGCGCCAGCGAACCGGTGTCCGACGTGTCGGCGGTCTCGTCGACGGTGTCGGTCGGCTGATCGGTCGACGCCGTCTCTTCGTTGGAGGCGTCGCTGGCGTTGTCGTCGTCGCTCGAGCACGCAGCGAACAGCAGCGTGGCGGTCAGGATCAGGGGGAGGGTCCGGCGCATTGAGACGACGCTACTTGTGAAGTCCGATCGGGCCACGTCAACCGGGTGAGCTCTCACCGAACTCCAAACCCCGCGGCGATGACCGAACCAGGACCGTCAGGACCGCGAGGCGAGCCAGGCCGCCTCGGCGCGTCCGAGATCGGTCGTCGGTGCGCCGTTCACGAAGGGCCAGAGCTCGGATGCGATGCGCCGGTAGTTGCCGCTCGCGTTGAGTTCGCCGAGCAGGGCGTACAGACCGAGGTTGATGCGCTGGATGAAGACGAAGGCGCGTGGGACGGTGGCGTACTGGCTGATCGGGCTCGTCCGGTCGAATGTGTGCCGCACGATCGAGTTCGCATAGTCGCGCGTCCACGTCATCTCGGCGTCGGTGCGAACCGTGTCGTAGAAGCGCGAGAAGTAGTCGCCGACGGCCTCGGTCGACACCGGCGCGTCGGGCTCGAGCATGCCGGCGCCCTCGACGATCCTGCGGAACTCCGCGTGGTCGTGGTCGACGGCCGCCGCCTTGACCATCGAGGCGAACGTGTGCATCTCATCGGCGCTGAAGTGCTTGACCAGGCCGAAGTCGAGGAACGTCACCGTGCCGTCGTCGTGGAACAGGTAGTTGCCGGGGTGAGGATCGCCGTTGAACGCCCCCATCCGGTAGAGGCTGCGGAACACGAACCGGAAGATCACCTCGCCGGCCCTGTCGCGTTCGACCTGGGGCCGCAGCATCAGCTCCTTCCAGCCGAATCCTTCGGCCAGCTCCGTGGTGAGCACATGCGCAGTCGACAGCTCCGGCACCACCTCGGGGATGCGGATGAACGGATGGCCTCGGTAGTAGTCGGCGAACGCCTGCTGGTTGCGCGCCTCGCGTTCGTAGTCGACCTCCTCGGCGATCCGCAGCTTGATCTCGTCGACCATCTCCGCCGGATCGAGACCGCCGAAGCCCTGGCGGAGCACGGCGCCGAGCAGGTCGGCGTTCTTCAGGTCGGACACGATCGCGTCACCCACGCCCGGATACTGGATCTTGACCGCCACGGCACGCTCGACGCCCGTCGCCGGGTCTCGCAACAGGGCGCGATGGACCTGGCCGATCGACGCGGCGGCGATCGGGTCGGGATCGAACTCGGCGAACGCCTCGCCGACCGGCCGGCCGAGTTCGCGTTCGAGGGTCTCCAGCGCGAGTCCCACCGACATGGGCGGCGCATCGGACTGCAGCTGCGACAGCGCGAGACGGAGCGGCTCGGGCAGCCCGTCGTCGAGGTAGCTCGCCATCTGGCCGAGCTTCATCAACGCACCCTTCATGTGACCGAGTTCGTCGGCGACCTGCTGCGCGGAGCGCAATTCACGGTGCCGGTCGAGCTCCTCGCGTCGCTCGGCCGAGGCGAACGTCTTGCGTGCCGCCGTCGTCGCGTAGGTGGTCCCGACGCGGGCGCCCATCCGGGCGAGCTGGCCGTTGCGCCGCAACCGTGACCGGTGCATCTGCCGGCCTCGATGCTCGCCGCCGGTGGCCCGTTGTCGCGCGGCGCCCACCGCCAGTGCAACGGCACCTCCTGCGAGCGCTGCGGCGACGAACGTGCGGACTCTCACGCGCGTCGCAGCACCGAGTCGATGGCGCGGATCAGGGTGGGGACGAATCGGTCGGCATTGGCCACGACGGCGTCGTGCATGCCGTCGACTCGGAACGCCTCGGCATCGGGAATCTGCTCGAAGAGCTTGACCTGCCGGCGCAGTGGGACGACCTGGTCGCGCATGGTGAGCACCGACGACGACGGCACATCGACCTCGCCGAGCCACTCGGTGGAGGAGAACCGACCGATCGCCTTGCCCGCGTCGAGCACCGCCCGCCAATCGTGGTCGGCGGTCTCGCGCAACGCCCACGGCTCCCACTTCGCCGTGCGCCGTTGCAGATAGAGCTGTTCGACGAGCCAGGTCTTGGTCTGCTCGGGGGTGACCCGGGCGACCGCCGCCAGTCCGGTGAGGCCCATCATGCCGAGCCGCTTCTCGCGGCGCCCGGCGAAGTACGGCGCCGTGGCGCACAGCACCAATCCGATCACGCGCTCGGGATGGCGGCGCCAGATCAGCTGGGCGATGGGACCGCCCATCGAGTAGCCGACCGGGATGAAGCGGTCGACTCCGAGGGCGGCGGCCATGTCGGCCGCGTCGTCGGCGCAGTCCTCGAGCCGGAACGGCTTCTTGGAACGCAGGCCGGTGCCGTGCCCGCGGTGGTCGAACGCGATCACGCGGTAACGCTCACCGAGTGCGCCGTAGCACCGGAACCAGTTGAGGTCGGCGGTTGCCGTCCAACCGTGGAGCAGCACGATCGTGGGAGCGTCGGGTCCGGCGCCGAAGTCGCGCACCATGACGGTGCCGCGATCGGGGAGTTCCACGAACCTCGCCGGCGGCAGCACCGGAGAGAAGATGGCCAGCTCGTGGTGGCCGGCGTCGGCGGGAGCGGCGACCTCAGAGCTGTTCGACACGGAGCACTGTCACGGTGAGCGCGCCGTTGGGCGCCTCGTAGGTGATGGTCGCGCCGGCCTCGGCACCGTCGAGTGCCTGACCGAGCGGCGACGACGGACTGATCACGTCGGCGCCTTCGATCTGCTCCTCCATGTTGCCGATCAGGTAGCGCTCAGCGTCGTCCTCGTCGTCACCCTCGTACACGACGGTGTAGACCGTCGAGCCGTCGATGATCTCGGCGTTCTCGAGGAGGTGCTCGAGCTGTCGGATGCGACCTTCCATGTGGCCTTGTTCGTCCTTGGCGGCGTGGTAGCCGGCGTTCTCCTTCAGGTCACCTTCCTCCCGGGCGCGTTCGATCTTGTTGGCCACGTCGATGCGGCCGCGCGTGGTCAGATCGTCGAACTCGGCCTTGAGGCGCTCGTAGGCCGATGCGGACAACTGCACTGCTGCCATGGTGATCGAAGGCTATCGGCGCCGCCGTCGGCCATGGACGTGCGACCGAACGGGCTGGATCCGGCCCGAGCCCTAGGCTTGCACGGTGGCATCCTCACGCGAGGCCCGACAGGTCAGCGGCCGGCATCGCCTGATCGTTGCGTGCGCGGTCGGCCTGGCAGGAGTGCTGGGCGCGTTCGTGTTGGCGGGCGCCGACGGTTCGACGCCGATCGAGGGGTCGCTTTCGATCGAACCCACGACACCCGAGCCCGGCTCGGCGCCGGCGGACGCTTCGAACGCCACGACGACGGCCGCACCGCCGTTGGTCGCGCCGCGGCCGGACGCCCCAACGACCACGAGCGCGATGGTTGAGAAAAACACAGACAGCGCGACGGCGGCGCCGGTCGTCACGGCACCGCCACAGGACCCCGACGCCCCCGCCGTGCTGGCGCGCCCGGTGCCGGTCGATCCTCCGCCGCCCCCTCCCGCAGCGCCCGAACCCGCCTGGGTGGCAAGTCGGTTCGTCACCGCTGGCGGCCATGTGTCGACCGACGTGGGGTGCGCCTCGGATACGACGGCCGCGGGGCTCGACGCGTTCTTCGCCGGGCGGGTCGGCCCCGTGCTCGGCTGGGATTACCAGCACGTCTACGACCTCGGTGGCGGTCGTCATCTGTGGTTGTTCCAGGACACCTTCGTGGATCACTCGGGAACGGCGGCCAGCTTGGACCGGGCGAGCTTCGTCCACAACGCCGCCCTCGTGCAGGAGGGCAGCTGCTTCCGTCTCCTGCATGCGGGCACTCCCGAGCGGCCAGAACCCTTCGAACCGGGCATCGGGACCGCCACGCTCTCCCGCTGGTTCTGGCCCATGGGAGGCGAGGTCCACGACGGAATCCTGCACGTGTTCTGGGCAGAGATGACCAAGGACCCTGCGGATCCGAGACCGCCCGACGGGCTCGGCTGGCACCCGGTGCGCACGCACGTTGCCACCTACGACCCCGCCACCATGGCGCGGCTGGACTTCCGACCCGCAACGAATCCAGGGGTCACACCGATCTACGGCTACGCGGTCGCCAGCGACTCGACGCACACGTACCTCTTTGGTAACACGTTCGAGCAGAATCTCGCTCGGCACGGCGGGTACTGGAACGGCCCGCACAACGGCACCGACATGTTCCTCGCCCGAGTGCCGCGTGGACAACTGTGGGATGCACCGGAGTACTGGTCGTCCGGCGGATGGAGCGCAGATCCCGCAGCGTCGGAACCATTCCTCGCACGACACTGGGCGGAGTTCCCGATGCAGCCCCGCTGGTTCGACGGGCAGTGGGTGGCGACCACGGCCGTCGACGGCTACTGGGGTGACGAGTTCACCGTCGACGTGGCCGCCGAACCGTGGGGGCCGTGGACGACGGTGACTCGACGATTGCTGTTCGCCCGTGGCTTCGATCCGATCATGAACACCTACCACGCGCACCTCGTGCCGTGGCGCGACGGCGCCGGCGACCTGGTGGTCACGGTCTCGAACAACGCTCGCGACATGCTCCGCGATGCGTGGCCGGTGCCGGCCCGCTACCGGCCGGCCGTCTTCTCGACACCGTGGTACCAGGCGCCGCCGCCGACCACCACGACCACGACGACCACCACGACGACAACGACGACCACGACGACCACGACGAGCGCACCGACGACGGTCACCACGACCTCGGCGCCGCCGACGAACACCACCACCAGCACCACGGTGGCCCCGTCGTCCAGCACGACCTCCTCCAGCACGGCGATCTCGCTGCCGGCGTCGACGACGACCACCACGGCCGGCACGCCGACGTCGACGGAGGCCGTCGGATCAGGATCCGCTTCGCCGCCGGCTGGGGGCTGACGCAGCGCACTTCCTAGGCTCGGCACCCATATGACGCACAACATCGCAGTGATCGGTGGGGACGGGATCGGCCCGGAGGTGACGGCCGAGGCCGTGAAGGTGATCCGTGCCGCCGGTGTCGACATCGCCACGACCGAGTTCGACCTCGGCGGGAAGCGGTACCTGCGCGACGGCGAGATCCTGTCCGACGCCACGCTCGACGAGCTGCGCAAGTTCGACTGCATCCTGCTCGGCGCCGTCGGGACGCCCGACGTCCCCCCGGGGGTGATCGAGCGCGGGCTGCTGCTGAAGATGCGATTCGACCTCGACCTGTACATCAACCAGCGGCCGTTCGTCGGCACGGCGCCCGGCGGCAACACGCCGCACGACTTCGTGGTCATCCGCGAGAACACCGAGGGGCCGTACGTCGGCGAGGGTGGCGCACTGCGCGTGGGGACACCGCACGAGGTGGCCACGCAAGGTTCGGTGAACACCCGCCTCGGCGTCGAGCGGTGCATCCGCTACGCGTTCGAGCTCGCGGACTCGCGGCCGCGCAAGCACCTGACGCTCGTCCACAAGACGAACGTGCTCACGTTCGCCGGTGGCCTGTGGGAGCGCACGTTCAACGAGGTCGCGGCCGAGTTCCCCAACGTCAGCACGGCCTACAACCACGTCGACGCCGCCTGCATCTTCTTCGTGCAGGACCCCCACCGCTACGACGTGATCGTCACCGACAACCTCTTCGGCGACATCCTGACCGACCTCGGTGGTGCGGTGTCGGGCGGCATCGGCCTGGCGTCGTCGGCCAACCTCAATCCGGCCCGGACCGGTCCGTCGATGTTCGAGCCGGTGCACGGCTCGGCGCCGGACATCGTCGGGCAGAACAAGGCCAATCCGACCGCCGCCATCCTCAGCGCGGCGCTGATGCTCGACTTCCTCGGCGAGGACGCCGCCGCCGAGCGGATCCGAGCGGCGTGCGCCGATCCTGTCACCGGCAGTACCACCGACATCGGTGACGCCATCGCCGCCCGCGTGGGAAACTGACCTCATGCCCATCACACCCACCCCGAAGATCTGGATGAACGGCGAACTCGTCGACTGGGACAAGGCCCAGGTGCACGTGCTCACCCACACGCTGCACTACGGCACCGGGGTGTTCGAGGGCATCAGGGCCTACGAGACCGCTGATGGCCCAGCGGTGTTCCGGCTCACCGACCACATCGCGCGGCTCTTCAGCTCGGCGCAGATCATGGGGATGGAGCTCCCGTACACCGTCGACGAACTCGTCGCCGCCACGAAGGAGACGGTGGCCTCGACGGGGCTCGACTCGTGCTACATCCGACCGATCGCCTACTTCGGCTACGGCGAGATGGGTCTCAACACACTGCCGTGCACGGTCGACGTGTCGATCGCCTGCTGGCCGTGGGGCGCCTATCTCGGCGACGACGCCGTGGAGAAGGGCGTGCGGATGAAGATCTCGTCGTGGACGCGTCACGACCACAACACGATGCCGCCGGCGTCGAAGACGACCGGCAACTACGTCAACTCGTCGCTGGCCAAGGTCGAAGCGTTGAAGGCGGGCTACGACGAGGCGATCATGCTCGCGCCGAATGGGCTGGTCGCCGAGTGCACGGGCGAGAACATCTTCGTTGCTCGACACGGCAAGCTGCTGACGCCGCCGCTGTCGGCGGGTGCGCTGGAGGGCATCACCCAGAACTCGGTGTCGACGATCGCCGCTGACCTGGGCTACGAGGTCGTCGTCGACAACATCGCGCGCAGCGATCTCTACATCGCCGAAGAGGCGTTCGTGTGCGGCACTGCCGCAGAGGTCAGCTCGATCAACTCGGTCGACGACCGCCAGATCCCGTGCCCCGGTCCGATGACCTCGGCGATCGCCGAGGTCTACCACGAGGCCATTCGTGGCAAGGACCCCCGGTATGCCCACTGGTGCGAACGCGCCTCCTGAACGCCCCGTTCGGGAGTTGACCGAGCTCGAGCCCGCGAAGCCCGGCTCACCTCACTCCCCGGCCCCCTGGCCCCCTGGCCAACCCGCTCCCCCTCCCCGAAAAATGCGCACATCCGTGCGCTGAGCGCAACGTGGTGCGCACAGAACAGGTGGGGCACGGTTCGCCTGCCGAAATGTGGGCGCATCGTCCCGCTCAGCGCTCGATCTCGCGCATTTTTCGGTGTCTTCCCGGCGGCGTGAGGAGCGTGGCGTGAGCGATACGGTCGGGCGATGGCGCTGAACATCGGGATGTGCTTCGACCGTTCTCTGCCGGCTCCGTTCGTGGTCGAGGTGGCCGAGGCGCTCGCGGAGGCCGGGGTCGACCAGCTGTGGGTCATCGAGGACTGCTTCTACACGGCCGGCGTCAGCTTGGCCGCGACGGCGCTCGCCCGGACCGAGTCGCTCACGGTCGGGCTGGGCATCCTGCCTGCAGTCGCACGGAATCCGGCGGTCACCGCGATGGAGATCGCCACGCTCGCGCAGCTCGGTCCCGGGCGTGTGCTCGCCGGGATCGGCCACGGCATCCAGGAGTGGATGGCGCAGATGGGGGAGCGCCCTCGCTCGCCGTTGACGACCCTCGACGAGGCGCTCACGATCGTGCGACGACTGCTCCACGGCGAGACGGTGACGTTCGACGGATCGGTGTTCACGATGCGCGACGTGGCGCTCGACGCCGCGCCGGTCGATCCGCCGCCGGTTCTCGCCGGCGTCCGGGGGCCGAAGTCGCTGACACTCGCCGGTCGAGTCGCCGACGGAGTGGTCCTCGCAGAGGGGGCCGGCCCGACCTACATCCGACAAGCGATCGAGATCGCCGGAACTCCCAGCCCGTGGAGAGTGTCGGTGTTCACGGCGCTCGCCATCGGTGACGACGCACGCGAGATGCGGCGGATCATGGCGCCGTTCGTCGCCGGTCTGATCCGCGAGAATCCTGGGGCAGCTGCACACCCGCACATCGAGGAGATCGTGGAGCGTCACCAGGCGCGCGGTGTGGACGGCATCGCCGACATGCCCGCCGACTGGTGGATCGAGTTCGGTGCGATCGGCACCTTCGACGACGCCGTCCGTCATGCCGAAGCCCTCGCTGATGCGGGCGCTCACGACGTGGCGTTCTTCCCCGGGCCGACCATCGCACGTACCCGCGACGACCTCGACCACGTCACCCGCCTCGCCGCAGCCCTCCGCTGACTCCGCTCGGCCGTACCGAAACTTGAGCAGATCGTCCCGCTGACGGCGACTTCGTGCGCACAGAACAGTCGATCTCCAAGTCGGCGGTCGAAACGTGCGCAGATCGTCCCGCTCAGCGGGCGATCTTGCGCAAATTTCGGGAAGGAGTCCGGAAACGAAAGCGCCCCGGTCGGCGCTGCGGGCTTTCGCCTGCGCGCCTTCCGGGGCGGCTCGAGTGGACAGGTCCACCACTGGTCGAATGTCGGGCGTTAGCCTTCGTCTCGACCTGTTCACATCGCCCGTCTCGCCTTGCGGCGTGGCGGGCGATGCCGCGTTTCGGACTCGACACCGGTTTCCCGGTCTCGAACCCGAGGCACCGCTTCACGCTGACCCGGTTGCCCGAGCCCTCGGTCCTGGTGCCAGACAGAGTCGACCTCGCTGGGTCCAGTTGGGGTGGCCCCAGTTCCTCCGGCTCCTATACCACGACGCCGTTGCCACACCCCGCCCGAGAGCAGAGTGTTCCTGCCGCCCGAAGGCGCCAGGTCGCCTGCCACCCGAGGGTGACGAGCTCGCCCGGTCGTCTCGCCGCACCGCTCGCCGACGACGGGTCGCCCCGAAATCGTCGAACGTTCCAGCGGGTCTCCGTCTCCCACGCCACCCGAAGGTGCAGCGGGCCCGGTCTGACCCGACGCCCGCCCCGGTCTCCCGCGACGGTCGCCGACTCGTCGTTGCTCCCGTTCTCCCGAGGGAGTCAGGCAGCCCGGTCCGAGGTGGCCGTGAACACTGTCCGTGTTCCGATCCGCTGCGCCTCGTGAGCGGTGTGGGCTGGGCCGAAGCCCCCTCCTCACCGCCCCGGTCGGCGTGCGCTCTCCGGAACGAGCATCAGTAAATACTGCGCATAATCCCAGGTCAAGAGGTATTTTCGAATCCACAGGGTTATCCCCGAAACTTTCTCGTTACCCCCAGGATTCCTTCTGTCATCCACTCGTTGCCCACCGTTCATGCACAACGATGTGCACAGTTCGACGCCGTTCTCGTCATGTTGATTGCATCCGCAGGCCGAAGCGGGTTCAATAGGGGCCGATGACGAACCAATCAGTTGCCGCCATCATCATCATCATTCTGTAGAACACGTGGCGCCCCCACGTGTTCGTCGAGCCGCCCTCCGGGCGGCTCTTTCAGTTCTCGGGAGCACTTCATGCGACACGTCGAAATCTTCGACACCACACTTCGTGACGGCCTACAGGTCGAAGGCGTCTCGGCGACGGTCGACGACAAGCTCCGTATCGCGGAACAACTCGACCTGCTCGGCGTCCAGTTCATCGAAGGCGGCTGGCCGGGAGCCAACCCGAAGGACATCGAGTTCTTCGCCCGCGCCCAGCAGGAACTCGTGCTGACGACGTCGACGCTGGTCGCGTTCGGCTCGACCCGTCGGCCACGCGGCAAGGTCGACGACGACGCGACGTTGCGCAATCTGATCGAGGCGAACACCTCGGCGGTGTGCATCGTCGCGAAGAGCTCCGAGTACCAAGTGGTCGAGGCGTTGCAGACGACCCTCGACGAGGGCGCGGCGATGATTGCCGACTCGGTCGAGTTCCTCACCGGACAGGGCCGGATGGTGCTCGTCGACCTCGAGCACTTCTTCGACGGCTACAAGGCCAATCCTGAGTTCTCCCTCCGAGCGATCGAGGCCGCCGTCGTCAACGGTGCATCGCATCTCGTGTTGTGTGACACCAACGGCGGCACGCTGCCGAGCGAAGTCGGCCGCATCGTCGCCGACGTCAAGGCGCACGTCGGCGACGACGCGATCATCGGCATCCACTGTCACGACGACACGGGCTGTGCTGTCGCCAACTCGATGGCCGCCGTCGAAGCGGGCGCCGGCCACGTGCAGGGCACGCTCAACGGGCTCGGGGAGCGCACCGGCAACACCAACCTCACCACCGTCATCCCGAACCTGCAGCTCAAGCTCGGCTACACGTGCCTCCCCGACGGTCGTATCGAGCGTCTGACGGCGGTGAGTCACCACGTGGCCGAGACGCTCAACCGTGCGGTCAACCCGCAGGCCCCCTACGTCGGCTCGTCGGCGTTCGCCCACAAGGCCGGACTCCACGTGTCGGCGATCGTGCGGGCGAAGGACGCCTACGAGCACGTCGATCCCGAACTGGTCGGCAACGGCACCCGGTTCGTCGTCTCGGAGATGGCGGGACGCGCCACCATCCAGATGAAGGCCGACGAGATCGGCATCGAGTTGGACGGCGCGGCGATCAACGAACTCGTCGACGAACTCAAGCGCCTCGAGCACGAGGGCTACCACTTCGAGGCGGCCGATGCGTCACTCCAGTTGCTGATGCGTCGCGCTGCCGGCCAGGTGCCCGAGTTCTTCCGCGTCGAATCGATGCGCGTGATCACCGACGAGCTACCGGGTGGTGACTTCTCCACCGAGGCGACCGTCAAGGTGTGGGTGGGCGACGGTGACGACGCCGAACGCCGGGTGTGGGTGGCCGAGGGCAACGGTCCGGTCAACGCCATCGACACTGCCCTGCGCAAGGCCGTCGGCACGATGTTGCCCGAGCTCGCCGACATCCATCTCACCGACTACAAGGTGCGGATCCTCGACGGTTCGAGTGCGACGGGCTCGACCACCCGGGTCCTGCTGTCGGCGACGGACGGCATACGCGACTGGACCACCATCGGCGTCAGCCCGAACATCATCGAGGCCTCGTGGCGAGCGCTCGAGGACAGCCTCGTCTACGGCTTGCTGCACCGCTCGCTGCGCGCCGACGGCCGAGCCGCCGACGGCTGATAGAAAGGGGGCGATGGCCGCCCCCCGATTCAGCCCGGTTCCTCCGACCGACCGACCCCGCTACTACGCATCGCCCGATCACGTGCCGGCCCCGTGGATGCCCGATCGTCCCGGCGACATCGTGGGGTTCCAGCCCGACGGACCGTTCCTGGGCGAGCAGGGCCCCGACCAGGGCTATGGCCTGCGTCTCGCGGCGCAACTCCGTCCCAAGCTGCGACTGCAGTCGGGCGAACACGTCGACGACGCGATCCGCGGTTGTCTCGGCGTGGCACTTCGCCGGGCCTCGATGTTCTCGCGGGCGCCGGTCGTCCACGACTTCACGATCGCCTTCACGATCTGGGGGTTCTACGACCCGGAGCCACCGGCCGAGCTGGCCGAGCTGCGACGCACGATGTTCGAAGGCCTGCGCCACATCGGTCACCACTACATGGAGGCCCGAGCCGTGGCCGATCTACCCCCGGATGCGACGCTTCGGATGACCCCCGCGCAGGTCGCCGCGGCCTACCCGGCCGACTGGCGAATCCTGCTCGGGGTCTGACCACCGCACCGTCGTGACCGCACGCCGGGTCATGCGCTCGGACGACATCGACGTACGGGCAACGCTGAAGCCGATCGGCACGTACCCGCGCGACCCGACCACGCGATGGACCTCGAACAGTTTCGCCAAGGCGGTGCTCACGCCCGACGGGCCGGGCGCGATGCGGCTGAGCTGGGATCGTCGTGGAGCGACGTCGGCCGAGGCGTGGGGGAGTGGCGCCGACTGGCTCGTCGACCGGGCGCCGCACTGGTTGGGGCTGCGCGACGACGTCGATGGGTTCGATCCCACGCTGCATCCGGTGGTCGCCCGCTGGGCCCATCGACATCCCGGCATCAGACTGCCGGCTGCGGGAGTGATCTGGCAGGAGCTGCTGCTCGTCCTGCTCGGCCAACGCGTCACCACCGAGGAAGCGGTGAAGAGCTGGGCGCGGATCGTCTGGGCATGGGGTGAGGTGGCGCCGGGTCCCTGCGACGTGCGACTGCCGCCGACCCCGGAGGTCGTCGCGTCGAAGACGTACGTCGATCTTCACCGGTTCAACGTCGAGCGGCGCCGCGCCGATGCCATCCTCCTCGCGGCCCGTCGTGCGGGCCGGCTCGAGGAAGCGGCCGCGATGGCCCCCGTCGACGCCCGTGTCCGGTTGTCGGCGCTGCCGGGACTGGGTGACTGGACCGCCACGTCGGTGATCACGGCCACCCATGGCGACCCCGACACGATCGTGCTGCGTGACTACGGCCTTCCGACGATGGTCAACTACGCCTTCACCGGCGAGACCCGGCGGTTGCGGGCCGACGACGGTGGTGACGAGATCATGTGCGGCCACCTCGCACCGTGGGCCGGTCATCGCCAGCGGATCATCCGTCTGCTCTACACCGCAGGGGTTTCGGTGCCGCGCCGTGGCCCCCGCGCGCTCAACCCCGACATCCGACGGCTCTGACCCGAGCGCAGGGGGCAGGAGATGTGTCACGCGACGTGCCGCTCAGCTTGGGGTACGCGAGACTCTGGCGTGGTCTGGGCCGCCGACGTTCACCGATCGGGCGTCGGGCGAGGAGTCGTGCGAGCAGGAGCGCTCGCAATCGTCGTGACGGTCCTCGTGGCGCTCGCGGCCGTCTCCTTCGGCGATCCGACGTCGAGCGCCCTCGACGGCGGTCGGGCACCGACGTGCCTGCCGGGGACGGCGCCCGGCGTTCTCGACCGGTTGTTCGTGTCCGAGCCGGGCGGGGTGATCGGTGCCGACTACCAGCGCGCGACGGCGCTCCCGGACGGGCGGGTGCTGTGGACGTTCCAGGACGCCGAAGTGCGCCTGCCCGGTGGTCCGACGACGCTGGTGCACAACATCGGGATGGTGCAGGAGGGCAGTTGCTTCTCGGTGTTGATGGGAGGAACCGCCGACGACCCCCGTCCCTGGTTGTTCGCCGAGTCGACGACGAAGTACACCCGTTGGTACTGGCCGCTCGGCGCAGAGGTCGGCGCCGACGGGCTGCTCCACGTGTTCGTCGCCGAGATGAACGAACGCAGCCCGGGCTACCTCGTCCGCGCCGAGCCCACGTCCACCGCCGTGGCGGTGGTCGACACGCGGACATGGGCCGTGGTGCGCACGACGGCGGCCGCCAATCCGAGCGATCGTCTCTACGGCTGGTCGATCGAGTCGGACAGTACGTGGACGTATCTGTTCGCCCAGTGCCACCGCCAGTTCGGCTACGACCTGCACCTCTACTACTACGCGCACGACCAGAGCTGTGCGAGCAGGGTCACCGTCGGGCGAGTACCGAAGGGCAGGTTGCTCGCTGCGCCGACGTACTGGACGGGTCGAGGCTGGAGTGTTGACCCGTCGGCTGCCGTGCCGATCATCGAGACGGCCGACCGGATGGTGAACGCCAGCCAGTTCGTACGAGTGTCGAACGTCTGGATGGCGATCACGAAGGTCGGCGACTGGTGGGGCGACCGCATCGTGATCGAACGGGCCGAGCGCGCCGTGGGGCCGTACTCGCTGGTCGCCTCGATTCCGGCGAGGCCGAAGTGCGCGATCGACTGCAACACGTACTTCGCCAGCTGGATCCCGTCCCCGGTCCCCGGGGGGATGATCTACGGCTTGTCGCACAATCGGTGGGACGGCATCGCCACCGATGTGTACCGGCCGACGTTCGCGGCGATCTCGGCGCCACCGTACGCGGTCTCGACCGCGCAGCGCTGCTCGCTGGGTCACTGCGACTGAGCGCCCTACGCTGCGGCGGTGTCGTTCGACCCCTCCCGCGATCCTCATCGGCGTCACAACCCGTTGACCGGCGAGTGGGTGATCGTGTCCCCGCAGCGGACGCAGCGCCCCTGGGAGGGACAGCGCTCGAGCGAGGCGACTCCGGCCCCGATCCACGACCCGACCTGTTACCTGTGCCCGGGCAACGAACGCGCCGGGGGAGTGCGCAATCCGGAGTACGACTCGACGTTCGTGTTCGTGAACGACTTCGCAGCGTTGCTGCCCGACTCACCGGGCCCCGATCGGATCCACGACGACGATCCGCTGTTCGCCGCCGCCGCCGCCGCCGGCGAATGCCGTGTGCTGTGCTTCTCGCCACGCCACGATCTGACGCTCGCCGACATGTCGCACGCCGACGTGGTCGGGGTGATCGAGTTGTGGCAGTCGCAGATCGTCGAGCTCGAACAGCGGTACCGGTGGGTGCAGATCTTCGAGACACGCGGAGCGATCTCCGGTGCGTCGAATCCGCATCCTCACGGCCAGATCTGGGCCTCGACGTTCCTGCCCGACGAGGTGCTCCATGAGATGGACCGCCAGGCGGACCATCTCCGTCGGCACGGTCGACCGATGCTGCTCGACTACGTCGAACGTGAACTCCAGTTCGGCGAACGGGTGGTGACGGCCAACGACGACTGGGCGGTCGTCGTGCCGTACTGGGCGTACTGGCCGTTCGAGACCTTGGTGCTGCCGCGGCGACGGCTCGAGCGCCTCGACCAGGTCGGCGCCGCCGAGCGCGCATCGCTCGCCGAGGCGTTGCAGGCGATGCTGCGGGCCTTCGATGCCTTGTTCGACACGTCCTTTCCCTACTGCTCGGGCTGGCACACGGCGCCGAGGTCGGAGCGCGCCGTCGGCTGGCAGCTCCATGCGCACTACTACCCACCGTTGCTGCGATCCGCCGAGGTCGCCAAGATCCCCGCGAGCTACGAGCTGTTGGCGAACCTCCAACGCGACCTCGCGCCGGAGGTCGCAGCGGCCGCACTCCGCTCGCACGTGTAGCTCGCGAGCAGTCCGGAGACAACGTTCCAGTTGGCTGGAATGTTCGGTAGGCTGGCGACATGCGAATCGGGCAGCTCGCGGATCGGTGCGGTCTCACCGCCAAGACGATCCGGTACTACGAATCGATCGATCTCCTCGTCGAGCCGGACCGTACGCCGTCCGGCTACCGGGAGTACGCCGACGACGCCGTCGAACGGCTCCGGTTCATCCGCGACGCCCAGTCGTCGGGGCTCACGCTCGACGAAGTGCACGTGCTGTTGACGATGAAGGACGCCGGCCAGGCCACCTGCGGGCACACCATGGCGTTCCTCGATCGTCACCTCGCCGAGATCGATGACCAGATCGAACGGCTCCAGGCGGCGCGAGCCGAGATGTACGAACTGGCCGAGCGGGCCCGTCGTCTCGATCCGGCCACGTGTACCGATCCGAATCGTTGTCAGGTGGTGAGCGCATGATCGCCCGATCCGACATCGCCGTCGAGGGGATGACCTGCGCCGCCTGCGCCAACCGCATCCAGCGGACACTCAACAAGATCGACGGTGTCGAGTTGGTCCAGGTCAACTTCGCCAACGGGCGCGCCACCGTCATGCACGACCAGGAGGTCGGCGACGACACGTTGCGCGCTGCGATCGAGCGCCTGGGCTACCAGGCGCCGGTCACGAGCGATCACGACGAGGCCGAGCGTCGGCGCGAGGCCGACTTGCGCCGACGCTGGGTCGTCGCGTTGTGGCTCGGCGTCCCGGTCGTGGCGATCTCGATGATCCCGCCGCTGATGTTCGACGGATGGGAGTGGGTTGCTGCGGCGCTCGCGACGCCGGTCGTGTTCTGGAGCGGCTGGAGTTTCCACAGAGCTGCCTGGATGAACCTCCGCCACGGTGCCACCACGATGGACACGCTGGTGTCGATGGGCACGTTGTCGGCGTGGACATGGTCGACGGTGGTGCTGCTCGCCTCGGTCGGCGACGATGCCGGCACCTCGATGTCCGGCATGTCGATGTCCGGTGACGGCCTGCACGTCTACTACGAGACCGCAGCGGTGATCATCGCGCTGATCCTGATCGGTAAGTGGCTGGAGATCCGCGCGAAGCGACGCTCGGGTGACGCCCTGCGGGCGCTCGCCGACCTCGGTGTGCGCAGCGCCCGTCTCGTCGACGGCACCGAAGTGCCGGTCGAGCAGCTCGTGCCCGGCATGCACTTCGTCGTCCGTCCCGGAGAGAAGGTGGCGACCGACGGTGTCGTCGTCGACGGGCATTCGGCGATCGATGCCTCCATGGTGACCGGTGAGCCGGTGCCCGTCGAAGTGGGTCCCGGCGACGAGGTGATCGGTGCCACGGTCAACGCCAACGGCTCGCTCGTCGTCGAGGCCGTCCGAGTCGGTTCCGACACGGCGCTCGCCCAGATCATCCGGCTCGTCGACGAAGCACAGGGCAGCCGCGCTGAAGTGCAACGCCTCGCCGACCGTGTCGCGGCGGTGTTCGTGCCGACCGCCATCGCCATCGCGATCGTGACGCTGTTCGCGTGGTTGGCCATCGTCGGAGATGCGAACGAGGCCTTCACTGCGGCCGTCGCCGTGCTGATCATCGCCTGTCCGTGTGCGCTCGGACTGGCGACGCCACTCGGCATCATGGTCGGCACCGGCCGGGCGGCACAGCTCGGCGTGATCATCAAGGGCGGCGAGGTGCTCGAGGACACGCGGCGGATCGACACGATCGTGCTCGACAAGACCGGCACAGTCACCGAGGGTCGTATGGGGCTGGTCGACGTGGTCGCTCCCGACGCCCCGTCCGAGCTGTTGCTCGGTCTCGCCGGTGCCGTCGAAGCCCGTTCCGAGCATCCGATCGCCCGCTCGATCGCCACCGCCGCTGCCGACCGGGGCGCCCTGCCCGGACCCGTCGAAGCGTTCGTGAACCGACCGGGCGTCGGCGTGCTCGCCACCGTCGACGGCGTCGAGATCCGCGTCGGCCGCCGCCAGCTCTTCGACACCGTTCCCGCAGCGGTCGAGCGGGCGGGTGAAGCCGCCGAACGTGCCGGCAACACGGCGGTGTTCGTCGGTCGCGGAGGTGCCGCCGAGGCGGTGCTCGTCGTCGCCGACACCGTCAAGGCGACGTCGCGGGAAGCCGTTGCAGCGTTCCACGACCTCGGCCTCACGGTGACGTTGCTCACGGGCGACAACGCCCGCACCGCCCGCTCGGTCGGCGCGGAAGTCGGCGTCGATTCGGTCATCTCCGAGGTGCTCCCCGACGCCAAGGCCGCCGAGATCGTGCGCCTGCAGGCCGAAGGCCGCCGTGTGGCGATGGTCGGCGACGGCATCAACGACGCTCCTGCGTTGGCCCAGGCCGACCTCGGCATCGCTCTGGGCACCGGTACCGACGTCGCGATCGAGGCCTCGGATCTCACCATCGTGTCGGGCGACCTGCGAGCGGCGGCCGACGCCGTGGCGCTGTCGAGGCGGACCCTCGCCACCATCAAGGGCAACCTGTTCTGGGCGTTCGCCTACAACGCTGCTGCCATCCCGCTCGCTGCGTTCGGTGTGCTCAACCCGATGATCGCCGCGGGCGCCATGGGTATGTCATCGCTGTTCGTGGTGTCGAACAGTCTGCGACTGCGTCGATTCGACGGCTACCGCCGGAGCGGCGCCCCGCCCGCAACCACCACGTCAGTCAGACACGAGGAGCTCGTCGCATGACCACCGCCCGCACGTATTCGGTACCCGGCATCAGCTGTGACCACTGCAAGCGCGCCATCGAGGGCGAGGTGTCGACGGTCGCCGACGTGGCGAGTGTCGACGTCGACATCGACGCCAAACTCGTCACCGTGGTCGGTGGTGACGATGCCGACATCCGTGCCGCGATCGACGACGCCGGCTACGACGTCGCCTGAACAGCGCTCCGGGGCGAATCGGGGAGCGAAGTGTCACATCAGGCCCGGCACGGCATGACACTTCGAGATGCGATTCGAGGTGCGGGCGGGGGTGCATGATGTGGACATGCAAACGCAGTTGTTGATCGATGGTGAGTGGCGCGACGGCTCCGGAGCGGAACGCTTCGACGTCGAGAACCCGGCGAACGAGGAGGTCGTCGCCTCGGTCGCGGCGGGCACCACGGCCGACGCCACCGCGGCGTGCGAGGCGGCTGCCTCTGCGCAGGTCGCCTGGGCCGCCACCGCGCCACGTGAACGCGGCGAGATCCTCCGTCGGACCTGGCAGCTCATGGTCGACCACACCGACGAGCTCGCCCGGCTGATCACGCTCGAGCACGGCAAGCCGCTCGCGGACGCGCGAGGAGAGGTCGCCTACGCGGCCGAGTTCTTCCGCTGGAACTCCGAGGAGGCGGTGCGTATCCACGGCTCGCTCGGGGTGGCACCGGCGGGAGCCAACCGCATCGTCGTGCACCATCCACCCGTCGGCGTGGTCGTGATCGTCACCCCCTGGAACTTCCCCGCGGCGATGATCACCCGCAAGCTTGCACCGGCGCTCGCTGCGGGGAATGCGGCGGTCATCAAACCACCGCGCGAGACGCCGCTGACGGCGCTGCGCATCGGCGAACTCCTCCACGAGGCGGGCCTGCCCGCGGGTGTCGTCAACATCGTGCCGACGCTGACGTCGGGCGACTGGTTCGATGCTGCGGTCGACCACCCGGCAACGCGGATGGTGTCGTTCACCGGGTCGACCGAGGTCGGTATCGTGCTGCTGAAGCGGGCCGCCGATCGGGTCCTCAAGACCGTGATGGAGCTCGGCGGGAACGCACCGTTCATCGTGTTCGACGACGCCGACCTCGACGCTGCCGTCCAGGGGGCGATGGTCGCCAAGATGCGTCACTCGGCGGAGACGTGCACCGCGGCGAACCGGTTCCTGGTGCACGAGAAGGTCGCCGATGAGTTCACCCGCATGTTCGCCGCGGCGATGGCCGACGTCCGGATCGGCAGCGGCTTCGACGACGGCGTGACGTGTGGGCCGATGATCAACGCCAAGGCGGTGGCATCGATCAACGAGCTGGTGACCGCAGCGACGGACCACGGCGCACGAATCGCCACCGGTGGCGGCACCGTCGACGGTCCGGGACACTTCTATCCACCGACCGTGCTCGGCAACGTCCGGCCCGGCGACGAGATCACCCGTCACGAGATCTTCGGACCGGTCGCACCGGTCATGACCTTCGACGACACCGACGAGATGGTCGCCATCGCCAACGACACCGAGATGGGCCTGACGGCGTACGTGTACACCCGAGACCTGCGCCGCGGACTCGCCGTCAGCGAGCGGATCCAGGCCGGCATGGTCGGCCTCAATCGTGGTGCGGTGTCCGATCCGGCCGCCCCGTTCGGTGGCATGAAGCAATCGGGTCTCGGGCGCGAGGGAGCGAGTGAGGGCATCTACGAATTCTGCGAGACCCAGTACATCGCCACCGATTGGTGACGTCGCGTACCTGTCCATCCCGTTTGTGTATCCGTTTGTGTCGAGGTGTCGGTGGGGCGGCCCACCAGGAACGCCACACGAACGTGCAGTGCCGTGCACAGGCGCACGCGGGTGGTCCATCTCCGCCGATCGGATGCATCGCCAACCAGCCGACGTCCAGCTCGGCCCGAGCCGAGCCGGGTCGGTGACGCCGTTGGACTACGGTGTCGTATTGCTGCAGCGACATTCCGCTCATGTACGGACGCCCGCCTCGGTGCTCGCCGGTGTGTTGATCGGCGTACTGTCCGCGTCGTGTTCGGGTGACGAGAGCGGACATCCGATCCTCGAGCTCACCGACGATGCGATCGGAACATGTCTGGACTTCGGCGATTCGGTCGAGGCCGAGATCGCCGAGCTCCCGGCCGTGCCGTGCGGAGACCCCCACACCCACGAGATCTACGCGATCGAGCTCACCGACCAGACCGCGTATCCCGGGTTCGAGGCGCTCGAGGAAGAGGCACAGATGAGCTGCCTCGGCGCGTTCGAGGACTACGTCGGTGTGAGCGCGTTCGACTCCGAACTGTTCTTCTCGTGGCTGGTCCCGACCCAGGACTCCTGGGATCGCGAGGATGACCGCCAGATCGTCTGCGTCATCGGCGAAGGCAACGCGGCTCCGCTGGTGGGTTCCGTGCGCGGCATCGGCCGCTGACCCGGTGCCGACCACTCCCGATCACTCCCGATCACTCACGTTTGTGTCGGATTCTCGGTGGACCGCCCCACCGGGAATTGCGCGCAAACGTGGATCTTCGCCGCTCGGGCGTTGTCAGTAGTCGCCGGCGAGATCGCGCTTGGCCTGTTCGCTGGCGATGGAGGCGTGGCGCAGCAGGTTGCGCGCCATCGATGACGTGTGCTGCGCCGAGTGCGCTGCGTACACCTTGGCGCGGACGCTCCAGACGTCGGCGTTCCCGGGCGCGGCGAGCGCAGCGAACTCGACGAGGTGGCACGCCAGACGGGCATCGCCGGCCGCGAGTACGTCGTCGGCTCGTGACAGCACCGCGTCGACGCCGCCGGCCAGCTGCACCCATTCGGCGGCCTGCTGCGCCCGCGGTGCCGGCAGGAGATTGTCGGGCTCGCCGTCCCACCAACCGCCGTAGCGGCGCCACACGTTGCGGATCAGGAACTGCGGATGGTCGTAGACCGCCTGCAGGTACGGCTTGTCGGCGAGGTGGTCCGGGACCGTCACCTCGTGGAGGCACGTATCGAGATTCTTGCCCTGGTTCATGATCGCCAGTGTCTGACTCTCGATCGACTCGAGCAGCTCGGCGGTGTCGGTCAGCGCCATCACGATGCGGTCGGCACCGAAGATCGGCAGCCCGTGTCCGGCGAGCAGGATCTCGGGCCGCAGTGCCGCCATCTCACGAAGGGCGGCCCCCCAGTCGGACAGGTAACGCTGGACCTTCTGCGGGTTGCCGGCGTTGGGGAGCGCCCAGATGAACAGGTCGCCCGGATGTAGCACCTTGCGCTCGGGAACCCAGGTCCAGGTGGCGTCGTCGGTCTCGCCGCGGGCGTGATGCAGCTCGAAGGTCAGCTCGCCACGGCCGAACGTCAGCTGCTTCGCATAGGTCACGTCAGGATCGCGGTACTCGCTCGGCCAGGAGAACTGCGGCACGTCGATGGCGAACTGGCGACGGTTGATCGCGGTGTTCCACCCGCCGGTCCGCTCGTAACGCCGGAAATGGGCCGGGAGATCCTCATGGGCGTAGACCACCGGCCGTTCCCAGCCGTTGTCGGCCGCTTCGGCGTCGAACAGCGCCGTGCCGAGCACGTGGTCGACGTGGTGGTGGGAGTACACCGCCGCACGCACGGGCGCATCGGGGCGCCATGCCCGCACGGCGTCGTAGACGGTCCGGCGGTCGAAGGCGCCGCCGGTGTCCAGCATCACGAGGCCGTCGCCCGTGTCGAGCGCATTGACGGAGGCGATCGACTTGAGGGTCAGCAGGCCGTCGTCGATCTCCTCGCTGGCGGTGCTGAACGATCCGTCGTCGTGGTGGACGTGCACCGGCTGCACCGGATGATGGGTGTGTACGAGCTCGCCCCGGCCCTGCCAGTGTTCTTCCGCAAGTTCCCTGATCGTCGCCATCGTCTGAACCTATTCGTCGCCGCCGGCCCCTCCCCCTTCTCCTTCCACTTTTTCCTTTTCTTTCTTCTTTCCTTTTTTCCCTCCTCTCTTTTTCTCTCTTTTTTTTTTTTTTCTTTTTTCTTCTTCCTTTCTCTCTCTTTCTTTTTTCTCTTTTTCCTTCCTCTCTCTCTTCTTTCTCTCTTTTTCTCCCTTCTCTCTCTCTTTTCTTTTCTCTCTCTCCTCCCCCCCCTCCCCCTCCCTTCTCTTCCCTTTCCCTTCTCTCTCTTTCCTCTTCCTCCCCTTCTCCTTCCTTCTCTTCTCTTTCTCTTCTTTTTTTCTCTTTCTCTTCTTCTTTTTCTCTCCTCTCCGCCCTCCCCCTCTCTCTCCTTCTGTGACCGAGCGGCTTGCGCTTCATCGACGCACCTCGCACGACATCGATCGTCACCTCTCCCTACGCCCGCCTCGCGTCTTTCGCGGCGTGACGAGTGGGACGCGAGGCGCTCGGGGGGCCGCCGACGATGGCAGCCACCAGACGAGGTCGAAGTTGGACAACGCTTCGTCGAGCTATCCCGCGCAGCGCGAGGCGATCGTCACTGCGACGCCGAGCGTGCCGCCTATCTGTCGGATCGCCTGGTTCGAGCCACCACCCACGCCGAGCCGGTTGGGGGGCAGCGACTGGCCACCACGCTCGACACTGTGGCAGGCACATCGCCACCCCGAGGCCGGTGACAGCTGGACGGCAGGTAGTCGGCGACATGTCGGCCGTGCCGCCGAGGAGGCCAGTCGCCAGGTCCCACCGATCGAGACACGACCCCGCCGGCGAGCAGCAGCGGTCGCTGCCCGATCTTTCCGCTCGTCCCATCTGCGGCGCGGCACGCGACGGGCGGGTCCGGGTGCACGCGTCCGGCGCGGATCGGTGTCCCACACGTCGGTGGGACGGATCGACGGGACATCGCCGTGCGCCTCCCACGCGACGTGGCGGCTTGCCCCACGGGTTGCGGATGCGACCTCCATGTCTGCCTGGTGCGGTCGTCGCTCGTTGTGGCGACGTGCGCCGAGACAGCGGCCACCGGATCGCTCCGATCGTCCGCGTCGGTCCAGCCCCACACTCGCTCTGACCAGCCCCAGCGAACCAGTCCGCGCGAGCGCATCAGTGCCACGCCACGAGCGCGATCGCAGCGTCGTCCTTGACTCGCGGATGCACGCCCGCGACACCGTACCCGATCGGCAGTACGAGCACCCACCGCCAGCTGGCCACCTCGACGAGCACGCACCGAGTGTCGACCCAGGCCCCCGCACCGCACCACTTCGCCCCGATTCGGCGAGCACCTGGGGGCCCGCAGCAGCAGGCAGCCCATCGGTGCCGCACCATCGCCTGCACACACACCCATCATGCCTGCTGGCGCAGCCCGCAGCCATCTATGCCACACAGTGCCAGCCAGAGATGCCCGCTTGTGTCCAGCCGTCGCCAACTTGCCCCACGCGGCGCAACACATCGTGTAGCGTTAGCACCCACACAGCTGGCCGCGCTATCCCGATCACATTCACCCACACACACTCTTCAACACCAACCCCAGCACACCCCACTCACCCTCCATCTCCCTCCTCATTCCTCTCCATCCCACTCTCACCCCAGTATCAATGCACCCGGTTCGATCAACCGGCCGCTCGACGGCCAGACTGCGGCGGTGAACGTCACCGAGGCCGTGCTCGCCCGCAAATCTGTCCGGGCGTTCCTACCCGACCCGGTCTCCGACGAGGTCATCGCCCAGTTGCTGACCACGTCGTCCCGGGCGCCGTCGGGCGGCAACGTGCAGCCGTGGCGGATCTATGTCGTCAACGGCGACTCGATGACCCGCTTCCGCGAGTTCCTCGCCGGCCGGCCCGTCGAGGCGCCGGCCTACGACATCTATCCGTCACCGCTGCACGAGCCCTACCGGTCGTCGCGGTTCAAGGTAGGCGAGGACATGTACGCGACGCTCGGCATCGAACGCGAGGACAAGGCCGGGCGGCTCGCCCAGTTCGCGAAGAATCTCGACTTCTTCGGGGCTCCGGCGGCGATCTTCTGTTTCATCGATCGCATCATGGGGCCGCCGCAGTGGTCGGACCTCGGCATGTTCCTGCAGACGTTCATGCTGCTCGCACAGGAGGCGGGCCTCGACACCTGCCCGCAGGAGGCGTGGGCCGTCTACGAGCAGGCCGTCAGCGAGTTCGTCGGCGCCCCCGAGGAGCAACGGATCTTCTGCGGCGTCGCGATCGGCCACGCCGACCCGGATGATCCGATCAACTCACTGACCACCGAACGCGAACCGCTCGAGGCATTCGCCAAGTTCGTCTGACTCGATCCCGAATTTCGGGTGGTGCGGCGTCGCCGTCAGAATCGGGGAATGACCGAACCGACCGACTCCACTCCGCTGACGCACTGGTGGCGTGATGCGGTCGTCTACCAGATCTATCCACGTTCGTTCGCCGATTCGAACGGCGACGGCATCGGCGACCTGGCAGGCATCACGAGCAAGCTCGACTACCTCGTCGACCTCGGCGTCGACGCGCTCTGGCTGTCCCCGATCAACACGTCACCGATGCGTGACTTCGGATACGACGTCGCCGACTACTGCGGTATCGATCCGGTGTTCGGAACCGATGCCGACTTCGACGAGCTGGTAGCCGGCCTCCACGCCCGTGGCATGCGCCTGCTGCTCGACTGGGTCCCCAACCACACGTCGAGCGACCACCCGTGGTTCGTCGAGTCGCGATCGTCACGCGACAGTCCCAAGCGTGACTGGTACGTGTGGAGGGATCAACGCAGCGACGGTTCGCCGCCGACGAACTGGATGTCACAGTTCAAGGGCGTACCGGCATGGACGTTCGATCACGCCACCGGCCAGTCGTACCTGCACGTGTTCCTCGCCGAACAACCCGACCTGAACTGGGCGAACCCGCAGGTCGAGGCCGCGATGCACGACACGCTGCGGTACTGGCTCGACCGTGGCGTCGACGGGTTCCGAGCCGACGTGGTCAACCTGATCGGGAAGGGCACCGACGTCGACGATCTCCCCGAGTCCCTTCGGACGATGCCGCTGCTCGCCACCGACCGGCCGTTCGGTCACCAGCTGCTGCGCCGTATACGCACGTTGCTCGACGGGTACCCGCACGAGCCGATGATGGTCGGCGAGGTCTATCTCCTGCGCGACGGCGAGAGCGCCTCGTACCTGGGCGACCTCGACGGTGACGAAGCGGGACGTGGACCGGAGCTGCATCTGTCGTTCGACTTCCGGCCGCTGCACACGCCGTGGGACGCCGAGCGTCTGCACCGTGCGCTGTCCAAGATGGAGCGAGACTTCGCCGAGCCGGGTTGGCCGACGTTCGTGCTGTCGAATCACGATCAACCACGCCACCGCACCAGGTACCGCTCGGAGGCGCGCGCTCGTGCGGCCGCGGTGATGGCCCTGACGGTGCGCGGCACGCCGTTCCTGTACGCCGGCGAGGAACTTGGGTTGACGGACGCGATCGTGCCGCCGGATCGAGTCGTCGATCCCGACGGTCGCGACGGATGTCGCGCACCGATGCCGTGGACCCCCGACGGCGACGACGAGGTCGGCCACGGCTGGCCGACGCGGCCGTGGCTTCCCTTCCCGGCCAACGCCTCGACGCACGCGGCGTCGTCGCAGATCGCCGACCCGTCGTCGATGTACTCGCTGTATCGACGGCTGCTCGCCCTGCGACACGACCACCCCGCGTTGCGACGCGGCTCGATCGAACTCGCCCCGCTCGACGGCTCCGTCATCCGCTACGAACGCCGGCTGGACGAGGGCCGCATCGTGGTGCTCGTCAATGTCGGCGGCACTGCAGTGGCCTGGCCGCCGGACCTTGCCGAGGCGACAGTGCTTTTGTCGATCGACGGCGTCCGCACGGCGCCCGGCGGCGAACTCGGTGGCGACGAGGCGGTCGTGCTGGAGCTCTGGGGCCGCAGCTCGGACTCATGACCGGAACGGGCCTGTGCGCGACCCCGCGCGTGTCTGGGAGACTCGGGCGATGACCGTCGACTTCGTACGTACGCCCGATGACCGATTCGCCGAACTCCCCGACTTTCCGTACCAGCCGCGGTACGCCGAGGTGGATGGCCTGCGGATGGCCTATGTCGAGGAGGGCTCCGGCGAGGCGGGGACCTTCTTGCTGCTGCACGGCGAGCCGACGTGGGGTTTTCTGTACCGTCGGATGATCCTGCCGCTCGTCGACGCCGGCTATCGCATCATCGCCCCTGACCTCATCGGGTTCGGCCGCTCGGACAAGCCCGTCGACCGCGCGGCGTACACCTACGCAAACCATGTCGACTGGCTGACCGAGTTCGTCGGTGGACTCGATCGCCCGGTCGGTGGCTTCCACATCTTCGTGCAGGACTGGGGCGGCCTGCTCGGGCTGCGGATGGTCGCCGAACAGCCCGGCTGGTTCGATCGCATGGTGATCGGCAACACGGCGCTGCCGGCCGGGGAGCCGATGGGTGACGGGTTCATGATGTGGCAGCAGATGTCGCAGGCGATGGATCCGCTGGACTGCGGCGCGCTCCTCGGCCGAGCCTGCGTGGCCCGCCAGTTGTCCGACGCCGAAATGGATGCGTATCGGGCGCCGTTCCCCGACGAGTCGTACCTGGCCGGTGCTCGGGAGTTCCCGTTGCTCGTGCCGACGTCGCCGGACGACCCGGCCGTGCCCGCGAACCGGGCCGCGTGGGCGGTGCTGGAGCAGTGGAGCACGCCGGTGCTCACCCTGTGGACCCCCGGCGACATCGTGCTCGGTCACCTCCAGCCCGCCTTCGTCGACCGGATCCCGGGAGCCGCAGGACAACCGCACCAGACCTTCGAGCCGGGCGGTCACTTCCTCCAGGACGATCGGGGCGAGGACGTCGCGGCAGCCGTGATCGCGTGGCTGGACTCGTCCACCGGGGTCTGACCCCGACGGACACGCAGCTACACGGCACGGGCGCTGTACCACCCATCGCGGGCTGGTCACCGATGGCGTGATCACGGGGCTCGCGGCCGTCGGGGTGTACGTTTCGCTGCGTCGGCTCATCCGACCCGACGCCCCTTCGAGGATCGAGCAATCACGTGTCTGCGTCTGAATCCAGAGTGCTGAGGCCGGCGGCGTACCGTCCGACGCTGCGCCAGGTCATCCGTCGGACGATCGCCACGACGGTCGTACTCGCCGCTGCGCTGCTGGTGACCTCGTGGTTGCTCGACGACTTCCAGATCGACCGGGCGCGCGATGCACTGCTGGCCGGTTTCGTGATCGGGGTGCTCGATGCGCTGGTCTGGCCGGCGCTGGCCGTCGTGCTCGTGCCGCTGTCGGTGTACACGCTCGGACTGGCGAGCCTGGTCGTCAATGCGTTGCTGATCTGGCTGGTGCTCGACGAACTGCCCGGGGTGCAACTCGACGGATTTCCCGAAGCGTTGCTGGTCACGCTGGTGATGACCGCCGTGGCCACGCTGCTCGGCAGCGCCCTCGCGCTCGACGACGACAGCTGGTACGACCAGCGCATGGCGCGCCGAGCGCGCCGTCGCCGCGCCACCACGACGACCGACGTCCCCGGCGTGGTGTTCGCGCAGATCGACGGATTGGCCGAGTCGGTGCTGCGCGTGGCGCTCGCATCGGGCGATGTGCCCACGTTGCGGCGGTGGGTCGACGACGGCAAGCACAAGCTGGCGCCGTGGCAGACCGAGTGGTCGTCGCAGACCGGGGTGAGTCAGTGTGGGATCCTGCACGGCACGACCAGCGACATGCCGGCGTTCCGCTGGGTCGACAAGTCGACGGGTGAACTGGTGGTGTCGAACCATCCGAAGTCAGCGCTGGCGATCGAGCGTCACCACAGCGACGGCAATGGACTGCTCGCCAACAACGGATCGAGCTACGGCAACCTCTACACCGGCGATGCCGAGCGAGCCGTGTTGACGATGAGTGTCGCCGGTCGGCGCAAGGAGGGCCGGCTCGGCGCCGGCTACCGCCAGTACTTCTCACGTCCGTCGAACACGGTGCGCACATTCAACTCGACGGTGGCCGAAATCGGCCGTGAACGGCGCGCCGCGCGCGACCAGATCCACCGTGGCGTTCAGCCGCGGGTCAGTCGCAACTGGACCTACGCACTGCTGCGGGCATTCACGACGATCATCAGCCGCGACGTCTGCGTCAACGGAGTGCTGAACGACATGGCCGAGGGACGTGACGCGATCTACATCGACTTCCTCGGCTACGACGAGGTGTCGCATCACTCGGGACCCTTGCGTGAGGACACGCTGAGAGTCCTGCGTGACATCGATCGCCAGATCGCCCGGTTCGAGCGAGCGATTGCGTGGGCGCCGCGGCCGTATCGGATCGTGGTGCTGTCGGACCACGGTCAGACCCAGGGCGCGACGTTCGACGAGCGGTACGGCGAGTCGCTCGCCGAACTCGTGGGCAGATTGTGCGGTTCGGTCGCCGATGTCGACTCCGACTCCGAGGCGGGTCGTACCGAGTCGTCGGCATGGCTTCGCAGCGCCCGCAACGACGAGAAGGAGCTGGAGAACTCACAGACCGAACCGACGGTGCTGGCTTCCGGCAACCTCGGGCTGGTCTATCTGCCGGTCGGCGATCGACGTCTGACGCTCGAGGAGATCGACGAGCGCTACCCCGAACTGGTGCCCGGGCTGGTCTCGCATCCGGGGATCGGGTTCGTGCTCGTGCAGACCGCTGCATCCGGACCGGTGGTGTTCGGAGCGTCGGGCCGCATGGTGATCGACTCCGGCGAGGTCGACGGGGACGACCCGCTCGCCCCCTTCGGACCGGCTGCGGTCGACCTGGTGGCGCGAGCGTCGGCATACCCGTCGGCTGGTGACGTGATGGTCAACAGCATGTACGACGCCGCCCGCGACGAGGTGGCCGCGTTCGAACACCAGGTGAGCTCGCACGGCGGTCTCGGTGGCGCACAGACCCATCCCTTCGTGCTCTACCCGGCCGACCTGACGGAACCATCGACGTTGATCGACGGCCCATCGGCGCTGCATCGGGTGCTCAAGGGTTGGTTGGGTGAGCTCGGGCAACCGGTGAGAGCGAGCTCGTGACGGCGATCGGTCCCACGATCGGCGGCTGGGAGGTCGCTCGCGCCGTCTCTGAGTGGATCGAGATCGTGGCGATCGCCGTCGTCGCCGTGACGGTGGTGATCGCCGCGGCGCTGATGCTGCGCAGCATGTCGACGACCAGGAGTGCGCCGACGGCGTTCCAGGCCTTCAAGCAAGCGTTC
This sequence comes from Ilumatobacteraceae bacterium, assembly GCA_963728355.1. Taxonomy (GTDB): domain Bacteria; phylum Actinomycetota; class Acidimicrobiia; order Acidimicrobiales; family Ilumatobacteraceae; genus Sva-07. The sequence goes on along the minus strand of CAVSJQ010000001.1, from coordinate 406,688 downwards.
TCGAGCGGTGTGCTGTTGGGTCTCGACCTGCTGATCGCCGCCGACATCATTCGAACGGTCACCCTGGAGCCGACCTTGGCCAACGTTGCGGCGCTCGGGTTGCTCGTCATCGTTCGCACGTTCCTCTCGTGGTCGCTGGTGCTCGAAGCCGAGGGCCGGTGGCCGTGGCAGCCGGTACGCGCGAACCGCCCGCTCGAGTGATGCGAGGGCGGCGTGCTCAGCCGCGTCGCCACCGGGCTCCGAGCAGGCTGGGGAGCTGCTCGTGACCTCGATGATGTGGCAGCGTCGCTATCGTGTCGGGCGTCGGGCCGCGTTCGATCAGGCGCTCGAGTTGCCACCGAGCGGCGGCCGCCGCAGTCAGCAGTTCAGCCATCGATCGGTGGTGTAGTTCGACGACGCGGTGGTCCGCTGGCTCCTCGACCGTCCCCCGTTCGAGGTAACGGCCCCAGCGCCAGAGCACGGCGCCGGAGTCGTCGACCAGCGGTGCTGAACCGGCGGCGGTGACGATCGGGTGGTTCATGACCAAGACGAGCGCCCCGTCGGGCCTCACCGCCGCGGCGGTCTGCTCGAAGAACCCCTCGTGGTCGCCGAGCAGGTCGAGCAGACCGACGGCGACTGCCTGGTCGAACGACCCGGGCCGCACCCACGACAGGTCGGGAAGCCGTGACCGTACGACGGGACCCGAGCGAGCCGCGACCGTCAGCAACCGGTGGGAGAGATCGACACCGATGGCCCCATCGCCGAGCAGCCGGAGTGCCTGGCCCTCACCGCACCCCAGGTCGATCGTCCGGCGAGCGCGTTGGTCGACGAGCTCGGCGAGCAAGGACATCGTCTCCACCGAATCGGCAGAATCGTCACGGATCATGCCGATCCACCAGTCGGCGAGGTCGTCCCAGTCGTCACTCACCGGCGACCTGCGGAGTTCCCTCGCCGGGTCCGGGCCCCGAACGCGGGCGCGTCACGGGTGTGATCGCCCACGGCGTCAACCCTCCACCGCGATGGTCCGCACGGCGTCGGCGTGCACGATCGCTTCCGACGGTGACAGCGTCGGGCCGAGTTCGACGATGAAGGCCACGCCGTCGTCCGGCCGGAACTGATTGCGAGCCCAGGTCGCGGCGATGCCGGTGTAGGTGCCGCCGGTGATCTGTCCCATCGGCAGACCGGTGAGCTGTGCATACCGTTCGCGAACGCGGCCCTCGCGTCCTTGTGAGGGATTGACCACGAACAGATCCTGGTGGTACCAGATCGTGATGTCGGGCCGGAGTTGGTCCATGAAGTTGGTGATCGCCTGCGTCTCGGGTTCGCTCGCCGGTCCGGTGCCGGCGTACTGGGAGTCGCCGGGCACGCCGATGGGACCCCACTTGTAGGGGAAGTTGCGGTTCAGGTCGACGCCGTTGTCGTTCGAGCGGACCCGGTTGGCCTGGCCGTCGGGGTTCATCGACTCGACGATCCACAGTTCGACCCCGTCGGGCACGGGGCTCGCCCGAAGTTCGTCGACGATCGCCACGCCCGCATCCTCGTCGCCGTGGATCACGCCGATCACGAGCACCCGCCGGCCGCCGAGTGTGCCGAAGCGCTCGGCGATGATCGGCCGGCCACCGGCCGAGAGCCCCAACCCCACCTGCTCGGCGCCGAGATCCAGCGGACCGATCGCCGTGGGGACGGGAACGGTCGTCGTCGTGGAGGTGGTCGTGCTGGTCGTCGTGCTGGTCGTCGTCGGTGTGGTCGTCGAGGTGGCCGTGGTGGGTGGAGGAAAGGTGCTGATCGGCGCTGCCACGACGGGAGCGCTCGACTCGACGATGGATGCTGCGTCCGGCCCGGCCGTCGGTCCCGTGTCGGATCCGCAGGCGGCGCCGATCGCCGCGGCGGCGACGACGAGTGCGAGCGAGGCCGTTCGATTCACGGATGCGACCGTATCGGACCGTCCGGATGACACACTGGCGGCATGAGCGTTGCGGGTGTGCGCTTTCTGACCGGTGTCGTGGTCACCGTCGTGGCGGCGTCGCTCGGCGCGGCATGTGGCGCCGACGGTCCACGAACCGCGCTGGAGCGCGGAGCGGCGATCTACGGCGCCAACTGTGCGCAGTGCCACGGCGGAGAACTCGCAGGAACCGAACGGGGCCCCTCGCTGCTGGATCCGATCTACGGGCCCGAGCAGTTGAGCGACGCCGAGTTCGCCGACGCTGTCAGGAATGGCGTCGAGCAGCAGGTGTGGGAGTTCGGGCCGATGCCCGGAAATCCGGCGCTGACCGACGAGCAGATCGACGCGCTCGCCACCTTCGTGCGCACCCGGCAAGCCGAAGGTCCCGGCTGACCCGGCCTCGAACCCGACGGGCGGATCACTCCTCGGGCGCTTCGCCGAACCGTGCGGTGCGGATCCGGCGCTCGGACTCGCTGCGATGTTCCGCTTCGTCGAGGGCGATCCGGCGGAAGAGATCACCGACGCTCTCGCTGGGCCCGTAGTCCTCGGCGAACGTGCTGACCCACGGTTCGCGGTCGAGTTCGGGATGATCGTGGACGAAGTCGAGATACGTGTGGGTGGCATGGTCCTCGAAGTCGGCGTTCAGGCCGTACGACCATCGGGGGCGCGCGACGTAGAGCAGCCACGACAGCTGGTAATAGACGAAGGCCAAGATCTGGGGAAGTACCACGCCGCGCAGCAACGACCGATCGAACCCCTCGCGATCGAGCATCTCCTCGATCATGAGGAGGTGCATCATCTCGTTGTCCTGCTGGGCTCGAGCCTCGGTGGCGCGTTCGTGGATGCCCCGGGCGAACGTGGGATCGCCGTGCGTGTGGGTCACCGCCACGAACGCCACCTGCTCCCACGCCTGATAGGGCACCCTGGCCACGACTTCGAGCACCCGGAACTTCTCCAACGACGACGCTCGTCCGTACAGGGCGTCGAGCGAAATGAACAGCAGACGGGCGGCGATGCCGTACGAACGGCGCGGCCGGATGCGTTCGTCGTGTGCCCGACGACGGAGTTCGTCCGGTGGCAGCAGCGTGCCGGTCAGGTCGGCCGTGGCAGGGTGCGTGGTCACCCCGTGCCCATCCCCACCGCGCCGCCGGATCAAACGGCGAGCCGTCAGGGCATGATCACGTCGCCCGGGTGAGGAGCTGGTCGACCGGGGCGAAGTCGTCGGTCAACATGGTGGCGTCGTCGACGAATGTGTCGATGTCGTCGACGAGACGGCCACCTTGCGGATCGAGGACCCCGGCGTCGAACGGCTGATCGGACGCGACGATCACCGAGTTGCCGATCCGTCCCGCCGAGGCTCCCTCGCCGAGCACGACCGCCACCTCCGGGAACACCGACGCGATCGTCGCCGTCTGGGCGCGAAGGAATGAGAGCCCAGCACCGTCGATCACGTTGAGCGTGTAGACGCCACCTGGCCGCAGCACCCGCTGCACCTCGGTCACGAATTCGTGCGTCGCCAGATGCCAGGGCACCGCGCGTCCGCCGAATGCGTCGCCAACCACGACGTCTGCGCTGCGGTCAGGACGTTCCCGCAGCGACAGTCGTGCATCGCCGGCAACGACGTCGAGTCCGGTGCCGGGGCCGGTCGAACGGTCGAACTCCTCGATGACGAGTTCGATCAGTTCGTCGTCGATCTCGAACACCGTCTGCTCGCTCGCCGGTCGCGTGCTCTGCAGCCACGTCGGCAACGTGAGTGCGCCGCCGCCGAGGTGCACCACGTCGAGCGGCCCGGCGGGCGCGAACCGGTCGATCACCTCGGCAAGTTGGCGGACGTACCAGAAGTCGAGATACGTGGGATCGTCCAGATCGACGTAGCTGTGGCGCAGATCGTCGAGCACGAGCACGCGACCCGACGCTCGATCGTCGTCGTCGAGGACGGACACGCAGTAGTAGGTCGTCTCGCTGTCGCATGGGCTCCCGAGTGCGCCGGCGACCACGAGGGCCAGCCCGGCGAACGCAGACGCCGATGCGATCTCCGAGCGCCCGGCTCGACGGACGATACCGGGCATCGACAGCCAGAGTGCGACCCCGGATGCGACCAGCAGCGCACCGACGGCGATGATGATCGTGGTGACTGCGGCGACGGCGACCAGCACGAAGCCCGTGAGGAACGTGGCCACGATCGCGCCGGCCGTGCCGTAGGCGGACAACCGGCCGACCGTCGTGCCGGTGGAGGCCAGATCGCCCAACTGGAGCTTGACCACCGCAGGGGCCACCGCGCTCAGCACGGTGGCCGACGGGAGGAATCCCACTGCGGTGAGCACCATGATCCCACCGAGGCCGGTCGATTCGCCGCCGGCCCCGACCGCCCGGACCGTCGGCACGGTGGCGATGGCGAGCGCTCCGCCCATCACGAGGAGGACCGGGATCAGCCGGCGGGGATCGACCCGGTCGGCGGCGGCACCGCCGAGCCACGCACCGACGGCGATGCCGGCGAGCACCGTGCCGATGATGCCGGTGTAGGTCTCGATGCTGACCCCGACGTAGGGCGCGAGCAGCCGTGCGGCGAGGATCTCCAGCACCAGGACCGCAGCGGATGTGCCGACGACGAGTGCAATGGCCAACCACCTCGGCAGCGGCGAGTGGTCGTCGTTCGGCGTGAACTCCACGAGCGCCGTCTCAGCTCCCCAGTGCGTGAACCTGCAGGTCTGCCAGGTCGACGTACTCGAGCGTCGACATGTGGGTCGATTCGAGGATCACGGCGCAGGCGTGGCCGGCATCGAACGCCTCCTTCCACCGCGCCGCGCACACACACCACTGATCGCCCGGCGACAACCCTGCGAATCCGTACTCCGGCATCGGTGTCGTGAGGTCGTTGCCCTGCGACTTGGAGAACTCGAGGAAGTCGGCGGTGAGGCGGCAACACACCGTGTGCATGCCGGGGTCGTCGCCTCGGTTCTCGCAGCAGCCCGTGCGGTGGTAGCCGGTCATCGGGTCGTACGAGCACGGTTGGAGTTCGGTGCCGAGGACGTTGCGTTGCGGAGCCGACGGCTCCCGGGGCCGGTCAGACATTGACGCCGACCAACTCTCCGATGCTGTAGGTGACTGCGCAGGCGACGAGGACGATCACGATCTGCCGCGCAACGGACTTCGGGATCGATCGTTCGGCGAATCGTCCGATCGCCGCTCCGACGAATGCTGCGGCGACCACGCCGATCGACACCGAGATCGCAGCGGGGGCGAGACCGGTGGCGCCGGTGAACCACGGGATCACCGGCAGCAGCGCGCCGAACAGGAAGCACACGAGCGAGATCGCTGCCGCGTTGAAGGCGGACGGCAGGTCGTGGGGATCGACGCCGAGTTCCTCTCGGGTGTGGACTCGCAACGCCACCTCCGGCGAGGCCATCACGTCCTCGGCGGCGGCCCGTGCGGTCTCGGGTGAGATGCCGTGGTCCTCGTACATCGCCGCGAGTTCGTCGGTCTCCGCGACGGTGTTGCGAGCGAGCTCGCGGCGTTCGACCGCCACCTCGCGCTCGACCAGCTCGTTCTGAGCCGACACGCTGATCCACTCGCCTGCGGCCATCGAGATGCCGCCGGCAATCGCGCCCGCGAGCCCGGCGAGACGCACGATCGAGGAGTCGACGCCGGAGCCGGCGAAGCCAAGGATCAGTGACACGTTCGAGACCAGGCCGTCGTTGATGCCGAACACCGCCGCTCGGGCCAGGCCGCCCGACACGGCGCGGTGGCCGCCGTGGAGTTCCGGTCGGGAGAGATCCTGAGGGGGGAGTCCAGGATGCGTCATCCTCTCGAAGCTACCCGTCGCCGTTGGCACGTACTCATGACGTGTGTACCCATGACGTGTTTGGTCGTCGGCGTGGCGGCTACGTTGATGCACGGGCCGTTCGATCTCGGTCCGCAACCGCATGAGTGCTCACAACGACGTGGCCGACATCATCGACAGCCTGCGAAAGATCGCGGCTGAACGTCGTGCGACCGATTCGTTGCTCCAGTCGTTCCTCGGCGTCTACTACCGCGACATCCCGAGCGATGACGTGGACAGCCGCCGGCTCAACGGGGCGTATGCGGCGGCGGTCGCCCATCTCGAACTCGGCCGGGTGCGCCGCGTGGGCGAGACGCTCGTCGAGGTCCTCTCGCCCGAGCTGGAACGCGATGGCTGGGAGACCGAGCGCACCATCCTCATGTTCGTCACCGACGACGTGCCGTTCCTCGTCGACAGTGTTCGCATGGTGCTCGACCGTCACCGACTCGGTATCCACCTGCTCGTCCATCCGATGCTCACCGTCAGGCGGAACGATCGCCACGAACTCGTCGATGTCGACGCGTCAGACGGACGGGTCGAGGCGTGGACCCTGATCGAACTCGACCGGTGCCCGGCCGACGTCAGGGAACGGCTCGAGGTCGACGTGCGGGTGGCGATCGACGACGTGCACTCCGTGGTCCGCGACTTCGCACCGATGCAGGAACGCCTGTGCGAGGTCGCCGGTCGCGACCCGTTGATGCAGTGGCTGGCCGAGGAGAACTTCGTGTTCCTCGGCTCGGCGGTGTACCAGCGGACGCCCGACGGCCTGCAACTGCTGCCCGCCAGTGTCCTCGGTCAGTACCGGTCCCACCGACTCGATCCCGAGCGCATCGACCCGCCGGCGCACGACGGTGACGAACCGATCGTGATCGCGAGGACGGATGCGGTGGCCACGGTTCACCGTCCGGTGCGCATGACGTCCATCGCGGTCCAGGTGCCGGCGAAGGACCAGGAGGTCCGCTTCGTGGGTCTGCTCGGCAGCGCTGCGTACCGCCAGAGCGTGTTCGCCATCCCGTCGATCCGCCACCGGGCGAACGAGGCGGTGGCCCGCGTCGGTGCGACCGTCGAAAGCCACACGGGTCGAGCCGTACGCAACGTGATCGAGACGCTGCCGCGCGACGTGGTGTTCGAGGCGGGCGTCGACGAGCTGACCGAGTTGGTGTCGGCGATCAGCGGTCTACAGGAACGGCGCATCGTCCGTGTCTTCGACGTCACCGAGCCGGTCGGTCCGTGGACGACCGTGCTCGCCTACGTCCCGCAGACTCGATTCACCGCGGGGTTGCCCGAGCTCGTGGCCGCATTGGTGTCCGAGCACTACGGCGGCGAGATCCGCGATCTCGAGACCCTGGTGGGCGCGAGTTCGCTCGCCCGCATCTCGATGACCGTTCGTGCCCGGCCGCTCGACGACTCCGCCCGGTTGGTCGCTTCGATCGACAGCGCCTCGCGGACGTGGGAGGAGCGGGCCAAGGATGCGCTCGTCGATCTGCTCGGCGAGGTCGAGGGACACCGCGTGTGGTCGGTCGTTGCCGACACGGTGCCCGCCGACTACGAGGCCCGCGTGCGCCCCGAGGCGGCGGTCGGTGACCTCGTCAACGTCGAGGCGATGCTGTCGGGTTCGCAGGAGATCACCACCTCGTTCGGCCGCTCGATCGACGCCGTCGACGGTGAGTGGCGCTTCCGCGTGTTCCTGCGGGACCGACCGACGACGATTGCCGAATTGGTGCCGGTGCTGGAGCATCTGGGGTTGTCGCCGGTCGACGAACACCCGTCGGTCTTCGTCGGCGACACCGCCACCGTGCACCTCGATGACATCGGCGTCCGGCTGCCGACGCCGACGATCACCGACGCCCAGCACGCCGAGGTGCAACGCTCCTTCGTCGACCTCATGACCGGGCACGTCGAGCCCGACGACCTCAACCGGCTGGTGCTGTCGGCGGGACTCGATCGCCGGCAGATCGCCGTGATGCGTCTGTACAACCGATATCTCCGCCAGGCCTCCTTCCCGTTCAGTACGAGTTACATCGAGCACGCGATCGTGCGGCATCCGGAGATCGCGCGCGGTCTCGTGCAACTCTTCGACACCAGGTTTCAGCCCGCACGGCCGGACGTGTCCTCGCCGGCGGAACGCGCTGCGGCGGTCGACCGTTGCCGGGACGATCTACGCGAGCTCCTCGATGCCATCCCGTCGCTCGACGACGATCGGATCTGTCGCGCCTTCCTCACCCTGATCGACGCGACGGACCGCACCAACGCGTTCCGGGGGCGCCCCGAGGTCGCGGTGAAGTTCCGGCCCCACGCGGTCGGCTTCCTCCCCGAGCCCCGACCGGAGTTCGAGATCTTCGTGTGCTCGCCCTTCGTCGAAGGTGTGCACCTGCGCGGCGGTCGCATCGCTCGCGGCGGGCTGCGTTGGAGCGACCGTCCCCAGGATTTCCGCACCGAGGTACTCGGTCTCGTGAAGGCGCAGATGGTGAAGAACGCCGTGATCGTCCCGACGGGTGCGAAGGGCGGCTTCGTCATCAAGTCACCGTCGGCCGACCCGGCCGATCGCGACGCCGTGCGTGCGGAAGGCATCGACCGGTACCGGCGGTTCGTGCGCGGCATGCTCGACCTGACCGACAACGTCGTCGGCGACCGCATCGTGCATCCGCCGGACGTGGTGATCTACGACGACAACGATCCGTACCTCGTCGTGGCCGCCGACAAGGGCACGGCGACGTTCAGCGACATCGCCAACGAGATCGCTGCTGAGTATGACTTCTGGCTCGGCGACGCGTTCGCCTCGGGCGGAAGCCACGGCTACGACCACAAGGCGATGGGCATCACCGCCCGCGGCGCGTGGGAGAGCGTCCGTCGTCACGCCCGCGTGATCGGCAAGGACGTCGACACCGATGAGCTGACCGTGGTCGGCATCGGTGACATGTCGGGCGACGTGTTCGGCAACGGCATGCTCCTGTCGCCGCACCTGAAGCTCGTGGCGGCATTCGATCACCGTCACGTCTTCCTCGACCCGGACCCCGATCCGGCAGCTTCCCACGCCGAACGCCGGCGTCTGTTCGAACTCCCGCGCTCGAGCTGGGCGGACTACGACAGTCGTCTGATCTCCGCGGGCGGCGGTGTGCACTCCCGACAGCTCAAGGCGATCCACATCACGCCCGAGGTCCGCGCCGCACTCGGCATCGAGGAGTCGGTGATCTCGATGCGGCCCGACGACTTGATCTCCGCGATCCTGCGCGCCCCGGTCGATCTGCTGTGGAACGGCGGCATCGGGACCTACGTGAAGGCGTCGAGCGAGAGCCATGCCGATGTCGGCGATCGGACGAACGACTCGCTGCGAATCGATGGCATCGAACTGCGGGCGCGCATCGTCGGCGAGGGCGGCAACCTCGGGCTCACACAACTCGCCCGAGCGGAGTATGCGCTCAACGGCGGCCTCATCTACACCGATGCGATCGACAACTCGGCCGGTGTCGACTGCAGCGACCACGAGGTCAACATCAAGATCGTCCTCGATCAACTCGTCCGCGATGGTGAGCTGACCGTGAAGCAACGCAACGAGCTGCTGGTCGAGATGACCGACGAGGTGGCCCGTCTCGTGCTCGATGACAACCGAGCGCAGACCTTGGCGTTGATGATCGCCAGGACGCAGTCGCGCGCGATGGTCAACGTCCATGCCAGGTACCTCGACACGCTGGAAGCCGAGGGGTATCTCGATCGTGAACTCGAGTTCCTGCCGTCCGACAAGCTGATCGCCGAACGACAGAGCGCCGGCAGCGGACTGCGCGCGCCTGAATTCGCCGTGATGATCGCGTACACGAAGAACGCAGACGTCGCCGAGATCCTCGAGTCCGACCTGCCGGACGAACCGGCGCTCGAACGCGACCTGATGGAGTACTTCCCCGTCGAGATCCGCGAACGCTTTCCGGACGCCATCCGGTCGCACCGCTTGCGCCGGGAGATCATCGCCACGTCGATCGTCAACAACATGGTCAACCTCGCCGGGATCTCCTTCGACCATCGGATGACGGAGGACTCCGGAGCCTCGGTGTCCGACGTTGCACGGGCGTTTCTCGCTTCCCGCGAGATCTTCGGGTTCGCCGACATCTGGCGGGACATCGACGCCCTCGGGAGCAGCATCGACCTCGACACACAGATCGATCTCTTCCTCGACGCTCGGCGGATGACCGAACGCGGCGCGGTTTGGCTGCTGCGTCATCGGCGCCCGCCGCTCGACATCTCCGACGCGGTCGACACGTTCTCCGCCGGACTTGCATTCCTGTCGGAGTCCCTCGACCGGGTGGTCAGCGGTCGGGTGGCCAACGACGTCCACAACGTGCGCCAGCAGCGCATCGCGGCCGGTGTCCCGGTGGAGCTGGCCGCCTGTTCGGCGCACTGGCCGTGGCTCCACACCGGGTTCGACATCGTCGAGATCGCCCACACCGAAGCCCGCAACGTGGCCGATGCGGCCACCGCCTACTGGTCGACGTTCGACGCGTTCGAACTCGGCTGGTTGTGGGACGGCGTCGGCGATCTGCCCAGGTCGGACCGCTGGCAAGAGCAGGCGCGCTCGGCCCTGCGAGACGATCTGCTGACCGTGATCGCTGAACTCACGCGCGACGTGATGCGCTCGGCCGGCGGATCGCCGACCGCTTGGATCACAACCAACGAACGCGCCGTCGGTCGTGCGCTCGCCATGCACACCGAGATCCGCCGGGCCGAGAGCTTCGACCTGACCACGCTGTCCGTGGCGCTGCGCCAGCTCCGCAACCTGACGATCGCCGCAGTGGCCGGACCGTCGGAACCCGCTCGCTGAGAGCCGTCGGGCGACGGATAGCGTCCACCCTGTCATGAACTCCGGCCACCGATTCCGCTTCGCACCGTCGCCGACCGGGTCCTTCCACGTCGGGGGAGCTCGCACCGCACTCCAGAACTGGGCGCTGGCGCGGCGACTCGGTGGCACCTTCGTGCTGCGGATCGAGGACACCGACGAAGCCCGCAACCGACCCGAATGGACGCAGGGGATCCTCGATGCGCTGGCATGGATCGGCATCTCGTCGGATGATCCACACTTCGAGGGTCCGTACTTCCAGAGCGCCTTCGCCGAGGCCCACTTCGCGGCGGCCGAGCGCCTCGTCAGCGAGGGACACGCCTACTACTGCGACCTCACCGGCGAGCAGGTCCAGGCGCGGGCGACCGAACTGGGTCTCGCCGGCTACGACGGGTACTCACGCGATCGTGGTCTGGGACCCGGTCCCGGACACGTGTTGCGGTTCCGGGTGCCCGACGGCACGACGGTCGTCCAGGACCAGGTGCGCGGCGAGGTCACGTTCGACAACAGCACGATCGAGGATTTCGTGCTGTTGCGCGGCAACGGCACGCCGGTGTTCCTGCTGGCCAACGTGGTCGATGACATCGAGATGGCGATCACCGACGTGGTGCGGGCGGAGGAGCATCTTCCCAACACGCCCAAACAGCAGATGCTGTGGCGCGCGCTCGGTCACGAACCGCCCCGCTGGGGCCACGTCCCCGTGCTGGTCAACGAACAGCGCAAGAAGCTCTCGAAACGGCGTGACAAGGTGGCGCTCGAGCAGTACCGCGACGACGGATATCTCGCGGAGGCGATGGTCAACTACCTGATGACGCTCGGTTGGACGCTGCCGGGTGCCGAGGCCGCCGGCAGCGAGATCGCGTCGTGGGACGAGATCGAAGCCGCGTTCCGGCTCGAGGACGTCGCTCATTCGCCGGCCTTCTTCGACGTGAAGAAGCTCGCCGCGTTCAACGGCGACCACATTCGACGGATGAGCCTGGACGAGTTCGTCGAGCGGGCAGGTCGTGAGCTGCCCGCCGACTGGGACCGTGAGCGGTTCGCAGCGATCGCGCCGCACATCCAAGAGCGCCTCACCACCTTCCGAGAGGTCCCCGACAAGGTCGACTTCCTCTTCTGGCCCGAGGGCGCAGCAGTGCAGTACGAGCCGGCCGCCTGGGACAAAGCGTTCGGTCCCGAGTGGGCCGTGCCGTTGCTGAATGACGTGATCGCCTCGTACCACGAAGTGGCGTGGACCGCCGAGGAGCTCAAGTCGTCGCTCGAGACGGTGATGGAGCGGTACTCGGTCAAGCTGGGCAAGGCTCAAGCGCCGGTGCGCGTGGCGGTCACCGGTCGCTCCGTGGGTCCACCGCTGTTCGAGTCGATGGAGGTGCTCGGCCGCGACGAGACACTTAATCGGCTGACGATGGCGGCCCGGGCCGCAGAACCCGACGGCGACGAAGTGACGTGAACCGTCGATGGGTTCCTCGGCCGACGCTCCCTTGACCCTGGATCCCACGCCGGTGATGACGCCCGCTCCTCGATCGCCGCGCTCGGTTGCACGCCGGGTCGTGCAGGGCGTGATCGTGGTGTTGCTGGTCGGCGTCGCCTACTACGCCGTGTCGTTCTGGCAGGTGTGGTCGACCGGGCGAAGCGACCAAGCACGCACGGTCGACGCCATCGTCGTCATGGGCGCAGCGCAGTATGACGGGCGACCGTCGCCACAGTTGGCCGCCCGACTCGATCAGACCGTCGAGCTCTGGAACGACGGGCTCGCACCGGTCGTGGTGGTGACGGGCGGCAATCAGGAGGGTGACCGCTTCACCGAGGCGTCGACGTCGGCGGCATATCTCGTCGAGCGCGGCGTTCCCGAGGCGGCGATCGTGCAGGAGGACGCTGGCTCGACCACGTTCGAGTCGCTGTCGCGGGCCCGCTCGCTCGTCGACGACTCGGTCCAGACGGTGCTCGTGGTCACCGATCCGTACCACGCGTTGCGCACCCGGCTCACTGCCGCGGAGGTCGGGTTCGACGCATTCGTGTCGCCGGCACCGGAGTCGGTGGTCGGTGGCGTCACCGAGTTCCGCCGAGAACTCGCCGAGGCGGCAGGCGTTGCCGTCGGTCGGATCATCGGGTTCGAACGGCTGAGTGGCCTCACCGATTGAGGCCGATACAATCCCGCCCGCACCGGTCGTCGATCCGTCGTCGACCGTCACACCGTGGGGTGTGGTGTAATTGGTAACACAGCAGTTTCTGGTACTGTCATTCGGGGTTCGAGTCCCTGCACCCCAGCTCAGATCGACCGCCGGCCCGCAGATGTGCGAGGTCGGCGTCGTCACTTTTCAGCACCTCGATCCGGCCAGCGGGTGGGATCCTCCGACCGGCTGATATCGTTGCCGATCGCCACTTGGCCCGTTCGTCTAGTGGCCTAGGACACCACCCTCTCAAGGTGGCGGCACGGGTTCGAATCCCGTACGGGCTGCCAAGAAAGTACCAGGTCAGAGCCACTCTTCGGAGTGGCTCTCCTGGTTTTCTGGACTCGTTGCCACTCTGATGCCAATCTCCGTGGAAGGAGAAATCGGATGAAGGGTTTCATGCGGCAGCGAGGGGCGTCGTGGGAGCTGAGGGTCTTCCTCGGCCCCGATCCGCTCACCGGCAAGAAGCGGTACGCCACGCGGACCGTGCGTGGCGGCAAGCGCGAGGCGCAGACTGCGCTCGCCGAGATGGTCACCGAGGCCGAGCGCGGCCTCACGGTTCGAACGACCGCAACGGTCGGGGAGTTGCTCGAGGCCTGGTTCGAGTTCGCTGCGCCTGACTTCTCGCCGAAGACGGTCAAGGAGACACGGGGCTACATCGATCGCTCGCTGATGCCCGCGCTCGGGTCGAGGCGATTGGCCAAACTCAAGCCTGCCGATCTCGATGCGTTCTACGGTCGACTGCTCACCTCGGGCGGGTCCGGCGGTCGACCGCTGGCGCCCGGGACGGTGAAGCGCATCCACGGCATTCTTCGGCGTGCGCTCAACCAGGGAGTCAAGTGGGGGTGGATCGGCATCAATCCAGCGACGGCGACCACACCGCCACGCGTGCCGGCCTCGGACATCAATCCGCCTTCGCCGGAGGCGCTCGGACGAGTGCTGCGGCGAGCTGAGGCGGACTCGCCGGATCTGGCCTGCTACCTGATGCTCGCGGCTGCCACCGGTGCCCGTCGGTCGGAGTTGATTGCGCTTCGATGGACCGACGTCGATCTCGACGGCGCGACCGTCTCGATCGAGCGGGGAATCGTGTCCGGCCCGCATGGTCTCGTCGAGAAGGGAACGAAGACCCACTCCGCTCGCCGCGTGTCGCTCGACTCGCGGACGATGTCAGCCGTCGCTGATCACCGGGGGCGCATGATCGAGCGAGCCGAGATCTGCCGCGTTGAGGCGGCCGCCGACGCCTTCGTCGTCAGCAACACCGCCGATGGGAGTCAGCCGTGGTTCCCCGACTCGGTGTCGCGGTCGTTCAAACGTCTTTGCGAGAAGGAGGGTGTGCCCGACGTTCGCCTGCACGACCTCCGTCACTTCGTCGCCACTCAGCTGTTGAGTGCCGGCGTCGACGTGCGCACCGTGGCCGGTCGTCTCGGACACCGCAACGCGGCGACGACGCTCAACGTGTATGCGCACTTCGTCGAGCAGACAGATCGCGCGGCGGCCGACATCATGGGTGGCGTACTGCGAGACGGTGCGTAGGAGGGTTTCAGATTTCTCGCCCTGGTATCGCGTCGTCTGGCCGGCGGTCATCGGTCGCGTGTAGCAGGCGGTCGACGACGATCGTCGGCACGACGACACGTCGACCGAAGCGTCGGGCCTGGATGTCGGCCCCGTCTCACACATTCGTACGCGGTGGTTCGCGAGATGCCGAGGATGTGGGCGACTTCCTCGACGGTGTAGGTGGATCGCCGTGTGGGTTCGTCGGAGTTGCTCATGACCGTACTGTCCAGATGGCTACTCACTCGACTACTCCCACCGAGGCACGCGATGACTCCCACCGGTGCGTCGAATCGCTCCCACCAAGTGTTCGATCACTCCCCGTGGTCGTGTGTGTGGTCGGGTGAGTCGTTGTGGTCAGGTCGGTCGTCGCCGTTGACGTTCTGCCTGGCGGCGTTGGGCCCGGTTCGGTCCATGAGTCGGTCCAGCGTTCGGTGCAGGTGTGGCCTTGGTGTGGACGAGTTCGTCGAGTCGTTCCTGGATGTCGGCGCGGTCGCGTTCGGCGGCGTCGAGTTCGGCTCGGAGTCGGTCGTTGATTTCGCTGATCCAGTTGGAGCGGACCTGCTCTCGCTCGAGTTCCTTCTCGGCTCGTCGAAGGGCGGCCCGGGTCGTCTTGAGTTCGGCTTTGACTGCGTCGACGGTGTCGCCGAGTAGGCGAACCTGGTCCCAGGCGACGGCGGCTTCATCCCCGGATTCGAGAGCAGCTTCGATGGTGGGTGGTTCGTCGTCACCGCATTCTCGTGCTCGGAAGGCGCGCACGCGGTCAGCGTCGGAGCGCCACTTGCGGGGGCGGCCTCCTTTGCCGGGCACGGTCATGGGGAGTGATCGTAACGAAACGTAACGATTCGTGCACCCCGGGGTAATTGTCTGTGAGGGTGCTGCTTGATTGACGGGATTATGCGGTGGGCCGATCTGCCCGGGAGGCCGCACAGTTCGCCGGATATGTGGGTGTGGAGGCGCGCCGTTGGTGACTGGTGTTATGCGGTGGTCGCGCAGGCTCTTCGTTCAACCGGCACGGAGGTAGCGGCGAAGTGCTTCGCGGACGACGTCCGACGCCGTGGTGTGCTCCGCGGCAGCGCGTTCGTCCACTGCTCGTCGCAGCTCGGGGTCGAGTCGGACGGGCAACGAATCGGCAGGTCCAGACCCCATCAACGGGCGTCCGGGACGTCGTCGCAGCTTGGTGACGTCGAGGCCGGCTTCGGCCTCTTCGGCGAGTTCGTCGAGCACCTCATCGGTGAGCTCGACTCCTGCCTTGGTTCGCCCGTGTGTCTTGTTCTCAATCATCGGTCCCTCTCATCTCACGGAGTAATGGTTCGTAGAGTCGGCGCATCCGCATGGCGTGAATCACGATCTCGGTGCCGTCATCACGCTCGATGGCGATCACCTCGAGCATGTTGCCTGCTCTGTCCGCACCGAGGTAGAGCACCTTTCCGTCGTCTTGCTCGGCTGCTCCGAGCGTGTGGTCGACGGCATGCAAGATGTCGACGTCGGCGACGCCGTGCTTGCGAGCAGATCCGTAGATGTCCACGTGACGAGTATCGTATCGCGAAACTGCGACACGCCGCCGGTGTTCAGCGGAACCCCTACCGAGCCCGAGCAGAGCGGCCGTTCGGCTCGGTGGTCCATCGGTGCCGACAACATCGGTCACTGACGCGAGTTCATCGAAGCGTCAGGAAGTGAAGTCCAAGACGCGTTCGTCAGGCAGTTGCGAGGCCGATGCAGAACAGGCTGAATCCAGTGATCGCGGCCAGCCACATCGTCGCAGTCAGGAGACAACCAGAACACCCGCCCGGGCCGGGGACTGGGGAACGCAACCCTCGCCCCATCTTTGCGGTGCCCATCCAGTCATTCAGGACCCGCATGGACTCGTCCGGATTCACGACGCGCAGCAGAAGCACCGGCGTCGTGGTGCCACGACTCACCGGTTCGAGCATGGATTGGTAATTGAGGTTCACCGTACGGATCGCCTCGTCGAGTCGGCGTGGCCGCGTGAACTCGAGAGCGCAGTTCGGGACCGTACCCCAATCGAGGAGAGGCCCAGAGTAAGCCACATCTCGGCCCCGGTGGTTGCCGAGCAACACTGAGAACTGCCAGCGACGAACCTGGGGCAAACGGCTGATGGTCCGAACTTCGCCTCGTCTGATCTCCATCGGACGACGAAGGAGCCACCGATCGCGAATCACGAGCCGGTCACCGCCCAATTCGATACGAGCGTGCCGAGGCCGGACCATGCGCCACCCTGCGTTCGCCATCAACGCCGCGGCAACGAGCACGGGCGGAGTCGCAAGAACGAGGCCAACAATCACCAGTCCACGTGACGAAGATGACCGCTCTGAATCTGCCGCCGCGGCGATCCCGAAGACGATCCCAGCAGCACACAACACAGCGAATGCGACGAAGACCAATCCGGTCAGCCAGCCAACACGAGACGAATGCAGACGCACGACGGAATCGCTTTCGATTGGAGATCCGCCTTCCTCGTTCATGGCGGCCGCACAGTACCAATCAGGGGTACCTTCCGAGACGACCGGCACACCCATCTCGGAGGCGATCGGCCGCTCCTAATGCCCGGATTGTGCGCTCGACGCAAGACAACGAGAACGGTCAGGTGGTTGCGAGGGAACCGCAGACGTCCTCGACTGGCGTGCCCTGGCGCTCCGCCGCTGCACGTACGAACACCACCGCAGCGTCCAACGCATGTCGCCAGAGGTCGTCGGTGGACCACCAGCCCGTGTCTTCCGGTTCAGCGCCAGCGGCGATCATGATCGCTCCTTGTACGCAGTGTCGGCGTTTCGAGTGGCCGACGTTGCCGCGCGCAGGGTTCTCGGGCAGCATCCTCTCAGCGAGCCCGTCGAGCTCGAGTCGATCAGTCCGACTCGATCCGCACGCGAGGTACGCGTCGGCCGCAAGGTCCATGAGCGCCGAGGTCGGATAGGTGGAACCCTCCACGTGACGCGGGCGGAGCATGTCGGCGATGTCGTCGACCGGGCGACCCGCGATCAGTGCGTCGAGCACTATCGCCCGGATCTCGTCGTCATGCGCATCGCCGCCTGTGGCCATGGGCCAACGATAGATATCTCGAGCAAGACCAGGGTGATGCCTTGCGGAGCGCTGCGGACCTTCTCGTCGATCGCCACCTGGGCGATTCCAGAGCGATCTCGCAGCAGTAGGAACGACACCTTCGCCAGTTGGCGTTGATGGTGTAGCCAGCCAGCGATGCGCACTCGTTCGCCGGCGTGGGATGCCAATTCAGAACTCAAGACCCTGTCCACTTCGTACCTCCATCGAGAAACAGATCCCAGATGTGCGGGCGAAGGGAACTCGCTGTGCCACCACCCTTCGTCACCAGCTTGGCGACCTCAACTTGATCCACGACATGACTTCGAGGGCGTCAACCCCTCATCGACACCACGCCGAGATCCGAACCATAGACCGCCCGCGATCCGGGCGCGCAACGAGTTTCCGTCGGTGCAGACCACCCGATACTCACGAACATAATTTCGCGTCGTGGCACGAGATCCGCGCCGCATCGCGGCCCCAGTGCAGTGCTCGGAAATCCCGGCCGGCACTATTCGACGTAACCGTCGTGATTCGGCCGTCTCCCTCGCAGCAACTGCCTCAGCGGTGTGTTGGCGTCGGCCGGATGGAACGCGTCCGCTGAGCGACCCGGAACTTGGGCGCGAATTCTGCGTATGTGTCCGGATCTCGTCCGGCCGTTCGTCGTGTCTGTGACAATCAACAATGATCACCGACTCAAAAGGACCTCACGACATGAAGTACATGCTGCTCCTCGCAAGCAATCCCGCCGACGAACCAGCCCCCGACAGCGAAGGGTTTGGCCCTTACATGGGCGAATGGGCTGCCTACAGCCAGGCTCTCGCGGAAGCGGGCGCCATGGTCACCGGCGAGGCACTGCAGGGTGCCGACACCGCCAGCACCGTCCAGGTTCGCGATGGCAAGCGCATCGTGACCGACGGGCCGTTCATCGAGTCCAAGGAAGTGATCGGCGGCTACTACGTGATCGACGTCGCAAACCTCGACGAAGCACTCGACTGGGCCGCCAGGATCCCGAACTCCCACTTTGGCACGATCGAAGTTCGACCGGTGATGGAATTCGACGGCTGACAAGGCCGACCGCTCGGTCTGCTGACGGATCTGATGAGTGTCGCCGACGTCTTTCGCACTGAGTGGCCAAGGCTGGTGGCCACCCTCATGCGCGACGTCGGCGACCTCACCATCGCAGAAGACGCAGCACAAGACGCCTTCATCGAAGCGTCGACACGATGGCCCACCGATGGGGTCCCTGAGCGACCGGGTGCCTGGTTGGTCACGACCGGACGACGCAAGGCCATCGATCAGATCCGCAGAATGCGGCGATTCGAGGATCGTCTCCCGGCATTGGCCGCCGAAGTCGCAAGCCTCGGCGCCGACACCACGGAGTTGGCTCACTCCGACCTCGACGGTGAGCAGGCCCTCGATGATCAACTCGCGCTCCTCGTCGGATGCTGCCACCCCGCGCTCGCCCCAGAGGCGCAGGTCGCGTTGACCTTACGAATCGTCGCCGGGCTCTCGACGCCACAAATCGCCCGTGCCTTTCTGGTGTCCGAAGAAACGATGACGCGACGACTCACCCGCGCCAAGACGAAGGTCCGGGCCGCAAGAATTCCCTTCGATCCACCAAACCTGGACACCCTCACCGAGCGCGTCGGTGCAGTGTGCGAGGTGATCTCGTCGATCTTCACCGAGGGACACGCCAGCGCAACGGACACGGCGCTCATCCGAGGAGATCTCTGCGAGGAGGCCATCTGGCTCGCGGAACTCCTGAGCACGCTCGTGCCGACCGATCCGGAAGTCGCAGGACTCCATGCGCTGCTGTTGCTGACCGATGCCCGACGATCCAGCCGTCTCGACAGCCATGGCAGCCCGATCCTGCTCGCCGACCAGGACCGGGCTCTGTGGGACCAACCAATGATCGCTCGCGGTCTCGCCGAACTAGCGAGAGCACACTCGTTCCACCGCGGCGGACCGTTTCAGTTCCAAGCGGCAATCGCCGCCTTGCACGCCACAGCGCCCACCTTCAAGGCCACCGACTGGCCAGCGGTCCTTCGCCTCTACGACGTGCTCCTGCAGCGCCAGCCCAGCGCGCTGGTCGCGCTGAACCGGGCGATCGCCGTCGACCACGTACACGGACCCGCCGCTGCGCTCACCGCACTCGATGCGATTCCCCAAGCGGACGACCTCACCGGCGACGTCAACGGCTACGTGTACTTCCACACCGCCCGAGCAGACGTGTTGGCCCGAGTCGATCGTCTCGACGACGCAGCCGCCGCACTGGACCGCGCTCTCGAGTGCAGCACCAACGAATCGGAACGATCGTTCCTTCGGCGCCGACAGCAGGATCTGAACGAGACGGTCGGTCCGCATGGCCACCGAGACTGACGCGGCAACTCGTCACCGGTGCACCCGACGACATTGTCATCCGACGGACATCGGCTCGGACCATGCGTTCAGCGGAGGCCGAACAGCGACTTGGAGCCGCACACTCTTCGCCGCTCAGAATCACCGTTTGCCGAGGACAACGACCGCTCGGGAACGGCCCAAGCGAGGCGCAACACTTTCACGGGCGTATTCGGCCCAACTGCTGCGTCACGAAATGACGGTGCCGTCGCCGACGGGTATCAGCCATTGCCCATCCGCGTCCGTCAGGGTATCCTGACAGCATGAGTGTGATCGTGGTGCCCGATGCCCTTCCCGACGAGCCGTTGGCGGCGCTGCGCGTGCTGACCGACAGCGAGCACGAACTCGACCGGATTCGCCGGGAGCAGGTGATCGCCGCACGATCCGCCGGTGCATCGTGGCAACAGATCGGCGACGCCCTCGGAGTCACGCGGCAGTCGGCATGGGAGAGTTTCACCGCTTCGACACGACAAGCTTTGGCCGCCAACGTGGACGCCAACGCCACGCTTGATGAAGACGACGCGCTCGAACTCGCGGTCGATGAGGTACGAGCAGTACGTCGTCGCCGCGCGACGAGTTGATCGGTCAACTCAGTCGCGCTGGTCGTCATCGATGCGAACGTGTTCGTGTCCGCCGCCATCCAGCGCGGTGCGTCTCATCGACTCATCGAGTCGTGGCTGGGTGGTAGCGCGGCGTTCGACGTCGTGATGTGCCCGAAACTTTTGGGGCGAGATTCGCGAGGTTCTCACGACTCGTCCTCGTCTCCGCAAGTGGATCAGTCTCGAGAACGCGACGCTGTTTGTTGACACGATCGAGGCGGTCGTCGATCTCGTCAACGACCCCGACGAGGTCCAGACCGAGACGCGTGACCCGAGCGACGACTTCCTCATCGCACTCGCGAGAGCTCACGATGTCGACGCCATCGTCTCGGGCGACAAGGACCTCCTAGAATGGGAGGAACAACGCCCGCCAGTCATGACGCCTGCCCAGTTCGAGGATCGTGGCAGCACCACATAACTCAAAGCTCGGTAATCCGGTCCATCGACGCGAACTACCCGCACAGGCCCGGGTGCGGTGCTCGGTAATGCCAGGTCGGATCCATATTCACGAGGCGAGTAGACCGAGTCGACTGACCGAGGAAACCGCTTCACCGGCTTGATCGATACTTCCGACGTCAGATTCGCAGTTGGGTCCGGCTGGCAGCGAACGTGTGCGGCTTGCCCAGTCCGTCCATTGCATGCACGATCTGCTCGGCACACTCGAGGGCGGAGTGGGCCTCTGTGTCGACTTCGATGTCGTACGGGCCGTGGCAATGAACAAGATCGAAATGTCCTCGTGCGTGGCCGATGGCACGATCGCCGCGTTGTCGCTCGCGCTGTTCGGCGACGTGGAGGGGGATCTTCAGGCCGACGAACCAGACGCTGACCTCCTCGAACGCTTCGAGATAGCTCCGGAAGTACGCCGGGTCATAGATGACATCGTCGAAGATGATGTCGTTGCCCTCACGGGCGATCGCGGCCACGGCCTGGTGCATCCCACGAACGAAACGGTGAAAGACGGCCCCCGGACGCAGGATCAGAGACGGACCCGACGCACCGTCATGAGTCTCCACCCTCATTCCCTGCTCGGCTGAGTCGCCAGGGGGAGGGTCGATGGCGATGAGCCGCTCGGGAACCATCGGCGTGAACGTGTCGATGCTGGCCTTGAGGAACGGCCCCGGGAGCATGTCTTGCAGCTCGGTGGAGATCGAGGACTTCCCGGAGCTGGAGACCCCGTTCAGGAGAACAACCTGTCCGGCGACCATCGAAGGAGTCTTCGCCAACACGCCCGTGTGGTCAAGAACGGAGATCCCCGCAATGTGCGCCGCACACTTCACCCACGCATAATCATCACGCCGCGACACTGCTATGCGCCGCAGTGCGGCCCTTACCGGCGCTCGATATTCACGTGGCCAAACGCCCAGCCGGCGACGGTCGGTGATCGCGTTGCGTGCGGCACCCCAACGAGCGCGGCCTGACCGACTTCGCCGCAAGTCGAGCGGATGGCGAACTCGGGTGGCCTGCGATTGTCGGGTGGGCGCGAAGCACGCATCGACCGATCAGATGTGTTGAAACGAGCGAATCCGCAGTGATACGCAGGCCGTGAATGTGAGCGCTCGGTGCAGAACCGCAGGCGCATCGAGCTCTAGTCGCCGATGTCGCCGTTGTAGTCCTCGCAACTGTCGGGGCCGAACGGCGGCGGGAGGCACTCCCACGACTGGTACAGCTGCGAAGAGCGTTCGTAGTCGGCGAGCACCTGGGACCAACCGACTGGTTCCGGTGGGACGTTCTGGTCAGCGGCCGGGACACACGTCCCGCCGGCGCGCTGGAGATCCTGGCAGATGGTGTCGCGTGTGATCTGCCAGACCGAGCCGTTGAAGCGAGCGATCCCGAACTGCCCAGTGACCGTCCCCAGGGTCGTCGTGATCGTGTACCGGAACCAGGCCTCGTTCGGAGTGGTGAACACCAACTCTTCGACGTCGTGCTCGGCGGTTGCCGCAACCTCGGCCATCTCACCGGCGTCGACTTCTGCGGCGGCCTCCGCGATGCCGGTGATGTCGTCGACCGACGAAGGATCCTCGTCGGGGAGGATCACGGTTCGATCGAGCGCCCGTGAGTACGCGTCGAGGATCTGTGCCTCGGCCGCGACGGGATCGAGTGGTTGCTCGCCGGCGGGAGGCAGCGGCAACGTCGGCGGTGGCCCGGGCTGGCACTCCTGCCGGAACTCCTCGGTGGCGCGTCCGTAAGCGGGCGCAAGCGGGATCGGCTCTGCGGCCACCCCGCTGGTGATGAGGACCAGTTCGGGCTGACCGGAGTCCGGTCGGCTCCAGATGTCGGTCATGTCGAGCACGGCGAGGCCGTCGACGAACGCGGCGCGGTCGTGCTCGACGCCCGATTCGACGATCGCCACCTCATTGGCAGTCCCGGTGGTGCGGACGAGCGCGACCAGCTGGCTCAGGTCAACTGCCACCTCGCCCTCGAAGTCGTCGAACACCTCGACCGGCCACCATGTGGTCTCGGGGCTCGTCGGCGTCGTCGGGTCGCTCACGAACAGGGCGTAGTCGCCCATGCACAGCTCCGCCGAGCCGGTCGGGGCACGCCACTCGAGGTCGAAGAGCTCGGCCCACGAGAGGTCGCTCCGACGGACGACGATCTCGCGGTCCGCCAGCGTCCGGCGGTAGATCTCCTGGGTCGTGCGCTCGAGGAGGGGCCATGCAGCGTCGGCGGCCGGATCCACGTCGGGTGAGCCCGCAGCGGCGACGCCGGGGAGGGTCTCGGTCGGACGGTCGGTCGATGCCGTAGCGTCCGTGGACACCGGGATCTCCGTAGTGGAGGAGACACGGTCCGGTCGGCCGTTTGCGACGTACAGAACTCCGGCGAGCCCGACGGCGGTCACGACGACGGCGCCCAAAGCCCTGGTCCGGCGTCCTCGCGTGAGGTGGCGTCTGTCGGCCTCCGTCTGCACCCATGCGGCGTCCGGAACGGCGTCGATCTGCCGCGCTCGGTCGGCCAGCTGCTCCTCGACTTCGTCCTCGAAACTCATGGTCGACCTCCATCTGCCAGTTCGTTCCGGAGCGTGGACAGACCGCGTGACACCAGCGGGCCGACCGTGCCGGGCCGACATCCGAGGATGTCGGCGATTTCGTTCTCCGTGCGTTGTTCGTAGTACTTCAAGACGATCGCTGCTCGTTGTCGGCTCGGAAGCGTGCCGAGAACGTCGAACAGCTCGTCCGGCGTCTGCTCGGTCGACTCTTCGCGCCGACTGGTCCGCCCTCGACGCAGCCGTTCCCAACGTGCGCGCGACCGGCACCCGTTCACCACGCTGCTGCGCAGGTACGCGCACGGATGCTCGACGCCGGACCACTTGAGGTGCAACTTCACGAAGGAGTCCTGAACGATGTCGCGGGCGACCTCGGTCCGTCCGCACATCAGCGTGGCGAGTCGGACCATCGGGAGGAACTGCTCGGCGTAGAGGTCCTCGAACGAAGTGTCGTTGCCGACGATCTCGAACGCGATGGGATCCTTGTCGAACTGACCGTCGGTTGACTCGTGCATCGACACTCCCCCGTGCTCATCACCCTATGAGACGCCCGGGCGGGCCGAATCCATGCGCATCTGCGGATCGCGGTCGAGCGGAACTGGTCTCAAGTGCCACGACGCCACGGACGCGCATCGCCTGCTGCCCACCAAACGCATGGGCGCAGGCGCAGTGATCCAAGACTCGGATGGTCGGGTGCTGATCGTGAAGCCGACGTACAAGCTGGCCTGGGAGCTGCCCGGCGGCGCCGTCGAGGACGACGAGTCACCCAGAGCAGCCTGCGTTCGGGAGTTGCCCGAGGAACTCGGGATCACCGTCGCGGTTGGTGAGCTGTTGTGTGTCGACTACAACTCGTCGACACCGGAGTACGTCGAAAGCCTGATGTTCCTGTTCGCCACCGAGCCGTTGGACGCAGCCACCATCGCGACGATCGAACTGCCACCAGAGGAACTGTCCGAGTACCGGTTCGTGACGGTGAGCGAGGCCACCGACCTGCTCGGCCCACGTGTCGGTCGACGCCTCGCAACCGTCCTCGCCGGGAACGGGGATGTCGGCGTCTACCTCGAGAACCAACGCCCGCCCACGTGATGTCGCCCGCAGACCGAAAACCCACGTACGCAGCGCTCGCCGATCGGGCAGCCTGACGCCATGGCGACCGCACCGGTGCTGGTCGGTGACGGCTTCGGACTACGGCCACTCGTGTTGGGCGATGCTGCGACGTGGAAGGCGGGCGAGGACGACGAGCAGATCCGCTGGTTCGAGGCTTCCGGTCCGGCACTGATCGAGAACGTGATCGCAGCCATCCGGCGTTGGCAAGCCGGCTGGGCCGATGATGGCCCGGTTCGCCACTGGGGTATCTGACCGACGATCAACTCGTCGGTCAGGTCGCTGGCTTCGCTGGAGCCGCCGAGGTGTGGTGCGAGGCGCCGGTGCCGCTGCGGCGCGAGCGGTTCGCCCAGCGGTGGTTGTCGTCACACGCGATACACGGTGCTGCACCCGGCGACGATGAGTGGGCCCGAATGGTCGAGAACGCCGAACCGCTCGGACTCGGGCCCGTTCTCCGCGTCGATACCTCCAACGTGGTCGACGTTGCCAGCGTCGTGGAGTGGTGCCACGCGCACGCCTGGCAAGGCAGGGGGAAGCACTGGCCGTCGCTGGCTGGACCGACGCAGAATCAGGTGGCGTTCCGGGATCGGCGAAGATGAGCCTGTGGAACGTGTGGCGGTCGTCGGGTCGGGTGGAGCGGGCAAGTCCACGTTCGCAGCCGAGCTCGGTGAACGGACGGGGCTGCCGGTCGTTCATCTCGATCACCATTTCTGGCAGCCGGGCTGGGTGGAGATGCCACGCGACGAGTGGCGGCGACGCCAGGCCGAGTTGTTCGCTGGTGACCGTTGGATCGCCGACGGGAACTACGGCGGGACCTTCGAGGAGCGGTTCTCGCGCGCGGACACCGTCATCGTCCTCGCACTCCCACGCCTGACGTGCCTCGCAGGCGCTCTCAATCGCTCGACGCTGAACCATGGCCAGGCGATTCAGGCCGAGGGGTGTCCCGAACGTTTCCAGCTCTCGTTCTTCCGTTGGATCTGGAACTACGAACGCGACAGCCGCCCTCGGCTCGATGCGGCCCTCGCGCGCCACGGTCACCTCGACGTCGTGGAACTGAGGTCCCGTCATGCGGTGCGCGACTTCCTCGACTCGACGCGACCAAGGTGACCTGGTTCCGGTCATGACGAATTCTGCCGTGGGAGGATCGCTGTCGGTGTCCGGCTCGCTCGTGCTGGTTCGACACGCACGTCCGGATATGACCGATCACCGACCCGAAATCTGGGGGCTCGCCGACGACGGATTCGACGACGCTCGGCGGCTCGGGCTCGCGTTGCGAACCGTCATCTCCAACAGAGCGTCAACTGTCGTCTGCAGCACCGAGCCCAAGGCCGTCGAGACCGCCGTCGCTCTCGGCGTCGGCGCTGTCCGTTCCGATGAGCGCCTCCGTGAGGTCGACCGACCCTGGTACGACGATCAGCACGAGTTCGTGGACGCGGTCCACCGATACCTGACCGGTCGAGCGGTGACCGGTTGGGAGTCGCTGGACGATGCTGCGGCCAGGTTCGATTCCGCGATCACCGAACTGAGCGACAGCACGGTGGCTATTTCGCACGGAACCGTCATGTCGGCATGGCTCAGCCAACGGATCCCTGGTCTCGACGCAGTTGGCTTCTGGGAAGGCCTCGAGATGCCCGACGCATGGCTGGTCGACCTCCATGCCCGCTCGGCTCACCGGATCGCGTTCGACGGTGGTCCCGATCTACCAGACTGAGCCGCATGCCAGCAGGGCTCGACGGACACCCGCGTCCGATTCGGACGGTCGATCGAGACGCCGTGCTGGGCTCCGTTGTTGATCGAGTGTGCAGCGTCGATCGCCGTCGTGTGCTGGTCGGCATTGACGGCCGATCGGGGTCGGGCAAGTCCACCTTTGCGGACGAGTTGGCGGGCCATCTCGGCCAGCGAGGACGGGTCGTGATCCGATCGACGACCGATTCGTTCCATCGACCGCGGGAGGAGCGACTCGCGCGTGGTACGACCTCGGCCGACGGCTACTACCTCGATTCGCACGATCTCGATCGCATCGCGATGGAGCTTCTTGCCCCTTTTGGCGAGGGCGCCGACCACGTCCTCGTCGCAGCGTTCGACGAACCGACCGACACCGCAAACGAGGAGATCGTGGACGTCGCCACGGACGCAGTTCTCGTGTTCGACGGACTGTTCCTGCATCGCCTGGAGTTCGCAGCGACATGGGACGTCTCCGTCTATCTCGACGCCGACGAACGACGGGACACGGAATGGCTGCAGTACCTGTTGACGGACCTCCCCGACGCCGTGTCGCAGCGCGCCGTCGAGCTCGATCGCCGACTCCACACCGCCCGTTGGCCGCGCTACCGACACGGTTGGGACCGCTACATCGGCGACGTCGCACCGCGCGGTCGAGCGACAGTCGTCGTCGACAACAACGACCTCTCACATCCGAGGATTCTCGAAGCGACCTGACGGCGACGCCAGCACCGCGCGGAACACCCGACGAGGGGAGACGATCGCGTTCGTCGAGATGAACGACTTCGACTCCAGGACGAGCAGAGCGCATTGAGGGCCTGGCCGCGGTGATGGCTACTGCGGTAGTCCGAGCAGTTCGGCGACGTCGTGTCGCCACGGTTGGTCAGCTGACGCGTGTACCGCCCGCCACCCCGATGATCGAGCCACCTCGACGTTGTGCATGACGTCATCGACGAAGACGACGCTCGTGCGCTGGTCAGCCTCCAGACCGAGACGGTCTGATGCGGTCTCGAAGAACCGGGCGTCGTGCTTCTGGCAGCCGACGTCGGCGGAGTAGATGACCCGTTCGAGTGGAACTGTCGCTCCGATCCGTTGATGGAGGTAGGCGGCACGTCGGTGCTCCTGATTGGTTGCCAGCACGACTCCGCATCCAGCTGCAGCGGCGCGTCGCGCGAGGTCGAACGTCTCCTCGATCGGGGCGTAGTCGGCATCGAACCAACACGACAACACCGACTCGACGTCCACGGCCGATCCGATTCGTGTAAGTGCTTCGCCGAGCCCGTCTTCGACGGTGCGTCGACCGTTGACGACGTCGTCCCAGCTCTGCATGAAGAACGACTCTCGGAGCTGGGCGCGTTCAATACCGAACCGGGCGGTCAGTTCGTTCGTCCAGTGGCCCTCACCATGACGGTCCGGGTCGAGCAGCACACCGTCAACGTCGAGGGCAAGCGTCAGCATCGGGGCGCTCATGTTCACACGAGGTCCCACCAGAATTTCACGTTTCCGAGTGACATGCAGTTCCGTCCGAGCGATTCGTACAACGCTCGCGTCGTGTCGTCGTGCTCATCCCGAGTCAACCGGGGCAAACCCAGCGCCGCCCCGCACTCTGCTACGAGTGTGCTCTTGCCCGATCCCGGTGCCCCAGAGATCAGCACAAGTAGCGCGAGTGTGCGGCGATCGTTCACACCGCGATTCTTGCTCAGCCGAACGCAGTCTGGTGGGCTAGACCTACGCGGTGAAACGCGAGTTGGAAAGGGACCTCCAGATCAGCGAGCACCGTCGGATCGTGCGCGTTGGTGACACGGTGCGTCGACCGGCCGGGTGGTGGACGCCCGCCGTCCAAACGCTGTTGCAGCACCTCCACGATGTGGGATTCCCGTACTCACCGCGACCGGGCGGTATCGACTCGCAGGGACGAGAAGTGGTCTCCTACATCCCAGGTGAATCGGGAGCGCTCGGCTGGTACCGGATCCACAGCGACCAGGGAATGCGACGATTTGCGAGCCTGTTGCGCGACTACCACGAGGCAGTCAGGGACTTCCGGCCAAGCCCTGACCTCGAGTGGGCGCTGCGGCCCACTGAGCCAACCGAGGTCGTGTGCCACAACGACTTCGGCCCCTGGAACCTCGTCTACGACGGCGACGAACCGGTCGGGATCATCGACTGGGACTTCGCCGCGCCTGGACCGCGCAGCAACGACATCGCCTACGCGCTCGAGCACGCCGTCCCGTTTCGTGACGACGCAACCGCACAAACCTGGCACCACTTCGGCGAGGCGCCGGATCGCCGTGCGCGCCTGGAGGTCTTCGCCGACGCATATGGACTCACCTCGACCGTCGGATTGGGCGACGACGTGATCACACGCCAACGACTCACCATCGCGCACGTCAAAGAGCTTGCTGCGAAAGGACTTGAGCCACAGGCCACCTGGATCCGTGACGGCACGCTCGAGGACTCCAGACGTGTCGTTGCCTGGGCCGAGGACAACCGAGGCCTGTTCGCATAGAACCGATGAGTTCTCGAATGCCCGGACATGCCATTGGTCGGCACTCGACAACGCCGACCGACAGTCCGTTCTCATGTGCATGTCGTCGCTGCGCCCAACGAAGCAGTCCGCAAACGGCGATCACATCCCTTTGGGAGTCGAATCGCCTTCGCGTCGGCGAACGTAGACGTACGCGAGGGGTTCGTCGGGTGGCTGACACTCTCCGACCCGGGCGAAGCCCGCATGTTCGAGCGCACGCCACGACGCCTCGTTCGCTTGGGCAGGCGTTGCGACGCAGCACGACGCATCGGGATAGCGCGCCAGCGTCCAGTCGGCGAAGGCGCCAAGAACGAGCCGGCCCCGGCGCCGTCCTCGGTGTGGGCCGGCAATGAGGTAGTCGATGCCGACCGCATCGGCGATACCGACACATGTGTCGTGTTCGTTGTAGTCGACATGCAGGTAGCTCTGGAGCAGTCCGCCGTCCTCACCGTCGATCTCGGCGATCCACATCTGGGTCGGTTCGCGCTGCTCGATGCGTGGGAGGTACTTCGTGCGGACGCTGTCGATCTCGGCGGGCTGGTTCCACCACCTGGCGATCTGCGGTTCTGCGAACCACGCCACGAGGGTGGGCAGGTCGCTCTCGGCAAGGGGCCGGAACCGGACTCGAGGAGGCGACATCACGGTCATCCTGGCACTGCTCAAACACCTCTTCGTGCGCGCTGCGCTCGGGATCGTTATGGGTCGTCGGGCCGGCGAGTACGTCGGTGTGCCGGTGGGGCACAAACCCGACACTGCGGTACAGATGACCTGATGCCGGATCGTCGGGGTCGTAGACGATCTTGATCCGTTGCGCTCCGGCGCTGGCGAGCAGAGCGATACCGGCGGTCAGCACGTGACGAGCCAGTCCTCGTCGTTGATGGTCGTGCTCCGTGCGCATCGGTTCAACAAGACCCGTTGCGGTCACCGGGTCGTGCCAGAACAGTCCGTACGCCGCCACGTTGTCGTGTCGATCGTGCACGACGAGGTCGAGGTCGGGGCGATACAGCGACGTCTGTCGGAGCCGACTGCGGTCGTGATGGCGATCGCCGCGGTGCCGGTGACGGCGATCGCCGTGAGGACACCGGCGCTGCGTGTGCGCGATCGCGCAATGCTGCGAGCGGCGAGACGCCAACTTCCGCTGAGCCGGGCACCGACCCGGCCGATGAGGCCGACAGCGATCGGGCTGGCTCGCACCGATCAGGCCGCTCGGCCACGGCCCCGAGGGCGATTCCGTCTCTCGCTCGGCGACGTCGATCTGAACCATGCTTGACGACCCGTGCGTGGCGCTCGAGGCGACGGCGGGCACCTACGACAGCGATGATCGCTGCTGGTGTATCTTGGCGTGCGGTCCGCATCTCGCGGTCCGCAGTACAGGAGGGTGACATGCCTAGGTTGATCGCTACCCACGAGGTGGACGACGTCGCTCATTGGCTCGCATCTCCGAAACGTGTCGAGGTCTTCGGATCCGCGGTGACCAACATTCGGACCTATGTCGACCCGCAGAACCCCAACCGGGTGGGCCTGAGCATGGACGTTTCGGACATGGATGCCTTCCAGGCTGTCATGGAGAGCGACGAAGGGGCCGCAGCGATGCAGCACGATGGTGTGCGTCCAGACACCCTGGTGATCCTCGTCGAGAGCTGAGACGAAGGCCTCCGTGGCGCCGTTGCTCGAGGGCGATCGGCAAGGTTTCAGGAGCCCGCACACTTCAGCCACCCAGAATCACGCACCACCACCGCACGAGCGCGTGCGATGTCGGCCCTTCCGAGACGCGAGATCATCCTGTCTTCGAACTGGCGATCGAGGCGGTGTCAGCGTTCCGGCTGGGTCTGCGCTACTCGCCTGAGACGAACAAGCAGAAGGGGTGGCATGCGGGATCGAGGATGATGCGAAGGCGCGTGCGGTCACGGTCCACTGGCTGATGCACCGCGTCGTGCCGCCTCACTCCAGCACAAGTCGAACGGCTGCGTCGAGGTCGTCCTCGAGAACCTCGATGTGCATCATCTTCGCCTGCGGAGGAGGCGGATCGGAGGGGCCGGGTGTGTGTAGCGCTGGCGATGGGTCAGCTGGTGGGGCGGTCGGGGTAGTGCGCACGACCGACCAAGAAGCACAGGCAGAAAGGGTGGCCGGCGGGGTCGGCGTACACCTGGAAGTCATCTTCCTCGGTCGCGCCGCGAGCCGGCTGAAGCACACGAGCACCGAGCTGTGTCACGCGCTCGTGCGCAGCGTCGAAGTCCTCGACCCACAGATCGAGGTGGACCTGCTGCTGCGGTGTCCCGTTGGGCCAGTCCGGCGGGATGTGGTTCGGTGCGTGCTGCACTCCAATGCGTGGTTCGCCGTTGACGATCACCATGTGCCAACCATCGTCGCGGTCAATCTCGCCGCCGAGTACCCCAGCCCAGAACGCACTCTCAGATTCAACGTCTGCGGCATCGAAAGCGATGACCTGATATCTGACTCGCATTTCGCGAACGTACCTCGTACGGCGATGAGCACGATCTGGACACGTCCAACGTGGCGGGTGAGCGAACCGGCGTTCAGGGACGCATCGAGTGACCGCGCTCCGAGAGTGCATCTCGGAGGATTCGCAGCGCTCGAGGGCCCATTCCGTGGAGTGCAAGACGCTCTGCCTCGCTCCGACCGGCAACGTCGTCGAGTTCGGTGATGCCGATCGCAGCGAGAGCGCGAGTCGCTGGTGCGCCGATCTTCGGGAGGTCTCCTGCGGACATTCGGCAATCCTCGCGTGTGGACGAGTGCGTGGCCGGCGACGGGCGTTCGGGGGCATACCGCTCATCTCGCATCACAAGG
Organism: Ilumatobacteraceae bacterium; assembly: GCA_963728355.1. Classification (GTDB taxonomy): domain Bacteria; phylum Actinomycetota; class Acidimicrobiia; order Acidimicrobiales; family Ilumatobacteraceae; genus Sva-07. The sequence continues at coordinate 375,209 of CAVSJQ010000001.1, read as the reverse complement.
CTGCGTGACACACTGGTGCATGCGCGCGGAAGTACCGACGAAGCTGATGGAGCTCGCAGGCGGTGACCGCTTCGGCGACGTCCGGCGTGAGAGCGAGGACTACCAGGGCAGGTGGGCATGGCGCGGGCGATCGGTCGGGGACGTCGACGACGACATGGTCACCTGGACCGTCACCCTCTTGAACCACACCGAGACATTGAGATCCGAGACCGACAACAGAACGTTCGTGTCGATTCGAGGCGCGAATCCTGAGTTGCTGTTCACCGACGAGGAGCTGAAGCACGTCGACATGCCGGTGCTGCTCCTGTGGGGCGATGAGCACACCAATGGCGGAGCGCTGGAGGCCGGTGCCCTCGCCGCCTGGCTGTCCGACCCCACCCTCGAAATGGTCTACCGAGCCGGGCACGCTCCATGGATCGACGAACTCGGTTTCTGCGTTGCGCAGACCGGAGCGTTCCTGCAGGCCCCGCAATGGTGACGGCTTCGGTCGGCGTTGCCGGCCCACTGCACGATGGTTCCGAGCCATGGTCACGCAGTTCGGTCACCCGTGGTCGGTGCGCTCGAGCAACTCGAGCACGAGCACGATCAGCGGATGTTCCCGGTCAATCGTCTCGTAGCAGCTGTCGATCACGAGTGGCGCGGCGCCGTTTTGGTGCAAGACGAGGACGGGAGCGTCGCCGTCCACCTCTCGTCCGCAGTCGTCACGGCCAACGACGAGATCGGTGGGGTCGAGTCGGTTGAGGTCGGCACGTAGTGAGGATGCGTCATACGCCAGGTCCGACGTTCCGGCGGCGGATTCGAACGTGGCGTCACCGTCAGCTTGCAACCCCAAGACATATGCGCATTCCGGGCATTCTCCGCCAGCGCGCTTCCACTCCACCAGCAGTCCGTCCAACGCCGGCGTGAACGATGAAACCGATTCCACCGTGCCCTGGCTGACTTCGGCGTCGCCGGCTCCGCATGCGGCCAGCACCGAGGCAACCACCAGCAACAGCGTCCCCATCCGGTTCGTCACCAACATTAGACGTGGAGAGTACGACGTCGGTTCCCCAATTCGGTTCGAAGCCACTGTCCGAAAGGGATTGATCGGTCTGGGCACCGTCGGCGTCTGGTACGTCGCCGATATGGGGTGGACGGGGTCTGGATCCACCATTGTCAGCTCCCGTCGGTCGATCGCACTCGCAGCCTTCGTCGCAGCGTTGTGCGTACTCGCCGGCGCAGCGACCATCTTGATCCGACGTGACGTCGTTCTGGCTTCGCTCGGCGGTGTGTTGCTGCTCGCAACGGTCATCGCCTTGCCGATTGCGGTGATACTCGGAATCCATGCGTACCCGCAGGTCGAGTCGGCGGTCATCATCGCCCACGGAGGAGCGAACTGGCGCACTCGGCTTCCGGTCACCGAGGTGTTCGGGGTGCGTACGGAGACCGATCGAACTCTCACACTCGAAGGACGCGCCGATCGACGAGCGTGCGCGTGGCAGCTGCGATCGGTGACAATCGATCTCGCGTCAGGCGACATCGTCGACGTCGTAGAACTCCCGACGTCGTATCCATCCGGCGCGGTTCCCCCGCCGTTGACACCGATCGACCCGAACTCGTTCGAAGTGACGCAAGGTTCGGCCCCATTCATCTGCCCGAACTGATCGATTCAGCGATCTTCACAGCCGCTCGACGTACCCGTTCTCGAGCTGAAGACCCACATCTGCGGCGCCGGCTGGGTTCGCTTCCCAAAGCGTCGCCCAAGTGCGCAGGCTCGCACCACCTCGACGAGCAGGGCAACTCTCAGGGCGCCCGATAAGGACCGCCCGGAATCACACCTGCGGACGGTCAGCACGCGCCGCACCACGGCCCCGATGCGGCATCACGTAATTCCGCCGGCGCCCCGGGTCCTCCTGTGCAAGGGTCCGGATGTGATTGTTTCGTCGATCAAGACCGAGCGTCTGGTGCTGTATCCACTTCGTGTGAGCGACGCCGATGAGATGGCGTCGGTGCTGGCGGACGGTTCGCTCTACGACTTCACCGGCGGCGACCCGCCGACGGTGAGTGAGCTCGCGACTCGGTACCAACACCAGACCGCCGGGTCCGGCACACCGGGCGAGCACTGGTGCAACTGGATCATTCGTGTGGGCAACCAAGAGCGTGCGGTCGGGTTCGTCCAGGCGACAGTCGTTGGAGAACTTGCGGATCTCGCGTGGGTCGTCGGTGCGCACGACCAGGGACGCGGGTTCGGGAAAGAAGCTGTGGCCGCCGTCCGCGATTGGCTCGCAGCGAATACGGTCCGTCGAATGGAGGCGCACATTCATCCACGTCACGAGGCATCCCAAGCGGTTGCGCAAGGGATCGGGATGGTCCGATCCGGCGAGTGCGATGACGAGGACGAGGAGATCTGGGCGGTCGAGTTCGCCGTCACCACACATTGATCATCGAGCCTGCCACCAGCTCGATAACGCCCCGCAGAATCACGTCGGAGTCGACTTCGAACGTGTGCGATGACGGCTCAACCGTGACGCCAGATAATCCCCGGGGGTGACGCCAGATACTCCCCGGGGTTGAGTGTTGGAACCGTTGCCGCTTACTGCTCTCGGCGGCCATTGGCTCTTGTGAATGGCACGGCGCGTGGGCCAAGGCCACCTCGCCGTGCCCGGTCAAGTGCTGGGCTGCAGCGGGCTGCCTGCGCTGACCGCGAAATTGATTGCAACGTTTTCGTGGTCTCGAGCACCTACAACATGATGATGGACGAGCCGGCGGTGGTGGACGAGGAGCGATCGGACGAGTCGTTCGGCACGTTCTTCCTCGAACGGTTCGCCGAGCTCTCACGATTGGCGTTTCTGCTTACGGGTTCGTCGGCCGTCGGTGACGAGATCGCCCAGGACGCATGTGAGGAGGTGTTCCGGCGCTGGGACGACATCGAGCACCCTCGTGCCTATGCCCGAACCGCCGTCGTCAACGGTGCACGCGCGTGGGGTCGGCGGCGTGCTCGCAAGGCGATGCAGCCTGTCGAATCGGACCGGATCGCCGGTGTCGACGCCGAGGCACTCGCCGTGCGTGCGGTGCTCGCCGAGCTTCCTCAGGCCGAGCGTGAGGTACTCGTGTTCCGTTACTACGCGGACTTGAAGGTCGACGACATCGCCGTCGAATTGGGGATCCCGGTCGGCACGGTCAAGTCGCACATCCATAGAGGTCTGGCTCGAATGCACAAGGAGCTGTCGTGATCGACCAATCGTTCGAAGGCACCGAGCGCCGAGTTCGCGCAGCATTGCGTCAACTCGGCGACAGCCACCAACCCGACATCGAACGGCGCTGGCCGGCGTCGCATCCGAGAGGCACGCAACGACCGGTTCCGCCATCGGGGACGCGACGCTGGCTGCTCGTGGCCGCGTCATTCGTCATCGTGCTGGGCGGGATCGTGGCGGTGGCGGCAATCCAAGGCGACGAGAGCGACCCGTCGATCGACGTGGCGCGGTCGCCGACTGCGACGACCGAGGAGGGGCGTGACAGCGATCCGCTGCCGACCACCGAGCCGACCGTCCCGTCCAACACGGTCCCCGCCACGGCGCCGGCTGAGGAGCTGACCGGCGTGCGGTTCCCGGTCGGCGCCGCCGAGCAGGAGGCCGGGATCTTGCCGTGGGGTGACGGATTCCTTGCCATCGCGGTCGACCCAGTCGACGGGACTGGTGGCGAGGCGACGATCCGAGCAAGCGTCACGACCGACGGATCCAGTTGGGAACCAGTCGAGGTGTCGACGCCGCCCGGCCTGCAGGTCGCTGGGAGGATCTCCTCGGTTGGTGAACGTCTCGTCATTGCGGACTCCGTCTCGACTGCGGATGGTGGCGTCGTAGTCCGCGTTGCTTCCACCACTGATCTGCGCAGCTGGTCGTCGCAGGACTTCGAGATGCCCGGTGCGCGCCCGCTGGGTGACCAGTCCCAGCTCGGTGTGTGGTGGCCGTCGATGCGGAGCTTCGCCGTCAACGAGACCGGTTGGGTGTTCGAGATCGTGCGCATGTACAGCGCCGACGTCACCAGCGTGCTGCCGAGTGACGTGCAACGAGACCTCGTAGCGGGGACGTACCAGGTCCGATCGAACGACACCGGGTTCACCGTCGCCGTGAACGGGTCTGACGGGTCGGCGCCGACACCTGAGTCGACCTACTCGTACACGTGGGACGAGGTCGGCGCCGCTCCACAGGACGTGCCGTACCTGACCGGCGAGATCCCTGTCTCTCAGACCTGGGCGGCGACATGGGATGGGACCGCCACGGTGGGCCAGACAGCTATGCCGACGGGGATGACGATGGCATCGCCGGCAGGGTTCGTGCGTTGGAACGACCGCACATGGTTCTCGTCCGATGGTCTCACCTGGTCGTCGAGCCCGCTGCCCGACCCCACCGGAACCGTCACGAGCGCGTTCCCGGTCAACAATGGATTCGTTGCGGTCGTCGCCAACCAGCGCGGCACGAGCGACGTGTACCTCCTCGACGAACGTGGTGGCAATCCTCGCCAGATCTCCGTCGACGAGCTCGACGAGCAATTCACCAAGGGTCTGGCCGACCGTACGTCGACCGGGTTCGGCCAGGCACCGTCGAGCCCCTCGAATGCCGCCGTCCTGGCCATCGGATCATCGGTGCAGATGCCCCTCGTCATCGAGTCCGGCGGATACCGCTACATCGAACGGAGGGGCTTGAGCTCAGTGGTCGACCTCGGGACCGGCGATGTCGTGATGTCCTACGCTCGCGAGCGCCCGCCTGCGGCTGACACCACCTTCGTGTTCGGTGACGACGGCCTGAAAGTGACCGATCCCGACACCGAGGCGGTGTTGATCCAGATTTCGACCGAGATCTACCAGGCCGCCCAGAACGAAGCACAGGCTCGCATCGGTACCCCCGAGGGTGGCGAGGCCGTCGCGGTCCTTCGACTGATCGCCAGTCGTGACGGCCAACAGTTCCTCGTCGAACCCCTCCCATCGAGCGATCCCGACGCCGACGTCAACAACCCTGTCGCCGAAGTCGCAACCAACGGCCGGTTCGTCCTCGCACGACTGGCGAACGAATGGATCCGCTACGACCTGCCCTCTTGAACGCCCCGAACGGTGGCTCCAACGAACTCGCTGGGGCGACGCCAACAGCCGCACACTTCGACCCGCATGTAAGTGACACCGGGCTGTGGCTCCACCACGGAGTCGGGGTTTCGCGGGAGGCTCAGTTCATCCCGGCTGGTCCGGTAGGTGGCGTGGAGACGCACGCTGAGGGGAGGTCTGTGGGCCTCTGGCCTCGTGATTCTGATTGCCACTGCTGGCTCCGGTCACGGATGCCCCGGATGAGGGAAGTGGTTCGATCCATGAAGAGGTCGGAATCGTTTGCAGCACATGAGTGGGAGCCGCGGTTGAGCGGTGTCTCTTGGGGCCGTGACCTGAATGTTCCGCGTCGCTTGTTTTGGGCTCGCCGGTGTCGACACCAACAACAACGAGTGGGAGACAACGATGAGTGATCGAAGATTGGTCGGAGTGGACTTGGGGCACGACCGAGCGAACTTCGAGGCCACGGCTTACCGCCCGGATCGAACCAACGGTAACGGCTGAGCCCGACGAGTATCGCTGCGCTGCGATCAGCCGAGCCGTCCACTGAAGCGAAGGCCTGTCGCGCCCGGGCCCGGTTCGACGAACGCCGAAGGTTTGCCGGTTGTGTGTCTGCGGTCACGGCACTTGAACGATGAACCCGGAGACCTCGTAGCGATCATCGATCGCACGGATTTCCCACCGCTCGACGACTTCAACGGGCCCTTCTTGCGTGTCGTAGTTCACCACGAGACCCGATGACCAGAACTCCCCGGCGGCTGCACGCTCAGCGGGCGGCGCCGAAAAGTCCGGTACGAATGAGCGAGTGAAGCCGCATTCGTCCCAGCACGCCGGAAACTCGCCTGTGTAGGCCGCAGGAACGGCATCCAGACAATCCGCAACGAACTCGAAGAGACCCGTGACGCGAGCAGCAACCAGCGCGCTCTGGAAGTTCGCGGCGAAGAACGCGACCGCATCGTCGTCGGCTGCACCGAAGACATCACATGACACGGGTGCTTCATCGAAGTCGCCCGGCGTCGTCTCGATCGTGTCTGCAGGGCTCGTCGATGGTGGCGACGGAGGTGTCGCTTCAGTGGTGATCTCGACAGAGGGCGTCGGAGCATCCGCCGTGGCGCTCGGCTCGGCGTCACTATTGCTGCCGCAACTCGCCAACACCACGACGATCGCGAGTGCTGCGCCACATCGGCCAGTTCCACCGCGACCCATGCGACACTTCTATCATCCCGCCGGCGCACAGCACACGGGCACCCACGCCGCAGCGAGCTGCCTCAGGCCAACGTCACCTGCAAGTCGGGGGAGCAGCCCGCCGGGGCCGCACACTTCGGCACGCAGATTCACTGGTGCTGTCGATCAACTCGCGCTGCAGTCCGGCCCTTATGCCGGTGATGTTGTCAAGTGGGTGGTGTAGAGCTGGTCGACTTTGTCGGCGGCGGCGAAGTATTCGTCGGCGACGGTGCGGTCTGCGATGCGGGCGTAGACGAGGGTCATGCGCATCGATCGGTGTCCCAACATTGCGGACACGGCTTCGAGGCTCATGCCGTTGTTGATCGACTGCGTCGCGAGCGTGTGACGGAGTTGGTGGGGGTGGACGTGGCCGATCCCGGCGATCCGAGCGCAGGCTTTCACGACGCGACGAACGACGTCGACGGACAGTGGCTGGCCCTTGTTCGAGATGAGTCGGCCGGTCGTCGTTCGGGCCGTTCCAGTCGAGCCACGTCCCGGTGGAGCTCGATCAGCGACGGGTGCAACGGGACGTAGCGGTCGGTGTGGAGTTTGCCGACCGGAACCCTCAACCAGTTCGTCTCGTTCATCTTCACGATGGCGTCGTCGGTGAGGGCACAGAACTCGCCGATGCGCAGCCCGGTTCGGGCCAACATCTCCACGATCAGTCGTCGTTGCGGGTCGAGCCGAACGGCGGCGGCCATGAACTTGGCGGCCTGGTCGTCGTCGAGGAACTTCGGCAACGGCTCGTCCATCTTGGGAAGGTCGGTCCACAGGATCGGGTTCCGGGCCGGGGTGTCGGGGTGGTCCCATTCGATGAGTCGTTCGATCACGACGCGCAGCATCGAAAGGCGGTAGTTGATCGTTGACTTCTTCAGCGGCTGGCCGCTGTGGTTCTCGCGTGTCGCCAGCCAGAGCTTGAACTGCTCGATGTGGCGGCGGTTGATCTGGCGGAACGCGATCACGGTCGGATCGTGGTCGGTGAGCCAGCTCGGCGAAGATCCGCAGGCTCCGATCGACCGCGACGGTCGTCGATGGTCGCATCGTCACAGAGATCTGCGCGACATAGTCCTGACACGTCGCGGCGAGGATCGGGGCATGGCCGGCGATGTGTGCCCAGTGCTCATTCGAATGCTGCGGTTCGATCGACAGCATCGTCATGATGCCACGACCTTGCGGCCGAGCGCAGCTTGAGCATCAACGGCTTGAGCTGCACGTATGTACTCGCCGGCGAGCCAATCGTTGGCGAGGTGCAGGTAGATCTGCGTTGCTGAGATCGATCGGTGACCGGCTTGGGCCTGGAGTGCTTCGAGTGCCATGCCGGCCTCGCGGAGCCGAGTGAAACAGGTGTGGCGCAGCTCGTGACACGTCGCATGCTCGAGCCCCGCCCGCGTCCGGGCGCCGAGCATGATCTCGTCGAGGCCCTTCGCGGTGAGCGGGCGTCCGCGGTTCGGGCCTTTCAGCACGACGAACACGAACGGTGTCTCCGCGTCGGCCGGTCGCTCGTTGTCGAGGTAGCGGCGAAGCGTGTCGAAGAAGCGTGGTGAGATCGGCACGATGCGTTGATGGCCGCCCTTGCCGTCAGCGATGAACAGCCGACGTTCACCCCATCGCACGTCCTGGAGTCGCAGGCCGAGCACTTCGCAACGGCGCAAACCGGCGAGCAGCATCGCGTCGATCATCGCCCGATCCCGATCCGTGCGCAGCGCCGCCACGAGCTTGATGACGTCGTCGTGATCAAGGATCCGCGGCAGATGCCGCACCGGTCGAACCAGTGGGATCACCCGCCGATCACGCGTCACCGGAGCACGCACCGGCATGCCGCGCTGCACCGGATTGTGATCGAGTTCACCGAGCGCGCACAGGTGCGAATAGAACCCCGCCAGCGTCGACAAGCGACGCCGGATCGTCGACAACGCCAACCCGTTCGGCTGGTCGATCGGGATCACCGTCGCGTCGGCTGAACCGGTCCGTTGGACGCGAATGAACTCGAGCACGTGACGGCGTCGGACCTCGATCGGGTCGACGTCGATGACGGTGAAGAACACCTTCAAGTCGTAGACGACAGCCAGCGTCGAGTTCGGCCGCAGCCGGGCGTGCACCGACGCCAAATAGTCGTCGATGAGTGGGTGGCCGAGCGTCGGAGCGACACTCGAACCTGGGTCAGGAAGCGTCAGCTTCGGGAACGAAATGGGCTTCATGTGATCCTCCGATCAAGCCCGCAGCACCATCGTCACCGACAGCGAGAACGGGCGGGTGGATCACCGACATATCTGGCGCTTCGCGTCTGAGGGTTGGGATCGGTTGATCGTGTAGATCCCGGGCGCGGCGCAGGGGCCCTGCAATTCTCGGTGATGTCGAAGTCATCGAGTCTTGAGGAGCCCCTGCTTGGAAACGGATGCTACGCGCATGTGCGCACTGCTCGTCGGCCTGCCCGACGTGAACATCGTTGGTGTGGGCGACTGGCCGAGATGGTTGCGAGTCGTCATCGAAGTCCCGAGTCCACGACCCGGGTGCGACTGCGGCGGCATCGTGCATCGTCACGGTGTCCGCGACGTCGAGATGGTCGATCTGCCGGTGTTCGGGCGCCCGGCCCGGCTGGTGTGGCGCAAGCAACGCTGGCGCTGCACCAGTTGTCGCCGCTGTTGGTGTGACGAGGACCCTGAGATCGGTGCTGCTCGGTGCGCGTTGACGACACGAGCGGCCCGGTGGTCGACGTTGCAGGTCGGCCGCAACGGACGCGCGGTGTCTGATGTTGCACGCGAACTCGGTTGCGGCTGGCACACCGTGATGGACGCCGTCGTGGTCATCGGCGAGCAACTCATCGATCACCCCGACCGCTTCGGTGATGTCACCGCGCTTGGCTTGGATGAGACCTTGTTCGCACGGGTGGGCCGGTTCCGCACCCAGTCGTGGTCGACGCAGATCGTCGACGTGCGCCGAGGCCAACTCCTCGACGTCGTGCCAGGCAGAACCGCCTCGGAGCCGTGCCGGTGGCTCGCAGAACGCGACCAGGCATGGCTGGACCGCATCGAGTGGGCCACCCTCGATCTGTCGGCCAGCTATCGCAGCGTGTTCGACACGATGCTGCCCCACGCCATCCAAGTCGCGGATCCGTTCCACGTTCACCAGCTCGCCAACCGTGGCCTCGATGAGTGCCGCCGACGCGTGCAGAACGAGACGTGCGGGCATCGTGGCCGACGTGACGATCCCCTCTACCGGGCTCGGCGCCGACTCAGCATCGCGAAGGAACGACTCTCCGACGATCAACATGATCGGGTCCTCGGTCTGCTGCGTGCCGGCGACCCCAGATCGGAGGTGTGGTTCGCATGGAACGCAAAAGAAGTTGTCCGTCAGATCTACGACCACACCGACCCCGAACTCGCCGACGCCTGGGTTGCTGCGATCGGCCGCGACTTCACCGACTTCACCATGCCCATCGAGGTCCGACGCCTCGGACGCACCATCGCCAAGTGGGCCGATCAGATCTGTGCGTGGCATCGCTCCCACGTCTCCAACGGCCCCACCGAAGCCGTCAACAACCTGACCAAGCGCATCAAGCGGGTCGCGTTTGGGCTCGTGAACTTCCGACACCACCGAGTCCGCTGCCTGCTCTACGCCGGCCGACCCGACTGGACCCTGCTACCCACCCTCCAACCCTGAAACGCGAAGAGCCACATATCTACCCCTGTCGAGCGCTGCATATTCCCGCCAGCGCAACCGATCAGCCGGTCAATCGTCCTCGAGTTCGAACCCGACACCAACGCTGGTTCTCAGGTAGCGATCAGTTGCGTCGATCAACTCCGCAGGCCATCGACCGCCGACGTGCTCGATCAGCGCTCGCACACGAGGAAGGAACTCCGCTGCGATCGCGAGGTGGCATGCAACGATGCTGTCCGGTGTTCCATCGGGCACCGGCAGGCCCTCGAGGATCCTTTGATCCTCGTGCGGGAGATCAGCGTAGATCCGCCTCAGTGTGCGCCTCGGCCAGGCTGCTTCGAGGAACATGAACTCGACAGGTTCTTGAATCAGGATCGGGCCCGACGTGGCCGCTTCGCACTCGACCCGACCGCTCGACGCCATATTAGTTGGACGAACCCGGCGGTGTTCCGGCAGACCCAAGCCGAACACGATCACTACGTCGCCGAGGGCGTCACGATCGTCGAAAGCGAGATTGCCTCACTGCTTGCGGTCTGTGCAGCCACGGCGTCGCTGGCGGCGCGGTCGCAGCAGTGAGTGCCAACCCCGACGTCCGACGACGAACTGATCGCGATACTGTGGTGAGGCCCACACATATCGCGAGCGCAGAAATCCGGTCGCTGACTGCCTCGGCGCGCCGCACTGCGGCCTAAGCAGCGCACTGCATACTTCCGGCACCCGGGGCGCTCGCTGCTCCACAGCATCGCCAGGCGGCGTAAATCGGCGGGGCCTCGCGTTACGAAGTGAAGACTTGATCGACTGCTACAGCCTGGCCGTCTCGAACGGTGACGACGGCCCCCGACCGCGCATAGGCAAAGCCAGCGGGCGCATCAGAAGCTGGTGCGAAACCCGCAACGAGTCGTGCGAACTCGCGATTCGAGACGCGGTACGACTCCGAGAAGCCTCCTGGACAGCACCAGACGACCGACGTCGGCGCAGAGGCCGACAAACTCACCGTGGCGCTCGGCTCGTAGAGCGTGTTGTTGTCGCTTCCGCAATCGTCGAACCGCTCGCGGCACGCGTCGCCGACGAAATACTGCACCAGCGTGAGGCTCACATCCTGACCATCGGAGGTGTAGTCCCAGCTCCAGTACTCACCGTCTGGAAGCGGATCAACGATCGGATTCGTCTTCTGGTCGACCTGCAGCGATGCGATAAAGGGGCCCGAAATCGCTTGGTAGTCACCTGACTCTTCCGCCGGATCGGATCCACCTGACGGTGTTGTGGCGTCCGTGGGTGCTGCAGGAGGCGGAGCCGAACCCGGCACCCTGGCGCCCTGAGGAAGCGCGATGACATCGCCCGGCAGAATCATGTGGTCGCTTCGATCAGGCCAACCGTTCGCATCGACGAGATCGGAGAGAGAAACACCGGCGCGACCAGCGATGCCGCTGAGCGTGTCCCCCGCAACAACGGTGTAGCCAGCAGAGTCGACCGGATCGGTCGCGACAACAGACTCGGGTGGAGCACCACTGTCAGCGGACGAGTCGTCGGTAGTGCCGCACGCCGCAAGCAGGGCCAATCCGATCACCACCACAACAACTCTCATGCCGGTGACTGTACGGCAGATCACGATGCGACTTCGGCCCAAGCCGCTCACTCTGTCATCGTGTCTTCAGTCGGCGCTCGACGAAACCTGGTGACAGTCGGCGGCGTAAGTGCTGCGGCACGTCCGAAGGCAAGGAGACCGACGTCGATCGACCGCTCACCTACTCGTCACCGACGATCTTCAACGCGTTGAACGCAACGGGCACGACCTGGGCGATCTACGCCCAGACCGACATCGGGGGCATCCCCTTCACGAACGACGGGGCCACCTACTCCGAGCTGATGTTCGAGGGCGTGCGATCGGCCCTCACGGAACCCGGTCATCGCGGGGCGGTACTGCCGTACGAGGCGTTGCTGGACTGCCTCCGCGACGGCTGGCAGTTGCCGTCGTTCTGCTGGATCGAACCGTCGTGGGGGTGGGGTCTCGGCGATGGAACGACGTTCGTCGGGCGCCAGGGGAACGACTACCACCCGCCGACCTGGGTCGGGCCGGCCGAGGCAGACCTCGCTGCCCTGTTCCAGGCGATCGTGACGAGCCGGCACTGGCCGAACGTGCTGTTCGTCGTCACGTTCGACGAACACGGTGGCTCGTGGGACCACGTTCCGCCGCCTGCGGCCGCCAATCCGGACGGCAGAGTCGGCCCGAGCGGATTCGCCTTCGAGCGCTTCGGCCCGCGCGTGCCGACGCTGCTGATCTCACCGTTCATCGAGCCGCGGACGGTCGTTCGTCCCCCCGCCGGGTCGACAGCGCCGTTCGACCACACCTCGATCATCAAGACCGTGCTGGCATGGGCCGGCGCCGACGCCGACACGATTGCCGCATTCGGCCGCCGCGTCACCGACGCACCGATGTTCGACCATGCGCTGGAGACCCCGAGTCCGACCCCGTCGGCGTGGTGATCTCGCGCTGAACCCCACCTGACCGGCAGCAGTGCCGGTGCGGTGGGGTTCGCGGGCGTCGTATGTTCGACGGGTGTCAGCCGGCGCTGTTGATGGCAGTGATCAACTGCGCCTTCGTCATGTCGGCGCGACCCTCGATGTCGATGTCCTGGGCCATCTGGTACAGCTCGGCCTTGGTCATCGACGTCAATGCGGCGCGCTCGGCCGACTCCTCGGCAGCAACGATCCGGTCGGTTGCCTCGTCGACGAAGTCGATTGCTTCGTCGTTGAGTGTCGTCGCGGTTCGCTTGACTTGTGCCTTGGTCTGCCCGAAGACCGAGCGTGCGCCGGTCACAGCAGTGCTGGCGGTTTGGTCGACAGCCCATCGGGTGGTTCCGACGATCGTGCGCAGCCCGGTGTCGGCAACTTTGACGACTGGGCGGACCGCGTCGAGCACGAGGTCGTTGTTCCGGCGGGTCTGGGAGACGAATCGTTCGGCAGCGACACGGTTGTAGGCGAACACCTTCTTCGGGAGTTCGGGCATGTTGGCCTCGATCTTCTCGAGGCGGTCGAAGACACTGTCGTTGATCGAGTCTGCACGTGCAGAGAGCGAACGGGTGATGCTCTCGAAGGTGTCGGCGTAGGTGGATTCGACGCTGTCGATCGTTTCCGACAGCGTCCGATTCAGCGTGGATGTGGCATTCATGGCGTGCTCCTTGTGTTCTGAGGTTGTCGGTCGGCGGTCCGCCCCACCGCTCTGCTAGAAATACTATGCAGTCTGCGTGGGATATCAACGGCGTGAGTCGAATGTCACGCCCTGAGGCTCGGAGTTGCTGAGTTGACCTCGAAACATCTCCGAGAGCGACCTGGGACGCATGCTCGACACGACCGTCCGTGCGCTCGGTGCGGCCGCCATCGACAGGCGGCTCGTGCGAGACTGACTCGGTGGACTTCGCTCACAAGCCCACCATCATCGGCGAGCGCATTGTCCTGCGTCCGATCGTGGCAGACGACGCGATCGCAATGTTGGCCGACGTCGTCGACGACGAGGGAAGGCGCTTGACCGGCACACACGCCACCTTCACGCCCGAGCAGATCCATCGCTGGACGGCGAGCCGAGTCGACACCGACGACCGTCTCGACCTTGCCGTCGTGGAACGGACGACGAAACGTTGGCTCGGTGAGGTCGTGGTCATGGATTGGAACCCGGGCAACCGATCATGCGGATTCCGCATCGCCCTCACGGCCGACGACAGGAACCAGGGGTTCGGTACCGAGGCGACACGGCTCATCGTCGACTACGTGTTCGACGAGATCGACGATCCGCCGGTGAACCGCATCGAACTCGAGGTGTATGCCTTCAATCCCCGAGCCATCCGCGTGTACGAACGAGTCGGTTTTCACCGCGAGGGGTACTCCGCCAGGCGCTTCGCTGGAACGGCGAGTACGTCGATGCGATCGTGATGAGCATCGTCCGATCGGACCGCACCAAGCCGTAGGGGCGATCGCCCCATCGCTGACGCGCACCAGCGCACGGCAATGCGACTCCTCCCATGGCCGGGTCCCCGCACCGTGACCGCGTACCCATGTGCCGAAGGACTCAGAAGTACGGTACGTCGGATCGGGACGTCCGTCGTGCGCCGCTGCCGCTTCAGGTCGGACTCACGGTTCGTGCGACCATTCGGGCTGCTCGAGTGGACCGCCGTAGGTGGAGCCGAACGTGGCCGGCCTGGCCACCGATTCGTGTTGACTCGATGCACGATGGCCCGACCCCCTGGTGGAGGAAGATCAGGGCATCTTGACGAGCACCATTTCTTCGACTGATCCATCGACGAACAGTCCGTCGGCACCCGCCTGAGCGATCATGCCCTGATAGTCGGCATCGCCGTTCATCGCCTGGCGCGCCGAGTCGAAATCCTCGGCGGTGTCGGAACCTGCGAACCAGTACGCCTGGAACATGTTCCCGGCGGCGGTGGTCGCCACCGTGCCAGTTTGACCCGTGACCTTCGTGGCGCGGTCCATCGCAGCACATGACTGCGCAATGGATTGAGCGAGGTCCTTGCCGCCAATGGTCGCTCGCGTGACGGTGGTGAACTGCCTTGGCTCGGCGGGCTCGCCCGTCATGTGGATCACCTCGGCCAGATATGTGTCGGCTGGGTGCGCCAATACCCCGCCCGCCTCGGAAGCCAGTCGACCAGACTCTTGTTTCTAAGCGAACGCTTTGTTATGGTCCCGGCCATGCAGAATCTGAAGGATCGGTATGGGGAGTGGGCGCTCGTGGTCGGGGCCACGTCGGGAATCGGGCGAGCACTGGCTGAGCAGTTGGCCGACGCTGGTCTGAATGTCGTGACGGTGGCCCGTACGGAACAGGCACTCGAGCATCAGGCTCAGGAGCTACGTGCCGCTCATGGCATCGACGTGGTCCCAGTGGTTGCCGATCTCGCCCAGGCCGGTGGCGTCGCCGCGATCATCGCCGGAGTCGGCGAGTTGGAGATCGGTCTGTTGGTTCCATGCGCAGCGGCCGAGGAGAGCGGCTACTTCGTCGAGGCATCGACGGAAGCACAGCAGCGCATGCTGCAGATGAACTGTGCGTCTCCGACGCAACTCGTCCAGCATTTCGGTGCTGCGATGGCCAAACGTCGGCGGGGCGCCATCCTGCTGGTGTCGAGCTTGTCGGGTTGGACGGGCCAGCCGTACATGGCGCAGTACGGCGCCTCGAAGGCCTATATCTTGTCGCTCGGCGAGGGCCTGTATCGAGAGATGAAGGACCTCGGTGTCGACGTTGCGGTGCTGTCTCCCGGTCCGACCGACACGCCGATGGCGGCAGCGACAGGAATCGACTTCGCCAAGATGGGCATGAAGGTCATGGACCCGACGGACGTCGCCGCGGCCGGGCTGGCAGCGCTCGGCCGGCGCCAGAACGCGATCCCGGGAGCGCGCAACAAGATGATGGTGGTGATGATGACCCGCCTCATGCCGCGCCGGGCCGTCGGCGCGATGTTCCACAAGATGATGGGGCGAGCTCTCCACATCGGCGCCCCGGTCCCCTGACGAGCCCCCGCAAATCACGACACTCCTCACAGCAGCCATGGGACGACCCAAGACCTACGACCGAGCGACCGTGACCGCAGCAGCGATGGAACTGTTCTGGCAACGGGGTTACCACGACGTGTCCACTCGCGAGCTGGTCGATGCGATGGGGATCAACATGAACACGCTCTACACCGAGTTCGGGACCAAAGCTGGGCTGTTCAGCGCGGCGATCGAACACTACGAACACCACGTCGTGCCGTTCTACATCGGCGCCCTCGAACAGCCCGACGCATCGATCGACACCATCCGCGACGTGCTCAACTCCTTCCCGGCCTTCGCGAGCACCGATGAAGTTCTCCACGGTTGCCTCATCACGAACACCGCCACCGAACTCGCTCCCACGCCGGACAGCAGCCACCACTCGATGGCTCGCTACATCGACCGCCTCAGCAATGCGTTCGCCAACGCGCTCCAGAACTCCGCAGCCGAAGCCACCGACGTCACAGCCATGGCGCGGTTCCTCACCACCACGATGCTCGGACTGTTCGTCATGATCCGCGCCCAAACCGGTGCAGAACTCCTGCAGGAGACAGTCGACGCCGCACTCGAGTACATCGACGGCAAGGTCGGCTCCTGAGCGGTACCCGGCGCATCGTGCGCCGCGGCGCTCCGGCAGTCCTTGCTCGGGACCGCTCCGGCGGGCCGGGCGGCCGCCGATGCGCGGCGGCGGCCCGCACATGCGTCATGATGTGTGCCCGAACACCGAACTGCTGCAACCCAACTGTGAGGTCATCATGATTCGACTCCTGCTCCGCACCGCGCTCGCCTTGATCGGCAATGCGCTCGGGCTCTGGATTGCGTCGTTGGTGCTCGACGACATGAGCATCAGCGGTGCGGCGTTCGTCCTGGCCGTGGTGATCTTCACCGTGCTCACCGCGGTGCTGCAACCGCTGATCACCAAGATCGCCATGCAGAACGCACCGGCACTCCAGGGCAGCAGCGCGCTGGTCACGACGCTGGTGGCGTTGGTGATCACCGACCTCGTGTCCGACGGGCTGTCGATCAGCGGTGCGGTCACGTGGGTGTTGGCCACGATCATCGTCTGGCTCATCACGATGCTCGCTTCCGTCCTGCTGCCGATGTTCCTGTTCAAGGAGATCCTCGAAGACCGCAAGGACTGAGGATCCGTCGAGTCCGGTCCGCACGAGCGTGCGGACTGGACCGAGCTGCATGGTGCTCAGCGGCCGGGCAAGGGGATCACCGGACACAGGAAGCTGCGAATCGGGTCGTCGATGCTTGCGAGACCGGCGCCGACCGCCAGATCGAGTTCCTCATCCGAGTCGAGGTCGCCGCTGTGGTTGGTGTCGGCCACGGCGAGCGCTTCGTCGTAGTGGTCGATCGTGACCGGCAGCACCTGCCAGCGACCACCGTTGTACCCCTCGTCGCCCGGCGCCGCAGTTGCCACGTTGCGTTGGCCGTCGATCGCATAGATCGTGTCGTAGGAATGTGCGGGTGCACCCGTACGGCTGAAGTCGGTCGGGGTGTTGACCGTGCGGTACAACTCGCCGTCGACGTAGAACGCCGGCCCGGTCACTCCGCCGGCGCCGTTTCCTGCAGCCGACACGACTGCTGCCGAAGCGGGCGCGAGCACAGCGGTGGAAGCGATGGCAATGGTCCTGATGAACTTCTTCATGGTGAATGACCTTTCGTCGATGGGTCGGAACAAACGAGGATCTGCCTCGTCTTGTCCCATGATCCCGATCGGCCGCGAAACGATCGAGGGCACGCCGCTCAACAAGTCGCAACAAGCTGCGACGAAACGGAAAACCGGGCCGATTTGACCAGCCGATCTTCGGCGGCGTCGAGTTCTTGTACATCGGCGAAGCCGCGAGCGATCGCAGATACGCAACGTGTTGCATGCGCTCGCGTCCAGGCCGTGGAGACGAGGCGGAGACCTCGCCTCTTGACGCCGATGAGGCGATCAGGGGGGCGACGACGGCCCGTCTATGGGTTGGCCGGACAGGGCTCCAGCACAGATCGGAATCCACTGCCGCCGGTACCCATCGTGAAGTCGCAACCAAGGGTCGGTGACGAGATGTCGCCGACCAGATCCTCGCCCGCTGGCCTGACCCCGGTTTCAACCCACGTGAACAGATCGGTGTACGACCGCACCACCTCGTCGGCCGTGAAGGAGCAGTGGCCGACATCGCGTATGGCCCGCTGGACCAAGAGGTCGCCTCGACCGTTGTCGATGACTTCTCGTGCGTACAACTGCTCCATCTCGATCGGGACGAAGAGGTCGCCCGTCGTGTGGATCGACAGGACCGGGATCGACGGTGTGCCGTTGATGATCGGCGCCGGCTTCGAGCCCTGAGACTTGCGGACCCGGTTGGCTCCATCGACGCGCAACACCTCATCGTCGATGTCGAAGCCGTATTCACCGAGATAGGTCATGTCGGTGTTCTGCGCCACCTGACCGGACCGATTGGCGATCGTTCCGTCACCGTTTGCCAGGTCGAAGAAGAAGTTGCCGGTCGGATCGGCGAGGCCGTGCCAGTAGTTCCAGGCGACGTCGTACGTGACGCGATCGCCTCCGGAGCCGACCTCGACGAAGTCCTTGAACTGCTCGCCTTGCGGAGTCAGCGGGGACGGCGCACCGAAGATCTGGGGGAGTCCACCTGCCCACTGACCCGCTGGTTCGGTCGACAGTTCGGCTCGGATGGCCGGAACCGTCGTGGACGTCCAGTTGGGGTCGGGGTAGGGATAGTCGGGGCTCAGTCCGGCGATGGCCGCCGCTCCCACGTTGTAGTCGAGGAAGTAGTCGAACAGTTCGACGTCGCCGAGCACGCCGCACGCCGGCATCGCGCCGTCCCAGAGATTGGGGTACTTCTCGATGGCCGCCGCCGTCACATGACCACCCATGGAGAATCCGGTGAGGTAGGTCTTGTCAAGATCTCCCTTTCGTCGGAGCACCGACTGCATGTGCCGAGTCAGGTTCTTGGTGTCCGTCACACCGATACCCGGGTCGTAGCTGTTGCGCCGATAACTCGACGCCGCCCACGCATATCCCGACGCTGTGAGAAATTGATACGCCGGCGGAGCGTCGACGGTCAGATCGGTCCCCTCTCCCCGATAACCATGTGCGTAGACCACCAGATCGCCATTCCAGTTGTCGGGTATCTGGGCGATCCATGCAGCGCCAGCGATCTCGCCGGACAGCACCTGTTGGCCGGTTGCCTCCTCCACGTCTGCGATCTCTGCGGCCACTTGCGCGGTGTCGATCTCGTAGTCCGGACGAGGCTCTGCGGCGGCTCGGCCAGGGACGACGCCCACTGCCATCGACGCCACCGCGAGCACCAGTATCGACCTGCTTCGACTCATCGCCTTCTCCAATCACTTGTGAGTCCACCGATGTCTCAGTCCACCGATGTCGTGCCGTCTCCCGTACCCCGAGAACGCCGATGGCAACGGTTGGACACGAAAAGATCCGCGACGTGTGCGACCGGTGCCTCGTCGCCTCCCGCCGTCGAGTCGATCATCTTCGTGGTCGCCTACGTGTCGCTCGGCGCGGCTGGACATCCGGTCGTCGCCGTCGTGCTGATTGTCGTCACCGCCATCAACATCGCCCTCGATCGGCTGCTCGCCGAGTCGGAGTCGGACGCAGTCGTCCGACGGATCAGGTGAGGCGCGCGCCGATGGCTTCGACGCCGGCGATGTAGGCGGCGCGTTGGTCGTCGGTCAGCGCCTCGATTGCCGGAACCAGCAGGCGGTCGGTCAACTCGTCTGCGGTGTCGAGGGCCGCCCGGTCGGCGTCGGTGATCTCCGGCGGTGACTCCCATCCGAACGACGCGACGTCGTTGGGCCGCCGGATCGTGTGGGCCGTCACCGGTGACACCCCGGTCGCAACGATGGCGAGGAGGTGGACGCTGCCGCGCAGTTCTCTGAGATTGCAGATGTTGCGGTAGGCGCGAGCAGCTGGGTCATCGGGGAGCGGTTCGGCGGCGATACCGGCGAACAGCGGCAGCGCGGCGCGGTCGGCCGAGTCGACGATGGTCTCGGCAGCCTCGTTGAAGGCGTCGAGGCCCTCGAGCCCATTGAGCTGGGCCGACCCGAAGCGATCGGCACAGCCCAGGTAGGCGCGAGCCGCCTCGCGCGGATCCATGATCTGCTTGGCGGAGTCCCAGATGACCTCGACGACGCCTGGACTGAAGTAGCCGAACGCGGCGACCACGACGGCCGGCTCCACGTCGCCGAGCACGCCGCCGCGGCCGAGGAAGTAGAAGCGGAAGCCATCGAGACCCAACTCCTTCCCATGCGCCAACGTGTCCGGGTGGAAGTAGAACCGGTCGCCGGCCTTGTTGATGAGCGGGGCGGTCTGGCGCACGATCTCGAGAGGTGTCATCGCCACGTTCTAGTGCGGCACGAACTGTCTGCGCCGATCGAGGTGACGCCGTCCATACTGGTCGGCGTCATGCCTGCCACCGACGGACATCCTGCCGCCTCCAACTTCGTGCGTGATCTGGTGCGCGCCGACATCGAACAGGGCACCTTCGGCGGGCGGGTCCAGACGCGGTTCCCGCCCGAACCCAACGGCTATCTGCACATCGGTCATGCGAAGGCGATCACGGTCGACTTCGGGATCGCCGCGGAATTCGGCGGGGTCTGCAACCTCCGCTTCGACGACACCAACCCCGACACCGAGGACACGAGCTTCGTCGATGGCATCGTCGCCGATCTCGCCTGGCTCGGATACCCGATCGAGGGCGAGCCGCTGTACGCAAGCGACTACTTCGAGCAGCTGTACGACTGGGCCGAACGGCTGATCGCCGAGGGGCTCGCCTACGTCGACGATCAGGACGCCGAAACGATCTCCGCCCAGCGCGGCGGTTACGGGAGGCCCGGCGTGGAGAGTCCCTTCCGGAACCGCCCCGTCGACGAGAACCTCGACCTCTTCCGACGGATGGCCGCGGGCGAGTTCGCCGAGGGGTCGCACGTGCTGCGCGCCAAGATCGACATGCAGCACGAGAACATGCAGATGCGCGACCCCGTGATGTACCGGATCCGGGGCGTTCACCATCACCGAACCGGTGCACTCTGGAACATCTATCCCACCTACGACTGGGCCCATGGGCAGAGCGATGCCATCGAAGGTGTCACTCATTCGTTGTGCACCCTCGAGTTCGACAGTCACCGGCAGCTCTACGATTGGTACCTCGACCACCTGCCGCTGCCGTTCGAGCAGCCGCGTCAGACCGAGTTCGCCCGGCTGGAACTCACCCACACGGTCACCTCGAAGCGCAAGTTGGCCAAGCTCGTCGAGGACGGAACCGTCGACGGCTGGGACGACCCGCGGATGCCGACGTTGCGCGGCCTGCGCCGGCGCGGGTTCCCGGCGTCGGCGATCCGGGAGTTCTGCGACTTCATCGGCGTGTCGCGCACCAACAGCCGGCATCAGATCGAACTGCTCGAGTCGTTCGTCCGTACCGAACTGAACCGAGTTGCGCTCCGACGGATGGCGGTGTTGCGTCCGTTGCGGGTCGTGATCACGAACTGGCCGGTCGACGCCGACGGCGAGCCCGTGGTCGAGTACGTGGAGCTGAACAACAATCCGGAGAACTCCGACGACGGGACGAGGATGGTGCCGTTCACCGGTGTGCTGTACATCGAGCAGGACGACTTCATGGCCGAGCCGCCGCCGAAGTACTTCCGGCTCTCGCCCGGCAAGGAGGTCCGCCTGCGCGGCGCCTATTTCGTCACGGCGACGGGGTTCGACACCGACGGGGACGGCAATGTCGTCGGAGTGCAGGTCATCTACGACCCCGAGACCCGGGGAGGCAACGCGCCCGACGGACGCAAGGTGAAGTCGACGATGCACTGGGTGTCGGAATCGCATGCGCTCGACGCCAGCGTCGCCCTCTACGACCGGCTGTTCACGCCGGAGATTCCGGGCGAGTCCACCGGCGATCCGCTCGACGACGTCAACCCGGCATCGCGCGAGCTGCTCGACGGCGCCAAGGTGGAACCGGCACTGGCCGACGTCGAGCCGGGCCAGGTTGTGCAGTTCGAACGGCTCGGCTACTTCGCCGCCGATCCCGACCAGCCACGGCTGTTCCACCGCACCGTCGGCCTGCGCGACGAATGGGCCAACATCCAAAAGCGGGGCTGATGCTGTCATCGGGTGTGGCGCGACTACGTTCCCCTTCCGATGAACCGCACGGTTGGGTCGTTGTTTCTCGCCGTCGGCCTGCTGGCGGGCGTCGCTGTCGTCGACATCGGAGCAGGATCACCTCGCGCCGATGCCGCGTCGGCAACGGTCACGTGTGCGCCGCAGCCGGGCGGTGGGGCGGCGACGACCGCGCCGCTGCTGAGCTACACGCCGATCAACCCGGTACGTCTCGTCGACACCCGCAACAACATCGGCGGGGTCGGCGCACCGATCGATCGCGGGTGCACCATGATCGTCGACATCGGCGCCGACATTCCGTCGGGGGCCCGGGCCGTGGCGTTCTCGATGACCGCGGTCAACAGCGAGGCGGACTACTTCACCGTCTATCCGTGCGTTTCGGGCCGCCCGGAGACGTCCAATCTGAATGCTCGTGCGGGCTTTGCGACACCGAACCTCGTCGTGGCCATTCCGGATGCGAACCGCCAGATCTGCATCTTCAGCCATGGCCGCTCGGACCTGATCGTCGACCTGAGCGGCTGGTGGTCCGACGGCCCGAACCGCTTCGGTTCGATTGCACCGCAGCGGGTCTACGACAGCCGCCGCGACGGATTGACCGCACTGGCCCGGTTCCGCGTCCGCGAGGTGCAGATCCCGACCTCGGTGATTCCCGCCGGGTCGACGGCGGCGGTCGTCAATCTCACGGCGGCCAACGGCGCACGGCCCGGCTACATGACCGCGTTCCCGTGCGGTGAACCAGCGCCGAACGCCTCGAACGTGAACTTCCTGGCCGGCGAGGCCCGTGCCGTCGGAGCGATCGTGAAGCTCGGGCTGGGCAACACGCTCTGCGTGATCGCTGACACGACCGTCCACGTGATCGTCGACGTCACCGGTTACTACGCGCCGGCGCCGGCGTTCGGGCCCGCCGCTGTCGTGGAGCCGACCGCCGGACGTCGCGTCGTCGACAGCCGCAACGGCATCGGCGGACCGCTCCGGCCGCTCGCCGCGGGGGAGGTGTGGTCGTTCGACCCGGTCGCCGGGCTGCCCGACGCCGCCGATGCGTCGGCCGTGATGTTGAACTTCGTCTCGACCGATGCGGCAGGCGCAGGGTTCCTCACGGCGTACCCGTGCGGCGGTGCGGTCCCCGACGTGTCGACGCTCAACTACGTCGCCGGTGAGGCGGCAACGAATCTCGCCACGATCGAACTCGGCGCAGACCGCCAGGTCTGCATCGTGTCGTCGGTATCCACCAACGTGATCGTCGACGTGTTCGCGGTCATGACGGCCCCGCCCGGCTCGCCGTTCGAGCGTCTGTCGTTCGACACGCCGACGTGGCCGCCCTTCAACCCCGACGCCTTCGACTACGTCGTCGAGTGCGGCGCTGGAGCCGGTTCGTCGAACGTGACGATGACCGCGGACCTGCTGCCGTTCACCGAGGCGTCCGTGTCGGTGTCCGGCGGACCGGTCACACCCGTCGGCACCAGCACGACGACCGTGTCGATGCGGACGGACCAGCTGTTGACGCTGTCGACCAACCGTCTCGGTGTTTCACCGCGCGACTACCACTTCCGCTGCGTACCCGCCGACTTCCCCCGGCTCGACGTCACCCGCCCCGGCAACCCGTCAACCGGCTGGTACCTGACCACCTCCGGCTTCGTGAGCCCGAACCCGGCCGTCAACGGGCCGTACCTCATGATCCTCGATCACTACGGCGCCCCGGTCTGGTACAAGCGGACACCGTCACCGATGATGGACCTGAAGCGACTCTCCGACGGCCGCCTGACGTTCACGCCGTCGAGGGGGCCCTTCGGCATTCTCGAGACGCAGGGGTACTGGCTCACGACGCTGCAGGGGACGGGGACGATCAAGCACCGAACGGCGGCGCCGGCGCCGAGCGCGTTGCCGACCGATCATCACGACTACATCGAGTTGCCGTCGAACCTGTACGGCGCGAGTGCTCGCGCACTGATCAGCTATCCCATCAAGACCGGCGATCTCACCGGCAACCCACGCGTTCCGGGAGCGACGGGGAGCGATACGTACGCGGATGGGGTGATCCAGGAGGTCCGCGGGGACAACACCGCGATCTGGACGTGGACGATGAGCGATCACTTCGATCCGGCATCGTCGAGCTTCCCGGTCAACTTCTCGACGACGCCCGGCTTCGAAACCAAGGGCTGGGACGTGTTCCACATCAATGCCATCGACCGAGTCACCTCGTCGGTTCCTGGTGACGACGGCGACTACGTCGTCACCGTGCGACACATGGACGGGGTGTTCCGAGTCGACCACCCGAGCGGGAACGTGAGGTGGACACTGGGTACGCCGGCGTCGACCGACGGTGGCGCGAAGCAGCTCGACATCATCGGCGACCCGTACGGTGGGCCCAAGCGTCCGCACGATGCTCGCTTGAACGGCGACGTGCTCACGATGTTCGACAATCAGGCTGCGACGGGGCGATCGTCACGGGCCGTCGCCTACCGGATCGACGAAGCTGCGCGCACCGCCACGATGTTGTGGGAGTTCCGCAACCCGGCGCCGTTCACCGGCGACACGCTCGGCAGCGTTCAGGACACCGGCGACTCGATACTGGTCAACTGGGGTGCCGGGCTCCAGCCACTGATCGAGGAGTTCTCGCTCGGCGGCACCAGCCTCATGTCGATCCGCCTGCCCGGCGGCGGTAACTCCTATCGCACGGTGAAGTATCCGCCGACCGACTTCGACGTCGACGTCCTGCGAGCGAACGCCGGCGGCTCGGTCAGCCCGCCGCCCTGACGATCGCACGGTGTTACGCCGGGGGTCTGACCCCTGGCGTCACGTCAGTCGACGTACCAGGAGCAGCCGTACCGCTCGGGGTCGCCCCAGCTCACCGAGTCGCGGGGCTCGAGGGTCTGGCGGTCGGAGAACTTCATCTGGTCGAGGCCGACGGTGACCAGCTCGTCGCCGATCACGATCGAACGCTGCAGCGGGTTCCAGCAACCCGAACGGCGCGGGCTCGAATGGCTGATGGTGCCGCGGGCGACCAACTCGCGGCCGTCGAGTTCGGCGACCACCGCACCGCCGCCGGCACCGACGAGGCTCTTCGCCAGGCAGTCCTCCGTCGGCCCGCAGTCGTTCCAGCCCGGCGACACCGGGAGCACGATGGTGCCGTCCTGGGGCCAGAAGAGGAACGCCTTGTGGTCCCACTCGACCTCGCTGTACCCGCCGACCGGCAACGTGCTGATGCGTTGTGGATCGGCCGGGTTGCTCACATCGAACAAACTGAGTTGCGTGCCGGTCGTGCGGCCGGTGTCGGTGGCGTCCTGCCCCACGCCGAGCAGCAGACCGTCGCCGACGGGATGAAGGTAGGCGGAGTAGCCGGGGATCTTCAGCTCGCCCGCCTCGACCGGATTGGTCGGGTCGCTGAGGTCGATGACGTACAGCGGGTCGATCTGACGGAACGTGACGACGTAGCCGAGGTCACCGATGAACCGCACTGCGTAGATCTGCTCGTCCGTGCCGAGACCGCCGATCGAGGAGATCTGGCGCAGCTCGTCGCCTTCGGGGCGCAGGACGAAGACGGTCGACTCGCTCTGCTCACCGAAGCCGCCCCAGTCGTCGGTGGTCGTCGCCACGCGCAGGTCGCCGTTGTACTCGCTCATGGCGAACTGGTTGAGCAGCCGACCCTCCACCGTTCCCGACGCGACGTACGTGGCGGCGGTGCCGTCGTCGAGGCGGAACTGGTGGATCAGCGTCGGCGGCGGACCGGGATCCTCGTCGGGCGCCGTGTCCGGCGCCGTGATCTCGGCATCGACCGGCACCGGGCCGCCCCACCCCCAGTTCCAGTTCTGGGTTGCGACGTACAGGTTGTCGGCGGACGCATAGACCGTGTCGCCGGTCGACACGATGCCAGCGGAGCCGATCGGGGCGCCGTCGCCGTTCACGTCGATCGACCCGATCCAGGTGAGGCCGAGGCCGGCGAACTCCGGTGGCGCCGCGACGGTCTCGCACGGCAACACCTGCGACATCGGCCCGAAGCCACCGTCGGCGTCCTCGTCGAACCAGCGAGGCAGCCAGTCCTCGACCGTCGACTCGGCGATGATCTCCTTGTTGCGCGCCAGCGCACTGTCCTCGTCGAGGCCGAACCGGTCGGGTTGCACGAACGGGAGGCGCTGGTCGAACGACGTCGTGATGACCAACCGTGCCACGCCGTCGACCGACCGGGTGGCGACCACGCCGCCCTCCAGGTGCGACCGGCGGAGCAGGGCAGGGTTCGCCGGATCACCGACGTCGAACAGCGACACGATCGTGTCGGGCGCGCCACCCCAACTCGACGTCACGACCACGAGGCGGTCACCGTCGAGCAGGAGCTGGTGTGAGCCTTGGGGAAGCTGGGGTTCGGCGACCACCGTCGCGTCGGTCACCGACACGATGCGGAGCCCGTCGCTGTTGGCGACGTACACGTGGACACCGTCGGTCTCGACGATGTCGCCTTCGTCGACCCCCGCCTCCTGGGTGTTCGTTCCCGAGTAGTCCTGGCCCTCGATCGCGCCGGGCGTCGGCGCGCTCGCCGGCATCTCCCCGCCCGCATTGTCGGTCGCCGCCATGTCTTCCTCCATGACGGGACCATTGCCGTAGTAGATGTTGCCGCCACCGAGTCCCCACGCCGTCACCCGTTCGGCGGCCTCGGTCTGCATGTAGGTCAACAGGGCGTCGCAGTCGCCGAAGAACTCGAGGTTGGCCGATGCGAATCCCTGAGGCCCGGGAGGAGACGTCGACGGCATCGTGCTGCTGGTCGCTGCGGTGGATGGCGGGCCGTCCGACGTCGCGACCGGCGCAGCGGTCGAGTCGCTGGACGACGCGTCATCGGTCGTGCACGACGCCACGATCAACAGCGACGTGGTGGCGAGTGCCAGTGGGATGAGCCGTTCACGCATCATGTGTGTTGGACGTCACACGGCGACGCTTTGTTCCACGTTCGGTAGACGGCCGCGCGACCACGTCGCTGGTGATCGTGGGATTCAGCGGTCGTCGAGGATGAGACTCTGGACGCTGCGGCCCACTCGTCCCTCGGCGTCGAACAGCGCCGACTCGGCGAAGCCGGCTCCCGTCGACGCCGTCGCGGTGCCGTAGTGCGATGCGGTCCGCATGCCGATCCACTCACCGACGGGCGGTCGCAGCAGGTGCACGGTGAGGTCGGGATTGATGAACGTGAAGCGCTCGAACGGCAACCCTCCGCTGACGCCGTTGCCGAAGTCCGCAGCCGCCGCAGCGCGCTGTACGCCCGACGGTGACTCTCCCGGCACCACCGGCACCCGAAGCCGGATCCAGACCGCGACAGGACCGGGCTGGTCCCACGATCCCTGCGTGAACCGATGCTCGCAGGCGTCGCGGTGGAAGGCGACGTGGTCGGCGGCGGCCCAGGTGACCCGTTGCGCGATGCCGTCGGAGGGCGCTGCGGGCGGATCGGGGTCGGGCTGCACGACGTCGGCGGGCAGCGCGAGCGGCTTGGCGCGGATCCGCAGGCTTCGTGCCCGGGCGACCTCGGTGTCGCCGTCGTGCAGTCGGACGGCGACGAGCGACACCTTCCGCCCGTCACGTTCCACCTCGGTGGTCAGCGACAGCGGTGAGCCCACCGGCACGGGACGGGTCAGCTCGATGGTCAGCCGAGCGATCTGCCAGTCGACCGCCGAGTCGGTGCCGACGTCCTCGACCGCCCGCGCGATCAGGGCGCTGACCGGGCCGCCGTGACAGGCTCGCGGGTCCCACGGACCTCGTGCGAGTTCCGTCGGTGTCCATCGACTCGGCCCAGCGGGTTCGAAGAGGGTTGTCGCGGTGGTCATCCCCATCACTGGGTTTCGAGCGGCAGCAGCACGTCGGCGGCCTCGGCGAGATGTGCTGTCCACGCCTCGGCACCGTCGGGCTCTGCGAGGGGGAGCACGACGAACTTCGACGTGCCCACGTCGACGAACCGGCGGATCAGGTCGGTGAGACCCTCCCATGACGTCGGCACCAGCTCGGCCGGATCGGCGAGGTCGGGTCGCCGCTTCGCCAACAGCGCGAGGAGCCGGTCGGGGATCGGGCCGAACGCGTACGGCACGAGGACGCCGAAGTGGTCGTGCTCGATCCGGCGATCGTGCTCGAGGCACACGGCTTCGATCGTGGTGCGCCCCGCGACTGCGTCCGCCGGCGTCACGAACGACGGGAGCCAGCCGTCGGCCATCCGGCCGACCCGGCGCAGCTCGGAAGGTGCGATGCCGCCGAGCCAGACCTCCATCTTCGTGGCGGAGGGCTGAACCCGTACCTCGTCGTAGTGGAACCGGTCGCCGTGGTGGCTGAACGGCGTGCCGGTCCAGCAGTGCCGCATCACGGTCAACATCTCGTCGAACAGCGGTGCCCGCTCCGCACGCTGGACCCCGAACGCCTGCTGTTCGACCGGGTCGACGGCGCCCAACCCGAAGGCGGGGAGGAGGCGCCCGCCCGACATGTTCGCCAGCGTGGCGAGTTCCTTGGCCAGCACCACAGGGTTCCGGCCCGGCAGCACCATCACCGACATCCCGAACTTCAGCCGTTCGGTCCGGCCCGCCCCGTAGGCCATCGCGACCAGCGGATCGGGTGCCGGCCCGCTGATGCGCTCGGACAGCCACAACGAGTCGAAGCCGAGCGACTCGAGCGCATCGACCACGGTGCCGTACGACGGACCGTGCAACGTGGTCGACGTACCGAGTCCGAATCCGATGCGGACCTTCGCGGGTCCCGGCTGATCGCTCATCGACCGATCGTGCCACAGGCACCCGGTCGAGCGTCAGCCGTGACCCGCGCGAGCCGCACTCAGCGAGGCGAGCCGGATGTCAGGAGGCGACGGATCGCTGAGAATTCGGGAGGTGGACGCGGACGGGAGCGGGATCGTGGCGGACCCGATTCGTCTGGATCCAACTGGCGCTGAACGCGATCACGATCACCGGCAACACGATCGCGGCCTGCGGGATGTCGCCGGCGGCCGACGCCATGACGGCGGCCAGCCCGGCGACGATCGAGATGACCACGGCGAGCCTGATGGCGGCGTTCCAGGTGTGTCGGCTGAGTTCCACGTCCTCGTTCATACACCGCGCTGTTCCCCCGTGCGGCAGGTGTCGACACCTCGATGCGAAGTTGTCACGAGAATGTTGCGTTCGACATCGGATCGCGCGGCTGCGGATGACGGTGACGTGACGAGACGGTGAACGAAACGCAACGAGCGTTCTAAGGTCGCCGACCATGTCGACCAGCGCTCCACCCGACTCCAGCCGTCCGACGTCCCTCGATCGTTTCCGGCTGGACGACCACGTCACGATCGTCACCGGAGCGTCGTCGGGGCTGGGTGCGCACTTCGCCAGGGTGCTGCACGAGGTCGGCGCACAGGTCGTGCTGACCGCCCGTCGAGCCGATCGCCTGGACGCGCTCGCCGCCGAGCTCCCCGGGTCGCACGTGAGCGTCGCGGACATGGCCGACGAGGGCGACCGCGAGCGTCTCGTCGCCGACGTGATCGACCGGTTCGGCCGTGTGGACGTGCTGGTGAACAACGCCGGTGTCGGAGGTTCGGTCGCCGTCGAGGACGAGAGCCTCGGCCGGTTCCGCACTTCGATGGAGGTGAACGTGACCGCGCTGTGGCACCTGTCGAAGTTGTGCGCTCCGTCGATGATCTCGCGTGGCTCGGGGACGATCGTCAATGTGGCGTCGATGCTGGGCCACGTCGGGTCGACCCCGGTCAAGCAGGCTCACTACTGCGCGAGCAAGGGAGCGGTCGTCAACCTGACGCGGGAACTGGCCTTGCAGTGGGCGCGCAAGGGCATCCGCGTCAACGCGTTGTGCCCGGGATGGTTTCCCTCGGAGATGACCGACGGCATGGACACCGACGAGGGCAGCGTGCGCTTCATCGCAGTCAACTCACCGATCCCCCGCATGGGAGAACTCCACGAACTCGACGGGGCCCTGCTGTTGCTCGCGTCACCGGCGGGCACGTTCCTGACCGGCCAGAGCATCATCGTCGACGGGGGCTGGACCGCCCGCTGACGCATCCTCCGGCCGCACCGGTCGAACTGCTAGAACCTCGCATCAGCGTGACCGTTCGGGAACCACGCCGCCGCCGTCACGACCGATCGACAGGGAGACACTCATGAAGCGCATGTTCGAGGAGTTCAAGGAGTTCATCAACCGAGGGAACCTCGTCGAGTTGGCGATCGCCTTCGTGCTCGCCACGGCGTTCGCGCCGGTGGTGCTCAGCATCGTCGAGTACATCTTCATGCCGATCATCGCGGCGATCTTCGGACAACCGGACTTCAGCACCCTCGGCTTCGGCATCGGCGACGCACGCATCAACTACGGCATCCCGCTCACGTTGATCATCAGCTTCCTGCTCATCGCCTTCGTCTGCTTCCTGGTCGTCAAGGCGTACAACAAGATGAAGAAGACCGAGGAGGCCGACACCGGCCCGAGCGAGGTCGAGCTGCTCACCGAGATCCGCGACGCCCTGCGTTCTCGCTGACGCCGCCGCCGGGCGACGCCAGAGTCGCCTGCGGACCCGCTTCAATGGTGCAGATGTTCCGCCACCGATCGATCGCCGTCGTGATGGCGGTCGCCGTGATTGCCGCAGGGTGTGGCACCGGCGACGACGAGTCGGGCGCCACGATTCCCCCGGTGGCTCCTGCCCCGACCCTCGGTGGTGTCGGCGCCGTGCCTGCGATGCCCTCGGCGGTGCGCGAGCCGATCGTGGTGGTCCGGCCGCCGGTCAACGACGACGGGACCGACGCCGAGCTCACCGGATCCGTCGCCGACGGAAATCGGATCCTGATGATCGGCGACTCGATCCTTGCCTCCACGTCGTCGCGCTACGGCAACCAGATGTGCGAGGCCGTCGTCCCGCTCGGATGGCAGGTCGCCGTTGAGGCCGAGCCCAGCCGATTCGTCGAGTTCGGCAACCAGGTGCTCGACAAACTGCTGCGCGACGACGCCGGACCGGACGAGGAGTGGAACGCTGCAGTGGTGTTCCTCGGCAGCAACTATCGCGGCGACGCACTGCAGTACGAGGCCGAACTCGTCGAGATGCTCGACCGTCTCGCGCCTCGGCCGGTGCTGCTGTTCACGGTGACCGAGTACCGGCCCGACTACGTCGAGGTCAACGAGGTCGTCACCAGGATCGGAGCGGAACGCGACGACGTGACCGTGCTCGACTGGAAGACGATCTCCGAGGCGCCCGGGATCCTGAGCAACGACCGCCTGCATCCCACCAACACCGGCCGGCGAGTCCTCGCCGAGTCGGTCGCCGCCGCCCTCGGCCCCGTCGACGGCGACGGCGAGTGTCTGCGTCCGGCGTTCCGCAACGACTCGGCGGTCGGCGGAGACAAGGGCACCGTGCTCGGCCGACCCTCGAGCGGCTCGAGTTCCTCCGGTTCATCGGGTTCGAGGTCGTCGGGTTCCAACTCGTCGGGTACGTCAGGATCCGGCTCGGTGACCACGACCACCGTGCGCCCGCCCACGAGCGTGCCGGCGGGCGGTGGTGGCGGTGACAGCTCGACGACCGAGCCTCCTGGCTCGGGCGCAACCACCACCTCGGCGCCCGGCACGTCGGAGACCACGTCGCCGGTGACGACGCCGACACCCACGCCGGCCCCGACACCCACCCCGACACCGGCGTCGACCCCGGCGCCGGCGCCGGCGCCCGGCGCCTCGACACCCTGACGGCAGGTCGGTCCTGCATCCTGATCTCCCCGTAGCCTGGACGGGTGCTCCAGGCCCAGGCGATCTCGGTGGAAGTTGGGGGTCGACTCCTCGTCGACTCCGCCAGCTTCACCGTCATGCCCCGCGACAAGGTGGGCATCGTCGGCCGCAACGGGGCGGGCAAGACCAGCCTGTTCAAGGTGTTGGGCGGTGCGAACGAGCCGAAGTCCGGCAAGGTGGTGCGCAAGGGCGGTTTCGGCTACCTGCCCCAGGATCCCAAGATCGACTCGGCGCTCGACGGGCGCAGCTGCGTCACCCACGTCCTGTCCGGTCGGGGGATCGACGACGAGATCACCCGCATCGAGAAGCTCCGCATCGCCATGGAGGAGAATCCCGACGAGCGCAACGTCACCCGCTACAGCGACGCCGAGGAGGCGTTCCGGACCACCGGCGGCTATGGCGCCGAGAGCGAGGCGCGGGCGATGGCCGCCGGGCTCGGGATCCCCGATGCCCGTCTCGACCAGCCGATCAGCACGCTGTCGGGCGGCGAACGGCGTCGCGTCGAGCTGGCGCGCATCCTCTTCGCCGGCTCCGACGTGCTCTGCCTCGACGAACCGACCAACCACCTCGACGTCGACGCGAAGGCGTGGCTGCTCGGCTTCCTGCGCCAGTACAAGGGTGCGCTGCTCGTGATCAGCCACGACCTCGAACTGCTCGACGAGTCGATCACCCGCGTGCTGCACCTCGACCGCGCCACCGAGACCGATGTCGGCGAGATCGTCGAGTACCGCGGCACCTACAGCCAGTACCAGCGAGCCCGTGCCGAGGACGAGGCTCGGCTGGCGAAGAAGGCGGTGCTGCAGGCCAAGGAGATCGACCGGCTGCAGTCGGTCGTCGACCGTTTCGGCGCCAAGGCGACGAAGGCGGCGATGGCGCACAGCGTCGAGAAGCGCATCGCCCGCCTGGAGTCCGATCGCGTCCGTGGCCCGCAGTCGGCCAAGACGATGACCGTGCGCTTCCCCGATCCACCGAAGTGTGGCGAGACGGTCATCCGGGCGACGGGTCTGTGTAAGGCGTACGGCGGCCCGACGATCTTCGAGGACATCGACTTCGACCTCGGGCGCGGCGAGCGCCTGCTGGTGCTGGGTCTGAACGGGGCGGGCAAGACGAGCCTGCTGCGCATCCTCGCCGGCGAGACCGATGCCGACCTCGGCGACTTCCAGTTCGGCTATCAGGTGCACGCCGGCTACTACGCCCAGGAGCACGACAACCTGCGCACCGACCAGTCGTTGCTCACCAACATCCGCGATGCCGTCCCGGAGGGGATCAACCTCACCGAGACACAGCTACGCGGACTGCTCGGCATGTTCGGATTGTCGGGCGAAAAGGTGTTCCAGGAGTCGGGCACGCTGTCGGGCGGCGAGAAGACCAAGCTGGCCCTGGCGATGTTGATGGTCGGGCGCAACAACCTGTTGCTCCTCGACGAGCCGACCAACAACCTCGACCCGCCGTCACGGCAGGCAGTTGCCGACGCGCTCGTCGACTGGCCCGGAGCCATCATCCTGGTGAGCCACGACGAGGACTTCGTGCGCGAGCTGGCACCGACCAAGGTGCTGCTGATGCCCGACGGCGACGTCGACTATTTCTCCGACGACTGGCTCGACCTCGTCAGCATGTCCTGACCGTTACGCCAGGGGTCAGACCCCCGGCGTAACGCTCACGCTCCGTACGGCGTGACGTCGGCGGCGTAACGGTCGCGGAACAGCTCGAGGACTTCGCCCGATTCGGCGTGACGCCCGGCCGCCTGCTTGGAGTACAGCATCTCACCGTCGACCTCGACGTCGAAGATCCCCTTGGATCCGGTGACCAGCGTCAACGACTCGATGACGTGCTGATAGGAGGACAGCAGATCGTTCACTGCGCGCACGGCGCGGTCCGAATAATCTCAAGGGACGCAGTAGGTGATGCGGATCACGTGGTCGCTCATGACGGCGACCGTACCCGAGTCTGCGGTCGACGGAACCGATGCCCGCCTCGGCGACCGCCGGTCAGCGCAGACCCAGGCCGGCGAGCACACCCGGCAGGTCGTGGCGTTCACGTCGTCGGGCTGCATCCACCAGCCACCGCAGCGGGCGGCCCGGCCGTGCGATCCGGGCCCCGAGGGCGGTCACCTCCGCATCACGTCCTGCTTCGAGTCGGACCCGCCCGTCGGCGCTGACTTCGCTGAGCGATGTGGCGAAGTCCCAGGCGTCGGCGCGGGCGCGCCGGAGACTGAACGTCACCAGCGCCTCGTCGAACCGCAACCCGGCGATGTCCACGTAGCGGGTCCACGGCGACACCGAGGCCAGCGACGCCTGCATCCGATCGACCAGTTCGGCGAGCACGTCGTTGATCGTCTCGAAGTCGTCTCTGAGCGCCTCGAGCTCGCCGGGCGGTGCGGCTGCTGCGGCCGCGACACCGAGATCGAGGTTGATGTGCGCGTTGATGCCGAGCAGCAAATGCTGTGTCACGAGGCATCGCCCGTCCCGAGCCGTTTCGAACGCCAGCCGCCACGACTGCGGAACCTCGCCCGCACCGGAGTACCAGCGCTCTCGTGCGTCGAGGTACCGACGGGCGAACAGGACGTCGAACCGTTCCATCTGCACGCCGTCGGCGAACTCCCCGGCGACGATCCCGGCACGGATGCGTTCGGTCACCGCCCGGTACACGACGGTGAAGTATCCGCCCGGGTCCTTCCCGTCGATGCAGCGGTCGACCTCGCGGTCCATGGCGGCGATGGCGGCGTCGATCGTCTCGATCGGAGAGCCCATCGACGTTGCCCCGTCAGCTCACGCCGAGCGACTCCGTCGCCTCGCCCCGCAGGCGTTTGTAGTCGACCTTGCCATTGGCCGCGCGTCCGATCGTGTCGACGACCACGATGTGCTTGGGCGCCTTGTACGCGGCGAGTTTCGTCTTGACGTGGGCGATCACTGCGGTGGAGTCGATCGTGTGGCCGGGTCTGGCTTCCACCATCCCGGTCACCGCCTCGCCGAACTTCTCGTCAGGGATGCCGACCGCGACCGCGTCGAGGACGTCCGGATGGGTCTTCATCGCCTCCTCGACCTCCTCGGGAAACACCTTCTCGCCGCCGGTGTTGATGCACTGTGAGCCGCGTCCGAGCAGGGTGATGCGGCCGTCGGCGTCGATCGTGGCGAAGTCGCCGGGGCATGAATAGCGCTTGCCGTCGACCTCGAAGAACGTGCGTGCCGTCTTGTCGGGATCCTTGTAGTAGCCGACCGGCTGGCGCCCGCCGACGGCGAGCCGACCGATCTCGCCGGAGCCCGGCGTGAGCGGCCGATTGAGGTCGTCGATCACGATCGTGTCGGGGCTCAACTCGAACTTGGCGGTCTCGGCGGTCGCTCCCGCTGCAGAAATCGACGATCCCATCCCCAGCGCCTCCGACGACGAGAAGGCGTCCATCAATACCATGCCCGGATGGTGTTCGAGCAGTCGCGTCTTCGTCTCCTGGCTCCACATCACACCCGACGACACGATCCCGACGAGCGACGTCAGGTCCCAGCGGTCGGGCTCCGCGTCGAGCGCCCGCAGGATCGGCTTGGCGAAGGCGTCGCCGACGATCGCCAGCGAGTTCACCGCCTCCCGCTCGATCGTGTCGAGCAGCTCCGCGGCGTCGAAGTTGCGGCCGGTCAGTGTGACGACGCTCCCGCCTCCGCTGAGCGTGCTGAGACACGGGAAGTTCCCGGTGCCGTGCATCTGCGGGCACGCCGGCATGAACCGCGTGCCGGGCGCCGTGAACGTGCCGCGCAGATCATCGACGCCGCCGTCGTCGAGGAGCGGATTCCCGAGGGTGGCGGTGAGCTTGACGGCGAGGTCGTCCTGGCGCCACATCACGCCCTTGGGCATCCCGGTCGTGCCGCCGGTGTAGAGGAAGTTGATGTCGTCGCCACTGCGTCCCCACGCCGGCGCCACCCGAGCGGCGCCGCTGGTCGCGGCGTCCTCGTACGGTGTCGCCCAGTCGGGGCACGCGCCGCCGCCATCGTCGACCCACAACCACACCGCCACCTTCGGCAGCCGGTCGCGGATCGCCTCGATCGTGTCGGCGAACGAACCGTGGAAGACGACCGCCCCGGCGTCGGCGTTGTCCCACAGATACAGCAGCTCGTCGGCGGTGTAGCGGTAGTTGGTGTTGACCGGGGCGAAGGCGCCCTTGAACGCCGCGTACATCGATTCGACGTACTCGTTGCAGTTGTACAGGTACTGCGCGACGGCCTGTTGGCGTTCGAGGCCGGCGTCGATCAGGTGCTGTGCCACCCCGTCGGCGCGCCGGTCGACCTCCGACCAACTCCGGCGGTCGTCGCCGTGGATCAGGCACGTCGCATCGGGCAGCTCGTCGGCCGCCAGTTCCCAGATGTCAGCGAAGTTCCAATTCCCCATGCGGCTGTTCGTAGCAGCCCTCCGACCCCAGCAGCGACTCGGTCGGCTGCGAGCTGGCGTCGGTCGGGTCGGTACGGTCGTCGGATGCGCATCGGAATGTTCGGCGGATCGATCAACGACGGCACCATCGACGACGTGGTCGCCGAGGCCAGGCAGGCCGAGGCCGACGGGTTCGCGTCGTACTGGGTTCCCAACATCTTCGGCCACGACGCCTTGACGGCGCTGGCGATCGTCGGCCGCGAGGTGCCGCGGATCGAGCTGGGGACGTCGGTGGTGCCGACGTATCCCCGCCATCCGAGTGCGATCGCGCAGCAGTGTCTCACCGTCAACGCGGCGTGCGAGGGACGACTGACGCTCGGCATCGGGCTCAGCCACAAGGTCGTCATCGAGAACATGCTCGGGATGAGCTACGACAAGCCGGTGCGTCACATCCGTGACTACCTGAGCATCCTCGGTCCGTTGTCGCGCAACGAGCCGGTCAGCTACCGCGGCGAGGCCTACTCGACCAACCTTGCGATCAATGCCAAGGGCGCACCGCCGTTCGGGATCGTGGTCGCCGCCCTCGGTCCGCAGATGCTGAAGGCGACCGCCGAACTCGCCGACGGCACGCTCACCTGGTGCACCGGCCCCAACACACTCGCCGACCACACCGTTCCGACGATCAACGCCGCAGCCGAGGCCGCAGGCCGACCGGCCCCTCGCGTCATCGCGGCGCTGCCGGTCTGCGTCACCACCGACGCCGAGGCTGCCAAGGGCCGTGCGGCCAAGGTGTTCGAGATCTACGGCTCGCTGCCCAGCTACCGAGCGATGCTCGACCGCGAAGGAGCGGCCGGACCGGAGGACATCGCGATCACGGGATCGGAGGACGAGGTCATCGAACGCATCCGCGCGCTCGCCGACATCGGCGTCACCGACTTCGCCGCCGTCGAGTTCCCGGGCAACCCCGACGAAGCCGCAGCAACGCGAGAAGCGGTCAAGAAGGCGATGCGATGACGGCGGTCCGTACCACGCTCGACGACCGCGGCGTCGCGACGGTCGTCCTCGATCACCCACCGATCAACCTCGTCACGTTGGGGGTGTTCTTCGATCTCGCTGCCGAGATC
Organism: Ilumatobacteraceae bacterium; assembly: GCA_963728355.1. Lineage (GTDB taxonomy): Bacteria > Actinomycetota > Acidimicrobiia > Acidimicrobiales > Ilumatobacteraceae > Sva-07. Next base: position 338,386 of record CAVSJQ010000001.1, on the reverse strand, counting down.
GATCTGCTGGCGCATGACGACTCTGTCCGAGCGGTCGTGTTCCGGTCAGCGAATCCCGAGTGGTTCCTCGCCCACTTCGACGTGGAGGCGATCCAGCGCTTCCCTCGCGAGCAGCCCGTACCGGCCGAGATCGGTCCGTACGATCAGATGTGCGAAACGCTGCGGACGATGCCGAAACCGACGATCGCCGTCATCGCCGGGCGCGTCGGTGGCGGAGGCAGCGAGTTTGCGTTGGCGTGCGACATGCGATTCGCCACGCCCGACGCGATCCTGGCCCAGCCCGAGGTGGCGTTGGGCATCATCCCCGGCGCTGGCGGCACGGTCCGCCTGCCCCGGCTGATCGGCCGGAGCCGGGCGCTCGAGGTCGTGCTCGGCTGCGACGACATCGATGCCGCCACCGCCGAGCGGTGGGGCTGGGTCAACCGGGTCCTACCGGCTGACACGATCGATGCATTCGTCGATCGGCTCGTCGGACGCATCGTGTCGTTCCCGGCGCATGCGGTCGCCGCGGCCAAGAAGATCGTCGTGCGTTCCGAGACCGGCGTCGTCGACGACCTGCTCGCCGAAACGGTGGCGTTCAATGCAACGCTGGCCGGCGACGAGACGCAGGACCGGATGCGAAGGTTCCTCGGCGCCGGCGGTCAGACCCCCGAGGGCGAACGCCGACTCGGGGAACTCGCCGGCGAACTGTGACCGTTACGCTGGGGGTCTGACCCCTGGCGTAACGTCAGCTGATCGAGACGGGCATCGATGCGGCGGCGCGGACGTCTGCGTAGAAGTCGTTGCCCTTGTCGTCGACGACGATGAACGCGGGGAAGTCCTCGACCTCGATCTTCCACACCGCTTCCATGCCGAGTTCGGGATACTCGAGCACCTCGACCTTGCGGATGTTGTCGAGTGCCAGCCTCGCGGCGGGCCCACCGATCGAGCCGAGATAGAAGCCCCCGTTCGTCGCGCACGAGTCCGTCACCTGCTTGGAGCGGTTGCCCTTGGCGAGCATGATCATCGAGCCGCGAGCTGACTGGAACTGCTCGACGTAGCTGTCCATCCGTCCGGCCGTGGTCGGCCCGAACGACCCGGACGCGTAGCCCTCGGGTGTCTTTGCCGGCCCGGCGTAGTACACGGCGTGGTCCTTCAGGTACTGCGGCATCTCCTCGCCGGCGTCGAGGCGTTCCTTGATCTTGGCGTGGGCGATGTCGCGGGCGACGACCATCGGACCGGTCAACATCACCCTGGTGGTCACCGGATACTGCGACAGCTCGGCGAGGATGTCGTCCATCGGGCGGTTGAGGTCGATGCGCACCGGCTCGGCCTCGTCGAGGTGCTCGTCGCCGACCTCGGGCAGGAAGCGAGCCGGGTCGCGTTCGAGTTGCTCGAGGAAGATGCCGTCCTTGGTGATCTTCCCGAGCACCTGACGGTCGGCCGAGCACGACACGGCGATCCCGACCGGACAGGAGGCCCCGTGCCGCGGCAGGCGGATGATCCGCACGTCGTGGCAGAAGTACTTGCCACCGAACTGGGCGCCAATCCCGGTCGACTGGCTCAGCTTCAACACCTGCTGCTCCAGGTCGAGATCGCGGAACGCATGACCGTCGGGCGAACCGGACGTCGGCAGCGAGTCGAGGTAGCGGGTCGACGCGAGCTTGGCGGTCTCGACCGCGAACTCCGCTGACGTTCCACCGATCACGACCGCGAGGTGGTACGGCGGGCAGGCGGACGTGCCGAGCGACTGCATCTTGTCGAAGATCCACGGCAGCAGCGTCGCTTCGTTGAGCAGCGCCTTGGTCTCCTGGTAGAGGTAGCTCTTGTTGGCCGAGCCGCCGCCCTTGGCCATGAACAGGAACTTGTAGGCGTCGCCGTCGACGGCCGAGATCTTGATCTCCGCCGGCAGGTTCGTGCCGGTGTTCTTCTCGGTGTACATGTCGAGCGGCGCCATCTGGCTGTATCGCAGGTTCGAGGTCTGGTACGTGTCGTAGATGCCGTGGGCGATCGCCTCCTCGTCACCGCCGCCGGTGAAGACGAACTGGCCCTTCTTGCCCTTCACGATCGCCGTGCCGGTGTCCTGGCACATCGGCAGCACGCCGCCGGCGGCGATCGCCGCGTTCTTCAGCAGGTCGAGGGCGACGAAGCGGTCATTGTCGGAAGCCTCGGGGTCGTCGAGGATGTTGCGCAACTGTTGTAGATGGCTCGACCGCAGGAAGTGGGCGATGTCGTGCATCGCCTCGGCAGTGAGACCCCGGATCGCCTCGGGCTCGACCCTCAGGAACGTGCCCTCGGGCGTCTCGAACGTCGACACACCCTCGGTCGTGACCAGGCGGTACTCGGTGTCGTCGGCTCCCAACGGGAGCAGTTCGGTGTACTGGAACGGGGGCACGTCAGCCATACCGCCGAGCCTACGACCGCCCTCTGCGACCGCCGAATTCACGAGATGCGAGAGACGATCAAGCGAAGGTCTCGACGACGAGGGTGACGGCGGCGATCGTGCAGATCACGAGGACAGCGGGACGGACGACCTCGGGTCGCAGCCGGTCCTTCACCCGGCGGGCGGTCACCACGCCGAGGACGACCGCCGGCAGGATCATCGCGGTCAGTTGCAACTGGCGCACGCCGATCTCGCCGGCGAGTGCGAGCGCAGCGAGCGACATCAGCGCCCCGATCGCGAAGAATGCCGAGATCGTGGCGCGCATCGTCGCCGGATCGCTGTTCTGATACGTCAACGCCATCGGCGGGCCTCCGACGCCGGTGGTGGTGCCGGCGAAGCCCGATGCGAGCCCGGCCACGACGAGTGCCCGATCGGTCGGCTGGAACAGGCGCCCCGTGATCGAGGACACGACCGCCAGCATCACCGACGTCGCGACCATCACCGCGAGCACCCGGTCGGACAACGCTGCCACCACCAGAGCGCCGGCGATGGTGCCTGGCACCCGACCGATCAGGGCGAAGCCGACCTCGCGCGGCTCGACGTGTTGGCGATCCGCCCACGCGATCGCGAAGGTCAGCGGCACCACGGCGAGCATGATCGCCACGGGGATGAAGGCGGTGTCGGCGAGCGCGAGCATCGGCGACGCGATCATCCCGAGCCCGATCCCGATCGATGCCTGCACGGTGGCCCCGACGTAGACGACGAGGACACAGGCGATGGCGGTGGCGACGGGCAGACCGAACATCAGCGGTCCTTCATGCGCTTCGGATCGGCGTTCGCCGGATCATCGGGCCACTGGTGCTTCGGATACCGCCCGGCCATGTCCTTCCTGACATCCGCCCACGAACCGCTCCAGAAGCGGGGCAGATCCGCGGTGACCTGGATCGGCCGGTCGGCGGGTGACAGCAGGTGAAGGCGGATCGGGACGCCGCCGGCGGTCGGATGGGTGGTGGCACCGAACAGATCCTGCACCCGCACGAACGCATCGGGCTGGTCGCCGGAATAGTCGATCGGTACCGACCGTCCGGTGGGCAGGTCGAGCCGTGCCGGCGCGATCGCGTCGAGGTCGGCACCCTGCGGCCACGGCAGTTGGCTGCGCAGCACCATCGCCAGGTCGAGACGTTCGAGGTCGGCACGCCCGGTCGCCCCGGGCAGGTACGGAGCGAGCCACTCGTCGAGCGTGTCGGTCAGGTGGTCGGTGGACCAGTCCGGCCAGGGGTCACCGACGCTGCGGTGCAGGAACGTCACGCGGTCGCGGAGGGAGGTGGCGGTCTCGCTCCACCGCAGCGCCTCGAGGCCCGTCGCTCGCACGTGTGCCATCAGCGCCGCGGTGGTCTCGTCGCCCGGTTCCGGGCGTCCGACGCGCTGTCCGAGCCGTATCGATCCGAGCCGCCGTTCGACGACCTCGACGAGGTCGTCACGGTCGGGATTCCACTCGACGGTGCGGCGTTCGACGATCTCGGCACCGAACTCGGCGATCACGTCGTCGGCGTCCACCACGGCAGCGAGGCGGATGCGGGCGCGCTCGCGTCGACCGTCGAGATCGGCGGCCACGAGGAACGGCTCGTCGGCGAGTGGATCGTCGTCGGGCAGCCAGGCGCCCGAACCGGAACGGAGCTGGAACTGGCCTGGCCGTCGACGTGCCGCCAGGCGGTCGGGATACCCGAGCAGCAGGACGACGCCGGCACGGTCGGCGTCGACCGCATCGAGGTCGAACCGGATGCCGGCGCGGCGGGCGAGGTCGGCCGAACGATCGCGCAGCCGGTGCACCGCACCGCGATCGGCGGCGTCGTGACTGCGGCGGCCCGTCAGTGCCCCGACGCGCAACGCGAGGTCTGCGGGCAGGTCGTCGGGACGGCCTCGGAAGATGTCTCGTTCCTCCACGAGCGTGGCGACGACACAGGCCAACGACGACCGGTCGACGGCCACCATGCGAGCGAGCCGGGGGTGCACGGGCAGACCGAGCATCGTGCGTCCGAGCGGTGTGATCGAGCCGTCACCGTCGACCGCGTGGAGGTCGGCGAGTAGCGCACGCGCCTGCGCCAGCGGACCGGGAGGCGGAGCGTCGATGAAGCGCAGGTCGTCGCCACCTCCCCAGGCGGCGAGTTCCAGGGCGAAGCCGGCGAGATCCGCCTGAGCGATCTCCGGCGATCGATGTTTCGCTCGCGTGCCGTGTTCGAGCTTGCTCCACAACCGGTAGGCCGCGCCCGGTTCGGTCCGTCCGGCGCGGCCCGCACGCTGGTCGGCCGAGGCCCGGCTGGTCGCCACGGTGGTCAGCCGGGTCAACCCGGTGCGGGCGTCGAAGCGGGGTTCGCGCGCCAGGCCACCGTCGACCACCACTCGCACGCCGTCGACGGTCAACGACGTCTCGGCGATGTCGGTCGACAACACCACCCGCCGGCGTCCGGGCCGCGACGGCGCCAGTGCAGCGTCCTGTTCGGCCAGCGACAGCGCACCGGCGAGCGCAAAGACGTCGACATCCGGACCGACCGCGTCGTGGAGCGTCGACTCGGTGCGGCGGATCTCACCGATGCCGGGGAGGAACACCAACACATCGCCGGTCTGCTCGCGCAGCGCGCGGAGCACCGCTGCCACGACGTCCGGCTCGATCCGGTTGCGCCCCGGGCCGGTCGCCCGACCGGGCCGGGGGCCGCGGCCGCCACGGCGCCCGCCCGGGCGCGCGGCGCCACCCGACGGCGACCGCGGCAGCCAGTGCATGTCGACGTCGAACATCCGGCCCTCGCTCTCGATCACCGGCGCATCGAGGAGCGCCGTGAGGCCCTCGACGTCGGGGGTCGCCGACATCGCCAGGACCCTCAGGTCGGGCCGGATCGTCGATGCCACGTCGAGCGTCAGCGCGAGGCCGAGGTCGGTGGTCAGGTTGCGTTCGTGCACTTCGTCGAAGATCACGACGCCGACGCCGGGAAGCTCGGGGTCGTTCTGCAGTCTGCGGGTGAGCACTCCTTCGGTGACCACCTCGATGCGGGTGCCGGCGCCGACGTGGCGTTCGTCGCGGGTCTGGTAGCCGACGAGTGCGCCGACCTCGGTCCCGGTCGTGTGCGCCATCCGTCGGGCGGCCGCACGCGTGGCGAGCCTGCGAGGTTCCAGCATCACGATGCGCCGGCCGTCGAGCCACGGCTCGTCGAGCAGTGCGAGGGGGATGACCGTCGTCTTGCCGGCGCCGGGCGGTGCGACGAGGACCGCGCGTCGACGTTCCGCCAGCGCTGCGCGGACGTCGGCGATCGCCTCGACGACAGGAAGGTCCGGCAGTTCGGTCGGCCCCGAGGGCACGAGCTCAGCCCAGTGCGGGCGAGCCGCGGAACGGGCCAGGATCGCCGGGCCCGGGCACGGGGAGCGAGGTCCACCAGCAGACCTCGGCGATCGCGTCGGCGACCGATTCCCACTCTGGCGGGTTCCAACCCTGCGCCGCCGCTGCAACGACACCGTCGACACGGACGAACACGAAGGCCGGCAGTTCGCTCAGCCCCGCCGCCTTCACGAACGAGCGATCGGGATCGCAGAAGACGAGAAAGCGCTCGGCGTAGGGGCCGAGGAACGTGCGGGTGTCGGCCGCGTTGGCGGTGACGACCAGGTTGATGCGCGCGTCCGACCCACGGAACTGCTCGAGGACGCGGGCGGCGGCCTTGAGCACCCACGAACTCTCGTTGGTGTACGGGTCGAGGACGACCGACGCCAGGTGGAACGTGGTCAGCCACTCCATGATCGGGCGTCCCGTGCCGGTGGCGCCGTGGACGAGCGGAGTCATGACGAGATCGGCCGGAAGCTGTTGGCCCAGGCGTGACGGTGCCGGTGCTGTGGTGTCGGGGGTCGTGTCGGCCACGGCCAGCGATCGTAGCCACTGGACCCCCCGATGCGGATATCCATCCACCCGCCCCCAACTGTCACACCGTGCCGGGCCAAACGTGACAGCTCGTCCTTCGGTCGGGGTCGGGCCAGCGCGAGACAGCTTCGCCCCGCGACGGGTACGGTCGCGTCGTGCACCCGATCGAGCATCTCCGCTACGTGGCGAGGGCCCAGGGAGCCGATCCGACGTCGCTGGTCGAGGAGACGGCTCACGCCCTGGGCTCTCTGCACTTCGATCCCTCGGGTCTGGTGGTCGCGTGCCGGCGCATCGTCGAGCGTCATCCGTTCACGGGTGCGCTGTGGTGGCTGTGCGCCAACGTGGTGACCTCGGCCGAGCCGTTCGACGCGGTCTGGGAGTTGGCCGACCAGATCCGCAGCGACTGCACGGGCGCAGAACTCGCCGCAGTCCTCCCCGACGATGCGATCGTCGTCACGATCGGCGACCCCGATGTGATCGGCGACGGTCTCATCCGGCGCGGTGACGTCCGGGTGCTCGCACTCGATGCCGGCTTCACTGCGACGTCGTTCGTGCGCCGTCTGGAGCGCTACGACGTCGATGTCGAACCGGTGGATGCCGGTGTCGCGGGCACGGCAGTGCGACATGGGGGCGTGGTGCTGGTCGAGGCGCTCGCAGTCGATTCCGATCGGGCCATCGTGCCCATCGGATCGTCGACGATCGCCGCTGCGGCATCCGCCTTCGGCGTCGAGTCCTGGATCGTCGCCGGGGTCGGTCGGCGTCTTCCGGCCGGGTTCCTCGATGCGATGGCCGGCAAAGTGGAGGTGCTCGGAGCCGGTGCCGATCCGTGGGAACTCGACGTCGAAGTGCTTTCGACGTCGATGTTCACGCACGTGGTCGGTCCGCACGGCAAGGTGCCGATGGGTCCACCGGCGATCGTGGCCGAGTGCCCGATGGCCCACGAACTGCTCCGCCCCAGCCACATCTGACGCCCCAGCGGGGGCGCCCAACGTTTGCGTGCGGATTTGGGTGGGGCGGTCCACCGCGATCTGCACACAAACGGTGATGGCCGGGCGCGGGCGGCGGCGTCAGGCGGCGGTGCGTGGGCCGGCGATCAACCGGGCCCGAAGGGTGCGCCGCACCATGTCGGAGCGCTTGGTGACGTCATCGAAGGTGTACTCGAACACGCGCAGCCCGAGATCCTGCAACTCGTTGCGCCGCTGGGCGTCCCGTTCCCGATCGGCGGCACTGGCGTGCCCCTTCTGGCCCGACACCTCGACGACCACACCGAACTCGTCGAACAGGAAGTCGACTCGGGCGACGTGGCGTCCGTCCACTCGGAACACGACCTGCATCCTCGGCGTCGGGAGGCCGGCCTCGCGGACGAGTTCCGAGAAGCGGCGCTCGAGGTGGGTGTGGACGCCCGAGTCGACGATCTTCTCTTCGACGAGGCGACAGCCCCATCGGCCGGACCCTCTCAACGACTCCAGTCGACGGGCGAGCACCTCGGGCGACGACAACTGCAGGTGCACGGCGCTGTCGATGGCGGCCTCGACCCGACGTGGATGAGCGCGCGCAAGGGCGAGATCGAACACGGTTCGGGTTGCCGACGTCACGCGGAAGCCGTCGACGACGACGTGGTCGACCGGCTCGAGCCGCTCGGTGGTGTGCACCACGAACGGCAGCACCGCGGGCCGACGCGCCCGGTCGATCGTGAACTCGACGGCATGGGGCCGCGACCGATCGAGGCCGTGCAGTGCAGCGGCTGCCTCGTAGCTGACCCAGCTGCGTTCGCCGAGGCACAGCAGCCCGCAGCGCAGCCGACGCCGGTGGGTGTCGGGCGATCCACGCAGCGCATAGACACGAGGCGCCAGCCGGTACATCCAGCCCTCGGCCACGAGGCGGCGCTGGGTCCATGGGGTGACGCCGTGGGATCGGAGTTGCTCCACGGTGAGCAGACCCTCCTGGTCGGCAGCGAGATCGTTGATCGACGCACTGAGTCTCATGTCGCCACAGTGGGCCCCACGCCGAACCGAACGGAACCACCCCACGTTTGCGTGCAGTTTCCGGTGGACCGCCCCGCCCGGAATGCAACACGAACGTCGAGTCGGGGGACGCGGCGACGACGGTCAGATACGGCGTTGGGCGGGAGGATGGCCGAGAATGTCGGTCATCACCTCGCGCGCTTCGGCCTTGCGGTCCTCGGTGACGAACACCCTTGCCATCGGCTCGCGGCTGTTCATGTAGGGGTTGAGGTTGTAGTCGTCGGTAGTCACCGCCGGGACGCCCTGGGAGCGCAATTCGTCGACGATCATCGGCGCCATCCACTGCGGCACCCAACCGGCCTCGACCGTGCGGTCCGGGTTCGGTGGCTTCGGTTCGTGCTTGCCGAACACCCAGTGCCAGGCGGAACGAAACGTGGGCATGACAGCAGTCCTCGGTCGGGCGGTGTTTCCGCGGGGTGAACTGACTGTACGAGCGGTATCGCCCCCTTGTCCACGCGTCGCCGGGTCGTTAGTGTCGCCCACATCCGACCGAGTGTGGCCGGATGTCGACGACCTCCGGGGGACCCATGGCGAACATCATCACCGCAGCGTTGCTGCAGACCGATTGGACCGGCGACAAGGAGTCGATGATCGTCAAGCACGAGGACGCCGCCCGTGAGGCGGCAGCCCAGGGTGCGCAGATCATCTGCTTCCAGGAACTGTTCTACGGGCCCTACTTCTGCCAGGTGCAGGAGACCGAGTACTACGACTACACCGAGTACATCCCCGACGGACCGACCACCAAGCGGTTCCAGGAGTTGGCGAAGGAGCTCGGCATGGTGATGGTGCTGCCGATGTACGAGATCGAGCAGCCCGGCGTCTACTACAACACCGCGGCGGTGATCGACGCCGACGGCAGCTACCTCGGCAAGTTCCGCAAGCAGCACATCCCCCAGGTGAAGGGCTTCTGGGAGAAGTTCTACTTCCGGCCCGGCAACGGCGGCTACCCGGTGTTCGACACCGCCGTCGGCAAGGTCGGCGTCTACATCTGCTACGACCGCCACTTCCCAGAGGGTTGGCGGGCCCTCGGCCTCAACGGCGCCGAGATCGTGTTCAACCCGTCGGCGACCCATCGCGGCCTCAGCGAGTACCTGTGGTCGATCGAGCAGCCGGCGGCAGCGGTGGCGAACATGTACTACGTCGGTGCGATCAACCGGGTCGGCATCGAGCCGCTCGGCGACAACGACTTCTACGGGCAGAGCTACTTCGTCGACCCGCGCGGTCAGTACGTCGGTGACAAGGGCGATCCCTACAAGCCCGAGCTGATCGTGCGCGAACTCGACATGGACCGCATCAAGGAAGTGCGTGACGGGTGGGCGTTCTACCGCGATCGCCGCCCCGACGCCTACGGCGAGTTGGTGGAAGGGTGATCGACATGTGGTTCAACGCCCGCGAGGAAAGCGCCAGCGACGAGCTGCACTCGCACGAGGAGCACCACCGGGCCGACGAGGGAGGGCGCTGAGATGGCGACGACGTTGATCCAGGGAGGAACGGTCATCTCGGCGGTCGGGCGCCGCGAGGGCGACGTGCTGATCGACGGCGAGTCGATCGTCGCCGTCCTCGCCCCCGGCCAGGCAGCCGCCCTTGGCGTGAACGCCGATCGCACGATCGACGCGACCGGCAAGTACGTCGTGCCGGGTGGCGTCGACGTGCACACTCACATGGAGCTGCCGTTCGGCGGCACGGAGGCCTCGGACACCTTTGAGACCGGCACGATCGCTGCTGCGTGGGGCGGCGTCACGACGATCGTCGACTTCGCCGTGCAGAACACCGGCTTCAGCGTCCAGGAGCGTCTGGCCGAGTGGCACGAGAAGGCGGCCGGCAACTGCGCGATCGACTACGGCTTCCACCAGATCATCGGCGGCGTCGACGACGAGTCGCTGAAGGCGATGACCTACCTCGTCGACAACGAGGGGATCACCAGCTTCAAGCTGTTCATGGCGTACCCGGGGGTCCTGTACTCCGACGACGGCCAGATCCTGCGGGCGATGCAGAATGCGTCCGAGTCCGGGGCGATGATCATGATGCACGCCGAGAACGGCATCGCCATCGACGTGCTCGTGGCCCAGTCGATCGCCCGCGGCGACACCGACCCGAAATTCCATTCGCTCACCCGACCGGCCGAGCTCGAGTCCGAGGCGACGCACCGGGCGATCCAGCTCGCCAAGGTCGCCGGCAACGTGCCGCTGTACATCGTGCACATGTCCGCATCGGAGGCACTCGAGGAGGTCGCCGCGGCGCAACACGCCGGCCTGAACGTGTTCGCCGAGACCTGTCCGCAGTACCTGTACCTGACGCTCGAGGACCAGCTGGCGCAGCCAGGTTTCGAAGGAGCGAAGTGGGTGTGCTCCACGCCATTGCGCACCAAGCACGAACACCACCAGGCCGACCTGTGGAAGGGTCTGCGCATGAACGAGCTCGCGGTCGTGTCAACCGATCACTGCCCGTTCTGCTTCAAGGACCAGAAGGAACTCGGAGATCCTGCGAAGGGCAGCGACTTCTCCAAGATCCCCAACGGCATCGGCGGCGTCGAGCATCGCATGGAGCTGATCTACCAGGGCGTCGTGCTCGGCGAGATCAGCCTCGAGCGCTGGGTCGAGACGTGCTGCACCACCCCGGCGCGCATGTTCGGCCTCGACAAGAAGGGCGTCATCGAACCCGGTGCCGACGCCGACATTCTCGTCTGGGATCCCAACGGTCGCACCAAGATCGGGATCGACGACAAGCACCACATGAACATGGACCACTCTGCGTACGAGGGCTTCGAGATCGACGGCAAGGTCGACACCGTGATCAGCCGTGGCACCGTCGTGATCGAGAACGACAACTACGTCGGCCGCAAGGGCCACGGCAAGTACATCAAACGCAACCTGTCCACCTACCTGCACTGAGCGTTACGCCAGGGGTCAGACCCCCGGCGTAACGCACCGACGGTCAACCAGCACAGCAACATCGTGACGCCGGGGGTCTGACCCCTGGCGTAACGATTCACCGAGAACGAGAGTGACGATGAAAACCATTTCCCACTGGATCGACGGGCGGGTCGTCGAGTCGACCTCCGGTAACACCTCGCCGGTGTTCAACCCTGCGACCGGCGAGCAGACCGCGGAGGTCGGGTTGGCGTCGGTCGACGAGGTCGACGCAGCGGTCGCATCGGCGAAGGCCGCGTTCCCGGCATGGCGCTCGACGTCACTGTCGAAGCGGGCCGAGGTGATGTTCCGCCTCCGCGAGCTGATCGACGCCAACCGCAAGGAGATCGCCTCGCTGGTCACCGCCGAGCACGGCAAGGTGCTGTCCGACGCGATGGGCGAGGTCGCCCGCGGGTTGGAGAACGTCGAATTCGCCTGCGGTATCCCGCAGCTGATCAAGGGTGACTACTCCGAGCAGGCCGCCGGCGGTATCGACGTGTACTCGATCCGTCAGCCGCTCGGTGTGGTGGCCGGTATCACGCCGTTCAACTTCCCGGCGATGGTCCCGATGTGGATGTTCGCCAACGCACTGGCCTGCGGGAACACGTTCGTGCTCAAGCCGTCGGAGAAGGACCCGTCGGTTGCCTTGTACCTGGGCGAGCTGCTCGCCCAGGCCGGCCTTCCCGCCGGCTGCTTCAACGTCGTGCAGGGCGACAAGGTCGCCGTCGATGCGATCCTGGAGCACGGCGACATCGCCGCGGTGAGCTTCGTCGGTTCCACCCCGATCGCCAAGTACATCTACGAGACGGGAACCGCCAACGGCAAGCGGGTCCAGGCGCTCGGTGGCGCCAAGAACCACATGCTCGTGCTCGCCGACGCCGATGTCGACATGGCCGCCGATGCGGCCGTCGGCGCCGGCTACGGATCGGCGGGGGAGAGGTGCATGGCGATCAGCGTCGTGCTCGCCGCCGAGTCGATCGCCGACGAGCTGGTCGCCAAGATCGCCGACCGCATCCCGTCGATCAAGGTCGGCCCCGGCAACGAGCCCGACAACGAGATGGGCCCGCTCGTCACCGCCGAGCATCGCGACCGGGTACGCGGCTACGTGAACAACGCTCCCGAGGAAGGGGCGACCCTCGTCGTCGACGGACGCGCCGGCGCGCCGGCAGACGGCTACTTTCTCAACCCGACCCTGCTCGACCACGTCACGACCGACATGGCCTGCTACCGCGACGAGATCTTCGGTCCGGTGTTGTCGGTGATGCGGGTCGCCGGCTACCAGGACGGCATCGACACGATCAACGCCAACCCGTACGCGAACGGCACGGCGATCTTCACCCGCGACGGTGGTGCGGCGCGGCAGTTCCAGTTCGACGTCCAGGTCGGCATGGTCGGCGTCAACGTGCCGGTGCCGGTGCCCGTGAGCTACTACAGCTTCGGCGGCTGGAAGGCGAGCCTGTTCGGCGACACCCACATGTACGGTCCCGAGGGGATCAACTTCTACACGAGGGCCAAGGTGGTCACCAGCCGCTGGCCCGATCCCTCCACCAGCAGCGTCGACCTCGGATTCCCCGAGACGCGCTGATGGATGTCGGCCTGGTTCTGCAGACGACGCCACCTGCAGCGCGCGTGATCGATCTGGCGAAGCGGGCCGAGGCGTACGGGTTCTCGCACGTGTGGACGTTCGACTCGCACATCTTGTGGGAGGAGCCCTACGTCATCCACTCCAAGATCCTCGACGAGACCCGCAACATCGTCGTCGGACCGATGGTCACCAACCCGGCGACGCGCGACTGGACGGTCACCGCGTCGACGTACGCGACCCTCAACGAGATGTACGGCAACCGCACGGTCTGCGGGATCGGTCGAGGCGACTCGGCGGTGCGGGTCACCAACGGCAAGCCGACGACGCTCGCCACGATGGGCGAGTCGATCAACGTCATCCGTGAACTCGCCAACGGTCGCAGCGTCGACTACAACGGCTCGACGATCACGCTGCCGTGGGCGTCGAAGAGCCGCCTCGAGGTGTGGGGCGCCGGGTACGGCCCGAAGGCGCTGAAGCTGATCGGGGAAACGTGCGACGGGTTCATCCTCCAGTTGGCCGATCTGTCGATCGCGGAATGGACAATCGGTGCCGTGCGGACGGCGGCGAGTGACGCCGGTCGCAATCCGGACGACCTCACGATCTGCGTCGCGGCGCCGGCCTACGTGGGCGACGACATGGCCTACATGCGCGACCAGTGCCGCTGGTTCGGCGGCATGGTGGGCAACCACGTCGCCGACATCGTCGAGCGCTACGGCGACTCGGCGCCGGTGCCGGCCGCGCTCACCGACTACATCAAGGGACGACAGGCGTACGACTACAACGAGCACGGCCAGGTCGGCAATATCCACACGACGTTCGTGCCCGACGAGATCATCGACCGGTTCTGCATCCTCGGTCCGGTCGAGGCCCAGCTCGAGCGCCTGCACGCTCTTTCCGATCTCGGGGTCGACCAGTTCGCCATCTATCTCCAACACGACGGCAAGGACCACACCCTCACGCAGTACGGCGAGCACGTGATCCCCGCACTCAGGAACCAATCACTTGCCCGGTCGTGACGGCGCAGCCGTGATTCGGCACGGCGCGCGCCGGGTCGTGCTCTTCGTGCTGGCGCTCGCCGGTGTGGCGGCGCTCTGGGAGCTCTACAAACTCGTCGGACCCGAGGCCGGCGCCGAGGTGTTCGGCTGGCGGGTGATCCCGAAGGCGAGCGATCAGGCGATGCCGCACACGTGGGAGATGACGAGTCGGCTGTTCGATCCGGAGGTCCGGGGCAAGGACACACCGATCTGGCTGGCGATCGTCGGGTACAGCTGGTACACGTTCCGCATGGCCCTCGTCGGGCTGTTGCTCGGCGCGGTGTTCGGGATCGCGTTGGCGATCGCGATGGCCCGTTTCAAGGTCGTCGAGCGCGGCCTGCTCCCCTACGTCATCGCGTCGCAGACGGTGCCGCTCATCGCACTGGCACCGCAGGTGGCTGCGCTGGGCGGCAACTGGGATCTCCCGAAATGGATGTGGGTGGCAGCGCTCGGAGCGTTCCTCGCGTTCTTCCCGATCTCGGTTGCGACGCTGAAGGGCCTCAGCAACCCGCCACCGGCATCGCTCGAGCTGATGGACAGCTACGCGGCGGGCTGGACGACGACGCTCGTGAAGCTGCGGTTCCCGGCGGCCATCCCTACCATGGTGCCCGGTGTGAAGTTGGGTGCGACCGCGGCGGTGATCGGCGTGATCGTCTCGGAGATCTCGACGGGAGTGCGCGGGGTCGGTTTCGCGGCGTTGACCTACGGTCAGAAGGCCACCAGCGATCCCGCCCAGGTGTACACCGCCGTGTTCGGCGCCGCCGTGCTCGGCCTCGTGATGTTCGGTCTCGTGGTCCTCATCGAAGCGGTGATGATGCGCAACCGTCCTCGGGAAGCGGTCGGATGAGCGCCGCCAACCCGTCGATCAACCCGTCAGCGTCGGCAGCGGTCGTGGTCGAGCAGACGTCGATGGTCTTCAACCAGGGCCGATCGAATCAGGTCGATGCACTCGCGGCGATCGACCTGGTCGTCGCTCCGCGCGACTTCGTGGCGTTGATCGGACCGTCGGGCTGCGGCAAGTCCACGCTGCTCCGGCTGATCGCGAACCTGATCGAACCGACCTCCGGCACCGTGCTCGTCAACGGCAAGTCGGCGCGGCAGTCGCGGCTCGACCAGGACTACGGGATGGCGTTCCAGCAGTCCGGTCTGTTCGAGTGGCGCACCGTGCGCAAGAACATCGAGCTCCCGCTCGAGCTGAAGGGCTGGGCCAAGAGCAAGCGCCGGGCGCGGGCCGACGAGATGCTCGAACTCGTCCAGCTCGCCGAGTTCGGCGATCACCTGCCCTGGCAGCTGTCGGGCGGCATGCAACAGCGCGTCGCCATCGCCCGCGCGCTTGCCGCGCATCCGCCGCTGCTGCTGATGGACGAGCCGTTCGGAGCGCTCGACGAGATGACACGCGAGCACATGCAGGCCGAGCTGTTGCGCATCTGCGAGGCGGCGGACACCACGGTCGTGTTCGTCACCCACTCGATCCCCGAGGCGGTGTACCTGGCCAATCGCGTCGTGGTGATGTCGGCGCGACCTGGTCGGATCACCGACGTGATCGACGTCGACCTCGGCCGCGAACGCGACGAGGACACCCGCGAGGACGACGCGTTCTACAAGAAGATCACCGAGGTGCGCGAGGCCCTCCGCCGGGGTGAGGGCACGCCGGCCGAGCCCGTGGCCGTGCGCGGGATCGAGGACCGATGAGTGCGCTGCGTTCGGTGTGGCGGATCGTCGTGCCCCCGCTGATCGTCGGCGCACTGTTCGTCGGCACGTGGGAACTGATCGTGCGGATCTTCGACATCAAACCGTTCCTGCTCCCCGCGCCCTCTGCGATCTGGTCGGCGTTGGTCGACAACGTCGACAAGGTGTGGGACGCGATGACGGTCACCGGCGCCAACGCGCTGGTCGGGCTGGTGTTCGGCGTGGTCTGCGGTGTGGCGCTCAGCTTCATCCTCATGCGGTTCAACGTGCTCAACGAGCTGGTCACGCCGCTCGCCGTAGCGCTCAATGCGATCCCGATCATCGTGCTCGTGCCCGTGTTCAACAACATGTTCTCGAGCACCACGGAGGTGCCACGGCGTCTGATGGTGACGCTGGTGGTGTCCTTCATCGTGCTGGTCAACGTCGCCAAGGGTCTGCGGCAGGTGAGCCCGATCCACATGGAGCTGATGCACTCCTACGCCGCGTCGAAGTCCGAGATCCTGCGCAAGACCAGGATCCCCAACGCCCTCGCGTACCTGTTCACGGCGCTGAAGATCGCCGCGCCGGTCGCCGTCATCACCGCCTTCGTCGCCGAGTACTTCGGTGGCAGCCAGAACGGCCTCGGCTACGGGATCACGTCGAATGCAGCCGTCTCGCGGACGGCCGCTTCGTGGGCGTACGTGATCGGCGCCTGCGCCCTCGGACTCGCCTTCTACGCCGCGGCGGTGCTGCTCGAGCGAGTGGCGTCACCAGCACGCCGACCCGCATCGCCGCAGCCGTCGCGCCGCACACGATCACAACCACAACAACACACAGGGGGCCTCGCCCCCGGGGGAGCACACACATGAACACGCAACGGATCAGATACCTCACGGCAGGTCTCGTCGCCGTGTCGCTACTGGCGGCGTGCGGCAGCGACGACGACAATTCCTCAGCGGAGTCGTCGTCCACCGAGGCCGCGACCGACGGGACGGAGGCGGCGACCGACGACACCGAAGCGGCGACCGACGACACTGACGCAGCGGCCGAGGACAGCGGTTCGATGGGTGAGTGCGACGAGCTCGATTCCGTCAGCCTGCAGCTCCAGTGGTTCACCCAGGCGCAGTTCGCCGGCTACTTCGCCGCCCAGGACAAGGGGTTCTATGAGGACATGTGCCTCGACGTCGAGATCGTGGAGGGCGGCGTCGAGATCGTGCCGCAGACCCAGCTCGCGAACGGCGACGTCGACTTCGCCCTGGCGTGGGTCCCCAAGGCGCTCGCCAGTCGTGAAGCCGGTGCCGACATCGTGAACATCGCGCAGATCTACCAGCGTTCCGGCACGCTCCAGGTGAGCTTCGCCGATCAGGACATCACCACCCCAGCGGACTTCGCCGGCAAGAAGATCGGCAACTGGGGATTCGGCAACGAGTACGAAGTGTTCGCAGCGATCGGTGAGGCCGGGCTCGATCCGGCCACCGATGTCGATCTCGTCGGCCAGCAGTTCGACATGGTCGCCCTGCTCGACGGCTCGATCGACGCAGCGGAGGCGATGACCTACAACGAGTACGCACAGGTGCTCGAAGCCGTCAACCCCGACACCGGCGAGCTGTACCAACCCGAGGACTTCAACGTCATCAGCTACGAGGAGATCGGCGTCGGCATGCTCCAGGACGCCATCTGGGCCGACGCGGCTCGGCTCGCCGACGATCCCGAGTACAAGGACGCGGCGACTCGCTTCGTGGCGGCCTCGATGCAGGGATGGGCGTACTGCCGCGACAACCTCGAGGAGTGCCGCGACATCGTCGTCGCGTCCGGCTCCACGCTCGGCGCCAGCCATCAGCTGTGGCAGATGAACGAGGTCAACAAGCTGATCTGGCCGTCCCCGGACGGCATCGGCTACATCGATCAGAACGCCTGGGACCGCACGGTCGAGATCAGCCAGAACACCCCGAACCTCGAAGGGGCGACGGTGCTGACCGCACCGCCGACCGATGGCGCATTCACCAACGAGATCGTCGAGGGCGCCTGGGCACTGCTCGTCGACATGGACCTGGATCTCTTCGGAGACATGTACGAGCCGACCGACGTGACGTTGAACGAAGGCGGCGAGTAATCATCCGCTGACCGCGCGCTGTCCAACTCGTGAACAAATGGGCGCATCAGCCGCCCATTTGTTCACGAGAACGGCGGCAGATCAGGCCAGGGTTGGGGCCGCGGCCCGAGCTTGCCGTCAGCGACGGGGCCAGAGGCCGTGCACGGTCCAGCCGCGGTCGGCGAACCCGACCGCTTCGGCGACCCGCGCACTGGCGGTGTTGTCGGGCGCGTGGAGGTAGGTCGGTACGGCGCCCGCCGCGAGGATGTGTCTGGCAGCCGTGGCGACGAGGCGTCGGGCCAACCCCTGTCCGCGGGCGGCCTCCTCGGTGACCACCGACAACTCCTGGCCGTAGCGATCGTGGATCTTGATGCCGACGCCGGCGATCGGGCGCCCGTCGTCGTGGAACGCCACCAACCGGGGCCCGTTGAACGGCGCCAACCACTCGGGAAGGTCATCGGTCTGCTGCTCGAACCACGTGCCGACGTCGGCGATGTCCGGGTTCACCCGGTCGGTCGTGCGGAAGACTCCTGCGCCGAACGCGGCCGGGCCGACGCCGAGAATCCTGCCGAGCTCGTCACCGAGGCCTCGGCGGTCGAGATCGTCACCGATCGCCTCCCTGACAGCCTCAGCGGCGGCGGGAGGGACGGCGATCACCGTGCCGGCGCCGTCGCCGACGCCGTGCAGCGGGCGCACGGTGCCGTCCCACGTCGGCTCCAGCCGTGCCGGATCACCCACCACGTGCACACCGGCCGCACGCGGAGGCCACTCGCCCACCCACGACCGCAGGTGCAGGGTGAGGCGCTCGCCGAAGGTGTCCGCCGAGTCGGTCATCGTGGCCGCTGACAGCGGCGTTCGCAGGAACACGTCGGTGCGGTGGATGCCTGAGCGTTCACGAGATCGTCAGGCCATGGCGTCGTCGGCGACCGCGAGTGCGGCGTCGAGGATGGCGAGACCATCGCGAGCGAGATCGTCAGGCGTGTTGCACGGCGGCACGACGTGGATGCGGTTGCCGGCCGACAGCGGCCACATGCCGTTGCGCTTGCATTCGGCGACGACGGCGGAGACCGTCGACGGAGGGGCGGGTTCGCGGGTCGACGGATCGGTGACCAGTTCGACGGCCCAGAACACACCCAGGCCGCGGACCTCGCCGACCGATGGATGCTGCTCGGCCATGTCGCGCAACGCCGGTCCGATGATGTCGTCGCCGAGGTGGCGCGCGTGGACCAGGACGCCCTCCTCCTCGAAGATCCCGATGCTCGCGACCGCTGTTGCGCACGCCAACGGGTGACCGGAGTAGGTGAGGCCGCCGGGGAACATCCTGTCGTCGTAGGCGTGAGCGATCGTCGAGGAGATGACGACACCGCCGAGCGGGACGTAGCCGGAGTTGACGCCCTTGGCGAAGCAGATCAGGTCGGGCTGGGCGCCCCAGTTCTGCCAGGCGAACCACTGGCCGGTGCGTCCGAATCCAGCCATGACCTCGTCGGCGATCCAGACGATCCCGAACTCGTCACAGAGGGCACGGAGACCTTCGAGGTAGCCGGGCGGCGGCACGAGGACGCCGTTGGTGCCGACCACCGGCTCGAGGATGATGGCGGCGATCTTGTCGGCGCCCTCCATGACGATGGTGTCACGCAGGTGCTGCAACGCCCGCTCGGTCTCCTCCTCGGACGACGACGAATGGAACGCCGACCGGTACGGGTACGGCCCCCAGAACTTCACGAGCCCCGGCACCGACGGCTCGTTCTCCAAGCGGCGTGGCTCACCGGTCAGCCCGACGCTCAGCGCCGTGCCGCCGTGGTAGCTGCGGTACGCCGACAGCACCTTCATCCGGCCGGTGTAGCCCTTGGCGAGACGGACCGCGTTCTCGACGGCCTCGGCGCCGGCATTGGTGAAGAACACCTTCTCGAAGTGCCCGCCTGCGCCGTCACGGTTCGCCTTCTCGACGATCAGCCGAGCCGCCTCGCTCCGCTGGTCGTTGGCAAACGGTGGCGCGACCATGCACAGCACGTCGGCCTGGTTCTTGATCGCCTGGACCATCTTCGGGTGCTGGTGGCCGAGGTTCATGTTTACCAACATGCTGGTGAAGTCGATCCAGGTCGTGCCGTCGGGATCCCAGAAGGCCGAACCGGATGCGCCGGCGATGACCGTCGGATCGAGCGCGCTCTGGACCGACCACGAATGGAAGACACGGGCACGGTCGTTCGCGTAGGCATCGCCGAGGAGCGCCGAAGGTGGAGCGTCGAGTTGGGTCACCTCGCGATCGTATGGCACCAGCGCCGATGGGTCTACGGTTGAGGCATGGGAGACATCGTCGAATTTCCGAGCAACGGCAACGACGCGTCGGGGTACCTGGCGCTTCCCGAGGGTGGCAGTGGTCCCGGGGTCATCGTGGTGCAGGAATGGTGGGGCCTCGACTCCGGCATCAAGGAGATGACGGATCGGCTGGCGGCTGCCGGTTTTGTGGCCCTCGCGCCCGACCTGTTCCACGGCGAACTGGCGGGCCACACCGAGATGGACAAAGCCGGCGAACTGATGAGCTCGATGCCGCCCGACCGGGCGGCACGAGACATGAGCGGCGCCGTCGACTTCCTCGCCGACCACGATGCGACCAACGACAACGGCATCGGTGTCGTCGGGTTCTGCATGGGCGGGATGCTGACGTTCGTGCTCGCCGCGCTGCGCCCCGACAAAGTGAAGGCCGCGGTGCCGTTCTACGGCTTCCCGCAGGGTGACGACCAGCCCGACTACTCCAGGATCGAGGCGTCGATCCAGGGTCACATGGCCGAGAACGACGACTTCTTCCCGCCGTCGGCGGCGATGCATCTGCAGGACGAGCTGAAGGCGCTCGGCAAGGACGTCGAGATCACGGTGCACCTCGGTACCGGTCACGCCTTCATGGCGCCGCACAACGCGCTCGGCACCCAGGATCAGGCCAAGTACGACGAGATCTGGCCGCAGGTCACGTCGTTCCTCCACGACAAGCTCGCTTGAGTCGACGCTCGTGACGAGGCGTTTCGACGCCGTCCTGTTCGATGCGGGTGGCGTGCTCGTGCTGCCCGACCCCACGGTGATCGCGCCGCTGCTGGAGCGCTACGGCGCGTCGACCGACACCGAGGCGCACCGGCGGGCGCACTACGCCGGCATGAAGGCGAAGTCCGACCGCGCCGAGCCCGAGGCGTCGTGGGCGGTCTACGACGACGCCTATGTCGCCGCGGTCGACGTCGACCCGGCCGACCTCGACGAGGCGGCCTTCGTGCTGGGTCTGACGCGATCGCCGTGGCTCTGGCGGTGGACGATCCCCGAGACGCGGGCTGCGCTCGAGACCATGTCGCGCGCCGGCGTCCCCATGGGTGTGGTGTCGAATGCCAGCGGGCAGATCGAGGCGATGTTGCGGCGCGAGATCTGCCAGGTCGGCGCCGGCGACCACATCGAAATGCGCTGCATCGTCGACAGTCACGTCGTCGGTGTCACCAAGCCCGACCCGGCGATCTTCGATCATGCACTGCCGTACTTCGCGGAGTTCGAGCGCCACCGCATCGCCTACGTCGGCGACTCGGTGACGATGGACGTCGGCGCAGCGCGTGCCGCCGGACTCCACCCGATCCTGCTCGACCCCTACGACGACCACCCCGGCGCCCACTTCGAACGCATCGTCGCCGTCGCCGACCTCGCCGCCGAGCTCACCGCCTGACACGCCCTTCCCCCGTTTGTGCTGCATTCTCGGTGGGCCGGCCCACCGAGATCTGCACGCAAACGTGGTTGGGTTCGCGGTTGGGTGGTTGCCGGGTCAGGGTGTCGTGGCGGAGATGAGCTGGCGGGCGATCACCTTGAGGCAGAGGGTCTCGTCGGCGCCCTCGAAGATCGACAGCACGCGGGCGTCGACGAACAGACGGCTCACCGGGAACTCCTCGGCGTAGCCCATGCCGCCGTGGATCTGCATCGCCTCGCGGCTGACCCACTCGGCGGCCTTGCAGACGTAGGCCTTCACCATCGAGGCCTCCATCGCACCCTCGCCCTTGGCCATCAGGGTGGCGACCGCGTACGAGAACTGACGGCCTGCCTGGGTGAGTACCGCCATCCGGCCGAGCTTGGCCCGGGTGAGCTCGTAGTCGATGATCGCCTCGCCGAAGACCTTGCGGTTCTCGGCGTAGTCGAGCGCCGCTTCGTAGGCGGCCTGCATCACGCCGACCGCGCGGGCCGCGGTCTGCAACCGGCCGTTCTCGAATCCGGCCATCTGGTAGTAGAAGCCCTTGCCGAGACCCTCCTCCATGCCGACCTGGTTCTCGGCCGGCACCCACCAGTCCTCGAGTGCGATCTCGTAGGAGTGCATGCCACGGTACCCGATCGTGTCGATCGGTCGGCCCTCCATCTTGCCGATGCGCTGACCGCCGTCGACGTCGATCGGATCCTGTGTGAGCTCGAAGCCGTGGCTGTCGCCGCGGGGCTTGGGAACGATGAACAGCGTCAGGCCGCGATGGGTCTTGGAACGGTCGGGATCGGTGCGGGCGAGCAGCGTCAGCGCATCGGCGCGGGCGCCGAAGGTGCACCACGTCTTCACCCCGTTGATCACCCAGCCGTCCTCGCCGTCCGGCCCCGGTGCAGGCGTGGCGGTGACCTTGATGCCGGCGACGTCGCTGCCGTAGTCGGGCTCGGTGACCGCCACGGCGGGCATCACCTCGGCGGTCGCCAACCTGGGTAGCCACTTCTGCTTCTGGTCCTCGGTGCCACCCTTGACCAGCGCCCGGGTGAGGATCTCGGGGCGGGTGATCAGCGAGCCACCGATGCCCAGGCTCGCCCGAGACAGCTCTTCGGTCGCCGCGACCATGGCGATGTACTCGGAGTCGCCGCCCTCGCTGTAGCCGCCGTACTCCGCCGGAACGCTGAGGCCGAACGCACCGAGTTCGGCCAGGCCGGTGATGATCTCCTCGGGCACGTCGGCGTTGGTGCGGTGGACGTGTTCGGCATGCGGCGAGATGACGTTCTGGGCGAAGGCGCGAAACGTGTCGGCGACCATCTCCATGTCGTCGTCGAGATGCCGCGGGCCGGCCTGGTCGGCGAGGGACGCGAGGAACTCGGGGGCCCGGAACTGCGAGATGAACGCGTGGGCGTTGGCGAGGGGGTCGCGCTCGACGCCCCAGTCGTCTTCACGTCCGAGCACCTTGCCCGCCAGGTCGTGGAGCATGTCGGCGGCGAACGCGCATGTGATCTTGGCCTCGACGTCGCCCTTCGAGCCGTAGTCGAGCAGCGAACGCGCCGTGGCGACACCGGAGGCGGCGTGGGCGATGTCGTAGGCGAGTACCTGGTGGACGTCGGGCCCGCCCGAGGCGGCCAACTGGCGTACCGCCTTGCCCACCAGTCGGTCGGCGAGATCGATGGCGTCGGCGGCAGCAGGCAGGTCGGGGGCGGCGATCGCGGTCATGGGTCGAACGTTACTGGCCGGTAATCGACAGAGCCATTTGAGCCGGCGGCGTCGACGGTGTCACGGCATGATGTGGTGATGGCGGCCATCTGTGTGTTCTGCGGCTCGAGTTCCGGTTCGGATCCGGCGTTTCGGAGCGCGGCGGAAGCGCTCGGCACGGCGATCGCCGGTGACGGACACCGGTTGGTGTACGGCGGTGGCCACGTCGGGCTGATGGGCGTGGTCGCCGACGCGGCGTTGGCGGCTGGCGGGTCGGTCACCGGCGTGATGACCGAGCAGCTGGTCGCCGCCGAGGTCGCCCACCTCGGCCTGACCCGGTTGGAGGTGGCGCCGAGCATGCACGCCCGAAAGGCCCGCATGGCCGAGCTGTCCGACGGTGTGATCGTCATGGCCGGCGGATTCGGCACGCTCGACGAAGCGTTCGAGATGATCACGTGGAACCAGCTCGGCCTGGTCGCTGTTCCCGTCGTGTTCCTCGACGTCGCCGACTACTTCGCACCGCTGTTCGCGTTCATCGACACCTCGGTGTCCGCCGGTTTCGTCAGCGCCGCCAACGCGGCGCTGGCCCGTCGCGCCTCCACCGCCGACGAGGCGCTGCGTCTCGCCGTGTCCACGCCGGATCCGTTCACGCCGAAGTGGATCGGTTGAGCCGACCGATCAGGTGCACGGGCTGCCGGGCGTGGGGACCACGGCGCCGTCGGGTCCGATCTCGAATCGCACCGACGCCTCGCGGATGATCTGCGTGCCGAGCAGCTCCTGCTGGCTCGCCGGTGGTTCACCGTTGAGCAGTTCGTAGGTCTCGATGGCGCTCTCGAGCGTCTGGCGGTCGAGCGTGCACGCCGCATCCGACGCCTGCCCGGGTGCTGCTGCGGCCACTTCCATGGCGTCGCGCAGGCTGCCCACGCCGTCGCCGGGGGCTGGAGCGTCAGCGGGGAGCGGAGCGTCACCGACGGCGACCACGTCGCTGCCCGCCCCCGCCCGTGCCGCGTCGCCGTCCGGGGCGCCCGACGAAGCGCACCCGGCCAGCGCGACGGCGGCGGTGACGACGGCGATGCGGAGGCGGACGGCAGAACTGCGCTTCGACATGCATCGTCATCGGCACCGAGGCGTGCCGACTGAAGCGGGAGCTGACCGGGGCGCCGCGCGACGCAGCGATAGCGTCGCCTCGTGCGTCGTGTTCTCGCTCTGGTGGCGCTGGTCGCCGTCACCGCCTGTTCGGCATCGCCCGACGTGGTGACGGTCGGCGCCGAGCCGATGGGGGCTGGTCCCACGGCGCCCACGCCGGGACCCGTCGACCCGCCGGTGCCGGACGCCGGGGATCCCGACGCTGCGGATCCCGGCACCAGCCTCGCTCCCGACACGGGCGCGGAGACCGCGAACCCGGATTCCGGGACGCTGGCCTGGAGTTCGTGCGGGGGCGCCGCAGGCGAGGTGATCGACCTCGAGTGCTCGACCTTGACGGTGCCGCTCGACCACGCTGTTCCCGACGGCGAGACGATCGACATCGCGGTCGCTCGTGCGGCGACGGCCGACGACGAGGTCCGGATCGGCTCACTGGTGTTCAACCCCGGAGGACCCGGTGGGTCCGGCATCGAGTTCCTGACCAACGCCGCGGCTGCGGTGCCGCCCGAACTCGCCGAGCGGTTCGACCTCGTCTCGTTCGATCCGCGTGGCGTCGGGGCGAGTTCGGCCATCGACTGCGAGGCCGACTTCGACGACGACGTCACCCTGCTGGCATCCGACGACGACGCCGGCTGGGACGCCCTGGTGGCCGATGCGATCGGGCGGGCCGACACGTGCACCGAGGAGTCCTTGGCGTTGGAGCCCTACGTCGGGACCAACAATGCCGCACGTGATCTCGATGCGCTTCGTGCGGCGCTCGGCGACGACCGGCTGAGCTACGTCGGGTTCTCGTACGGGACCCGTCTGGGCGCCACGTACGCCGAACTGTTCCCGGAACGGGTGCGGGCGCTCGTGCTCGATGGGGCGATGAAGCCGACGGACGATCTCGCCGTCCTCGGCCTCGAACAGGGGCCCGGTTTCGACGCCGCACTCGAGAGCTTCGCCGCGGCGTGCGACGCCGACGCCGACTGCAGCCTCGCCGAGCTCGGTCCGACACTCGACGTCCACGGCGGCCTCGTGGACGAGATCTCCGAGGTCGGCAGCTTCCCCACCGACGACGGGGATCGCGTCCTCACGCCCGGCGAGCTGCAACTCGGCGTCATCGCTGCGCTCTACAGCACGCAGCTGTGGCCCGTGCTCGCCGACGCCCTCTACGTGGCGGACACCGAGCAGGACGGCTCGTTGCTCCAGGTGCTCGCCGACGTCTACCTGGGACGTCAACCGGACGGCACCTACGACAACAGCCAGCACGCCGGGCTCGTGATCAACTGCGCCGACGAGCCTCGCCGGCCACCCGCCGACGAGGTCCGCCGGCAGGCGGAACTGTCCGCGCAGGCGTCGGTCCACTTCGCCGACTTCCTCCGGGCGAGCACCGGCTGCATCGGCACCGCGGAGCCGATCGACCCGATCATCATCGGTCCGGCCGACGGTGCAGCGCCGATTCTCGTCATCGGTACGACCGGTGACCCGGCGACGCCGTACGAGTGGGCGGTCGAGCTGGCGGATTTCCTGTCGTCGGGTGTCCTGTACACCGTCGAGGCCGAGGGGCACACGGCGTTCCTGTCGGTGGCGTGCGTCGATGACGTCGTGATCGACTACCTGGTCGACCTGGAACTCCCGCAGCCCGGCTCGTCGTGTGCGGCCGGTGCACCCGAGGACGTGTTCGCACCGGCCGGCGAGGGCGAGTTCGAACAGATCATCGCGTTGTTCGACTGTCTACGCGACAACGGCGTCGACCTTCCCGACATCACCGTCGGTGACCTGATCGCCGACCCGAACGGCGAGACCCTGCTCGACCTGCTCGACCCGACCGATCCGGCGTTCTCTCTCGCCGTGCTGGCCTGCCGGGATCTCGTTCCCGGGTTCTGACCGGGTTGTCCCGAGCGGCCTCACAGGCACCCCACAGCCGCCCCACAGTTTCGGGCGGTTGTCCCCAGCCGGAGCGGTGAAATTCACAAGCAATCGGGACTGACGCTCCACAGGGTCGGTGGTTCAAGATGACTCCATGGTCGCCCGAGCCCTTCCCACGCCTCGTCAGCGCCTGTTGCGTCAGCGCCAACACGGCGCCATCCTGCAGCAGGCGGATCGTCGAGAACTCGAGCGCGGGGGATGGCGAACCACCCTCGAGTTCCGCGAGAACAACGTGCGTGGACGCGATGGACGTCTGCTCCAGGTGGAGGAGATCTGGCACGCCGAGGCGGAACGCGAGCCCGTCCAGCGGACCGCTGCCGATATCGACGGTGGCATTCACCGGGGTGTCGACTTCGTGCACGCGACGGCCCAATCGGTCGACGAGGTGTGGTCGAAGCTGCGCCGCCAGGCCGAACTCGCCGACGTGAGACGCCGCGACGGCTCCCGAAATCGGGCCGTTGTGCGGGCAAGTTGACGGTTTCTCGACGAGACGGTTGACAGGCCCGTAGTTTCACTGCTGTAATTACGGACCCGTTGCCACGACATGTGGTGCCAACGGCGGGGGGTGACCACGACATCTGGTGGTCGACAGCAGTACTCGACCGATTCCACACCATTCCGACCACCCGACGACGACGCAATGCAGGAGCAGGAGAGCCCACGGTGACAGTGATCGACAACAATGCCGCAACGACCGAATCAGCAGCCGAGTCAGCAGTCGGAGGCGGCGCGGCTCCCATGCTGACCGACACCGCCAAGGCGCCAGCCTCGCCGGCTGCGGCGCAGCCGACCGCCGGCGGCATGCGGGTGAAGAAGCGCAGCGGAGCGCTCGAACCCGTCGACGTCAACAAGATCGTCAACGCCATCGCTCGGGCCTGCGAGGGGCTCCTCGGCGTCGACCCGATGCGCGTCGCCACCCGCACGATCTCGGCGCTCGCCGACGGTGCGACCACCCGGGAGCTCGACGACCTGTCGATCCGCACCGCTGCCGGGCTCATCGTCGAGGAGCCGAACTACTCCAAGCTCGCCTCTCGCCTGCTCGCCACCGTGATCGACAAGGAGGTGCGCAACCAGAACATCCCGTGGTTCTCCGAGTCGATCGCCGTCGGCCACGCCGAAGGCCTGGTCTCCGACGAGGTGCTCGAGTTCGTCAACGCCAACGCTCCTGCGCTCAATGCGGCGATCGACTCCGACCGTGACCGCAGCTTCGAGTTCTTCGGCCTGCGCACCGTGTACGACCGCTACCTGCTGCGCCACCCGTCGCGCCGCGAGGTCATCGAGACGCCGCAGTACTTCTTCCTGCGCGTCGCGTGCGGGCTCTGCACCGACGTCGACGAGGCGGTGCGGTTCTACGATCTGATGTCGTCGCTCGCCTATCTGCCGTCGAGCCCGACGCTGTTCAACTCGGGCACCGCACACTCCCAGATGTCATCGTGCTACCTGCTCGACTCGCCCGAGGACAGCCTCGAGGGCATCTACAAGCGCTATACCGACATCGCCAAGCTGTCGAAGTTCGCCGGCGGAATCGGCGTCGCGTGGCATCGGGTCCGTGCGAAGGGAAGCCTCATCCAGGGCACCAACGGCCTGTCCAACGGCATCGTGCCGTGGCTGCGCACGCTCGACTCGTCGGTCGCCGCCGTCAACCAAGGCGGCCGTCGCAAGGGGGCTGCGTGCGTGTACCTCGAGTCGTGGCACGCCGACATCGAGGACTTCCTCGAACTGCGCGACAACACCGGCGACCACGCCCGGCGCACGCACAACCTCAACATCGCCAACTGGATTCCCGACCTCTTCATGGAGCGCGTCGAGAAGGACTGGCAGTGGAGCCTCTTCGATCCCAAGCAGGTCCCGCACCTCACCGACCTGTTCGGTGACGACTTCGAGCGCGCGTACGTCGCCGCCGAGGAGGCCGGGCTGTACGAGAAGCAGGTGCCGGCACGTCAGCTCTACTCGAAGATGATGCGCACGCTTGCCCAGACCGGCAACGGCTGGGTCACGTTCAAGGACGCCTCGAACGAGAAGTGCAACCAGACCGGCGAGGCCAACGACGACGGCACACCGCGCGTCGTCCACCTGTCGAACCTGTGCACCGAGATCCTCGAGGTCACCGACCAGCAGAACACCGCCGTGTGCAACCTGGGTTCGCTCAACCTCGGTGCCTACGTCGACGCCAACGCCGAGTTCGACTACGCCAAGCTCGGCGACGTCGTCCGCCAGGTCGTGCCGCTGCTCGACCGGGTGATCGACATCAACTACTACCCGACGTCCGAAGCGGAGTTCTCCAACCACAAGTGGCGTCCCGTCGGCCTCGGTCTGATGGGCTTGCAGGACGTCTTCTTCAAGAAGGGGCTGGCGTTCGACTCCGCCGACGCCAAGGCGCTCAGCCGCACGATCAGCGCCCACATCTACTTCCATGCGCTGTGGGCGTCGACCGAGCTCGCCGAGGCCAACGGACCGCACGAGGCGTTCGAGGGCACTCGGGCCGCCAAGGGCGACCTGCAGTTCGACCTGTGGGATCGGGCCAACGGCGGTGTCACGCCTCCGGCCGAGCTCGACTGGGACGGCCTGCGGGCGCGCATTGCCGAGCATGGTCTGCGCAACAGCCTGCTGATCGCCATCGCCCCGACGGCGACGATCGCCTCGATCGTCGGCTGCTACGAGTGCATCGAGCCGCAGGTGTCGAACCTGTTCAAGCGTGAGACGCTCTCGGGCGAGTTCATGCAGATCAATCGCTATCTGGTGCGCGAGCTCCAGGCCCGCAATCTGTGGGACGAGCAGATGATCAACGACATCAAGCGTGCCGAGGGTTCGGTGCAGGAGGTCGACCGCATCCCCGACGAGTTGAAGGAGATCTTCCGCACCGCGTGGGAGATCCCGCAGCGGGCACTGATCGACATGGCCGCCGAACGTGGGGCCTTCATCGACCAGAGCCAGTCGCTCAACCTGTTCATGGAGACCCCGACGATCGGCAAGCTCTCCTCGATGTACCTCCACGCCTGGAAGGCGGGGCTGAAGACCACGTACTACCTGCGCAGCCGCCCGGCGACGCGCATCAACCAGAGCACGACGTCGGCGACCAAGTCGACGCCGGCGCCCACTGGCGGCGGACAGAAGGCCCCGGCCGCCGAGAGCGCGATCGCTCCGCTCGTCGACGAGACGACGAAGAAGACCTACACCGATGAAGAGGCGATCGCGTGCAGCCTCGAGAATCCCGAATCCTGCGAGGCGTGCGACTGATGGCTCTCATCGACCCGATCACCGACTACCAGCCGGCCTCCCGGCCCGGAGAAACCCTCGCCGACGAGTTCGAGTCGGCCTCGCCGGTCGGCGCCAAGCGTCCGACCAACATCCTCGACCCGGGCTACGACCTGACGTTGCGGCCGATGCGGTACCCGCAGTTCTTCGACATGTACCGCGACGCGATCAAGAACACGTGGACCGTCGAGGAGATCGACTTCTCCGACGACCTCGTCGACCTGCAACGCAAGTTGATGCCCGCCGAGAAGCACCTCGTGTCGCGCCTGGTCGCGTTCTTCGCCACCGGCGACTCGATCGTGTCGAACAACCTGGTGCTCAACCTCTACCAGCACATCAACGCCCCCGAGGCCCGGATGTACCTGTCGCGCCAGCTCTACGAAGAGGCGTTGCACGTGCAGTTCTACCTGACGCTGCTCGACAACTACATCCCCGACATGGCCGAGCGCGAAGCGGCCTTCGCGGCGGTCGAGAACATCCCGTCGATCCGGGCGAAGGCCGAGTTCTGCTTCAAGTGGATCGACTCGATCCAGGGTCTGCAGAAGATCGAGACACCCGAACAGCGCAAGCAGTTCCTCCTCAACCTGATCTGCTTCGCCACCTGCATCGAGGGTCTGTTCTTCTTCGCGGCGTTCGCCTACGTCTACTTCCTGCGGTCCAAGGGCCTGCTCAACGGTCTCGCTGACGGCACCAACTGGGTGTTCCGCGACGAGAGCTGCCACATGAACTTCGCGTTCGAGGTGGTCGACACGGTCCGCAAGGAGCAGCCTGAGCTGTTCGACGCGGAACTCGAGGCCGACATCCGCGAGATGATCAACGAGGCGATCGACTGTGAGCATCTGTTCGCCGCCGACGTGCTCGGCGAAGGCGTGCCGGGCATGAGCCTCGGCGACACCCGCACCTACCTCGAGTTCGTCGCCGATCAGCGGCTGGCGCAGCTCGGCTACGCCCCCGAGTTCGGCTCGAAGAATCCGTTCAGTTTCATGGAACTCCAGGACGTGCAGGGCCTGTCGAACTTCTTCGAGCGCACCGTCAGCAGCTACCAGGTCGGCGTCGCCGGCGACGTCGCCTTCGACGAAGAGTTCTAGCGTTACGCCAGGGGTCAGACCCCCGGCGTAACACCTCATCCCAGCCATTACGCCGGGGGTCTGACCCCTGGCGTAACGTCAGCGGTAGAGGTCGGTGTGTTCGCCGAGGTTGGGGCCGACGTCGGCAATGCTGCCCGGCGTCCGGGAGAACTTGGGGACGACGCCGAGCATCGGCGTGTCGACGCCGCTGCGGGCGAGCCGTCGCTGGATCATCTCCCGGGCGGCGTAGTGGTCGTCGTCGAGCATGTCGGCCGCGGTGTACACGCGGCCAGCGGGCACGCTGTGCCTGCGCAGCACGGCGAGCAGATCATCGGACTGCATGGTGGAGGTCCACTCGCCGACGAGTGCGTCGAGCTCGCGCTCGTGCGCGCCGCGCGCCACATGGGTGGCGTACCGCTCGTCGTCGGCCAGGTCCGGGCGCCCCATCGAGTCGCACAATCTGGCGAACACGTTGTCGGCGTTGCCGGCGATCAAAACCTCGGACCCGTCGAGCGTGGGGTAGGCGTTGGCCGGTGCCACACGCGGCAGCGTTCCCCCCGAGCGACCGCGCAGCACGCCGGCGACGTCGAAGTCCACCATCGACGACTCCATCAGCGCTGCGACCGCTTCGTAGATCGCCACGTCGACCTCCTGGCCCCTGCCGCTCGTCGATCGTTCGTGCAGCGCCGCGAGCGTGCCGATCACGGCGAACATCGCCGCCAGTGAATCGCCGAGGCTGATCCCGCAACGCGCCGGTGGCCGGTCGGGTTCGCCGGTCGTGTGGCGGATGCCGCCGACGGCCTCGCCGATCGAACCGAAACCGGCCTCGACCGACCGTGGACCGCTCTGGCCGAAACCCGAGACGTGGGTGATGATGATGCCCGGATTGACCGCCGAGAGCGAGTCGAAGTCGAGCCCGTACTTGGCCAACACGCCCGGCCGGAAGTTCTCGAGGATCACGTCGCACTCGCCCGCGAGTCGGCGGACGAACGCGAGATCCTCGCTGTTCTTCAAGTCGGCGACGACCGAGCGCTTGTTGCGGGCGATGATCGGCCACCACAGACTGGAGTCGTCGACGCACACCCCCCATCGGCGCATCGGATCGCCGCCGTCGGGCGCCTCGACCTTGATCACCTCGGCGCCGTAGTCCCCGAGCAGCTGTCCGGCGAACGGGCCGGCGATGAAGTTGCCGAGTTCGAGGACGCGCACGCCGAGGAGCGGTCCGGTCCGTGTCTGCGCGTCGCCGTCCATCGTCGTTGTCTACCGAGTCGACGGCCCCACCGCGAAAGCGGGAGAATGGAGAGATGTCCGTGGCCGACCGCCTTCCCGCCCGCGTGTCGTTGCGCGACGTCAGCCTGCGAGACGGGTTGCAGGACGAGGTGCCGATCCCGACCGAGGTCAAGTACGCGCTTTTCGAGGCCCTCGTGGCCGCCGGGGTACGTGACCTGGAACTGACCAGTTTCGTCCGACCCGACCGCGTACCGGCGATGGCGGACGCCGAAGCGCTGTGCGCCGCAACGGCGCAACTGGCGGACGAGGTGGGGGCCATCCGTTGGGGTCTGGTCCTCAACCGGCGCGGCGCCGAGCGTGCCCTGGCCGCAGGCCTGACCCATCTGCAGTACGTGGTGTCGGTGAGCGACAGCCACAGCCGCCACAACGCCGGAGCGGGCACCGACGCGGCGCTCGACGAGTTCGAGCGGTTCGCAGCGTCGGCGATCGGTGCCGGAGCGGTCGTCGAGATGACCTTGGCGACGGCGATGGGCTGCCCCTTCGAACACCGCATCGACGCCGACCGCGTCGTCGAGGTCGCACGCCGTGCCGTCGATGCCGGTGCGTCGTCGATCGGACTCGCCGACACGATCGGCGTCGCGGTGCCGACCGAGGTCGCCGTCCTCGTGGGCTCGGTGCATTCCAGTGTCGGCGTGCCGATCGGCGTGCACCTCCACGACACCAGGGGCCTCGCCATCGCCAATGCGATCGCAGCGCTGGAGCACGGCGCCGTTCGTCTCGACGCCAGTGTCGGGGGTCTCGGCGGCTGCCCCTTCGCACCCGGCGCCGGCGGGAACGTCCCGACCGAGGACCTCGCACACGCCTTGGAGGCGATGGCGGTGTCGACCGCGGTGTCGGTCGAGGGCCTGCTCGACGCTGCCGAACTGGCCTGTGCGGCCGTCGGCCGACCGGTCGCCAGCCACATCGGTCTGGCCGGACCGCGTTTCACGGCGGCGACAAACGAGGCCGGAGACGGCGGATAGCGGTTCGTCGTCCGCCTTCGCCGGTACCGTGATGGGCGTGGCTGCACCTGATTGGCTGACGAGCACACGTGTGGCGATCGTTGCCGGAAAGGGCGGGGTCGGTTCCTCCACGGTGGCGGCCGCCTATGCCCTGGCAGCGGCACGCGAAGGCGCCGACGTGCTCTTCGTCGCCGTCGACGGACGCCCGGGCATGGGCCCGCTGCTCGGTGGACGGGAACTCGACTCGAGCGACCGGATCCTGCGTCGAATCAAGGGTGCCGGCCAGGTCCGCGGCCGGACGATCCCGGCCGATCAGGCATTCGGCGACTACCTCGAACTCAAGGGCGTCGGCGGCATGCTGCGGCGAGCCGCCTCGGCGGCGTCACTGCCGATGATCGCGGCGGCGACGCCGGGACTCGAACACCTCCTCGTCCTCGGCAAGATCAAGGAACTCGAACGCGAACGAGCAGCCGACCTGATCATCGTCGACGCGCCCCCCGCCGGACACGCCGCACCGTTCCTGCGCTCGGCCACCGGACTCTCCGAGGTCGTGCAGTCGGGGCCCGTGCGCGAGCAGTCCGTCGAGGTCGACGCCATGTTGCGTGACCCGAAACGCAGCCTGGCGATGATCGTCACCCTTCCCGAGGAGACGCCCGTGACCGAAGCGCTCCAGTTGGGCGACGAGCTGCGCACCGACGTCGGCCTGTCGCTGTTGCCCGCCGTGGTCAACTCGTGCTGGGCCGACCGACCCGGCCTCGCGAAGACCCCCGCGATGGCGGCGCGTTCCCACAAGGTCACCTTGTCGGACTCGGCCAAGTCGGCGCTCGCGTCGTCGACGGATTTCGGCCGCGAGCGCCTCGAGCGTCAACGCCACCAGATCGAGCGACTGGCCGACGGGATCAACGTCCCGCTCGTGACGCTGCCGCGGCTCGCCACGCCGCGCCTCACCCTGCACCATCTGGGCGAGCTGGCCGACGCGCTCGTCGGCCCGATGATCGGCGGCACCCGATGAGCGCAAGCACCGTTGCCGAGTCGTTCCGCCACGAGGTGTCCAACGCCGAGCTCATCGTCACCTGCGGCCCTGGCGGCGTCGGCAAGACCACCACCGCCGCCGCCCTCGGCGTCGCTGCGGCCCGCGCCGGTCGTCGAGTGGTCGTCGTCACCGTCGATCCTGCGCGCCGGCTCGCGGACGCACTCGGCCTGGCCGCCGGTGCCGCCGCCGACGAGCCCCATCTGGTCACGGGCATCCCGGGCGTGTCCGGCGGTCGCGGCAAGCGGGCAGGCGACTCCGACGGCGAACTCTGGGCGTTGATGCTCGATGCCGCTTCGACGTTCGATCGGCTCGTCCACGAGCAGACCACGAACTCGAAGCAGGCCGCAGCGATCCTCGAGAACCCGGTGTACCGGGCGATCTCCGGATCGCTCGCCGGCGCCCAGGAGTACATGGCGATCGAACGCCTGCACCAGCTGTACACCAGCGGCGACTGGGATCTCGTCATCGTCGACACACCGCCGTCGCGGCACGCCATCGATCTGCTGGAAGCGCCCGACCGGCTGATCGGCTTCCTCGGCCATCCGGTGTACCGGGCACTCACCGTCGGCCAGCGTGCGTTCGCGAAGGTGACCAACGCAGCGGCGTCGATGTTCCTCTGGGCGGTTCGTCGGCTCGCCGGCCCACAGATCGTCGAGGACACCATCGAGTTCTTCCGGTCGCTCGCGAACATCGAACCCGGCCTGCGCCGCCGCGCCAGGGAGGTGTCCGAGCTGCTGCGGTCCGACGGCGCATCGTTCGTCGTCGTGTCGAGTCCCCGCGCCGAGGCGATCGGCGAGGCCGAGCACCTGATCGGAGCCCTTCGTGACGGCGCGTTCCCGTTCGGTGGTGTGGTCGTCAACCTGATCCATCCGATGCCCGAACCGCTCACCGCTGCCGATCGGGTCGTGCTCGACGACCTCGACGACGGCCCGCTCGCCGACCAGGTCGCGTGGCACGACGAGCTCACCGAGCTGGCGACCGCCGAGCGCGAGGAGATCGCCGTGCTCGAGGACCTCGCCGAGGACGTCGTGGTCGTCGAGTTGCCGTTGCTCGCCGTCGATGTCCACGACGTCGAGGGACTGGTGGGCCTCGCCGACCGTCTGGTGAGCGGGAACTAACGTCGACGACGTGTCTCTGTCTGCGCTCGTCGACGAGCTGTTCGAACGCCCTGAGGACCAAGGCGTCACGTTGGCGTTGCTGGTCCTGCACCGAGGCGAGGTGGTCGCCGAGCGGTACGGAATCCAACCGGAGAACATCTTCCAGCCCGCGATCGAGATCACCGCCGAGTCCACGCTGACGTCGTGGAGCATGGCGAAGTCGATCACGCAGGCAGCGGTCGGGATCCTCGTCGGCGACGACGCACTCGCCATCGACGCGCCCGCTCCCGTGCCGGAGTGGGCCGGCACGCCGAAGGCGGAAATCACCACGCTGCAGCTGCTGGAGATGCGCTCGGGTCTGCGCTTCGTCGAGGACTACGTCGACGACGAGATCTCGCACTGCATCGAGATGTTGTTCGGCGAGAGCGGCCCGAGCCACGCCGCCTATGCAGCGGCGCTCCCGCTCGATCACGAGCCCGGCACCCACTTCAGCTACTCGTCGGGCACGACCAACATCATCGCTCGCATCATCGGCGACATCGTCAGCGGTGGCCCCGGCGGGGACCCGCAGCAGCGCCGCGCCGCCATGGAGTCGTTCCTCCACGACCGGTTGTTCGGACCGACCGGGATGGACTCGGCGATCCCCAAGTTCGACGCTGCCGGCGACTTCGTCGGCTCGTCGTATGTCTTCGCGACCGCTCGTGACTTCGCCGCCTTCGGCGAGCTGTACCGCCACGACGGCGTCACGGCGTCC
Source organism: Ilumatobacteraceae bacterium (assembly GCA_963728355.1). Taxonomy (GTDB): domain Bacteria; phylum Actinomycetota; class Acidimicrobiia; order Acidimicrobiales; family Ilumatobacteraceae; genus Sva-07. Next base: position 302,919 of record CAVSJQ010000001.1, on the reverse strand, counting down.
GGCGAGCGGATGCTGCCGCAGGGATGGGTCGCCCACGCCGCCACGCCGGTGTCACACGATGACGACAACGGCTGTGACTACGGCCGCCACTGGTGGATCTGGCCCGAGTTCCCGGGCAGCCTCGCCTGCCACGGTCACGAGGGCCAGTACATCGTCGTCGTGCCCGAACGCGAGCTCGTCGTCGTGCACCTCGGCAAGACCGACGCCGCCATGGTGCCACGGCTGCGGGCACGGCTGCGACGGATGATCGACGTCCACTGAACGATGCGGGTCCGGGGTCAACGGTGAGCGACGAGGCAGACGACCGGTCCGAGCGGCTCTCGGCGCCCGAGGTCGACGATGTCGACGCGGATCGGACGCACGAGATGGACCGCGACGTGCTGCCGACGGGCGAGCTGCCTGCGCTGATCCGCGACGAGACCTCCACGGGTCGCAGCATCAAACCGATCCGGTTCACGATCAAAGTGCTGTTGCTGATCGTCATCGCCGTCTTCCTCGGCCCGGGCGTGCTCAGTGGCTTCCGTGAGGCGATCCAGACCGTCCGCGATGTCAATCCGCTGCTGCTCCTGCTCGGTTTCGTGCTGCAGATCTTCGCACTGCTCGCCTACTCCCTGCTCACCCGGGCCACGCTGGGAACCGCGGGTCGGCGCCTGTCGTTGGCGCGCATCTTCCGGATCCAGCTGAGCACCAAAGCGCTGTCGAACATCGTGCCGGGCGGCAACGCGGCGAGTTCGGCGCTCGGCTACCGGCTCCTGACGCTGTCGGGCATCAGCGGCCCGGACGCCGGCTTCGCGCTCGCCACGGCAGGCATCGGGTCGGCGGTCGTGCTGAACATCGTGTTCTGGACCGGCCTCACCATGTCGATCCCGTTCCGCGGCGTCAACGAGGGCTATGCGCTCGCTGCGCTCCTCGGCATCATCATCATGGGACTCGCGGCTGCGCTCGTCGTCGGGGTGATGGACGGCTCCGGTCGGGCCGAACGGTTGCTGCGATGGATCGCGCGCAAGGCGCATCTCAACGAGGATCGGTTCGCTGCGGTGCTCCATCAGGTCGCCGAACGGCTCGAGGAGCTCGTCAGCGACCGTCAGCTGTTGTGGCGCGTGGTGTTCTGGGCGACGGCCAACTGGCTCCTCGACGCTGCGTCGCTCTGGGTGTTCCTCCGGGCGTACGGCGTCACGCTGCCCGTCGACGCGCTCCTCGTCGCCTTCGGGTTGGCGAACGTGCTGGCGGCGATACCGATCCTTCCCGGCGGTCTCGGCGTGGTCGAGGCCACGTACCTCACCGCACTCGTCGGATTCGGCGTGCCGCGGCGGGTCGCCGCGCCGGCGATCGCGACGTACCGATCCGCGCAGTACCTGATGCCGATCGCGATCGGAGGACTCGCGTATGCGTCGTTGCGGGTCGGGCCCTGGAAGATCGAGAAGCGCGACCGGCTCGTGCGGCTGCGCGACCTCGCGCGGTCCGAATCCGCCAGGGGCGAGACCAAGATCGACTTCGCACTGCGGTTCGGCGGCAAACGACCCATCGGCGACCCCGAGGTGGATCCTGCCATCGCAGCGACCCTGCGGCCGGAGGTCGAGGCCGAACCCGACGACGGTGCGGACGATCACGACCGCTGACGCTTTCGCACCGCTGCGTACGCAGCGATACCGTCACGAACATGACAGTGCACGAACGCCCCTTCGGTCGGTACCTCGAGGACTTCACGCCTGGTGACATCCTGCGCCACTGGCCGGGCAAGACGATCACCGAGTACGACGACCACCTCTTCTGCATGATCACGATGAACCACCACCCCTTGCACACCAACGACTGGTTCGCCGCCGAGTCGGTGCAGGGTCGCAACGTCGTGGTCGGCAACCTCGTGTACAGCCTGGTGCTCGGCATGAGTGTGCCCGACGTCAGCGGTGCAGCGATCGCGAACCTCGAGGTCGAGACCCTGCAGCACAAGTTCCCGACGTTCCACGGCGACACGATCCACGCCGAGACCCGGGTGCTCGAGGTCAAGGAGTCGTCGTCGAAGCCCGACCGCGGCGTGGTCAAGGTCGAGACGAAGGGCTTCAACCAGGACGGCAAGGAAGTGTGCTATTTCATCCGCAAGGTCCTGATCTGGAAGCGGGACTTCGCGCCCGACCGCAAGCGGCCCTACGACGGCACCGACGTGTGGGCCGACTGAGCCGCCACCGTTGATCGAGCCGGGTGCCGTCCTCGCTTGGGGCGCCGCACAGCTGCGTGATCTGCCGTGGCGCGCCGAGCGAGACCCGTGGGCCATCCTCGTCGCTGAGGTGATGCTGCAACAGACGCAAGCCGATCGGGTGATCCCGAAGTGGCAGGCGTTCCTCGACGTCTATCCGGACCCGGCGTCATGTGCGGCGGCGCCGCTGGCCGACGTGCTGCGGCTGTGGCAGGGCCTCGGCTATCCGCGCCGGGCGCGCAACCTGCGCGACGCGGCTGCACTGATCGTCGAGCGTCACGGCGGTCGACTGCCCGACGAACTCGACGACCTCGTGGCGCTGCCCGGAATCGGGCCGTACACAGCGCGAGCGGTGTTGGCGTTCGCGTTCGAACGCGACGTCGCCGTGGTCGACACGAACATCGCCCGGGTCCTGGCGCGGACGGCCGGCGAGCGGTTGACGCCCAAGCGCGCCCAGGCGACGGCCGACGACGTCGTGCCGGCCGGTCACGGCTGGATCTGGAACCAGGTGATCATGGATCTGGGCGCCACCGTGTGCCGGCCGACCCCGCGATGCGGTGGCTGTCCGATCGCTGCATCGTGTCGCTGGCACGCCGCCGGCCATCCGGATCCCGATCCGGCGGTCGGCTCCGCCGGGGTCAGCACCCGCCAGGCGCCCTTCGACGGCAGCGACCGTCAGGCGCGTGGCCGCGTGCTCGCCGCGCTGCACGACGGTCCGCGCCTCGCGTCGGACTTCGACGAACGCATCGTCGCCACCCTGGTCGCCGACGGCCTCGTCGCAGTCCGCGACGGCTCCGCCTCCCTCCCGACCTGACCCCCCAAAGAACCGAAAAATGTGCGGATCTGCCCGCGCGAGACGTCGATCGGCGCAAATTTCGGATTGGAGGGCCCGGTGGGCGGCGATCGTCGTCCCCGCAAGTGGTCTCGGGGTGGCGGTTGGCTGCCTGGGTGGCGCGGCGCGTACGGTTGCATCGTGCGTCCAGCAAGAGACTTCTTCCGTCCGCTCGCCGTCGGGGCCCCCGAGCCCGTCCGTGAGATCCCCTTCCGGCCGAGCCGGATGATCCACTTCTTCCCGGCGGCGAACGAGAAGATGCGCTCGAAGGTGTCCGACATCGCGCCGACCGTGGACATCCTGCTCGCCAACCTCGAAGACGGCGTTCCGGCCGACCAGAAGGAGGCGGCACGAGCTGGCCTGGTCGAGGTCGCGCAGACGGTGGACTTCGGCGAGACCCAGTTCTGGACCCGCGTGAACAGCCTCGACTCGCCGTGGGGGCTCGACGATCTGACCGCCGCCGTTCTCGAGGCCGGCCGATCGCTTGATGTGATCATGATCCCCAAGGTCGAAGGCCCCGAGGACATCCACTACGTCGATCGTCTGCTCGCCCAACTCGAGGCCAAGGCGGGACTCACCGAGCCGCTGCTGGTCCACGCGATCCTCGAGACCGCGCGCGGTGTCGCCAACGTCGAGGAGATCTGTGGGGCGTCACCCCGGATGCAGGGCCTCTCGCTCGGTCCGGCCGACCTCGCGGCCAACCGTCGGATGAAGACCACCCGCGTCGGTGGTGGCCACCCCGGGTACCTCGTGCGTGCCGACCCGGAGGTCGACGCCGACGGCAACGCCGACATCGAGGCACCGCGCACGACGTATCAGCAGGATCTCTGGCACTACACGATCGCCCGCATGGTCGACGCCTGCGTGACCCACGGGATCCTGCCGTTCTACGGACCGTTCGGCGACATCAAGGACACCGTTGCTTGCGAGGACCAGTTCCGCAATGCGTATCTGCTGGGCTGCGTCGGCGCCTGGAGTCTTCACCCGGTGCAAATCGGCATCGCCAAGAAGGTGTTCAGCCCCGACCCCGCCGACGTCGCTCACGCCCAGCGGGTGATCGACGCGATGGGCGACGGCACCGGTGCCATCATGCTCGACGGCAAGATGGAGGACGACGCCTCGGTCAAGCAGTGCCGGGTGGTCGTCGAACTCGCCCGCTCGCTGTCCGAACGCGATCCGGAACTGGCCGCCCGCTACGGCTTCTGAGGAGATGCTGATGACCGACGAACTCCGCCCCCGCCGATCGGTGCTGTACATGCCGGCGGCCAACGACCGCGCGCTCGAGAAGGCGCAGACGATCCCGGCCGACGCGATCATCTTCGACCTGGAGGACGCGGTCGCGCCAGACGCGAAGTCCGAGGCCCGGGCGAAGGCGGTCGCGGCCGTGACGTCGGATCGCTACGGCAACCGTGAGCTGACGATCCGCTGCAACGGCCTCGACACCCAGTGGGGAGCCGACGACGTGGCAGCTGCCGGTGCAGCGGGGCCCGCCGCGGTCGTGATCCCCAAGGTCGACTCGGTGGACTACCTCGACCGCGTGTCGGCGCTGCTCGACGAGGCCGGAGCTCCGAGCGACGTGAAGATCTGGCCGATGATCGAGACGCCGACCGCGATCTTCGACGTGCGCGCCATCGCCGCGCATCCGCGTGTCGCGGTGTTGGTGATGGGCACCAACGACCTCGCGAAGGAGCTGCGCTCGCCGTTGGTGCCCAGCCGTCATCCGCTCGTCTCGCATCTCGCCACGGCGCTGCTCGCCGCCAGGGAAGCCAGCAAGGTGATCCTCGACGGCGTCTACAACGACGTGAAGAACGCCGAGGGCTTCGAGGCCGAGTGCCGCCAGGGGATGGAGATGGGCTTCGACGGCAAGACGCTGATCCATCCCAGCCAGGTCGGGCCAGCCAACGACATCTGGGCGCCGTCAGCCGCCGACATCGAGTACGCCGAGCGCGTCATCGCTGCATTCGACGAGGCCGTCGCCGACGGCCGGGGGGTCGTCACCGTCGACGGCCGGATGATCGAGAACCTGCACGTCGACAACGCCCGCCGGGTCCTCGCCACCGCCCAGGCGATCGCCGCCCTCGGTTGAACTGGTTACGCGGTGCCAGGCACTGCGTAACCTCGGTCGATCCAGCACGGCCGAACTGTCACCTTGGGCGCGGGACGGTGTGACAGTTCGTGGTGGGAAGGCTCAGGCCCCGGACGTGATTGCGGCGACGATTGCGTCGAAGGCGGCGTCGGCGTAAGCGACCATCTCGTCGTCGGTGCGATCCTGGACGGGATGTGGCGTGAACACCCGTGCGACCGACGGGAAGCCGAGCGAGGTCGACTGTGCGACGGCCGCGTCGACGAACCCCTCCGATGCGACGAAGACGCCCGGGATGCCTCGCAGTTCCAGATCACTGATGTCGTGCACACTGCACGACGTACAACTGCCTCAATCGGCCAAGGCCTCGATCACGACCTGACATTCAACGGAGATCCGGTGGCGAAGGTCGACCGGAGCCGGCTTCGTGAAGGTCGGCTTGCGATAGCGGTTGACCGTTGCACCGACGTCGGCGAGGCGTTGCTCGAGCCGATCGAGGAACACGTCGCCACGCGGCTTGGAGATGTCGAGCAGTCCGACGGTGAGCCCCGACAGCGAGCTCGGACGATCGAGCCGCTGGCGTTCGGCGACGGTCCGCTCGCTGGTGGGGTCGAGGATCGTGCGGGCGCTCATGAGAGCTCAGTATGTCACGGCGCGGGTGACCGGCTTCGAGCCGACGTCACCGTTGGCCCAGCCGCCGATGATCTCGGAGAACAGGCCGGCGCCGCTGCCGGCGAAGGTGAGCATCAGCCCGCCCGCTCGGAACTTCGGCAGCGACTCGGCGTCGGCGAACGCTTCGGGGAGGCCCTCCGCCATGCCGCCGGCGCCGCGCACCAACTCCGATCCCGGGCGGTTCAGGTGCTCGGAGATCCCCGCGACGATCCGTTCGCGATCCCACCCGGCGTCAGCGAACACCCTGGCGTGTTCGGGGCCCATCACGAGGATCGCGTCGAACCCGAGGATCAGCTTGGGATGGTGCATCGCCTGCAGGCTCGCAGCGAGCGACCGTGCGAGCGAGTCGGGTTCGCGTGAGATCTGATCGACGACGCAGCGCGTTCCCTCGCCGGCGAACAGCGTGAGCGCGTCGACGCCGGGCTCGATGCCGTGCTCGACGGCGAGGGTTCCGTACGGCGACTCGGCGTCGTTCTCGGCGAAGCAGAACCCGATCTTGCCGGGGGAGCCGTGGGTGGCACGGTCGACCTCGCCCGGTCGACCGCCGCCCACGTTGCGCACGACCAACTGGAGGGCGCGGCCGATGGTGGAGTTCGCCCGGTTGCCCTGACCGAGCGCATTGCCGCCGGAGTTCATCCCGATCGCACGGGTACCCGGGCCGCTGCAGACGATGACGGGGCCGACCGGCATCGTGGTGGCGAGCAGGCCGTGCATGTTGAACTCGTTCGTGCAGGCTGCCTCGACGGCGGTGAGCACCCACGGGAGGTACTCGGGCAGACAGCCGGCCATCACCGCAGCGACGGCCACCTTCTCGACGGTGACGTCGACGAGATCGGGCGGCACCGTGGCGACCACGTCGGACGGAGCACGTGTCGTTCCCGTCAACATGCGCATGACCCGCGTCTCGGTCGGGGGCACCACCGGCAGACCGTCGGTCCAGCCGCGCGTGAACATCATCTCCATCTCGTCTTCGGCGTCGGCGACCTCGATGCGGCGCGAGGCGAGCGTCGACGCGCCGAAGCGCGCGTTCAACTCGTCGACGAGGTCGGGGTCGACGCTCATCGAACCGCAGCCCGGGCGCATCGCAGGGAGATCCCGGCCGAGGCCCTCGACGCCCGTCACGCGTTCCCATTCGTCGCGGTGCCAGCCGACCGTGCGCTCGACCTCGACGCCGTCGACGACACGGATGACGGTCGGCACCGTCTCGATGTGGTGATGCCAGCTCACGGCGAGGTCGGCGTCGTGGATCGGGCTCGGCGTCTCGGGGAATCTCGGGTCGTCTTGGGTGTACACCGTCAGCGTCGTGGCATCGACGAGTTGGCGCAGGACAGAGGTGATCGAGTGGCACGTGGCGCATTCCTCCTTGACGACCACGACGATCCCGTCGGGCAGTGCGGGCGGTTCCACCGAGGTGCGCATGGGCCGACGGTAGCAATCGGCTCGCCTGCGCCGGTCAGTTGGCGGCGTCGCGTCGCAGGAGTTGTGTCGAGGTCCCGAAAAGGTTCTATCGTGCGGACATCGGGGGTTCAGTGGATACAGAGACCGCAAGCGGCGGGATAGGCGTGACGTTTCACGGCGTCCGTGGTTCGACGCCATGCCATGGGGAAGAGATCGCCCGCTACGGCGGCAACACCTCGTGCGTCTCGCTCGACGTGCCGGGCCAAGATCCCATCCTGTTCGACCTCGGTACCGGCCTGCGCTACTTCGGTGCCAGCCAGCCCGCCGATCAGCCGTTCCGCGGCACGTGCCTGTTGAGCCACCTGCACTGGGACCACATCCAGGGGCTGCCGTTCTTCAAGCCGTTCCTGCGGCCGGGGGCGAACGTGACGCTGTACGCGCCCGAACAGCCGGGCGACATCACCGTCGCCGAGGTGTTCGCCGACACGATCAAGCCGCCGCTGTTCCCGATCCACTTCTCGATGTTCCCGGGCATGGTCGACATCCACGAGGTCGGCGACCACGAGTTCACGATCGGTGACGTGCGAGTGATGTCGCGGTTGATCCCGCACGTCGGACACACCGTCGGGTACCGGGTCGAGTACGACGGCCGTTCCATCGTCTACATGAGCGACCACCAGATGCCGACCGATGGCTCGCATTCCGCGTGGCCGGGAGCGATCGAGCTGTGCGAGGACGCCGACGTCCTGATCCACGATGCGCAGTACACGCCCGAGGAGTTCACGACGAAGCGGGACTGGGGCCACTGCACGCCCGAGTACGCGGTGTGGCTCGCGGCGACGGCGCGCGTGAAGCGGCTCGTGCTGTTCCACCACGATCCCGCCCACGACGACGACGAACTCGATGAGATGCTCGCCCCGGTGATCGAGTGTGCGGCCAAGCTCGATGTCGAGGCGTTCGCGGCGCGCGAGCGCATGACGATCACGGTCTGAACCGGTGTCCGCCGCCGGGCTGGGGGCGTCGATCCTGCTCGGCCTGGTGTTCGTCGTCTCGGGCGGTTCGAAGATCGCCGCCGGCGCCGCCTGGCCGCAGCAGGCACGGGAGCTGGGCGCTCCACGTTTCGTCGTGCCGGTGCTGCCGTGGCTCGAGATCGTGCTCGGCGCCGTGCTGGTGGTGCAGCTCGCGCCGGCCGTCGCCGCTGCAACGGCGTTGGTGGTCCTCGTGGCGTTCACTGCCTTGATCGTGCGTCGCCTCGCCGAGGGCAAGCATCCGCCGTGTGCCTGTTTCGGCGCCTGGTCGGCGAAGCCGCTCGGACGGGCTCACGTCGTCCGCAACGTCGGCTTCATCGCGCTCGGCGTCGTCGCCCTGTTCGCCTGAGACCGGCGGTCTGCCGCTCAGGTCGTGGCGAGGATGAACGCAATCGTCCGAGCTTCGTCGCGCCATGCGTCGTAGCGGCCGGTAGGGCCACCGTGGCCGGCACCGAGTTCGGTGCGCAGCACGATCGGCGCATCGCCGGTCGACACCTCGCGCAGGCGGGCGACCCACTTGGCCGGCTCGTGGACGCTCACGCGCGGATCGTTCAGTCCCGCAGTGGCGTAGACCGCCGGATATTCGGCGGCGACGGTGTTGTCGTACGGCGAGTAGTCCAGCATGCACGACGCGTACGGCTCGCTGCGCGGGTCGCCCCACTCCTCCCATTCGGTCACCGTGAGCGGCAGGGTGGGATCGCTCATCGTGTTGACGACGTCGACGAACGGCACCTCGGCGACGACGCTCGCGAACAGGTCGGGCCGTTTGGTCATGCACGCAGCGACGAGCAGCCCACCGGCGGAACCGCCGCGGATCGCCAGATGCTCCGGGTCGACGATGCCGGTCGCGATCAGGTGTTCACCGCAGGCGATCATGTCGTCGAACGTGTTCGCCTTGGCGAGGAGCTTGCCGTCGAGATACCAGTTGCGACCCAGTTCGCCACCGCCGCGCGGGTGGGCGAGCGCCCACACGTAGCCACGGTCGAGCAGCGACAGCCTCGCCACCGAGAACCACGGTGGCAACGATGCTTCGTACGCGCCGTAGCCGTAGAGCACGCCGGGTGCAGTGCCGTCGAGCGGCGTGTCGTTGCGTCGGACGATGTCGATCGGCACCCGGATGCCGTCGGCGGCGGTCGCCCACACCCGCTCCGCGGTGTACGCGTCCAGGTCGACGTTGGGAGTGGGGATCTGGCGCAGCAGCGTGCGCTCGCCCGTGGCCACCTGCTCGTCGTAGAGCGACGTCGGCAGCGTCAACGACTGCACGGTGTAGCGCACGACGCCGGTGGCCCACTGCGGATTGGACGAGGGTTCGACGTCGTGCGGCTCCGAACCGAGATCGATGATGCGCTCGATCCCGTCGCGGAAGAGGATGCGCAACTGCGGCTGGGCGTCGACCCACTCGTGGATCAGCAGGTGGTCGGCGAACGCGTCGACACCGGCGATGCGGCGGCCCGGCCGGTGTGCGACGAGCTCGCTCCAGTTGGCCGGATCGCTGGTGTCGGCGTCGTCGTCGGCGACGAGCAGTCGGAAGTCGACTGCGTCGTCGTTGGTGTGCATGACGAACGAGTCACCCCAGTGGTCGATCCCGTACTCGACGTCGTCGCGACGTGGCATCACGACGACCGGCTCGTCGGTGGGGCGATCGGTGGGGATGATCCGGGCGTCGGCGCTGGTGCGACTCGCCGAGTGGATCACGATCCACGCCTCCGAGCGCGTCGACCCGATGCCGACGTAGAAGCGTTCGTCGGTCTCGTCGAACACGCAGACGTCGTCGGTGCGAGGTGTGCCCAACCGATGGCGCCACACCCTCGCCGGCCGTTCCTGGTCGTCGGGGGCCACGTAGAACAGCCATTGCCCGTCGCGTGACCAGGCGATCCCGGCGTTGGAGGTGTCGTCGATGCGGTCGTCGAGATCGGCACCGGTGGTCAGGTCGCGGATGCGCAGCGTGTAGTGCTCGTCGCCGGCGACGTCCATCGACCAGGCGACCAGCCGGTGGTCCATCGACGCGTCGAATGCACCGAGGTCGAAGAAGTCGTGCCCCTCGGCTTCGACGTTCTCGTCGAGCAGGACGGTGTCGGTGGCGCGGTCGGCGCTGGGGCCGCGATGGTGGACGGGATAGCTCATCCCTTCGACGGTGGAGGTGACGTACCACCACGGACCGAACTCGACCGGCGTCGACATGTCGGTCTCCTGCACCCGTGAGCGGATCTCGCCGAAGATCGTCTCGATCGTGTCGGCGTGCGGGGCGAAGAACCGCTCGGCCGCGTCGTTCTCGGACCGCAGGTAGTCGAGCAGTTCGGGGTCGTCGACGTCGCGCATCCACGCGTAGGGGTCGTCGACGTCGCCGGTCGGTCGGTGCCAGGTGTGGGCCCGCCGTGGGGCTGCCGGAGCGGCAGCGGAGGTCGCAGCGTTCGACGGAGGAGGTGTGTCGGATGTCTGATCGGCTTGTTGGTTCACGGTCGAGCCAATGTAGACAGCCAGCGGTACCGTTCGGACACGATGCGTGTGTGGATCGATCAGGACCTCTGCACCGGTGACGGCCTGTGCGTCGATCACTGCCCCGACGTGTTCGTGCAGCTCGAGGACGGCATCGCCTACGTCGTCGAAGGGGGCGAGGTGCTCAACGATCCCGGCGGATCGGGCAGCCTCGCCTGGGTGAGTGACCGCAACGTCGGCGATGCGATCCATGCCGCCGAACTCTGCCCCGGCGAGTGCATCTTCATCGAAGTCGACGCGCACGTGGGCATCGACGACAACGACGACGTCCCGGACCTCGTCGACCTCGCCGACGACGCCGCCTGACAGGGCACCGGGGTCAGACCGCGGGCACTGCCCCGTCGCCGTCGAGTGTGTCGCCAGGGGTCAGACCCCCGGCGACACACCGCACCGTCGTTGGACGGTGTCAGAGGTAATAGCCGAAGACGTCGACGATGACGTCGGTGCTCCCGGCCTGGTTGCCGTTGTAGATCCTGATCTCGCGCTCGGCGTCGATCGGCACCGTGATCGAGTTGGCGATCTGGATGTCGCCGTTGCTCCAGTTGAGTACCGAGGTCTCCGTCGTGGTGACGTCGCCGGCGGTGACCGACAGGAAGTTCGGGCCGGTCATGTTGGCTGCGGTGAGGTTGATCTGAACGGCGGTCGCCCCGGCGGGAATGGCGTTGGCGTTGGTGACCGTGCCGCTCGAATCGCGACCGTCCGCGACGCTGATCACCCGGTCGGTGTTCGCAGCCATCTGCCCCTGCAGGTCGGCCGGATAGTTCGGCTGGCGTGAGTCGTAGACACGCTCGGGGTCGATCGGATGATATGAACCGGCAGCCGGCGTGCCGGCCAGCTTGACGAAGCGCACCTCGTCGGGTGTTCCGGTCGGCACGGTGAACCACAGCGTGCCGTCGGCGTCGACGTACAGCTCACCGGCGACGTGCTCGCCCGGCGTCGGGCCGCTCACTGCACCGGGAAGGCCGACGAAGCGCATCTGCGCGCCACCGGCGGATGCAACGGCGAGGCCGGTCGGAACCGGATCGGTCGGAGCACCGGCTGCGGGCGCGAGGTTGGCAGCGACGACGCCGAATCCTCCGGCGTTGTCGGTGGACCCGTGGAGGCCGTTGGCCACCTCCGCGTTGCCGTAGCCGCCGACCTGGGCCGGGAATGGCGCTGTTGCGCCGGGGACCGCGCCAGCAACGCTCAGCGAGCTCGGACCTTCCGTGCGCGGGGCAGCAGGATCGTGGACGAGCGTCGTCGGGGTGACACTGCTGTTGGTGGGTCCCTCGCCGAGTTCGAGGGAGTCGTTGCCGGTGCCCTCGACTCCGGCAGAAACGCGGCCGTTGCTGAGCATGACGGCGCCGGCGGCGGCTCCCGCACCACCGATGGCAATTTTGCGCAGCAGGGCGCGGCGATCATTGGGTGTCAGTTCCGTGTCGGTCGTCTCGGGTGTTGCGGTGGTGTCGGACATGGCGGTTGCTCCTTGTGTGAGTTGAGATTCACGTGTGGGCTTCGGTGACCGACGTGGCGACGCACGTCGGTCATCGTCATGTAATTGTAACATTCGCGGCGTCGCGAGTGAACGGCGCCCCTCGGTGTGTCACTTGATCGAACGGTTCAAACCTGACGGTGCACGGCGGGTGTCGGACCACCCCGCGTAGAATCGACGTGATGCCGATGAAGATCGAGTGCAAGAACTTCGAGAGTCGCACCTATCCGAACGGCGACACGGTCCGCAAGTGCAACCTCGATCTGGCTCCCGACGCCCCATGGCGCTGTCCGGAGAACTGTCCCCGCTACGAGCGCCGTCTCGCCGACGTCGCATGGACCCACGGCTCGCTGATCGTCCCGCCGACACCGCCCGAGCCCCAGGGTCTCGACGACGGCAGCGCCGCGGCGGTCCTCGACGAGGCCGAGGACATCTTGAACGCTGTCGGGTCGAGTGTGCGCGCCGAGATCGAGGCCGAACGCGAAGCTTCCGAGCGAGGCTTCTTCTCTCGCATCTTCAAGCGCCGCCGCTGAACTGTCACACCGTGCCGGGCCAAACGTGACACTTCGGCGGACGTGCGGCGGCGCTGGCGGCCGTCTGACGGAACGGGTCGCCGCCGGATCGGCGCACGGCAGTTCGACCTCCTAACGTCGTCGAGATGGTCCGAGCGGCCCCCGAAGGACTCGACGTGCACGCCGGCGCGCACGGCCGGTTTCCCGGCTGGTGGGTCGTCGGCGGCTGCTTCACCGTGCTCGCCGTGTCGTCCGGGCTCGGTTTCTACGGGCTCGCCGTCTACCTCAACGCCCTGAGCAAGGAGCGTGACTGGCCGCTGAGCACGATCTCGCTGGCGACCACCGTGTTCTTCGTGGTCGGTGGCGTCGTCGGCGTCTGGGTCGCCAGATGGATCGCCCGCATCGACGTCCGAATCGTGATCGTCGCCGGCGGACTGGTCGGCGGCGCGGCGCTCGCACTGCTCGGCCAGGTGGAAGAGCAGTGGCAACTCTTCGTCGTGTACGCCGTCTTCGCCGCAGGATGGGCGGCAGCGGGTCTGGTGCCGTCGACCACAGTCGTCACCCGCTGGTTCCACGCCAAGCGATCGATCGCCTTGTCGGTGGCGTCGACCGGCCTGTCGGTCGGCGGCATCGTGATCACGCCCTTCGCGAAGCAACTGCTCGACAGCCAGGGCCTCGCCGCCGGGACGCCGTGGCTGGGCGCGCTGTTCGTCGTCGGGATCGTGCCGGTGGGGTGGTTCGTCGTGCGCGCCGATCCGGAGGCGGAAGGCTGGGCCCCGGACGGCATCCGTCGCAGGTTGGGTGAGGTCGCCCCGCCCCCCGGTGGCATCCCGTTTGCCGAAGCGATCCGGACCCGGTTCTTCATCGCCGTCACGATCGGTTTCATGCTCGCGTTCGGTGCGCAGGTCGGCGGCATCCAGCAACTGGTGAAGCTCGTCGAGGACCGCACCGACGAACGCACCGCCCAGTTCGCACTGACCGCCATCGCCGGCACCTCGGTGGTGGCACGTCTGATCGGCGGTCGCGTCGTCCAGCGGCTGCCGATGATGCGGTTGACCGTCGTACTGGTTGCGGCCCAGGGTGCGGCACTGCTCGTGATCGGATTCTCGGCGACGACGTGGCTGCTCTTTGCGGCGATCATCGTGTTCGGTGCGACGATCGGGAACATCCTGATGCTGCAGCCGCTGGTGATCGCCGAACGCTTCGGGGTGCGCGACTACCCGCGACTCTTCAGCCGCACGCAGCTCGTCGCCGTGATCGGCACGGCCGGAGGACCGCTCCTGCTCGGCGCCCTCTACGACGTCTTCGGTTCGTACCGCGCCCCGTATGCGGTGGCGGCGTCATGCTCGCTGGCCGGCGCCGTGGTGCTGTCGATGGGCGGTCCGGCGAGCGTCCCGGCCGACGAAACCTGAGCGTCGGCGACGCCCGGGCGACGGGCTGACCGTTCATCCCCGGACGGCGATGTCGTAGGCGCAGGTGTGGGCGCCGCTGGTCTTGTGGGTGACGCGGGTGACGGCTGCGTCGGGGAGCACGCCCTGGAGGAACTCGAGTTCGCTCGCGCAGGCCTTGCGGAAGCGACTGGCGACGGCCCAGATCGCGCAACTGTGCAGGTTGATGCGGAAGTGGTCGTCGGCCAGTTGCTCCCAGTCGCACAGGTACCCCTGGGCGGCCAGCAGCTCGGTGACCTGGCCGACGCGTTCCTCGATCGCTGCCCCGGCGAGGTGGGCCTGCGCCCCGTCGACGAGCCGGCGCCGGCGCCGGTCGAACATCCGGTCGACGAGTTCGGGATCTTCGTCGTCGACCAGTTCGAGCAGCTCGATCGACAGGTCGCCGGTGCCAACGAACAGCGGCTCGGCACGTTCGGTGGCGTGGTACCGGTCGGCGGGCCGGCCGGTGTGGCCGTGGTCGAGGCGGGCTTCGATCAACCCGGCGCTGCGAAGGGCGCCGAGATGTTGGCGAACGGCGCTCGGTGAGATCTCGAGCGTGTCCGCCAGTTCGTCCGCGGTGGCCTCACCATGTCGCTTCAACGCCTCGAGCACACGCCGCTGCGTCGGTGTCGGCGTCGGTGTCGGCGACGTTGACGCGGCGGCATCGGTGACGGCCATGACGGGGAGCGTAGCCCATTTCCCCACTTTCGCAAGGCGGAACTTGTGAAACGCGATTCGTGCTGGTAGCAAGGTGTGTGATGGCGATCCGACCACGACACGAGCCGGTGGCATCGATGACCGGGCCGCAACCACGCTCGGTAGCGTTGCCGATGGGCCGACCCACCACGGGCCACAGAGAGGAACGGCGATGAGCGAGACGTTGCGCGAGATCGAGGAACTGACCAACGCCGGCTACCAGTACGGGTGGCACACCAACCTCGACACCGACGTGGCGCCGCCCGGGCTCAACGAGGACGTCGTCCGGCTGATCTCGGCGAAGAAGAACGAGCCCGAGTGGCTGCTCGAGTGGCGGCTGTCGGCCTACGAGGCCTGGACCAAGATGGACGAGCCGGACTGGGCGAAGTTGAACATCGCCCCGATCGACTATCAGTCGATCAGCTACTGGGCGGCGCCGAAGCAGAAGCCCGTGCTCGACAGCATGGACGACGTCGACCCCGAGATCCGTGAGATGTTCGACAAGCTCGGCATCCCGCTGCACGAGCAGAAGATGATGAGCAACGTCGCGGTCGACGCGATCGTCGACTCGGTGTCGGTGACCACCACGTTCAAGAAGACGCTCGCCGAGGCCGGCGTGATCTTCTGTTCGTTCTCCGAGGCGGTGCAGGACCATCCTGAACTGGTGCGAGAGCACCTCGGCTCCGTCGTGCCGGTGCGCGACAACTTCTTCGCCGCACTCAACTCGGCGGTCTTCTCCGACGGGTCGTTCTGCTACATCCCCAAGGGCGTGCGCTGCCCGATGGAGCTGTCGACCTACTTCCGCATCAACTCGCAGAACACCGGCCAGTTCGAGCGCACGCTGATCGTCGCCGAAGACGACTCGCACGTGTCGTACCTCGAAGGGTGCACGGCGCCGCAACGCGACGAGAACCAACTCCACGCCGCAGTCGTCGAACTCGTCGCCAAGGACCGCGCCGAGATCAAGTACTCGACGGTGCAGAACTGGTACCCGGGCGACGAGAACGGCGTCGGCGGCATCTACAACTTCGTCACCAAGCGCGGCCGTGCCCACACCGACGCGAAGATCTCGTGGACGCAGGTCGAGACCGGCTCGGCGATCACGTGGAAGTACCCGAGCGTCATCCTGCAGGGCGACCGCTCCGTCGGCGAGTTCTACTCGGTCGCCTTGTCCGGCCAGCGCCAGCAGGCCGACACCGGCACCAAGATGATCCACATCGGCCGCGACACGACGAGCTCGATCATCTCCAAGGGCATCTCGGCCGCTCACGGACAGAACACGTATCGGGGCCTGGTGAAGGTGATGCGTTCGGCCGAGAACGCTCGCAACTACACCCAGTGCGATTCGCTGCTGCTCGGCAAGGAGTGTGGGGCGCACACGATCCCGTACATCGAGGTGAAGAACCCGAGCGCCCAGGTCGAGCACGAAGCGTCCACGTCGACCGTCGGCGAGGACCAGCTGTACTACTGCCGCCAGCGCGGCATGACCGAAGAAGACGCGATGTCGATGATCGTCAACGGCTTCTGCCGCGAAGTGTTCAACGAACTCCCGATGGAATTCGCCGTCGAAGCTCAGCGCCTGCTGAGCGTGAGCCTGGAAGGAAGTGTCGGCTGATGCTGCACGTCGAGAACCTCACCGCCGCCATCGGCGACAAGCAGATCCTCAAGGGCCTCGATCTCGACGTCGGCGCCGGCGAGGTGCACGCCATCATGGGCCCGAACGGCTCCGGCAAGAGCACGTTCGCGCACACGCTCGCCGGACGCGAGGGCTACGAGATCGGTGGAACGGTCACGCTCGACGGCGACGACCTGCTCGAGATGACGCCCGAGGCGCGCGCCGCTGCGGGCATCTTCATGGGTTTCCAGTACCCCGTCGAGATCCCCGGCGTCAACAACATGTACTTCCTGCGTACGGCGCTCAACTCGGTGCGCCGCGCCCGCGGTGAGACCGAGATCGGCGCCCGCGACTTCCTCGCCGTGGCGAAGGAGGCGATGCAGCTCGTCGACATGAAGCAGGACTTCCTCGACCGCGCCGTCAACGCGGGCTTCAGCGGCGGCGAGAAGAAGCGCAACGAGATCCTCCAGATGGCCGTGATGCAACCGCGTCTCGCCATCCTCGACGAGACCGACTCCGGCCTCGACATCGATGCACTGCGCGTCATCGCCGGCGGCGTCAACGCCCTGCGTGCACCGGAACGGTCGATGATCGTCATCACGCACTACCAGCGGCTCCTCGACTACATCAAGCCCGACTTCGTGCACGTGCTCGTCGGTGGCCGCATCGTCGAGTCCGGCGACTACACCCTGGCGCTGCACCTCGAGGACCACGGGTACGCCGACTTCGTCAACACCGACCTCAACGATGCCCCTGAGCGACCGCTCGCGGGCGCCCCGTCGTCGCGATGACTTCGACCGCACCTGCCGCGCCCCGCTCCGCCCACGACCGCCTCGTTGGGCTCGGCGTACCGACCCGACGCGACGAGTCCTGGCGGTATGCCCCGCACCGTCAGCTCGCCCAGCTCGAGTTCGGTCCGTCACAGAGCCCGGTCGCCGATCCCGGCTCCGACCTCGACGAGCGTCTGCCGGCGCTCGACGGTCCCCGCATCGTGATCGTCAACGGCGTCGTCGACCAGGAACGTTCGAGCTTCGTCGCCGGCGCCGTCGCCGGTGCGGGCGTGTCGTTGACGTCGCTCGCCGACGCTTCCCCCGACGTCGCCGCCGCTCACTTCGAACGCAGCGACGACGACGTCACCGATGCCTACATGGCGTTCAATCTGGCCTATGGCACCGACGGCGCCGTGATCGAGATCGCCGACGGCGTCCTGCTCGATGTGCCCATCCACGTCGTCACCGTCTCCCTGCCCGTCTCCACGACCGACATCGCCAGCACCACCATGTGGTCGAGCGGCGTCGTGATCCGTGTCGGTGTCGGGAGCTCCGCCACCGTCGTCGAGACACGTCTCGGGTCGGGCGACGAGCTCGGCGGCTCGAACGTGCTCACCAGTGTCGAGCTGGCCGACGACGCCACGTTCGAGCACATCGTGGTGCAGGATCTCCCCGTCGCTCAGGTCCATCTCGGTCGCGTCGAGGTGACGCAGGGCGATCGCAGCTCGCTGCGGACACGGTCGTTCAATCTCGGTGCGTCGTACGGGCGTCTCGCCTACCACGTCGAACTCGCAGGCGTCGGCGCGCACGCCGACATGTCCGGACTCTTCTTCGGGCGCGGCGAGCAGATCCTCGACCAGCAGATCACCGTCGTGCACGACGCCAAGGACGGCACCAGCCGCCAGTCGTTCCGCGGCGTGCTCGACGACGCCAGCGTCGGGGTCTTCAACGGCGGCATCGACGTGTGCCCCGGTGCCGACGGCACCGACGCCGAACAGTCCAACGACAACCTCCTGCTGTCGAACCGGGCCGAGGTCAACACCCAGCCCCGTCTCGAAATCCTCGCCGACGAGGTGGCCTGCAAGCACGGCGCCACCGTCGGGCAGCTCGACGACACCGCGCTGTACTACCTGCGCTCGCGCGGCATCAATGCCGACGAAGCTCGACGTCTGCTGATCAACGGCTTCGCCGACCAAGTGGTCGACGACGTCGGCGTCGACGCCGTACGCGAGTGGATCACCCGTCGACTCGGACACGACCATGACTGATCCCGACGCCACGACCACCGATCAGACCGCCACCGATCAGCCCGCCACCGATCAGCCCGCCACCGATCAGCCCGTCGTCGACCAGCCGGTCGGCATCGGCCCCACCAAGGGGTTCACGTTGCCTCGGGACTGCGAGGTCACGATGGTGCCCGCCGGGCATCGCACCGTGCTGTCCGCCGGCGATCGCGTCACGCTGCTGCAGGCACTCGGTGGAACGGCCACGGTGAAGACGCGCGACGGCGAGATGGCGCGGATCGGCCGCAAGGACGCCGTCGAGTTCGGGTTCGTCGAGGCACGCGAGAGCGACGCGGGCGACGCGCCGAGCGACGCCCCGTTCAGCATCGGCCAGGTGTGGGACGCAGCCACGACGGTCTACGACCCCGAGATCCCCGTCGACATCGTCGAACTTGGCCTCGTGTACCGGGTCGACGCCGAACAGCTGCCGAGCGGCGGCTGGCGCGTCGAGGTCGACATGTCGGTGACCGCCCCGTTCTGCGGGATGGGCGACATCCTGCGCCAGGATCTGCACGACGCCGTCGCCGCACTGAACGGTGTCGAAGAGGTCGAGGTCAAGCTGGTCTTCGACCCGCCGTGGGACGCATCACGTCTATCCGACGTGGCGCGGCTCGAACTCGGCATGATGTGATCGCCGCTAACTTCAGGGCGGATGACTGACACACCACATCGCAACGTGACACGAGTCGTCGAGGCGGGCGCGGAGATCGGGCTCGACGTGCAACCGGTCCGGTTTCCCGACGGCACCAAGACGGCGATCGACGCCGCCAATGCCATCGGTTGCGACGTCGGCCAGATCGTCAAGAGCCTGATCTTCGCCGTCGATGGTGAGGTGGTGCTCGCGTACGTGAGCGGATCGAACCAGCTCGACGAGGCCAAGCTGGCGATCGCCGCCGGTGGCGTCACCTGCAGCCGGGTCGACGCCGATGCGGTGCGGGCTGCAACCGGCTTCCCGATCGGCGGGGTGCCGCCGTTCGGCCACGACAGCGAACTGCGCGTGTTCGTCGACCCAGATCTGCTGCAGTACGACGAGGTGTGGGCAGCGGCCGGTACCTGGCACGACGTGTTCTCACTGACGCCCCAGCAGTTGGTGTCGGCCAGCGGTGGTGTCGTCGTCGAATTGGCGAGGACCTGATCGTGTTCCGGCGCCGTTCCGCCGACGCCGAACGTGACGAGTGGGGTGCCGTGCTCGCCCTGCTGTTTCCCGCTGGGCTCGATCCGCAGCAGCGCGACCGAGTCCGACAGGCGGTCGACGGCGCCCCACCATCGCTCGCCGCGGCGCGCATCGCGCTCGGCGTCCTCGACCAGCAGACCAGCGAGTCACCGGTCACCATCCGGTGGTCCGTCGACGACCTCGTCGAGGTCGACGTCGACGGGATCCGGATGGCTCTCGACCGGGCCGACGCCTCGGTGTCGGTACAGATCATGGAGGGCGAGTACGAACCCCACGTGATGTCGACACTCGATCGACTGCTCGGCGACGGCGATGTGTTCGTCGACGTGGGGGCGAACGTCGGCTTCCACACGTTTCGCGCGGCGGCGCGTGTCGGCGACAGGGGGCGAGTCGTGGCGGTCGAGGCCAACCCGGAGAACGCTCGGCTCATCGCCCACACCATCGAGTCGAACTCGATCGGCAACATCGAGCTGGTGCCGGTGGCGCTGGCCGGCGGGCGCGGCTACGTCAGCTTCGGCACCCATGTCGGCTCGAACGGCGGATTTCTCGCCGACGGCGCCGGTACGACCGGGTCGGGTCGCGGCACGATCGTGCCGACGATGGCGCTCGACGACCTCGGCCTCGACAGGGTGGCGGTCGTGAAGATCGACGTCGAAGGGGCTGAAGCGATCGTGATCGACGGTGCGCTCGCCACCATCGAACGACACCGACCGACCTTCGTGATGGAGTTCTCGCAGGAGATGACGAGCCGAGTGTCGGCGAGGAGCCCGCACGAGCACCTGGCGCGTTTCGTCGACTGGGGGTACTCGATTGCAGTCATCGATCGCTCGACCGGCGTGCCGCAGCCGGCCGGCTCCGTCGACCAGCTCCTCGTCGGATGGGGCGACTTCCTGCGGATCGAGGATCTCCTGATCACCCCGCTCGATCACTGAACGCAGCCGGCTGGTTGCGGGGCGGTGCGTTCTCCCGGGAATCGAGCCGCTACGTCAGGCGCGGTCGAGGGCGTCGGCGAGCGTGTTCCAGCCGAGCACGGCGCACTTGATGCGCACCGGGAACTTGACGACGCCCTGCAACGCCTCGAGGTCGCCGAGGTCGATGTCGTCGTCGCCGGGTTGCGACTCGACATCCTCCACGCCCATCATCGAACGGAAGCGGCGGATGAGGGCCCGAGCCTGCGACACCGGCTTGCCGATCACGGCCTGCGTCATCATCGACGCCGACGACTGCGAGATCGAGCAGCCCTGGCCACCGATCTTGACGTCGCTGACGACGGCGTCGTCGCCCTCGCCGTCGACGAGGAGGTACAGGGTGATCTCGTCGCCGCAGAGCGGGTTGTGGCCGCGTGACTCGACGGCGGGCGGCGATTCGAGCTCACCACGGTTCCGCGGCGTGCGGTAGTGGTCGAGAATGATCTCGCGGTAGAGGTCTTCGAGGCCCGACATCAGAATCCGAAGATATCGGTTGCGCTGTCGAGCGCATCGGCCAGGGCGTCGACGTCGTCGGTGCCGTTGTACAGATAGAAGCTCGCACGGGTGGTCGACTGCACGCCGAGCACCTGCATCAGCGGCTTCGCGCAGTGATGACCGGCGCGCACGCAGACGTTGCGTTCGTCGAGGATCTGGCTGACGTCGTGAGGGTGCAGATCGCGGAAGGCGAAGCTCAGCACGCCGCCGCGCACCGCCGCGTCGTCGGGACCGTAGATCGTGATGTCCTCGCCGAAGCGGTCGTTCAGCGTGTCGAGCGCATAGCGGGTGAGGTCGATCTCGTGCCGGCGGATCTCGTCCATCCCGAGCTCCTCGAGGAACTCGACCGCGGCACGCAGCCCGACCGCCTCGGTGATCGGCGGCGTGCCCGCCTCGAACTTCGCCGGAACCGGAGCGGTCGTGTAGCCGTCGAGCGTGACGGTGTCGATCATGTTGCCGCCGCCGAGGAACGGCGGCATTGCATCGAGGAGTTCCATGCGTCCCCACAGCATCCCGATGCCGGACGGGCCGCACATCTTGTGGCTCGAGAAGGCGACGAGGTCGGCGCCCCACGCCTGGACGTCGGTGGCGTTGTGCGGGACGTACTGGCAGGCGTCGACGACTGCGAGTGCACCGGCGTCGTGAGCCGCGGCACAGAGCTGCGCCACAGGCGGGAGCGTGCCGAGCACGTTGCTCATCGCAGTGAACGAGAACACCTTGGCGCCGTCGAGGAGCTGGTCGAGGTCGGTGAGGTCGAGCCGGCCGTCGGCGGTGAGCGGCACCCAGCGGACCTCGATGCCGCGTTCGTCGCGCAGCATCTGCCACGGGACGATGTTGGCGTGGTGCTCCATGTGGGTGAGCACGACGACGTCGCCCTCGCCGAGGTGGGCGCCGCCCCACGAGCGCGAGATCAGGTTCATCGACTCGGTGGCGTTCTTGGTGAAGATCACCTCGTTGGGCGACGGCGCATTGATCAGTCGGGCGACAGCGCGGCGAGCGCCCTCGTAGGCGTCGGTGGCCTCGCCGGCGAGGCGGTACGAGCTGCGGTTGATCGGTGCGTACGAGTTCTCGAGGAACTCGGTCATCGCATCGATCACCTTGCGGGGCTTCTGCGACGTGTTGCCCGAGTCGAGGTACACGAGCGGTGCGCCGTCGATCTCGCGGGCGAGGATCGGGAACTCCTTGCGCACCCTGTCCAGATCGAAGACCATGCCCTGATCCTACCCCCGACCCGAATTCCCCTATCCCCGTAGGAGAAATCGGTTACGCCGGTGCCAGGCACCGCGTAACCGGTCAACTCTGTTACACCGATTGTTCACAGTGTCGTAGATGGGACGACCGCAGCGAAGCGACTTCGAGGGTGCGTGGCACCATCTGATGAACCGGGGTTCGGACCGGCAGGACATCTTCAGCGACGACGTCGATCATCGGCGATATCTGTCGCTGGTCGGCGACGCGGTCGAGCGTGGCCAGATCGAGGTGCACGCCAACGTCGAGATGACCAACCACTTCCATCTCCTCGGGCGTTCGCCGCTCGGTCGAATCTCCGAGGCGATGCACCGGATCGAGTCCGAATACGCCCGGTGGTACAACGACCGCCACCAGCGGACCGGCCCGCTCTTCACGGGCCGGTTCGTGGCGGTGGCCATCGAGTCGGACGAGCAGCTGTTGACCGTCGCCCGATACATCCATCGGAATCCGCTCGACAAGGTGTCACGCGAGGCGCTGTCCGGCTATCGGTGGTCGAGCTATCCGGTGTACCTCGGCTGTGCAGAGCGCCCGGACTGGCTCACGACCGATGTCCTGACCGGGATTGCCGGAACCGATGTCGAAGCGTTGCGAGCGTTCGTCGAACATGATCTTTCGTCGGACCGCCCCCACAGCCATCACCGAGCGGCGACGGTGCCGCTCGACCAGCTCGTGGAGACCTTGGGCGAGATCACCGACATTGCACCGCCCGCACTCCTTCAGGCAGCGCCAGGCACCGCATGGGCCCGCCAGTTGCTGACCATGCTCGCTGTCGAACTCAGAGCTGCTTCCACGAAGGAACTTGCCCGGGTTCTCGGACTCTCGAGCGACGCATCCGTCCGCGTGCTCGCCCGCCGTGGACGAGTACGCAACGCCGATGATCCATCGTTTGCGCAGTGCCGCACCGCCGTCCTCGCGTCGCTCGGTTACGCGGTGCCAGGCACCTCGTAACCCGGCACGGTGTGACAGTTCAGTGGGGGCGTTCGATGTGTTTGGCGACGAGGTTCTCGAGGGCTTCCTGGTGGCCGCTGGTGCGGGTCGGCTCCTTGTCGCTCGCCAGTTGGGCGTCGTGGAGTTCCTGCAGGGTGGCGCCGCCGGTGATGTCGGTCGCGGTTTCCCAACCGGCGTAGCGGTCGGCTCGACGGGCGTCGAGTTCACCGTCCTCGATGATCGCGGCCGCTGCGAGGAGTGCTCGTGCCATCGTGTCCATCCCGCCGATGTGGGCGTGGAACAGGTCGTTGCGGTCGCTCGACTGGCGGCGGAGCTTGGCGTCGAAGTTCATGCCGCCCGACGTGAAGCCTCCGCCGCGGAGCAGCTCCAACACGCCAAGGGTCATCTGTTCGACCGACACCGGGAAGCGGTCGACGTCCCAGCCGAGGCGGTCGTCGCCGGCGTTGGCGTCGATCGATCCGAAGATCCCCGCAGCGAAGGCGGCAGCGATCTCATGGGCGAAGTCGTGGCCGGCCAGCGTGGCGTGGTTGACCTCGATGTTGACCTTGACCTCGTTTTCCAAGCCGTACTTCTGCAGGAACGCGTACACCGCGGCCACGTCGTAGTCGTACTGGTGCTTGGTCGGCTCGAACGGTTTCGGCTCGATGAGGATCAGCCCGTCGAAGCCGATCGCGTGCTTGTGTTCGACGACGAGGTTGAAGAAGCGGCCGAGCTGGTCGAGCTCGCGGGCCATGTCGGTGTTGAGGAGTGTCTCGTATCCCTCGCGCCCGCCCCACAGCACGTAGTTGGCGCCGCCGAGGCGGTGGGTTGCGTTCATGCAGTGCGCGACCTGCGCGGCGGCGTAGCGGAAGAGGTCGGGGTCGGGGTTCGTGGCGGCGCCCGCCTGGAAGCGGGGGTGCGAGAACAGGTTGGCCGTGCCCCACAACAGCTTCACGCCGGTGCGTTCCTGATGCTCGGCAGCGAGCTCGACCATCTCGTCGAAGTTCCGTGACGACTCGGCGAACGTCGAGCCTTCCGGGGCGATGTCGCGATCGTGGAAGCAGTAGAAGGGCGCCCCGAGCTTCGACACGAACTCGAACGCCACCTCCATCTTCTCCTTGGCCGCTTCCATCGGGTCCCTGGCCGGATCGAGCCACGGCCGGTCGAGTGTGCCGGAACCGAAGATGTCGATGCCCTCGGAGTTGAACGAGTGCCAGTACGACACGGCGAACCGCAGGTGGTCGGCCATCGTCCTGCCGGCGACGACGCGGTCTGCGTCGTACCACCGGAACGAGAACGGGTTGTCGGAGTCGGGGCCCTCGTAGGCGATCCGATCGACGTCGGGAAAGAATGGTTCGTTCATGGCTCGGCACGTCCTCTGGTCGATCCGGTCCGGACCGGGATGGCTCGTCACGGATGTTTGTTGACAAGTATGACAAACCTCTGCCTACAGTGCAATGCGATGTCGGTGGCAATTCGGACGACTCAGGTGCGGCGTTCCAATCTGGCGCTCGTCGTCGATCGGCTCCGTCGCTCCGGGGCGTCGTCGCGTTCCCAACTCGTCGCATCGACCGGGCTCACCCGCAGCGCGATCGCCGGCCTGGTCGGAGAACTCGAAGCGCTTGGACTGGTGACCGAGGAGCGCTCGGAGTCGGCCGGTCGACCAGGCCGTCCGTCGCCGGTGGTGCGCATCGACCCGCGGTCGGTGAGTGTCCTGGCGGTCGAGATCTTCGTCGACGAGATCGGTGCGGCCATCGTCGGCCTCGACGGCTCCGTGATCGGCTCGGTGCGTCTCGATCGGCGCCGCGAACGCGTCGCCGTCGACGAGACGATCAACGATGTCACGACGCTCGTCGACGAACTGCGGCGCAAGCTGCGTGGCGAGGTGCCCCAGCGGCTCATCGGCTGCGGTGCGTCGGTGCCCGGCCTCGTGCGCGCCAGCGACGGTGTGGTGATGGCGGCGCCCAACCTCGGCTGGGTCGACGTGCCGCTCGCCGAACTGCTCGAGTCGGCGCTCGGCGGACTCCCCGTCGTCGTGCGCAACGATGCCGATCTGGGCGCGTTGGCTGAATCACGGCTCGGCGCGGGCGCACACTCCGATCATCTGCTGTACGTCTCCGGCGAGGTCGGCGTCGGGGGAGGGCTGCTGATCGCAGGGCAACCGGTGGTCGGTCACGCCGGTCTCGCCGGCGAGATCGGGCACATGCCCGTCAACCCCGACGGCCGTCCCTGTGCGTGTGGGTCGGTCGGGTGCTGGGAGACCGAGGTCGGGGAACGTGCCCTGCTCGCCCGAGCCGGTCTCGATCCCGACGGCGGGCGACTCGGTGTCGAGCAACTGCTCGAGCGCGCGTCGAGCGGTGACGTTGCGGCCCTCGAGGCCTTGCAGGTCGAGGCTCGATGGTTGGCGGTCGGGATCGCCGGACTGGTCAACGTCCTCGACCTCGACACCGTCGTGCTGGGAGGTCTGTTCGCCCGGATCCTCGACGACGTGCGCGAATCCCTCGATGAGGAACTGGCGCGACGGCGCTACCGCGCCGCTCGCCGAGAGGTGGTGGTCGTCGGTGCTGCGCTCGGCTCCCGGGCGGTCACGATCGGCGCCGCCGAGGTGGCGTTCGGTCAACTGCTGGCCGATCCCGCCGGCGCCATGCGCGCCAACGTCGCCTGACACGTCAGCCGACGGTCGTCAACCGGTGGTGGGGTCCCACGGCTCGGCCTCGTTGCTGCCTCGCGACACCGTGACGAACCGATCGGCGTCGACCGCGAGCCACGGGCCGACCTCGCCGTCCGGCCAGGTCACCCGGATCTCCGCACCGTCAGCGGCACCCAACCCGACATGGATCCAGCCGGACTTGCCACCAACGTGGCCGCCGCCGACGGTGACTTCCCGTTCGATCGTGCGCTCGTCGGTGCGGACCTCCAGCCAGGCGCCGACGGCGTCGACATTGGGTGCCGGCTGGTCGAGCTCGACGGCGATCCAGTGACCCATCGGCTCGGCCCGACCGTGGTCGCCGGCTCCCACGTTGCGCCAGATCGACGGGGCCTCCTCGCGATGGACGACGACGAGATCGAGCAGTCCGTCGAGATTGAGGTCGACGAGTGCTGCGCCGCGCGACCGCTGGTAGCCGACGATGCCGGCCGCCTCCGCACCTTCCACGAACGTGCCGTCGAGCTGGCCGATCAACAGGTTGTCGGGGTCACGCATCGCATGATCGGTCTGGCCCTCGACATTGCCCTTCGAGACGAACAGGTCGACGAGCGAGTCGTTGTTGACGTCCTCGAACTCGGGGTGCCACGCCGTCGACGGCAACACGTCGCCGCCGGCATAGGGGCGCTGCGCGGTGACCCCTCGTCGTAGCGCGATGTCGCGATATGTCGGCGTCGCCGGTGCGGTGTCGAGGGTCTGGAGCTTGTTGTCGCCCTGGCTGGTGATGAACACCTCGGGATAGCCGTCGTCGGTCAGGTCCCGGCTGGCGAGTCCCATCCCCCACACTTGCAGCGGCAGCCAGCCGTCGGCCTCGGTGTACAGCTGCGGTGCTTCGGCCGCCCGCACGCGCCAGAGTTGTTCGCTGCCGTCGGTGTAGTAGTGGCGGTCGTTGGCGAGTCGGAGGTCGCGATCGCCGGTCCTGGACCAGTCGCTGAACAGCATCGACAGGGTGCAGTATCCCGGGTCGAGGGCGGTCGGCGCAGCGTAGACGCCACCTCCCGGCGACTCCGGGCGCACGAGCACGCTGGTCCCGCACGTCGCGCGATCCGCGGTGAGATAGGTGCCGAAGGCGATCGTGGGCAGGACGGCGTCGGCCTCCCAGGTGGCGCTGAAGGCGGTGGTCCAGTCGTCGCCCGGCTCGAGACCGAACTGCTCGGTCGCCGGCTCGAAGGTGCAGTCGCCGAGCCCACGCAGCACGACGTCGACCCCGTGACGCAGCACCGCCAGATCGAGCTGCCCATCGCTGTCGATGTCGATCGGGTAGGCGCCGGTGACGCCGCTCAGGTCGGTCACGTCGGAGGCGACTCGCTCGAAGCTCAGCGTCCCGCCCACGTCGCTGCTGTTGCGGTAGAGGCCCGCAGGTGAACTCCCACCGGCGAAGTACAGATCGGTCGACCGGTCGCCGTCGCAGTCGAAGGCCGCCACACCGCCGCCGACGAAGTAGTCGAAACCGCCCGTATAGGAGTGGTCGATGCCGGACGCCGCGGTGTCGTCGACGAAGCGCGGAGCGTCGCCGGCGGCAGGAGTCGCCGACCGACCGGTCCCCTGTGTCGTCACAACGATCGCTCCGGCGGCGACGGCCGAGATCGTCGCCGCCCCCGCGATCCACCACCGGGTTCGTGACCGCCGTCGCGAAGGTGGACCCACGGCGGGCGTTGCCGGGGTGAACACGTCCGATGCGGCCATCGCACTAGATTCTCGCACCGCATGGCCAGGCAACCGCATCGCCTCCGCGGTCTGGTCGGCGCAGTGGCGCTCACGTTGGTGGCAGTGCCCGTCGCCGCCTGCTCCGGCGGTGGCGGCGCCGACTACGTCGTCGACGGGTGCACGCCCGACATCGCCGACGGGCACACGGTGGCGCGGGTGTGGGACGAGACCGTGCTGGAACTGATTCGCCAGGTCGTGCCCGCTCCCACGGTCCACGCCCGCAACCTGTTCCACGTGTCGGCCGCGATGTGGGACTCGTGGGCTGCCTACGACGACACCGCAGATGGCTACTTCGTCACCGAGAAGCACGTCGCCGACGACGTCGACGCCGCGCGCGAAGCAGCGATGAGCTTCGCCGCGTACCGGATTCTGCTGTGGCGGTACGCGACGGTGTCGGACCTCCCCGCCGCCACCGAGCAACTCGACGCCGTGATGTCGTCGCTGTGTTTCCGGACCGACTACGACACGGCCATCGGTGACGATCCCGCCGCCTTCGGCAACAGGATCGCCGCGGCGATCATCGAGTTCGGGGCCACCGACGGTGCGCTCGAGGACGAACGCTACGAGGACAGCTCCTACCGACCCGCCAACGCTGCGATGGTCGTCGCCGATCCCGGCACGGAGATGGAGGATCCGAACTCGTGGCAACCGCTGTCGCTCGGTGTCCAGCTGTCGCAGAACGGCCTGCCGATTCCCGGGAGTGAGCAGGTCTACATCGGCCCGCATTGGGGATTCGTGACGCCGTTCGCACTGCCGGATTCGCCGACCGGCACGCCGATCGATCCCGGCCCGCCGCCGCGTCTCGGCGATCGTGCCACCGATGCGGACTACAAGCAGGCTGCGGTCGACGTGCTCCGTGACAGCTCGATGCTCGATGCCGCCGACGGCGTGGAGATCGACGTCGGCCCCGCCTCGTACGGGAACAACACCCTCGGCACGAACGACGGCAACGGAAACGCCCGCAACCCGGTGACGGGCGAGCCGTACGCACCCAACGTCACGAAGGCCGCCGACTTCTACCGCGCGATCGCCGAGTACTGGGCAGATGGCCCGACGTCGGAGACCCCGCCCGGTCACTGGAATCTGCTGGCGAACAGCGTGGCCGACACGCCTGGCTTCGAGCGCCGGTTGGGCGGCGCCGGCCCGGCGTTGGATCCGCTCGAGTGGGACGTCAAGACCTACTTCGCGATCAACGGTGCCCTGCACGACGCGGCGATCGCGGGTTGGGGGTTGAAGGCGTACTACGACTCGGTGCGGCCGATCTCGATGATCCGCTACATGGGTGGCCTGGGTCAGTCGAGTGATCCGTCCGGTCCATCGTACGATCCCGACGGACTGCCGCTCGAGCCTGGGCTCATCGAAGTGGTCACCGACGAGAGCAGTGCGCCGGGCGAGCGGCACGAATCGTTGGCCGACCACGTCGGCGAGGTGGCGGTGTATGCGTGGAGGGGGAGCCCCGACGATCCCGAGACCGAGACGAGCGGCGTCGGATGGATCCGCGCCGTCGAATGGGTCCCGTATCAGCGACCCACCTTCGTGACCCCGTCATTCGCGGGCTACGTGTCCGGGCACAGCACGTTCAGCCGCGCCGGCGCTGAGGTGCTCGCCTCGATCACGGGGAGCGAGTTCTTCCCGGGCGGGCTGTCCGAATGGACGGTCGAGCAGGGGACGTTGCTCCACGAGGAGGGCCCGACCGCCGACGTCCACCTGCAGTGGGCCACCTACTTCGACGCCTCCGATCAGGCGGGAATCTCGCGTCTCTACGGGGGCATCCACATCGCCGAGGACGACGTGGAGGGCCGCAAGATCGGTGCCCAGGTGGGGCTCGACGCGTGGGCGTTGGCGCAGCGGTACTTCGACGGCACGGCGACCGCCTGAACCGGCGGCACGCCGAAACGCCGGACCGGCGTCGCTCGGAGTGACCAAAGATACTTTCGCGGAGGGGTCGATGGGTATACGTTCGCGATGCCCGCTGCTCACACGACGGCGTGCTCACACACTTGAAGGGGAGAGAACAGAATGAGAATCCGACGCGTAGCGTCAGTTGCAGTCGTGGCAGGGCTTGCCCTCGCCGCCTGCGGCAGCGACGACGATTCATCGTCCAGCGGCACCGAGGCGCCTGCGGGCTCCGACGCGCCTGCGGGCACCGAGGCAGCGGGAGGCGGCGGCGACTGTGTCGTCGGCGTGTCCTGGAACAACTATCAGGAAGAGCGTTGGGCAAAGTGGGACGAGCCCGCCCTCAAGGCAGCGATCGAGGCCGGCGGCGGCAGCTACGTCTCCAACGACGCCAAGTCGTCCGCCGAGACCCAGGCGAGCAACATGGAGAACTTGATCTCGCAGGGCGCCGACGTCCTCGTGGTCCTCGCCCAGGACGGCACGGCCGTGATCCCGGCCGTCCAGGACGCGCTCTCCCAGGACGTGCCCGTCATCGCCTATGACCGATTGATCGAAGATCCCGATGTCCTGTACATGACCTTCGACAACCAGTTGGTCGGCGAGATGCAGGCCCAGGCGCTCTTCGACATCCAGCCCACGGGTAACTGGGTGATCATCAAGGGCAACTCGGCCGACGCCAATGCCGACTTCCTGCGCGCAGGCGCCGAGAAGGTCATCGGTGACGCCGTCGCCGCCGGCGACATCACCATCGTGGGCGAGACCTACACCGACAACTGGGATCCGGCCAACGCCCAGACCGAGATGGAGCAGTTCCTGAGTGCCGAGAACAACGACATCCAGGTGGCCCTCGTCCAGAACGACGGCATGGCCGGTGGCGCCATTGCGGCACTCGAAGCACAGGGCCTCGCCGGCCAGGTGCCCGTGTCCGGTCAGGACGGCGAGCTGTCGGCCCTGAACCGGGTGGCGCTCGGCACGCAGACCGTGGATGTCTGGAAGGACGCCCGCGAGCTCGGCACGGCCGCTGGTGAAGCTGCCATCGCCTTGTGCGGCAACCCCGACCCATCGGCCGTGTCCGGTGCGGACACGTTCACGACACCGGGTGGCAATGACGTCAGCGCCATCTTCCTGGAGCCGATCCCCATCACGCAGGACAACCTCAGCGTGGTCGTCGATGCAGGATGGATCAGCACCGACGACCTGTGCGCAGGTGTCGACGCCGGTTCGGTGGACGCCTGTCCGTGACCGCTGGGTGGAATGACACCCACTGACCACGACTTGCAAGAGTGAACCGAACGTGCCCCTCATCCGTGAACTCACGGGTGAGGGGCACGTGTGGTGTACAAAGGGGGATCGCATGATGAGGGGGACTGCAGATGGTTGATGCGAACACCGAAGTGCCCGGAGGGCCGGACGCGGCGCCGCCGCCCGCGGTCACCGCACCGACAGCAACCCCGGTACCGGCGTCGCCGTCATGGCGCTTGAGTCTTGCCGAAGTCGACACCCGACTGTTCGGGATGATCACGGCGGTCGTCGTCATCTGGATTGCGTTCAACATCCTCTCGGGCGGTGACTTCCTCACCTCCCGCAACCTGTGGAACCTCTCGGTGCAGAGCACCTCGATTGCGATCATGGCGACCGGCATGGTGCTGATCATCGTGTCGAGGAACATCGACCTGTCGGTGGGCTCGCTGCTCGGCTTCCTCGGCTATTCGATGGCGCTCGTCCAGACCGACGGTGTCATCGCCTTCTTCAACGTCAAGATCGACCTCGGGAGCGTCGGGGACAGCTCCTGGATCTGGGCGATCGCACTCGCCGTCGGCATCAGCCTCGGTGCGCTGGTCGGCGCGATCCAGGGCTTCATCATCGCTTACGGCGGTGTTCCCGCGTTCATCGTCACGCTCGGTGGATTCCTGGTCTGGCGCGGCATGATCTTCCGCACCGGCGACAAGCAGGGCCAGACCCTGGCCCCGCTCAACGAGACGTTCCGGCTGTTCGGTGGTGGCCCGGACGGGTCACTCGGGGAGTGGAAGAGCTGGCTGTTCGGGGCAATCGGGTGCGCCCTGATCGTGGTCGCGTTGTGGCTGGCGCGCCGTCGCCGCCAGCGCTACGACCTCAGGGTGAGGCCACTGTGGATGGACATCGCGTTCGGGGTGATCGGGTGTGCAGTCGTGCTGGCAGCGATCGGTCTCGTGGCGAACAACTACATCTCGCCGATCACCGGTGACCCGACCGGCGTGGCGTATCCGGTCGTCATCCTGATCGTCGCCACGCTCGTGATGACATACCTGGCTCGCCAGCGCCGCTTCGGTCGGTACGTGTACGCCTACGGCGGCAATCCCGAGGCCGCCGAGCTGGGTGGTATCAACACCCGCCGGACCGTCATGCTCACGTTCGTCCTCATGGGTGTGCTCGTCGGCCTGAGTGCCGCAATCCAGACGGCTCGACTGAACGCAGCGGTGACCAACCTCGGTGTCCAGAACGAACTCGACGTGATCGCTGCTGCGGTCATCGGCGGGACGTCGTTCGCCGGCGGCGTCGGCACGATCGCCGGCGCGGTGCTCGGCGCAGTGATCATGCAATCGCTGCGCTCCGGCATGGTGTTGCTCAACATCGACTCCCCGTCTCAGGACATCGTCGTGGGCGTTGTGCTCGTGACCGCCGTGGCCATCGACTCGACGTTGCGGCTCGGTCGCAGACGGGTCGCCATCGCCTCGCTGGCGGTCGGGCTCGTCATCGCGGCGCTCGTCATCCAGACCGGACGGGGCTGAGCGGGAGGAATCGACATGACCGACACGACCACCACCTACCACCCGTCACCGCCGCCGGGGGGGACGCCCCTCGTGGAGATGCGCGACATCCGCGTGTCGTTCGGGGGTGTCCACGCCGTCGACGGCGTCACGATCGACCTGTTTCCCGGCGAAGTCGTCGCGTTGGTCGGGGGCAACGGCGCCGGCAAGTCGACCTTGATCCACACGCTGGCCGGCGCCCACCCGGCCGACGCCGGACAGATCTCCATCAATGGCAAGACGGTCACCATCAAGAACTCGCGCGACGCTCGGGCGTACGGAGTCGAAGCGATCTACCAGAAGCTCGCGTTGGCCGACAATCTCGACGCAGCGGGCAACGTGTTCCTGGGACGTGAGCTCCGGACGCGGTTCGGATCCCTCGACGACTCCGCGATGTTGTCGTCCACACAGAAGCTGATGGCTCGGCTGAACCCCCGGTTCAAGAACCTCCGCACCGCCGTGAGTTCGCTCTCGGGCGGCCAGCGCCAGTCGGTGGCCATCGCCCGCGCCGTGCACTTCAACGCCAAGATCCTGATCATGGACGAGCCCACTGCGGCGCTCGGACCCGCCGAGACCGCCGAGGTCCGCGAGCTGGTCATGCAGCTCAAGTCGGAAGGGATCGGGATCTTCCTGATCAGCCACGACATCCACGACGTGTTCGACCTCGCGGACCGCATCAGCGTGATGCTGCAGGGCAAACTGGT
Organism: Ilumatobacteraceae bacterium; assembly: GCA_963728355.1. Taxonomy (GTDB): domain Bacteria; phylum Actinomycetota; class Acidimicrobiia; order Acidimicrobiales; family Ilumatobacteraceae; genus Sva-07. Next base: position 269,830 of record CAVSJQ010000001.1, on the reverse strand, counting down.
CGGCACCGTCAACAAGTCCGATGTCACCAAGGACGAGGTGCTGGCGATGATCATCATGGGCAAGCACCCCGGTGAGGTCACCAGCGAGGACGTCCACACCTTGCGCGACTGAGTGTTCCGAGTCGCTCAGCCCGAGTCGCGGAGGTCTTCCTTCCAGGCCCGGAAGCGGTCGTGGCGGGTCCCGCTCGGACCGACACCGTCGGCGGAACCGTCCGCGAACAGACGCAGGGTGAACGGCTCGTCGAGCCGGTCGGCGAGGGCAGCCCAGTAGCGGGCGTCGGCGCCCGTGGCCGGACCGGCCCGCCACAGCAGCCACGGACCGATCCGGCGTTTGTACTCGGCAACAGGCCGACCGGACAGGTCGTCACCGAGCGCCAGGAGGCTGTCGGGCGCCTCGACCCACGCCGTCGCCGGGATGTTGCGGTCGCGGGTGGGAGTCGCCGGCAGATCGGCGGTGTGGACCGGGGAGTCGTCGACCGGGCGCTCGTCGTAGCGCATCAGGGGATGCTCACCATCGACGTTCGATCCACTCGTCCAGGTGGGGCCGTTCGGTGCCGATCGTCGTGTCGAGCCCGTGGCCCGGCAGCACGATCGTGTCGTCGGGGAAGGTGAACAGCTTCGTGGTGATCGACTCGATGATCGTGTCGAAGTCGCCGTCGTCGCCCTTGGTGTTGCCCGGTCCACCGGGGAACAGGGTGTCGCCGGTGAAGAGTAGCGGTGTCCCCTCGAGCTGGAACGAGATCGATCCGACCGTGTGGCCGGGATTGTGGATCGCGTGGAACCGCATTCGTCCGATCTCGATCACCTCGGCGTCGTCGATGAACACGTCGTAGCCGACGTCCTTCAGCTTCGGCGCGTCGAGGGAGGTGACTGCCACCTCGTAGCCCGCCTCGCGCATCGCCGGTACCGCCTGGATGTGGTCCCAGTGGCCGTGGGTCTCGAGGACCCGCTTGACGCCGAGGCGTTGGCACAGCTCGAGGAGTTGCTCGTGCTCGTTGGCGGCGTCGAGCAGCACCGCTTCGCCAGTGGCCCGGCAGCGCACGACGAACACGTTGTTCTCGTACGGGCCGACCACCACCTTGTGGACCTCGACATCGGCATTCGACCAGTGCAGCGTGTCGGTTGCAGCCATCTCGACAGTGTGGCACGAGCGGCTCGATTCGACATCCGAGGCGGCGTCGGAACCATCGCTCCCCACGTTTGCAGGCAATTCTCGGTGGGCCGTTCCACCGAGAGTTGCGCACAAACCCAAGTGGCGACGACAGTCAGCAGTTTGCGTGCAGTTTCGGGTGGGCCGTTCCACCGGAAGTTGTGCACGAACCGGGTGAGGGATGGCAGTGGAGCCTGCCGATACCCGCCATTCGGCTGATCGGTAGTCTCGCGTCCGTGCCCACGCCCGCCCGCCTTCGGCGCCCGCCGAGCGTGGGCACGGTCACGGCGGCGTCGTTGCTCGACCACGCGCCGAACTATCGGAGTTGGATCGTCGACCTGTGTTCGCCACATCTCGCCGGCCCGATGCTGGAGGCGAGCCAGGGAACCTCCGGCGGTACCTTCACGCTGAACGGTGACGCCGTCGACGCGAACGGGCTCTTCGGGTCGGCGGTGATGATCGACGTGCTGGAGTGCGTCGAGGACGATCATGCGCTCTTGCAACAGGTCTTCGAACGGCTCGAGCCCGGCGGCCGGTTGTGCATCTGGGCCCCGACGTACGAGTTCCTGTCCAGTCCGTTCGACGCGAAGCTCGGCCGCCGGCGCCGGTATCGCAAGCGTCAGCTGGAGGGCGCTGTCCGCCTGGCCGGCTACGAGGTGGTCGAGGGGCGCCATGTGAACCTGCCGGGTTGGCTCGGTTGGCTCATCCTGTGCCGGTTGCTCCGCCGCGAGCCGACCGCGCGAATGGTGGCGGTTCTGGACACATCGATCGTGCCGGCGGTGCGCTGGATCGAGACGCGGGTGCGGGTGCCGATTGCGCTGTCGGTGTTCCTCGTGGCCCGCAAACCGCAACGGTCGGCGGTCACGAACTGACGACGTCGAAGCCGAGCCCGAGGGCGACACCGATGTGGGCGGCGTCGAAGGTGACGAATCTGACGGGCGGTGGCATGCGTTCCGCTGCCGCGAAGTGGATGGCATCGCTCAGGCGCACCGGCTGTGTTCGGGACAATGCCGCCGCACGGTCGAGGCATCGCTGGTCGACGGGGACGACGTGGAGATGATCCCACACCAGGCGGATCGCATCCTCGAGGTCGAGGCGCAGGATCGGCTGGTCGGTCAACCGGTCGATCGCCGGGAGTGCCTCGGTCAACGCCATCGCCGACACGGCCCACACGGGATCGTCGGCGAGTGCAGCGAGGGTGACCGACCGCATCGGCCCGTCGACCGCCAGCGCCAACAGCGCACTGGTGTCGAGTGCCACCGTCATCGTCCACCTCCCCCCACCAACCACGTTTGTGTACGGATCTGGGTGGACCGCCCCACCGGAAATTGCACGCAAACGTGGTTCTGGCCGCCGCCGGAGTGGGAGTGGCCAGGCATCAGCCGCGCAGCTCTCGCAGGACCTGGTCGATGCGGACGCCTGCCCACACGGGCACGGGCTCCGGTGGTCGCCAGGCGCTGGTGCGGCGCGGCGGAATGACGGCGCCGGAGCCGATGAGACGTTCGAGGTCGGGGGCGTCGGCGTCGAGCGGGCCCAGCTGGGCGACGGGACGACCGCCGACGGTCACCACCGTGCGCTCGCCGGCTTCCGCGCAGCGCACCGCTTCGGCCAGGCTCGATCGGAGTTCGCGGATGCCGGCGGAACGGTTCGCGGATGTGGTCACATGTGTACACAAGCAGAGTTGCAGCGTCGGATGCAAGCCCGCGATGATCTCGCTCATGAACTTTGCCTTCACCGACGAACAGGAAGAACTGCGAAAGACCGTCCGGTCGTTCCTGGAGAACAAGAGCTCCGAGGAAGCCGTGCGGGAGCAGATGGAGACCGACAACGGGTTCGACCCCGCCGTCTGGAACCAGATGGGCGAGCAGATGGGCCTCCAGGGCCTGTCGATCCCCGAGGAGTTCGGTGGCTCCGGCTACGGCTTCGTCGAGCTCGGCATCGTGCTCGAGGAAATGGGCCGTGCGCTCCTGTGCGCCCCGTTCTTCTCGACCGCCGTGCTCGCCGCCAACACCCTGCTGCAGTCGGGCGACGATGACGCCAAGGCCAAGTACCTCCCCGGAATCGCCTCGGGCGAGACGATCGCCACGCTGGCCTACGTCGAGCCGTCGGGCAAGTGGGACGAGTCGGGCATCACGATGCAGGCCACCAAGACCGACGACGGCTACACGCTGTCGGGCACCAAGTCGTTTGTGCTCGACGGCCACACCGCCGGCCTGATCCTCGTCGCCGCGAAGACCGACGCCGGCACCAGCCTGTTCGCCGTCGACGGCGACGCCTCCGGCCTCACCAAGACCAACCTGTCGACGATGGACCAGACCCGCAAGCAGGCGAAGCTCGACTTCGACAACACGCCGGCGCAACTGATCGGCGAAGAGGGCAAGGGCTGGGACACGCTCGAGACCGTGCTCGACCTCGCCGCCGTGGCGCTCGCCGCCGAGCAGGTCGGTGGCGCCCAGAAGGTGCTCGAGATGGCCGTCGACTACGCCAAGGTGCGTGTGCAGTTCGGTCGTCCGATCGGCTCGTTCCAGGCGATCAAGCACAAGTGCGCCGACATGCTGCTCGAGGTCGAGTCGGCGAAGTCGGCGGCGTACTACGGCATGTGGTGCGCCAGCGAGATGAACGACGAACTGCCGTCGACCGCCTCGCTCGCCAAGGCCTACTGCTCGGAGGCGTACTTCCATGCCGCTGCCGAGAACATCCAGATCCACGGTGGCATCGGCTTCACCTGGGAGCACCCGGCGCACCTCTATTTCAAGCGCGCCAAGAGCTCCGAGCTCCTCTTCGGTGATCCCACCTACCACCGCGAGCAGCTCGCCCAGCGCATCGGCATCTGACCACCTCCTGTCCTTCGGTCTCGAGCCGAGAGAGACAGCCTGTCGTTCCGGCCCTGGCCGACGACCATCGACGAGCCGTGTCCCGCACTGCGGGGCGCGGCTGCACGTCGCGGCACGGCGTGACAGGAGCTGTCACGTCAGGCCCGGCACGGTGTGACAGTTCGTAGACTCGCGGGCGATGGACGGCATCACGATCGTGTTCGCAGTGGTCGCCGCACTGCTCGTGTTCGCGATCGCTGCGGCCGTCGTCGGTCGTGAGGCCCACCGCCTCGATGCCGTGGCGCCGCGGGCGGTCTACCAGCTCGACGAGGCCGTCGACTTCGTGTGCGACCGCCTGCCCGACGAGAGCCAGGCGCGGCTGACGCCCGAAGAGGTCGAACAGCTGCTGGTGTTCCACATGCGCTGGCTGCACGAACAGGGGCTGCAGCCCGACCGCGTGGTGGACCAGCCGCAGTCGATCTCCGAGCCGGTCGTCCTGAGCGAAGACACCCTCACGGCCTATTTGATCGGCGCCGCGGAGGCCAACGACATCGAACTGCTCGACGACGTCGATGCCGTCAACGTCGTCGAAGCCCACCTGCAGTACTTCGAGGCGATCGGCGCCGTCGGTCCTCGGGCCGGCCTCGACGACGCGCTCTGACCCGCTGCCAGCGACCCGCTGCGAGCGACCCGCTGCGAGCGACCCGCTGCGAACGTCCGGCGACCGCTTTGCCAAGATGCGTCCATGGCATCGAACATCCCGAAGGATCGAACCGTCGCCGCGCTCGGTGAGGTGTGGGCCAGTCTCGGTGAACTGCTCGGCGAACTGTCCGACGACGAGTGGCGCCTGCCGTCGCCGTTGCCCGGTTGGAGCGTGCAGGACAACGTGGCGCACATTGTCGGCACCGAAGCGATGCTCGCCGGCGAGCCGGGACCGGACGTCGAGATCGACCGTGACGCGAACGAGCACGTCCGCAACGACATCGGTGCGTTCAACGAGCAGTGGGTCGAGTCGCTGCGTGCGGTGCCCTCGAACGAGGTGCTGTCGCGGTTCCGAGAACTGACCGGTGCACGCCTGGCGATGCTCGAGGCGATGAGCGAGGAGGAGTGGAACGCCGAATCATTCACTCCTGCCGGCAAGGACACCTACGGACGGTTCATGCAGATCCGCGTCTTCGACTGCTGGCTGCACGAGCAGGACATCCGTGACGCTGTTGGACGGCCGGGGCACGAGACCGGCCTCGCCGTCGAGGTGGTCCTCGACGAGATGGCGACCGCACTCGGCTTCGTCGTCGGCAAGAAGGCCGGCGCGACCGCCGGCGAGTCGGTGACGTTCGCGCTCACCGACGGGGGAGCGGTCGTGCGCCAACTCCACGTGGAGGTCGGCGACCGGGCCACGGTGGTGCCGGCGCTGAGCGCACCGGCCACGGTGGTGCTCACGATGCCGGTCGGGGTGATGACCAGGCGGTGCGCCGGACGCGTAGCACCCGATGGCCTGCTCGACCAGGTCGTGATCGACGGCGACCTCTCCCTCGCATCGAGAATTCTCGAAAACCAGTCGTACACGATCTGACGCTGCCGCGTTTCTGCACGTCTCCGATGGTTGGCATGGCGACACTCCCGGGCGCATGATCCACCTGTTCGAGTGATCGTCGAATTCCGACTGGATGCCATTCTCGACGCGCTCTACTCTGTGCTGCACCAGAGAGAGGAGGTGGTCCAACACATGCCAGACAATTCATACGGGACCCTGGAGGTGGTTGGCCGCTAGGCCGACAGGCTGGACCGCCTGGCGAATTTCCGCCAACCCCCGCTGACCGTCCATCGCCGCAGCTGGTCCCCGCGGTGTCCGAAGCGTTACGCCAGGGGTCAGACCCCCGGCGTCACACCGGTCGTGATGGCGTCAGTCCCAACAGTCCGTGCAGTGCCGGAACCGAACCCCGGTTCCGGCACTGTCGCGTCCGAGCCAGTGCAGACCGCCGGATGGAACGGCCCGTCGCCAGATACTTTTGGAGGGTGGATTGGCGGAGACCTCCCGAGCGCAACGCCTCGACTCGTCGATCGCTGGCCCTCGCATTGGCCGTGTGCCTGGGGGTGGTCGGTGGCTCGCATGTCCTCGCTGCTCCGGACGACCCCACCGCAGAGGCCGAGGGTGCTCCCCTGGCAACGACCGATCTCGACGTGATCCACGGAGACGATGCAGTCACGCAGCTGGCCGAGACCGACACGCTGGAGGAGGTCGCAGAGAACGCCGGCCTCGAGCCCGGTGAACTCGTCGAGGAACTCGTCAGCGACCCGTCGCTCTTCCTGACGAATGACGGGCTGATCGGTTACGCGGAGTTGGCGCCGGTCGATGCTCACCGTGCCGTCGAGCGACGCACTCAGGGCAGCCGCCCCTCCCGCCGACGTGTTCGCTCTCGATTCTCGGCCCGGCTCTCCTCGGGTGATCTATCTCGACTTCGACGGACACACGGCATCCGATCCGGCCTGGGCGTCCGTCGATGCCCCGGCCACGATCGTGTCGGCGGCGTACAACCCGGATGGCGTGCCCGGCCTGTCCGTCGACGAGCGGGCTCGCATCTTCGAGATCTGGCAGCGCGTCGCCGAGGACTTCCGGCCGTTCGACGTCAACGTGACGACTCGTGACCCCGGCGCCGAAGCGCTCCAGCGCCGTCCGGAAACCGACCAGTACTACGGCCAGCGGGTGGTGATCACCCCGTCGAACTTCGCCGGAGCGGGTGTGCTGGGCGTCGCTCTCGTGAACGTTTTCGCCGCAGACGTCGACCATGCCACGTATGTCTTCGCCGGCACGGCGTTCGCCGCTGCGGCGAAGACCGTTGCCGAGGCGGTCTCGCACGAAACCGGCCACACCTTCGGTCTTCGCCATGACGGCGTCGGGACGCCGGGGAGCTACTACGACGGTCACGGATCGTGGGCGCCGATCATGGGACGTTCGGTCGATCCCTCCCGGACGGTCACGCAGTGGTCGCGCGGCGAGTATGCGGGCGCCAACCAGCCCGAGGACGATCTGGCAGAGATCGCCGCACGCACCGGTTACCGATCCGATGATCACGGCGACACGCCGGCGTCGGCAACGATCGTCGGCGCCTCGTCCGTGACGGGAGGCGACATCGAGCACACCGGCGACCGAGACGTGTTCGCCGTCGACCTCGCCGCTGGAGCGATGTCGGCGGCGCTGCGTCCTCCTTCTGGCCAGGGCTCCTGGTCGAATCTCGCAGCTCGTCTCACCGTGCGCGATGCCGCTGGGACGACGGTGGCGACGGGTTCACCGGCCCTCTCGTCGGGATGGGCCGTCGAACTGAACGCCGTTGTTCCCGCTGGTCGCTACACGCTCGAGGTCGATCCGGTCGGATGGATGACGCCGGCGACGGGGTTCTCCACGTACGGTTCGCTCGGCGCCTACGAATTGTCCGTGGACGGTGGCCAGGGCGAACGGCCGATGACGTCGGACGTGTCGACATTGACGCCGGTCACGCCGATCCGCCTCGTCGACACGCGCAACGGGATCGGGTCGCTCGGTCGTGTGGGTGCCGGTCGCCAGATCGTGGTGGACGTGGCAGGCGACGCCGCCGTTCCGCCCGACGCAACGGCGGCGGTGTTCACCATCGCTGCGGTCGACGCATCGGCGGCCGGGTTCCTGACCGCGTATCCGTGCTCGGACGTGGTGCCCGACACGTCGACGCTGAACTACGTGGCGGGCCAGACGGTCGCGAACACGACGATCGCTGCGTTGTCGAATGCGGGACAGCTGTGCGTGTGGACCTCTGCCGAAACCGACATCCTGATCGACCTCACCGGCTGGCTCGGTCCCGGCGGAACGTCCCGGCTGACCCCGATCGGACCGACCAGAGTGGTCGACACCCGTTCGGCCATCGGCGGGCGACGCCTGGCGGCCGGAGCAACGATGGAGGTCGACCTCGGCGGCGTCGTGCCGGCGGGATCGACTGCCGTTGCCCTGAACGTCACCGGCGTCGACGCATCGGTACCCGGTTTCATCACGGTGTTCCCGTGCAACGGCGCCGTCCCGAACACCTCCACGATCAACTACGTGGCCGACGAAGCCCGTCCGAACAACACGATCGTCGGTCTCACCGGCGGCCGGGTGTGCATCTACAGCGATGCCGCCACCGAAGTGCTCGTCGACCTGCTCGGTGCGTTCGGACCCTCGGGCTTCGGCTACGAACCGACTCCTCCGATCCGGGTGCTGGACACCCGTCGGTCGGCCACGCTCGGTGCAGGAGCCGCCGTGGCGTACCAGATCGGTGCGGCAGCGCTCGGCGGTCGGACCCCTGGCGCGGCCTACGTCAACGTGACCGGAGCGAATCACACCGTCGCCGGCTACGTCACCACGTACGACTGCATCACCCGCCGTGACACCTCGACGGTCAACCAGAAGGTCGGCCAGGCAGCGGCGAACGGCGCGATCGTGCCGCTCTCCGGCCTGGAGTCGTGCGCGTGGACCGACGGCGGCGGTGACCTCATCGTCGACCTCAACGGGTGGTGGGTGCCCTGAGCTGCGGTGCGGACTACCGTGGAGTCCCGATGGAGCACCACCCCAAGTTCGAGCACAGCCGATACCTCGGCGACAAGCGCACCCAGTTGGTCTACGACCTCGATTCGTGGGACGACGAGACCACCATCAACGAGTTCGTCGAACTCGGCGTCGGCCTCAGCTTCTGCCCCGACACGCTTCCGGAAGCACGCAATCGCGGCTACACGCTGGCCACGCCAAGTGCTCGTCGGCGCGCTGCGCAAGCCCCGGGCCTGAAACGGGTGGTGTGACGTGCCGGGGATGAACGAGCGGTTCGTCTCGAACGGCTTGTCGCTCGCGTGCCACATCGCGCGGCCCTCGGGTGACATCGAGGCGGGACCGGCTGTCATCCTCTGCCACGGCTTTCCGATTGCCTCGCTCGATGCGCAGCGTGCCGGTGGCACCTTCCCACAGCTCATCGATCGGATGGCGCATGAACTCAACTGCGTCGCCATGACCTTCAACTTCCGCGGGTGCGGCGAGAGCCAAGGCGACTTCTCGCTGCAGGGCTGGGTCGACGACCTGCGCAACGCGATCTCGCACGTGCTCGAACTGCACGAGCCGACGGGCGTCGTGCTGCTCGGTACGAACACCGGTGGTTCGATTGCGATCTGCGTGGCCGCCGACGACCCGCGGGTGTCCGCGGCCGGCCTGCTGAGCCCCCGCGCCGACTTCGACGACTGGGCCGATCACCCCCGTCGCTTCCTCGAACACGCCCGCGACATCGGCGCAATCCACCGCCGGGACTTCCCGCCGTCGGTGGAGGAGTGGACCCGCGAGTTCCGCCGATTCCGCCCGGTTGCAGCGGCCAGACGGTTCGCCCCCCGCCCCCTGCTGGTGATGCACGGCGAGGAGGACGACAGCGTGCCGGTCTCCGACGCCCGCCAGCTGGTCAACGCCCACGGAAGCGCCGAGCTGAGCCTGTTCGAAGGCGCCGGCCACCGCCTCCGTCACGATCCGCGAGCGGTCGCAGTGCTCTTGGGGTGGCTCGACCGGATCCGTTCGACGCATGTTCACCCCAGCTCTGAACTGGTCTGACACCGATCGATGACGCGGTGACGCAGGATTGACGGCGTAGCGTGGCCCGCCGTGGCTGCGACAATTCCCGTTTCGCGATTCGGTCTCGTGGCGTTCGTCGAACGTCGCGGATGGCGGTTTCGTGTGATCGTCGGCGTCGCTATCGCACTGGTCCTCCTGGTGCTTTTCGCCCGGTGGGCGTCGGCCGTGATCCTCGATCGCTGGTGGTACGACTCCGTCACCGACGCCGATGTCTGGCGGGTGCGCTTCCTGGCACAGCTGCAGATGCTCGTCGGTGTCGGGCTGTTGACCGCTGCGGTGCTCGGGAGCACCGTTTGGCTCGTCCTGCGTCTGGGATCGCTGCAACGAGAGCCGACGAACCGGCTCATCGAGCGCTACCACGAGCGGATGGGGCCGGCTCACCGGTGGCTGCTGATCGGTATCGCGATCTACTTCACGATCACGATCGGTGTGGCAGCGACCTCACAGTGGCAGTCGTGGGTGCTCTTCCGAGAGGGTGGCGACCTGGGGGTCGAGACGCCGGTGGCCGGTGGCGATCTCGGCTATCACCTCTTCAAGCTTCCGTTTCTCACGTCGGCAAGTTCCTACCTGCGTCAACTGCTGCTGCTGGCGCTCGCCGTCGCCCTGTTCGGTCACGGCGCATCGGGCGCCCTGCGACTCTCGAAGGGCCGGGTCTCCTCGCGCGTTGCGAAGGCCCACGTCGCGATGCTGCTGGCGGGCTTCCTGGCCGTTCAGGCGCTCTACGACGTGTTCGTCGCCCGGCCATCGATCGCCACCAATCGCGTCGGCACCTTCGACGGACCGGGTTTCACGGAGCGCTACATCACCAAGCCGGGACTGCTCATCGCGGCGCTGGTGACGGTCGCGGCCGGGTTCGCGGCGGTGTGGTGGGCCCGCACGGATCGGTGGCGCCCATTTGCGTGGCTGGTCGCGGTCGCTGCGGTGGTGCAGCTGGCGGTCGTGGCCGTGCTGCCGGCGGTGGCCGAACGATTCGTTGTGGCGTCCGGCCGAAGCAGAGCGGCAGCTGTGGTCGATCGACTACAACCTCGAGGCAACGAAATCGGCATTCGAGATCGACGAGGTGACCTCCGAGATCTACCGCCCGTCCGCAACGTCGGTGGACGCAGCAGCGTCCGACATCTCGCGGGTGCAGTTGTTCGGCACGTCGACCATCGCTCCCGCCCTCCAGATCCTCACCGGCACGACCGGCACGCGCATCGTCGACGCCGACGTCGATCGATACGAAGTCGACGGCGAGGTGGTCCCCGTGTACGTCGCTGCCCGCTCTGCCAGCCGAGCCGATGTCCCAGAGTCCGGATGGGTCCAGGACCATCTCGTGTACACCCATGGAGACGGCGTCGTCGTGGTCCCGGCCGACCGGACCGACGAGGACGGGCGCCCGGACGTCGGCATCTTTGCAGACGCCTTCGGCGCGAGTCACGTGCCGCTGTATTTCGGCGAGGGATTGAACAATTGGTATGTGATCGTGGGAACCCAGCGAGCGCAGCTTGGCGACACCGAGTTCGAGGGCGAGGGGATCCCGATGTCGACGCTCGCCCAGCGTCTCGTTCTCGCTCTGGCTGTCGGCGAGTCACAGCCGCTCTTCACCAGCGAACTCACCGACGACTCCGAGCTGCTCTATCGGAGGTCGATCGCAGAGCGGGTCGGGACGCTGGCCCCGTTCCTCAAGCTCGATGGCGACCCCTATCCGGTCGTCGACGACGGCCGAGTGGTGTGGGTCGTCGATGGCTACACCACGTCGTCGACGTTCCCGTATTCGCAGTTCGTGACTGGCAATGGCCTTCCTGCCGGGAGCCAATTGGCCGGCCGAAACTTCAACTACCTTCGAGCCTCGGTCAAGGCGACGGTCGATGCCGAGACAGGCGAAACGCACCTGTACCGAACCGACGACGGCGACGACCCGATACTTCAGACCTGGTCGGAGATCTTCCCGGGCCTTCTGGAGCCGGCCGAGGCAATCCCCTCGTCGCTGCGCCCGCACCTGCGTTACCCGAGCGACCAGTGGACCGTGCAGAGCGGACTGCTCGGCAGGTATCACGTCGACTCAGCGGAGGACCTCTTCAATGGCACGGACCGCTGGGCGGTGAGTGCGGCGGCGGCCACGACGGTCGGCGAACCGACCACAGGACCGGCTCCGTCGGTGGACGAGTTCACCGAACTCGCCCAGAGCCCTGACAATTTCGGCGCCACTCGCCCCTTCGGCCCCGGTTCGGCGACCAATCCGACGTCGACTCGCGACGAGCTTGCGGCGCTCGCAGTCGCCGATCACGAACTCGATGGGGCCATCCATCTCGTCACTCCGCCGAGCGACCTGTCGCCACCGCTGCTGAGTCCGCAGGTCGCGCAGAGTGCGATCGACGCGGACCCCGAGGTTGCCCAGGCGATCACGCTCCTCAACGCGAACGGCTCGAAGGTGCAGTTCGGTCCGATGTCGCCGGTGGTTGTCGGCGAGTCGTTGGTGTGGGTGCGGCCGATCATCGTCACGGGAACCGGCGCATCAGCAGCCCCACGGCTCTACGGAGTTGCAGCGGTGCTCAATGGTCAGGTGGCCGTCGAAGCGACATCGCTGGAAGCTGTCGCTGCGGTCAGCGAACTGGTTCCGTAAGGACTCAGTTCTCGACGGAGTACGCCTCGATCACGTCGTCGATGGGGCCGTCCATCCGCAGCAGTCCCTTCTCGATCCAGATACCGCGGGTGCAGCGGGCCTTCAATTCTGACAATGAATGGCTGACCAGCAGCAATGTCCCCGCACCCTCGAGCATCTTGTCGATGCGTTCTGACGACTTCCGCCGAAAGCGCTTGTCACCTACGGAGAGCGCTTCGTCGATCAGCAGGATCCGCGGGATCACCGCGGTAGCGATTCCGAAGTGGAGGCGCGGCTCGCATTCCAGACGAGTAAGTGCGCAGGGGGCGATCGATGGCCTCGCCGATGTCGACGAAGTCGATGATCTCCTGCATTCGGTCGTCGATCGTTTCGGGTTCGATGCCAAGCGCCAAGCATCCGAGGCGGATGTTGCGAACGCCGGACGCTGCCGGGATCAACGTCGCTCCTACTCCCATGAGGCGCGGTTCGGCGTTGACCAAGACTTCTCCGGCGGCCGGCGTCAAGAGCCCTGCGATCGCCGCCAGCAGCGTCGACTTGCCAGAACCGTTCGATCCGAGGACGCCTACGGACTCGCCTTCTCGGACGTCGAATGACACGCCGCGAACTGCGTGGACGACGCGTCGACCGTCGCCCGTGCCGGTCGCAAAGCGCTGTCTCAGCGCCGCACGGCGCTCTTCGAAGATCTCATATTCGATATGCAGATCTGTCACGCGGAGCGAGAGCGGAGTCATCACCCTCGTCCGTAGACAAGCTCGTGGGCTCGGAAGAATCGGAACCCGAAGATGAGGGTCGCAGCGATGATGACGAGCGTTTCAGTGATGCGTGCAAGGTCAACAGGGGTACCGAGAAATGCCCACCTGTAGAGGTCGAGTATCTGCACCATCGGGTTCAATCCGATGATTCGTTGGATCGTGGGGTTCGCATCTTCGTTGTAGAGATACTGGCGCACGGGGAACATCACGCCAGAGAGGTACATGAGAAGCCTGAAGAAGAACGGTATGAGTTGTTGGACGTCCCGATAGCTGTCGTTCAGGCGCGCAGCGATGAACGCGCCGCCGAGGTTGAGCGCGCTGTGCACGGCGATGATTACGGGCAGAGCGAGCAGATTTCGGCTCAGACCTTGACCAGTGACGATGGCAACCCCACACACGACTGTGAGTTGGAAGCCGAACGTCAAGAGGTCGGCGAGAACCGACGATACGGGCAGGAGCGCCCTCGGGAATCTCATCGACCGCATGAGGCCCTGGTTCGCAGGGATCGAGGTTGCTCCGGACTGCACCGAACGGGATGTCAACCCGTAAGCGAACACGCCGACCGTGAGCCAGAGAAGATAGTTGTCGATGTCCCGGCTGACATTCAGGAAAAGGCCGAAGACCAAGAAGTACACGGCGACGGAGAGAACCGGATTGGCGAGGTGCCACACATTGCCAAGCAGGGTGTTCTGGTGGGTCGAACGCACTTGTTCCATCGGCATCGCTACGGCGAACGCCCGTCGGCTCCACATCTCGCGCAAGTACTCGCCCGAGGAGGTTGGAGCATGGAGCGAGAAGAGACCGTCGGCGCGGTGTGATGTTGAGTTGTCGAGAGTCACAAAGGCACCATCGTAGAATTTATCCGGCGGAGTGAACTCTGCATCGGCTTAAGTACTCGGTGCATACCCACGGGACGTCCAGGCAACGACTGACTGAGAAGTCTGCGCCTAGCCTTGGGAAGGTCGTCAGTCTTCGCCCGCGAGGTCATCGAAGACACCGGACTGGGTCAGGTATTCGTTGACGGAAGGTCCTAGAGTCGCCGCGAAATCCGTTGTGAAATGGTTGCTGTCCCTCCAGACAGGATAGCCCCGCTGCAGCGGGTCGCAGATTGGTAATCGTGGGCACGCAAGACCATCCAGATCGATGCTCGCAGCGATCTCCCCGCCCTCAGCGGCGCCTCGATAGAGCTGTTCCTCCAACGAGGAAAGCAAGGGAGGGAAGGTGCACTGATCGGACGTCGTTGCGCCCGACAGGCAGGTCAGCGGGTCCGACTCGAAGATGGGGATCGGTTCGATGGCGACGACCCTCCGTCCGTCGGCGGCCAGCTCTCGAAAGGAGTCGTCGACCATCTGTTCCAGGATCGCTGGCATCGGTATGCCGGCGAATCGGGGATCGGTGGATGTCAGCCCGTCGGGGTAGAGCGAGTACGGATACTCGATCACGATCACGATGTCAGGATCCAGCCTCTCGAGCTGCCCGTCGTAGAGCTGTTCTCGCACATCGATACACCGCTGCTTCCCAACGGTTTCGCCCCTCGGTATCGCTGTATTCATCCAGGGACACGACGTCGAGTACGCAACCGCCAGTTCGAGGTCGCGCTGTTCGGCGATGTACTGGAACGTCGGCATCATCATGCGGGCGTGGCTGTCGCCGATCAGAAGCATGGTGCCGCTGCTCCCGGCTGTCACAACGCAATCGATTGCGTCGACCCGCTCACAACTGGGTGCACCGGGTGGCGCGAGTTGAGCTGCCTTCCAGTCGATGTTCTCAGGAACCTCCTGCGCGTTCGAATCGGCGCCAACGGAGTTCGGTGACGATCGGGGAACGATCGATGGCTTGCGGTCCGAGCCCAGCAGATTCGGCGCAACGACCAGTCCCGCCACTGCGGCAAGCGCAACCCCGCCTGCAATCGCCACGAACGGTCGGGGGTTGAGCCAAGCGGATCGCCGCAACGGTCTTTCCACGAGTTCATGACTCAACGCTGCCAACGACGATCCAGCGACAGCAGCGACGATGAAGAGCGCGGCAGGGCTGATGTCGACGAGTTGAACTGTCAGGACGACAACGGGCCAGTGCCACAGGTACGTGCCATACGAGATCTGGCCGAGATATCTCACCGGAGTCCAGCTGAGCAGGCTGATGGCCGCGCCGGTTCGAGCGGTCTGCACCGACGCCACACACCAAGTCGCTGCGACAGCTGCGACAATGCCGCGAGTTGATGCGCTGACGTCCAGCCATTCGCTCGACACGATCACGAATACTGCCAACGACATGGCGGCCGACCAGGGAGCGATGCGCCGAAACACTTGCGGTATCGGCCAGCGCCAGATGATGAGGGCCAGAAGCACACCGATCAGCAATTGGTACGCCCGCGTGTCCGTTCCAAGGTATGCGCGATTGGGATCGCGGCTCGCCCAGTAGACCTGAGCGCCGACGCCCGCAACGAGTAGCGCTGCGATGACGCTCGTGATCGCAGCGAGGTTCCGACGCACGAGCACCCACAGCAACATCAGGAACGCCGGGAATGCCAGGTAGAACTGTTCCTCGATGGAGAGCGACCAGAAATGCTGATACGGGCTGGTGGCGTCATCGGAGAGGAAGTAGTCGTTCGCCTCTCTGATGAAGTGCCAGTTCGCGTACCAAAGTGATGAGGCGGTCGCATCACCGGCCCACGAAGAACGGTCGAGCGGGTTACTGATCAGAACGGCACCGATCGCTGTGCCGATGACGGCGATCGTCGCGGCCGGAATCAGCCGACGAACGCGACGAGCATAGAAACGCCGAAGACGAAGGCGCCCTTCGTTGCTCAGATCAGTCAGGATGACGTTCGTGACGAGGAAACCCGAGAGCACGAAGAAGAGGTCGACGCCGACGAAGCCGCCTTGGAGTCTCCATGACCCTGCGTGGAACGCGACAACCAGATAGACGGCGACAGCGCGCAAGCCGTCGAGCTGTGCACGGTAGCCCCAGTCGTCAGCCGAAGGTGGCAGTCTGGATGGGTGCGCGTCTGCGACCCGATCATTCATGGCCGGGGGTTGCGAGCGGGTCGGATCGCAGGCGCTAGCTCGGGCGCGAAACGCACTTCTCAGCTCGTGGCAACGCTGATGGTCGTTCGGGTGCGTGCAGATTCCAGGAGCAGCTCCGCGATC
This sequence comes from Ilumatobacteraceae bacterium, assembly GCA_963728355.1. Lineage (GTDB taxonomy): Bacteria > Actinomycetota > Acidimicrobiia > Acidimicrobiales > Ilumatobacteraceae > Sva-07. Next base: position 253,750 of record CAVSJQ010000001.1, on the reverse strand, counting down.
CTGACCACTTCGGCGCCGTCCGAGAATGGCACCGCAGGTGCCCGGTCCCCGCGCACCGCATCACGAAATGCCTCCAATTCGGCGACGAGGGGCTCGCGCTTCGGGAGCGCAAAACGCGTCATGTTGCCCTCGCCGACCCCCCTGAAGACCGCCATGGCTTGCCATTCGGTGACCGTGACGGCGTTTTCGTAGAAGTAGAGGTCGGCATTGAGCGTGTCCGCAACCATCGTTCCGCCCTCGCCGGTGACGGCGGTGAGACGCTCCTTTGCCGCCGACAACCAGTTCACATGGTGGCTCACCACCAGGCCGGACCCCAACTGACCCGTCCCGATGACAAGGTCCTCGTTGTGTCGGCCGCTCTTGTGAGCGGTCCATGCACTCACGCTGTCGTAGTCGGAGCCGGTGACCCATCGTGTCAGATCGATGTCGTGAGTCGCCAGATCCATCACGACGCCCACGTCTCGAATCCGCTCGGGGAACGGCCCCTGGCGACGAGTAGCAAGTTGGTACAGGTCGCCGAGATCGCCCGATTCGATCTTGACCTGCAGCGCAATCGTCGCCGGGTTGAAGCGCTCGATGTGGCCGACAACGCCGACGAGCCCGGCACTGTCGAAAAGCTGCTGCATCCGGCGGGCGGCCGCACTGTCGTGGGCGAGCGGCTTCTCCACGAGCACGGAGACGCCGTTCTCTGCAGCGACCGCCGCAAGCCGTTCGTGTTCCGAGGTCGGAGCAGCGATCACGCAGCAATCGAGTCCGGAAGCCAGCAACGCCTCGGCAGAGGCGTGACCCCGAGCGCCTCCGTAGCCGGCGCCATCGAGCGCAGGGTCGTACACGCCGGCGAACTCGACACCATCGAGGCTGGCGAGCACTCGCGCGTGGTTCCTGCCCATGGCGCCAATGCCGATGAGACCGGCTCGAAGACGGCTCATTGGTTGATCACCTCGATGATCTTCGTGCGTTCCTCCGTGGTGAGGAAGGGGTGTACCGGAATGCTCAGGACTTCCTGCGAGACCATCTCGGTGATCGGCAGTTCAATCTCGAGTCCGAACGAGGGTAGCGCGTGTACCGGCGTCGGGTAGTACACGTCGCATCCGATCTCATGTTCGCGGAGTCGAGCGAGAAGCCCGTCCCGGTCGGCCGATCGGATCGTGTACTGGTGGTAGACGTGGTGGGCGTCATTTGCCACAGCGGGAACGGTGACCCTACTGAGCTGTGCGTCGTACGCCGAGGCGTTTGCTCGGCGCGCCTCGGTCCAGGCGGAAAGACGTGTGAGCTGAACCCGCCCGATCGCGGCCGCCATATCGGTCATGCGGACGTTCAGGCCGACCATCTCGTTTTGGTACCGGACCTCCATTCCCTGCGCTCGGAGCAGGCGGCACTTGCGTGCGAGCTCATCGTCGGCGGTCGTGATCATGCCGCCTTCGCCGGTGGTCATGTTCTTCGTCGGATAGAAACTGAACGCCCCAAGTGTTCCGAACGCTCCGGCTGGTGTCCCGTTGAGAGCGGCACCATGCGCTTGGGCGCTGTCTTCGACGACGAGCAGCCCGTGGCGCTGAGCGATTTCAAGAATTTCAGGCATTTGCGCCGGATGACCGTAGAGATGAACGGGCATGATTGCTGCAGTGCGGGGCGTCACAGCGGCGGCGACGGCTTGCGGGTCGATGCAGAAGTAGTAGGGCTCGATGTCGACGAAGACCGGTCGAGCGCCAGTGAGGGCGACAGCATTCGCCGTCGCTGCGAACGTGAAGGACGGGACGATGACCTCGTCGCCGGGGCCGATACCTGCTGCGAGGAGCGCAACATGCAGCGCGCTGGTGCCGGAGTTGACGCCAATGCAGTGTCGTCCGTCGACGAGGCTCGAGAATTCCTCCTCGAATGCGGCGGTTTCAGGACCCTGGGAGAGTTGGCCGGAGTGCATGACGCGCTCGACCGCTGCGACTTCCTCGTCGCCGATGAATGGAACTGCGAGCCGAATCACGTTCGTACCTATTTTCTTTCGATCGTAGGGAGCGCTCGGTCGAGAGGCGCCGTGCCCGTCGACGTCTCTCGCTCCCATTTGCTAGGGGCCGGGAACATCGTCTCGAGGAACTCGGCGACCTTCTCATCGCGAGCGACCGGGTCAACGACGATGTTGCCGATCGGACGCCCGTGCACATCATGCACGGCGCTGGTGTCGCCGTCGTTGAGGCACAGGACGCGAACTTTCCCAGGGCGACGTCGTAGAGCGTCCAGGCGTTCGACGAGTCGGGGGTCGGCGAGGCTCACGTAGTCATAAGGCAGGGTGCCGACTATCGACTCACCAGTCATGAGTCCGCTGTATGCACAGAGATGGGAAAACGCAATGTCCTCGGCGCTGCGAAATGGGTGATGAGTCGTGTTGTCCACCGCCTCGCTGAACGTCTTGGCGACATCAAATCGAACGGAGCGCCGCTGGGCGCTCATGATGTGCTTGAACTTTTGTGTGATCGTGACTCCGTATTGCAGCTCGATCAGACGTCGATTGTTCTTGGCAGCTGAATCGACTGCGGGCTCGCCGTCGGTGGTTTCGCCGAACGGGATTCGGGCGGTGGACAGGAAGAGACGAGCCGCACCGCTCGGACTGAAGAAGTCGGCGGCCGTGACCGGACCGAAGAACATGATGTCATCATTGCTGACAAGAAAATGCTCGGAAAGTCCGTCGATGTGGTGAACCCGTGTGTCGATGGCGTTCGAATTGAAGACCGGTAGAGCGCTGTGGGGAAAAATCTCGGAGTGATCGATCACGGTGAGGCCGGGAGCCGCAGGATCCAACCAATCGGGAACTTGCCGGTCGGTGACGAGGTAGACGTGCCGGAGAAACGGCGCATACATCTCGACCGACCGCAATGCGTAGCGAAGCTCGTCGCGGCTGCGGTAGAGGCGCTCCTCATTGGCCTCCATCGATATAGCCGCACCCGAGGTGTCAGGTAGACCTCCACTGAGTCGCTGGCGCTTCCTCTCGTTCCATGCTGGATCGGACCCGTCAACCCAGAAGCAGACGAGGTCGACGGGGAAGGTCACATCGTCAATGTGACGGTTGCCGTGAAGGCCTTGCGGCAGTTCTCGTTCAGCGCCCAAGTGGTCACTCGGCGCCGGGACGACAGACGACCAGCGGTTCGGCGCCGACCCGTACAGCTTGGGCGGCTCCTCTGTGTCCGCATCGGCCGCGGGCGTCCAAAAGGAGATAACAGTCCCGCACTCGAGACCGAATGTGCGCGACCCTGGACCCACGTGTGAGTAGTGGCAGAGCACCAGACTCGAGCAGAACTCCATGCGGGCCGCTTGAAGCCGATTCAATCGCGACCGAGTGCCATTGACGATTCTGACCTTGTCTGTCCATGGGGCGCCGGCGAGGAAGGAGCCGTAGTCTCCGTAGCGTTGGAAGGCATCGATCACTGCAGACCTGTTGTGTAGTGCGACACCCACTTGGCCCCGGAGCGGGCTCGGATCATCAATCGCCGTGAACGGGATGCCAGCCGTACGCAGGATCCGTTGCGCTTCGTCGAGGTTGCGCTCGCGCGCAGCGGTCCACGACGCAACAAAGACGAAATGGGGTCGTACACGTGCGCGTCCCGCAGCGCGTAGGTTGAGCTGACGCAGCGCGCCCGGCGTGGGAAAGAGGAAAAGCCGTAGACGCGTTCCCAGATTCGGCTTGAGTGCCCAGCTCTTCAGCCGAGCTCGCCGTTCATCCGGTGGCATCGCACCGAAGACCCGACGCCGCGTACTTCAGCTTCGCCAGCATTTCAGGTGCATGTTTGGAATTGGCCGCGGGCTGCGAGGCCCGGGCCGCCGGGTTGGGTTGGTCAGAGGAGGCAGCGGTCATGGCGACTGAAGGGGGTGCTGCGCTGAATGCACAGTTCGGCGATCATCGGAGCCAGTGGACTCTATCGACCGATTTGAGGCCCGTGCGTAGGCTGATCGCTTGGTCTGGCACGAGCGCTGATGACGTCGTGGACGATGCGTCCGCATCGAGTGCCTTGGGGCTACAAAGCCGCTGGTCATACGTGCGCCTTTCTGTTCCGAATTCTGCGCCATCATGACCACAGAGTCGGTGTCCGCACGGATCTCGTCGGAGCCCCTGCCCCGTTGGTGGGCGCGCATGTAGCCTGTCCGCACCTGCGATCGAGGAGCTTGGACCTGTGAACAGAATTCACGAATCGGCGATCATCGGCGAGGGAGTAGTTCTCGGCTCCCGCAATGTGATCGGTCCCTATACGGTCATCCTTGGTCCCTGCCGAATCGGTGATGACAATTGGATCGGTCCGAATGTCGTCATCGGTACGCCAGGGGAGACTCGTGGCGGATCCCATCCTGCGGCGTGGGAGGGCGACGAAGGCGTCGGCCCGGTCGAGATCGGCAGCCGCAACGTCATCCGGGAGTTCGCGACGATACAGCAGGGGTGGGCCGGCGTCACGAGGATCGGTGACGACTGCTACATCATGACAAAGGCCCATGTGCCACACGATGGCGAGATCGGCGACCGAGCTACGATCAGCTGTTCGGTGATGATCGGTGGGCACACCATCGTAGGCGAAGGCGCGAACATCGGTCTCGGGACTGTGGTTCACCAGCGGCGCGTCATCGGTTCAGGAGCAATGGTGGGGATGGGATCCGTGGTGACGAGAGACATTCCTCCCTTTTCGACGGCATACGGAAGTCCAGCTGCTGTACGGGGAGCGAATGTCGTCGGCCTGCGGCGGGCCAACTATGAGGAAGATGCCATAGCGGCCATTGATGCGGTGTTCAGACAAGGTGAAGACGTGGCCCCCTTGCTTTCCGATCAGATGCGCCGATTTCGAGAACGAGTCGACCGGCTAGCCGAGCACTGATCGGCCTCAGATTTCGAATGGACTGGGTGGTGCTGACGACCGGAACGCGACCCATTGCTCTCGCCGCCGCTGTGTGCAGCCTCAAAGCGGGCACGGAGTCTGGCGACGTGGTCGTCGTCAGCAACGGCGGCGGTGTTGTGCTCGCTCAGAGCCGAGTTCAAGAAGTTCGGCTGCCGACGAACATCGGTGTGCCCGCCGGCCGCGACGTGGGATTGCGGGCCTCAGAAGCAGATCTCGTGGGCTTCCTTGATGACGATGCAGAACTTCGCGGCGATTTGGCTCGTCTCGAGCACGAGTTCGCTGTCGACCCTCACCTCGCCGTCGCGTCCTTTCGTCTGATCGACGAAGAAGGAGCAACTTCACGCCGCCACGTTCCCCGGGCTGGAAGGGCTGACCCAGCCGAGTCCGGTGATGTGGCCTACTTCCTTGGTGGTGCGTGCGCGATCCGTCGTGAGGCGTATGAACAGGTCGGCGGTTACTTCGCCGAGCTCTTCTACGGGCACGAGGAGATCGAACTGAGCTGGCGGCTCATCGACGCTGGGTGGAAGATCCGATACCTCGCCGACGTCGAGGTCTTCCACCCGCGCACCGAGATCTCCCGCCACGCCGACGGATGGTTCCTCACCGGTCGCAACCGGGTGTGGATCGCCCGACGAACTCTTCCCTGGCCCGTTGCCGTCGTCCACGTGGCCTCATGGCTGATCCTGGGAATGATGCGGGCCCCGAAGGGTCCATGCCGGGACGCCTACCGCCGGGGATGGGCATCTGGTTGGCGGGGCAACATCTCACATGAGCCTGTCTCGTGGCGCACGGTGTGGCGGCTTACCCGACTCGGGCGGCCACCGGTCATCTGACCCGCTGCGTGGCTGCCGGTGGCGAGTCCGAGGGCCGCACAGGACCCCGCTACTAGCATTCAGGGCGATGCGATCGCGCGTGAACCGTGCCCGAGGACTGGTGCAGCGCTATCGCGTCGATCGGCGATTGCCCCCGCAGGTGTTGCGGATCTATCGCGACGTCGCTCGGCTTCGTCGCGTCGAGGGTGCTCACGAGCGTGCTGCAAGAGCCCGACCAGCGCTCCGGACCACGCGTGGCGATGCGCCCCGGGGGCCCCTCGTACGTCAAGGCAGCCGACGGGTCGAAGCACGCGGCGTGCTCGAGATGTCGCTCACCGATCTTGCCCAGGCCTACGCCGAGGCCATCGTCACCGTGCTCGATGCTGCAGCGGTCGACCCCTTCATCATCGACCGGCGACGAGATTCGATCGTGCTGGGAATCGAGCTCCGGTTCCGATCACGGGCGCTGGAATCATTGGCGGCTGACCTGGTCGGACCCGGATGGCTGCTCGACTGGGAGGACGGCTCGCGTTCTGGCACGGTTGCGCTCCTCGACGCTGCACGGTCTCGCGCGGTCCGACGGGCACGCACGTGGAGGATCTACCAGGTAGCGGCCTGGGGCAATGCGGCTGTCGGCCAGCAGCAGGCCACCGAGTTGACGTTCTGGGACATGGGAACCTCGGGCCAACTCGAACTCGTCGGCACCCGCGGTCACGAGCGATTCGACCAGCATTGCGGTCGTACGGTCGAGACGGTCGATGGGTGCGAGTACCCGGGGCGCTCCGCATTCCCGGTCGGTTCCGATCTGGCGCGCATGGTCGAGCCGATCGACATCGTCTACACCTGGGTTGACGGTGCCGACCCGAGCTGGCAGGAGGCATTTCGAGCAACCGCTCGAGAACACGGACGGCGAGTGGACGAAGTGGCGCTCGATCCGGCCCGTTACCGCAGCCGTGACGAACTGAGGTACTCGCTGCGTTCCGTGTGGGCGTTCTGTGGGTGGGCCCGCCGCATCCACATCGTCACCGCAGGACAGGTACCGGACTGGCTCGTCGAAGATGATTGGATCAGGGTGGTCGACCACAGCGGAATCCTTCCTGCTGATGCACTGCCGACGTTCAACTCCCATGCCATCGAATCGGCGCTCCATCACATCGACGGACTGGCGGAACACTTCATCTACTTCAACGACGACATGCTCGTCGGCCGATCGCTCAGGCCCGATGACTTCTTCACCTCGAACGGGCTTGCGCTGGTTTTCCAGGGTGGAGCGCGGGTTCCGGGTGTCGAAGACGACGACACGTTGGCAGTCGATACGGCTGCCCGACGCGGTCGAGAGATCCTGCGTGAACGTTTTGGTCGGGTGGTCGCCGACAAGCCCTACCACTCGCCCTACCCGCTGCGCCGGAGCGTGATGGAGGAGATCGAGGTCGAGTTCCCCGACATGGTCAAACGGACATCGCACAGCCGGTTCCGGTCGCCGACGGATCTCAGCATTGCGGCCTCGTTCGCGCAGCACTACGCCGTCGTTGTTGGGAAGGCGGTGTTCGGTGAGATCCACACCGACTACGTCAATGTCGAGTCCGGGCGACTACGTTGGCACCTCGACCGCGTCCGTCTCGGCCGTGATTTCGACACCTTCTGCATCAATGAGACCGAGCAGGTTGCTGGTTCGATCGAAGAGCGAGAACGGATGGTCCGCGACTTCTTCGAGGAATGCTTTCCCGTAGAGGCCCCTTGGGAACGCTCGGGATGATCGATGCTGCGCGAGGCCGGGTCTGGCGCCACTATGCCGACCTCCGCCGATCGATCACCCGGGCAGGGTCGGCCCGGGTGGCTCTGGCCCATTTCGATGATGTCCGGCGCTCACCAGTCGCGGACTGGCAGCGAGCGACGGCGGAGGGCCACGATGCCTATCGGGCCGCGATCGACCCGGTTCCTGCCGCCGTCGCCGTGGTCTGCGTCACGAGCCGTCCAGAGCGGCTGGCGGACCTGCTTCGATTCGTTGCGAATCAGGATCACGACGACCTCGAACTCGTCGTGGTCACCAACAGCCAGGCGTACGACGACATCGACGTCGAGTCCCAGGCGGCTCTCATCGGAAGAGACGTCGGCCGGGTCCAGGTGCTCCGACGTCCTGAGTCCGCGACGCTCGGGAGCTGTCTGAACGCAGCGATGGCGGTGACGGATGCACGATTCGTGGCCAAATTCGACGACGACGACCGCTATGGGCCCCACTATCTGTCCGACGCACTACGGGCTCATCGGTACGCCGGTGCCGGCGTCGTGGGCAAGCATACGTACTACGCGCACCTGTCGAACACGGACGAGTACGTGCTCCGCTTCCCGGGCCACGAGTTCACGTACACGTCGACGTTGGCAGGCGGGAGCCTTGTCATCGACCGCCAGCGGACCGGCCGGCTGGAATTTGAGGACCGATCCCTCGGTGAGGACCGTGCGTTCATCCGGGCTTGCCATCGGATAGGAGCCTGTGCGTTCTCGGCCGACCGATTCGGATTCATCCAGTCCAGAGCGTCCGACAACACGTGGTCGGTTTCGCGTGAGCAGTTCCTCGAAGGATGCGCGGTCCTCCCGTCCGGCATCGATGAGGTACTCTTGCTCCGATGACGATGACGAGTCGCGCAAAGGCGGCCGTTCGTATCATCCGATCGTCGCGGATCGGTCGTCTCGCCGCTGACGAAGTGCTGATTGCTCTATCCGGGCCTCTCGGTACCAACCCGTCGTCGTCCGACCTGCTGTGCCGATTTTCGATCTACGATATGGCGCACGGGGCTGAGCGGCTCGGGACCGTGAGCGCCCTCACCACGCTGTTCTTCGAGCTCGTCGAATGTCTCGACATCGAGCGCTTCATCGAGGCCGGGGCCAAGGACGGAGCCGCGTCGATTCGTGCTGCTGCGCTGCCTTCAATTGCGGAGGTCGTGGCGTTCGAGGCGAATCCCTACACCCATGAGCGCTTCCATGAGCAGCTCCGTCAACACGGTGTCCGGCACGAGCACATGGCGTTGTCCGATCGTGAGGGCGCCGTCGAGTTCCTGGTGCGCTTGAATTCCGATGGGCGGCCGATTGCCGACGGGCAGGCGTCGCTGCTCGAGCGGTTCAATTATGCTCCGGGCCACACCCGGGTCGCCGTCGATGCTGTCACGCTCGACGGCTACTTCGGAGCGCCCTCCGGAATGCGCACGGCGATCTGGATGGATGTCGAGGGGGCGACTTCGATGGTCGTTCGCGGTGGGTTGAAGGTGCTCGCCGAAACCCAGGTTGCGATCATCGAGGTCGAAGAGCGCGCGAGCTGGGAGGGCCAGGAGTGGTTGCGGGCCGATGTGGTCCGGGAGATGCGACGGCTCGGACTGATACCGGTCGCCCGTGATCGTCAGTCGCGTTATCAGTACAACATCGTCTTCGTCCGCGAGGGTGTTCGGAGAGATCCGTCAGTCAAAGGTGCGCTCCGGACTTGGCGGGGACACATTCGTTCGATGGGACGCTGTACTGGCGATCAGTGACGACACCAGCCCCGCCGACCAGGCGACTTGAATGCATGCGACCGCCGCAGCCGCACCGCAGCCACGCCCCCGGGTGGTGATCGAGCCGACAGCAGCGACGTATGCCGCCGGCGCGATGAGCGCAACGCGGTGATTCCGCCCGGCGACTAGCCCGGCGACCACGCCAACCACCGCCACCGGCGGGACCAGCTGGCGCAGGCGTGCCGACTCCGGATGCATGCGCATGACGACGGCCTTCCACTGGCCGTACTCGAAGTACTGCTTGGCCAGCGCCTTCCACGATCCCCGGGGTCGGTAGCTCACGGAGAGTTCGGGGTCGAACCACACGCTGCCCCCGGCCTGACGGAGCCGGATGTTCAGCTCGTAGTCCTGATTGCGGATCAGCCGCTCGTCGAACAATCCGACGGCCTCGATCGCCGCCCGATCGAACACGCCGAGGTACACCGTGTCGACGGGGCCCTCGGCTCCACCCACGCGGTAGGACGCACCGCCGGTGCCCAGCCACGACGTCGTCGCTGCCGCCACCGCCTCCTCGAACGGCGTGGTCGCCACGGGCACCTGCAGGCCGCCGACGTTGACCGCTCCGGTGCGCTGCATCGTCTCGACGGCCCGTCGGATGTAGCCCTCGGACAGTTCGCTGTGGCCGTCGACGCGCACCACGATGGGCGCGGACCCGGCCCGGATCGCGACATTCAGTGCGGATGGCGTGATGCCGGCCGGATTCGGCACGACCACCAGGTCGTCGTCGGTCGCCGCCAGATCGGCTGCGACCTGCTCGGTCCCGTCATCCGAGGGCCCGACACCGAGGAAGATCCTGACGTTCCCGGGGTACTCCTGTCGCCGGACTGCGCGAACTGCGGCGGCAAGGTGCTCGGCCTCGTTGCGGATCGGCATGACGACGTCGACGTCCGGCCACCCTGGGCCCGGCGCATGTGCCGTCGGGCCGGTCAGACACGCCGGCTCACGACGACCCAGATGGTGCGGAACAGGATCTGGACGTCGATCACGATCGACCAGTTGACGAGGTACTGCAGGTCGTAGCCCAGCTTGTACTCGGGGTCGGTGCCGTAACGGCCGTGGACCTGCGCGAGGCCCGTGAGCCCCGGTGGAAGTTCGTTGCGGCGTACGTAGCCGGGCACACGCTTGACGATCTCGGCAACCAGTTCGGGTCGCTCCGGACGCGGCCCGACGAGCGACATCTGGCCGCGCAGTACGTTCCACAGCTGCGGAAGTTCGTCGGCGCGCGTCGAGCGCATCCACCGCAGGGCCGGCACGACGCGGTCGTCGTCCTTCGTCGAGAGTCGGGCGAGCCCGTCCGACTCCGCTTCGGGCACCATCGTCCGGAACTTGTCGCACATGAAGGCCACACCGTCGCGTCCCACGCGCGACTGTCGATAGAACACAGGGCGGCCGGCCGCCACGAGCACGTACAGCGCCAGGAACGCGAGCAGCGGTACCCAGAGCGGCGCGAACGCGAGCACCACGACGAGGTCGAAGAGACGCTTCAGCCGCACCTTGTACCCGGGGACGGTGTGCAGACGCAGCGGTACGAACGGCATCCCGCCCACCTGACGTACCGTCTTCAGCCCGAGCAGGGTCTCGCGTGCCGAGACCCGTTGCAGGAAGCCGACCCCGGCCGAGTCGAGCGAGTTGAGCGGCTCGGGGTACACCGAACCGAACGCGGTCACGTCCATGAGCAGGACGTCGCTCGCCTCGTTGTCGACCACGGCGTCGGTCAGCAGATGCGGCGACCGGACCCGAGCGACCACGATGGCGTCGCGGTCGGTCTCGGCGAGATGTTGCGCAGCGAGATCGACCGACTGCGGCTCGCCCACGAGCACGACGCGCGGTGCGCCCTGGCGGCGTCGAGCCAGTGCCCGGCTCACATGTCGGTTGGCGACGAGGACGAACGATGCGAGCGTCAAGAAGATCGCCAGGTTGAGTCGCGGCATCAGGTAACGGTCGAGTGCGACGAACGCAAGACCCTGGACCGCCACGCCGATCCCGGTGGCGAGAAGCGCCCGCGGGAGCCAGGGGCGTACACCGAGCCGGGGTTCACGCTCGTAGAGGCCGGTGAAGTAGTTGACCGTCAGGTGGATGACGGTGGCGATCGCGAACCCGACGAAATACCTGGAGAGCGGGTAGGTGTCCCAGTCGAAGCTGAAGCCGAAGCGGACGAAGCTGATGATCACCATCAGCGAATACAGGGCGATGGCGTCGAGCACGACCAGGAAGCGGAACCCCTTGTCCCACAGCCAGGACATCGGTCCGCTCACGGTCGCAACGGCGCGCTCGACCGCCGGAGGAAACGGCCGCGGCGTCGCCGCGTTCGGAGCGCGAGTCGCTGTGGGCACCGGCGTCAGCGTACCGGTAGCGGGTCCGGCGATCGGTCAAGTCCGCCGCCCGGGGGCCTCGGCGATCGTCGAGACGAACCGTGTCACGCAGACGGTGCAGCTACGATGCTCGGCCGTGTCGGCCGGAACCCCTTTGACGGAGACGGTCCCCGCATCCCACGACCTCGAGGAGCGTGTCGACGCCACATTGCGACGCCGCTGGCTGGTGCTCTTCGCGACGTTGATCCCGTTGGCGGTGACGTGGTCGCTGGTGAATCCGATGTTGGCGTCGCCCGACGAAACGGTCCACATCCTGCGGGCACAGAGCATCGCCGCGGGCGATTTCACGAATCCCTTCACCTCCGACGGGCTGCCGATCGACTCCGTCGAGTGTTTCCGATTCCAGCCCGAGGTGACCGCCGCCTGTCAGGATCTGACGTGGGGTCCGGACGGCACTCAACGGATCGGTCCGACCGAGGGATACCCACCGCTGTATCACGTGATCGCAGCCGTGCCGGCGCTGTTCTCCTCCGGCCTCGCCGGCGCCTACCTCATGCGCATCTGGATGGCGGTCGTGATCGTCGCGCTCGTCGCCTGGGCCGCAGCGCTGGCCACTCGTCCCGGCTCTGGCCCGTGGCCGTTGACCGGAGTCGCGATCGCCGTCACTCCGATGGGCATGTTCAGCGTTGCGACCGTGAACCCCTCCGGGATGGCGGTCGCGTCGGCGTTGCTCCTGGTCGTCGGCGCGATCTCCGTGTTCGAGAGCCGATGGACCGGCCGGGAGGTGATCGCGGCGATCGCCGTCGGCGCCTTCGGCCTGGCGCTCAGCCGACGCGACGGGCTGCTCTGGCTGGGTGTGCTGACGGCCGTCCTCGCTCCCTTGTGGGGTCCGGAGGTCAGGCGTCTCTGGTCCCGACGGACCACACGATCGACCCAGGTGGTGATCGGCGTCGTGACGGCGCTGGCAGCGGTCGCTCTCGTGTGGGCACGCCCGACGATCGCTCGGTTCGTCGAGAATTGGCGAAATGATGCCGGCACGTCGTGGTGGGAAGCGGCACGGTTTCTTCGTGGCTACCTGTCGCAGGTGGTCGGGGTCCTGGGGTGGTTGGACTCGCCGATCGGGGAGGAAGCCTTCTGGGTCGCTCTCGTCGTGGTCGGCTTCGTGGTGCTGTTGGGCACCGTGTCCGACCATCGTCGACTCGCGCTGGCAACGTCGCTGGGTCTCGTCGGTCTGCTCGTGTCGCCGGTCGTGATCGGCATGATCCGCTTTCCCTACCTCCAAGGCCGCTACCTGCTGCCCATCTGGGTCGGGATGGCGGTCGTGGCGGGCGCCGCCGCGGCTGGGGGTGACACCGGCGTTCGCTTCGACCGGAGGGCGACGCGCTTGGTGTTGGCCGTGTGGGCCGTGATCCATCTGATCGCCGGCCTGCAGAACCTTCGTCGGTACGCAGTCGGTCGGAGTGGGTCGTGGAACTTCGTCGTCGACGCGGAATGGAGCCCGCCGATGATGCCGAACGTCGTCGCCGTGATGCTGTACTTCGGTGCGACGTTCGTCGCCGGCGTTGGACTGCTGACTGCGTTACGCCTGGCAGGACAGCGACCGTCGTCGGCCACGTCGAAGATCGTGGAAACCGAGCCGTGACGGCGCCCGAGACGTCCGGGCACGACGAACCTGATCAGGTTCGCGCGCTCGTCGACCGGCTCGAAGGGGAGAACGAGCGCTTGCGTCAACGGGTGCTCGAGGTCATGGAATGGATGGAGGCGTCGGTCTCGGCGGCGGTCCGGCGCGAGGTGACCGACGAGGCCTGGCGTCATCAAGCGGAGAATCTCCAGGCCGAGCTCGACGCCGTCCGCTCGACGCTGAGCTGGCGCCTCACCAGACCGCTGCGGGCGGTCGCCGGTCGCCGCCGGTCGGCCGCCGCGCCGTCGTCACCCGAGTCGGTCGACGACCAGCGCGGTCAGCGGGTGCCTGCGGTGTCGACGCCGGTGTTCATCATCGTTCGCGATCGCCTCACACCGCTGCGCCGCCTGATCGAGTGGCTGGAGCAGGCAGGGCACGACGAGATCTGGCTGATCGACAACGACTCGACGTACCCGCCGTTGCTCGACTACCTCGACTCGACCGGCCATCAGGTCGTCCGCCTCGGGCACAATCTCGGCCACCGGTCGCCGTTCCTGTCGGGAACGGTCCAACGCATCGCTGCGGGCCGGCACTTCGTGATCACCGATCCCGACGTGGTGCCCGACGAGCACTGCCCCTTGGACGCCATCGAGCACTTCCGTGACCTGCTCGATCGGTATCCGGAGATCGACAAGGTCGGCTTCGGCTTGCGGATCGACGACCTCCCCGACCGATACCCGCTGGCCGAGGACGTGCGAACGTGGGAGGCCCGGTTCTGGACCGACGAGATCGAGCCGGGTGTGTATCGGGCCGACATCGACACCACGTTCGCGCTCTATCGTCCCCTCGACCGCCGCCACCGCGAGGACAGCGCGCTGCGCACCGGCGCGCCGTACGTTGCTCGGCACACGCCGTGGTACCTCGGTCCGGAGGACATCGACGACGAGGACCGGTGGTATCGCAGCCACGGCGAACCGACCACCCTCAACTGGGATCGCGAGGAACTGCCCGGCTGGAAGCGGCGGTGGCTCCTGGCGAACGAGGGCGGATCGACGGATTGAGGACGAGCGGCGCCCGTCAGACTTCTTCGGGCAGTCGTCGGGACATGCGGTGGAAGATCGTCCAGCCGAGCACCAGGCTGACCAGTGAGATCGCCACGAGGCCGAGCATCGTTCGCCAGCCCGGAGCAGCAGCGTCGTACAGGCAACTGCGGTAGACCTCGACGAATCCGTTCATCGGGTTGAACTTGAGCACGCTGCTCACCCAACTCGGTGCCTCGGTTTCCAGCAGCGTCGGCGGGTAGACGATCGGTGTGGCCCAGAACCAGACCTGGACGACGATGGCCCAGAGGTAGCTCATGTCGCGGAAGTACACCGCGAGCACGCTGAGCGCCATCGCGAGACCGGTTGCGAACACGGCGAGCAGCACCGAAGTGAGCACCACCATCGGGAGCCACGGCAGGAACGGACTGCCGGCGATGAGGAGGAAGACGAGGAGGAGTGCCATCTCGATCGAGAACTGGACGCAGGCGTGGAGCACGTTCGAGAACACGAGCACTTCACGAGGAAACGCGACTCGACGCACCAGTCCCGCATTCGAGGAGACCGAGCCCAAGCCGAGCGACGTGATCAGCGAGAAGAAGTTCCACGGGAGCAACCCGCACAGGAGGAAGAACGCGAAACTGTCGAGACCCGACGGCACGCCCTCCGGTGCTTGGGCGCCGAGGAGCGTGCCGAACACGAAGCCGTAGATGACGATCTGCGACAGCGGGTTGAGCATCGACCACGCCCAGCCCAGAAACGAGCGGCGGTACTTGGTGCGGAGCTCCCGAAGGGTGAGATTCCACAACAGATCGCGCGAGCGGTAGACGTTGGTGACGGCATGCATGGGCGCAGCGAGGTTATCGCCGCAGCGAGCGCCGCCGTCGGTATGCCACCGAGTGTGCCGCGTGGCGGGGTGGTTGGTTCTGACCTGGGCATCGGCAAGACTCGTGGCGCCATGACCACCGCCCTCGCCGTCAACGACCTCTGGAAGAGCTACCGGCTCTACCACGAGCGCAACCAGTACCTGAAGGCGGCGATCCTCAAGGGGCGGCGCGCCCGCTACGAGGAGTTCTGGGCGCTGAAGAACATCGACTTTCGGGTGCCGACCGGCTCGACGTTCGGTGTCATCGGCTCGAACGGCTCGGGCAAGAGCACGCTGCTCAAGACGATGGCCGGCATCCTCCAGCCCGAGAAGGGCTCCGTCGAGATCGAGGGCCGGGTGTCGGCGCTCCTGGAACTCGGCGCCGGTTTCCACCCGGAGTTGAGTGGCCAGGAGAACGTCTATCTGAACGGGGCGATCCTCGGTCTGTCGAAGAAGGAGATCACGGCGCGCTTCGACGACATCGTCGAGTTCGCCGGTATCGCCGACTTCATCGACACCCCGGTCAAGAACTACTCCTCGGGCATGTTCGTCCGTCTCGGCTTCGCCGTCGCCGCGCACGTCGAACCGGATGTGCTGCTGATCGACGAGGTCCTCTCGGTGGGCGACGAGAGCTTCCAACGTCGGTGTGCGGAGAAGATCGACGAGTTCCGTCGCGACGGGCGCACGATCGTGTTCGTCAGCCACGGCCTCGGCCAGGTGGAACAACTCTGCCAGGACGTCGCCTGGATCGAGAAGGGTGAGCTCCGCATGCTCGGACCGGCCGCCGACGTGATCTCCGCCTACCAGGGCGACAGCCACCAGGCCGAGCGGGTCGAGGGCGAACAGGGGAGTCGCTGGGGGTCCGGCGAGGCGCAGATCGTCGGGGTGACGCTGCGTGACGCCGACGGCAAGGACGCTGCGCTGCTCACCACGAACGAGCGGGCCACGATCGAGGTCGACATGACCGCTCACACCCCGCTCCAGGACACCGTGGTGGTGGTGCGCATCGACAGCCTCACCGGGGGCACGATCTGGGAGACCAGTACCCGCCGCAACGGTCGCACGATCGGACTCATCGACGGACCGGCCGGCGTGAAGGTTGCGATTCCCTGTCTCCCGCTGCTGGAAGGTGTCTACGACCTCTCGGTCGGCGTGATGGACAGCACCGAGGTGCACCCGTACGACTTCTGGGAACGCCGGGTGCGCTTCGAGGTGCGCCAGTTCAAGTCGTACGACAACGGTCTCGTGAGTATCCCCGCCGAATGGACCATCACCGGCGCAAGGGGTGTCGTCCAGAGCGGATCGTGACATCGGCGTGTCGGTGAGTTCTCCGGACGCGATGAACGACGCACCGGTCGTCTCGATCATCGTGGTCACGTACGGCACGGGACCGATCGTGCTGGAAGCGCTCGACGCCGTTGCTCGGCACACGTCGATCAGCCACGAGGTCGTCGTCGTCGATTGCCTGCCGCCGGATCCGGCGACTCGAACCGCCGTGCTGCTCGCCGATCGATCCGACATTCGGCTCTTCGCGGTCGACGACAATCTCGGATTCGCCGGCGGTAACGAGTACGGCGTCGAGCAGGCCCGCGGCGACTATCTGTGCTTCCTCAACGCGGACGTGATCGTGGGGCCGGGTTGGCTCGAACCCTTGATCGCCGCGTTGGACGATCCCGCCGTCGGGATCGCCGCTCCGGTGTTCACGAACGAGGACGGTTCGTTGCAGGAAGCCGGACAGCTGATCTTCGCCGACACGTTCACCGCACCGGTCGGTGGCCCTGGCGTGATGGCAGGCGATCGCACGAACGTCTTCAGCCGCGACGTCGACTACGCCTCGGCGGCCTGCTGGGTGGTCCGTCGTGCGGACCACATCGAGTTGGGGGGATTCGACCGGCGCTATCACCCCGCCTACTTCGAGGACGCCGACTATGCGCTGCGTGTGGAGGCGGCCGGCCGACGGACCCGCCTCGTGGCCGACGTCCCGGTGGTGCACCGGTGTGGCCAGGGAACCGGCACGAGGGACGCGACGCTGGGCCAAGCGACCCACGCCCGATTCAAGCGGCAATGGCAGGCTCACCTGACCGATCGACCCGATCGGCCAACCGGCCACTCGGAGTCGCTCGCCGCCCGTGACCGACTGGCCGGTACGACGACGCTCTTCATCGCATGGTCCGACGAGTCGAGCGTCGCAGACCTAACGGCAGCGTTCGAGCGGGCGCTGGCCGCTGCGGAGGGTGCGCCGCGTCACCGGGTGACCTTCCTCACCGACGTGCCACCGTCGTCCTCCGACGCTGCTCGTGCACGCGCCGGTGGGCTGGAAGTCGTCACCGTGGACACCGGCGACCGCGCCGGCGTCGAAATGGAACGAGCCGCGATGGCCGACGATGTGGTCCGCATCGGCGGAGCGTTCGCCCGAGGAAAACGACGCAGCCTGTTGACGTGGTTGGCGGTCGCCGCCGTCTTCCTCGTCGGTGTCGTCATCCGCTGGTGGTTGTTCGACAGCCCGGCGGCGGTGATCAACGCCGACGAGGCCTACACGCGAATCGAGACCTTCGAGATCCTGCGCGGCCAGTTCCCGATCGCTCTCGGGGGCACCGTCTACACCTTCCCGGTCGAGGCGTATCTGTACACGCCGTTCACGTACCTCTTCAATGGCGCGAACGTCGTCCCGCTCAAGTTGCTCAGCACCCTTTCGTGGCTGGGCACGGCGGTCACGGTGTTCATCATCGGGCGACGGTTGGTCAGCCATCGCGCCGGGCTGATCGCGGCGGCGCTGTGCTGGATCACGCCCGGAGCGCTGATGGTGCTCTCGATCACCGCCTATCCCGCCTACGCGTCGGGGATGCTGGTCACCTCGCTGGCCTTCTTGGCCGCGACGATGATCGTCGACGCACCCGCACCCGAGCGACGGTTGCTGTTCGCGTTCGGTGTGCTCGCCGGGTTCGGCTTCTGGCTCCACCCCATGTTCCTCACCGTGATGGTGCCGATGGGTGCCGTCGTGCTGTGGACGGTCCGTCGCCGGCTCGACGGGTGGCTGAGCGTGATCGGCGGGGGCATCCTCGGCTGCCTTCCGCTGCTGCTGTGGAACGCCGTCAACGGCTGGCCGTCGCTCGAGACCCCGGTGCGGGTGCCCGGCACCTACACCGAGCGTCTTCGCACGTTCGCCACCGACCTGCTCCCGCGAGCGTTCGGGCTCCGGAACTTCAGCTTGGACTGGTACGACGAGTTCTGGGGACCGGTGCTCTACGTCGCGCTCCTCGCCACCATCAGCTTCGGGCTGTGGACCATCGCCCGCCACTCCACCGCCCGCGGGCGCGTCGTGCTGTTCGTCGTTCTCGCTTCGGTGTTCTTCCTCATGGCGCTCCTGCGCAACCTGATCTACGCCAACGACGGCCGTTACGCCATGATCTCGTTCCCCTTCGTGCTGATCGCCCTTGCGGCCGGCATCGACCGGCTCGCCGGGTGGCGACCGTCGTGGCGTGTGATCGGCGTGCTGACGCTGGTGGCCGCGATCTGGATGTCGGGGTTCGTGCGCCCGAACGCTCAGCCGTTCCTCGACCGACGCGGTGTCGATCCGAACGCCCAGCTCGATCAGATCGTCGACCTGCTCGACGAGCGCGGTATCGACCGCATCTACGGCAGCTACTGGGCGGTGCTCCCCGTCGACTTCGCCGGCGACAACCGCATCGTCGGCGCCGTCTTCCCGTTCTGGCCGATCCGCTTCCCGGACCGCCAGCGAATCGTCGGTGCAACCCCCTACGAGAACGTCGCCGTCATCTTCATGGTCAACGACGAGGATCAGGCGTATCTCCTGATGCCGGCTGACCGCTACGAGCGCATCGTGGTCGGCGACCGTGTCGTCTACCTGCCCTTGGCTGCGTCCGACGAGACGGCATCCGTCGTGTCGCCCACGGGCTGAGCTGGCAGACTGACCGCCCATGTGGAAGGGACGCACGCTGGCGGTGGTACTGCCGACCTACAACGAGGCCGAGAGCATCGCCGAGTGCATCCGCGGGTTCGAAGCCCTCGGCATCGTCGACGACATCGTCGTCATCGACAACAACGCCCACCCCGACACCCAGGGCGAGGTCGAGGGAACGTCGGCACGGGTGATCGTCGAGCCCGTGCAGGGGTACGGCGCCGCCATCCAGAGGGGCATCGCCGAGACCCTCGAGGCCGACATGGTCTGCATCTGCGAACCCGACGGCACCTTCGATCCAGACGACATCTTGAAGCTCCTGCCCTTCACCGCCGACGTCGACGTCGTGTTCGGGTCTCGCACCGTACGGATCTTCATCCTCAGCGGAGCGAACATGGGCCTGTTCCTCAAGTGGGGCAACTGGGCCGTCGCCAAGCTCACCGAGTTGCTCTTCAACACGGTGTACCTGTCCGACGTCGGTTGCACCTACCGGGTGCTCACACGCGATGCGATCGACCGGCTCCGGCCCGAGTTCCGTTCGAACGGCTCGGCGTTCGGCTACGAGATGATGCTGCTCACCGTCGAACAGCGCCTGCCGATGGTGCAGGTGCCGGTGAAGTACCAGCCCCGAGTCGGCGAGAGCTCGGTCACCGGCGACAAGCTCAAGGCGTTCTGGCTCGGCCTCGACATGATCAAGATGTGCGTGCGCCGTCGAGTCCTCGGCCGCTGACCAACACGTCTGCGTACGAATTCGGGTGGCCCGTGCCACCCGTTCTGTCGCGCAAACGTGGTGTTGGCCGGCGCGGTCGCGTGATCAGGGACGCAGGCACTCCCACGTGGCGAAGTGGTAGCACGGCTCGAAGCCCATGCGGCGGGCCTGCTCCTCGTTCGCGGCCGGCGTGAGGTCGTCGACTCGGACGTGCTCCAGCAGCGTGTCGACGTGGAATCCGTCGCCGTGCGGATCCGGCGCCGACAGCTCGCCGCGCAGCACCTTGTCGTACTCGTCGGTGACGAGCACGGTGGTCGTGAAGCCGGCCGCCCGGACACGGTCGGTGAGGTCCCAGCCGAAATTCCAGAACACCGGCGTGTTGTCGGCGTGGAACTCGGGGGTCGTCGGCGCGGCGGTCTTCCCGTAGACCAGCGGCACCTGGAGATACATTCGACCGCCCGGGGCGATCACCCGGAACAGCTCCGCCAGGGCCCGGTCGGTGTCGGGTACGTGCTCGAGCACGTGGGGAGTGAGCACGACGTCGACCGATGCGTCGGGCAGGTCGATCTGCTGCAGATCGAGCTGGATGTCGCCACGGTGTGCGCTGAGGTCGAAGTCGCTGGTGCGGTACGAGAACCAGCGCTGCATGTACGTGCGGTACTCGATGCCGAGTCGGGGGCTCGTCTCGATCACCCGGGCGCCGCGCATCTTGCCCGATCGGCTGGTGAAGCACCACAGCAGGAAGCGGTCGCGGGCGATCGAACCGCACCGAGGACAGTTGGCCGACTCGGTGTGAGGCGATCCGAGGAACGCCGACCCGCTCCATCGGCACACGTTGCACCATCGGTCACGGAGTTCTCGGCCCTCCGCCTCCTTCCACACCGGTGCCGTCTGCTCCCACCAGCTCTCGGCCGGCGCCGCCAGCCCCACCCTGCGGGCGAGCGGTCGGACGAGGTCCTTCACTCCGGCCGGCAGCATGGAGGCCACCTTGGTCCGGAGCGACGACGGGGCGACGGGAGCGTCAGCTGACATGGCCGAAAGGCTAACCAGGCCACGGACGCCCAGGAACGCTGCCGTTCGAACTCGAGCGATGAGCGAACCGACCACATGCGGTCGTCTGGCTCATCGCTCGGGCGGTGCGCGTCGGGGCCCGTACGTCGGGGAGTGCAGCCACGGCTAGCATCGGCCCGTGGCGTCGTTCCAGGGATTGATGGCTCGAGTTCGCGGTGACCAGGTCGCTGCACTGAGTGCTGACGTGGCAGCGCTGCGTGAGGTGGTGCTCAACATCAACCATGTCGTCACGCAACTGCAGGAGACGGTGAACCAGCTCAACCACGACGTCCGCTCGGGTTCCGAGCAGGCGTTGCCGCTGTTCCTCGGGTATTCGGAGCGGCTGCGGCTCGACACGGACACGGCGATCGGAGCGACGCAGGTGATCGAGCGACAGCTCGCACTCCTCGACGAACGGCTGGCGGCGAGCTCCGGATCCGACGCCCCTTGAGCGTGTCGACATTGCTGGTCGACGCCCGTCCGGTCGACCACCCGACGGCGCGCCAGCGTGGGATCGGCCGATACGTCACCGGCCTGCTCACCGGGCTGAGAGACATTGGCGCACCGGTGGTTGCGCTGTATGGCACCGACGCCGAAGCCGACGTGCTCACCGACACCGTCCCGGGCCTCACGCTGCGACGCTGGAGCCCCCAGGCCGTGCGCGACCATGCCGTCGACGGGACGTGGTATCTCGCCACGCAGCTGATGCTGCACCCGATCCCGCTCGATCCGATCCCGCGCTGCATCACCGACAGCGGTCTGCCGGTGGCCGCGGTGATGTACGACGTGATCCCGTTTCGTTACCCCGACGTCTACCTCGCCGAGCCGAATGCACGTCTGCAGGCCGCTCTCAGGGCACCGCTGGCGCGCACCGTCGATGCCCTGCTTGCCATCTCCGACTTCGCCAGGACGACGGCAGCGAGCGAGCTGAGGTTCCCCATCGAACGGATCGGGATGATCGGCGCCGGTGTCGACGCCAAGTTCGCTCCACCGTCGGCCGACCCTCGCGATCGTTGCCGACGGTTCCTGCCCGAGTCGGTTCGCCGCTATGTCGTCACGGTCGCAGGTGCCGACGACCACAAGAACACCCAGGGCCTCATGCACGCGTGGGCCGAGGTCGACCGTGTGCTCGGTGACGCTCATCATCTCGTGATCGCCGGAGCGCACACCCCGGCGGTGCTCCACCGCTGGCAGCGGTGGGCGACCGACGCCGGCATCGCCGATCGCGTCGTGTTCACAGGGCGCCTCGACGACCGCGAACTCGTCGCGGTGTTGCAGGGCGCCGAGCTCTCCGTGACCCCGTCGCTCGAGGAGGGGTTCGGCCTTCCCGTGCTGGAGGCAGCGGCGTGTGGCGTCGCGGCCATCGCCTCGAACGTGTCGTCGCTGCCCGAAGTGCTCGACGAACCCGGGGCGTGTTTCGACCCGTACTTCCCGAAGGCGATTGCTGATGCGATCGTCAAGGCCCTCACCGACGAGGCCCACCGCTCCGTGTTGCTCGCCGCTGGCCGGCGCGCCGTCGAGCGTTGGACGTGGTCGAACGCCGCGACGTCCACCGTCGATGCGCTCGACACGATGGGGCCGCGCTGGCCACAGCGGGTCCGTCATCCAGCCGAGCGGTTGGCGGTCGCCGGCGTCTTCGATGGGACCGGTGGGCACGTCGACGAAGCGACGGCGTTGATCGCCGCGACCAACGAGCAACTCGTCACCGGACTCCGAGCCGGCGTTCGTGACGTGACGGCGATGGTCGACAACGCAGGCTCGCCCGAGCCCACACACTCCGCCGCCGACCGGTGGCCGGTGCGAGCGCTCGGCCGCTACGTCCGGCCCTGGGACTTCGACCACATCGTCGCCGTCCTCGGCGCTGCGCCCGATCACGTCGCGACGTCGGCGATGGCACGCATCGTGCCGTGCCACCTGTGGGTCCACGACGATGCGTTGCTGGGGGTCCGACTGGGTGCGAACCTCCAGGCGCTCGAGATGGCTCGCTCGGTGATCGTCGACTCCGACGAGGCTGCAGAACTGGTCCGTCGCGCCACCGAACGGCCATGCCCCGTCCTCGTCGTGCCGACCGACGCGTCCCCGGTCGACCGGGTTGCGGAGCTGGCGAGGTGGCTCGACGACGTCGACGCCGTGGCCCCGTCGACGATCCGTCGCATTGCGCCACCGGTAGCCTCACCCGACCCATGAGCAATCCCGATCTGCCGATCGTTCGCGTCGTCGTGTTGAACTTCGACGGCGGCGACATGACCCTCGAGTGCCTCGACTCGCTGCTCGCCACCGACTGGCCGAGCGACCGGCTCGAACTCGTCATGGTCGACAACGGTTCGCTTGATGACGTCGTCGAACGGGTCGGCTCCGACGAGCGGTACCGGTCGATCAAGGTGTTGGAACCGCTCGCCAACCTCGGCTTCGCCGGCGGCTGTAACTTCGGCATCGGTGTCGCGGGCGACCACGCGTACGTGGCGCTGCTGAACAACGACGCCACCGTCGACCCCGGCTGGTTGCGGGCGATGGTGCCGGTCGCCGAGTCGGACGAGCGCATCGGCGCCGTGGCCGCGAAGATGCTGTTCGCCGACCGGTTCCACGGCATCGAGTTCGACGTGCCCGCCGCCTCACACCTCCTGAAGGGTGAGCCCCGGCTGCTCGGTGTCCGCGTGTCCGCGGTGCGTCTCGACGGCGAACGTGTCGACGATCGTCTGGCGTTCGACGAGGGCTTCCACGGCGCCGAGCCGCCGACCGTGAAGGACGGCGAGGAGATCGCCCGCTGGTCGAGCGCCGTCGCCGCACTCCGAATCGCCTCGGACGGCACGGCGCCGAGCACGATCTCGGTGCGGCTGTCCTGTCTGGAGCCGCGCGAGTTCACGCTCCGATCGGCGATCGAGGAGGTGACCGGCACGGTGGGACGCGAGCCGGAGTGGTTCGACGTGAAGATCCCGCCCGAGCCGTTCGACGTCATCAACAATGTCGGCTCGAACCTGTTCGCCGGTGGTTTCGGTGGCGACCGGGGGTTTCTGGAGGTCGACGAGGGTCAGTACGACGAGCCCGCCGACGTGTTCGCCTGGTGCGGGGGAGCGGTGCTGCTCAAGCGCAGCTATCTCGACGAGGTGGGCACGTTCGACGAGCGCTTCTTCATCTACTACGAAGACACCGATCTGTCCTGGCGTGGCCAGTTGCGAGGCTGGCGTTACGTGTACGAGCCGGCGGCGCTCGTGCGCCACCAACACGCCCAGTCCTCGGGTGTCGGGTCGCCCCTGTTCCGCTTCGCCACGGAGCGCAACCGGTTGCTGATGCTCGCCAAGAACGCTCCACCGACGCTCGCCTGGCGTTCAGGTCTCGGCGAGGTGCGCCGGGCGGTCACTGCGACGATCCGTCACTACGTGCTGCGCCCGCTCACCCTGCGGCTCCCGGCCCACCCCGAGGTCGGCCATCGCTGGAAGGTGTGCATGGGCTATCTGCGACTGCTGCCCGCGATGCTGCGCGACCGGTGGGCTCCCGGACGGACCGTCGGCCGCAACGAGGTGATGAGGTGGGAGGTCGTCAAGTGGCCGCAGACGTGACGTCCTCCGACGCGGTCGCTCGGCGCCTGCGCGTCGGGGTGTACGACCTGTACTGGTCGACGCTCGGCGGTGGTGAGCAGGTGGACGGCAGCATCGCTCAGGTGCTTGCTCGCGATCACGACGTCACGCTGCTGGGGCCGCATCAACCTGACGTCGACGCCACGATGCGGCGTCTCGGTGTCGACCTGTCGGCGTGCGCTCACGCTCGCGTGGTCGACGACGCCGAGGCGAGTGAGGCGAGCGGCGACTTCGACGTGTTCGTCAACGGCACCTATCTGAGCAAGGCGATCAACCACGCACCGGTCGGCTACTACTACGTGCACTTCCCCGGCGAGGTGCCGACGCGGTCCGACCATCTCCGGAGCCGACTGGGCGTCGCTGGTGTCAAGGCGTTGTCGTTGGCGCCTCGCCTACCGCATCGGCTCACCGAGGTGCAGGCGGCGTTCGACCGGCGGGTCACCAGGGTCGAATTCGTGCCGACGTACACCCGCTACCTGTCCAACTCGAAGTTCACGGCGTCGTGGGTCGAGCGGTTGTGGGGCCGGCCGAGCGATGTGCTGTATCCGCCGGTGCGCCCCAGCGTGAGGCCCGGCGACAAGCAGCCGTTGATCCTGGTGCTCGGACGGTTCTTCGACCCGTCGTTCGGCCACAGCAAGAAGCAACACGAACTCCTCGCGACGTTCCGCGGCCTGGTGCGATCCGGTCGACTTGCCGGGTGGCGCATGGCGATCGTCGGCGGATGTGACCGCGCCAACCGCGACTACGCCCTCGAGGTCAAGCGTGCGGCCCGCGGCCTACCGGTCGAGGTGCACGTCAATGCGCCGGGTGCTGTCGTCGAGCGGCTGCTCGGCGAGGCGTCGCTCTACTGGCACGGCGCCGGTCTCGGCGAGGACGCCGAGCGCCACCCCGAGCGCTTCGAGCACTTCGGGATCTCGGTCGTCGAGGCGATGGCGGCGGGTGCCGTGCCGCTGGTGTTCAACGCCGCCGGTCCCGCCGAGATCGTGCACGACGGCGACAACGGTCGGCACTGGACCACCCTCGCCGAGCTCGCCGACCTCACGGTCGAGCTGGCGAACGACGAGGCCGAACGCGAGGAACTTGCTGGGGCCGCCGTCAGGCGAGCGACCGATTTCTCGGCGAGCGCCTTCGCCGACCGCCTCACCGACTTCCTGTCGACCGACGTTACGCCGGTGCCAGGCACCCCGTAACCAACCCGGTTACGCCGGTGCCTGGCACCCCGTAACCCCGTAACCAACCGCCGAACTGTCACGTTTGGCCCGGCACGGTGTGACAGTTGGGTCAGTTGACGTAGCCCATCACGTCGAGGAGGACGTGAGCGGAGCCGAGGCCGTTGGAGATCGACAGCTGGCCACCGGCGCCGAGCTTCAGCATCACCAGGTTCGGCACCGTCTGGCCGCCGAGGAAGTTGAGGTTCGACGACGTCGGCTGCTGCGCACCGGCCGGCCACGCTGACAGGAAACCCCACGACGTCGTGTTGGTCCCGGTCAGGTTCGCGATCACCGCCGTTGCGCCCGTCGGCACGCTGCCGCGTCCGGCTACTTGGACGTTGCGGACCTCACCCTCGCCCCACGGGCTGGCGGACGTGCCGAGCCCGATGCGGGAGTCGACGACGCGCTCGGGAGTGATCGTGGTGACCCGGCCGCCGTAGGGACCGAAGCTCCCCAGCACGTCGACGAGTACATCGGCGCTGGCCTCGGACATCAACAGGTTGATGCGCCCGTTGCTGGCGACCTTCACCACCGACGTGTTGGCGCGGACACCACCGGGCACGATGTTCACGTTCGACGCGTCGGGCACCGGTTGGCCGTCGGGGAAGGCGGTGATGAAGCCGATGCGGTCGGCCCCGGTCAACGTGATGTTGACCACCACGCTCTCGGCGTTCTTCGGAACGCCGGCGACGCCGGCGACCTGCAGACTGCGGATCTCGCCCGCCGCGAACTTCGAGGCCGGGCCGCCGATGCCGTTGCGGCTGTCCATCAGCCGGTCGGGCACAACGCCCGAGAATCCCGCCCCGTCGGTGTGCGCTCCGCCGGTGCCGAACCAGCCGGCGATGTCGGCGATCACGTGTTTGGGCCCCGAGAAGTTCGAGATTCGGATCTTGCCGCCCGCGCCGACGCGAGCGAGGACCAGGTTGGGCACCGGATCCCCGTTGTCCAGGTTGAGGTTCGACGTCGTTGGATACGCGCCGTAGCTGCCCTGGTCGTTGAAGATGTCGCCGACACGTGGCGGCTTGGGCACGATCGAGATGAAGCCGGGACCGGGCACGTCCGCGTCGAGTGCCGTGACGTTCAGCAGCACGGCCGAGACCCCGCTGGCGGGCACGCCGAACCGACCGGTGACCTGCAGTTCGTGGTTGTCCTTCTCGTTGCGGCGCGTGATCGGATCGAGTGACGGGTTGCGGCCGTCACCGCTGCGCACCGGACCGATGATGCCGAGCCAGCGGCGGGTGTCGAGGATGCGAGTCGGCGGGGTCGGATGGAAGGAACCCGCGGTCACGCCGGGGCCCCCGGCGAGATAGTTGCAGACGTCGAACCCGAAGCAGATCGCATCGAGGTCGATCGTCGGTACGGCCCCGCGAGCGATGTCGACGGTCGCCGTGATCTGGTTGCCGGAGGCGTTGTCGGTGATGAAGAGGATGTAGCGACCCGGCCAACCGACACCACCGCTCCATGTCGTGCCGCGGTTCAGGGTCGCGGCGAACGCTCCGTATGCGGTTCCCACGTTGTTGATCTGCAGCGGCGCGGGAGGCTCGGGGTATCCCGTCGGGATCTGGAAGGTGTCGATCAGGAGTCGGCCGTCGCGGATCGGCGAGCTCGACAGAATGCGGCCGCGGATGGCGAACGCACCGCGCTGGCCGTCGACCGGCATGTTGATGTTTCCGAGATCGGTGCCCCTGGATCCCGTTTCGATGTGCACGCCGCCGACGTTCTCCCACCCGTTGTACGGGCCGCACTTCGCGCCCGGGTACATCTCGACGCGAACCTTGGTGGGAGAGGTGTTGACGCTGAATCCGATCGGACCGGGGCCGCCGTCCAGCTGACACGGAGTGATGTCGTAGCCAGGTTGGCTGTTGCCTCCGATCGCATCGATGCCGATGTGCACCGGCATGTCCGGCGAGACGCTGTACTGAGCAGCGGCTACGGGTACGCCCGATCCGAGGGCGATGACGGCCGTGCCGATCAGTGAGCAGAGCAGTGGAATCGTGAACCGGAGACGCACAGGGCAGAGATCCTCGATGTGAGATGGACGGCAACGGGTCATCGGCCGCCGCCGCCCGCAACTTGAGCCGCCCGCCGACTCCGCACCGTATCGTCGAGCGCCGGCGAACTGGACACCGCAGGGGCAGATCCTCGTCGGATCAGGCGGGCGTCGGGCGATCCTGCTTGTCCTTCTTGGCGGCCTTCTGGGCTTTCTTCCAGTCGCGCACCTTGCCGAGTGACACCTCGTCGTGGATGTCGGCGACGGATCGCGGGACATCGTCGCCGAACTTGCCCGCCGCCTCGCGCCAGCCGTCGAGGTCGACTTCCTGCGACTTGGCGAGGATCGCGATGAAGATCTTGGTCTTCTCGTCGCCGTAGCCGGGCAGCGCCCGCAGGCGCCGGTACACCTCGTGAGCGTCATCGACGCCCTTCCAGATGTTCGCCGCGTTGCCCTTGTAGTCGGTCGCCAAGGCTTCGCAGACGGCGTGGATGCGCTTGCCCATCGAGCCGGGGAAGCGATGGATGGCCGGCTTCTCGCAACAGATCGCCACGAACTCGTCGACGTCCATCGCTGCGATCTTCTTCGGGTCGAGATGACCGAGTCGCGCCTTGAGTGTGGCCGGGCCGGCGAACGCCCACTCCATCGGCACCTGCTGGTCGAGCAGCATCCCGATCAACAGCGCATTGGCGTTGGTGTTGAGCAGCCTGTCGGCCGCCTTGTCGCCGGTGATGTAGAGCGTGCCAGCCATGCGTCAAACCTACCTGTTACGCCAGGGGTCAGACCCCCGGCGTAACAGTCTGCTGCGGGACGACGCGACGTCGGTGTGACGCCGGGGGTCTGACCCCTGGCGTCACGTCACGCCCAGTAGGGGTCGGGGGCGTCGGGGTCGATGTCGTAGCGGGAGATGGCGTCGGCGACGGCGGACTCGTCGACCTTGCCGTCGGCGAGCAAACCGTCGAGCACGGCGAGCACGACGTGAGCGGTGTCGATCTCGAAGTGACGACGCAACGCCTCGCGGGTGTCGGAGCGGCCCATGCCGTCGGTGCCGAGCGGCACGAACGTGCGGTCGGGGACGAAGCGTTGGATCTGCTCGGGCACGATCTTCATGAAGTCGGACACCGCCACGATCGGCCCCTGGGAGTCGGCGAGGATTTGAGCGACACGTGGGATGCGAGGTTCCTGCGACGGGTGCAGGCGGTTCAATCGCTCAGCGGCGAGCGCTTCCTCGCGCAAGGCCTTGTACGACGTCGCCGACCACAGCTCGGCGCCGACGTCGTAGTGCTCGGCGAGCTCGGCCGCGGCCTCCCGCGCAGCGCTGTGGGCGGTGCCGGAGAACAGGATCGTCGCGGGAATCGTCGTGCCCTCGGGTGCGTCGGCCCACTTGTACAGCCCCTCGACGATCCCCTCGGCCAGGCCGGGCGTGTCCGGCATCGCCGGCATCTCGTAGTTCTCGTTGTACAAGGTGATGTAGTAGAAGACGTCGGTCACCTCGGGCGGCCCACCTCCGTACATCCGGGTCATCCCTGCCTGCACGATCGCGCCGACCTCGTAGGCGAACGCCGGGTCGTAGGCCTGGACGAACGGCACGGTCGACGCCAGCACGAGGCTGTGGCCGTCCTGGTGCTGCAAGCCCTCGCCGAGCAGCGTGGTGCGCCCGGCGGTGGCGGCCATCATGAACCCGCGGGTCCGCATGTCGGTCGCCTGCCAGATCAGGTCGCCGACGCGCTGGAATCCGAACATCGAATAGAAGGTGTAGAACGGCACCATCGGCACCCCACGCGTGGAGTACGAGGTGCCGGCGGCGATGAAGCTCGCCATCGACCCGGCCTCGGTGATGCCCTCCTCGAGGATCTGACCCTTGGCCGACTCGGAGTACGACAGCAGCAGGTCGTGATCGACCGGCTGGTACTTCTGACCCTGCGACGCATAGATGTTCAGCTCCCGGAACAGTGCGTCCATGCCGAACGTGCGCGCCTCGTCGGGGATGATCGGCACCACCCGCGGCCCGATGTGCTCGTCGCGTGCCAGACCACGCAGGAGGCGCGTGAACGCCATCGTCGTCGACACCTCCTGGCCGTTGGAGCCGCCTCGCATCTCGGCGAACGGACCGTCGGCGGGAAGTTCGAGCGGGCGGCGGGCGACCGTGGTGCGCTTGGGGATCGAGCCGTCGAGCGCCTTGCGGCGCTCCATCATGTACTGGTACTCGATCGAGTCCTTGCCGAGCTTGATGTAGGGCGGATGCTCGGCGTCGAGGCCCTCGTCGCTGATGACGTCCTCGAGATGCAGCCGATCGCGCATTGCGAGGATCTGATCCTTGGTCATCTTCTTGATCTGGTGCGTCGAGTTGCGGCCCTCGAAGCCCGGGCCCAGCGTCCATCCCTTGACGGTCTTGGCCAGGATCACCGTCGGCCGACCCGAGCCGAGGTTCTCGGTCGCCGCCTTGTACGCGGCGTACAGCTTGCGGTAGTCGTGGCCGCCTCGTGGCAGGCTGCGCAGCTCGTCGTCGCTCAGATCGGCGACCATCTTGCGCAGCCGCTCGTCGGGACCGAAGAAACTGTCACGGATGAACTCGCCGTCCTCCACCGCGTAGCGCTGGAACTCGCCGTCGACGGTGGTGTTCATCTTGTTGAGCAGCACCCCGTCCTTGTCCTGCGCGAGCAGGTCGTCCCACTTCGAACCCCAGATCACCTTGATCACGTTCCACCCGGCACCACGGAACGTCGCTTCCAGTTCCTGGATGACCTTGCCGTTGCCCCGCACGGGACCGTCGAGGCGCTGCAGGTTGCAGTTGACGACGAACACCAGATTGTCGAGTTCCTCGCGCGAGGCGAGCGAGATCGCCCCCAACGTTTCGGGCTCGTCGGTCTCGCCGTCGCCCAGGAAGCACCACACGCGGCTGTCGGAGGTGTCGTCGATGTGGCGGTTGCGCAGATATCGGTTGAACCGCGCCTGGTACAGCGCCGTGATCGGGCCGAGTCCCATCGACACCGTGGGGAACTCCCAGAACTCCGGCATCAGACGCGGGTGCGGATACGACGACAGCCCGCGACCGTCTCGGCCGATCTCGCGACGGAAGTGGTCGAGGTCGTCCTCGGTGAGGCGTCCCTCGAGGAACGCCCGTGCGTAGATGCCGGGCGCGGCGTGGCCCTGGTAGTAGATGTGGTCGCCGGGGCGGCCGTCGTCCTTGCCGCGGAAGAAGTGGTTGAAGCCGATCTCGTACAACGACGCGGAGCTCGCGTAGGTCGACAGGTGACCGCCGATGCCGTCCGCGGTCTTGTTCGCCCGCACCACCATCATCGCGGCGTTCCAACGGATGAACGCCCGGATGCGGCGCTCGATGTGTTCGTCGCCGGGGAACCACGGTTCCTGCTCTCGCGGGATCGTGTTGACGTAGGGCGTCGACACGGTGGCGGGGAACGACACCTGGCTCTCGGTCGCACGTTCCATCAGCCGGCTGAGGAGATATCGTGCCCGGGTCTTGCCGTGCGTGTCGACGACGGCGTCGAGGCTGTCGAGCCACTCCTTCGTCTCCGTCGGGTCGATGTCGGGCAGCTGGTGCACGTGGCCGTCGAAGATCATGGTCCTCAGTCTCGCAGTGTTACCGATGGGTACGCACCGGATGCCCCGATCCCGCCCGTTCCACACCCGGATTTCTGCCGGACGTCATGACAAGGGCGAGCCGAGGCGGACGGCGGTCTGCATGCCGGTTCGGGGTGGCGGCGGACCCGGCGGATCGTTGAGGAGCGCCGAGATGTCACGGACGTACATCTCCGAGAACGCTCGCAGCCCGGTGATGTTCTGGTGGACGTCGTCGATGAACCACCCGGGCTGCGACATGCTCAGCGTCGCCCAGTCGATCAGCCGGAAGTACGGATCGACCGCGGCGCGGCGGCGCAGCGCTTCGTTGAAGGTGTTGGTCGCGCCGTAGTCCGCTCGGTTCATCACCGTCACCCAGGCCGTCGGTGTCTCGGGCCCGAGCTGCGCCCGCAGGCGATCGATCAATGCACCGGCGAACGCCACCGGGTCGGGGCATCCGCATCGTTTGACGGAGTACAGGTCGTTCGTGCCGAGCTCGATCACCCAGAGCATCGGCCGGATACCGCGATCCTGCAGTGACCGGATCCGGGCGATGCCGGAGTCGACGTAGCCGCTCGACCGGAACGATGCGGCGATCTTGCGGCCGCTCAGCCCCTCCACCCGCACGTTCGGGAGGCCGTTGTTGCGCAGATAATTCTCGATGTAGGTGGCGTTGCCGCCGGTCAAGGAATCGCCGACGATGACCGCGTGCGGCTGCAATGTCTGCCCGCTCGCCGGGACTGCCGACAGGCTCAGGGCACCGATCCCGATGGCGCCGAGGGCGATCGAGACTGTCAGCCGCCGCGCCCGTATGGTCATGGAACGTGACCCTACCCCGGCGATAGGTTGCCGCTGATGGCGCCACTCGTGATCTACACCGACGGAGCGTGCAGCGGGAATCCCGGTCCGGGCGGTTGGGCCTGGGCGATCGCGCCCAGCGGCGAGCCGCACGGTGCCGGCGGCGAGTCGCGGACCACGAACCAGCGCATGGAGATCCATGCCGTGCTCCACGCACTGCAGACCCACGCGAACCTCGCCGACGACCACGGTGGGCCGATGCCGATCGAGATCGTGTCCGACTCCACCTACGTCGTGAATTGCTTCCGTGACAAGTGGTGGGTGAAGTGGCAGCGCAACGGATGGACCAACTCGCAGCGCAAGCCGGTCGCGAATGTCGATCTGTGGAAGCCGCTGATCGAGCTCGTGAACGCCGGCGACGTGAGCTTCCGGTGGGTCAAGGGCCACAGCGGCGACCCGATGAACGACCTGGTCGACCGGCTCGCGGTCGACGCCGTCCCTCGCAACGGCTGAACCCGGACCCGTCTCCGGCAAGAAACGATCAAGCCGAGCCGGTATCCGGTCGAAGAACCACCCGTGGTGACCGCCTCACCTCGTCCGCCGACGTTACCGTTGCGTTACATGCGCCGAGCGCTGATCGTCTTCGCGGCCGTGCTCGGCCTCAGCACCGCCCTGCTCGTGCGCGCCCCGGCGCCGACCGTGTCCGCACAGACCGCCATCGCATCGGTCGTCGTCGAGGGCACCGGCAACGGTCACGGCCGCGGGATGAGCCAGTGGGGTGCGTACGGGTGGGCCGTCGACCGTGGGTGGACCTGGATGCAGATCCTCGACCACTACTACGGCAACACCACACTCGATGACGTCGACACCTCCGGCACGATCGACGTACAGCTCAAGGCGCTCGACGGGTTGACCGGCGCCGGCGTGGGCGTGGTCTCGTGGGCGGCTGCCGGTGTGCAGTGGGCCGGCAACGTCGCCGCCAAGGTGTATCCGTCGATGTACGCCGCGGAAATTTCGGAGAACCGCTTCCAGGTGTACGGCGCCACCACGCGTGCCTGTCCTGCGGTGCGGACGCTCACGGTGCCCGATGGACCGATCGAGCAGGGCTCGCCCGACCGGGACGCGGTCAGAGAGATCCAGATCTTCCTCAATGCCTTCCAGCCCCCGAGCAACCTCTTTGTCGACGGTCTGTTCGGGAATCAGACCGGCACGCGTCTCGAGGAGTGGCAGGACGCTCAAGACCTGCCGATCGACCGGATCTGGAACGCCGACGACGCCGAGCGGGCGCGCCTGCTCATCTCCACCGGGGCGCCCACCGCTCTCTGGGAACCGATCGGCGGGCCCGTCGCCGGCCCGATCGAGTTCACCACCGACAACGGCTCGGTCGACGGTGCTCGCATGACGACCGGTGCAGCGACGTCGGCACTCGGGGCATGCGACCGGAACGGGCGAGTCACGCACTATCGGGGAACGATCCGTGTCGACGGTCTGAGGAACCGAGTGGTGAACCGTGTTCGCATCGAGGACTACCTCCGAGGTGTCGTCCCCAAGGAGATCTCTGCGAGCTGGGCAGACGCCGGTGGCGGCAATGGCCTCCAGGCCGTCAAGGCCCAAGCGGTGGCAGCCCGGTCGTATGCGCTGCAACCTGGTCGCTGGGCCACAGGCATCTGCGACACGCAGAGTTGCCAGGTGTATGCCGGAGCAGCCACGAGATCGTCGGTCGCGAGCAGTACCGCACTCCCCGTCGAGGACGGCCGAACGGACAGGGCCATACGGGAAACCGTCGGCAAGGTTCGACGGTGGGCCGTCGACGTTGCCGGTGCGGGGAAGGCAGGCGACATCGTGTCGACCGAGTTCTCCGGGTCGAATGGCCCGCGGACTGCGGGCTGGCCGTTTCCGGTGGTCGACGATGCGCTCGGTGACGGCACGTCGCTCAACAGGAACCATCGCTGGACCCGGGTCCTCGATGCCGGCGCACTGGCCTCGAGATACGGCCTCGGCACGCTCACGTCGGTCCGGATGACCGAAGGGTCGGGTACCGACGGCACCCGCTACGACGGGATCTGGTACAACAATGTCGTCCTCACCGGTACCGGTGGCTCCAGGACGATTCCGGCCTGGACGTTCCGAAACGACAACGGACTGCCGTCGCCCGGATTCACGTTGAGAACCGAGTCGGGCCCCGGCGGTCCCATGGGCGCGAACCAGCGCATCGAGCTCGAGGTCGTGGGCGCCGCTGTGAAGGCCCCCGACGGAACCACCGACGTGGTGCCCGCTGGAGTGTCCGCAGTAGCCCTCAACCTCACCGCGGTGCTCCCGAGCGCAGCTGGATTCATGACCGTGTGGCCGTGCGACGTCGGTCGTCCGGACGCGTCGAACCTCAACTACGTGGGCAACGGCGTCGTCGCCAACAGCGTCATCGCTCCGGTGGGTGCCAACGGCAAGGTGTGCTTCTACACGAACCAGACCAGCCACCTCCTCGTCGACATCTCGGGATGGTTCGCGGACTCGTCGTTCGTGGGCGCGACTCCCAAGCGGGTCGTCGACACCCGTAACGCAATCGGTGGCCCGAAGGTGCGGGTGCCGGCCGGAGGGACGATCTCCGTGCCCCTCGCCGGTGCTGCGGTGCGGCGCACGGATGGATCACCCGACCGCATCCCCGGCGATGCGACAGCCGTCGCAATGAACGTGACCGCGGTGCTCCCGTCCCAGGCAGGATTCTTCACGGTGTGGCCGTGCGGGACGGCGATGCCGACGACATCCAACGTCAACTTCACCGCCGGAGCGGTGGTGGCCAACGGAGTCGTCGCCTCACTCGGCACCGATGGATCGGTGTGCATTTACTCCGATCAGCAATCGGATGTGCTCGTCGACGTCCTCGGATGGTTCGGCACCGGCGGAGGCCAACGGCCCTACACGGGCGCCGTGCCGTCGCGAATCGTCGACACCCGCAACGCCATCGGCGGCCCACGTGGTGTGATCACACCGGGTGCGCCGAAGACGGTGCCGGTCCGCGGCGTGAGCGTGAACGTCGACGGCGCTGTGCAGCAGGTGCCGGCCGATGCATCGGCGGTCGCACTCAACGTCACGATCGTCGAGGCGCGCGACGCCGGTTATGCCACGGTGTGGCCGTGCGGTACGCCGATGCCCGACGCCTCGAACGTCAACTTCGGCCGCGGTGGCACCGCCGCGAACGGCGTGATCGCCCCGATCGGTGCCGCCGGTTCGGTCTGCATCTACACCTCCGCCGACGCCCACTTGATCGTCGACATCGCCGGATGGTTCACCGGCGGAGGCACACCGGCATTCCGCGGCAACGTGCCCAAGCGTCTGGTCGACACGCGAAACGCCATCGGCCCCGTGCCGCAGTGAGCACACCCGTCCGCCTGCTGTGCGCAGCCGCCGTCCTTCTCGCGGCGGCGGTGTTCGCTCCCGACGCTCCAACGGCGGCGGCATCGCAGGACGACGCGATCGCGGTCGTCGTCGACGGCCTCGGCGTCTCCAGCGACCCGAAGATGCCATGGACGAGAGTTCTCGACACCGACGTACTCGCGAGCCGTTATGGCGTGCCCGCCGTCGTGACGGTGTCGGTCGTGTCGAGCGCAGGTGGCGACACACAGGTGAGGATCGTGGGGGCGAACGGCGCCACGCGAAGCGTCACGCCCTCGACGTTCGCCACCAATCACGGCCTGCCCTCCGATCGCTTCTCGCTCGGGGTGGTGTTGCGGGACACGATCGGCGGACACGTGGCGATGATCGGCGACTCGGTGGGAGTCTCGATCGCTGGAACGGCGACATCGGAGCTGCCCATCCTCGTCGATGGCACCTTCGACTCGTTCACGGCCGACGTCCTGTCGAGCCGGTTCATCTCCAAGACGCCGCCGACGCCAAGCGGTCTCCAGATCGCTGGGCAACTCCCCCGCGCCCTGGACGTGGTGGTCGTGGAACTGGGATACAACCCGTCCACGAACATGCCTGCCGACATCGACGCGATGATGACTGCCCTCGTCGGCCGAGGGGCCAAGCGCGTGATCTGGGTGAACATGGCCGAGATCCGCCAGACGGTCCCCGGCGTCTCCGACTTCGCGTCGGCCAATGCTGCGCTCGAGGCTGCGCGCGATCGGTGGCCGACGCTCGAGATCGCCGATTGGAATGAAGCCAGCACGACACGTGGCATCGACCCGGCGGTCCTGTTCGTCGACGGCGTCCATCTCACGTCGACCGGCCAGGCGGAGTTCGCACGGTGGCTCCGTCAGATCCTCACGGGCTCCGGGTCCGGGGAACAGGTCACGGGTGCGCGGCGGATGGAGCCGAACGAGCGCATCGGGCTCACCGTGGTCGGCGCTCGTGTCGTCGGCCCTGACGGCATCACACGAACGATTCCGGCTGGTGTGTCGGCGGTCGCCCTCAACATCACAGCGGTCACCCCCTCGTTGCCCGGATTCGTCACCGTGTGGCCCTGCGACGTTCCCCGACCCGACGCCTCCAACCTGAACTACGTTTCCGGCGGCGCAGTCGCCAACAGCGTGATCGCCCCCGTCGGCGCCAGCGGCAAGGTCTGCTTCTACTCGAACCAGCAGACGGACTTCCTCGTCGACATCACCGGCTGGTTCTCGGGATCCACGAACGGTGTCACCACCTTCGTCGGCGCCACACCGCGGCGCGTGATCGACACCCGCAACGCGATCGGTGGCCCGACGGTGCGCATCCCCGCCGGCGGCACCATCTCGATCCCGCTCGCCGGTGCGTCGATGCAGCGTACCGACGGGGCACCCGGGGTGATTCCGGCCGACGCCACCGCCGTAGCGATGAACGTCACCGCCGTGCTGCCGTCGCAGGCCGGCTTCTTCACGGTGTGGCCGTGCGGTGCGCCGATGCCGGTGGCGTCGAACGTCAACTTCACCCGGGGCGCGGTCGTTGCCAATGGCGTGGTGAGCTCGTTGGGTGCGGACGGCTCGGTCTGCCTGTACTCCGACCAGCAGTCCGACGTGCTCGTCGACGTGGTGGGATGGTTCGGCGGCGGCGCCCAACCGCCGTTCACCGGTGCGGTGCCGTCCCGGGTCGTCGACACCCGCAACGGGATCGGCGGTCCGGACGGAGTGATCACCCCGTCGACGCCGAAGTCGGTTCCGGTTCGCGGCGTCACCCTCAGCGTCGACGGAGCACCGCAGCAGGTGCCTGTCGACGCGTCGGCGGTCGCCCTCAACGTGACGATGGTCGAAGCACGCGCGGCCGGGTTCGCCACGGTGTGGCCGTGTGGCGCGCCGATGCCCGACGCCTCGAACGTCAACTTCGGCCGAGGTGGAACCGCTGCCAACGGCGTGATCGCTCCGATCGGCGCCGACGGCTCGGTGTGCATCTACACCAGCGCCGACGCCCATCTCGTCGTCGACATCGCCGGCTGGTTCACCGGCGGGGCCGCACCGGCGTTCACCGGCAACATCCCGCGGCGCCTCGTCGACACGCGCAACAACATCGGCCCCGCGCCGATCTGAACGTCCGTCGATTTCGGCGTGGTGGATTCCTCGCTGCGGGACCGTTGCGAATAGCTTTCGGGCTCATGGACATTTCTGGAGCAAGTGCAATCGTCACGGGTGGAGCATCGGGCATCGGTGCCGCCACCGCCCGCATGTTGGCCGCCAAGGGCGCCAAGGTCGTGATCGCCGACCTGCAGGAGGACAAGGGCAACGAACTCGCCGACGAGATCGGCGGTGCATTCTGCAAGGTCGACGTCACCAACACCGACGACATCGTCAATGCGGTCGAGATGGCCAAGTCGATGGGCCCGCTGCGCGTGCTGGTCAACTCCGCCGGCATCGGCTGGGCGCAGCGCACCATCGGCAAGGACGGCACCCTGGAGTCGGCGGCCAACCTCGACGCCTTCAAGAAGGTCGTCGCGATCAACCTGATCGGCACGTTCGACTGCATCCGCGTGGCGGCCACCGCCATGAGCACCACCGAGCCGATGGAGCACGGCGAGCGCGGCGCGATCGTCAACATCGCGTCGGTCGCTGCGTTCGACGGCCAGATCGGCCAGGCCAGCTACTCGGCGTCGAAGGGTGGTGTCGTCGGCATGACCCTGCCGGTCGCGCGTGACCTGTCCGCCGTCGGCGTCCGCGTGAACACCGTGGCGCCCGGCCTGATCGACACGCCGATCTACGGCGAGGGCGACGCCAGCGAAGCGTTCAAGGAGAACCTCCAGAAGGGCGTGCTCTTCCCGAAGCGCCTCGGCGACCCCGAGCAGCTCGCGTCGATGGTGATGGAGTGCATCACCAACAGCTACATGAACGCCGAGTCGATTCGCGTCGACGGCGGCATCCGCATGCCCCCGAAGTGACGCCGGGCCGACCGGCGCCATTCACCACGTTTGCGTGCAGATGCGGGTGGGGCGGCCCACCCGAAATGCAACACAAACGTGGTTGATCAGGTGGTGTAGTCGGCGTTGAATCGGACGTACTCGTCGCTGAGGTCGCAACCCCACACGGTCGCGTCTGCGTTGCCGTTGGCGAGTGACACGTGGATGCGCACGTCGGCGCTGCGCATGTACGACGAGAGGCCGGCGAGGGCTCCGTCGTCGAGCAGTCGGGGATAGACCTCGGTGTCGCCGAATCGGATCACAACGTCGTCCTGGTCGATGTCGGTGTCGTCGCTGCACTTGCCGATCGCCATCGCCACACGACCCCAGTTCGGGTCGCCGCCGTGGACGGCCGTCTTCACCAGCGGCGAGTTGACGATCGCCTTGGCGACCCGTTTCGCCTGAGCGCCGTCGTGGGCGGCGTCGACGTGCACCTCGATCAAGGAATGGGCGCCTTCGCCGTCGCGTGCGATCTGCTTGGTGAGATCCAACGCCACGTCGTGCAGCGCCGACTCGAATGCGTCGAGATCCACGCGGCCAGCCACCCCGGACGCCATGATCACCGACGAGTCGCTCGTCGAGGTGTCGGTGTCGACGCTGACGCAGTTGAATGTCCGGTCGACCACACGCCGGAATGCGGCGTCGAGTTCAGCGCTCGAGAGTCCGGCGTCGGTGAACAGCAGGGAGATGTGGGTGGCCATGTCCGGCTCGATCATCCCGACACCCTTGGCCATGCCGACGATTCGTGCGGTGCTGCCTGCCACGACCGCCTCGGCGAGCTTCGGCACGGTGTCGGTCGTCATCATCCCGCGGGCGGGACCGGCGGCATCGTCGGAGGTGAGCACCTGGGGGAGGGCTTCGATGCCGGAGCGGATCCGCTCCATGGGATAGCGCCGGCCGATGACCCCGGTGGAGGTGACGACGACGTCCGTCGGCTCGCAACCGACCCGAGCAGCGACGCGCTGAGCGATCTCGACGGCGTCGGCGTGCCCGTCGGGCCCGGTTGCCACGTTGGCGTTCTTGGAGATCACCACGACTGCGTGCGCCTGGCCGTCGGCGATCTGGGCGCGGCTGAGGGTCACGCTCGGGCCGGCGAACCGGCTCTTGGTGAACAGGCCCGCCACCGGCACGGCACGCTCGGCAGCGATCACGACGAAGTCGTCGGTGTCGTCCTTCACACCGATGTTGGCGACGTGGCTGTGGAAGCCGAGCGGAAGGCGCGTCATTCTGACAGCCCGTCCTTGATCGCCTGGAAGATCGACGCGAGCGCATCGACCTGGTCGTCGTCGAGATGATCGAAGAGGTGCCGGCGCACGCTCGCCACGTGATCCGGAGCGGCGGCCTCGAGGGCGGCGAGGCCGCTCGGGGTGAGGGTGGCCAGCATCACCCGTCGGTCGTCGGTGGACGGCTCGCGCGTGACGAAGTCGGCCTTGACCAATCCGTCGAGTCGACGGGTCAGCCCGCTGGGCGACAACTGGAGGAGGTCGGCGAGGTCGCACATCCGCATCGAGTGGTCCGGTGCCTCCGAGAGATAGACGAACACCTGGTAGTCGCCCAGTGTGAGGCCGTGTTCGGCGAGGTCGCGTTCGATCGCTGAGATCAGGTCGCCGTACGTCTCGATGTACGTGCGCCACGCCGTCATCTCGCGTGTCGTGAGCCACTTGGTCGCCATGCGACCAACCTACTCAGCCTCCGCAAATGTTGCGATGGTCAAAGGTCCCCAGTCCGCGGCATCCCGCATCCCAAAAATGTGTGCGGATCGTCCCGCTCAGCGCGTCGATCGGTGCAAATTTCGGGTTGTGGCGGGGCCGTCGCCGAAATGTGTGCGGATCGTCCCGCTCAGCGCGTCGATCGGTGCAAATTTCGGGTGAGGTGGGGGCGGGTCAGGAGTCGGCGGGCTGGAAGTGGGCAGCGAGGCGGTCGAGGGTGGCCTCGATGGCGTTCGCGTTTCGTTTGAGGGCGCCCATGAGCTTGAGCACGGCGGCGCTGGGGGCCGGTCGGAAGTCGAACTCCTCGGTGACCTCGGTGCCGCCGTCGACCGGGCGCAACCGGTACCGCCAGACGTGTCGTCCCATGTGCTGCCAGGCGATCAGCGAGGGCTCGTCGAACTCGACCACCTCGTTGGTGACCTTGTACGGCACGCCGAGCTTCATCGACATCGAGAACTTCGAGCCGAGGGTCAGACGCTGTGGCGCATCCGAGATGCTGGAACGAACCGATCCCGAGCCATCGATCGCCGCGTGCTGCGTCGGGTCGGCGAGCAGATCGAAGATCGCCTGCGGTTCGGCCGGGACGAATCGGATCCCCCGCAGGACCTTGTCGTCGTCGTTGGCGTCGGCAGCGTCGTTGGGTGTCCCGTCAGGCATGCAGGCCAGTGTGGCCCATCTCGCCGATGACGGCCAACGCGCAGCGCCGGCCCGAGTACATCGCGCCCTGGATCGACGCGGTGTCGCGGTGGTCACCGCACACCAACCGGCCGTCGTCGAGCAGCACACGACGTTTGGGCGTGAACGGCGGACGTTGGCGTGGCTGGCCATGTGCGATGCGATACGTGGCCACGTGCTCCCATGCGTCGACCTGCGCCCCCCACCAGCCGCGCAGCTGGGTGCGAGCGTCGGCTTCGATCGTCGGCCCGCCGTACCCGGGGAGTGCGGCGACGACGAGGTGCGACCCGGCCGGCGCATAGGTCGGTGCGACGTTGCTCATCACCGCCACGTTCAGCACCGGCCCGCGGCCCGTGCCGTCGAGCACGACCAGCTTGTCGTCGACGGGTGCTGCCGGTGCGGCGAAGTAGACGGCGCCGACCGACTTCGACTCCACCGGCGAGAGACCGAGGAGTGTCGATGCCGCGGGCCCCTCCGTCGCCACGACCACCGCCGACGCCGCGATCGTGGTTCCGGCGACGGTGATCGACGTCGGCGACGTCGCCGTCACTGCAGCGTCGAAGTGGATCGCAGAGGCCGGCAGCCGGTCGGAGAGCTGCCGCGGGATCGCCTGCATGCCGGCCGCCGGAACGGCCGAATCGCCGTCGGCCAGCATGCGGAAGATCACGTCGAACATCCGGCGACTGTCGGTGAGCTCGGGATCGAGCTGGATGCCGCCCACCAGCGGTCGGAAGAACCGTTCGATGATCGTGTCGGAGAACCCGGCGTCGGACAGCGCCGCCCGCGTGCTGGTGTCGTCGCCTCGGAGCAACTGCGCCGGATGCACGCTTCGGAGCCGGTGGCGCAACGTCGCGATCCGGGCCTTGTCGAACAGCGATCCGATGGGCGCCGTGACAGTGGACAGCGTCGTCGAGGGTCGGCGGAACGGGTCGCCGACCACCGATCCCTTGCCGTCGCGCCAGACGAGTGTGCCCGGTTCGAATGCCTGCAGGTCGAGTGCGGACATGTCGAGCTGGCGGTGCATCTCGGGGTAGGCGGTGAGCGCGACCTGGAAGCCACGGTCGAGCGTGAAGCCGTCGACGTGATCGG
This sequence comes from Ilumatobacteraceae bacterium, assembly GCA_963728355.1. Taxonomy (GTDB): domain Bacteria; phylum Actinomycetota; class Acidimicrobiia; order Acidimicrobiales; family Ilumatobacteraceae; genus Sva-07. The sequence goes on along the minus strand of CAVSJQ010000001.1, from coordinate 212,031 downwards.
TGCGGACACGCCCGCCGACCCCGTCGCTTGCTTCGTACACCTGCACCGGGATCCCTGCCTCGTGGAGTGCGACGGCGCACGACAGACCGGCCAGACCGGCGCCGACGACGGCGACCGGCTCGTCGGGTCGGGCGACGCGCTCGGTCACGTCCCGAGCAGCGCGTGCAGCGCGCCGGCGAGATCGGGATGGCGGAACGTGAATCCCTCGTCGTTGGTCAGGACGGTCGGCAGCACCCGCTGTCCCGAGAACAGCAGGTTGTCGGCGAGCTCGCCGCCGAGCAGCAGCTTCGGTCCGAACTTCGGAATCGGCAGAAACGTGGGACGGTGCAACACGTCGCCGAGGGTGTCGGTGAACTTGGCGTTGGTGACCGGCTCCGGTGCCGTGAGATTGACCGCACCGGAGGTGTCGGCGGTGAGCAGATGGGCGATGGCTGCGACCTCGTCGTCGATCGAGATCCAACTCTGCCACTGGTCGCCCGAGCCCATCTTGCCGCCGAGGCCGAACTTGAACAGGGGCAGCTGCTTCTTCAGGGCGCCGCCTTCGGCCGACAGGACGATGCCCGTGCGCAGGTGGACGACTCGGACGCCGGCGGCCTCCGCCGCAGCCGTGGACCGTTCCCATTGGACGCAGATGTCGGCGAGGAATCCGTCGCCCGGTGCCGACCCCTCGGTCAGCACCTCGTCGCCGCGCGCGCCGTAGACCCCGATCGCCGACCCGGACAGCAACACCGTCGGGCCGTTGTCCGCTGAGGTGATCGCATCGGCGATCAAGGTGGTGCCCTTCGTGCGGCTCTCGAGCAGCACGCGCTTGTAGTCGTCGGTCCAACGCTTGTCGCCGATTCCGGCGCCGGCGAGGTGGACGACGGCATCGATGCCGTCGAGGGCGTGGGGGTCGATGCGGCCCTCTGCCGGCGACCAGACGATGTCGGTGCCCGAAGGCTGTCCCCGCACGATGCGGATCACCTCGTGGCCGAGAGACTCGAGGTGGGGCGTGAGTGCCGAGCCGATGAGCCCGGTCGATCCGGTGATGGCGACGCGCATGGGGCCGAGCGTAGGAGCGTTCCAATCGGAATGAGACACGGTGCGCAGACCGCAACGGCGGTCCGGCTCCCTCGGTTCGCTGCGGGCTCGCTCAGTTGGCCTCGGAGATGATCTGGCCGAGCAGCTGCTCGTCGACGGCGCCGGCGACCAGTTCGGTCGACCCGTCGGTGTTCACGATGACGAGCGCCGGCTGGTACGCCACGCCGAAGCGATCGAACACCTTGCCCGGGTCGTCGCTGATCTGCGGGAAGGTCAGGCCGTGTTCGTCGATGAAGCCCTGGAACGAGTCGTCGCTCCCCGTCCACGCGACCCCGACGAACGTCGCACGGTCACCGAACTGCACTGCTGCCTCCTCGACCGAGGGGGCCTCACGGTTGCAGATGCTTCAAGTGGGCGCCCAGAACCAGAAGACGGTGGGTTTGCCCGCGAGCGCGGGGCCGTCGAAGGTGCCGCCCCCCACGAGGGGAGCGGTGAACTGCAGCGCCTCGGGCACGACCACGGCCGGCTCGGTCGTTGCAGGATCGCCCACCCGGGCGCCGTCCGCACCAGCGTCGTCGGCAACGGTGCCGTCGGGGCTGGGTGTCGCGGTCGTCTCGTTCGGTGTGTCCGCGACGAGTGCGCCGGTGTCGTCGACGGTGGGCTCCATGGCCGTGTCGATGGCCGGCTCGCCGGTCGGGTCGTCGCCGTCGGAGGAGCACGCCGCGACGGTGAGCAGGAGGGCGGAGGCGCCGATCGCCACAGCGGCCCTGCGTCGTCGTGTGGTCCTCGGCGTCGATCTCACCCCGGGGACGGTAGCGAGACCGGTCGCGCTGCGTACACCGTCGCTGGCGCTGTTTCCGGAAGTGTCACGTTTGGCCCGCACCATGTGACCGTCGGAAGTGTCACGTTTGGCCCGGCACAGTGTGACAGTTGGGGGTGGTCCGTAGGCTCGGGCGGCGATGAAGACGCGGACGCTGTTGCTGCTGTCGGTCGGCGTCGGCTTGATGATCCTGCTGGCAGGCGGCGTCCTGCTGCTGCAACTGGCCAACGAGTCCGCTGCCGTCGAACCCGCCGACGTCGGCGAAGCGGTGCGGGTCGGCGACGTCGAGGTCGTCGTCCTCGGGGCGCTGGAGTCCGACGCGACGTTCTCGGTCGATGTCGAACTCGGCGGGGTCGACGACGACATCTCGGGATTCTCGCTCGCCACGGGCGACACCCGCGTGGAGCCGGCCACGGCACCGGCGGACGGGCGATGCACCGAGATCACCGTCGCCGAACAGCGGTGCCGGATCGAGTTCGACGTCGGCGAGGCCGAGGGATCCAACCGCGTCCTCGTGCTGCGACGTGGCGATCAGCAGCGCAACTGGGTGCTCGGCGCGTCGTGACGTCCGGCTCTGGGCGCCCGGATCTGCGCGCCCGGATGACGACACGTCGATCGACCGCTACGGTGATCGACGATGAGTGACCATTTCGACCTCGTGGTGATCGGTGGCGGTCCGGGCGGCTATTCGGCCGCCCTCTATGGAGCGTCGGCCGGCTTGAACGTCGCACTCGTCGAAAAGGACGCGCTCGGCGGCACCTGCCTCAACCGGGGCTGCATCCCCGCCAAGGCGTTCCTCGAGACGGCGGCGGTCAAGCGCCACGTCGACCACTCGAGCGACTTCGGCATCGAATCGGGCGGCACGGCGTCGGTCGACTTCGCCCGCACGCAGGCACGCAAACAGGGCATCGTCGACGGGCTCGTCAAGGGCATCGCGGCCATGTGCAAGGGGCGCAAGGTCGAGGTGTTCAACGGCGTCGGCTCGCTCGGTACGAACCGCACCGTCCAGGTGTCGATGGCGGACGGATCGGCCGCCACGATCACCGGCGATGCGGTGATGCTTGCGTCCGGCTCGGTGCCGCGCCTGATCCCCGGCTTCGAGCGCGGGGGTCCGATCATGACCAGCGACGAGGTGCTCGACCTCACGTCCGTGCCGCCGCGGGTGGCGGTCATCGGTGGCGGCGCGATCGGCTGCGAGTTCGCATCGACGTTTGCCGACCTGGGTAGCGAGGTGACCATCCTCGAAGGTCTCCCCAAGATCCTCCCCGGCCTCGACGCCGACCTCGCCAAGGTCGTCGAGAAGTCGTTCAAGAAGAAGAAGATCGCCATCCGCACCGGTGTCATGGTCAACGGCCACACGCCGAACGCCTTCGGTGGCACCACGGTGTCGTTCGGTGACGACGAGTCGGTCGAGGTCGACGCCGTCGTCGTGTCGGTCGGCCGTCGTCCGTTCGCCGATCAGCTCGGCCTCGACGGCACCGGCGTGGTCGTCGACGAGCGCGGGTTCGTGCAGGTCGACGAGTACTGCCGCACCGGCGAGCCCGACGTGTACGCCGTCGGCGACCTGATCGCCACGCCACAGTTGGCCCACGTCGCCTACGCCGAGGCGATCCTCGTCGTGAAGCAGGTGCTCGGCGAGTCACCGATGCCCGTCGCATACGACCGGGTGCCGTGGGCGATCTACTGCCATCCCGAGGTCGCCTGGGCCGGGCCCGACGAGGAGCAGGCGCGTGCCGCCGGACACGACGTGGTCGTCGCCAAGCATCCCTTCAAGTTCAACAGCCGGGCGATGATCCTCGGCGAGACCGAGGGCCTGGTCAAGATCATCGCCAAGAAGCGAGCCGACGGAACGGCGGGCCAGGTGCTCGGTGTGCACATGGTCGGCCCGTGGGTGACCGAGCAGCTCAGTGGCGGTTACCTGGCGGTCAACTGGGAAGCGTCCGTCGACGAGATCGCCGAGTTCCTCCAGCCGCACCCCAGCCTGTCCGAGTTGTTCGGCGAGACGGTGATGACACTCACCGGGCGCAACTTCAACGGCTAGACAAGACCCGACACCCGATACCCGACACACCAGACCACACGAGAAGAGATTCCCATGGCAGACGTCACGCTCCCGCAACTCGGCGAAACGGTCACCGAGGGCACCATCACCCAGTGGTTCAAGAACGTCGGTGACACCGTCGCTGCCGACGAGCCGTTGTTCGAGGTGTCGACCGACAAAGTCGACACGGAGGTGCCGTCGCCGGTGTCCGGTGTGCTCACCGAGATCCGCGTCCAGGAAGGCGACACGGTCGATGTCGGCACCGTGATCGCCGTCGTCGGCGACGCCGACAGCGCTGCCGACGAGTCGCCGGCCGCCGAGCCGGAAGCTGCGCCCGCCCCCGAGCCGGAGCCGGAACCCGCCCAGCCGGCACCTCAGGCCCAGCCAGAAACCCAGGCGCAGCCGGCCGCCGAGCCGGAGCCCGCTCAGGCCTCGCCCACCCCACCGCCCCCACCGGCCGCACCCGCTGCTCCTACTGTGCCGGCCGAGAGCCCTGCGGCGCCCTCGCCGTCGACGGCGCAGGCGGGCGACAACCGACTGCTGTCACCGGTCGTGCGTCGCCTCGTCAACGAGCACGGTCTCGAACCCGACGCGATCACCGGCTCGGGTCCGGGCGGACGGATCACCCGCGACGACGTCCTCGACCACATCGACGCAACCGGCGCCAACCGCCAGGACCCCGCCGCTGCCGGCGCTCCGGAACCACCGGCCGCTCCGTCAGCACCGACCCCGCCGCCGGCGCCGTCCGCCCCGCCCGCGCCTGCGTCGCCGGCGCCGGCAGCGCGGCCCGCTGCGTCGGCCCCATCGGTGTCCCCGGGCGAACGCGACACCACCGTGCCGCTGTCGAAGATCCGCCGCCTGACCGGCGACCACATGGTGATGAGCAAGGCCACGAGCCCGCACGCCTTCAGCGTGGTCGAGATCGACTTCGCCAACGTCGACGTCGTGCGCACCGAGGTGAAGGACGACTGGAAGTCCACCCACGGCTTCAGCCTCACCTACCTGCCGTTCATCGCCCGGGCCGTCATCGACGCGCTGAGTGAGTTCCCGCACCTCAACGCGAGCGTCGGCGAGAACGATCTGATCGTGCACAACTTCGTCGATCTCGGCATCGCCGTCGACCTCGACTACGACGGCCTGCTCGCCCCCGTGGTGCGTGACGCCGAGACGAAGCGGCTCGCCGCCATCGCGTCGGAGATCTCCGACCTCGCCGACCGCGCCCGCACCCGCAAGCTCAGCCCCGACGAGATCTCCGGTGGCACGTTCACGCTCACCAACAACGGCTCCGCTGGTTCGGTGCTCACCATGCCGATCATCAACCAGCCGCAGGTGGCGATCATCTCGACCGACGCCATCGTGCGCAAGCCGGTGGTCACCCGTGGCTCCGATGGTGGCGAGGCGATCGCCATCCATCCCGTCGGCAACCTCGCGATGAGCTGGGACCATCGGGCCTTCGACGGCGCTTACGCCGCCCGGTTCCTGGCGCGGGTCAAGGAAATCCTCGAGACGAAGGACTGGTCGACCGAGCTTTGACGCTCGGGTCTGCGGTGACCGCTCCTCTCCGTGTCCGGTGGTTGGGCCGGGTGCCCTACCGCGAGGCGTTGGCGGTTCAGACGGCGCTGTTCGAGCACGGCGCCGACCAGCATCTCCTGCTGCTCGAGCATCCGCACGTGTTCACGCACGGCAAGCGGGCCGACCTGGCCACGAACCTCCGTTGTGAGCCCGCTGCGGTCGGCGCCGAGTTGGTGGCGGTCAGTCGCGGCGGCGACATCACCTACCACGGTCCCGGCCAGCTCGTCGGCTATCCGATCGTGAACGTCGACAACCGGCTGGGGGCGTCCGATCACGTCTGCAACGTCGAGGGGCTCGTGATCGACGCCCTTGCCGAACTCGGACTGCCGAACGCCGGTCGGCTGGAGGGTTTCGCCGGTGTCTGGCTCGACGTCGACCATCCCGATCCCGCCGTCGTGCCGCGCAAGATCTGTGCGATCGGGGTGCGCCTCGCCCGCGGCCGCACCATGCACGGCTTCGCCCTCAACGTCACCACCGACATGGCGTACCTGCGCGAGCACATCGTGCCCTGCGGGATCCGCGACAAGCCGGTCACGTCACTGGCCGACGAGGGCATCGACGTGTCGATGCGCGAGGTCGCCGACGTGCTCGCCGGGCTGGCCGGCGATCGGTGGGCAGACGGTGTCATCGAGCGGCAGGACGTCGCCTGGAAGCACGCTGCCGACGGCCGTGACCTGGCTGCGTTCTCACGCGGTGAAGGACCGGGCGAGCAGGTGCGGCTCGTGTCCGATCGGGCGGCGGCACGGCTCGAAGCCGCCGGTGTGACCGAGGGGCTGTCGATCGAGACCCGCAAGCCCGACTGGCTGCGGCCTCGGGTGGAACTCGGCGCCGGCGTGATGTCGCTGAAGCGGACGGTGCGCGAACTCGATCTCGTCACGGTGTGCGAAGACGCGGGTTGTCCCAACCTGTCCGAGTGCTGGGCCGACGGCACTGCCACCTTCATGGTGCTCGGCGAGCGTTGCACGCGCGCGTGCGGCTTCTGTCTCGTCGACACGAGCAAGCCGCTGGAGCCCGCAGCGGACGAACCGGCGCGGGTCGCCGAGGCGATCGACCGGATGGGGCTCGACCACGCCGTGCTGACGATGGTGGCGCGTGACGATCTTGCCGACGGGGGCATGGCACACGTGGCGGCGTGCGTGAACGCCATCCGGCTCCGGCGGCCTACGACCCGTATCGAGACGCTGATCTCCGACGCCAAGGGCGACGATGCGGCGCTCGGTCTGCTGCTCGCCGTCCGTCCGGACGTGTTGAACCACAACGTCGAGACCGTCGCCCGGCTGCAGCGGGCGGTCCGGCCGTCGGCTGGGTATGCCCGTTCGCTGGGCGTGCTCGCCCGGGCCAAGGCTGTCGGCCTGACCACCAAGACCGGATTCATGGTCGGCCTCGGCGAGACCGACGACGAGATCGAGGGGCTGCTCGGCGACCTCGCCGACCTCGGCGTCGACATCGTCACGATCGGCCAATACCTGCGCCCGACGTCGCATCACCTCCCGGTCGTCCGCTACGCGGAGCCCGACGAGTTCGTCCGGTGGAAGCGGATCGGGGAGTCCTCCGGCATCGGCCACGTCGAGGCGAGCCCGCTGACCCGATCGAGCTATCACGCCAAGGGCGCGGCCGAGTCGGTGACCACCGACCCGACGAGCACCGCGCCCGTGAGCGCCGCACCGGTCGTCGTTGCCGTCCGCCGCTGACCGAGTCGCCCTGCGCCCGGGACGGGATCTCGGTGGCCTGCGTCCCGGGATCGGGGACTCACGCCACCGAGAAGCGTTCGGGGCGCGTCGTTGCCGTCCGCCGCTGACCGAGTCGCCCTGCGCCCGAGACGGGATCTCGGTGGCCCGCGTCCCGCGATCGGGGACTCACGCCACCGAGAAGCGTTCCGGAGGTCGTCGCCGCCGTCCGCTCTCGGTCGGATGCATCGCGACGGAACCGGCGGCGCCGAGCCAGTGCAACACCCCCTCGGTACCATCGCCGGCATGTGGTCGGTCGAGCAGGTCGAGGCGATTGCCCCGTCGCCTGCCGCTGTCAGCGCTGCACGTCCGCTGACGACGGTCACGAAGTGGGCGGGCCTCGGCGCAGACGACCGCGCGGTGTGGGGATCGTGTCGGGGGAGCGGAGCCGAGCCCTACGACACGATGGTCGATCACGTGGGCGTTGCCTCCCGCTGCACGTGCCCGAGCCGCCGCCACCCGTGCAAGCACGTGCTGGCGCTCCTGCTGCTGTGGGTCGCCGGTGACGTGCCGGCCATCATCGCCCCGTCGCGCGTGGCCGACTGGGTCGATGCCCGACGCCGATCGGACCTCCGCAAGGTGCCGGACGCATCTGCAGGTCCGCCCCCTGCTGCTGCCGCCACGCTGACCGGCGATCCGGCGGCGATGGGCGATGCAACCCCGGCGGACGACCCGACGGCGGCGGGCGACGAGGCTCCGGTGGGTGATGCGACTGCTGCGGACGATGGGACGGTGACGATCCCGGAGGAAACGACGCCGGCCGGCGACGTGCCCGAGCCTGATCGCGACCGGGCTCGCGACGAGCGCGTCGAGCGGATGTTCGCCGGGCTGACCGAACTGGATCGCTGGCTCGACGACCGGATGCGGACGGGCCTCGCCGATCCGTCGCTGGCCAAGTACGCGACCTGGGACGAACTGGCGGCTCGCCTCGTCGACGCCCAGGCCGGCAGCCTCGCCAACCGGATCCGCCGCCTGGCCGGTCTCGTCGGTGCATCGCCTGAGTGGCACAGCGACGTGCTGGCCGAACTCGGTCTGCTGCACCTGCTCGCTGAGGCGGGTCGCCGCCTCGGCTCGCTGCCCGGTCCGCTCGCCGACGCCGTCGCCACCACCGTCGGCTGGCAGGTCCGCCAGGCCGACGTGCTCGGCGGCGTCCCCGACACCGACACCTGGATCGTCGCCGGGCGAAGCGACACGCGAGAGGACCGGATCGAGGTGCGTCGCCACTGGCTTCGTGGTGCGACGTCGGGACGGTGGGCGCTCGTGCTGTCGTTCGCCGCGTACCGCCAGAGCCTCGATACGTCGTTGACGGTCGGCACGGCGATCGCCGCCGACCTCCACCGGTATCCGGGTCCGGCGCTGCGTGCCCTGATCGGTGCTCGACACGGCGATACGGCCGGTCCGGCCCGTCCGCCTGCGGTCGGCATCGTGGCGGCGTGCGACGAGATTGGGACGATCCTGGCCAACGAGCCGTGGCTCGATCGCGTCCCCGTCACCGTCACGGCGTCGATCGCCGCCGACGGCACACGGTTCGCACTCACCGACGACGGTGGCACCCTGCCGTTGATCGCAGCGGGCCACGCACTCGCCACCCTGCTCGCCGTCGCCGGCGGGGACGCGGTCGATGTCACGTGCGAGTGGACACCACACGGTGTCGTGCCATTGACCGTCCATCTCGACGACCGATCCATCGACGTCGGACCCCGCGCCGACAGCTCGTTCGTGAGCGCCGCATGAACCCCCCGTTTGTGTACGGATTCGCGTGGGGCGGTCCACCCGGAACTGCGCACGAACAGATCGGGGAGCAGGTGTGACCGAGGCGGAGCACTGGCGGGAACTGGTCGCCGTCGCCATGCTCGGGACGGATCGCCGCAACCCGCCCGAGCCGACCGGACTGATCGCCGATGTCGTCGACGACACAGTCCGCTCCACTCCGTCCGAACGGATGCTCGCACAGGTGGCGGCAACGGTCACCGTGCGGCGCGCCGGGGTCCTGCCGGGTCCGCCGATGCCGCCGATCGCAGCTCCTGAGGTCGACGACCGCCCGGTCTGTGTGCCCGCCGCCGTCGAGCGGTGGCATCACGTGGTGTCGTCATGGCCGGTGCTGGAGGACGAGTGGATGCTCACCGTCGTCACGAACGGTTGGCGGGTGCCACCGGAACTCGTGCCCGGCCTGCTCACCCGACATCGCGGCGATCCCATCCGCCGGGCCCGTGCGGAGCTGGCCTGCGGACCGCTCGCCGGTTGGCTCGTCGGCCACCTTCCGGAACTGGCGGTTCGCGGCGCCGCCGCGTCGCAGCCCGATCCGCCCGCCGAGAGCATCGCCGAGCTGGCGCCGCTGCCGATCCCGCCGGACCTCGAACCGCTGCTGGTCGCCGGTGGAGCGGTCGTCGCCGGCCGGCTCGCAGCCGCCATCGACTCCGGAGCGCTGGTGCACGCTCACCGTGGGGTGCTGATCAACCTGGTCGCCCGGATGCGGCCCGACGCGCTGGGTACGGTCGCCTCTGCGCTCGAGGCGATCGACGGAACGTCGATCGGATTCCCGCTGGCCTCCGTGCTCGCCGATCTCGCCCGCACGCGTGAGCGACTGCTCGACGAACTTTCCGTGGCGTAGTGCCCACGCCTACCGATGGTTGCTTCTCGACAGGTACTTGCGCTCACAACAAAATGATGGCAAGGTGGTGCTTCGTCCACGACCCCGGTCCGGCCAGGGTCCAGAGGAGAACCGGCATGAGTGACCAGCAGCGCATCAAGGTGACGGACGGTGGTCCGTACCTCGTCAGCGGAGGCGTTCCCGTCACGACGAAGTCGCCCGTGGTGTCCGAACACGGTGAACCGTTGGCCTGGAAGACCGGCGAACCCGCGGAGACCCCCGACCGGTTTGCGTTGTGCCGCTGCGGTCAGTCGTCGAACAAGCCGTTCTGCGACGGCACCCACGCCCGCACGGAATGGGACGGGACCGATGGGGCACCGCGAGAGCCGTATGCCGAGCGGGCGTCGAGTCTCGGCGGCGACGGCATCGAGATCTTCGACGACCGGCCGACCTGCGTACACGCCGGGTTCTGCGGCAACCAGGTGACCAACGTGTGGAAGATGGCCGCCCGTACCGGCGACAGCAGGATTCGCGCTCAAGCGATGGCGATGATCGAACGGTGCCCGTCGGGCGCACTGACCTATGCGGTCGACGGTGACCAGATCGAGCCCGACCTGCCGACCGAGATCGCCGTCATTCCCGACGGCCCACTCTGGGTGAGCGGCGGCCTCGACGTGGAGCGCGCCGACGGGACGATGCTGGAAACCCGCAACCGGGTCACGCTGTGCCGCTGCGGGCAGTCCGGATCGAAGCCGCTCTGCGACGGGTCCCACAAGGACGCCGGCTTCATCGGCTGACCGAGCTCCGGGCGAGCCGGCGGACAGCCGATGAAGCTCGCCGGCGCTCAGTCCCGGAACGCCTGCTCGAAGGAGGCGCGCATGTCGTCGGTCGCCGGAGCGGTGTAGCCGCAGTAGGCGACGTTGCCCTCGGCGTCGGCGGAGATCAGGTACTGGGCGCCCGTCTCGAAGGCGATGCCGCCGATGAGGGCTTCCATTCCCTCGGGTGCGTTGACGACCACGGTTCCGGCTGCGGAGCCGGTGCCGTCGTTGTACCACCGGTCGACGTCCAGCGTCACGGCGGGCCCCTCGACCGCCGTCACCGTTCCCTCGAAGGCGGTCACCATGTCGTCGAGGATGTCGACCGAGAACGGCAGGCACGACGCCATGGCGTCGCCACCCCCGCCGGTCAGCTCGAGCGGCGTGGCCGTCGCCGGGCTGTTGCCGCCGAGCGCGGCGACACCGATCACCGCAGCGACGGCGGCGGCAGCGGCGCCGCCGAGCGCCGGCAGCTTCCAGCGTCTGCCCCGCCGCACCGGCGCACGTGACGGCTCGGATTCGAAGGTGGGAGTGGTCGTGGTCATGATGTGCTCCATCAGTTGGTCCGGCATCGGGTCGACGGACACAGGCATGGCCGGGTCGGCGGCTGCGAGTCGGTTGCGCAGCTCGTCGGCCGTGTGGTGGTGCTCGTTCATCGAAGCCTCTCCCGTGTGCGTCCATCGTCTGTGTGTCCGGCACCTCCGCCGATGTGACACGCGCGGTCGTCGAGGTGTCCGGCGAGGCGTTGGTGAGCACGGCGTAGTCGCACCGACACCGTGTTGGCGGTGGTGCCGACGGCGATGGCGATCTCGCTGACCGAGAGCTGCTCCCACGCCCAGAGCGTCAGCAGTTCGCGGTCGTCGGTCGACAGCAGCATGAGCGCGGCGTGCAGCGCCGGATCGGTGCCGTCGACGATCGAGCCGGGATCGCCGCCGCCCTTCGTCGCCGCCTCCGCACGCCCGGCGAGCCGATCGACGAGGCGACGACGTCGGACGGTACTGCGACGGTGATTGGCGAGACAGCGCCGGGCGATCGAATAGCACCACGGCAGCTCGGCGCCGCTCGGGATGTCGTCGAGCCGGCGCCACATGACCGTGAGGGTCTCGGCGGCGACGTCGTCCACATCATCCGCATGGGTGCGCCGTCGCAGGTAGCGCTGCAGGGGTTCCCAGACGTCCGAGGCGACGGCGGTGAATCGGGCGGCACGAGCGCCGTCGGAAGCGTCGTCGGAGTTCGGTGGGCTCGTCATCGATGGATTGGACGTCGGCCGGCCGACGGCGGTTCCCGAGAGACGCGCCCTGGTACACGACGAAGCCTCTGGAAGTCGTCAAGCGCATCGGCTACCTTGCGGGCATGAGGGATGGCGAGTGCGTTCGACACCGCACCGCCATCTGCAGCGAGCGGCACCGATGCGTGTCTGAAGGGGGATCCGACATGTTCCGAGGACCACACACCAACGCCGCCAAGCGGCGCCGAAGGACGAGCCTCGCACTTGCGCTCGGACTCGGTGCAGCGATGCTGGTCACCTCCGGGCCTCCCGCATCGGCTCAGCAGCCGGTACCAGCCCAGCAGCCGGTACCGGCCCAGCAGCCGGCAGCGCTCACCGCCGAGCTGACCCCGTCGCTGACCACGGTCACCACCAGCCGGTTCGCCGATACGCGCATCGGCGGATCGACGTTCGACGGCCAGTTCGCCGGTGACGGACGAGTCGCTGCGGACGGCGAGTACGAGGTGAAGATCGCCGGCCGCGGCGAGGTTCCTGCGGACGCCGTCGGAGCGATCGTCGAGCTCACCGTGGTCGACCCGAGCGGCGTCGGTTTCGCGACCGTCCACCCGTGCCTCCCGGCGCCTCCCACGGCGTCGGCGTTGAACTACACCACGGGAGTCGCTGTCGCCAACGAGGTCTTCTCCGCCCTCTCGGCCGATGGATCGTTGTGCGTGTACACGTTCGCCGAGACCGAAGTGCTCATCGACGTCGTCGGCTACGTGCTGGAAGGCAACAGCGTCAAGCTCATGTCACCTGCCCGCTTCGCCGAGAGCCGCGTCGGCGCCACGACGGTGGATGGGCGATTCGAAGGGTTCGGACGGACCTCCCCGGGCTCGACGACGACGGTGCGCGTCGGCGGTCGAGCGGGCGTTCCTGCGGGAATCTCCGCAGCGATCGTCAACGTCGCAGCTGTCGGTCCCACCGAGACCGGCTTCATCTCGGTGGACCCATGTCTGCCCGGTGACCCGACGGCGTCGTCGCTCAACTACACCGCTGGCGTCAACCGCGCCAACGAACTGATCGCCCAGGTCGACTCCGATGGAGACATCTGCGTCTACACCCAGCACGGCGTCGACCTGATCGTCGATGTCGTCGGGTATGTGCTCGAGGGGTCCGACCTCATCAGCGTGAACCCGCAGCGCTTCGTCGAGACACGCGTCGGTGCCCCGACCTTCGACGGCCGGAACCAGGGTGGTGGCAAGCTCGCTGCCGGATCGTCGACGGCGATCCAGATCGCCGGACGGGGCGCCGTGCCCGCCGACGCCTTCGCCGCAGTCGTCAACGTCGCGGCCGTCGATCCGGACGCAGCAGGCTTCTTCACGGTCGATGGCTGCAACTCGCCGACGCCGAACGCCTCGTCGCTCAACTACACCGCAGGCGTCAACGGAGCCAACGAGCTCGTCGTCCAGCTCGACGCCGACGGCGAACTGTGCGTGTTCACCTCGGCGAGCACCCACGTGATCCTCGACGTGGCCGGCTACCTGGGGCCGAACTTCCCGCTCCAGCTGCTGGGGATCAACGACTATCACGGTCACATCGAAGCGAGCACCCCGGGTGACATCAACGGTGCGCCCGCTGGCGGTGCCGAGTTCCTCTCGGCGAAGCTCAACGAGCTTCGCGCCGGCAATGCCCACAGCCTCACGGTCGCTGCTGGCGACCTGATCGGCGGATCGCCCGCCTTCTCCGGGCTGTTCCACGACGAACCGTCGGTCGAGACGTTGAACGCCATGGAGCTCGATGTGTCGAGCGTCGGCAACCACGAGTTCGACGAGGGCGTCACCGAACTGCTCCGCATGCAGAACGGTGGCTGTCACCCCGTCGACGGGTGTTACTTCCCGAGCGAGCCCTATCCCGGCGCCGACTTCCAGTGGCTCTCGGCGAATGTCGTCAAGACCGCAACTGGTACGACGCCGCTGCCGCCGTACTGGATCGAGCAGGTCGAGAACTCCAGGGTCGGATTCATCGGCATGACGCTCGAAGGGACCGACGAGTTGGTGGCTGCTGCCGGCATCGTCGGCTACGACTTCCTCGACGAGGCCACGACGGCCAACGCGCTCGTTCCCGTTCTCAAAGCCCAGGGAGTCGAGACCATCGTCGTGCTGCTGCACGAGGGTGGGTCGCAGACGCCGCCACCCGGTGATGTCGACGCCTGCGTCGGGATTTCTGGGCCGATCGTGGCGATCAACGACGCCCTCGACGCGGAGATCGATGCGGTCATCACCGGTCACACGCATCTGCCGTACAACTGCGTGCTCGACGATCCTGCGGGCCAGCCTCGCATCGTCACCAGTGCCTACTCGTTCGGTCGTGTGGTCACCGAGATCAACTTGGTCATCGACCGGCGCACCGGGGATGTCCGGCGCGATCTCAGCACGTCGATGAACCACGTGGTCGAGCAGGCGACCCTCACCCCCGACCCGGTGCAGACCGCAATCATCGACAAGTGGCAGCCGTTGGTCGACGCTTCGGCGACGACGCCGGTCGGCTCGGTCACCGCTGACATCCTTCGCGGTGGAACCCCACCCGGCGACGATCGCGGGGTGGAGTCGCCCATCGGGAACCTGGTCGCCGACGCTCAACTGTGGGCCACGTCGTCCAATGGCGCCGACCTCGCCCTCATGAACCCCGGTGGTCTGCGCGCCGACCTGCTGTTCGCCGAGTCGGCGGGCGAGGGTGACGGTGTCGTGACTTACGGTGAAGCGTTCACCGTGCAACCGTTCGGCAACACCTTGATCACGTTCCCGATGACCGGAGCACAGATCGTGTCGGTGCTCGAAGAGCAGTGTCAACCGGCTGGATCGAGTCGTCCGTTCCTCCATCTCGGGGTGTCCGAAGGGTTCACCTACGATCTCGAGACGACCATTGCCGGAGGGGACTGCACGTCGATCGCGGTCACCAACGTCAAGTTGAACGGTGCCGCCCTCGATCCGGCGGCGACGTACAACGTGACCGTGAACAACTTCCTCGCCGACGGCGGTGACAACTTCGACACGTTGGCCACGATCACCGCCCCCCGGCTCGACGGCGGCAACGACCTCCTGGCGTTCATCAACTACCTCGGGACGTTCAGTCCGGTCGCTCCTCCTCCGGTCGATCGGGTCAACGAACTCTGACGTGCTGATCGAGTCGTTGCCGGTCCCGACGCTCTCACCGAGGGATCGGCGCTGACTCGCCGCTGACGACCGATGACACGTCCTCGGCGCAACATGGCGCCGAGGACGGGTGTCGGGCAGCGGGAACAGAGCGCCAGGCGCTCGGTAGCGTCACGGTCGATGAGTGCAACGGCCCCTCCCCGCGACGTGCTCCGGCCGCACGCCGAGCACCAGTACGCGCACGAACTGTCCGCACTCGCCGCCCTCGACGACCGTGAGCGCCCGCCCGGGTGGGAACTGTCGCCGTGGGCGGTCGTGCGGTATCTGCTCGGCGGTGAACTCGCCGACGGCACGGTCGTGTCACCGAAGTACGTCGGCCGTCAACGCCTCATCGAGATCGCCGTCGCGACGCTCGCCACCGACCGGGCGCTGCTGTTGCTCGGTGTGCCTGGCACCGCCAAGACCTGGGTCAGCGAACACCTCGCCGCGGCGATCAGCGGCGACTCGACGTTGCTGGTCCAGGGCACCGCCGGCACCACCGAGGAGACGTTGCGCTACGGCTGGAACTACGCCCGCCTGCTCGCCGAAGGTCCGAGCACGGCGGCGCTGGTCCCTGGCCCGATCTACCGTGGGATGGAACGGGGAGCGATCGTGCGGGTCGAGGAACTGACCCGCATGCCGCCGGAGGTGCAGGACGCCCTCGTCACCGTGCTCTCCGAAAAGGTGCTGCCGGTCCCGGAACTCGACACGGAAATCGCTGCAATCCGCGGGTTCAACGTGATCGCCACCGCCAACGACCGTGACCGCGGCGTCAACGACCTCTCGAGCGCGCTGCGCCGTCGCTTCAACACCGTGGTGCTCCCGCTGCCGGCCACGATCGACGAGGAGATCGCCATCGTCAGCCGCCGCGTCACGGAACTCGGCGTCGCGCTCGCGCTGCCGGAGGTGCCCGCCGCTGCCGACGAGATCCGGCGCGTCGTCACCGTGTTCCGCGAGCTCCGTTCGGGCCTGACCGAGGACGAGCGCAACAGCGTCAAGATCCCGTCCGGCACCCTGTCGACCGCCGAAGCGATCTCGGTCGTCACCAACGGGCTCGCGCTCGCGGCGCACTTCGGCGACGGCCACCTGCGTTCGAGCGACGTCGCAGCCGGAATCGTCGGCGCGGTGGTGAGCGACCCGGTGCACGACGCCATCGCCTGGCGCGAGTACCTCGAGGCCGTCGTGCGCGAACGCCCCGGCTGGGACGACTTCTACGAGGCCTGTCGCGTCCTCGACACGTGATGGCACCGTCGCTCGAAACGATGACGTCGCCATGACCGTCCATCTGCTCGGCATCCGCCACCATGGGCCGGGATCGGCCCGCTCGGTCCTGCGGGCACTCGACGAGCTCCGACCCGACATCGTGCTCGTCGAAGCTCCCGCCGACGTCGATGCCGCGCTGCGCTGGGTGGGCGAACCGGGCCTCGTGCCACCGGTCGCACTGCTCACGTACGTGCCCGCCGAACCGGGACGGGCGGCGTTCGCTCCCTTCGCCACCTTCAGCCCCGAATGGCAGGCGATCGCCTGGGCCAACCGACACGACGTCGAGGTCCACGCCATCGACCTCCCGCTCGCGGTCACCCTGGCCGCAGCGGCCGACGATGCCACCTCCTTCGTGGCGGAGTCTGCGCCGCCCGATCCGGTGCGTGAACTCGCCGCTGCCGCCGGCGACCCCGATCCCGAACGCTGGTGGGAGGACGTGATCGAACACCGTGGCGACGGCGCACCCGCGTTCGACGCCGTCGCCGAGGCGATGGCGGCCGCCCGCGAGGGATTCGTTCCCACGCGACGCGAGCTGCAACGCGAGGCCCACATGCGTCGAGCGATCCGGGCGGCACGGCGCGCCGGTCACGCCGAGATCGTCGTCGTGTGCGGCGCATGGCACGTGCCGGCGCTCGACCTCGACGCACCGAGCGCACCCAACGTCTCGACCGATACCGCTACGTTGCGCGGCCTGCCCAAGGTCAAGACCGCCGTCGCGTGGGTCCCCTGGACGCATCGTCGGCTGGCGGCGGGCTCGGGTTACGCGGCCGGTGTCGACAGTCCAGGCTGGTATCGCCACATGTTCGAACACCCCGGCAGCGACGGCGTCGCCCGGTTCTTCGTCGATGCGGCCCGACTCGTTCGCGACCGTGGTGGGGCAGCATCGCCCGATCACCTGATCGCCGGGACACGCCTCGCTGAGTCGTTGGCCGCCATGCGGGGACGACCCCGGGTCGGTCTGGCCGAGGTGCTCGACGCCGCCGACGCCGTCATGGGCGGTCTCGACCTCGTACGCCGCGAACTCGTGGTGGGCGACGAGATCGGGACGGTGCCGCCCTCGGCGCCGCAGGTCCCCCTCGCCCGCGACGTCGCCAAGGCACAGAAGTCGGCGCGTCTCGCGCCGCGGGCCGAGACGGTGGTGGTCGAGATCGATCTGCGCACGCCGGTCGGTCTGCGCAAGTCGCATCTGCTCCATCGACTGGTCGCACTCGACGTGCCCTGGGGGGCGGTCGTCGACGGACGTGGGTCGTCGGGCACCTTCCGTGAGACGTGGGAGCTCCGATGGGACCCGGAGCTGTCGGTCCGCCTGATCGAGCGCGCCGGGTACGGCACCACACTGGAATCGGCGGCAACGGCCCGGCTGCTCGAACGGGCTGCTGCCTCGTCCGGCATCGTCGAGCTCGTCGGCATTGTCACCTCGGCGCTCTTCGCCGATCTTGCGCAGGCGGTCGAGCCGACCGTCCAGCGGCTCGCGAGCCGAGCGGCGACGGACCCGGACGTCGGCCGACTGCTCGACGCCCTGCCGGCGCTCGCCGGAGCGCTCCGCTACGGCGACGTCCGCTCGACCGACGCGGGTGCGCTGCGCGAGGTGGTCGACGGCATCGTCGTCCGGATCCTCGCCGGCGTCGTGGCGTCGGCGCGCTCGCTCGACGACGAGGGCGCGGCCGTGTTGGTCGAACGCCTCACCGGACTCCAGGGCGCACTCGCCGTGCTCGATCACCCGGCCCGCCGCCACGGCCTGCCGATCGTGCTGGTCGAGCTGGCCACGGGCAGCGGCCACGGGCTGGTGCAGGGTCGCGCCGTCCGCCTGCTGCACGACGCCGGCGTGTGGTCGGTCGACGCCGTCCAGCGCCGCCTCTCGCAGGCGCTGTCCGGGGGCACCCCGCCGGCGAGTGGCGCTGCGTTCGTCGAGGGATTCCTGGCGGGGTCAGGATCGGTGCTGATCCACGACGCCGACCTCCTCGCCGTGCTCGACGGATGGGTGTCGTCGCTGCGACCGGAGTCGTTCGACGCCGTGGTGGCCCTGCTGCGCCGCACCTTCGGTGCGTTCGAGGCTGCCGAGCGACGACAGCTGATGCGTCTCCTGATGGGCGCCGAGGTCGAGCGCAGCGATGGCTTCGGCTCCGACGTCGACCCGGCGCGGGCCCGGGCGGCGTTGGCCACGGTCCGCCGCATGCTCGGGGTGGGTGCATCGTGAACGGACGGCCCGTCACACCGACCGTGTCCGAGCTCGAACGCCGCCGTCGATGGAGGATG
The DNA here is from genome assembly GCA_963728355.1 of Ilumatobacteraceae bacterium. Classification (GTDB taxonomy): domain Bacteria; phylum Actinomycetota; class Acidimicrobiia; order Acidimicrobiales; family Ilumatobacteraceae; genus Sva-07. Next base: position 193,529 of record CAVSJQ010000001.1, on the reverse strand, counting down.
CTGCTCGGCCCTGCCGTCGACGATGTCTGGACCGAGGCCGACAGTGGCGCTGGCGACGATCGACAGCAGTCGCCCGTCGAACCCGGCGACGACACATCGCCTGGAGAGACCACCGCCCCGTCGACCCGGCCGGCAGCCGGACCAGGGCTGCGCGGCGACGACCGGCGTATCGACGCCGCTCTCGGAGCGCTGTACGACCGGGGTGAGCAGGGCACGCGCGGTGCGGGCCGCGCCGGAGGATTGAGCCGCTCGAAGCCGTCGGTGATGCGATGGCTCGGTGACATCCGCAGGTACTTTCCGACGCCGGTCGTGCAGGTGCTCCAACGCGATGCGGTCGAGCGCCTCGATCTCCGTCAGCTGCTCCTCGAACCCGAGCTGCTGCAGAGTGTCGAGCCCGACATCCACCTGGTCACCCTGCTCGTCGAGCTCAACCGGCACCTGCCCGACGAGACACGGGCCACGGCGCGCCAGGTCATCGCCCAGGTCCTCGCCGACCTCGAGCGACGGCTCGCGGACCACACGCGCCAGGCGGTCCGCGGCGCACTGTCGCGCTCGGCGCGCACCCGGCGGCCCCGCCCCGGCGACATCGACTGGCCGACCACCATCTCGGCCAATCTGCGCCACTGGATCCCCGAACACCGCACCGTCGTGCCGGAACGACTGATCGGCCACGGGCGGCGCCAGCGCAGCCTCGCCCGCGACGTGATCATCGCGGTCGACCAGTCGGGATCGATGGCCGACAGCGTGGTCTACGCGTCGTTGTTCGGTGGCGTACTGGCCCAGCTCCCGGCCTTGCGGACGTCGTTCGTGGCGTTCGACACGGCGATCACCGACCTCACCGCACATCTCCACGATCCGGTCGAGGTGCTGTTCGGTGTGCAACTCGGTGGCGGCACCGACATCGCCAACGCACTCACCTATTGCCAGCGGCTGATCGAACGCCCCCGCGAGACGGTGCTGTTCCTGGTCAGCGACCTCTACGAGGGCGGCAACGCCGAGGTGATGCGGCGCCGCGTCCGTGAGCTGGTCGAGTCCGGCGTCGAGGTCGTCGTGCTGCTCGCACTCAGCGACGAGGGGACGCCGGCGCACGATCACGACCATGCGAGGGCCCTCGCGGCGTCGGGGGCTGCCGTGCTCTCCTCGACGCCCGACGAATTCCCCGCAGTGCTGGCCGAGGCGTTGCGCTGACCGTCTGCGTCGCCGCCGGCCGATGCATCGACGTTCGAGCGACGATGGGGTCCTCGACCGTGTCGGGGCGCTAGCGTTCGGTCACCATGGGTCAGTTGGTCGCCGTCACCGAGAAGCCGAGCGCGACACGAGGTGTCGTGCGCTTCGAGATCAATCGCAGTCTGTCCGGCATGGGCCACGAGCGCTTCTCGTCGGTCGCCGATGCCTGGGGCAACACGCCATCCGACGAGCTGGCGCGGCGGATGTTCGCCACCGGGCAGGTCGCAGCGGTCCACGTCTACGGCAACATCATCACCGTCGACCTGCTGAAGGGCCACGATGCCGATGGCCTCGCCGAGATCCTGCGCGATCTCTACCAGTACTGGAAGCCGGGCGTCGAGCCACCGAGCTTCGAGGACCTCCAGCCCGAGGAGCCGGAGACGGCACCGTCGGGCGGCGGTGACGGCGGAGGCGGAGCCGAGTTGTCGGAGGCAGCCAAGCGGGTGCCCGCCCATCTGCTCGAGCGGGGTCGTCAGGCGCGCGAACGCTGGAACGCCAAGCAGGGCTGACGCTCGTCGCGGCGCCGCACCGATGACAAGCACGGTTGGGCGCGCCCCTGTGTGCCGGCTCTAGCGTCAGGCCGCCAGTGATGGCAGGGGACCGACATGACCGATGCCGTACTGACGCTGCAGGAAGTTGCCGACGAGCTCGGCGTCCACTACATGACCGCGTACCGCTACGTGCGTCTGGGGGTCATGGATGCGTCCAAGTCGGGTGGCGTCTGGCAGGTGCAGCGCTCGGCGCTCGATCGGTTCCGTGAGCAGGCGGCCGAAGCATCGACGGCGACCGGTCCCTCCGGTAAGGGTGGCCCCCGCAACCGCAAGGCACCGTGGGCGACACGACTGGAGTCGCGGCTCGTCGCCGGTGACGCACCGGGCAGCTGGAGCGTGATCGAGGCGGCGATGTCGGCGGGGGCGGAACTCGACGAGATCTATCTCGACGTGCTGACCCCCGCGATGGTCAGCATCGGCGAGCGCTGGGCCGCGGGGGAACTCGACATCTCGGTGGAGCACCGGGCGACCGGGATCGCGATGCGCATCGTCGGACGGATCGGGCCCCGGTTCACACGGCGCGGTCGGACGCGGGGGGTGGTGGCGCTGGGAGCGCCCGCGGGCGAGTTCCACGCCTTGCCGATCGCGATGCTCGGGGATCTGCTGCGACTCCGGGGATGGGAGGTGTCGGACTTCGGTGTCGACGTGCCGAGCGGGTCGATCGCCCACGTGATCCGCGAGACCAACGATCTGCTGGCGGTCGGTCTGTCCGCGATGTCGTCGGACAACCTGCCGGCACTGGCCGAGGCGTGCGCGGTCGCTCGGGCCGCGGACCCCGACGTGCTGGTGGTGGTCGGTGGCCATGCCGTGCTCGACGACGAGCATGCGGTCACGCTCGGCGCCCATGCCCGCGCCGCCGGTGGCGAGGAGATGCACGCACTGCTCGCCACTCACGCCGCTGCCCACTGACCCACGCGCACGCGGTTCACCGCGGCGAGCACCCAATTTCACCCAGTCGACGCGGTGGAGGTGCGAACATGCGTTCGATAGGATGTGGCGATGGAACTCGCCGTGGATCTCGCTGCCGGACCCTCGGACAGACTTCCGGACAGATTCTCGGAGAGACTTCCAGGCGCACTCTCGGCGTTGGCCGAACGGGTGGCGCCGCTGGCGCTGGCCACCGAGCGCACCTTGCCGGTCGCCGAGGCGTTCGTCGATCTCTTCCCCGAGCGAGGCCTGGTCAGAGGGCGCACCATCTCCTGTTCCGGTGCGGCAGCCACCTCGCTGGCGTTGGCATTGGCGGCTCCGGCAGTGGCGGCGGGTTCGTGGCTGGCGACGATCGACGTGCCCACCATCGGCCTCGACGCCGCCTGCGAGTTGGGGATCGCGCTCGAACGGGTGGTCGCCGTGCGAACCGACGCAGCGCGTTGGCCGGACGCCGTCGCTGCGGCCGCTGACGGTTTCGACCTGCTGATCGCCCGCGTTCCCGCCGACGTCTCGCCGTCGTCGGTGCGCAAGGTCGCCACCCGTTTGCGCCAGCGCGATGTCGTCATGCTGGTACTCGGTGATCCCGGTCCGCTGTCGTGCGACGGCGTACTCGACGCCGGCGATGCGGAATGGGTCGGACTCGGCGACGGCCACGGCCACCTACACCACCGCCGGCTGGTCGTCGAGGCATCTGGACGTCGTCTGCACGGTCGCCGCCACTGCCGGCTCGCGTTGCCCGGGTGAGGCCACCGTGATCCATTCGTCGGCACCCATCACCGTCCCAGAACGTTTGCGTACGGATTCGGGTGACCCGCCCCATCCAGAATCCGACACAAACGTGCGGTGCGCTGAACCGCCGCCGCGTATCGTGTCGATCTGGTTCCCGGACTGGCCGGTGACCGCCGCCGGCTTCGGCGCCGACGAGGCGGCCGCGGTGATGGGGGCCAACCGGGTGATCGCCCGCACGGCTGCCGCCGCCGCCGACGGGGTGGTGATCGGTCAACGGCGGCGTCAGGCACAACGGCGCTGTCCGCATCTGACGTTGGTCGACCGTGACGCCGACCGTGACGCCCGCGAATTCGAACCGGTGGTCCGGGCCGTCGGCGAGCTCTCCCCGCGCCTCGACGTGATCGAACCGGGATGGATCAGCCTGTTGGCGCGCGGGCCCGCTCGCTACTTCGGAGGCGATGTCGCACTCACCGAGCAGTTGTCGGAGCGATTGGCCGAGATCTTCGCAACTGCCGGCACGCCGGTGACGGCTGCCGGCATCGGTGTCGCCGACGGTCGATTCGCCTCGAGTGTGGCGGCGCGGTTGGGGGCCCGTCGCCAGAACCGCGACAGCCGGAATCGTGACAACCCGAACCGTGAGCAGGCGGTGATCGTCGAACCCGGGGCGTCGCCGGTGTTCTGTGCCGATCTGCCGATCGGATGGTTGCAGACGCTCGGCGAGTGCGACGCCGAACTGGTGGAGCTGTTCGGTCGGCTCGGTCTTCGTCGGCTCGGCGATCTCGCTGCGCTCCCCGCCGCCGACGTGCTCGGTCGGTTCGGGCATCCGGGCGTGCACGCCCATCGGCTGGCCTCGGGCGCCGATGTCCGCCCGACGAGTACCACCGATCCGGCGCCCGAACGTCGCCTCGACCACGTGCTCGACGACCCGGCCGAGCAGTCCAGTGCGGTGGTGTTCATCGCCAAGCAGTTGGCCGACGAGTTGGCGGGAACGCTCGCCGCCGACGGGCGGGTGTGCACCCGGCTCGTCGTGGTGCTCGAATCCGAACACGGCGAGCGATCGGAACGCTCGTGGTACCGGTCGGCGGGACTCTCTGCTCCGGCGATGGTCGAGCGGGTGCGCTGGCAGCTCGACGCCTGGGTGGATCTGCCTCGGGGGAGTGACCAGGAGCTCACCGGTGGTGTCGTACTGGTGCGTCTGGTTCCCGACGAGGTGCGCGCCGACGACGGCGTGCAGCTCGGGCTGTGGGGCGGCCAGTCCGAGGCCGATCGGCAGGCTGCCCGTGCGATCGCCCGCCTGAGCACGCTCACCTCCGACGATGCGGTGACGGTCCCGGTGTGGCACGGCGGTCGCCTGCCTGCCGACCGCTATCGGTGGGTGCCGGCCGCCGCAGTCGACCTCGATCAGCGGGCTCGGGCGGTCTCGGCGGCCGGTACGGGGAGTGGACCCGCCGGCCCCTGGCCGGGGACGTTGCCGTCACCGTCACCCGCCACGGTGTTCGCCGATCCGCGACCCGCCCAGGTGCTCGACGAACACGGCGATGCCGTGCGGGTCAGTGCCCGGGGCATGTTGTCGGGCCGGCCTGCGACGCTGGTGCTGCTGATCGGCGACGACGCCACGGGCTGGCGGCGTGGACGGCCACGGGCGATCGTCGCGTGGGCGGGCCCCTGGCCGGTCGAGGAGCGGTGGTGGGAGCCGGGCCGTCAGCGTCGTCTGGCCAGGTTCCAGGTGATCACCGACGACCACGACGGGTTCCTGGTCGTCGCCGAACACCAGCGATGGTGGGTCAGCGCCAAGTACGACTGAGGGCGCTGCCCGGTGCTGAACGGCCGTGCCGTCGGCGGGCAACCGGCATCGATGGTGTCAGCTGACGGCGGCGAGGCCGAACGGGTGCGAGAGCTCGAGCTGATCGGTGACGTCGTTGGCGAGGCGGAATCCGACGCCACGAACCGTGTGGATCACCTTGATCTCCGGCGCCGCCTTGTCGAGCTTGCGACGCAGGTTCGACAGGTGCACGTCGACGACGTGGTTGTCGCCGACCCAGGTCGGACCCCAGACGGCGTCGAGCAGGTCCTCGCGGGTGCACACCTCGGTCGGGCGACGACAGAGCTGTTCGAGCAGCGAGAACTCGATCCGCGTCGTCGCGACCTCCTCGTCCTCGACGCGGACCTCACGGCGGCCGAGGTCGATCGTGAGCGGTCCCAGGTTGAGTACGGAGGCCAGGGTGGTCTCCAGCCGGCCCTGCATCTGGCGCGGTCGACGCAACAGCGCATGGCATCGAGCCGAGAGCTCCTCGGGCGTCACCGGCACGGAGACCGCATCGTCGGCGCCGGAGTGCAGGATGGCGGCGCGGGCGCGGTGGGCGCCCTCGTCGGTGATGCAGAGCAGATACTGCTCGCTCGAATCGCGCAGCCGCTCGTAGAGGGGGCGTCCATCGGGCGCTCGGAGGTTGGAGCCGACGATCAACACATCGGGGGAGAACGACTCGGCGAGCATGATCGCGGCATCGCCGTCGGTCGGTGCGCTCACACTGAACCCGGCGGAGCGGAGCCCGGCGACGCTGACCCGTCGCAGATCCGGGTCGTCCACGGCGATCAGGATGCGAGGTGCGGTGTTGATGTCGATGTCCATTGAGAGTCCGCCAGTTCCGCCACGATGGGGTTGTGAGTCGTGTGCCTGGTTGAGGTATCGGCACCAACCTGACGAACTCAAGAACAAATCGGGAAGAAATTTCATCGATGTGATTTGCATGACCCCAGCTCCACCCGGCGGCCGCGCTCCCTCCGCCCGACTCCATCTGACCTGTGACATCCGACCTGCTACACCTGAAGGGATGCACGGCGAGCAGCTCCACCAGCAAATCCGAGCGGACGTGGCTGCACGCCGACCGGTGGACGAACGCGAGGCGATCTCGATCCAACGGTTCCTGGCGTCATTCGATGCGTTGGAGGCGCCGCTCGACCGGGAATCCGATCCGACCCACGTGACCGGCTCGGGCATCGTCATCGGACCGCGCGGTGTGGTGCTGCTCCGACACCGGCGGCTGGGGATCTGGCTCCAGCCCGGCGGGCACATCGACGCAGGGGAGACCCCGTGGGATGCGGCGTTGCGCGAGAGCTGCGAGGAGACCGGCCTCGAGGTGTCGTTCTCCGGTCCGTTCGACGATGCCGGCATTCCCGAGTTGCTCCACGTCGACGTCCACGCCGGCGGGCGGGGCCACACCCATCTGGACCTGCGCTATCTGATCAACGGTGGCGACGCCGATCCCGACCCGCCCGAGGGCGAGAGCCAGGAGATCGGATGGTTCGACTGGGATGCCGCCATCGAGCGTGCCGATCCGGGCCTGCGCGGCCTCCTGCTCGCGATCCATCCCTGATCCACGTCGGTCGATCGCTCGCACCTCACGCCCCCAACCCGAAAAATGGGCGGGATGTTGCGCTGAGCGGGCAGATTCCTGCAAATTTCGGGTCGCGATGGCGGGTGGCGGGGTCAGCGGCCGGCGCCGGACTCCTCGAAGGGGATGGGATGAGGTGCCGGCTCGCCGATCACGAGCGTGTCGAGCAGTTCCGCCGCCCGGTTCTCGAAGTCGGGTCGGCCGCTCGGCGTGGTGACGATGATCACCAGCGGCGGTTCGTCTCCCTGATCGACCCACCACACCTGCTGGTGGACGGTGGGTTGGAACGCCCAGCCGCTGATGTTGCCCTGTTCATCGATCGTGTTGACGAGGAAGCCGGCGCAGTAGCCGAAGTCTCCGCACACGTCCCGGTCGGTGATCTCGGCCTCGAAGTACACGGCGTCGCGTCCGCCGATCTGCACCTGCTCGGGTCCGCCGGTGACGATCCCGTCGATCAGGTTGTCGAGCCATCCCTCGATGTCGTCGAGCGGCCACGGAACCTGAGCCCCGACGGCGGCTCCCGGCTGGGTGGGGTCGGTGAGGAGATGGGGTCGGAGGAACGTCACATCACCGACGACGTCGCTGTCCTGGCCGCCGACGATGGTGTGGCCCAGCACGTTCAACGGTGACATCCATCCGTCGTCGAAGGTGAGCGTCAGCGGCGTGCCGAGTGCCGTGATCTCGATGGTGCCCGGCTCGATCGGGCCGCCGAGCCCGTCGACCCCGGGCTCGAAGAACTCGTCGGGGACGTCCTCGGGGCCGTCGATCTCGTTGCCGTCCGGATCGAGCAGGAGGATCGGCACGGTGGGCACGAGCGGGATCTCGATGCGTCCCGCTTCGAGATCGTCGACGATCTGGTCGAGGACGCCGATCATCTCGGGAGTCAGGCCGTCGCCCTGTTGCGAGTACCGCCACACCTCGTCGGCAGCGCCGAGGCGCAAGACCACTCGCTCGTCGGTCTCGAGCATGGCGCGCACGAGCTCGAAGGCGGCGACGTCACCGCGTTTGACGATCGAGGTGAGCATGTGGTCCTGCTGGTCGGGGTCGACCTGGAACCACTGGTCGTTGTCGACGCCGATCGTCCACAGCTGCCGTCCCGCCGCCTCGGACTCGTCGACGACCACGTCGAACAATCCGAACCCCGACTGGCCGGCAGCGGCGAACACGACGTCGGCGTCACGCCGGAACAACGCCCGTGCTCGGTCGGCGGCGATGTCAGGCGCGGAGAAGCCGCTGAACTCCTGTTGGCCGAACTGGTCGATGTACGCCGGCAGAACGGTGATGTCGGGATCGATCGCCATGGCACCGGCCTCGAAGCCGGCCTGGAACTCGGCGATGATCGGGATCGGTACGCCGCCGATGAAGCCGACGATGCCGGTCTCGGACTTCAGCGCGGCGGCGGCGCCCGCCAGGTAGGCGCCCTCCTCGTTGGCGAACACGGCCGACGAGGCGTTGTCGGCGTCGGCGATCGTGTCGAAGGCCCCGAAGCGGACGTCGGGGAAGTCGGTGATCACCGACGGGTCGGCGGCGTACCCGACGCCGTCGCTGAAGATGATCTCCGGCCCCGACTCGGCCAACTCCCGCAGCTCGGCGCCCGGATCGATCGCCCAGGGCACGTCGACGAGTTCGAGGTCGAACTCCCGTGCGGCCCGGTCGAGCCCTGACGCCACGTTCGCGTTGAAGCTGCGGTCGTTGCGGTTGCCGAAGAACGTGATCTGTTGCCGGTCGTCCTCACCGCCGAGCACGCCGAACAGGAACAGCCCGGCAACCCCGAGCGTCACCCCCAGCGCAGCGACGGCGCCCCACAGACGACGGCGGGCCTGCGCCTCCTCGCGTGCGTGTCGGGCGGACTCGGCGCGCTCGCGGTCGAGTCGCTCGCGGCTGGCGGCGAGGAACCCGAGCTCCTGGTCGTTCAGCGCCATCGGCGAGGATGTCGCCCAGCCGTCGAACTCGGCCAGCCGCGCCGGGGTCAACAGGTAGTCGGGGTCCTCGTCGGCGAGTTCCCACTCGTGGAGCGCCCTCGCGAGCGACGTATGTCGGCGCAGATCCTCACGGTTCTGGTCGACCCAGCGTTCGAGCGTCGGCCAGGCGGTCAGCAGTGCCTCGTGGGCGACCTCGACGGTCGGCGCCCCGGTGAGGTGATCGGAATCGAACGACAGCAGGCGATGTTCGCCGAAGCGCTCGATCACGGTCTGCATCGCCACCGGATCGACCGCCAGTGAGGCAACCTCGCGGGCGGGGACCCGGCGGCGGCTGCGTTCGTCGCCGTCGCCGATCGTCACGAGACGGAGGCACAGCTGGCGAGCCGCCTCCTGTTGCTGATCGTCCAATTCGTCGTACAGGTCCGACGCCCGCCGCTGCAGCGCCCCGTCGAGGCCGCCCATCGCCCGGTACGACGCGGCGGTCAGGACGTCGCCGGTGCGTCGGTCGAACAGCTCGGTCAGCGTGTACTGGAAGAGTGGAAGCGCGCCCGGTTGACTGCCGACGTCGGCGATCAGCTGGCCGAGCAGGGCCGGCTCGAACGACACTCCCTGAGCCTCGGCGGGGCGGAGGGCCGCGGCCTCGAGCTCCTCTGCCGTCAGCTGCGTGACGTTGATGACGCCGGTACCCAGCCGGGCGCCGAACTCGGGGTGCGAGAGCTGGTGGGCGTAGAAGTCCGCTCGCAGCGTGAGTACGACGCTGATGCGGCGGTGGGGATCGTCGACGGCGGTCACGATGTTCGACAGGAACCGCTCGCGGACCACCGCGTCGTCGACGAGGGTGAACAGCTCCTCGAACTGGTCGATGATCAGCACGAGATGGGAGTCGTCGCCGGGCAGGATTCGCAGCGCGGCGCTGAGCAGGCCGGCGTCGCCGTCGCGGAGCTGCTCGCCGAGGCTGGCGGGGGCGTCCATCGTCGAGCGCAACAACGCGGCGTCGAGCTCGGCGAACGGGTGGGCGCCGGGCAGCATGCTGGCGACGAGCCAGCGGTCGGAGCCCTCGATCGCCCCCTTGGCCAGGGCGGGAATCAACCCGGCGCGCACGACGCTCGACTTCCCCGACCCGCTGGCGCCGACGAGCGCCACCAATCGTTGACCGCCGCCCAGCTTGCGCAGGATCTCTGCAGTCAGGGCGTCGCGTCCGAAGAACGTCGACGCGTCGTCGGTGCCGAACGACCGCAGCCCCTTGAACGGGTTGGTGGCGGGTCGCTTGGCGCCGAGCTCGGGTGCCGGGCGGCGCGACTGGATCTTGTCGTCGTGCAGCAGCACATGCTCTTCGAGGCGCAGGAGCCGGGGCGAGGGCTCGATGCCGAGTTCGTCACCGACGTGGCGACGGAACCGGCCGATCGCCCGCAGCGCTTCGGCTGCCCGCCCGGAGCGGTAGAGCGCGAGCGCCTGGTACTCGACGAGCCGCTCGCGCAGCGGGTGCTGCTGGCGCAGGAGTTCCAGCTCGCTGACGACCTCACCGTCGAGCCCGCACGCCAGATCCGCCTCGATCCGGTCCTCGATCGCGTCGATGCGGGCATCGCCCAGGCGGATGCTCTCGAAGTGGGCGAACTCCTCGTCGGCGTAGTCCTCGAATGCCGGTCCGCGCCAGAGCTCGAGTGCCGCCCGTAGTTCGGCGGCGGCTGCGGCCGGATCGCTCGCCAGCAGCGAGCGGCCCTCGGCGGCCCGTCGCTCGAACGCCTCGACGTCGAACTCGCCGGCGTCGATGTTGAGCCGGTATCCGGAACCAACCGTGTCGATCACCGACTGCTCGCCGCGCGCTCGGTCAGGATCGAGCACCGCCCGCAGCCGGGACACGTACACACGCAGCGCATTCAGCTTGCCATCGCTCTCGTCGCCCCACAGTTCCTCGAGCATCCGGTCGGTCGACAGGACCGTGCCGTGGTGGACGAGCAGCAGGGCGATCACCGCCTTCTGGCGGGGCGATCCGAGGTCGACCACCTCGCCGTCTCGCGTGACCGAAACGGGGCCGAGTGCTCTGAACTCCATGTCGTGCACTCGATCACCCCCCGATTACCGAGAGATTAACGCACATCACCCCAGCTCGGAGGTGGTTCGCGTGTGGCAGCGGGCACCGGCGCACCTGCCGGACGGCGGCGACCGACATCACTCGGCAATCGCCGCTCACTGACGGTCAACCCTCGTCGTGGAGTGTGATCGGCAGCCGGCTCGACCGAGTCGGTGACACCGCCCCTCGGGGTCGACGAAAGGCACGTCATGCACAGCAACGACACTTCCAGCACCATCCCGGCCGACATCACCGAGACCACCACCGGTACGACGACCCGCCGACCCCGCCTGCGGGCCCTCGTCGGCGGTGTGGTCGCCGTCGGTGCGGTCACGTTCGGCATCGGGGCGGCGCTCGCCCAGGAGTCGCCGTCGGTTCCCGCGGTCGGCGATCACCCGGCGATCGCCGAGATGGCCCGTGCCAACGGGCTGACCGGGCTGTCTCCAGCGAGCCTGTCACCGACGGCGGTGCGCTCGGTGTACGGCGACAGTGCAGCGATCGCCGACTGGGCTCGGGCGAACGGCCTCTCCGGTCTCTCCCCGGCCAGCCTCGCCCCCGCCGACGACTGACACGGGGCTCCCCACATCCCCCCGCCGACGGACTCGGGCCCCAAATCCCCCGAAAAATGCGCAGATCGGCCCGCTCAGGGCTAGATCCTGCGCATTTTCGGGGGATGGGGGGAGGAGAAGAGGGTGGGGCGCGACTTGCGGGTAGAGAACGTGTGTTCGATACTGGTGTGGATGGCGTTCAACAACCCGTCGTGGTCGTGGAGCGAGCTGGAGGCGACGCTCTCGGGCAAGCAGGGCCGCGACGGGCGCGCCCCGGCAGTCCCTCGTGGAACTCGGGTGGTGACGGCCCGGCGTGGAGCCGCAAGCGTCAGCCGTTCGAGGCGCCGCCGGAGTCGATCCGAACGGCACGAGCACCCACCGTCCCGTACGCCGAGCTCCACTGTCACTCGAACTTCTCGTTCCTCGACGGAGCGTCACACCCCGAGGAGTTGGCCACCGAAGCGGCCCGGCTCGGGCTGGAGGCGCTGGCGATCACCGACCACGACGGCTTCTACGGGGTGGTCCGCTTCGCCGAGGCGGCCAAGGCGGTCGGCCTGCCCACCGTGTTCGGCGCCGAGATCACGCTGTCGACAGGGACCGCCGATGGTGCCCGAGTCGCCCGATCGGAGGTCGACACGGTCCGCCAGGTCGCCACTGGGCAGGTGCCCGACTCGCACGCTCCCGACCCGTCGGGCACGCACCTGCTGGTGCTCGCCGATGGTCCCGACGGCTATGCCCGGCTCTCCCGCGCGCTCAGCAACGGCCACCTCGGCGGCGAGAAGGGGGCGCCACAGTTCGCGTTCGGTGACGTCGCCGACGCCGTCGCCGGGCACGGCTGGGTCCTCACCGGCTGCCGCAAGGGTGCCGTGCCCGCCGCCCTCGTGGCCGACGGCCCGGCTGCGGCCCGGAGGGAACTGCTCCGGCTGGTCGACGTGTACGGGCGCGACCGGGTCCTGGTCGAGTTGTGGGATCACGGTGACCCCCTCGACTCGGCGCGCAACGACGCCCTCGTCGAGCTCGCCCATCGGGAACGTGTCGAATGCGTGGCGACCAACAACGTCCACTACGCCACGCCCCCTCAACGCAAGCTCGCAACCGCGCTCGCCGCAGTGCGGGCGCGCCGCAGCCTCGACCAGATCGATCCGTGGTTGCCCGCGGCGTCCGGCGCCCATCTCCGCTCGGGCGCCGAGCAGGCCAAGCGGTTCCGCCGTTATCCCGGCGTGGTCGAGCGGGCGGCGGAGATCGGGCGAGCGGCGGCATTCGACCTGTCGCTCGTGGCACCGAAGTTGCCGCCCTACCCATGTCCCGACGGCCTGACCGAGATGCAGTACCTGCGCCGGGTGACCGAGGAGGGTGCCCGCCGCCGGTACGGCGAACGACCGGCGCACGCCGAAGATCTCTCGCTGCGGGCTCGGGCCTGGACCACGATCGACCACGAGTTGGCGCTGATCGAGCAGCTCGACTTCGCCGGCTACTTCCTGATCGTGTGGGACATCGTCGAGTTCTGCCGCCGCTCGAACATCTTCTGCCAGGGCCGGGGGAGCGCGGCGAACTCGGCGGTCTGTTACGCGATCGGCATCACGGCGGCCGATGCGGTGTCGCTCGGGTTGCTGTTCGAGCGGTTCCTGTCGCCGGAACGCGATGGCCCGCCCGACATCGACGTCGACATCGAGAGCGACAGGCGAGAGGAGGTGATCCAGTACGTCTACGAGCGTTACGGGCGCCACCACACCGCCCAGGTGGCCAACGTGATCACATACCGGGCGCGCTCGGCGGTGCGCGACATGGCCAAGGCGCTGGGGTTCGAGCCGGGCCAGCAGGACGCCTGGTCGAAGCAGGTCGACGGCTGGGGCGGCGTGGCGACGACCGCCGCGCAGCCCGACTGCTCGATCCCCGAGCCGGTGTTGGAGTTGGCGCTCGAGGTCGAGGACGCACCGCGTCACCTCGGCATCCACTCCGGTGGGATGGTGATCTGCGACCGCCCGGTGATCGAGGTCTGCCCGGTCGAGTGGGCCCGGATGGACAAGCGCTCGGTGCTGCAGTGGGACAAGGACGACTGCGCCCGCACCGGTCTCGTCAAGTTCGACCTGCTGGGCCTCGGGATGCTGTCGGCGCTGCACTACGCCGTCGACCTCGTCCGTGAGCACCGCGGCTACGAGATCGACCTCGCCACGATCCCCCAGGACGACGACGTCTACGGGATGCTGTGCCGCGCCGACACCGTCGGGGTGTTCCAGATCGAGTCGCGGGCGCAGATGGCGACGCTGCCGCGGCTCAAGCCCCGCCGGTTCTACGACCTGGTCGTCGAGGTGGCGCTGATCCGCCCGGGCCCGATCCAGGGCGGGTCGGTGCACCCCTACATCCGGCGCCGCAACGGCCTCGAGCCGATCACCTACCTGCATCCGCTGCTGGAGAACTCGCTCGGCAAGACGCTCGGCGTGCCGCTGTTCCAGGAGCAGCTGATGCAGATGGCGATCGACGTCGCCGGGTTCACGCCGGCCGAGTCCGATGAGCTGCGCCAGGCGATGGGCTCGAAGCGCTCGGCGCGTCGCATGGAGCGGCTGAAGGAGCGGCTCTATGCCGGCATGGTCGAGCGGGGGATCACCGGCGACGTCGCCGACGAGCTGTTCATGAAGATGAAGGCGTTCGCCAACTACGGTTTCCCCGAGTCGCACTCGGTGAGCTTCGCCTACCTCGTGTACGCGTCGTCGTGGATCAAGTACCACGAGCCGGCGGCGTTCTGTGCGGCGCTGCTCAACGCCCAGCCAATGGGGTTCTGGTCGCCGCACACGCTGGTGCGCGACGCCCGCCGTCACGGCGTGGTGGTCCACACGCCCGACCTCAACGCATCTCTTGCGGCGGCGACGCTGGAGCCGTGCGACTCGTCCGAGGGCGGCGTGGCGGTGCGGCTCGGGCTCGGGTCGGTGCGCGGCATCGGCACGGAGCTGGCCGAGGAGATGGAAGCGGTCCGTAAGGCCGACGGGTTGTTCGCCGACACCGAGGACCTCGTGCGCCGGGTGCCATCGCTGACGCTCGCGCAGTTGGAGGCGATGGCGACCGGTGGGTTGTTCGGCGAATGCTTCGGTCTCGACCGGCGTATGGCGCTGTGGACCGTCGGTGCAACGGCCCAGTCGCGACCGGGCCGGTTGCCGGGGATGGTCACCGGCGACGCGGCGCCGCAACTTCCCGGGATGACCCCGGTCGAGGAGGCGGTCGCCGACCTGTGGGCGACCGGTGTGTCGCCCGACGGTCATCCGACGAGCTTCGTGCGCGAGGAGCTGACACGCCTGGGTGTGCTGACCTCGGCGCAGCTGTGGGATCCCGAACCCGGCTCGACCGTCCTGGTCGCCGGCGTGGTCACGCACCGCCAGCGGCCGATGACCGCGCAGGGCGTGACGTTCCTCAACCTCGAGGACGAGACCGGCCTGATCAATGTCGTGATCTCGAAGGGCTGCTGGGCGAGGTTCCGCAAGGTGGCCCGCGAAGCTCCGGCGATGCTGATCCGCGGCCGTCTCGAACGGAGCGAAGGCGTCGTCAACATCGTCGCCGAGCACCTCGCCCCGCTCCCGATGTCGGCGAACGTCACCTCCCGCGACTTCCGCTGATCGTGCACGCGTGTCGCCAGGGGTCAGACCCCCGGCGTAACAGGGTGTGGACCGGGTCTGATCGGTTGGGTGTTACGCCGGGGGTCTGACCCCTGGCGACACGGACATGTTCAGGTGGAGGTCGCCGTCGGCGGGGTACGGGTGGGCCAGCGCGACCGCTTCGTCCAGTTCGACGCCGAGGCCGGGCTTGCGCGACGGGATCACGTGGCCGTCCTCCCACTGGATCGGCGTGGTGAGGAGTTCGGCGTGGAAGCCGCTCCAGTCCTGGATGCCCTCGACGATGAGCAGGTTCGGCAGCGTCGCCGCCAGCTGGATGTTGGCCGCCCCGAGGATCGGGCCGGAGTACAGGTGCGGCGCGATCTGACAGCCCGCCGCCTCGGCGATTGCGGCGATCTTCTTGCCGGCCAGCAGGCCGCCGCAGCGTCCGAGGTTCGGTTGCCAGATCGCGGCCGCCTGGTGCCGTGCCAGCGCGGCGAACTCGGTGATCGTCGTGAGCCGTTCACCCGTTGCGACCGGGATCGACGTCTGCCGCGCCACCCGCGCCATCTCTTGGGGCTGATCGGGCTGCGTCGGTTCCTCGAACCACAGCGGATCGAACGGCTCCAGGCGCTGCGCCAGCCGGATGGCGCCCGCCGCCGTGAACTGGCCGTGGGTGCCAAACAGCAGATCCGCTCGCGACCCGACCGCCTCGCGGATCGCTGCAGTGATCGCCACCGATCGATCGATGTCGTCGAGGCCCGGTTGGTGACCGTCGAATGCGGTGTAGGGCCCGGCGGGATCGAACTTGACCGCCGTGAACCCGCGTTCGACCTCGAACGTCGCCTGCTCGGCCGCTTGGGCCGGTTCGGTGTACACGTCGGGTCGGCCGTCGGCGGGGTACAGGTAGGTGTACGTGCGGATCCGGTCGTGGACTCGTCCACCGAGCAGGTCGTACACTGGCTTGCCGGCGTCCTTGCCGACGATGTCCCAGCACGCCATCTCGATGCCGCTCATGATCCCCACCAGTGTCGGATCGGGTCGTAGGGCATACCCGGATGAGTACATCCGCCGCCACAGCAGCTCGATGCGGTTGGGGTCGGCATCGATCACCCACCGGTCGGCCACGTCGGCGACCATTGCCGCCACTGCGTGAGGGCCGAACGTGGCGACGTAGATCTCGCCGTAGCCCACCACGCCGGTGTCGGTCGTCAGCTTCACGACGATGAAGTATCGCCCACCGAAGTGCGGCGGTGGATTCCCGATGACGAAGGTCGTGCAGTCGGTGATGCGCATTTCGGCACCATAGGTGGCCGACGTCCCGCCTCCGCGGGGGACCAGACAAGGATGGGGGAATAAATAGTGCTAAAGCATGTTAAACGGATGGTCATCAACCGAAAGGACCATCATGAAACGCTCCCTCTCCGTCCCCCTCCGCCTCAAGTTGCCGTTCGTCGTCGCAGGGTTCCTCTCGTTCCTGTTCTCGGTCTGGTTGTACTTCGTCCAGGGTGAGACCACCGCCGGCATCTTCGTCGGTCTCTGGGTGCCCTCCATCCACTCGTTGGGCACGCTGCTGCTGTCGTCCGTCGACGTTCCCGCCAGCGAGCCGATCCGCGAGCGGGTGACGTCATGAGTACTGCGATCTTCGTCGTCGGCGTGCTCGTCTTCCTCGTCACCGTGTACGGGACCGTCGTCGCCGGCGGACTGCTGCTGACCGGCAGCCAACTCGACGATCAGCCCGAATTCGTTCCTGGGCCCGACGGCATCGACGACGACGAGGGGGCGGTCGACCGTGCCCGGCGCGTCATCGCCAGCGACTACTGAGCGAGCGCGGGCCCGCCCTCACCGGATCTCGGGAATGCGCTGTGGACGTCGGCCTACACAGCGCCGACTTGTCCGCTGCGACGTCGGTCTGTGAATGTGCCCAGTCGTGCTCCCCAGATTCGATCTGCTCGACCTCCAGGAAACGGGCGCCGGCCAGTACCAGCTCCATGCGCGACCTGACCTCTCGACGCCGTTCGGCTTCCTCTACGGCGGGTCCGGCATCGCTGCGTCGATCGAGGCGGCCGAGCGAATGACCGAGCGTCCGTTGCAGTGGATCACGACCCAGTTCCTCGGGTCGCCGTCTCCCGGCTCCGTTGTCGAACTCGACGTGACGATTCCCGCTCAGGGCAGGGTCACCACCCAATCTCAGGTCCATGCAACGGTCGGCGGCGAGCCGGTGTTCACATCGCTGTGCGCTCACACGATCCGCCCGGGAGGCGACAGCGCCCAGTTCGTCTCCATGCCCGAGGTGCCGCCGCCCGATGACTGCCCGCCGATGGGCGGACCATTCGAGATGGACCTGTCCGGTTCGTTCTTCCGGACGATGGAGCGGCGACTGGCAGCGGGCGCCTTCGGCATGGAGGCGGTCGGCAAGGCGCAGCACGGAGGTCTGGCGATCTGGACGCGGGTGGTCGACGACGAGATCGGCACTCCCGCATCGCAGGCCTACGTCGCCGACACCGTGCCGATGGGCATCGGGGCGGCACTCGGCGCGCTGCCGGGGGCAACCAGCATCGACAACACGCTGCGGGTGATCGACACGGAACCGACCGACTGGGTGTTGCTGGAATTGGTCCCCGAAGGGTTCCACCGCTCGATCGGTCATGGCTCGTTGCGGATGTGGCGTCCGGACGGCCGGCTGATGTCGACGGCACAGCAGACCTGCATCGTGCGCACGAGTCACCACGAACGCCGCTGACGACGCGCCTGCCCCCGTGAACCGACGACTCAGGCGTCGTCGTGGGTCTCGGGCGTATCGATCTCGCCGCTCATGCCGGCCGCCTCGTGGCCGTCGATCGAGCAGATGAAGGTGAGGCCGCCCTCCGGTACGACGAAGTCGATGGGCACCGTCTCGCCCGGACCGACGGGAAACGTCGTCCCGTCGGAGAATGTCAGGTTGTGCGTCAATGCTCCCTCGTTGGACAGTTCGCCGGTGTACGCGCCCGGCTCGGCGACGAGCTCGTCGGGTGAGAACGCGAACTCCTCGGCGATCACCTGGACGGCGTCGCCCGGACGCAGCCTGGTGTCGTCCACGTCGATCGCCTGCCCATCGACCACGTCAGGTCCATCCGGTCCGCATCCGGCGGTCCCGAGCGTCAGCAGCGTCGCCGTCAGTGCCGATACGACGGTTCGAAATGCATAGCCCACTCGATAATCCAATGTATTCGTTGCCGTGCTATTGGACCGTCAGCGAGCCTTGCATTCCGGCATCGAAGTGGCCTTCGATGGCGCAGATGATCTGATATGTCCCTGAGGGAACGTTGAAGACCATGTCCTGTGTCGTGCCGGGTTCGACCTCTGTCTCGGTGAGTACGAAGTCCGCCAGCAGTTCTTCCTCGGTTTCGGGAAGATCGGCCTCGCTCTCGATCTCGACGCCAGGCTGCAGGATCACCCATTCGTGGGCGACGCTGCTCTCGTTCGTCAGCGTGATCGTGACGTCCTCGTTCGCCGCCGCGGTCCAACTGTCTGGGTCGAACTGGAAATCGGACAGCGTGGCCTCGAGTTCCGTCGCGTCGGAGTCATCACCACCCTCGTCGTCGGACCCGCAGGCGACACCCAGGACGATCAGTGGAGCAATCGCGCCGAGCATCGGCAATTTCATGATGAATTTCATCATTTCCCCCTCCCCGTTCCTGCCGACTGTAGGCGCGTATTGGAAGATGTACAAGTAGCGTTTTCTCACGCCTCCAATGGAGTAAAAGTTGCGCCACCAATAGTTGCGGTAACGACCACGCATCTTCACGTGGTGAGGAGTCCACATTCCGAGACATGGTGACCGGCATCTGTGATGCGGGGTGATCCGGGCCCGGCGACGGTCGCGCCGGGCGTGGCGGTTGTCGCATCGTGACAGCCGTTGTCGCGCCACCTGGATGGCGACATCACACCTCCGTGATGGCCGTCCAAGCAGCGACGAAAGGCCAGTCATGGAACCCAACGAACAGCTCGCAGTGATCATCCCGGCGATCATCGATGTCGTCGATCGCATCGGCGCCAGCCAACTGGGCGCTCCCACACCCTGTGCGAACTTCGACGTGCAGGGAGTGCTCGACCACATGATGGGCCTCGTCTCGACGTTCGCCCCCGCCCTGCGAGGAGAGTCCACCTCCGACGCACCCACCCGTCCGGCGGCGCCGTCGCTGGTCGAGCCGACGCCGGACGGCGAGGTGCCAAGTGCCGAATTCAGCGCCTCGATGCTCGACCTGCTCGCCTCGGTCGATGCGCCCGGTGCGATGGATCGGATGATCGATTCGCCGTTCGGCACGGTCCCCGGCTCGGTGTTCGCGCGATTCGCCGCTTTCGACGGACTCGTCCACGGATGGGATCTGGCGACGTCGACCGGTCAGGCGTACGACCTCCCTGCAGCGCTCGTCGCAGACGTGGCGGCGTTCGCCCACGAAGCCGTCGCACCCGCCATGCGGGACGGTGACACGTTTGCCGCACAGACCAGCGCACCGGACGGAGCCAGCGCACTGGTCCAACTCGTCGCCTTCAGCGGCCGCGTCGTCTGATCGACGTTCCCGTCGTCCGTCCGGGCCTCAGCGCGGCGAGCCCCGCCGGTCGAGGGCCCGGTCAGATGCCGGTGTCGAGAGGACTGCCGGGCGGGCCGTGCGTCACGAGATCGCGTAGCAGCGGACCGAGTCGACGCGGGGAGAACCAGACCCCGTCGGTCGTCGCCGACTCGATGTCGTCCAGCCGCCACCACCGCAGCTCGTGGAGACGCTCTGCGCGAAGCTGTTCCCACGAGAGCGCAGGGGTCGGATCGAATCGTTCGGTCGCCTCGACCAGGTAGTACCGGTCCTGTTGGCCGTCCCACTGCCCGTCCAGGTGCGGGATGATGTGTTCGCGATTCCACACGTGGGTGCCGACGACGGGATCGTGGAGTCCCACCTCCTCGATCAGTTCGCGATGCAGGGCGTCGAGGTCGCTCTCGCCCGGGTCGATGCCGCCCCCGGGCAGCGACCACACCGTGGCATCGGGGAACTCGAAGCGCACGAGCAGGATGTGCTGATCGGGAGTGACGAGCAGCGCGCGAACGGCCTGCCTGATGCGCAGTTCGGTCATCGAGTTCCGCTCAGTCGATCGGTGTGTCGCGCAGGCCGTCGTTGAACGCCTTGTACATGGCGTAGACGCTCTTGCACTTCTCGCACACCGGAAGCTGCTTCGGGTCACGCGACGGGACCCACACGAATCCGCACAGTGCCTCCACCGGCGTGCCCATGATCCGGGCCTCCAGGACGACCGCCGCCGCGTTCTCGCCGCGTTTGGTCTTGACGATGTGTGCGGCGGTCGGTTCGCCGGTTTCGGTGACTTCGTCGGTGTCGACGTCGACACGTTGGACAGGCATCGTTTCGAGGTCGGTCATGGTGTCAGTCAAACAGATGGGGTAGGATCATCCACATGCTGATCGCCATCGTCGTCATTGTCGCCGCAGTAGCGGCAGCAGGCGTCGCAGTGGCTGCACGCGGCCCCGCCCCTGTACTCATTCCGGTACGGGTCAGGCGGGGGACACGGGCACAGCGTCAGCGCTGAGCATCCGTCGAACTCGCCCGACCAGCCGGACACCGGCGGCGGGCTCCGCTGCAGGTCTTCGGGACACCCGTTCTCCGACAAGGACCCACATGACGACGCACACCACCGACTCCGACCTCGGCGTCGCCACCCCCCACAGCGACGCGCCGGACAGGGACATCCCGGACAGCGTCCACGTGACCGATCGTTACGCCGACGATCCCGCCTTCGCCCTGCACCAGGGCGGCAAGCTCGTCGTCGCGTCCCGCGTGCCGATCGACAGTCCCGAGGACCTGGCGCTCGCATACACCCCGGGTGTCGGGCGGGTGTCGCAGGCGATCGCCGACGAGCCCGAACGCGTCTGGTCGCTCACGGGCCGATCGAATGCGGTTGCCGTGCTGTCGAACGGCACGGCAGTCCTCGGCCTCGGCGACATCGGCCCCGAAGCGGCGATGGCCGTGATGGAGGGCAAGGCCGTGCTCTTCAAGCAGTTCGGCGGTGTCGACGCCTACCCGGTCTGTGTCAACGCCCGCACGGTCGACGAGATGGTGGCGATCGGCACGGCGATCGCTCCGACCTTCGGCGGCATCAACCTCGAGGACATCAAGGCGCCCGAGTGTTTCGAGATCGAGCGCCGACTGCAGGCGGTGCTCGACATCCCGGTCTTCCACGACGACCAGCACGGCACCGCGATCGTCGCCCTCGCTGCACTGATCAACGCGGCCACGGTCGTCGGAAAGCGGGTCGAGGAACTGCGGGTGGTCATCGTCGGCACGGGCGCTGCAGGTGTCGCGGTGGCGGAACTGCTGCACGACGCGGGGGTCGGCCAGCACGGGACCGGCGACATCATCGGCGTCGACAGCATCGGCATCCTGCACCGCGAGCGCGCCAACCTGACGCCGACCAAGCAGTGGTTCGTGGAGCACGGCAACGCCGACGACCGCCGTGGCGGGGTGCGGGAGGCGTTGCAGGGCGCCGACGTCCTGCTCGGCCTCTCGGGTCCCGGGATCATCGAGCCGGAGTGGCTCGGCGAGATGGCCGACGGCGCCATCGTGTTCGCCATGGCCAACCCGACGCCCGAGGTGATGCCGGAGTCGATGCCGGCCAATGTCTCGGTGATCGCCACCGGCCGAAGCGACTACCCGAACCAGATCAACAACGTGTTGGCCTTCCCCGGCGTCTTCCGCGGACTCCTCGACGTGCAGGCGACCCGCTGCACCATCGAGATCAAGCGCGCCGCGGCCGCTGCGCTCGCCGCACTGGTCACCGACCCCGTCGCCGAGCGGGTCATCCCGGGCGCCTTCGAGCCCGGCGTCGCCGACGCGGTCGCTGATGCGGTGCGGGCCATGGCCGTGCAGCAGGGTGTCGTTCGAACCTGATCCGTTCGTGATTCCGAGGGACAGGGATCGGGGACTACCCCCGCTCGCTCGATCGTGTGAATGCGAACGCCATCGGGCAGGGTAGGGCGATGCCCCGGTTCGAGCGCTCGTTCGCGTCGCTGCAGAACCTCGACTATCGCAAGCTGTGGTGGGCGGGGACGTTCTCGTTCATGTCGGTGCAGATGCAGTTCCTGCTGCGCGGCGTGCTGGCCTGGGACCTCACCGAACGCGAGGGAGCACTCGGACTGGTCTACCTCTGCTTCGGCATCGCCCTGCTGATCGCCACTCCGCTCGGCGGCGTCGCAGCCGACCGCCTGCCGAAGCGTCGCGTCCTCATCGTGAGCCAGGGTGCAATCCTGGCTGCGGCAGCCGGCATGGGCGTTGTGGTGCTGGCCGACGTCGTCCAGTTCTGGATGCTGTTGGTGGCCGCCGTCACCCAGGGGATCGCGTTCGGCTTCCTCGGGCCGACCCGTGTCGCCTTCACCTCCGAGATCGTCGGACGTGAGCAGCTCGGCAATGCGATCACCCTGTCGATGCTCAGCATGAACGGCACCCGCGTGATCGCGCCTGCCTTCGCCGGCGCGTTGGCGGGCATCGTCTTCATCGGCATCGGAGGCGCCTACGTCGTCTCCGCGGCCTTCTCGATGCTGTCGTTCGTGCTGTACGTGCGATGCCCTCCCGGTTCGGCACCGCGGGCGACGTCGACTGCCAGCCCGTTCGCCGAGATCGTCGACGGCGTGCGCTACGTGGCCGCGCGCCCGCACCTTCGGCGTCTCGTGTTGAGTTCGTTCGTCATCATCATGTTCGGGTTCAACTACGTGGCGTTCATCCCCGCGCTGGTCAAGGGCGAATTCGGACTCGGCGACGGATGGGTCGGCGTCATCATGTCGGCGAGTTCGATCGGCGCCGTCGCCGTCGCCGTACCGCTGGCCGGGCGTGCGGACGGTGCAGGCGTGTGGAAGCTGATGATCGCGTCGGGTGTCGTCTTCGGCGCCGGTGTCATCGCACTCGGACTGTCACCGCTGTTCGGGATCGGTGTCCTGATCGTGGCGTTCATCGGCGCCGGCACGACCGGCTACCAGTCGCTCTCCAACTCGATCGCGCTCAACATGACGAGCGATACGCATCAAGGCCGCGTGCAGTCGCTGATGATGCTGAGCTTCGCCGGCTTCGGCATCGCCGCTGCGCCGCTCGGGCTGCTCGCCGAGGCGATCGGGCTGCGCAACGCGATCGTGGTGATGGGGGTGATCACGCTCACGACCGTCGTGCTCTACGGCCTGCTCGAACGAGCCGTGCAGATCGAGATCGAGCACGGCATCCCGCTCGAGGACATCGCCGTCGCCGCCGAAGCGGCCACCGGCTGAGCGGCGCCGGATCAGGAGGCGAGCGCGGCGAGTTCGGCGGTGAGGTTGGCCCGGGCGCGCACTTCCCAACGGTCGCAGGCCGTCGCCGTGCGGAAGATGGTCGGTCGTTGCAGGAAACCGTCGAGCACGGCGGCCCGACCGGTTCGCCAGTCGTCGTCGGTGACGTGCCGGTACTCGGCACGGACGCCGGTGACGTAGGCGGAATAGGCCGCCGGGTCGGCGCCCAAGATCGCGAGATCTGCATCGAGGAGCACCGCGGTGTCGCCGGTGGTGTCGTCGGCCGGCGCGCCGTGCTCGGTCGCCTCGATCATCGATGCGACACGGTCGACGGCGCCGTCGGGCCAACCCACGGACGCCAGATCGCGTCGGGC
Source organism: Ilumatobacteraceae bacterium (assembly GCA_963728355.1). Taxonomy (GTDB): domain Bacteria; phylum Actinomycetota; class Acidimicrobiia; order Acidimicrobiales; family Ilumatobacteraceae; genus Sva-07. Next base: position 169,914 of record CAVSJQ010000001.1, on the reverse strand, counting down.
CAGGCGGGCGCTGGCCCGCTCGTTGGCGGGGTAGGCAGGCTCGTACACCGCGTCGTGATAGAACGCGGCGGCGACGACCTCGTCGAGATGCTCGATCCGTTCGGTGGCCGCGAGCTCGGCGACATGGCGGATCACCCAGGCGACATGGGTGGCGTTGTGGTAGCGCCGGTGCTTCTCGCGGTGGCGGGCGAGGAGCCGGTCGAGCAACGACCGGTCGGCGGCCACGTGGCGTTGCCAGGCAACCTCGAGTTCGAGGTCGTGTTCGCTCATCATGCCAGTGTGCCAGCGCGCATGGCAGGGTGATGCAGTGGCGATCCTGATCGACGAGGCACGGTGGTGGTGGCGAGGAAAGAAGTGGTGCCACCTCGTCAGCGACGCCTCCTACGACGAGCTGCACGACTTCGCCGATCGTGTCGGAATCCCGCGGCGCGGATTCCAGGGTGACCACTACGACGTCCCCGAGGAGTATCGCGAGCAACTGATCGACGCAGGTGCCGAGCAGGTGGAGAGCCGGGAGCTGGTCCGCCGTCTCCGCGGTGCCGGGCTGCGGCTGAGCCCGGCCGAGCGGCGCGCTCGGATGGCGAACCCTCACCCCTGACTCCTCGCCGACGTCTCCGGCCCGATCACGCCACCCACCGCTCGGGTTCGCCGAACATCGCCCGCGGGCAGTCGACACCCCACCGGCCGAGCACGAACCACTCGACCAACTCGAGACCGCCGGTTCGGCAGTGATCACTCGCCTCGAGCCAGCGGGGGACGTCGTCGGCGGTGGCGCCACCGCTCGGACGGCTCGACGCAAGGATCAGCCCGTCGAGCACGACGCCGTCGCGACTGCGCAGACGGTGCACCACGCCGAGGCAGGCATCGATCACCGTGAAGATCGCATCGTCGTCGACGGTGTCGTCGACGATCAGGATCGAGGAGCCCCGGCGCTGGGCGTCGAGGAGGATGGCGATGGTGTCGTGGCCGTACGGCGCAGCGAGTGCCAGGACCCCGAGTGCGTCGTCCGCGGAGCGGATCGGGTCGATACCGCCACGTGGTACCGGATGGAGTGAGCGGTGGTCGGACATGGCATCCCTTCGGTCGATTTCGAGATCGAAGGGGGAGTCGGCACCGTGACCCTACCGAGCACATCGGCAGCCGCGTCGGTGGATGTTTCGGCGCACAACCGATGAGAGCACTGTTCCAATCAGGTCGTAACCTCGACCGCATGGCCAGCAGCACCGCCGTGGCGACGATCTTCCACAACACCCATTGAAACTCCTCCACCAATGCCGTGCGCATTGCCGAAGAACTCGGAGTCGACGTCGACATCGTGAACTACATCAAGACACCGCCGGACGCCGACACGCTGCGTTCGATCATCGCCAAGCTCGAGGACGAGCCGACGGCGCTCGTGCGGCGCGACAGCATGTGGAAGAAGCTCGGCCTCACCGACGACGACGCAGCCACCGAGGACCAGATCGTCGACCTGCTCGTCAAGCACAAGCAGCTCCTGCAACGCCCGGTCGTGGTCACCGCCGACACAGCGATCATCGGCCGGCCGAAGGAACGCGTGGCCGAGTTGCTCGCACCGTTCGCGCCGGCCCACCGGGAATGATGCCGTCTGAGTGAGTGCTGACACCGACACACTGAACGAGACCCCCACGCCGGAGGTCGACGCACACGACCCGCCGTCGCGCTGGAAGCTGCTGTCCTCCACGCTGCGCGACCAGCGACGCAACCTCATCATCGGTTCGCTGATCGGTCTGGCGTGGATGATCGGCAAGATCTCCGTGCCGATCCTCGTGCGGTTCAGCATCGACCGTGGCATCGACGAAGGCGACCGCCTCTGGCTCTGGGTGCTGTTGATCGCGGTGGCCGGTGTGCTCGTCGGCACGTTCACGGCGCTGCGTCGCTACTACGCCTTCCGTGAGGCGCGGTGGACCGAGACCCGGCTGCGCGAACGGCTCTTCAACCACATCATGTCGTTGCACGTGGGCTATCACGACCGAGCCCAGACCGGTCAGCTGATGAGCCGTTCGTCGAGCGACCTGCAGCAGATCCAGTCGTTCGTCGTGATGATCCCGATCACGATGTCGAATCTCGGGATGGTCCTTGCGGCCACGGTGATCCTGTTCGTGACCGACCCGATTCTCGCCCTGGTCGCACTGGCACCGCTGCCCCTGGTCAACGTGGCCGGACGGAAGTTCTCGACGTCGATCCACTCCGCCGTCCTGCAGGTGCAGGCCGAACAGGCAGAACTCGCCACTGTCGTCGAGGAGAGCATCGGCGGCGTGCGTGTCGTCAAGGGGTTCGGCGCCGAAGCGGTGCAGGCGACCCGGCTGCGCAAGGAGGCCGACGACATCCAGGGCGTGTCGATCGGCGCTGCCAGGATCAGGGCCAAGTACCTTCCGGCGATCGAGCTGCTGCCCCAGCTCGGTCTCATCGCCGTGCTCGGCCTCGGTGGTCTCCGGGTGATCAACGGTGATCTCACGCTCGGCCAGCTCGTCCAGTTCAACTTCTTCGTGGCCCTCCTCGTGTCGCCGCTGCGCATGCTCGGTATGACGATCGCATGGGCGCAACGCGCCGGCGCGGCGTTGGAGCGGGTCAACGAGGTGTTGGACGCCGCCCCCGAAGTGGTCGACCCCGAGCATCCGCAGCACCTCACCGACGGCCCCGCCCGTGGCGCGGTCAGCTTCCGGTCGGTGCGCTTCGGTTACGACGCCGCTGCGCCGGTGCTCGACGAGTTCGAGCTGGAACTGGCCGCCGGCGAGTCGGTGGCGCTCGTCGGGTCGACCGGGTCGGGCAAATCGACCGTGGCGCGCCTGCTTGTGCGCTTCTACGACGTCGATGCGGGTCGCGTGATGATCGACGGCGTCGACGTCCGCGATCTCCCGGTGATCGACGTGCGACGGGCGGTCGGCATCGTGTTCGAGGACACGTTGCTCTTCCACGACAGCGTCGCGGCGAACATCGCCTTCGCCGATCCGGCTGCGAGCGTGGAGTCGATCGAGCGCGCGGCGCGGCTCGCCGGTGCGCACGATTTCATCATGGGGCTCCCCGATGCCTACGACACCATGCTCGGCGAGCGTGGCTATTCGCTGTCGGGCGGCCAGCGCCAGCGCATTGCCATCGCGCGGGCGATCCTCGCCGACCCCAGGGTCCTGGTGCTCGACGACGCCACCTCCGCCGTCGACCCCTCGAAGGAACACGAGATCCGCTCGGCCATGTCGACCGTGATGGACGGTCGTACCACGATCGTCATCGCGCATCGTCCCGGCACGATCGCACTCGCCGACACCGTCGTGCTGCTCGACGGGGGCCGCGTCGTCGCCTCCGGACCGCATCAGCAGCTGCTCGACACCGAGCCGCGTTACCGCGAGGTGCTCGCCGCGATGGAAGCCTCCGACGAGCAGGAACGCGCCGAACTCGTCGACCCCGTCACCGGGGCGTCGTCCTCACCGGTCGGTGGTGACTGATGCGCATGATGGGAGCCATCGACGACGAGGACAAGCTCGACGCCGACGAAGCCAAGAAGGTGCTCCGCCGAGCGGGGCGCCTGGCACTGCCGTTCAAGAAGACCATCGCCGGAGCGCTGGCGTTCACAGCGCTCTCGACGCTCGGTGTCGTGCTCGGCCCGGTCATCCTGCGATGGGGCATCGACCACGGGATCGAACCCGGCGACAAGACGGTCCTGCGCAACGCCGTGCTGGTGTTCTTCGCGCTCACGGTGATGTCATACGTCGCTGCGCGCCAACAGTTCATCTTGATCAACAGGGCGGGCGAAGGCTTCCTCCGAGCGTTGCGCGTCCGCGTGTTCGACCACATCCAGAAGCAGTCGCTCGCCTTCTTCGATCGGAACAAGTCCGGCGTGCTCGTCGCCCGTATGACCGCCGACATCGAGTCGATGGGTGAACTCGTGCAGTGGGGCCTGCTGCAGTTCGTCTCCGCGATCTTGCTCGTGCTCTTCGCTCTGATCCTGGCCTTTGCGATGTCGTGGCAGCTGACCCTCGCCGGGCTCCTCGTGATGCCGGTGATCATCGTCGCATCCCGCAAGTTCCAACGCGACTCCAATGCCGCCTACCTCGACGTCCGAGAGCAGATCGGCCAGACGTTGTCGAGCCTGCAGGAGGGCATCGCCGGGGTGCGGGTCATCCAGGCGTACGGTCGTGAACCCGAGCAGCGCCGCCGGTTCAAGGAGGCGAACCGCAGCCTCTACGACTCCCACGTGCACAGCGTGAAGGTGTCGACGTGGTACTTCGGTCTCGTCGAATCGGCCGGCGTCATCGCCACGGCGATCATCGTCGGCGTCGGTGGATGGTTGTTCACTCGCGGCGACGTCTCGATCGGCACGATCATCGCCGTCGTGTTGTTGTTCGCCCAGCTGTTCGAGCCGGTCCAGCAGCTCTCACAGCTCTACAACTCGGTGCAGTCGTCGGCAGCCTCGCTGAACAAGCTGTTCGGCATCCTCGACACCGTGCCCGACATCGAGGACGGCGAACACGAACTGCCGGGGTCGGGCGAGCTCGTCGTCGACAGCGTCGGCTTCCGGTATCCGGAGACCGCGGCGCCCGTGCTCAGCGACGTGTCGATCACCGTGCGTGACGGCGAGCGACTGGCGCTCGTCGGGCCGACCGGGGCGGGCAAGTCGACGCTCGCCAAGCTGATGGCGCGTCTGTACGACCCGACGGAGGGCACGATCACCTTCGGCGGCATCGATCTGCGTGATGCCACGATCGCCTCGCTGCGTCGGCGTGTCGTCGTCGTCCCCCAGGAGGGCTTCCTGTTCGGTGGCACGGTCGCCGACAACGTCCGCATCGCGCGATCGGAAGCAACCGACGACGACATTCGCGCGGCGTTCGAGGCGATCGGCGCGCTCGAACGATTCGACGAGTTCCCCGAGGGCATCCACACCGAGGTGCGAGAACGAGGGTCACGCCTGTCGGCGGGCGAACGCCAGCTCGTGTCGTTGGCGCGCGCTGCGCTGGTCGACCCGGCGGTCCTGGTGCTCGACGAGGCGACGAGCAACCTCGACCCGGGCACCGAGTTCATCGTCGAGCGGGCGCTCGACTCGTTGATGAGTGGCCGGACCACCATCGTGGTGGCGCACCGCCTGTCGACCATCCAGCGCGCCGACCGCATCGGCGTGATCGACGGCGGCCGACTGGTCGAGCTCGGAAACCACGCCGAGTTGGTGCAACACGGTGGCCGCTACGCCGCCCTCGCAGCCGCCTGGGCCAAGAGCCAACCCGTCGCCGGCAACGAGCACGTTCCGTCGCGGTCGAACCGTCACACCGTGCCGGGTCAACCGTGACACTTCGGCACAGCGGTGCCGACGGGAGGTTCAGGCTCGTTCGAATACGAGCACGAACTCGACGAGACCGTCGTCCTCGGTGCTCACCACGCCGAACGAGGGGTTGTCGATGCCGTAGTCCTCGAAGACGACCGGGATCGATCCGAGCACGCCGATGCGTCCGTCGGTGGTCTGCGCCGTGACGTCGAAGGTCACCTCGTTGGTCACGCCCCGCAGCGTGAGCTCACCGGTCGCCGTGGCGGTGATCTGTTCGTCACCGACGGGGATCTGGCCGAAGTCGATCGGCTCGGTGATCCGGAACTCGGCGGTGGGGAACTCGGCGGCGTTCATGATGCGCCCACGGAACTGGCCATCGCGCCGCGACTCGTCGCTCGTGATGTTCTCGACCTGGACGGTGATGTCGACCACGGTGGCGCTCGTGCCGTCGATCGTGAGCAGCCCGTCGATCTCGTTGCTGCGACCGACCGCCGTCGTGTCGACCCCGGCGAGCACCTCCTCGACGCGGTAGCCGAACTCCGATGCCGTCGACGGTACCCAGTCGCCATCGAAGCTCGCCGGCGTCGACACGCCTTCGTCGGTCGCCGGAGCGGAGGTCGCGGTCGTCGTGTCGTCGCCTGCGACGGTGGTGGCGACGAGTGCATCGGACAGGTCGGTCTCGTCGAGGGCGTCGGGGGCGTCGTTGACGAAGTTCGCGTACACGACGATCGCGGCGAAGAACAACACGACGGCGGCGACGCCGCCGATGACGACCCACGTGATCCAGCGCTTGGCGGACCGGTCATCCGGGGGTCCGGGGCGGCTGTCGGACGTGTCGTCGCTGTCGGGCACGGCGAGATTCTGACAGACCGTCCGAGCTGCTGGCCCGCCGTGTTCGTGAACGTTCAGAGAATCTGCGACAGGAACAGCTTCGTGCGCTCCTCGCGAGGATTCTCGAAGAAGTGTTCGGGCGTGCCGACCTCGACGATCTGACCGTCTGCCATGAAGACCACACGATCGGCGACCTCGCGGGCGAATCCCATCTCGTGGGTGACGACGATCATCGTCATGCCCGACGCCGCCAGTTCCTTCATCGTGTCGAGAACTTCGCCGATCATCTCGGGGTCGAGTGCGGAGGTCGGCTCGTCGAAGAGCATCACCTTGGGGTTCATCGCCAACGCTCGGGCGATCGCCACCCGCTGCTGCTGGCCGCCCGAGAGCTGCCCCGGGTACTTGCTCGCCTGCTCGGGGATCTTCACCATCTCGAGCAACTCCATCCCCAGTGCCTCGGCCTTCGCCTTGGGCATCCGGCGCACCTTGCGCGGTGCCAGGGTGATGTTGTCGATCACGCTCAGGTGGGGGAACAGGTTGAACGACTGGAAGACCATGCCGGTCTCGCGGCGGATCTCCTGGATGTTGCGGATGTCGTTGGACAGCTCGGTGCTGTCGACGACGATGCGACCGGCATCGTGTTCCTCCAGGCGGTTGATGCAACGGATCAGCGTGGACTTGCCCGAACCGGACGGGCCGATCACCACGACCACCTCCTGTGCGCCGACCTTCAGGTTGATGCCCTTCAGGGCCTGGAAATCGCCGAAGAACTTGTCGACGTGTTCGATCTCGATCATCACGTCGGTTGTCGAGATCGCCGTTGCATCGTCGAAGACGGCGCCGTCGGCGGGCGCCGAGTCGTTGCTCGGTGTCTGGTCACTCATCGGATTCCGACTCCCAGTCTCTTCTCGAGCCGCTGACTCTCCCGGCTCATCGTGTAGGACACCGCCCAGAACATCAGTGCGGCGAACGTCAAGGTCTCGGCGATCAAACCCTGCCCCTGGAACTCGGGCTGCGCCGTGATCGCGCCCGACACCTGGAGCAGCTCGAACAGGCCCATGGCGATCCCGGCGAGTGTCGTGTCCTTGAACAGGCTGATCAGCTGGCCGATCTGAGCCGGGATCACGTTGCGCAACGCTTGCGGCAGCACGATGTAGCCGGTCTGACGGATCGGTGAGAGGCCGACGGCCTTCGCCGCTTCGATCTGGCCGCGCGGGATCGATTGCAGCCCACCGCGGATGATCTCGGCCATGTAGGCAGCCGTGAACAACGTGAACACGACGATCGCCCGTGTCGAGGTGGCCGGGGCGAGGGTGTCGGGCACGAAGAACCCGAGCGCCACGTTCGCGAGCAGCAGGAGTACGAACAGCGGTGCACCGCGGATCAGTTCGATGTAGGTGGTGCAGACGAGCCGGACCAGCGGGAGCCCGGACCGCCGCCCCAACGCCAACAGCACGCCCAGCGGGTAGCAGAGCACGATCGAGCAGATGGCCAGGAACAGGTTCAGCATGAACCCACCCCACCCGTCGAACCCCACGGCGGTGACCACGTAGTAGTACATCCCGATCGGGATCGCGGCGAAGACGACAACGGTCACCGCGGCGGCGACGGCGTTCATGCGAATGCGTCCGAAGAGCGGTCCGATCATGCGTCCGACGAGCGCGGCGGCGACGGCGAGACCGGCGATGATCCACGGGCCCGACGTGCCGGCCAACAGGAGCAGGAGCAACACGACCGCCAGCGGCAGCCAGAGTCGCTCGACCAGATCGAAGACCCGGGTGGTCGTGAGTTTCGAGTCGGCGGCGGTCAGCCGCCCGGCGCGAACTTGGCGGCCGCGCAGGAACCCGGCGAGCAGGCCGCCCCAGGCAGCGAGCACCACCACGGTGACCGCCAGGCGCAGTTCGTGCACCTCCGGGTAGCGCCCGATCATCAGGAGCCGCAGGTTGACCTCGATGATCGTCCAGCGTCCGGTGATGAAGATGAAGCTGATCGTCTTGTAGAGGAGCCAGATCGCCAACGCGCCGAACATGACGGTCAGGACGGCATCGCGCTTGGTGCGGAACAGGTTGTAGTGGAGCCACGTCGCGATCGGACCTCGGTTCATCGTTCGACCAGCATCATCCGACGATTGGCGACGTTGACGAGCGCGGACACCACGAGCGAGATGCAGATGTACACCGTCATCGTCAGGAAGAAGACCGGCACGGCCGGTGAACCGTTGCCGACGGTGGTCTGCGCGACCAGGGTGAGGTCGTAGTACCCGATCGCCGCGCCGAGCGAGGAGTTCTTGATCAGGTTCAGGTACTGGTTGCCGATCGGAGGGATTCCGATCCGCATCGCTTGCGGGAGGATGATGTACCACATGCGCTGGAAGCCGCTGAGCGCGACTGCGTCCGCGGCTTCGCCCTGCCCGCGCGGAACCGCTTGGATCGACCCTCGAACGATCTCGGCGATGTGGCTCGCGGTGTAGATCGTGAGTGCCAGGAACAGTGCGAAGAACGATGGGTCGATCCGGATACCGCCGGCCGTGGCGCGCCCTTCCACCGACGGCAGGGTGTACGAGTAGCCGAGCAGCGTCCACCCGAGAGAGAAAACCACCATGAAGACCACGGCGCCCCAGAGCCCTGAGCGGGGGAGCGCTCCCGTTCGGTCAGCGACGCGGCTCCGCCATTTCGCCGCTCCGTACCAGGCGAGGATCCCGATCACGAGGAGCAGCAACAGGCCGGTCCCGGAACCGTTGTACCAGGCGACGGCGACCCCGCGGTTCGAGATGATCGCGAGACCGGCAAGATCCCACGCGTCGGTGATCTGGGGGAAGATGCCCAGCACCACCACGAGCACGCTGGCGGTGAGGAAGAGCGCGAGCGGGATGTTGCGGACCGCCTCGACATAGACCGTTGCCAGCTTCTTGACGATCCAGTTCGACGACAGTCGGCCGATGCCGATCAGCGTTCCGAGCACCGTGGCGGCGACGATGGCCACCAACGACACCCGCAGCGTGTTGAGGAATCCCTCGACCAGCGCGTCCCGGACCGGGGCGCTCTGCGACAGAGAGTTCCCGGTGATCTGGAACGCCGCAGGATTGTCGAGGAAGTCGAGACTGGTCGGGATGTTCTGACGGGACGCGTTCTCGGTGTAGTTGCCGTACAACCACACGACGATGGCGACCGCGCCGGCCACGACGACCAGTTGGGCCGCCCACTTGAGGACGTTGACGTTCCGCCAGAATGGAACCCGAGCCGTGACCGGTGCGGTCACGGGGCCAACCGATGTTCAGGTCGGCCCCATGACCGCAGGCGCTCGGAGAGCATTTGGCTCAGCGGTACGGAGGTGCGTACATCAGACCGCCGTCGGTCCACTGGGCGTTGACGCCACGCTCGAGGCCGAGCGGCGCAAGGTGCCGCTCGTAGATCTCGCCGTAGTTGCCGACCTGGCTGACCACCTGGTAGGCGAAGTCGGTCGGCAGACCGAGGCCCGGATCGAGGACGGCGGCATCTTCCCCGACGGCCAGACCGAGGAACCGCTGGATGTTGATGTCCTCGGTGTCGGCGAAGGTGTCGATGTTCTCCGAGGTGATCCCGAACTCCTCGGCGGCGATCGTGGCGAGGATCGCCCAGTTCACTGCTTGCGCCCAGGCGGTGTCGCCGTCGGCGACCGCCGGAGCGAGTGGCTCCTTCGAGAACACCTCGGGCAGGATCGTCAGGGCGTCAGGACCTTCGGGGTACGTCGAGCGCAGGCCGGTCAGCTGGCTCGTGTCGGACGACCATCCATCGCACTGGCCGGCGATGAACGCCTCCTGGATGAGATCGACGTTCTCGAACGGGCGCACTTCCCAGGTGACTCCGAGGCGGGCCGCTTCTGCGGCCGCGTTGCCCTCGGTGGTGGTTCCCTGGGCGACGCAGACGATCACGCCGTCCATGTCGGCGATCGAGGCGAAGCCGCTGTCGGCGGCGACCATCATGCCCTGGCCGTCGTAGAAGTTCGGCTGCATGAAGGTCGCACCTTCGGCGCCGTCGCGGGTGGCGGTCCACGTGGTGTTGCGCACGAGCGCGTCCACCTCGCCGGACTGGAGCGCAGTGAACCGGTCGGCGGTCTCGAGGTCGACCATCTCCACGGCGGTCGCGTCACCCAGCACGGCGGCGGCGATCACCCGGCAGAAGTCGGAGTCGAAGCCGACGTGTTCGCCCGCGTCGTCGAGCGTTGCGAAGCCGGGCAGGTCGTTGCGAGTACCGCAGCGGAAGACGCCGGCGGACTGCACGGCGTCGAGTGTCGACTCGTCGCTCTGCACGACCTCGACGGTGTCGTCGGGTGCGGTGGTGTCGTCGGGTGCCGTGGTCTCCTCCGGAGCGTCCGTGGCGTCCGGTGAGGTGTCGCCCCCGGAGCTGTCGTTGTCGTCGCTCGTGCATGCGGCGCCGAGCAGCGCCAGTGCCACCAGTGGCACCAGTGCCCGTCGTGTGGTCGTTCGCATCGGTTCCCCCATCCGCGTCGCCGATCCGGCGATGCTGTTACTCACCCACGGCAACCTGCTGGCTGCCTGACACGAACCTAGACCGCCCATCAGGTGCAGGGCAACCGCCGTTGTGTCGCGACGGGTGCCGTTGGGCCAGACTGTGCGCCATGATCGACGCCAGTCTCACCGTGTCAGCCGTCGCCGTGTCCACGGCCCGTTCCGCCCCGAAGACCGCAACGGCGGTGGGCTGGGCGGTCGCCACCAAGGGCTCCGTTCCCCGCCAGCTCGGCTTGAGCCGTTCCGCGTTGGAGGTCAACGGCTTCGAGGGCAAGGTCGGCCAGGTGCTGAGCGTGCCGACCGGCGACGGCGTGGCCGTGGCGGTCGGCGTCGGCGATCCCGGCACCATCGATGCCGTCGGACTGCGCTCGACGGCAGCGGCCTTCGCGAGGGCCGTACCGAAGCATGCGCACCTGGCCACCAACCTGGCCGACGTCGATGGTGCCGACGGTCTCGACGGCAGGATTGCCGCGCAAGCGGTCACCGAGGGCGTCCTGCTCGCCTCGTACCGCTACACCGGGCTGAAGAACGAGCCCTCGAACGCCTCCCGACTCGAGACCCTCACCTTGATCGCCGGCGCCAAGCGCTCGAAGGACGTCGCCGACGGCGCCGAACGCGGCCGGGTGGTCGCTGCGGCGGCGGCGTTCGCCCGTGAGCTCGCGAACACGCCTCCGACGTACCTCAATGCCACCGACCTCGCCGCCAAGGCCGTCGAGATCGGCTCGGGATCCGGGCTGCAGGTCGAGGTGTTCAACAAGGACCAGCTCCAGCAGATGGGCTGCGGCGGCATCCTCGGCGTCAACCGTGGCTCCACCGAGCCGCCGCGCATGGTCAAACTGACCTGGTCGCCGAGGAACCCGACCGGCCACCTCGCCCTGGTCGGCAAGGGGATCATGTACGACTCGGGCGGGATCTCGCTCAAGGGCCACGACGTGTTCCACCAGAACATGAAGATGGACATGTCGGGTGCCGCAGCAGTACTCGCCACGATGAGCGCACTCCAGGATCTCGGGGTCACCACCAAGGTGACCGCATGGCTGATGTGTACCGACAACATGCCGTCGGGCAGCGCGCTCAAGCTCGGCGACGTGCTGACGATGCGCAACGGCAAAACGGTCGAGATCCACAACACCGACGCCGAGGGCCGTCTCGTGCTCGCCGATGGGTTGTCGCTCGCCGTCGAGGAAGCGCCCGACGCCATCGTCGACATCGCCACGCTCACCGGTGCCGCCCTGGCGGCACTCGGACCGAAGATGGCTCCGGTGCTCGGCACGAGCCAGGCGCTCGTCGATCAGCTGATCGACCGTTCGAAGTCCACCGACGAGCCGATCTGGCAGCTCCCACTGGCGGCCGAGCGGTACCGCAAGCTCCTCGACTCGGTCGTCGCCGACATGAAGAACATCGGCGGTCCGTACGCCGGCACGATGACGGCCTCGATCTTCCTGAGCGAGTTCACCGGCGACGTCCCGTGGGCACATCTCGACATCGCCGGCCCGATGATGGTCGACAGCGACGACGGCATCTACGCCAAGGGCGCCACCGGGTTCGGCACCCGCCTGCTGATCGATCTCGCGTCGAACTTCACCCCGCCTGCCTGAGGTCGCCTCCGAGTCGAGCGGCGTTGTCTGCGGCTTCGGCTGCGACGGCATCGCTCACTCCGAGCGCCACGAGATGGTGCTCGATCTCCGACGGGTCGTCGCCGAGTTCGAGCATCGTCGTCGCCAGACGGTGCGCGCGGGTCAGTTCGTCGACGCCGATCGATGTGTGGAGCCAGTCGGCGTGGGCCGCCTGTACCGATTCGGGCATCCGTCGGAGGTGCCGGAAGCTGATCGGCGGGACGCGTCGTCGCACGGCGAGACCGCCGTCGATCGGATGGGCGAGCCCGAACATGACGCACCGTTGCAGGGCCTTGCTGAATGGTGACGAGCGTCCGCTCGCGTAGCTGAGCCCCATCGCCTGGGCCGTGGCGTGGAGATCGAGGTCGTATCCCTCGGGTGATCGCTCGAGCCCGGCGACGAGTCGCCGCAACAACCAGGTCGCCGTCGGACCCAGCACACCGAGCCAGAAGACTTCGACATAGCGCGAGCGCGGGTCGAACCCGTCGTCGTCGACGACCGGATCGGGCCAGGGGCGCACGACGATCGATGCAGCGGGACGTGCTGCGCCGGTCGTGGACGACGGGGACGGGATCTCGGACACGGGTGCCTCCCTCGGGTGGGAACTGCTGGGAGGGAGCCGGTGACCGGACAGTGGGGGACGCGTCCGCAGCAGCGGAACACCCTTCGTCGATGGCCGGGCCAGACTGGGCCGATGCTGCGTACGGTCTCCTTCTGGAACCACCTCCTCGTCGGGCTGGCGATCGCCGTCATGACGCTGCTGGCCGGCTTCGGGGTGATCGGCGCCGGCGACGAATCCGTCGTCCGCCCGGAACACTTCGACACCAAGCAGGTGACAGTGTGGCCGGGCGGGGCCGACGGCGTCGCCGTGCGCGAGGTGGTCGACATCGACTTCGGCGTGAGCGAACGGCGCGGCTACCAGCGGATCATCCCCAACGACTTCGGTGTTCCGACCGACGTCACCGCCGAGTCGCCCGATGCGAATGCGCAGCTCGACGTCGTGGTGATCGGCGACGAGACGAGGATCCGCATTGGTGACCCGGACATCACGTTCACCGGTCGCCACCGCTACGTCCTCGAGTATCGCCTGCCGGATGCGAACGTCAGCAGCGGGCGCGTCGACCTCGACGTCATCGGCAACGACGAGACGTTCGAGACCCAGCGTTTCGAGGTCGTGCTCACCGGCTTCGAGTTCGACTCGGTCGAGTGCTTGACGGGTGCCCGTGAGGCGCTCGGTGGCTGCGAGTTCGAGCGCGGCGAATCGGACAACCTCGTCGCCGTGATCGAACCACTGGCGCCCGGCGACGGGATCACCGTGGGCGGGACGATCGTGTCGCTGACAACGCCGACGTTGCCGTCGATCCCCGAAGCACCCGGTGCGATCCCCACCGCGTTCCGTCCATTCGGGCTGCTGATGATCCCCCTCGGCCTCGCCGCTGCAGCGCTGGTGTACCTCGTCGGTCGTGCATCAGGCAGCAACACCGTGCGCGCCGGCGGTGCCGCGGAGGCCGCGTATGGCGAGTTGCCGATGCCCGGCGAGCGGATCCGCCGCCTCGATGTGGCGACCTATCGGGTGCCCGATTCGCGCCTCGCCGAGCTCGCCACGATCGAGTTCGCGCCGCCACGGGGCCTCGAGCCGTGGCAGGCGGCGGTCGTGCTGCGTGAAGCGGTGGACGACGACTCGGTCGCCGCATGGTTCTCCGAGATGATCGCCGACGAGGCCATCGTCGCCACGGACGTCGGCGGGACCGTGCGGTTGACCCGCGGCCCCGACACCTCCCGGCTCAGCGCCGTCGATCTCGGCCACCTGCAGCGTCTGTTCGCGCATGGCGACGTCGTCGAGCTGGGGCGCTACGACAAGGACTTCACCGCCACCTGGAATGCGATCCGTAACGAGCAGCTCGCGTTCGCATCGAACGCCGGCTGGTGGTCGCGGGGAGGACCTGGCGGACGCATCACGACGCCGGCGAAAGTGATCGCGCTGGCGGTGGCGCTGTTGGGGATCGTGACGCTGGTCGTCGGTGTCGGCGTTCTGGCGACCACGGAGGTGTTCTGGCGGGTGCTCGCGTCGCCGTGGATCGCGGTGATCGCCGGGTTGTTCGTGCCGCTCGTGGTGGCTGCGATCGCCTACCGGCCGATGTTCGCATCTCGCACGGCGACCGGATCGGCACTTGCCCTGCGATCGGAGTCGTTCCGCCGATTCCTCGCGGCGAGCGAGGGACGTCACGTCGACTGGGCGTGGCAGAACGGACTGCTGCGCGAGTACAGCGCGTGGGCGGTGGCGCTGGGAGCGGCCGAGGCGTGGTCGAAGGCGGTCAAGGCCTCGAACATCCCCGACCCGCAGGTGGCGCTGAGCGGTCCGTTGCTGCTCTATTCGGCCGGCTCGGCGTTCTCGTCGTCGCGCACGGCGCCGTCGAGTTCGAGTGGTGGTATCGGCGGCGGCGGTGTGGGAGGTGGCGGTGGAGGCGGCAGCTCCGGCTCGTGGTGACCACCTCCCGCCGGCCGCGCCACCGGCTCGAGTGATGAGCGAAAAGCCCGGATGTGGGCGGTTGGCTCACCGCTGGGTGGCTGTCGGATCGAGTGATGAGCGAAAAGCCCGTGTCAGGGCAGTTGGCTCATCGCCGTGACGGCCGGGGCGGTCGTCGCCGGCTCGGGTCAGCCGGCGATGATGTGATCGAGGGTGAGTTCGGGCTCATTCTGTTCGATGCGGGCCAGCGCGTACTTGTTCTCGAAGAGGGCGACGAGGTGTCCGTCGAGCCGAGCGAGGATCCGCACGCCCGGCTTCTCGCGCAGCGCATCGGCGGACTGCTTGTCGGTGAGCCGGATCGCCTGGTACGGAGCGTTGATGATCTCGATGGGTGCGTTGAACTCGATGTCGAGCCGGTTCGCGAACACGTCGAACTGCAGCTGGCCGACGGCGGCGAGCACGGGTGACGCGTCGCCCCAGTCCGGGTCCTTCAGGACCTGGACGACACCTTCCTCGTTGAGCTGGTCGAGTCCCTTGCGGAACTGCTTCATCTTGCCGGTGTCGATCGGGCGGGCCGTGGCGAAGACCTCGGGGGCGAACGCCGGGATCGGCGGGAACTTCACGCTCGGGCCGCTCTCGTCGTAGAGCGTGTCGCCGAGGTTCAACCCCGTGGCGTTCACCAGGCCGACGACGTCGCCCGGGAACGCCTCGTCGACGGTGGTGCGCTCGGCGCCGAACACGGTCGACGCGTACTTGGTGGCGAACGGCTTGCCGGTGCGCTCGCACGTCATCACCATGCCGCGGTCGAACCGGCCCGAACAGATGCGAGCGAAGGCGATGCGATCACGATGATTGCGGTCCATGTTGGCCTGCACCTTGAAGACGAACGCAGAGCACGGCTCGTCGAGGTGGCGCGGCTTGTCGTCGACGTCGAGTCGTGGCATCGGCGCCGGTGCCAGGTCGACGATCGCATCGAGCAGATGGCGCACGCCGAAGTTCGTCAGCGCGGAACCGGCGAACACCGGAGTGGACTCGCCGGCCAGGAACGACGCCATGTCGACGTCGGCGTCCATGGCGCTGAGCAGTTCGGTCTCCTCGGTGCTCTTGGTCCAGGCCACACCCTCCTCGTCGGCGGCGCGCTCGGCGGGCACGTCCTCCTCGGGAGCGATCTGGCTTCCGCGGGCGGTGCGGGTGAACCGGGTGAAGACGTCGGTGCGTCGGTCGATCACGCCGCGCAGGTCGCCGAACGACCCCACCGGCCAGGTCGCCGGCGTCGGCCGCAGCCCGATCTGCGCCTCGATCTGGTCGAGCAGCTCCAACGGCTCCATGCCGGGCCGGTCGAGCTTGTTGAGGAAGGTGATCACCGGCAGGTTCCGCGAGCGGCACACCTCGAACAGCTTGAGCGTCTGCGGCTCGATGCCCTTCGCTGAGTCGAGCACCATCACCACGGCGTCGACGGCTGCGAGCACCCGGTAGGTGTCCTCCGAGAAATCCCGGTGACCGGGGGTGTCGAGCAGGTTCAGTTCGTGGTCCCGGTACGGGAAGTTCAGTGCAGTGGACGAGATCGAGATCCCGCGCTTCTGCTCCATGTCCATCCAGTCCGACGTCGCCGCCCGGCGCCCCTCGTGGGCCTTGACGGCACCGCCCGAGGTGATCGCGCCCGCGTAGAGCAGGAACTTCTCGGTGAGGGTGGTCTTGCCCGCGTCGGGGTGGCTGATGATCGCGAACGTGCGACGACGCGCGGCTTCGCTGAGCACCTGTGCGGACATCTGCTCGAGGCTACCGTCAGCCCGTGACCTCTCGAAGTGAGATCGACCGTGACGTCCTCGCCGAGTCGATGGCGGCCGAACAGCAGCGGTTCGTCGAGCTGCATCCGGCATCGGCGGAACTCGCTCGAGACGGCCGTCGCCACCTGCTCGCCGGGGTGCCGATGCCGTGGATGACGCGCTGGCCGGGCGCATTCCCCGTCCACGTGGCCGAGGCGTCGGGTGCGAGGTTCGTCGACGTCGACGGCATCGAGTACGTCGACTTCTGTCTCGGCGACACGGGTGCGATGACCGGGCACGGCCGCGGAGGCCTGGCTGCCGCCGTCGGCCAGTCGACGACGATGCTCCCGAGTCGGGACGCGGCGTGGGTCGCCGACGAACTGCACCGCCGCTTCGGGATGGCCAAGTGGCAGCTGACGACGTCGGCGACCGACGCCAACCGCTTCGTCCTGCGCTTCGCGCGTCACGTCACGGGGCGGCCGAAGATCGCCGTCATCGACTGGTGCTACCACGGCACCGTCGACGAGACGCTGGCCGTCCTCGCACCCGACGGCCAGGTGATCAGCCGGCCCGGAGCGGTCGGTCCGCAGGTCGATCCGGCAGTGACCACGCGAGTGATCCCGTTCAACGATCTCGACGCGCTCGATGCCGCACTCGCCCACGGCGATGTCGCTGCGCTGCTGATGGAGCCGGCATTGACGAACATCGGCATCGTGCTGCCGCGGCCCGGATATCACGAGGCCGTCCGGGAGATCACCAAGCGCCACGGCGTGTTGCTGATCATCGACGAGACGCACACGATCTCGGCAGGTCCGGGCGGCTGCACCCGTGCGTGGGGGCTCGATCCCGACATCGTCGTCATCGGCAAGCCGATCGGCGGCGGTTTCCCCGTCGCCACCTACGGCGTCACCGAGGAGATCGCGGTGGCGCTCGATCCGGCACTGCGCGGCCACGACGCCGACGTCGGGGGAGTCGGCGGCACCCTGGCGGGCAGCGCGATGGCGACGGCTGCGATCCGGGCCACGTTGTCGACGACGTTGCTCGATGCCGACTACGACCGCATGACCCCGCTGGCGACACGGTGGACGAACGGGGTGGCGACGGCGATCGACGACCACGGGCTGGACTGGTCGGTGCAGCAGCTCGGATGCCGGGCCGAGTACTGGTTCTGCCCACTGCCGGTCAACGGGGCCGACGCTGCGGCTGCGGTGGATGACGAGCTCGATGCATTCATGCACCTCTGGGCACTCAACCGGGGGATCCTGATGACCCCGTTCCACAACATGGCGCTGCTGTCGCCGGCGCACACCGAGGTCGACGTCGACCGCCACACCGAGGTCTTCGCCGCGGCGCTCGCCGCCCTCCGCTGAGCTCTCCGACATCTCGCAGGCGATGAGCGAACCGCCCGGATGCGGGCTTTTCGCTCATCGCTCGGGAGGTGGTCAGGAGGCAGCGACGTCGCCGGGGCCCTCGGGGAGGAGGCCCTCGGGCACCATCTCGGTGACGCCGTCGAGGCCGAGCGCCTCGGAGGCCTGGCCGAGGTCGATGCCGAAATTGTCGGCGAGCGCACCTCCGGCGCCGAGCAACCCCTCGACGTGCTCGCCCAACCCCGTCGATTCGAGGACGCCGCCGAGACCATCACCCGAGAGCAAGCCCTTGATCGCATCGAATAGACCCATCGTGAAAGACCCGTTCTGTGAGGTTGGTCGAATGATATCGACAACGGGTTGCCGAACGGCAGCGGGCTCCGTCACAGTGGTGCGATGCCGCACCAACTGCTGCAAGCCGCCCGCGAGGTGCTCGCCGATGCCGATCGCGTCGTGGTGCTCACCGGCGCCGGGATCTCGACCGATTCCGGAATTCCCGACTTCCGCGGCCCCAACGGATTGTGGACGAAGAATCCAGCGGCGGAGAAGGCCTCGGACATCCGGTTCTACCTCGGTGACCCCGACGTGCGCCGGGCGGCATGGCAGAACCGCTTGGCGACGCCGGCATGGACGGCCGAGCCGAACCGTGGGCACGAGGCGATCGTCGCGTTGGATCGTCGCGGCCAACTGCACGGTGTGGTCACCCAGAACATCGACGGGCTGCACCAGAAGGCGGGGACCGATCCGTCGAAGGTGATCGAGGTGCACGGCACCGTGTGGTTCACCCGCTGTTGGGGTTGTGAGGACCGACGGCCGATGGGGCAGGCGCTCGAACGGGTCCGAGCCGGCGACCCTGATCCGGCCTGTCTGGAGTGCGGCGGCATCCTCAAGAGCGACACGATCAGTTTCGGGCAGTCGCTGGTGCCCGAGGTGATCGACCGGGCGATGCGGGTGAGCGACGAGTGTGACGTGATGCTCGCCGTCGGGTCGACGCTCAGCGTGTTCCCGGCGGCGAACTGCGTTCCGAGGGCGAAGGCGGCCGGCGCCCAGGTGATCATCGTCAACGGTGGCGAAACGGCGATGGACCGCTACGCGGACTGGCTGCTCGTCGGACAGATCGGCGAGATCCTCCCGATGATCATCGGCTGAACCCGCCGCGGGCGGTCAAACCCGACCCCGCCAGGCTCGGCGGCGCCCACGTCCGAAGATGCGCGGGGCGACGGGTGCGATCGATCAGGGCGAGCGCAGTGGGGTGGTGCGGCGGCTCGCGAGCAGGGCGCCGCCGATGACGAACCCGACGCCGAGTACCTCGAGTACGAAGACCTCGTCGCCGCGGAACCCCACACCGAGCGCGAGCGCCACGACCGGGATCAGGTAGGTGATGAACGATGCCCGGGTCGATCCGACTCGACCGACCAACGTGCCCATCAGCGCGAACGCGATGCCGGTGCCGACCACCCCGAGCACCGCGACTGCGACGATCGGGCCCGCCTCCCAACGGGCGTCGCCGAGCTGCCAAATCCCGTACGGCGCAGTCCAGACCGTGGCGAGTGCGAGTACCTTGGCCATCAGATTCACCGATCCATAGCGCTGCTGCATCGGCCCGGCGATCGTGATGGCGAAGCCGTAGCACACCGTTGCCAGCACGACGAGCGCCACGCCGAACGTTTCGTTCGAACCTTCGCCGATCGAGGGCAAACTGACGAACACGACCCCGACGAATCCGACAGCGATGCCGAGCAACTGCGCTCCGCGTGTGGGCTGTCGCAGCAGCACCATTGCGAAGATCGCGGCGAAGATCGGCGTACCGCCGTTGAGCAGCCCGGCGACGGCGGAGCTGATGTACTGCTCGGCAATCGGGAACAGGGTGAACGGCACAGCGACCCACACGACCGAGAGCGTGACGACGCGCAGGCGATCCTCGGGTCGGATCTTCGAGTGCTGCCGTGGGAGTGGGAGCACAGCAAGGGCCAGTGCGCCGAGGCCGACGCGCATCAACGTGATCACGCCCGGCGGCAGCGCGTCCAGACCGATGTCGATGAACAGGAATGACGACCCCCAGATCAGCGCGACGGAGATGAACAGCGTCCAGTCGGTCGATGTGAAGCGATCGTCGACGGGTGAAGACGTCGAGGTCGAGGCCGCGGTCACGCGGGCACGGTAGCGCCCGAGCATGTCGTCCCATCCGGTCGATCTGCTGGCTCCGATCCACTGGCACCGCTCGGTTCCGGGACGTTGGCTACGCTCGGTTCATGAGCGAGCGTGACCGCCCGAGGGGTGTGTTCCAGCGCCCGTTCGGTGCGCTCGCCTCCGTCGTGGTTCCCGCCGTCGCCGATGCGGTCGACCCCGACGATCTGATCGACCGGGTCGACGTGAATGCACTCGTCGGACGCATCGATGTCGATGCCCTGCTGGACCGCATCGACGTGAACGAACTCGCGGCGCGGCTCGATCTCGATGCCGTCATCGCTCGGGTCGACGTCGACGCCCTGTTGGATCGAATCGATCTCGACACCCTCGTCGCCCATATCGACCTCGACGCGATCGTCGATCGGATCGACATCGCCAAGATGATTGCCCGGGTGGATCTGGATGCGGTGGTCGATCGGGTGGATGTCGATCGTGTGGTCGCGCGGGTGGATCTGGATGCGGTGGTCGATCGGGTGGATGTCGATCGTGTGGTCGCGCGGGTGGATCTGGATGCGGTCGTCGCAAGTGTCGATCTGAACGTGGCGGCTGACCGCATCGACGTCAGTCGCATCGCTGCTCGTGTCGACGTCGACGCCATCGCAAGGTCGCTCGACATCGACGCGCTCGTCGCCGACAGCACCAAGGGCGTGTTCGGGCGGTTCATCGATCTCCTGCGACGTCAGGTGGTCGGTGTCGACGAGATCGCGATGCGCGCCACGAGCCGCCTGCTGCGTCGCGACTACGACTCGCTTCCCCTTGGCCCACCGCTGGCTGATGAGGCCGATGCTCAGCCATCGGTCGCGCGCGGGATGACCCAGACGATGAGTGGACGGTACGCCGGCCCGGTCTCGCGCATCGGTGCCCTCGGCCTCGATGTGTTCGTGATCTCCTCGACGTTCACGCTGCTACTCGCCGGGATCGCCTATCTGATCGACGTGCTGTTCGGGAGCTCGGCGGATCCCACCGACTCCAGCGGATGGATCGCCGCTGTGGTCTTTCTGCTCTACGCGTTCGCGTACTTCTGGATCTCGCAGGCGATCACCGGTCGGACCGTGTCGCAGGCCCTGGTCGGGATCAAGGTGATCCGCGCCGACGGCCGACCGCTCGGTCCGGGAGCGGCGGCCGTGCGTGCCGTCGTGCTGCCGTTCAGCTTCGCCCTCTTCGGCATCGGTGCCCTGATGGCCCTGGTCGATCGTCGCCGACGTGCGCTGCAGGACCTCGTCGCCGGGTCGTCGGTGGTCTACGACTGGGGCGACCGGCCCGCAGCACTCCCGGCGCCGCTCACCCGTTTTCTCGAGCGCACAGGAGGCCCGGCGGTCCGAACGTCGAAGTGACCGGCCGCAGTGTTCGAAACCCGACCGAGTCGGTAGGCTTTCGGGATGGCAACGTTCCGTGACCTCCTCGCCGCCGCCAAGTCAGAGATCTGCGAGATCGATCCAGACGGCGCCGCCACCCAGATCGGCGCCGGGGCGATCGCACTCGACGTCCGCGAACCGGACGAGTACGAAGAAGGTGCCATCCCCGGCGCGATCCACATCCCGCGTGGCCACCTCGAGGCTCAGATCGAGAATCGCATCGCCGACAAGTCGGCACCGATCGTCGTCTACTGCGCCGGTGGGGTGCGCTCGGCGTTCGCCGCCAAGACCCTCGCCGAACTCGGCTACACCGACGTCGAGTCCATGGCGGGCGGCTTCGGGCGATGGAAGGACGAGGGCCGCCCCTGGAAGCAACCGGCATCGCTGACGCCCGAGCAGAGCAACCGCTACAAGCGTCACCTGCTGTTGCCCGAGGTCGGTGTCGAGGGCCAGGTGAAGCTCCTCGAGTCCAAGGTGCTGATGCTCGGTGCCGGCGGCCTCGGATCGCCTGCTGCGCTCTACCTCGCGGCGGCCGGTGTCGGCACGATCGGCATCGTCGACATGGACGAGGTCGATTCGTCGAATCTGCAACGCCAGATCTTGCACAACATCGACCGCATCGGCGACCGCAAGGTCGACTCGGCCAAGAAGACCCTGACGATGCTGAATCCCGACGTCGACGTCGTCACCTACGACACCCGCCTCGATGCGTCGAACATCATCGACATCATCTCGGGCTACGACGTGATCGTCGACGGCGCCGACAACTTCCCGAGCCGCTACTTGCTGAACGACGCCAGCGTGAAGCTCGGCATTCCCGTGGTGCACGGCTCGATCTTCCGCTTCGAGGGCATGGTCAGCGTGTTCCATCCGACGCAGGGACCGACGTATCGAGACATGGTGCCCCAGCCGCCGCCGGCGGAGCTCGCGCCGAGCTGCGCCGAGGCCGGCGTCCTCGGTGTGCTGCCCGGCATCATCGGGTCGATCCAGGCGCTCGAGACGATCAAGGTGATCCTCGGTCTCGGCGATCCGCTGATCGGCCGAATCCTCACCGTCGACACCAACGACATGGAGTTCCGGGTGTTCAACCTCAAGCCCGACCCGGCCAACGAGGTCACCTACGCCAACCGCGACCGCATCGAGATCAAGGAACTCGACGGTCTCTGCGCCCCCGGCCTCACCCACTGATGTCACACCGTGCCGGGCCGAACGTGACAGTTCGATCGAGGACAACGCTCAACTGTCACGTTTGACCCGGCACCGTATGACAGTTATGGGGTGACGATCGGGAAGTTGCGTTCGACCTTGCCGATCACCGACACGAGCGTGCCGAGTGGCGTCGGGTCGCCGTCGAGCACGATCGTGCCGTCGGCGAGTGCGGCGGCGAAGTCGACCCGTGCGGTGAACAGCCCGATCAGCGTGCGTCGCTCGAGCGACAGCGTCGGACCGTCGGCGGCCGGTTCGGACGTCCGCCGGTGGTTCGCCACGCCGTTGCGCAGCTCGAACACGTAGGTCTCGTCGAGGTCGGTGATCACGAACGACAACACCAGGTGCAGGTCCCACGCCTTCGGTCCGTCGATGCGGATAGCGACGCTCGACAGCATCTGTTCGACCGACAAGGCACCGAGCAGGTCGGGCGCCCCCCGGTTCGCGGCAGTCGCGGGCTCGCCGTCGCGCAGCTCCTTCGCGCCCACCAGGAACACGTTGCGCCACGTGCCGTTCTCGGCGCCGAATGCGATCCGCTCGAACGCTTCCGCCTGCAGTGCGCGGGCGGCGGTGTGGTGTTCGTCGGAGAACAGGACGTGGTTCAGCACCTCGACCGCCCATCGCAGGTCGCCCTCGTCGAACGCTGTCCGCGCCAGCGCCACAGCTGCATCGGCACCACCCATCGCTGCCACGTATCGCTCGGCCGCGGCGACCGGAGGATGCGGCCAGAGGTGCGCCGGGTTGCCGTCGTACCACCCGAGGTAGCGCTGGTAGATCGCCTTCACGTTGTGGCTGACCGAGCCGTAGTAACCGTGAGTGTGCCATTGCTCCGCGAGCGCCGGTGGCATCTCGAGCATCTCGGCGATCTCGGAGCCGACGTAGCCGAGATTCATCAGCCGCAGCGTCTGGTCGTGGAGATAGGCGTACATGTCGCGCTGCATCGCCAGGAACTCGACGGCGCGGTCACGGCCCCACGTCGGCCAGTGGTGCGACGCGAACACGACCTCGAGGTCGTCGCCCCACAGGTGGATCGTCTCGCTGAGATACGCCGCCCACCGACGGGCGTCGCGCACCTGTGCGCCGCGCAGCGTCACGATGTTGTGCAACGTGTGCGAGGTGTTCTCGGCGGTACACAGCGCATGGTGGTCGGGGAAGTAGAAGTTCATCTCCGCCGGCGCCTCGGTGCCCGGCGTGACCTGGAAGACGATCCGCACCCCGTCGATCGTCAGCTCCTGGCCGGTGTGGGTGATGTCGAACGTCGGCGGGATCAGCGTCGGCTCTCCGGTCGAGGTGGTCTGGCCCAACCCGCAGCCGATCTGTGCATCGGGCCCCTTCGGAAGCGCAGCGCCGTACATGAAGTCGGACCGGCGACCCATCGCCGTGCCGACGAACACGTTCTCGGCCACCGCCTCCTCCATGAAGCCCTCGGGTGCGATCACGGCGATCCTGCCGGCGTCGACATCGGCTTCGTCGATCACGCCCTTCACGCCACCGAAGTGGTCGATGTGCGAATGGGTGTAGATCATGGCCACGACAGACCGTGCACCCCGATGCTCCTGGTACAGCGCCCATGCCGCAGCAGCGGTCTCCTTGCTGATCAGCGGGTCGATCACGATGACCCCGGTGTCGCCCTCGATCACACTCATCACGGACAGGTCGAACCCGCGGAGCTGGTAGATCCCGGGCACGACCTCGAACAGCCCCTCACGGATCAGCAGCTGACCCTGACGCCACAGGCTGGGGTGGGCGGTGTCGGCCGCCGGTTCGTCGAGAAATCGGTAGGCATCGAGATCCCAGACGACGCGCCCGTCTGCGGCGGTGATCTGCCGGAGCGTCGACCTCGCGATGAAGCCGCGCTCGGTGTCGTCGAAGTCCTGGATGTCGTCGAAGGGAAAGCCGTCCACGCCCATCGTGGGAGTCTGGCATCCAGCGACAGTCGGGCGCCGCACCGGCAACTGTCACGTTTGGCCCGGCACGGTGTGACACGTGGGGTCAGCTGGGTTCGGTGAGGACTTCGGCTCGGATCGGCGCGAGCTGCTCGCGTTCTTGCACGACGACGCCGACCAGCACGAGCGCGATGCCGACCAGTTCGATGCCGGACGGCTGCTGATCGAGCACCAGCCAGCCGATGAACGCGGCGGTCACCGGCAGCAGCGCGAGCAGCACCGAGAACCGTCGGATCGGGATGCGGCGCATCGTGAACTGGTCGATGCCGTAGCCGATCGCATTCGAGAACACGCCGACGAGCAGGCACAGCGCCAGCAGGCGGGGCGAGGTCCACACGTCAGCGCTTCCCGGCGCACCCACCGGCGCGATCGCCAGTGCGCCGATGCCCAAGCCCAGCCCGAGACCGGCGACGCCGCGGTCGAGGCGGGCCACCCGTGACCCGATCACGATGTAGACGGCCCACATCGCCGATGCGAGTCCGATGAAGAGCAACCCGACGGCGTTGCCCTCGATCTCACCGCCACCGAGCACGACCACGCCGCCCACGGCGAACAGCAGTGCCACTGCGTTGCGGGCCGAGCGGGTCGCGACCGCAGCGACGGTGATCGGGCCGATGAACTCGATCGTGACCGCCTTGCCGAGATCAATGCGGTCGATCGCCAGGTAGAAGAACAGGTTCATCAGCGCGGTCGCGATGCCGAACACCGCCGCGGCGACGAGTTCCGATCGCGTCCAGCGTTCGCGCCAGGCGCGTGACACGGCAACCAGCGCCAGCGTGGCGCCGATCACCCGGAACCAGGCGACGGTCTGCGGCTCGACCTGGTCGAACAGGCTGACCGCGATGACGGCGCCGACGTACTGGGCGACCGCGGACAGGACGAAGAGGGCCTCGGGCTGCGCGGTGTTCAGCCAGCGCGAGACCGGCCCCGTCTGCCGGGATGCGCCGGTCGAGGCGGTGGGGGAGCCGGCCAGGGACTACTCGAACAGGCCGGGATCGGTGCGGGCGATCTCGTCCCACAGCGGCTGGAAGCTGAACCACCCGGCAGCGTGGAAGCCGGTGTTCTGCTGGGTGTACGCGGCGTACTCGTCGCGGATCTCGATCGGGTCGCCCGCCGCCATCGCCATCAGCTGGGCCTGGCACGAGCGCTCCATGGAGATGAACCAGAACGCCGCCTCGTCGACCGTCTCGCCGACGGTGAACAGCCCGTGGTTCTGGTGGATGGCGGCCTTGCCGTCGGGGAACTTGGAGGCGAGTTCCTTGCCGGCTTCGATGTCGAACACGACGGCGCCGCCCTGCTCGGAGATGACGTGGTGATCCTTGTAGAAGATGCACGCATCCTGCGTGAGCGGTGCGAGTGGGATGCCGAGCGAGCTGAACGACTTGCCGTAGGGCGAGTGGGCGTGGGCGGCGGCCACGACGTCGGGCCGGGCGGAGTGCACGGCGGCGTGGATGACGAACGCTGCCCGGTTCACCGGCTTGGTGCCGTAGACCACGTTGCCGCTGTGGTCGACCAGGATGAGGTCGCTCTGGCGGATGTGACGGAAGCTCATCCCGAACGGGTTGACCCAGAACATGTCGGGATACTCGGGGTCGCGCACGGTGATGTGGCCGGCGACGCCCTCGCCGAAGCCGAACTTGCCGAAGATCCGCAGCGCGCCCGCGAGGTGGGTCTTGCGGTAGTGGCGTTCGTCGTCGACGTTGTCGAAGCTCGGGATGCCGTCGAGCCCGACGGTCTTCGGGGTGAGCTCGATTCCGTCGATCGTGCCTGGTGAGGCACTGGCGGGGACGGTGAGGTCGTCTTCGGTGATGGCCATGCATCCACCGTACTCCCGAACGAGGGTGGGTCTCCGGCCGAGCGGCGGTGACCGGGTTACGCGGTGCCAGGCACCGCGTAACCTGCGGCGATGGCCGAGATCCGCCCTGACGACATTGCTGCGCCGGCGGCGAACTATGCCCACGCCGTATTGACCGAACGAGTCGGCCGTTGGCTGCACACGTCCGGGGTCGTGCCGATCGCTCCGGACGGTTCGACGCCCAATGACGTCGGCGAGCAGGCGTCGGTCGTGTGGGCGAACATCGCGGCGATGCTGCGCGAGGCGCAGATGGCGCCGAGCGACATCGTGTCGGTGACGACCTACGTGGTGGCCGGCGAGGATCTGGCGCCGGTGATGGCCGCCCGGGATGCGGCGCTCGGCGAGCATCGAGCCGCATCGACACTCGTCACCGTGCCGGCGCTCGCGCGTCCGCAGTGGCGCATGGAGATCGCCGTCGTCGCTGCGGCTTGAGGTCCGGTCAGGCGGTCAGGACGAGAAGCCGCCGCCACCGCCGAAACGGTCAGGCCGGTTCACGGTCGTCTCGAATTGGGCCTTCGCGTTGCGTTCCCCACGTCCACCGTCGCTGCCGCCACCTCCGTGGCTCCCGGCGTAGTCGCCGTCGGACGTGTAGTTCCGGAGCTTGCGTCGCAGTCGTGCGAACCATGCCATCGGACAGCCTCCTCGCGTCGGTCGAACGGCCATCCTAGCTCAGCGGCCCGATCGCGTCGCCGAGGCCTTCCCGTCCCGCTCCCATTCCGCCAGGGTCTCCTCCACCTCGTCGATGCTCCACACGAGCGTGCCATGGGCCTCGATCGCGCCGCCGACGAAGAAGTTGATCCCGCTGCCCGCCACGCCGGAGTCTCGGCTTCGCCAGATCCGCCAGTCGGTGGCGAGGCCGATGATGCCCCGGTACCGATCGGGATCGTGGCGGACCAGCTCTGTGAAGATGCCGATCTCGCACGCGGTTCCGTCGTCGACCATCGGGCCGTCCAGCCACGCCACGACCACGTCCGACTCGCGGAGTCCCGCACTGTCGACGGCGAAAACGGTGGCTGCGTCGAGTGGTTCGAACTGCTGACGATGCGGGACAAAGCACGTGTGGCCCGCAGCATCGAGGCGGTCCGCGAGCGCATCGATGTGATCGCGTTCGGCAGGGGTGAACAACGGGCCGGCCAGATACAGCTTCATCGCGTCATCGTTGCAGCACCATCGACGCCGAGGGCACCGGCCGTCGCGCCGGGGATCAGGCGCCGCGCCGCGGGCTGCAATACGATCGGCGCCATGGCTGACGCGAACGACCTGCCGCAGACGGATTCGGGCATCCCGATCAAGCGGCTCTACGACGCCTCCGACCTCGACGGCTGGGACCCGGCCGAGATGCTCGGTGCGCCCGGCAAGCCGCCGTACACGCGTGGCGTCTACGGCTCGATGTACACCGGCCGGCTCTGGACGATGCGCCAGTACTCGGGCTTCGGCGACGCCGAGTCGACCAATCAGCGTTTCAAGTTCCTCCTCGACGCCGGCCAGACCGGGCTGTCGTGTGCCTTCGACCTGCCCACGCAGATGGGCTACGACTCCGACGCCGCCCGCGCCGAGGGCGAGGTCGGCAAGGTCGGCGTGGCGATCGACTCGATGGAGGACATGCGCCTGCTCCTGGCCGACCTCCCGCTCGAGCAGGTCAGCACGTCGATGACGATCAACTCGACCGCGGCGATCCTGCTGTTGATGTACGAACTCGTCGCCGAGGAGAACGGCGTGTCGAGCGATCAGATCGGCGGCACGATCCAGAACGACCTGCTGAAAGAGTACATCGCCAGGGGCACGTACGTGTACCCACCGCGCCCGTCGATGCGGATCATCACCGACATCTTCGCGTACTGCTCGAAGCACGTCCCGAACTGGAACACCATCTCGATCTCGGGCTATCACATCCGCGAGGCCGGCTCGACGGCGGTCCAGGAGATCGCGTTCACGCTCGCCAACGCGATCGCATACGTGCAGGCGGCGATCGACGCCGGGCTCGACGTCGACGACTTCGCCCCGCGGCTCAGCTTCTTCTGGAACGGGCACAACAACTTCTTCGAGGAGGTCGCCAAGTTCAGGGCGAGCAGGCGCATGTGGCACACGATCATGACCGAGCGTTTCGGTGCCGAGGATCCCAAGTCGTCGATGCTGCGCTTCCACACCCAGACCGGCGGCTCGACGCTCACGGCGCAGCAGCCGATGAACAACATCATGCGCGTCACGCTGCAGGCGATGGCCTCCGTGCTCGGCGGCACCCAGAGCCTGCACACCAACGGCTACGACGAGGCGCTCAGCCTGCCGACCGAGGAGGCAGCGCGGATGGCGCTGCGCACGCAGCAGATCATCGGCTACGAGTCCGGCGTCGCCGACACCCCCGACCCGCTGGCGGGGTCGTACTTCGTCGAGTCGCTCACCGACGAGGTCGAGCGTCTCGCGTGGGAGTACATCGAGCGCATCGACGAGATGGGTGGCGCCGTGACGGCGATCGAGTCGGGCTTCCAGATGGACGAGATCGAGCAGGCCGCCTACGAGTACACGAAGTCGATCGACGACGACGAGCGCGTGATCGTGGGCGTCAACAAGTTCACGATGGACGACGAACCCGAGCCGAAGGTGTTCCCGATCGACCCCGAGCTGCAGGGCCGTCAGATCGCCCGCCTGCAGGCGTACAAGGCGAACCGGGACACGGCGGCGGTCCAGACCGCCTTGACCGCGGTGAAGGCCGCCGCACACGGCAGTGACAATCTGCTGTACAGCATGAAGGACGCACTGCGAGCCGACGCCACCCTCGGCGAGATCAGCGATGCACTGCGCGAGGTCTTCGGCGTCTACACCCCGTGAGCATCCAGCGTTCGGACACCGGCGACGACGCAGCGGTCTCGCGCGCCTCGCTCGACGAACTCGACACCGCCCTCGAAGCGCTCGGCGTCGACGTCTCCGGGCTCGACGGTCGACCCCGGCCCGACGTCCGCGCCGTCGCCGAGGACCGCAGCGGCAACGGCGCACCACTCACCGCACCGGCGATCGAACGGCCGCCGGGGCGGCGTGCGCGGTTCGGCACCCCACTGCCGCGCAACTTCCGCTTGCTGTGGGCCGCCACGGCACTGTCGAACCTCGGCGACGGACTGCGCCTGGTGGCGATGCCGCTGCTGGCCACCTCGATCACGTCCGATCCGCGGCTGATCGCCGGTGTCACCGTCGCCCAGCGCCTGCCATGGCTGTTCCTGATCCTGCCGGGCGGGGCCCTCGCCGACCGGTACGACCGGCGGCTGCTGCGGATGCGGCTCGACATCGCGCGTGCGCTGGTCATGGGCGTCCTGGTTGCGGCGATCGTGCTCGGACAGGCGTCGATCATCGTCATCTACGTCGTCGCCGTACTGCTCGCGTCGGCCGAGGCCGTCGTCGACAGCTCGAGCATGGCGATGGTGCCGGCGACGGTGGACGGTCCCGACCTCGAGCGCGCGATCGGCCGGCTCGGCTCGACCGAGCTGGCGATGAACGACCTCGTCGGCCCACCGCTCGGCGGATTGTTGTTCGGTCTGGCGATCGCCGCCCCGTTCGGGATCGACGCGATGACCTTCGCCGGCGCCGCCGTCGTGATGGCGCTGATGAGTGGCAGCTACCGTCCGGCCGCAGCGCCATCCACGTCCGGCGATGGACCGACGATGCGTGCCAGCCTCGCCGAAGGGATCCGATGGCTCTGGAACCACCGCTTGCTGCGCACCCTCGCCCTGGTGTCGACCGCGCTCGGCACGGCGTCGTTCATCAGCACCGCCGTGTTCGTCATCTTCGCAACCGAGACGCTCGAGCTGTCGGAACTGGGCTACGGCGTCCTGCTCGTGCCCGGGGCGCTCGGCGGCATTGCCGGCTCCTTGATCGCTCCTCGCTTCCGACGATTCTCGCTGCGGATCACGCTCACCATCTCGGTGGTCGGGTCCGGGGCGTCGACGTGGTTGATGGCGGTGACGTCGTCGCCGGTCGTCGTCGGTGCACTCTCAGCGGTCTCCCTCGGTTCGGTGATGGTGTGGAACGTGCTGACCCTGGCACTGCGCCAACGGGTCATCCCCGACGAGATGCTCGGTCGGGTCGGCGCCAGCTACCGCTTCCTCGTGTATCTGGGCATGCCGTTCGGTGCGCTCGCCGGCGGACTGCTGGCCAACCAGTTCGGGGTGCGCTCGGCGATCTTCGTCAGCGGCAGCATCCTCATCGCCGTCGGGTTGATGTTGCCGGTCGTGCTGCGCGGCGTCGACCGCTACGCACGCGTTCCTGGCTGACGGCCGCCGTCGCCGGGCTCGGGTCGCTGGGCACGCTTCCAGGCGGCGTCCACGACGAGGACCGCAGGCGCCGACAGCAGGATCGGTATCCACGCTGCCGCGGGCGGCCAGCGATGGTCGAGCAGACCGGCGGCGGACGGGATGGCGATCACGGCGATGGCGAACGCGAGCTCGATCAGCACGGAGATCACCAGGAACCGGTTGCCGAACCAGCCGAGCCTCCATGCCGGTCGACGTGTGCTGCGACACGCGAAGGCGTTCGCCGATTGGGCCACGACGACCGTCAGGAAGGCTGCGCCCGACGCCGCGTTGAGCGGGCCGTCCGATGGCACGCCGTCGCCGAAGCGCCAGCCGGCAACCCAGAGGGCGACCACGAAGGCCGTCATCTCGAACAGCGCCTCGGTCGGCCCGAGGAACCCGAACGCGCGCTGCGCCACGGTTCGATCGAGCAGGCGGCCCGAACTCGGTGGCTGCTCCATCACCTGTGGCGCGGCGGGCTCGCCGCCGAGCGCCGCTGCCGACAGCGTGTCGGTGCCGATGTCGAGGGCGAGCACCTGGAGCACCCCCAGTGCCAGCGGGAACCGCCCACCCGACAATGCCCAGATCGCGAAGGGGGTGAGCTCGGCCACGTTGTCGCTGAGGTGATAGGTGAGGAACCGGCGGGCGTTCGCGAAGGTCGCTCGTCCCTGCCGGACGGCGGCGACGATCGTTGCGAAGTTGTCGTCGAGCAGGACCAGGTCCGCCGCCTCGCGTGCGACGTCGCTGCCGCTCGCTCCCATAGCGATACCGATGTCCGCCTCCCGCAGCGCGGGGCCGTCGTTGACGCCGTCGCCCGTCATGGCGACGACGTGGGCGCGCGCTCGCAGCGCGCGGGCGATGCGCAACTTGTCCTCGGGCGTGACGCGCGCGACGACGACGCCGTCGCGATCGACGAGCGCTCCCAGTACCTGTTCGTCCTCGGGCAGTTCAGATCCGATGAGCACGAGCCCGCCAGCGGAGCGCAGACCCGTCTCGTCGGCGATCGCCGTTGCGGTCTGGGCCCCGTCGCCGGTGACCATCGCCACTCGGATCCCCGCTGCACGGCACGCAGCGATCGCCTCGCGCGCTTCGGGACGTGGAGGATCCTCGAATCCCAGCAGGCCGAGCAACTCCAGATCGCGCTCGGCGTCGTCCGCCGTGAGCGGCGCGGGCTGGGTCACTGGTCGCTTCGCCACGGCCAGCACGCGTAGACCTCGTTCGGACAGCCGGTGGACGACGGCCGCCGCATGGCCGCAGGCGGTGTCGTCGAGTCGGCAGCGTTCGAGGACCGCATCCGGTGCGCCCTTCACCATCACCTCGTCGCGGGTGACCACCGACGAGCGGCGTCGCCGGGGATCGAACGCGAACCTGGCCACGACGTCGTCGCCTGCGGGCGCTTCGCCGGAGAGTTGCCTCGCGAGCGCGTCGATGGCCGCCTCCATCGGGTCGCCCCGGGCGCTCCAGGTTCCGTCGTCGGATCGCACGGCGCGCCCGCGGGAGCAAGCCCGAGCGACCCGGGCGGTCTCGGTGACGTCTCCGAGGAGCTCGGTGTCGGCCGGTTCGATGGCGCCGTCGGGTTCGTAGCCGAAGCCACCTCGCCGAACAGCTCCCGCAGGCGTCCACACCTCGACGATTCGCATCCGGTTCTGGGTCAGGGTCCCCGTCTTGTCGGTGCAGATGAACGTCGTCGACCCGAGCGTCTCCACCGACTCCAATCGGCGGACCAGGGCATGCTCCTTCGCCATGCGTTGGGCGCCGATCGCCAACGACAGCGTGACCGTCGGGAGCAGCCCCTCGGGAACCAGTGCCACCGTGATGCCGATGGCGAACAGGAAGCCGTCCGACGGTGGCGTGTCGAGTGCCAGCGTCAGCAGGAAGAAGCCGGTTCCGGCTCCGACGGCGATCGCCGCAACGGTCCGCACCAGGCGATGCAGTTCCCTGGTCAGGGGCGTGTCCGGCCGCACCGTGCCCTGCGTCAGGACGGCGATCCGCGAGAACTCGGTGTCCGGCCCGGTCGCGGTCACGACCGCCCGGCCCTCACCCTCCACGACGAATGTCCCCGCCCGCAGGTCATCGTCGACGCCGACCGAGTCCGGCACGCTCTCGCCGGTGAGCGTCGAGGTGTCCACGAGCAGTCCGTGGCTCTCGATGCACCGCATGTCCGCCGCCACACGCTCGCCGTCGGTGAGGACGACGAGATCTCCGGCAACGACGTCGGCGGCGTCGATGTCGATCGGGGATCCATCGCGCACGACGGTGGCCCGGCGGGGGAGCAGCTCACGTAGTGCCTGCGCCGCCCGCTCCGCCCGGTGCTCCTGGGCGAAGGCGAACACACCGTTGACGACGATCACCACGAAGATGGCGACACCGAGTTCAGGAAGACCACCGACGATCGCCAGCGCCCCCGCCGCCCACAGCATCGCGGCGAAGAAGTGGGTGAGTTGCTCGAGCAGCTGCTTCCACAGCGGCGTGCCGGTCGCCTCGGGCAGTGCGTTCGGGCCGTACTCCCGGAGGCGTTGCGCAGCCTGTGTGGACGTCAATCCGACCGGCGCAGCGATCCGCGGCACGATTCCAATGTCGTCCCAGCCGGTCACCGCCACCAGGGACTTGGTCCCCTCCGAGACGTGTCGGCACCGGTCGCTCGACCGGCAGCTGGCTACCGGTGTGAGCGGATGGCAGTGAGCAGGTCGTCGTAGGTGTCGAGCGCCGGGAACTGGTCGAATTCGGCGATCACGTTGACCGGCGCGTGGAACAGATAGCCGGCGTCGGCGGCGGCGAGCATTGCGGTGTCGTTGTAGCTGTCGCCTGCGGCCACCACCCGATAGTTCAACGCTCGCAGCGCCTCGACGGCATGCTGCTTCTGGTTGGGCTGGCGGAGCCGGTAGTCGACGATGCGGTCGTCGGCCACGACCAGGCGGTGGCACAGGACGGTGGGCCAACCGAGCTGGCGCATCAAGGGGCGGGCGAACTGCTCGAATGTGTCCGACAGCAGGATGACCTGCGTCTCCGACCGCAGCTCGTCGAGGAAGTCGCAGGCTCCCTCGAGGGGCTCGAGCCCAGCGATCACGTCCTCGATCAGCGACATCGTCAAGCGGTGCTCGTCGAGCAGCCCGAGGCGGTAGCGCATCAGGACGTCGTAGTCCGGTTCGTCGCGTGTGGTCCGACGAAGCCCGTCGATGCCGGTGCGTTCCGCGACCGCGATCCAGATCTCGGGCACGAGCACGCCTTCGACGTCGAGCGTCACGATGGTCTGCTGCTCGTGGATGCTCACGCGATCATTGTCGCCGCGCAACGCCCCTGGCGCGAAAACCTCACGGTTCGGTGGTGGCGATCGGGTTCTGCGAGCGGAGGTACTCCCACTCCTCGATACGTGTTCCGTCGGGGAGTTCGCAGTAGCCGACCTGGCCGTCGGCCTCGTCGAGGATGTCGACCGTGCCACCCTGCTCGACACAGAACACCGACGCCGGGTTGGCGATGGCGGTCGTCGTGCCGCTCGGCTCGGCGTCGCTCCCGCAGGCCACGGCCCCCGCCGATGCCACGAGTATCGCCATCATCGTCATCGCGGTCGGCCGCACACCTCGATCATCGTCCGGCACGGCAGCCGGTGCAATGGTCACGTCGTGATGCGGATGACGGGAAGCGGGGGGCGTTCGGGCGGGGGGCACTCCTGCGTCGCCCAGCCGAGATAGATCACGCCGATGAGGCGGTCGTCGGGCGCGAATCTGCACAGCTCGAGCACGGCCGGTGGCTGCGTGATCGCGGGCGTCGACCAGAAGCTCGCCAGGCCGAGCGCGGTTGCTCCCAGCAGCAGGTTCTGGATGCCGGCGGCGACCGCGTCACGGTTCTCGGCGTGCAGCATCTCGTTGTCGTGGGCCGCGCAGCCCACGACCAGGACGGCTGGGGTGCGGAGGTACTTCGTGCGGGTCTTGGCGCGCTTGGCGTCGTCGCCGAACCCCGTACGTTCCATCTCGTCGGCCATGGTGTCGCCCAGCCGATGGCGGCCCTCGCCGGTGAACACGGCGAACCTCCAGGGCCAGGTCTTCTTGTGATTCGGCGCCCACGAGGCGAGCGCGCAGAGCTCGTCGACGACCTCGAGCGGGACATCTCGGCCCTGGTCGACGATCATCGAGGTGCGCCGCGCTCGGACGAGGTCGGCGAAGTCGTCGAATCGCCTCCGTGCGACCTGCTCCTCGCCTGTCATGCCGTCAGGATGTCACGCCGTCGCCCAGATCAGCACCTCGGCGCCGTCGGGACCCGCACTCAAGGTCGGCGATCCTGCTGCAGTGAGACGCACGGCATCGCCGCTCGACAGTGCGCCGGCGCCATCGAGTCGTGCGGCGCCGCGGGCGACGAAGACGTGGACGTGACGGTCGTCGGGAACCGCGGCCGTCTCACCGGCGCCGAGCCGTCCACCCCACAGCACGGCCCCGCGCTGGCGGATGGAAATCGCCGCATCGTGCCCCTTGCCGGACGCGATCGGCACGAGACCGCCCTTGTCCAGCTCGGCGTTGATGTCCAGTTGCTCGTAGCTGGGGTCGATCGATTCGGTGTCGGGCGGCACCCACATCTGGACGAAGTGCACGTCGGCGTTGCTCGAGTTGTTCATCTCGCTGTGCCAGATGCCGGTGCCCGCCGACATGCGCTGTGCGAGACCTGGATAGAGGACCCCGCGGTTGCGCTCGGAGTCCTTGTGTTCGAGTTCACCCGACAGCACCCACGTCACGATTTCCATGTCGCGGTGCGGATGCGTGTCGAAGCCGGAACCACCGCGCACGATGTCGTCGTTGTTGACGAGCAGCAAGCCGTGACCCGTGTTGGTCGGGTCATAGTGACGGCCGAAGCTGAACGAGTGCTTGGAGTCGAGCCAGCCGATCTTCGTGTGTGGCCGCTCGCCCGCTCGCCTGACGTCGATGGTCGGAGTGGTGGACATGACAGGTTCAACCGTTGCGGACGCAATGATATTCCGGTTGGGATCCGGCGTTGCCCGCACGGTGCGGCTGCGGATGGTGTCGACGGTCAGGTCAGACTGACCCGGTGTACGGCCGTCAGGTTGCCTCTCCAGCGACGGTGGCTGCGGTCGGCGCCGTGGTCGGCGCTGCGGTGCTCTTCGGCACCAGTGGCACCGCTCGCGAGCTCGGGCCGGACTCGGCCAGCTCGCTGACGGTGGGTGCCGCTCGGATCGCCATCGGCTCCGTCGTGCTGTGGGCGGTGGTCGTGGCAAATCGGCGGCACCAACCGTTGCCGACGCTGGCCGCGCTCAGGTCGCTCCGTGCGCTCCTGGTGATCGGCGGGATCGGGGTGGCGATCTACACGCCGCTGTTCTTCGTGGCCGTCGATCGCGCCGGGGTGGCGGTCGGGACCGTCGTGGCGATCGCCAGTGGTCCGTTCTTCGCGGCCGGACTCGACTGGAGGTTCCGGCGGGTCCGCCCCACGATGACGTGGCTCCGGGGCACCGTCGTGACCGTCGTCGGCGTCGGCGTGCTGATCGCCGCTGTCGACGCCGGCGGTACGGCGATCGACCTCGTGGGCGTAGTGGCCGCACTCGCCGCCGGTTTCGGTTACGCCACCTACTCGGTCACCTCGAAAGCGACGATGGAACGAGGATTGGCCTCGACGGCTGCGCTCGCGATCCCGTTCTCGATCGGCGTCGTCGTCGTCCTGGTGCTCTCGATCGGGGAGTCGCTCACGTGGCTGACCACACGAGCCGGATTGGCGATGGCGCTGTATCTCGGCGTGGTCGCGACAGGTCTCGCCTACGTGTTGTTCGGTTACGGTCTGCGCCGACTGTCGTCGGCGACGGCGGTGACGCTGGTGCTCGCCGAGCCGCTGACGGCGGCGTTGCTCGCCGCGGTGGTCCTCGACGAGTCGATCCCATCGGTCGGGTGGCTGGGCGTGGTGGCGGTGATGGTCGGCCTGGTGCTCGTGGGGCGCAGTGCATCCGACGTCGCGCGGCCCGTGTGATGGCCACCGCCGTGGAGGATCGCACGCGTGCCGGGCTGCTCAGCGCCGGGCTGCCTCAGGTGTCCGGGCGTCGTGCTCTGCTGGGTTGCACCCGCGGCGCCTCGTTCGGCATCTTCGGGTACACCGGCGGCCATGGTGCGTCCGGGATCCCGTCGGCGAGATCGGCGGCGAACCGTTCGACGAGGGGTGCGATCGACACCGGAGCATCGTCCATCAGCTCCCAGGGATCGCCCTGCTCGGCGAGGCGAGCGGGCACTGTGTCGACCGTCAT
This sequence comes from Ilumatobacteraceae bacterium, assembly GCA_963728355.1. Lineage (GTDB taxonomy): Bacteria > Actinomycetota > Acidimicrobiia > Acidimicrobiales > Ilumatobacteraceae > Sva-07. Next base: position 133,027 of record CAVSJQ010000001.1, on the reverse strand, counting down.
CGCATCGGGGTCGATCGAGTCGAGCTCGTCCCAGCGGAACGGTGTCGACACCTGCGCGCCCACCCGCGGCCGGACACCCCACGCACCGAACATGTTCTTGTGCGGAGCGTTCTGGTTGAAGTCCACGAAGACACGGCTGCCCCGTTCCTCCTTCCACCAGTTGTCGGTGATCAGATCGGGATGGCGTCGGGCGAGCTCCCGTCCGAGTGCCACGACCGCGCCGCGCACGGCGAAGGAGTCCCAACCCGGCTCGACGCGCACGAAGACGTGGATGCCCTTGCTCCCGGTCGTCTTGGCGAAGCCGATCATCCCGTACTCGGCCAGGAGGTCGCGGACGTGCCCCGCCGACTCACGGACCATGTCGAACGTGACGCCAGGGGAGGGGTCGAGGTCGATGCGCATCTCGTCGTGGTCCTCGGGCGCCGAGGCGCGGAAGGGCCAGACATGCAAGCCGAGCACGCCCATGTTCACCGCCCAGAGCACGTGGGCCAGATCTGCGACGACAAGGGCCCGTGACGAGGTGCCGTTGATCGTCTCGACGGTCGTGGTCGCGAGCCAGTCGGGAGCCGACTCGGGGATCCGTTTCTGGAAGAATGACTTCTCGCGAACGCCGTTCGGATAGCGCTCGAGCAGCACGGGCCGGTCGCGTACCGTCGGCATCAAGGCGTCGGCGACGGCAACGTAGTAGCGGGCCAGATCGAGCTTCGTGCGCGGCTCCTTGTCGGGGCCGACCGACGGGAACATCACCTTGGCCGGATTGGTGATCGAAACGGTCCGCGGGCCGGCCTCGATGTGGACCGCTTCCCCGAAATCGTCGGCCTTTCCCATCTGGGCAACGTTACGCCGGGGGTCTGACCCCTGGCGTAACGATCACTGGTTGGAGTGGAGTTCGTCGTTGAGGGCGCCCCAGGTGCCGAGGCGGGCGCGGGCGACGACCTTGCCGCTCTGGCCGTCGCGGAAGAACAGCATGCGATCGTGGCCGGACAGCTCGCGGGCCTTCACGACGCCCTGCGGGGTGAGCACCGGAGTGCTCGCCGTCACGTAGAGGCCGGCCTCGACGACGCAGTCGTCGCCAAGACTGATTCCGATGCCGGCATTCGCTCCGAGGAGACAGCGCTCACCGATCGTGATCTGCTCCTTGCCGCCGCCCGACAGCGTGCCTTGGATCGACGAACCGCCGCCGATGTCGCTGCCGTCGCCGACGACGACGCCGGCCGAGATCCGCCCTTCGACCATCGACACGCCCAACGTACCGGCGTTGAAGTTGCAGAAGCCCTCGTGCATCACCGTCGTGCCGGCGGCGAGGTGTGCACCCAGACGCACACGGTCGGCGTCGGCGATGCGAACCCCGGGCGGGATGACGTAGTCGGTCATCCGCGGGAATTTGTCGAGGCCGTGCACCGAGATCACCCGGCCCTCCTTGCGCAAACGCATGCGGACATCGTCGATCTCCGACACGGCGACGGGCCCGATGCTGGTCCACGCGACGTTGGTCAAGGCCCCGAAGGTGCCCTCCATGTCGATCGTGCGGGGTGCCGCCAGCCGGTGCGACAACAGATGCAGGCGCAGGTAGGCGTCCGACGCCGAAGCCGGCGGCTGATCGACGTCGATCGTCAACCGCACGGGGCGGACCGTCACGTTGCGCACCTCGTCGGTGGTGTCGCGCATGCCCAGCTTGGACTCGATCTCCTCGGCCGGGCAGTCGTCGTCGCCGTACTCGCCCCACCCGAGCCATCGGTACCAGGTGTCGAGCACCGATCCATCCGCGGCGATCGTTGCGAGGCCTGCGCCCCATGCCGTCCGTGCCATTTACCAAACCTCCGGTCGCAGTGTCGGGAACAGGATCACTTCCTTGATCGAATCGACCCCTGCCAACAGCATGGCCACCCGATCCATGCCGATGCCCAGTCCACCGGTCGGCGGCATGCCGTACTCGAGTGCACGGATGTAGTCCTCGTCGACGCCGCCGGCCTCGTGGTCGCCGGCGTCCTTGGCGGCCTGCTCGTCCTCGAATCGTGCTCGCTGCTCGACGGGATCGTTGAGCTCCGAGTAACCGTTACCCAACTCGCGCGAGTCGACGAAGATCTCGAATCGTTCGGTCAGCCACGGATCGTCGCGGTCGACACGGGCCAGCGGCGAGATCTCGGTCGGATGTCCGGTGACGAACGTCGGCCGCACGATGTCGGCCTCGCACAACGCCTCGAAGAGCTCCTCGACCAGTTTCCCGCCGCCCCAACGCTCCTCCCAACGCACACCGTGCTGCTCGGCGAGCGACCGCAGCTCGTCGATCGGCTGGCTCGGGTGCACCGTCCGGCCGATCTTCTCCGACACGGCGTCGACCATGCGCAGGCGTGGCCACGGCTCGGCGAGATCGACCTCCTGGTCGCGGATCGTGATGACCGTGGTGCCGATCGCGTCGCGGGCCGCCTCGGTGATCAGGACCTCGCTGATGTCCATCACGTCGTTCCAGTCGCCGAACGCCTGGTACAGCTCCATCATCGTGAACTCGGGGTTGTGGCGCGTCGAGATGCCTTCGTTACGGAAGATCCGTCCGATCTCGTACACCCGCTCCATCCCGCCCACGATCAGGCGCTTCAGGTGGAGCTCCAGTGCGATGCGCAGGTACAACTGCAGGTCGAGCGTGTTGTGATGGGTCGTGAACGGGCGCGCGTGGGCGCCACCGGCCTCCGCGTGCAGCACCGGCGTCTCGACCTCGATGAACCCGCGCTCGTGCAGTGTGCGCCGGAAGCTGGCGATGATCTCGTGGCGGATCTCGAACGCCCGCTGCGCCTCGGGGTTGACGATCAGGTCGGCGTAGCGCTGACGGAACCGCGTGTCGACGTCGCTGAGGCCGTGCCACTTGTCGGGCAGAGGCCGTACCGCTTTGGCCAACAGCTCGACCGTCTCCGGTTTGACGGACAGCTCGCCCTTGCGGGTGGTCATCACGGTGCCGTGGACCCCGACCCAGTCGCCCAGGTCGAGCCGCTTGATCGCTGCGAAGGCATCGTCGCCCACGACCGCCTTGGAAATGAACAGTTGGAGGTCGCCCGAACGGTCGCGGATCGTGGCGAACACGAGCTTGCCGGAGTCGCGCATCAGCATGACGCGGCCGGCGAGGGCGACGGCGTCGTCGGTTTCGGTGCCCGCCTCGAGATCACCCCATCCGGCGCGCACGTCGGCGACGGTGTGCGTGCGATCGAAGCGGTACGGGTACGGCGTGCCGCCCGCTTGTCTGATCGCATCGACCTGTGCCAGACGCCGGGCCTTCTCTGCGGCCAACCCGCTGCCGGTGGGCGAGGTCTCGGTGAGCGACGGGTCGGTCAGCTCCTCGATGGGGCGGTCGGTGTTCGGATCGTCGGTGCTCACGGTCCCCCGACGGTACCCAAACGATCCAACCGCTGCGCGTTCGGTTGCAGCACCGGCGTCCGATCGATCGCAACAGACCGTACTCTGGGGCCGTGCGCGCACCGACCAAGATCCTCCTCGTCGGGATCCTCGTCCTCGGGATCGGCCTCCCCGTCGTGGCACTCGGACCGACCGACCCGATCGACGAAGCGGCCACGGCGAATCGCCCGGCGGTACCCGCCTCCGCCGTGGCCACCGACGTGGTGACGGTGTACAACTCCGGCGAGTTGCGATCCGGCGTGGCGGCACGGTCGGTGGCCGCAGCTCGGAGCGCCGGGGCTTCGCTCGCCTTCGGACGGTCGGCCAGCGTCGGCATGCAGGGCCTGTACCGCGGCACCACCGTCATCCAGGCGCCGCCCCCCGGTTTCTCGGTCCCGATGGGCACCACCGTGTTGCCGTCCGATGTGGTCGCACGCACCATGGGCCGCGATGTGTCGAGGCATCTCGCGCCAGATGCGCTCGTGATGGGCGAACTGTCCGCGGGTCTGCGCGGCGCGCGGGCAGGTGACACTGCACTGCTGGTGGGAAGTTCGGGTGCCGGCGTCTGGTTCAGGATCGCCGCAGTGCTCCCCGACGAACGTGTCGGTGGTGCAGAATTCCTGATGTCGTCGCAGGCGGGTGACCGCCTCGGCATCGGCCGGCTGAGTCGTGTGGTGATGTGGGGCTTCCGTTCCCGCTCGGCGATCGACGCATCACTCGCCAGCAACGGTCTCGTGTCGACGTCGGTGAGGATTCGTCGGAGTTGGGATCCCACCGACCCGGACGACACCATCGGCATGGCGCGGACCAAAGCGGCGCTGGGTGAATTCGCGTACCGGGTCAACTCCAACGGTTCCGTCAGCCAGGACCAGGCATGGGTGACGACGTACCTGCCGCCGGGGCGAGAACTGTTGAACGGCTCGATTCCCATCCGTGCCCGATGCCATCTCACGGTGAAGCCGGCCATTCAGGCGGCACTCGCCGAGGTCGCCGCCGCTGGACTCGCTGCCACGATCAACGTCGCCGATGCCAACACCGCCGGCGGTTGCCATCTCGCACGTTTCAACCGCCTGACTCCCGACAGCGCGCTCGGCTTCCTGTCGCGGCATTCGTGGGGGATGGCGATCGACACCAACACGCAGGGGTCGTGTCAGGGATGTGCGCCGCCCGATCTCGACTGTCGCACCGTGCGCATCTTCCGCAAGCACGGTTTCGCCTGGGGCGGAAACTTCCTCACGCCGGACGGCATGCACTTCGAGTGGGTCGGCGAACGACGAGACCTGCTGGCCTATCCGTCCCGGTTCTGTCCGAACGTGGCCACCGCCGCGTTGACGCTGAACGACGCCGAGGCTGGCGCATCGCGACTGTATGCCGACGACGGATTGTTCGTGGGAGAACACTGATGGCCACACGATTCCTGATCATCGGCGGCGGTCCCGCCGGCAACGTCGCCGCCACCACGGCCGCCCGTCTCGGCGCCGAGGTCGTGATGGTCGAACGCGACGTCGTGGGCGGCGCCGCTCACCTGTGGGACTGCATCCCGTCGAAGGCGATGATCGCGACGGGGCGAGCGATCAGCAGGACGCGGGCGATCGGCGGCATGGGGCTCGCCACCGTCGACACCTCCGTCGACGTCGACACGCTGACCGACCGCATCGAGCGGGTCGAACACACCATGCGCGACAACACGACCGCACTGCTCGAGAGCCAGAACGTCCGGATCCTGCGCGGGACCGGTCGATTCACGGGGCCCTACACCGCCGAGGTGGTCGGCGCCGACGGAACCGAGACCATCGAGTTCGACGCCGCGCTGGTCTCGACCGGATCGCGACCCCGCATTCCCGAGTGGTGTCAGCCCGACGGCGACCGCATCCTGACGACACGCGACTGCTATCCGCCGAAGATCTTCCCCGAGAGCATCACCGTGATCGGTTCCGGCGTCACCGGGGTGGAGTTCGTCCACATGTTCTCGTCGTTCGGCTCGAAGGTCACGCTCGTCGTCAGCCGCCAGCAGGTGCTGCCCGGCAAGGACCCCGAGGTGGCCGCCGTACTCGAGGAGGTGTTCATGCGTCGCGGCGTCAAGTTGCTGATGGGAGCCCGTGCCGAAGCGATCGAGCGGACCGACAACGGCGTGACGGTGCGTTGCGACGACGGCCGCTCGGTCACGTCGACACATGCCGTGCTGGCGATCGGCTCGATTCCGAACACCGAGGACGTCGGCCTGGACGCTGCCGGCGTCCACGTCAACGAGTGGGGCTACGTCGACATCAACCAGCACTGCGTCACCAACGTCGAGCACATCTACGCCGCCGGTGACATCAGCGGCAAGCTGCCGTTGTCGTCGGTCGCCTCGATGCAGGGTCGCAAGATCGCCGAACACATCATGGGTGGTCACACGCGGAGCCACCGTCACCTCGACTACGACAAGGCGGCGTCGGCGATCTTCACCGAGCCCGAGATCGCCGACGTGGGACTCGCCGAGGCCGAGGCCTTCAGTTCCGGACGCAAGATCCGGGTCACCAAGGTGCCGTTCTCGTCGACCGCCAAGGCGATGATCAACAACGACACGATGGGGTTCGTGAAGATCATCTCGGACCCCGCCACCGGCGAGGTGCTCGGCGGCTCCATCGTCGGACGTCAGGCGGCCGAACTGATCTCGGTCATCGCCGTCGCCGTCACCGCCGGCCTGACGGTGACCGATCTCGCGGAGAGCATCCTCGTGCACCCGGCGCTCAGCGAAGCCCTCTCCGAAGCCGCCGAGTGACCCCGACCGCCCTCGAGCGATGAGCGAAAAGCCCGGATTGGGGCGGTTGGCTCATCGGTGGTGGCGTGCGGTGTCGAGCGATGAGCGAAAAGCCCGGATTGGGGCGGTTGGCTCATCGGTGGTGGCGTGCGGGGAGGGTGTCCCGTCGACTACTCGATGACGGCGAGGATGTCGCCGCCGCCGACGGTGTCGCCGGCGGCGACCTTGATCTCCTTGACCGTGCCGGCCTTCTCGGCGTTGATCTGGTTCTCCATCTTCATCGCCTCGAGCACCACGATGCCGGCGCCGACCTCGACGTCCTGACCGACCTCGACGAGCACCTTGACGATGGTTCCCTGCATCGGCGCTTCGACCGACCCGGACGCGATCGCTCCGCCACCACTTCCGCTGCTGCCGCCTCGACGGGCCTTCTTCGGCGCTGCGCCGCCGGCGACGGCGACGGTCGGCGTTTCCGGCACCCACATGTTCACGTCGAACCGCTTGCCGTTGACCTCGACGGTCGTCGAGCGCTTGACGAGCGGCTCGGCGTCGGCGCCGTCGGCCGACTCGGGCGCAGTGGACTCCGACTTGCCACCGACACCGGTGAGGTCGAGCACCTCCTCGACCCACTTGGTCGAGTGTGTGACCGCTGCGAAGTCGGGATGCTTCAGGATGGCCAGGTCGGCGGGAATCGTGGTGGCGACCCCTTCGACGACCAGTTCGTCGAGGGCGCGGATCGTGCGGGCGATCGCCACGTCACGGTCGCGGCCCCACACCACGAGCTTGCCGACGAGGTTGTCGTAGAACTGGCTGATCTCGTCACCCGAGTGGTAGCCGGAGTCGAAGCGCACACCGAAACCGTCCGGAGCAAGCAGTTTCGTGATCGGTCCCGGCGAGGGGAGGAACTTGCCGCCCGCGACGTCCTCGGCGTTGATGCGGATCTCGATCGAGTGACCACGGCGCGAGGCGTCGACCTCGGCCTGCGTCATCGGCAGTTCCTCGCCGGCGGCGACGCGGATCTGCCATTCGACGAGATCGATGTCGGTGATCATCTCGCTGACGGGATGCTCGACCTGGAGGCGCGTGTTCATCTCGAGGAAGAAGAAGTCGCCGTCCTGGAAGATGAACTCGACGGTGCCGGCGCCGTAGTAACCGACCGCCTTGGCCGCCTTCACGGCGGCTTCGCCCATCGCCCGCTCCACGCCGTCGGGCAGATCGGGTGCCGGCGCTTCCTCGACGAGCTTCTGGTGTCGGCGCTGTGCCGAGCAGTCACGCGACGAAATCCAGACGCAGTTGCCGTGCTTGTCGCCGACCAGCTGGATCTCGACGTGGCGCGGCCAGGTGAGGTACCGCTCGACGTACACCTCGTCGCGTCCGAAGAACGCTTTCGCCTCGCGCTGGGCGCTCGCCATGGCGTCGTCGACCTCGGCCTCGGTCTGGACGACCTTCATGCCTCGGCCGCCGCCTCCGAAGGCCGCCTTGATGCAGACCGGCCAGCCGTGCTCGTTGCCGAACGCCTTGATCTCGTCGGGACCCTGTGCGAATTCGGTCGTGCCGGGCACGACGGGCGCGCCACCGCGGATGGCGGCGAGGCGGCTCGACACCTTGTCGGACATCTCGTCCATCGCACTCGGCGGTGGGCCGATGAACTCGACGCCCAACGCCGCGATCGCACGTGCGAAGTCGGCGTTCTCCGAGAAGAACCCGTACCCGGGGTGGACCGCATCGGCGCCACTGCGCTGGATCACGTCGAGCATGACGTCGCTGTTGATGTAGCTCTCGGCGGCCGTCTGCCCACCCAGAGCAAAGGCCTCGTCGGCCAGACGCACGTGCAGGGCATCGCGGTCGAGTTCGGAATAGACCGCCACGGTGGGAATGCCCATCTCGCGGGCGGCGCGGATGACTCGTACGGCGATTTCGCCACGGTTGGCGATCAGGATCTTCTTGAGCACGGATGCCAATGTAGGGGCCGTGAGCTCCCACGGAGACATCTGGGCCACGATGACGTGGCCGGCTGGTTGGGACGTACGGCGCGTCGCCGAGACCGGGAGCACCAATGCCGACCTGATCGCCGCGGTGGCGGCGGGCACCGCAGGGGACCGCACCGTGCTCGCCGCCGACCACCAGACCGCGGGCCGTGGGCGCCTCGATCGGCGCTGGGACGCACCGCCCGGCGCGAACCTCCTGGTGTCGATCGTCGTCGCTCCCGTGCCTGCCCTGCCGGCCGAGGCGACGCACCGCATCGGACTCGCAGCGGTGGCGGCGGCACGACGCTTCCTCGGTGCCGACCTGGCATCCGACGTCGGGCTCAAATGGCCGAACGACGTGCTCGTCGGCGATCGCAAACTCGCCGGGATCCTGGCCCAGCGTGTGCCCGACCACGATGCGGTCGTCGTCGGTCTCGGGCTCAACGTCGGCTGGGCTCCCGACGGTGCCGCCGCCCTCGGTCCGCTCGCCGCCGATGCGAATGCCGCCCAGACGGACGACCAGCTCGTCGATCCGGCCCGACTGCTCCGGGCGCTGCTGGAGGAGATCGAAGCGCTTCCCGCCGACATCGCATCCCGCTACGTCGAATCCTTGGCGACCATTGGCCGCTGGGTGCGCGTCGAGATGCCCGATGTGACGCCCCTGTACGGACGCGCCGTGGCCGTCGACGAGACTGGACGTCTGGTCCTTGCCGACGCCGACGGTCGACGCCACCACCTGGACGTCGGTGACGTCGTGCACGTACGAGCGCTCGACGGTGAGAATCGGGTGTGAGACGACCGTTGCGCCGGGGCTGCCGTAGCAGCCGGCGAGCGCACCAGTAGCGTTTCGCGGATGGCTCCAACCTCACGCCCGCGTCGGCGCAGCTCTGCGCCCGTGGCGGTGGTGCTGGCGATGATCGTGGGTGCGGTCGGCGCCTTCGGCGTGATCCGAGCGGCCAATGCCCGCACCGGCGACATCCAGCGCATCGAAGGGTTGGAGCTGGCGCTGACCCCACAGGACGGGCCTGCTCGCAACTATCTGCTGATCGGCTCGGACACCCGCGAGAACGCCGATCCGAACGATCCCGACTTCGGCAGTATCGGCGACACCAACGAAGTGTCCGGGCGGCGCTCGGACACCATCATGATCCTTCGCCAGGAGCAGGACGGCAACGGTGCCTCCATCGTCAGCCTGCCGCGAGACCTGTGGGTGAACATCGTGGGACGCAGCAGCCCGAGCCGGATCAATGCGGCCTACAGCGATGGCACCGACGTGCTGGCGGCCACGATCACCCAGGAGCTCGGCATCCCGGTCCACCACGTCGTCGACATCGACTTCAACGGCTTCAAGGATCTCGTCGACGCCGTCGGGGGCACCACGGTCTGTTTCCTCTACCCGACGCGCGACAAGAACACCGGACTCGACCAGCAGCCCGGCTGTCATGTGCTCGACGGTCTGCAGTCGCTGCAGTACGCCCGCAGTCGGTACTACGAGGAGTTCCGCGACGGCGAGTGGCGGACCGATCCTCGATCCGACCTCGGCCGCATCGAACGCCAGCAGAACTTCCTGCAGCAGACCGCGGATGCCACGATCGCCAAGCTCCAGTCGGACCCGTTCCTGGCGTCGGAGCTGATCACCGCCGGCACCTCCGCCGTGCGAATGGATCCGGGCCTCGATCCGGTGGGAGCAGCCGGCACGCTGCGCAAGGCGTTCAGCACGGGATTGAACAAGTACCAACTCCCCGTGTCGGGTGTCACCAAGGAGGGCAACGCCGTCCTCGTGCTCGAGCCGGCCGCCGAACCGATCCTCGACTACTTCCGCGGCCTCGGGCCGCCGCCGCCGATCGAGTCGTAGCCGGTCGACGTCCTGTGGCGCTCGGCCGCCTACACTCCGGGCGGTCATGAAGGTCGTAGTCACCGGTGCCGGCGGTCAGCTCGGCGTCGATCTCGTGGAGCACTGCACGTCGCTCGGCGACGACGTCGTCGCCCTCGACCGGTCGTCGCTCGACATCACCGATTCGGAGGCGGTGCACGAGGTGTTGGCGTCGGTCCGACCCGATGCGGTCGTCAACGCCGCCGCGTACACCGCAGTCGACGCCTGCGAGAGCGATCAGTCGACGGCGTTCGCCGTCAACGCAGATGCCGTCGGGTTCCTCTCGGCGGCATGCGAACTCGCCGGAGCGCACCTCGTGCACGTCAGCACCGACTACGTCTTCGACGGCACGCTCGACCGCCCCTACCGAGAGGACGACGCCACCAACCCGCAGTCGGTCTACGGACAGTCGAAGCGCGCCGGCGAGATCGCGGCCGGGCCGGTTGCGGCGATCGCCCGAACCTCGTGGGTGTGCGGCGAGCACGGCAACAACATGGTCAAGCTCGTACTGCGCCTCGCGGCCGACCCCGACCAGGCGCTCGCGTTCGTCGACGATCAGCGCGGCAAGCCCACGTTCACCGCGGACCTCGCGCCGGCGTTGCGGAGGTTGGCGGCCGATCGCCGCTCGGGCATCTTCCATCTGACCAACGGCGGGGCGGTCAGCTGGTACGAGTTCGTCCGCGAGATCCTCGCGGCCGCCGGCGACGATCCCGATCGGGTGCGACCGATTTCCACGGCCGAACTCCAGCCGCCGCGCCCAGCGCCGCGCCCGGCGAACAGCGTCCTCGACGACGTTGCCTGGCGCACCGCCGGCTACGAGCCGCTGCGTCACTTCCGCGAGCCCTTGACCGAACTGGTCACCAAACTCCAGCGCAACCCCTAGACGTCGCAACGCCTGCCCCTACGATCCTCCCGATGGGATTCTCGAGAGCCGAACTCGAGTCGTTCGTCGGTGCGACAGCCCCCGACCTGATCGGGCAGGACGTCGAGCTGTTGTTCGTCGGGATCAATCCGGGTCTGTGGACGGCTGCGACCCGCACCCATTTCGCCCACCCCGGCAACCGCTTCTACCCGGCACTCCTGGAGGCCGGCGTCATCGAGCGGGAGATCGACCGGGGAGTCGGCATGAGCGACGACGATCGCCGGTACCTGATCGAACGGGGGATCGGCATCACCAACGTGGTCCACCGAGCGACGGCGAAGGCGTCGGACCTGCACGCGGACGAGCTTCGTGCCGGCGGCGAGCAACTCCGGGCGTTCGTGCGAACGCACCAGCCGGCCGTGGTGGCAATCGCCGGGATCACGGCGTATCGCACGGCGTTCTCGCTGCCGAAAGCGACGATGGGCGAGCAGCCGGAGCCCTTCGAGGCCTCACGCCTCTTCGTCGTGCCGAATCCCAGCGGCCTGAATGCCCACGAGACGACCGCCAGCCTCGCCGATGCCTACCGTCGGGCGGCCGAAGCGGCCGGGATCGTGCCGTGAACTGTCACGTTTGGCCCGGCACGGTGTGACAGTTGGGTCAGTGGGGGTCGCGCTCGGCCTCGCTGCGATTGGCGAGATACCAGTCGATCGTGGCGCGCAGCCCGTCCTCGAACTCCATCGTCGGTGACCAGCCGAGGAGTTCGCGGGCGTGTGCTCCGTCGACGGCACGTCGGGGTTGGCCGTCGGGCTTCGACGGGTCCCATCGCAGTTCGCCCGCGAACCCGACCAGTCGGGCGATCGTCTCGACGGTCTCCTTGATCGTCACCTCACGGTCGGCGCCGAGGTTCACCGGCTCGGCGGTCGTGTCGACCTCGGCGGCGCGCACGATCGCCTCGGCGGCGTCGTCGACGTAGAGGTATTCGCGGCTGGCCGATCCGGTGCCCCAGACCTCGACGTGGTCGGTGCCGGAATCGCGGGCCTCGACGCACTTCTTGATCAGCGCAGGAATGACGTGCGACACCGACGGATGGAACTTGTCGCCGGGGCCGTACAGGTTCGTCGGGATGAGGTACGCGAAGCGTTGGCCGTACTCGTGCTCGTTCACCTGGGCGTGGACGAGGTGCGCCTTCTTGGCGATGCCGTACGGGGCGTTCGTCTCCTCCGGGTAGCCGTTCCAGAGATCACGCTCGGCGAAGGGGACCGGCGTGAACTTCGGATACGAGCACACCGTGCCCACCAGCACGGTCTTGTCGACCGCCTCGGCCCGCCGGGTGGCTTCGATCACGTTCGTGCCCATCAACAGGTTCGACAGATAGAGCCGGGCCGGGTGATCCAGGTTGTAGCCGATCCCGCCGACGTCGGCGGCCAGGTGGATGACGAGCGAGGGTTCGTGGGCGGCGAGCATCGCCTCGGCGGCCCCCGGCACGGTCAGATCGAACTCGCTCGAACGCGGCGCCCGCACGTCGGCACCTCGATCGGTGAGACGTGTCACGACCCGTCGACCGAGGAACCCGGCTCCTCCCGTGACGACCACCCGCCGTCCGCTCACGGGGCTGGGCGATCCGTCGTTCGGTGGAGGCATCGACATGCGCGAGAGGTTACGGCGCGCGGTGTGTTGGCGCCGCGGCGTCGGCTGAAGACGCCATGATGACCCGGTGGACATCGAGGCGCGGCCGATCCGGGTCGCCTACACCCTGGAGCAGTGCTGGCACCCGAGTCCGGGCGGTACGGCGATCGCTGCGCTGCGCATCGCCCGCGAGCTGGCGGAGCGCCCCGACGACGTCGAACTCCACCTGGTGGCGGGAAAGCACCCGATCGCACCCGTTGCGGAGTTCCGCCCCGCAGGACCCGTGGCGATGCTGCCGCTCGCTCGTCCGCTGCTGTACGAAGCGTGGACGCGCCTCGGATGGCCGAAGGTCGAATCGGTCACCGGAGAGATCGACGTGGCGCACGCGACCGGGCTCGTGCCCTGCGGGACCGCAGCGCCCCTGGTGGTGACCGTCCACGATCTGGCGTTCGTTCACGACCCGGCGAAGTTCTCCCGCCACGGCGTCCGCACGATGAACCGCAGTCTCGAGGCGATCGTCCGGCGCGCCGCGCGGGTCATCTGTTCGAGCGACGCCACGCGCCGCGACTGTGAGGCGGCGGGCATCCCGGCCGATCGGCTCCGCCTCGTGCCACTGGGTGTCGACGCAGTGAACGTGTCCCACGCCGATGTCGAACGGGTGCGCCGCCGCTACCTGCTTCCCCAGGAGTTCGTGTTGTTCGTGGGCACGATCGAGCCGCGCAAGAATCTCTCGCGCCTCGCCGAGGCGATGCGCCGCCCGGGCATGCCGGGCGCGCTCGTCGTCGCCGGAGCCGACGGATGGGGTGATGTCGGCCTCGCCGACGACCGCGACACGCTGTTCCTCGGCTTCGTCCCCGACGCCGACCTGGCACCGCTGTACGCCGCCGCGTCCGTGTTCGCCTACCCCAGCGAACGCGAGGGATTCGGGCTCCCGGTCGCCGAGGCGATGGCGCAGGGCGCGGCAGTGGTGACGAGCAGGGGAACCTCGACCGAGGAGGTGGCGGGAGGCGCAGCCGTGCTGGTCGAGCCACTCGACGTCGACGACATCGCCCGTGGCATCGTCGAAGCAGCCGACCGACGCAGCGAACTCGCCGTCGCCGCGCGGCGTCGCGCCGGCGAGCTCACGTGGGAGAGATCGGCGGCGCTCACCCTCGCGGTCTACCGTGAACTGGCCGCATGACCGTCGCCCCCCAACCATCTCAGTCGCCGACCGACGTGGCGGTCAACCTGTTGTGGTGTGTCCCCGGCGAGGTCGGAGGTTCCGAGCAGTACCTCGTCCGACAACTGCTCGGTCTCGCATCGCAGGCGACATCGTTCGAACCCTCGCTCTACTGTCTCGAGTCGTTCGCCGCCGCCCATCCCGAACTGGCAGCGCACTACCCGATGGTGACCGCCACGATCGACGGATCCAGCCGACCACGCCGGGTGGTGGCGGAACACACGTGGCTGCGGCGGCGGACGCGTGACGCCGACATCGTCCACCACGGGGGTGGCACGGCGCCGATGGTCGGGCGCCGGCCGATCGTGCTCACGATCCACGATCTGCAGTACCGCACCCATCCCGGGTACCTGACGCCGACCAAGCGCCGCTATCTCGAACGGACGATCCCGCGCTCCGTCCGGCGTGCCGCCGTCGTGGCCGTGCCGACCGAGTACGTCCGCGCCACCGTGGTCGACGCATACGGCACCGACGCCGACCGTGTCGTCGTCGTGCCGCACGGCACGGAGCCGACGCTCGGCGCGAACGCACCCACTGCGTCCGAACTGCGACGGCACTACGGGCTCGGTGGGGGTCCGATGATCGTGTACCCCGCGATCACCCACCCGCACAAGAACCATCGGTTCCTGCTGGAACTGATGGCTCGGCACTGGACCGACCCGGAGCTGCGACTGGTGATGCCGGGTGGACGCGGGGCCGCCGAGGACGAGGTGGTCTCCGCCATCGCTCGACTCGGGCTCGAGCAACGGGTGGTCCGACCGGGCCGCGTCTCCGAAGCGCACCGTGACGGGCTCGTCGCCGCAGCCGATGCGCTCGTGTTCCCCAGCGAGTACGAGGGATTCGGCGCACCCGTCGTGGAGGCCATGGCGCTCGGTGCACCGGTGATCTGCTCCGACCAGCCCGCCCTGGCGGAGGTCGTCGGTGACGCCGGTCTCGTGCTGCCGCTCGACGTCGATGCGTGGGCGGACGCGCTCGACGTGGTCGCTGAGCGCTCCGACAAGATGCGGTCGGCCGGTCGTCGACGCGCGCTGGCCTTCACCGCGGAGCGGTCGGGAGCCGCGCTCGCCGGTGCCTACGACCTCGCGGTCAGGATCGGCCGATGACACGCGAACGCCGTCACGAGCGACCACCGCTGCGCCCGCTGGTGGTCCTGTGCCCGCACTTCGCGCCGGACACGGCACCGACCGGCGTGGTGATGACCCGCATCGTCGAGGAGTTGGTGGCGCTCGGGCACCGCGTGCACGTCGTCACGGCGTTGCCGTGGTACCGGGTGCATCGCATCGAACCCGGATGGCAGGGCCGCCTCGTGCGGACGGAGCACACGCCGTGGGGCTCGGTCACTCGGGTCCACCCGTTTCCCGGACGCGACAAGTCGAACCTGCTGCGACGCGCCCTCGGGTTCGGCGCCTTCTCGGTGCTGGCGGGCGCCTGTTGTCTGCGTGCCGGTGGCTGGTTCCGCCGGTCCGGTGCGGTGATCGCCATGTCGCCGCCGCTCACGCTGGGGCTCACCGGATGGGTGGCGAGTCGGGTGCGCCGTTGCCCGATGGTGTTCAACATCCAGGACGTCTTCCCCGACGCAGCGGTCGAGACCGGCGCGATCTCGAACCGGGCGGTCATCGCCGCGGCCTCGTGGCTCGAGCGGGTGAGCTACCGGGCGGCTGATGCGGTCACGGTCCTGTCCGACGACCTGCGCGACAACGTCGCGGCCAAACTGGACGCAGGACACGACGGGCGAGAGGCCGGCGAACGGGGATCGCAGGCCGTGCACGTCATCCCCAACTTCGTCGACACCGAGGCGATCGTGCCGGGCGACCGACTGACGCCGTACCGAGCCGAGCTCGGTCTGGGCGACGGGCCCGTGGTGCTGTATGCCGGCAACGTCGGGTTCTCGCAGTCGCTCGACCTGGTGCTCGCCGCGGCGCGGGAACTCCCCGGCGTCACCTTCCTCATCAACGGCAACGGCGCCGCCCGACCATCGCTCGAGGCGGCGGCCGCCGACATCGACAACGTCCGCTTCGCGGACTACATCGCCCCCGAGCGGCTCTCGGAGCTGCTCGCGACCGGCGACGTCCACGTCGTGCCGCTCCGACGCGGGCTCGGCCGGGTCAGCGTGCCCTCGAAGACCTACTCGATCATGGCCGCCGGCCGGCCGGTGGTCGCCTCGATCGACCCGGACACCGCCGTGCCCCGGATCCTCGCCGAGTCGGGCGGCGGCGTGGCGGTCGCTCCGGACGATCCCCGCGTCTTCACCGACGCCATCCGCTCGCTGCTCGCCGATCCGTCGCGGGGGACGCAGCTGGGCGCGCTCGGGCGAGCATGGGTGGAGCGTGAGGCATCACCGACGGCAGTCGGCGTCGCCTACGACGACCTGCTGCGTTCGCTGGCCTGAACCCTCATCCGATCGGGGCGCCGCTAGCCTCTCATGGTCGTGGCACCCTCCTCGTCATCCACCAAGAAAGCCGCCAAGCTGGCCAAGTCCGGTCAGGGCAAGAAGGTCAGATTCCAGGGCGGAACGCTGTTCCCCGTGGTGGTGACCATCGTCGTCGTGCTCGGACTCTCGCTGGTGCTCTACGCCCGCCAGAGCCGGCCCTCCGTCGATGCCTCGGGTGCCCCGCTGCAAAGCGACCACTGGCACCATGCCTACGGCTTCTACCTCTGCGACACCTGGTTCAAGCTCGAGGGCGATGCCGAGCAGCAGGGCACCGACAACTTCACGCAGTACGCCCGTACCGGCATCCACAGCCACGACGACGGCCTGATCCACTGGCATCCCTTCTCGTCGGCATCGGTGGGCAGCAATGCCCGCCTCGGTGTGTTCCTCGACACCTACGGCGTCGAGCTGACCAACGACAAGCTCACGTTCCCCGAGACGCAACGTGAGGCACTGGAGACCCAGCTCGCGGACCAGGATCCGCCGCGCGAGGACGTGCTCGTGTGGGAGGACGGCGATAGCTGCACGGTCGACGGCTCCGACGAGAACGCCGAATTGAAGGTGGTCGTCTGGAACAACTTCACCGACACCGACGATGGCACCACCTACATCGCCGACTTCGACAACATCCGGCTCGACCGCGACCAGATGGTCGTGGCGATCGCGTTCGTCCCCGACGACACCGACGTCTCGATGCCGCCGTGGGCGCCGGACCTGCCGTCGCTCGGCGAGCTCGATTCCGGTGTCGTCAACCCCAACGATTCGATCGCACCGCTCGGGACGGTGCCCGACGACACGACCGCTGACGTGCCATCCACCACCGAGGGCTGATGCGCGCCGTCGTCCTCGTCGGCGGCTTCGGCACGCGGCTGCGGCCGCTCACCCTGACGACGCCCAAGCCGATGCTGCCGATCGGTCACGTCCCGATGATCGCCCGATTGGTCGATCGACTCGGACGCGGTGGGGTCACCGAGGTCGTCCTCGCTCTCGGGTTCCGGCCCGAGCCGTTCATCGAGGCCTTTCCGGACGGTCGCTGCGGCGACGTCGCCCTGACCTATGCGGTCGAGCCCGAACCGCTCGACACCGCGGGTGCAATCAGGTTCGCCGCCGACTTCGCCGGGATCGACGACACCTTCGTCGTGGCCAACGGCGACGTGATGACCGACCTCGACGTGTCGGCGCTCGTCGACGCGCACCACTCGTTCGGTGCCGAAGCGACGCTTCACCTGATCGGCGTCGACGACCCGTCGGCGTTCGGTGTCGTCGACCTCGCTGCCGATGGTTCGGTGCGCGCCTTCGTCGAGAAGCCGGCGCCGGGAACCGAGCCGAGCAACCTGATCAACGCCGGTACCTACGTGTTCGAGGCGTCGGTGCTCGAGCGCATCGCGCCGGCAACGAAGGTGTCCGTCGAACGCGACACCTTTCCCCGCATCGTCGCCGATGGCGGGCTCTTCGGGGTCGCCACCGACGACTACTGGATCGACGCCGGCGTGCCCGCGCTGTACCGGGCGGCCAATCTCGACCTGCTCGACGGCAAGCGCCGCACGGAGCGGTGCGACGCCATTGCTGCGTCGGCCGTCGTGGCCGACGATGCGATCATTCGTCACAGCATCGTGGGCGAACGCGTGCAGGTGGCCGCCGGAGCGTCGGTGGTCGACTCGGTGCTGCTCTCCGGTGCGACGGTGGCGGCGGGCGCCACCGTCGAGCGATCGCTGGTGATGGGCCGCATCGGCGCCGACGCCGTGGTGCGTGACTCGATGGTCGGCGCCGAGGGCCGCGTCGACGACGGTCAGCTGTTGGTCGAGGGTTCGGCACCAGCGGCCGCATCCGCCGAACGATGACCGGACCAGACCTCGTGGCGGCGGCGCTACCGTCGATCCCGTGAATGTCGTCGTGATCGGGGGAGCCGGATTCATCGGCTCCCACTTGGTCGATCGCCTGCTGGCCGAGGAGCACGCCGTCGACGTGATCGACAACCTGACCGTAGGGTCGCTCGCCAACCTGGCCGCTGCCCGGGCCTCGGGCGGGGCGCTGCGCATCCATCACCTCGATGCGGCGTCAGCGGAGGCGGACTCGTCGATCGGGATCCGGTCGCCCGACGTGATCTTCCATCTCGCGCTGCTGCCTCGCCACGACTCGACCGCGGCAGCCCAGGGCGATGCGTTCGTCTCCGCGCTCACCACGCTGGAGGCGGCGCGTCGTCACGGTGTGCCGAAGGTCGTCGTCGCGATCCCGGCGTCGGCGATCTACGGGCACCCGTCCACGAAGCAGTTGCCGGTGAAGGAAGGCGAGCCGTCACAGCTGGAACCGCTCGGCGTCCGCGGTGTCGTCGCTCGGGCGATCGTCGATCTGCTCGTGTCGTACCGCGATCTGCACGCCATCGAGTTCACCGCGCTGGCGCTCGGCAACGTGTACGGGCCCCGTCAGCGGGCGACCGGCGGCGTGGTCGCAGCGTTCCTCGATGCAGCCGCCAACGGTCGGGCGCCGGTCCTGCACGGCGACGGGCGCCAGACTCGGGATCTGGTGTACATCGACGACGTCGTCGATGCGCTCGTGCGGTCGGCAGCACGCGGGAGCGGTCTCGTGATCAACATCGGTACCGGTGAACAGACACCGGTCGCCGAGCTGTGGTCGCGCATCGCCGCGTCGGTCGGCGGTGCCTCCGATCTCGAGCCGACGCGTGGGCCCGCCCGCCTGCACGACGTTCAGCGCTTCGCGGTGTCGCCTGTCAGGGCGCGCATCCATCTGGGATGGTCGCCGTGGACCGATCTCGACGACGGCCTCGCCCGACTCTCGGAGTGACGCCCCGGCGACTTCAGCGCGGTGATGCGAGCGATTCCAGGGTCTCGACGGCCAGCGTTCGGGCGACGCCGGGTTGCGACATGACGGTGTCGGTCACGACACAGCGCATCCCGGTTGCTTCGACGGCTGCGGCATGGTGGGCGTCGACGGTGTCGATGATCAGGGTGGAGGCGATCGACGAGTACAGCTCGGCGACGCCGACGACGCTCGCTTCGTGGCCGAGCTCGACGAGCATGCGGTCCGCCGGACCCTTGAGGGCCGCGCCTCCCACGATCGGGGAGATCGCCGCCACGTGCTGGCGTCGCCCGGCGAGCAGGTCGTCGACGCCGTCGAGAGACCGGATCGGCCCGATCGACACCAGCGGGTTCGACGGGGCGATCACGATGCGCGATGCATCGGCCAGCGCCTCACGGGCAGGACCGGTCAACGAGGCGGTGCCACCGAAACGGATCGAGGCCACCGGGACATCGTGGCGGAGCCGGACGAAGTAATCCTGGAACGAGACCTCGCGTACCAGGTCGGGACCGTCGTTTTCGGCGGCCGCAAGGGTCACGAGCGTCGACAGTCGGTCGTCGGACATCGGCAGGACACGGATCGGCACGTTCCAGGCGCGGCGGATCTCGTCGGTCACCTCGGTCAGGGTGGCTCCCTCGTCGAGCCGCGCCGTCCGGTAGAAATGGGTGGCGAGGTCCTGGTCACCGAGATTGAACCAACGGGCGGCGGCGGCGGAGCCGGCCGGCCGAACCGCCTCGAAGCGTTCGAGCGCAGCCATTGCCCGCCAGGTCTCGTCGACGAGGCCCCATCCGCGCTCGGGGTCGATGGCGCCGGCGAGGGTGTAGGTGATCGTGTCGAGGTCCGGCGAGATCGACAGGCCGTGCAGCGAGCAGTCGTCGCCGGTGTTGACGATCGCGGTGATCGACGCCACGTCGTCGACGGCATCGATCAGCCCCCGGAGGAATCGGGCGGCGCCGACGCCCCCGCACACGACGGCGATCGTCTCAGCCACGGCCGGCGAGCTCCTCGTACATCGAGTGGTACTGCTCGGCGGTCGCCGACCACGAGAACCTCCGCACGTTCGCGGTGCCTCGTCGCACCAACTTGGCGTGCATCTCGTCGTTCGTCACGATCCAGTAGAGGTTGGCAGCCAGCGCTTCGGCATCGCGTGACGGACTCAACAGGGCTGCAGCGCCGGCGACCTGTGGGATCGAGCCGGCCGTGCTCGCCACGACGGGCGTCCCGGCCTGTTGCGCCTCGAGGATCGGGAATCCGAACCCTTCGTCGAGCGAGGGATAGGCCAGCGCCCGCGCGTGGGTGAGCAGCCATCGCTTCGTCGCGCCGTCGACGATGCCGGTGCGGATGACGCGCTCGGCGATCTCGGGAGACAGCCGGGCGATGGCGCGGTCGACGGCCGCGACGTCGTTGCCGGCTGCGCCGGCGATGACCATCCGCACGGTGGCGTGCTCGCGGGCGAGACGACCGAACGCGTCGACGAGCGTCGGCAGGTTCTTGCGCCGCTCGATCGTGCCCAGCGCCAGCACGAACGTGTCGAGTTCGGGCAGGCCGGTCGGCGTGTCGTTCGGCGTCGGGCTGGGGTCGGACGGCGGCGGCCCGAGCAGCACCGTGCGGACCCGGTCGGTGTCGAGCAGCTCACGGGTCCGTCGGGTGGTCGCGTCGGAACTCGTGACGACGTACGCGCCGTCGGCCACCGCACGGCGCAGGACGGCCGCTGCACGCAGCACGTCGGGTTCGGCGTCCTCGGGATGATCGAGAAACCAGCAGTCGTACACCGACACGACCCGAGAGCAGCGCGCCGGGGGGACGACGTAGTTGGTGCCGTGCACGAGGTCCGGACGTCCGAGCCAGCGGTCCATCGGCGCCGAGCGGTGCGACCAGACACGGAGGGCGACCGCGGCCGGCAGCGGGAGACGACGCTGCGAGTTGCGACGTCGGGCTCGGACACTGGTGACGTAGCGCTGCAGGTCGAGACCGTCACGTTCGGCCAACGCCTCCACCGTCCATGCCACGGCGTTGCCGATACCGGTTCGCCTGCCGTGGGTCGGCCCGACATCGATCGCCACTCGTAGCATGCGGATGCCGAGCGTATCTGCGGTGCCCGTGCAGTGAGCCGTAGACTCGCCGTCTCATGCCTACAGCGTTCGTCACCGGGATCACTGGCCAGGATGGTCAGCATTTGGCCGAGTTCCTGCATTCCCAGGGCTATCACGTGTTCGGGATGGTGAAGGGCCAGAACAATCCGCGGGTGGAAGCCCTGCAGCACGAGTTGCCGTTCGTCGAGCTCGTCTCGGGCGATCTGGCGGATCTTCCGTCACTGGTGAGTGCGATGGAGGCGTGTCAGCCCGACGAGGTGTACAACCTGGGGGCGATCAGCTTCGTGGCGTTGTCGTTCTCGCAGGCGGAGTTGACGGCGAACATCACTGGCCTGGGTGTGCTCAGGATGTTGGAAGCGGTGCGGATGGTGGGCGGGACACAGAACAACCCGATCCGGTTCTACCAGGCGTCGTCGAGTGAGATGTTCGGTCAGGTGCGTGAGACGCCGCAGACGGAGTTGACGCCGTTCCATCCTCGCTCGCCGTATGGGTGTGCGAAGGTGTTCGGTCATGACATCGTGGTGAACTACCGCGAGTCCTACGGGCTGCATGCCAGCTCGGGGATCCTGTTCAACCACGAAGGGCCGCGACGGGGCTTGGAGTTCGTGACGCGCAAGGTGACCAATGCGGTGGCGCGGATCAAGCTCGGGTTGCAGGACGAGGTCGTGTTGGGGAACCTGGATTCGAAGCGTGACTGGGGCTACGCGGGCGATTACGTGAAGGGGATGTGGTTGATGCTGCAGCAGGATCAGCCCGACGACTACGTGTTGGCCACGGGCCAGACCCATTCGATCGAGGATCTGGTGCGACGGGCGTTCGCTGAGGTCGGTATCGACAACTGGGCCGATCACGTGCGCCAGGACCCGAAGTTCCTCCGCCCGGCCGAGGTCGACCTGTTGATCGGTGACGCCACCAAGGCGCGCTCCAAGCTGGGCTGGGCACCCGAGGTGGACTTCCCGGCCCTCGTCAAGATGATGGTCGCCCACGACCTGCAACGCGAAGCCACCAAAGCCGGCATCGAACTCCGCTGACCAGCAGCGTGTGCCGGCGAGGGAAGCGCCAGCGACGAGCCGGAGCGAGGCCGACCAGATGGTCGGGCACGGCGCTCTCGGTGAGGCCGAGCGGCAGCTGCCGGCGAGGGAAGCGCCAGCGACGAGCCGGAGCGAGGCCGACCAGATGGTCGGGCACGGCGCTCTCGGTGAGGCCGAGCGAGCTGTTACGTCTCGAACGGCATGTCGGTGATCGCTTCCATCATCGATCCCTCGTTCGGGACCGCCCCCGAATGCAGCCGCTGTCGCAGCGCCAGTGCGAATGTCGCCAGCGCAGCGATCGACGAGACGACCAGGCCGATTTCTATCCGCCGGAAGACCTCGTCGGCAGTGAGCCATGTGCCGAGCAGGAACGTGACGACGCCGACGACCCACCCGAGTGCGACCAGCGCATGGCCCTGTAGAGCGATCACGGCCTGCGCCGTGGCAAGCGCCAGCATGTACACCGCGCTGCTCATCGAGAGCATTGCGAGCGTGCGTCCACTCAGTTCGGCGTCGTACACGAGACCGAGCGCCCACGGTCCGAGCACGAACGCACCGATCGTGCCGACGAGGCCCACGCCCAGCACGACGATCATCAGCCGTTGCAGCCCGGAGCGAAACTCGGCGAACTCCCCCCGCGCCGCCTGTTGGCTGAGGCGTGGCAGCAGCGCCGCCTGCACGGCCTGGAACAGGAACAGCGGGATGCGCGACAGCAGGACGCCGTAGGAGAACGCCGTGATCAGTTCGTCGGACCCATCCGGTGCGAGCACGCTCGCCGCGATCGGTCCGGCGTTCAGCAGCGTTGCAGCGCACACCGACCCGATCAGCAACCAACCCAGGTTCGGGGTGACCTCGCGCAGTTCGGCAGGTGGGCCGGGATCGGTGCGCAGGCCCTTGCGTTGATACACGTAGGCCACGGCGAACAGTGGCGAGATGGCGATGGCGAGCCCGTAGGCCCCCACCGCGGTCACCCCGACGACGGCGAGCGCTGCGCACAGCACGATCCGCACGATGCCGTCGGAGCCCAGGATCACGGCGTATTCGCGGAAGCGGCCGCTGCCGGAACACACGCCACGTGCCATGTGGGCCGGCGCATAGGCGGCGAAGGCGGCGATCAGTGCGACGACCATGAACCAGTCGCCGTCGAAGTACGACGTGGCGATCACCGGGCTGAACACGAGGATGGTCAGCGTGACGAGGGCGACGAGGATCGCCCCCAGGCCGACGACACGCCGAACGACCGGCCGGCCGCCTTCGCCGATGGCGCGCCGGTGGGAAAGCGCCCGGCCCAGCTCCTGTTCGAGCGGCAGGAAGAAACCGGGGGCCAACGCGAACACGGCGAACCACATCGAGGCGATCGGGGCGAATGCCTCTGCGCCGCCCACCGCGACGGTGCCGACCTTGAAGAACGCATACGTCGCCACGCCGGCGATCAGCAGAGAGATCCCGACCGGGATCGTGCCCTCGGGCAGTGGGAGGCGCTGCTGCGCGTTGGCGGAGGTCGCGGACACGGGCACCCGATGTTATCGGTCGGGGGTCAGTCGACGCAGCCGCGCCTCATCGTCGGCTGCGTTCGAACTCGCGTCGGCGGACCTGCACCCGCTGGTAGGTCAGCAGCCCCAGACCGACGGTGACATAGGTCGCATCCTTGGCGAGTTCCGTCGCCCGGGCGGCCAGCGATCCGCCGACCTCGACGGTCCCGCGGACCGCACGCACGACATCGAAGTCGGTGAGGTCGATGTTCGTCGGATCGAATCCGGGTCGGCGCCCCGTTCCGGGCCGCCGGTCCGGGTCGCGCGTCGATGCCATGACGGCAGGATACCGAGCGGCCTCGCTAGCCTCGCCCCATCGTGGAACCGGAGATCTCATCTGCACCGCCGGTCGTCGCGGTCGTCGTCGTGCACGAACCCGGTGAGTGGTTCGACGACACCCTCGAGGCGCTCGCCCGGCAGGACTACCCGAACCTCCGAGTCCTCTTCCTCGTGGTCTCCGACGGCGCACCCGCCGACGACACCGAGCCCATCGAGGCCCGCATCCAGCAGCGCCTCCCCGGCGCCTTCGTCCGAGCGATCGGAACGAACGTCGGGTTCGGTTCGGCCGCCAACGAGGTCCTCCGTCTCGTCGAAGGCGACAACGGATTCTTTCTGATCTGCCACGACGACATCGCCCCCGAGCCCGGTGCACTGCGGCTGATGGTCGAGGAGCTGTATCGCTCGAACGCCGGTGCGGTCGGTCCGAAGTTCGTCGAGTGGGACGATCCGGCGCTGCTGCAAGCCGTCGGGCTGGGCATGGACCGGTTCGGCGAGATCGATCCGGTCATCGAGCCGGGCGAGGTCGACCAGGAGCAGCACGACGGCGTTCGCGACGTGTTCGTGCTGCCGTCCGCCTACCTGCTCGTCCGTGCCGATCTCTTCCGCGAGCTCGGTGGATTCGACCCGGCGATCGACTTCTACGGCGAGGACACCGAACTCTGCTGGCGGATTCATCACAGCGGCGCACGCGTCGTCGTGGTGCCGTCGGCCAGGGTGCGCCACATCGGCCGGTTGCGCGAACGCCGGCCGGACCTGCGTCATGGTCTGCTGCGCGCACGTCATCGGATGCGTTCGGTCGCCACGCTGACCGGCGCATCTCGCCTGCCTGCGCGGTCGGTCGAAATGGTGCTGCTGACCCTCACCGAACTGGTCGTCGGCCTGTTCACCGCCCGTTTCGGTCAGGCGTGGAACTCGTTCCGCGGGCTGATGAGCCTGGTACCCCGTACGCCGGCGTTGCTGGCGCGTCGCCGGGAGGTGAAGGAGATACGTCGGGTGCCCGAACGTGAGGTGTACAGCCTCCAGGAACGTGGCAGCGCCCGCCTGAACTCCTACCTGCGCAGTCGTGAGACGGCGACCTACGTCGGCGAAGGCGTGCGCGTCCGCCGCTGGCGTCAGAGTACGACGGCGCCGGTGGTGGCGTGGATCGCCGTCATTGCCGGCCTGATCGTGGGCGGTCGGTCGTTCCTCGACGGCGGCCTGCCGCCGGTCGGGGAGTTCCTGCCCTTCCCCGACAGTCCCCGCCAACTGCTCGAGACGTTCCTGTCCGGCTGGAATCCCAACGGTGCCGGTGCCACGTCCCCGAACCCGACGGGCTGGGCGACGCTGGCGGGCCTCAGTGTCTTCACCCTGTTCAACATGGATCTGCTGCAGACCCTCTTCGTTCTCGGGCTGCTACTGGTCGGTGTGGCGGGCGTCTGGCGGCTCTCCGCGGTCTTCCCGTCGACGCGGGCCCGCATCGCTGCCTTGCTGGTCTACGCGCTCAGCCCGCTCGTCAGCGGTTCGATGTCCAGTGGACAGCTCACCGTCCTGGTCGTCTACGCCGCCACGCCCTGGGTGTTGCACCTCGTGCGTCGGGCGTCGGGCATCGACACCGCAGACCCCTACAGCGCCGATCTCGACGTGCCCGATGGGATCATCGATCTGTCGCCGGGTGACCGTTTCCGGCGCACCGTGGTGGCTGCGCTCGTGCTGGCGGTTGCCGTCGCCTTCGCCCCCGTGATGCTCCCCCTCGCGGTGGCGCTCACCGTGGTGTTCGCCCTCGGGACGGTCCTGGCCCAGGGGTCGCTCGCCATCGCGGGGTGGTCGGTCGTCACTGGCCTGGGCGCGGCGCTCGGTGCTGCGCTGCTGAACCTGCCGTGGATCACCTCGTGGACGTGGGAAGGTGTGGTCGGGGCGCCGCCGATCGGCGAATCCGGATTCGGACTGGTGGTGCTCGCCTCGTTCGAGATCGGCCGCACGGATTTCGCGGCGCTGGCCATCGCGCTGTACCTCCCGGTGATCGCCGCCGTCCTGCTCGCTCGAGCGTGGCGGCTCACGTGGGCCATCCGCTCGGCATTGATGGTCGTGGTGTTCGGTGGCGCCGCAGTGCTCGCCGATCGCGGCGATCTGCCCATCGATCTGCCAGCGGCCGGGGTCCTGCTCGTGCCCGTCGCGGTCGGGCTCGCGATCTCGGCGGCGGCGGCGCTGGCAGCATTCGACCTCGACGTGCGCGGTGGCACGTTCGGATGGCGTCAACCGCTCGGGATCCTGTCGTCGGTGGCGGTGGTGGTCGGTCTCGCTCCGGGTCTCGCTGCGCTGGCCGACGGCTCGTTCCAGGTGCCCACGACCCCGCTCGCGCGATTGCTCGACGCCTCGCTGCCGGACGCGTCGTCGGCCGGGGACTACAACGTCCTCTTGGTCGGCGATCCACGGCTGTTGCCGGTGCCGGCGACCGAGTACCGCGACGGCGTCGCTTGGGCGATCGTCGACGACGGTCCGCTCGACGCGAAGGATCGCTGGATGCCGCCGTCCAATGCTGCCGCCGAGCTCGTGACCACCGCCCTCGACGAGATGGCCTCGACGTCGACGCTCCGAGCGGGTCGCCTGCTCGCCCCGCTCTCGATCCGGTTCGTCGTCGTGCCGGAGTTCGATGGTGTGACCTCCACGGTCAACGACCCCCTGCCACTTCCCACGGGGCTGGTCGACTCGCTGGAGGACCAGCTCGATCTGGTGGCCGTCAGGCCCGGGCTCCCCACGCTCGAAGCGTTCGAGAACCGCGCGTGGATCGCGACCTACGCCGAACTCGACGCCGCGGGCATCGAGGCGAGCGACTCAGCTGGTGCGGAGGTGCTGGTGCGCACCGACCTGTCCGATTCGAGCCCGGTCTTCGTCGGTGCCGGTCCGCTCGAGCCGACGACCGACGAGGTGACCGCCGGCGTGGTCCACGTCGGTGTCCCGTTCGACGACCGCTGGTCGCTCTCGGTCGACGGCACGACGCTCCACACACGTCGCGCCTTCGGCGAGACCACCGCGTTCGACCTCCCGAGCTCGGGCGTCGGCGAGTTGCGTTACGACACCTCGGTGTTGCGGTGGCTGGCCGTGGCCGCACAGGTCGTACTGTGGCTGGCCGCGATCGTGATCGCCGCACGAGTGCGCGTGTCGGTCGGACGACGTGACACTGCGCTGCTCGAGGACGAGACCCTGATCGATCTGACGGACGCCGGTGGCGGGGCATCGCTCCTCGATCCGGGCTTGCTCGCGGCACCGCCTCCCGCCACGGACGACGACGTCGACGATCCAGCGCGGCACCGCGCCGACGACGTGCCCGACCCAGACCATGGCGCAGACCACGAACCCGACCAGGACGCCGACCACGAGGTGACCTCGTGAATCGTCGTGCGCTTCCCGCGCTCGTCGTGGTGTTGATGGGCTTTGCCGGGTTGATCGCCGTGGCTCGCGAAGATCCTGCGGTCGTCGACTCGTATTTCACCACCCCAGCAGGCGCGTGGATGCCCGCCGTCAGCGACAACGCGGCGCTCACCGGAAGCTGGTTCTGCCCGGGCGTGCCCGCCACGGGTGAGGACGGCGTGGGTGGTGACGTCGTCGTTGCCAACCGCGACGACGAGCAGCTCGTCGGACGCTTCACCATCCTGACGCCGGACGGGGTCGGGGCGAGCGAGTCGCTGGTCGTCGAACCCTGGTCGCGCACCACGATCGACGTCGATGCGTTCGTGACCGCTCCGTTCGCGAGCGTCGTGGTCGAGATCGACGGCGGACGCGGCTTCGTCGAGCAACGCGCCCTGCACCCCGCCGGCAACTCGGTGTCGCCGTGCGCCGACAACACGTCCGACGAGTGGTACTTCGCCGATGGCTTCACCGTCGACGGAAGTCTCGAGACGCTCGTGCTGACCAACCCGTACGACGATGCTGCGGTCGTCGACCTGGTGTTCGCCACGCAGGCCGGGGAGTCGACGCCGGCTGCATTCCAGGGATTCACGATCCTGCCGCAGTCCGTCGAGACGATCCCGATCGCTGACCTGGGCGCTCGCGACGAGCCCGTCATCGCGGTCAAGATCGCAGCCGAGCGCGGACGACTGGTGGTCGGACGTGCGCAGCACTACCTCGGGGGCGGACGTCTCGGATACGACGTGTCGCTCGCAGCGCCGGCGCTACGCGATCAGTGGTGGTTCGCCGACGGCGAGGCCGGCGACGGGATCACCGAATCGTTCGCGATCTACAACCCCACGGACGACGACGTCCAGGTCGACGTGGTGTTCCTCGGCATCCCGCTCGATGCCGGATACAGCGATGTTCCTTCGATCGACGTGCCGGCGCATCAGGTCGTGGTCTACGACCCTGCCGACGCCGGTGTCGACGACGAGACGGGCCAGGCCGCGCTGCCGCCGGGCCGTCACGCCTCGGTGTTCTCGACGCTCGCGGAACCCTCGATCGTGGTCGAGCGGATCCTGACGCGTCCCGCCGGTGGTTCCGTTGCCACCTCCGTCGTGCTGGGAGCGCCGCCGAGGATCGACGGCTACGTGTCGTCGCGGTGGCACCTGGGGATCGGACCGACCGAGCCGGCCCCGGCCGCACTGGTCGTCTACAACGTCGACAACGTCGAGGGCACCATCACCGTGGAGGCCGTGGGGCCGGGAGGACCGTCGGCAGTGCCGAGTCTCACCGACATCCCGATCGGTGCCGGAGAGGTGATCACGATCGACCTCGTCGATCCCGACGTCCTGGACACCGAGCTGACCGTCCAGTCGAGCACCCGGGTCTTCGTCGAGCGGGCCCTGCCACGTGGCAACGGTCTCGCAGGGACATCGGGCTCGTGGGCGTTGCCCGCAGCGGGGGAGTGACGGACGCTGCGTCGATCCGCCGACCGTATGCTGCGCTGACATGGAACGGTTGATCGTCGCCCTGCTGATCGTCGCCGTCGTCGCCGTCGTCGCCGGCATGGCGAGACGCCGTCGTGTGCCCGACGCCCCCACGCAGCGGCGCTTCAGCGCCCCACAGCAGTTGGACCGCACCGACTTCGCCCGGCCCGACGCCCCATGGCTCGTTGCCGTGTTCTCGTCGGCGACGTGTGACGTGTGTGCCCAGGTCGTCGAGAAGGCGAAGGTCCTGGAGTGCCGTGACGTCGCCGTCGTCGAAGTCGAGTACACGGACCAGCGAGCCCTTCACGAGCGGTACTCGATCGATGCCGTTCCTACGCTCGTCGTCGCCGACGCTCGTGGGGTGGCGGTGGCCAGCTTCCTCGGTCCGATGACGGCGACCGACTTGTGGGCCGCCGTCGCCGAAGCACGCGAACCCGGCTCGACGCCCGGTGGGGGCAGCTGCCAGCGCGACGAAGCAATCGCGGACTGAACGCTCCGGCGTCGGGGATCAGTGGGCGACGATGTCGTCGGCGGGTTGGCCCGACTCGGCCATGCCCTGCTGGATCAGCTTGGCCACCTCGGGCCCGTCGATCGTCTCGTGCTCGAGCAACGCCTCGGCGATCAGTTCCAGACCCCGGCGGTGCCGACTCAGCACGTCGCGAGCCCGGCTCTCCTGCGTGGTGAGGATGCGGGCGATCTCCTCGTCGAGCAGCTTCGCGGTGTCGTCGGAGTACTCGCGTTGCGAGGACATCAGGTCCTCGCCGAGGAACACCGCCTGTTGGCTGCTCCACGCCATCGGCCCGACACGGTCGGACATGCCCCACTCGCGGACCATCCGCCTGGCGATGCCGGTCGCCTGTTCCAGGTCGTTGGCCGCACCCGAGTTGAGATGTCCGAAGACGACCATCTCCGCGACGCGGCCGCCCATCGCCTTGCAGATCGTGTCCTCGAAGTACTCCTTGGAGTAGGTGTGACGCTCCTGGGGGAGCGACCACGTGACACCCAGCGCCATCCCGCGCGGCAGGATTGTCACCTTGTGCAGCGGGTCGCCGTGGGGGAGCACGGTGGCGAGCAGTGCGTGGCCGCCCTCGTGGTAGGCGGTCGCTCGCTTCTCCTCCGCCGACAGGATCATCGACTCGCGCTGCGCGCCCAGGACGACCCGGTCGCGGGCGTTCTCGAAGTCGATACGGGCGATCTCCTTCGACCCGCGCCGTACGGCGACGAGCGCCGCTTCGTTGACGAGGTTGGCGAGGTCCGCACCGGACATGCCGGGCGTTGCCTGCGCCATCGTCTCCATGTCGACGTCGGGGCCCATCCGCTTGTCGCGGCTGTGGACCTCGAGGATCGCCTTGCGCTCGCTGGCCTCCGGCAACGGCACGACGATCTGACGGTCGAAGCGTCCCGGTCGCAGCAGTGCGGGGTCGAGGATGTCGGGCCGGTTGGTGGCGGCCATGATCACGATGCCCTCGGAGGTCTCGAAGCCGTCCATCTCGGCGAGCATCTGGTTGAGCGTCTGCTCGCGCTCGTCGTGGCCGCCGCCGAGACCGGCGCCGCGCTTGCGGCCGATCGAGTCGATCTCATCGACGAAGATGATCGCCTTGCCCATGCGCCGTGCCTGCTGGAACAGGTCGCGGACACGGCTGGCGCCGACACCGACGAACATCTCCATGAAGTCAGAACCGGTCACGCTGAGGAAGCCGACGCCGGCCTCGCCGGCGACCGCACGGGCGAACAGGGTCTTGCCGGTGCCGGGAGGTCCGACGAGCAGGATGCCCTTGGGCACCCGGGCGCCGATCTCGCGGAAGCGTTCGGGCATGCGCAGGAAGTCGACGACCTCGGTGATCTCCTGCTTGACGCCCGTGTAGCCGGCGATGTCGTCGAAGGTCGTCGAAGGTCGGTCGGCGTCGTAGGCCTTGGCCTTGCTCTTGCCGATCGACATCACCCCGCCCATCTGGCCCTGGGCGCGTCGTTGCATCCACACGAAGAACCCGATGATCAGCATCACCGGCAGGAAGATCGACAGGATGCCGAGCAGCCAGTTGTTGCTCGGGGCGACGAAGGTGAACTCGACGTCGTTCTCGATCATCAGCTCTTGATCGGCATCGGAGACGCCGGTATCGGCCCTGCCGGTCGTGGAGTACTCGTCGTCGTTGGTGAACGTGCCCGTGATCTTCCCCGAACCGGTGTTGATCTCGGCGGTGGCGATGTTGCCCTCGATCATCTGTGTCCGCCACTCGGAGTACTCCAAGGACTCGCCGCTGTCGCTCGGCCAGAGGCTCGGCACCAGGAAGGCGGCCGCGAGCACGCCGACGAGTACCCAGATGGTCCAGCGCGGCCAGCTTCCGGGGCCGCGTCCGCCGGAGGGTGTGCCGTCGGGGGATAACTCGTTGCCCTTGTTCTTGTTGGACGTCGGCCGCTCACCTTGACGGCGACCGGCCGGGTCGTCGGGGCGCTTCCGGCCGCGACCAGGGGGCGGAGGCGGGGGAGGCGGCGGCAGATTGTTCATGGATCCATGCTACGCAGGATCCCGGGCGATGCCAGGTCGTGCTCGTCACCCGTCGCGCGAGCATCCGCCACACGGCGATGGTCGGCGATCTAGCGTTGGAGCATGCATCGCACGGAACGGGGGTCGGTCGGGATTCGCCAGTGTTCGCGCACCGGATGTGCGGAGCGCGCCGAGGTCACCTTGACCTACCACTACGGTCGCTCGCAGGTGTGGCTCGACGACCTGACGTCCGAGCGCGATCCTCATGCCTACGACCTGTGCGAACGCCATGCCGCACGCCTCTCGGTGCCCGCCGGCTGGTATCTCGACGACCGCCGCTTCGGTCAGCACACGCTCATCGCCGTCTGATCCCGCTCGACATCGGCCGGCGCGGGTCGGGCGTCGTCGGCGGCCGGTAGCGTCGATCATCGTGGCCGGCTCAGCGCGCGATCGTGCTCGCACCGATTTCGGATTCTCGGGCGGCTTCCTTCCCTCGGCATCGCCGCGGCCCATCGACGCGTCGACGGCGGTGTTCACGTTCCTGGGCGCGTGGGTCGTGGCGCAGGTGGTGTCGTCGCTGATCCTCGTAGCGCTCGGCGAGGGCGAGACGTCCACGCAGGCCCCGTTCGGCGTGCTGGCCATCGCATTGTGTGGTGCATGGGCGTCGTACCTGATCGGCATGTGGATCGCCTCGCAGCGCAAGGGATCCGGCAGCATGATCGCCGACTACGGGATCACGTTCCGCTGGGTCGACGTGTTCGGATTCGCCATCGGTGCCGGCGCCCAGCTGGTGCTCATCCGAGTCGTGTACCTCCCGCTCGAAGCGCTGTGGCCCGACACGTTCACCCGCGATCGCCTCACCGAGAACGCCCAGGACCTCGTCGACCGGGCCGGCGGGGCCTCGACGCTGTTGCTGGTCGCCGTCGTCGTGATCGGCGCCCCGGTCGTCGAGGAACTCTTCTACCGCGGCCTCCTCCAGCGTTCGCTCGCCGACCGCTTCAACGAAGGGGCGGTCGTGGTGGCCGTCGCCGCCATCTTCGCCGCCGTGCACTTCCGTCCAGTGGAGTTCCCGGGTCTGTTCGCCTTCGGGTTGCTGCTGGGGTGGGCGGCGCTGCGCGCTCGGCGGCTCGGGCCTGCGATCACGATCCACGTCGGCTTCAACCTGACCGGTCTGCTGCTGGTGCTGTGACGTCGGCGGCACGTCGCGGTTTGCCATGATGGGCCACCTGATGCCGAGCAGCGAGGGCACCCGATGAGCGACGACACGCGCCCCAGCGAGGTCGCGTCCGGCGTTCCGGCGCACGATGCGCTGGGTGACGAGTTCGGCGAGTGGTTCGACCGCGAGTTCGTCGACGGACGACCCGTCGGCGATGCACCCGTCGACGAGACCACGATCGACGAGGCCTCCCTCGCCGAGGCACCGGTCGCAGAAGGGACGGGCGCAGAAGGGACGGGCGCAGAAGGGACGGGCGCAGAAGGGACGGGCGCAGCATCGTCGTCCTCGCGCGCCCGTCGGGTGACCGCCCGGGTCTTCCGCCGGCCGATCGGCTGGTGGCAGCGCCCGTGGAGCACCCAGCGGATCGTCCAGGTTCTCGTCACCTCCGCCACCTTGGTCACCACGACCGTCGTGATGATGATGGTCGTCCACTTCAATCCGTTGTCGCCTGCGCGCGACCTGATCTTCGACGACACGACACCGACCGGCGGTGACATGGGCGCACACGTGTGGGCGCCGGCGTTCCTGCGCGACCACTTCCTGCCCAACTTCCAGTTGTCCGGATGGAGCATGGACTGGTATGGCGGGCTCCCGCTGTACCGCTTCTACATGGTGATCCCAGCGCTCGCCATCGTGGCGCTCGACGTGATCCTGCCGTACGGCGTCGCCTTCAAGCTCGTCGCGGTGTCCGGACTGCTGCTGTTCCCCCTGGTGTGCTGGGCCTTCGGCCGGCTCGCCGGCTTCCGCCACCCGATCCCCGAGCTGTTCTCGGTGGCCGCACTGTGCTTCCTGCTCGACGAGAGCTTCTCGATCTACGGCGGCAACGTGAAGTCGACGATGGCGGGTGAGTACTCCTTCTCCATCGCGCTCACCCTGGCGATGCTCGGGCTGGGTCTGCTCGCACACGGCCTGCGAACGGGCAGATTCCGGGTGTGGACGGCGGTCGTGCTGTCGCTGGCTGCGGTGTCGCACGGCATCGTGCTGATCTTCGTCGCGGTCAGCGCCATCATCTTGTGCCTGGTCTGGCTCGATCGGCGCCGACTGGTGTTCGCGGTCACCACCGGGGTCACGACCCTGCTGCTGTCGGCCTGGTGGGTGGGGCCCTTCCTGTTCGGTCACGAGTTCATGACCGACATGAAGTACGGGTTCCGTCCCGAAGGGGCGAACGACTCGTTCTGGGACATGTTCTTCCCGCTCGCTGCGCCGCTCGACTTCATCATCACCGCACTGGCGATCATCGGATTCGTCGCCCTCGTGATGCGCCGGCACCTCACCGGGACGGCGATCGGTCTGATCTGCCTGACGTTCGTCGCGCTCGTCTATCTCACCCGCGACAGCCTGCCGGGCATCGGGCTGTTGTGGAACCCGCGGCTGCTCCCGTTCGTGTACCTCACCCGGTACCTGCTGATGGTGGTCGGTGCACTCGAGCTGATCACGTGGCTCGTCAACGCAGCGAGGGATCGGCGGGCCTCGGCGGAGCTGTCGGCGGTCGAAGGTGCCGTGGCTGCGGTGGCGATCACGTTGTCGTGCCTGCTCGTGTTCGGCTGGATGTACGAGACGCTGCCCGGTGGGGGACGTGTCACCGACGGCGAGTCCTCGGTGTACGCCTGGGGGCCCTTCCGCAAGGGCCCGGAGTCGGGGCGGGCGGTCGCCGACGGGTGGACCCGATACAACATGCTGGGATACGAGGGTCGTCCGAAGTATCCCGAGTACAACGAGCTCGTCACCACGATGGGCGAGATCGGCGACGAGCGTGGCTGTGGCCGTGCGCTGTGGGAGAACAACGGCGACAACGGTGAGTACGGCACGACGATGGCGCTGATGTTGCTGCCGCACTGGACCGACGGGTGCATCGGTTCGATGGAGGGATTGTTCTTCGAAGCCTCGGGAACCACGCCGTACCACTTCCTGACGGCGGCAGCGATGTCCAAGCAGTCGTCGAACCCGGTTCGCCAGCTGCGGTACGTCAACAACGACGCATCGGTCGGCGTGCAGCACATGCACGACCTCGGCGTCCGATACCTGATGGTCCGCACGCCCGAGGCGAAGGCCGAAGCGCAAGCACAGGACGAGTTGCAGTTCCTGACGACGTCGGGGCCATGGGACATCTACGAACTGCGCGGTGCGAGCATCGTCGAGGCGTTGACGGTGCAGCCGGTCGTCGTCGACGAGCGCGGCGGTGACCAGCGCGAGCGCAACTTGGAGGTGGGCACGAGCTGGTTCCAGCGCCAGGGCGACTGGGCGGCGCTGCCGGCCGACGACGGGCCCGACTCGTGGCAGCGGGTGCCGGTCGAGGTCGATCTCGACGTCCGCGTCGGTGAACCCGACGAGCGCAGCCGCAACGTCGACTACGTGGTGCCGACCGAGCCGATCGACGTCGTCGAGCTCGACCCGGTCACGGTGAGCAACGTCGACATCCAGCAGCAGTCGATCCGTTTCGAGGTCGATCAGGTGGGCGTGCCGGTGCTCGTCAGGGTGAGCTACTTCCCGACGTGGAAGGCCGAGGGGGCCGAAGGTCCGTACCGGGTCGCACCCAACTTCATGGTGGTCGTACCGACCGACACGGTGGTGACGCTGAGCTACTCGAAGACGCCGCTCGACTGGTTCTTCTACTCGCTGACGATCCTGGGCATCGCCCTGTGCTTCTACTGGCGTCGCCGAGGCGATGTGGTCTACGCGAGCGAACGCCCTGACTGGCGGCGTCCGGTGCCGGCCGGGGCGCCCGCCCCCGGCGACAACGCAGATCCGTCCGACGACACGATCCTCGAGCGCACCCGTGCGTCCGCGATCGACGACACGGCGCCGCTCGGTCGGCCCTGGTCACCGACCGCGGCGGAACCGACCGCAGCAGATCCGGCAACGACTGGTTCCGTGGCCGATGGGCCGTGGTTCGACGTTCCGCCAGCGCCGACCGACGACGACCGGTAACCTCGCGCCGGTCATGTCTGTGCTCGATTCCATCGTCAAGGCGTACGACATCCGCGGCACGGTCCCCGATCAGCTCGACGCTGACGTGGCCCACGCCCTCGGGGTCGGGTTCGCCTCCTTCGTCCCTGCCGACCAGGTCGTGATCGGTCGCGACATGCGACCGTCGGGCCCAGCGCTCGTCGATGCATTCACGCGTGGGGTGATGGAACAAGGCGTCGACGTCGTCGACATCGGTCTGGCATCGACCGACCTGATGTACTACGCAGCCGGCACGCTCGACATCCCGGGCGCCATGTTCACCGCCTCGCACAACCCTGCGGGCTACAACGGCGTCAAACTGTGCCTTGCCGGTGCACGCCCGATCGGCGTGGACACCGGGCTCGCCGACGTACAGGCGGTGGCACAAGAGGTGCTCGACGGACGTGGCCCACTCGAGGCGGCCACGTGCGGGAAGCGGACGGAGCGCAAGCTGCTCGGCGAATTCGCCGATCACGTCGTCAGTTTCGTCGACCCGGCGATGATCGGCTCGATGAAGGTCGTCGCCGACACGGCCAACGGGATGGGCGGCCTGGTCGTGCCCGCCGTGTTCGAGCGACTGGAGGGCGTGGAACTCGAAGTGATGTTCGGCGAACTCGACGGCACCTTTCCGAACCATCCAGCCGATCCCCTGCAGCCCGCGAACCAGCGTGATCTCCGCGCCCGCGTCGTGTCCGGTGGCTTCGACCTGGGTTTGGCGTTCGACGGCGACGCCGACCGGGTGTTCGTCGTCGACGAGACCGGCAACGGTCTCAGCGGTTCGACCACCACCGCGATCCTGGCCGCCGCAACGCTTCGTCAGCACCCGCAGGCGACGATCCTGCACAACCTGATCTGCTCGAAGACGGTGCCCGAGGTGGTCACCGAACTCGGCGGCACCCCGATTCGCACCAAGGTCGGTCACTCGTTCATCAAGCAGATCATGGCGCAGACCGGGGCGGTGTTCGGCGGCGAGCACTCGGCGCACTACTACTTCGCCCGCAACTTCAACGCCGACAGCGGTCTGATCGCGTCGCTGATGGTCATGGCGGAAGTGGGCCGTGCCGGCCAGCCGTTGTCGGTGGTGCGCCAGCCGTACGAGCGCTACGCCGCGAGCGGCGAGATCAACACCCAGGTCGACGACGCCGCCTCGGTCATCGAACGCATCAGTCGGCTGTACGCCGACTTCGACCAGGACCGTCTCGACGGGCTCACGGTCGACTGTGGAACCTGGTGGTTCAACCTGCGTCCGTCCAACACCGAGCCCCTGCTCCGCCTGAATCTCGAAGCGGCCGACCGTGCCGCCTGCGACGACGCCGTCGGCACACTGCTCGCCCAGATCACCAGCTGAAACGACCCCGGAGAACGACCATGTCACTGTCACCCGCTCTGCTCGAGATCCTGGCCTGCCCCGAGGACAAGGGTCCGCTGTTCTACATCGAG
The DNA here is from genome assembly GCA_963728355.1 of Ilumatobacteraceae bacterium. Taxonomy (GTDB): domain Bacteria; phylum Actinomycetota; class Acidimicrobiia; order Acidimicrobiales; family Ilumatobacteraceae; genus Sva-07. The sequence continues at coordinate 96,227 of CAVSJQ010000001.1, read as the reverse complement.
TCCGAATCGTTGCTCTACAATCCACGGCTGCACCGCCGCTACGACGTCCGCGACGACATCCCGGTGATGCTGATCCCGGAATCGACGACGGTCGACGACGCCGAACACGACCGTTTGATGGGGATCGTCGAGGCCTCGGCGATCTCGCCGACGTTCGACGAGGATTCAAGTCATTGTTAAGTCCTGCCGACAGAAAGTCGTGTGCCGAATGCGACGAGCGGACCCGAGAGGTAAACTTTACGGAATGATGACGAAACGCTGGCTCGCTGGTCTCACAGCGGCGATCGCCGCCATGGCGATGGTCGCCGTCGGGACGCCGTCGTCGACGACCCCTGTCGCCAGTGCGCAGGCGACCGCCCTCGGCGCCGGCGGCGAGTACCACCCGCTGCCGCCGACGCGCATCTTCGATTCTCGCACCGGCCTCAACGACGTCGCTCCGCTCGGCGCCAAGCCGACCAGCCCCCAGGGCCGGACGTTCGACGTCGACATCCTGGGCCAGGGCGGCATCCCTGCCGAGGTGGGCGGTTCGAACAGCGACGTCCTCGCCGTGGTCGCCAACGTCACCGTGGTGGGCTCGACGCTCGACGGCTACCTCTCGATCTTCCCCACCGGCGCCGCACCCGGCGAGTCGTCGCTCGTCAACTTCGCACCGACCGAGGCGGTCCCCAACCTCGCGGTCCTCGGCGTCGGAACAGGCGGCCGATCCACGATCTCTCTCGTGACGCCGGCCGGCGCCGGATCGGCGCACGTGTTGATCGACGTGTTCGGGTGGATCTCGACGTCGCAGTACGCAGATGTCGCCGACTCGGGCGCCAGGTTCGTGCCCGTCGATCCGAGCCGGGCCCTCGACACCCGGTCGGCCCCGACTCCGTCGGGTTGGGCGGGCGGACGCACGATCGGAACGATGGAGCAGCTGACGCTCCCGATCCGAGGAGCGAACGGGGTGGTCCCCAATTCGAAGAACGTGACGGGGGTGATGGTCAACGTCACCGCCGCCAACAACCAGTCCGGCAGTGTTCCCACCTTCCTCGCCGTCACTCCGACGACCACGCCGTCAGGCGTCGAGCCGGCCACGTCGGTCACCAACGTGAGCACGGGCCAGGTCAAGGCCAACATGGCGATCGTCCCGGTCGGTGACGACGGTGCGATCCGCATCTTCAACCGCTCCGGCTCCACCCACGTCATCGTCGACGTGCTCGGCTACCTCGAGCGCGGCGTCCCCGACGACACGAGCACGGGCCGGGTCATCCCGCTCGACGCTCCGTTCCGCGTGTTCGACACCCGCCAGCCGGCATTCGGTGCGGCGCCGCTCGGTTTCGGCACCAAGGAGGACTGGAGCTTCAAGCAGTTCGCCGAGTCGGTGCTGCTCGACGGTGCCCCCATCGGCCCACAGTCGGCCCTGCTCGGCAACCTGACCGGTACCGCGCTGGAGCCGCTGTATCCCGGCCAGCCGGTCACGTCCTACATGACCCTGTACCCCGGAAACGGTGCACCGCCCAACAGCTCCAACATCAACGTCACGCCGGGTCGGTCCGTGCCGAACATGTCACTGCTGAGGTACGGCACGGTCGGCGACGACGACTACACGATCGCCGCCTTCAACTTCGACGGCTCGATCCACTACCTCCTCGACGTGTACGCCGTCGTCCTCAAGTAGCAGCTCGGGCGGGGCGCGAAGTGAGGCGACGGACCGCGAGCGCCGAGCACGTCGATACAGTGGAGCGCACCGAATCGCCGGGCTGATTCGACCGGTGCCTGAAGGCCCCTGCCCGGTTCGCCCCTCAACGAACCACGGAGGCTCTTCCATGTCCGACACCGTCACGTCCAACCAGCCCACAACGTCGCCGGTGGGGTCCCGCAAGGACTTCCGCGTCGCCGATCTCTCGATGGCCCCGTTCGGGCGCAAGGAGATGATCCTCGCCGAGCACGAGATGCCCGGCCTGATGGCGCTGCGCAAGGAGTACGGCGATTCCAAGCCGCTCGCCGGTGCCCGCATCTCCGGATCGCTGCACATGACGATCCAGACCGCCGTGCTGATCGAGACACTCACCGCGCTCGGTGCCGAGGTGCGCTGGGCGAGCTGCAACATCTTCTCCACCCAGGACCATGCAGCGGCGGCCGTCGTCGTCGGTCCGAACGGCACCCCCGACGACCCCCAGGGCGTCCCGGTGTTCGCCTGGAAGGGCGAGACCCTGGAGGAGTACTGGTGGTGCACCGACCAGATGATGACGTGGCCCGATGCCGTCGACGGCACGACGTACGACGGCCCGAACATGATCCTCGACGACGGCGGCGACGCGACGATGCTGCTGCACAAGGGTGTCGAGTACGAGAAGTCCGGTGAGGTTCCCGATCCGACGTCGGCGTCGAACCCCGAGCTCGCGATCGTGCTGGGACTGCTGCAGCGGACGCTGAAGTCGGACCCGAGCAAGTGGACCCGGATGGCCGCGCACATCAAGGGTGTCACCGAGGAGACCACGACCGGCGTCAAGCGGCTCTACAAGATGATGGCCGACGGCGAGCTGCTGTTCCCGGCCATCAACGTCAACGACTCGGTCACCAAGTCGAAGTTCGACAACCTGTACGGCTGCCGCCATTCGCTCGTCGACTCGATCTCCCGTGCGACCGACGTGATGATCGGCGGCAAGACCGCCGTCGTGTGCGGCTACGGCGACGTCGGCAAGGGCTGCGTGCAGTCGCTGCAGGGTCAGGGTGCTCGCGTCATCGTGACCGAGATCGACCCGATCAACGCGCTGCAGGCGGCGATGGAGGGCATCCAGGTGCTCCCGATCGAGGACGTCGTCGACACCGCCGACATCTTCGTGTCGGCGACCGGCAACGCCGACATCATCACCGCCGACCACATGCGCCAGATGAAGCACAACGCCATCGTCTGCAACATCGGCCACTTCGACAACGAGATCGACATGGCCGGCCTCGCCCGGTCCGGCGCCGTCCGTGACGAACTGAAGCCCGGCACCGACGTGTGGCGCTTCGACGACGGCCACCAGGTGATCATCCTCGCCGAGGGTCGTCTCGTGAACCTCGGCTGTGCCACCGGCCATCCGAGCTTCGTGATGTCGTGCTCGTTCACCAACCAGGTGATCGCCCAGATCGAGCTGTTCAAGAACACGGCGGACTATCCGCTCGACGTCTACGTGCTTCCCAAGCACCTCGACGAGAAGGTCGCCCGGCTGCACCTCGATGCGCTCGGCGTCAAGCTCACCAAGCTCTCCGACGAGCAGGCCGAGTACCTCGGACTCGACCCCTCCGGGCCGTTCAAGCCCGAGAACTACCGATACTGACCGTCGGGCCTCACGGCACGTCATCGATGCCGGGCGTCGGTCGCCTGACGCCCGGCTCGACGCTGGCGCGTCCGTCACCGGCAGCGCTGGGCGACCAGTTCGAATTCCGACTTCTCCTGCGCGTAGTGTGACGCCCGCCACTGGTGGCATCGGCGACGAGAAGGGGAAGCATGGAGAACGAGATTCGCGTCGGGCGAGCACCTGCACGGCATGTCGACGACGGCCAGTCGTTGTTGGTCGTCGACGACCTGAAGACGCACTTCACGGTGGCGGCCGGCTCCGTCCGCGCCGTCGACGGCGTGTCGTTCTCGCTCTCGCGGGGCCGGACGTTGGGTGTCGTCGGTGAGTCGGGCTCGGGAAAGACCGTGCTCTCGCGGTCGATCATGGGTCTCACCACGACGTCAAACGCCGTGGTCAGCGGGTCGGTCAAGTACGCCGGCGAGGAACTGATCGGCAAGTCGTCGAAGCAGAAGAGGGCGCTGTGGGGCGCCGAGATGGCGATGGTGTTCCAGGACCCGATGACCTCGCTCAACCCGGTCGTCACGATCGGGCGCCAGCTCACCGAACACGTGCGCTACCACCTCGACATGGGCAAGAAGGAGAGCGAGGAGGTCGCGGTCGCGCTGCTCAAGTCGGTGCACATCCCCGAAGCCGAGAAGCGCCTCGACAACTATCCCCACCAGATGTCGGGTGGCATGCGCCAGCGTGTGTGCATCGCGATCGCGCTCGCCTGCGGTCCACGGATGCTGTTCGCCGACGAGCCGACCACCGCGCTCGACGTGACGGTGCAACATCAGATCCTGAACTTGCTCGCCGAACAGCAGAGCGATCGAGCGATGGCGATGATCCTCGTCACCCACGACCTCGGCGTGGTGGCCGGTCGCACCGACGAGATCATGGTGATGTATGCAGGCAAAGTGGCCGAACAGGCACCGACGTCGAAGCTGTTCAGCGAACTCCGCCATCCGTACACCCAGGGCCTGCTGTGGTCGATTCCCAAGGTCACCCAGCCGAAGCACACCCGACTGAACGCGATCCCCGGACGGCCACCGAACCTGATCGACCCGCCGTCCGGGTGCAAGTTCTCCCCCCGCTGCGCCTACGCGCAGGACATCTGCCGTACCGAGGAGCCACAGTTGCGTTCGATCGATTCACCCGACCACCTGTTCGCCTGCCACTTCCCGGTCGGCACACCGGAAGGGGAAGCGGCCCTGCGGTCCAACATCGACGCGGAGTATCCGCCCGCGCTCGCAGCGGTGGGCAAGCTGCGCGCGAGCGAAGAGGTCGTGGGCTGATGGCCGGTTCGGGTACCGCCCACCTCCGTCCCATCGACGAGGTGCTGCTGCAGGTGAGGGACCTCGTCGTCGAGTTCCCCGCCGGCAGGAGCCGCACGGTCAAGGCGGTCAGTGGCATCAGCTTCGACATCTCACGGGGCGAGACACTCGGGCTCGTGGGCGAGTCCGGCTGTGGGAAGTCGACCACCGGTCGCGCGCTGCTGAGGCTGCCGAAACCGACCAGTGGTTCGGTGGTCCTCGACGGGGAGGACCTGGCGAGGCTCGACGAGAAGGCGATGCGCCAGCGGCGCACGCAGCTCCAGATGATCTTCCAGGACCCGATCTCCTCACTCAACCCACGTCGCACCATCGGCGAGGTCGTCGCCGAGCCGCTCAACGTGTGGGGGCCGAAGAACAAGGACGAGCAGTGGGAGATCGTCGCTCGCATCCTGGACCAGGTGGGCGTCGATCCCGGGCCGGCGCGCTACAAGCGGCCCCACGAGTTCTCCGGCGGTCAGTGCCAGCGAATCTCGATCGCCCGCGCCCTGGTGATGGAACCGCAGCTGATCATCTGCGACGAGCCGGTGTCCGCGCTCGACGTGTCGATCCAGGCACAGATCCTCAACCTGCTCGACGACCTCAAGGGCCAACACGGCCTCACGCTGGTCTTCATCGCGCACGACCTCGCCGTCGTCAAGAACATCAGCGACCGCGTGGCGGTGATGTACCTCGGCAAGATGTGCGAGATCTCCGAAGCCGACGAGCTGTACGCCCACCCCGCGCATCCGTACACCGAGTTGCTGCTGGGGTCGAGTCCGGTACCGGACCCCGACGTCGACGTCGACTCGATCCGGGTGATCGAAGGCGAGCTCCCGTCGCCGATCTCGCCTCCGTCCGGCTGCCGTTTCCGCACCCGCTGTCCGTTCGCCGACGAGGTCTGTGCAGTCGAGGAGCCGCAGATGCGCCGAGTCGGCGAGGACCACTACGTGGCCTGTCACCACCCGCTGATCGAGCCGTGGGGCGACGGCCAGACCGCCGCAAACGACGTGTCCGTCGGGGTGTCTCAGACAGGTGACGCTCCGACTGTGTGACATCCGTCATGTGTGCTAGACAATCGATGTTCTCGCCGGGCAGGAGTCGTCCCGGCGGGAGGGGGCGTTGGTGGAGCGGACTTCTGCACCGCCGCGTCGGCATCGTGAACGACTTGAATCTCAACCACAACAATCCATCCTGATGGGGGAACCATGCGACAGCGACGAGTAGTCACAGCACTCGCCATTCCGTTGGCTCTGGCGTTCGTGGCGGCATCGTGCGGGAGCGACGACAGCTCCACCGACTCCGGCACCCAGACCACCGAAGCGACCGAGACCGAGACCGACACCACCGAGGGTGGTGAGGAGAGCGGCGCCGGCGTGACGGCGCCGGAACAGGTCGAGACCTCGGTCGTCGAAGAAGAAGCCGAAGCCGTCTACGGCGGCACGGTCACGATCGGCCTCGAGGCCGACGCCACGGGCCTGCGCCCGTGGGAGGACAGCTGCTCCTCGCCGTGTTACACCATCATGCGGTCGATCTACGACCCACTGTTCGACCAGAGCGCCGAAGGCACCTACGAGCCGTTCCTGGCCGAGAGCATCGACTCGAACGAGGACTTCACGGTGTGGACCATGACGCTGCGTCCCGACGTGACGTTCCACAACGGCACGCCGCTCACCGCGCAGACCATCGTCGACATGTTCCCGCTCCAGCAGGCCGGCGCCGCTGGTCAGTCGGGCGTCACGGCTGCGGGCCTCGAGAGTGTCGCCGCGATCGACGACCTCACGGTCGAGTACACCCTGAGCAAGCCGAACGTGGCCTTCAAGGGCGCGCTGGCAACGGCTCCACTCGGGTTCCCCTTCGACCCGGCGGCTGCGGCTGCCGACTCGGCGGGCTACAGCACCAACCCGATCGGCACCGGCCCGTTCGTCATGTCCAATCGTGACCAGGACAACGAGACCATCGTCGAGCGCAACCCGGACTACTGGTACGTCGACACCGACGGCAACCAGCTGCCGTTCCTCGACTCGGTCTCGTTCCGGCCGACCCCTGACGAGGGCACGCGTCTCGACGCGCTGCTCGCGGGCACGACCAACGCCATGCAGTCGTTGCGTCAGGGCACGATCCGCGACGCTCGTCAGGCCGACGGCATCGAGTTGATCGAGTTCCAGGGCAACAGCACCGGTGGTGGCATGTTCAACACCGAGCAGGTGCCGTTCGACGATGTCCGCGTCCGCACCGGTCTGATCTACCTGAACAACCAGGAGAACGTCATCGAGGCACTCGGTGGCGCCGGCATCTCCCTGCCGACGTCGCAGTTCTTCTCGGCCGACAGCCCGTGGTGGACCCAGGAAGCCGAAGACGCCTACAAGAAGTTCGACTTCGAGGCCGGCAAGGCCCTCCTGCAGGAGTACGTCGACGATCCGAACCGCTCCGATGGCAAGGCGCCCGGCGAGAAGATCGACGTCGAGCTGTCCTGCCCGCCCGACCCCACCCTCATCGCGGCGATGCAGGTGGCCGAGCAGGTGTGGACCGGCTCCGACCTCGTCAACGTCACGCTGACCCAGTTCGACCAGGCGACCCACATCAACAACGCCGTCAGCGACGTGCACCACGCACACTGCTGGCGCTGGGGCACGGAGAACGATCCGTCGGTGGCCGTCAACCCCTTCGTGGCGCCGAAGGCCGAGTCGGTCGGCAACTTCACGAACTTCGACGACCCCGAGATGCAGGCGTGGGCCGCCGAGGCCAGCTCCACTGACGACTTCGAGACCCGCAAGGAGCTCTACGGCAAGATCATGACCAAGATCAACAACGAGGGCCTGACCTGGTACTCCGGTGGTACGGCGGTCATGATCGCCAAGGACCCGACCGTCAAGGGCATCAACTCGTGGACCCTGCCCGACGGGCAGCTCGGCTCGGGCATCGCCCCCGAGGCACAGGTCCGTTGGTTCCAGGTCTTCGTCACCGAGTGATCCAACGATCACTGACCATTCACTGAAACACCCACTGAACACCCACTGACGACACCGACTCCGGGGAGCAGTACCGATCATCATGGCCAAGACCATCGCATTCGTTCTTCTGCGATTGATCGCAACGTTGTTTGCGGTCACGTTCTTGACCTTCCTGATGGTTGCGCTGCTCCCCGGAGATCCGGTGGACACGATCCTCGGCACCGGTCCTCGAGCACCGGGGATCGAAGAGCAGATCCGCGACGACCTCAACCTCGACGACCCCTTCATCGTCCGGTACTTCGCCTGGCTGGGCGACGCCGTCACCGGCGACCTCGGCACCTCCTACGTCACCGACCAGCCGGTCAGCGACACGATCCAATCTCGGCTCCCCGTGACGGCCCAGCTCGCGTTCATGTCGATCTTCATCGCGGTCGTCATCGCCATCCCCGTCGGGGTGTTGGGCGCCTACAAGCAGGGCAAGTGGGCCGACACCACGACCTCGGCAGCGGTGCAGGTCGCGCTGTCCATCCCCAACTTCATTTTCGGCATCTTTCTCATCTGGCTCTTCGCCGTGCAGCTCGGCTGGCTCCCGGCGTCGAACTGGAGCCGTCTCAGCGACGGAGTCGCCGACAACATGAAGACCGCGATCCTGCCGGCGTTGTCGCTGGCGCTCGCCCAGATGGCGCTGTTCTCGCGCCTGGTCCGCTCCGACATGATGGCCACACTGCGCGAGAACTACATCCTGTCGGCGCGCGCCAAGGGCCTCAGCGATCGCTACATCCTGTTCCGCCATGCGCTGCGGCCCAGTTCGCTCAGCTTGATGACCATCGTCGGCATCAGCTTCGGCGCCCTGCTCGGCGGCACCGTCATCATCGAGTCGCTCTTCGCGCTTCCTGGTCTCGGGTTCTCCCTGATCGCTGCCATCAACGGCCGTGACATCCTCGTCATCCAAGGGATCACGGTGTTCATCGCGGCGATGTTCGTCATCATCAACACCATCGTCGACCTGCTGTACGCCGTCCTCGACCCGCGAATTCGAAGGAAGTGACCCATGGCCACGACCCAGACCAACTTCGACCCCCATGACATCACCGCAACCATCGCTGGGTCGCCGCTCGTCCAGCAGGTCGATGAATTCGTGGTGCCGGAAGGTGTCAAGCAGAAGCGCAAGTCGGTGTGGGGCATCTTCCGCGAGATGCCGTTTCTCGTCAAGCTCGGGACACTCTGGCTGCTGTTCGTGCTGTTCTCGGCGATCTACGCCCAGCTCGACGCGAAGGTCTTCAACGGGTCGCTGCCGCTGGCGGACCCCAACCTGCAGTTGAACGGCTTCAACCCCGCCACCGGCGAGTTCGGCACCGGCGAGCCGCTCGAATCGCCGTCGTGGGCCCACCCGCTCGGCACGGACGCACTCGCTCGCGACACGTTCTCACGCTCCATGCACGGCGCCTACGTCAGCGTCACCGTCGCCGTCGTGTCCGTCGTCTGCGGCGTCATGGTCGGCGGACTCATCGGCTCGCTCGTCGGCTTCGTCCGCGGCAAGACCGAGACCGCCCTGATGGCGATGATCGACGTGCTGCTCGCCTTCCCGGCCCTCGTGCTGCTGCTGGCGTTGATCTCGATCTTCGAAGTTCGCGACCTGTTCGTGATCAGCCTCGTGATCGGCCTGCTCTCGATCCCCGCCTACACCCGCGTGTCGCGTGCCAACAGCCTGGCGATCTCCAACCGCGAGTTCGTGCTGGCCGCACAGGCCATCGGCACGAAGCGATGGACCATCCTGCGGCGCGAGATCATCCCGAACGTGATGCCGACACTGCTCGCCTACGCGATGGTCGCCGCTGCGGCGGTGGTCGTGGTCGAGGGGTCGCTGTCGTTCCTCGGACTCAGCGTGCAGCTTCCGCAGTCGTCGTGGGGCAACATGATCAACCAGGCGCGACGCGACATGAAGGTCAACTTCGGACAGATCCTGTACCCCTCGATGATCCTGACGCTGACGGTGCTCGCACTGAACCAGGTGGGCGACTTCTTCCAGCGTCGCAGCGCCTTCCGCGGCTCGTCGCTCTGAGTCGACCGTCAAGCGATCCGCTCAGGCGGTCGCGTCGGCACCGATCGCCGTCTGCGGCGCGATCTGCAGTCGCGGCAGGAAGAACTGCACGAGCGGGCCGATGCCCAGCGCGAACACGGCGGTTCCGAGGCCGATCGCCCCGCCGAGCGCGATGCCGATGACGAGCACCATCAGCTCGATGGAGGTGCGGGCGAAACGGATCGAGATGCCACGCTTCGCGAACCCGGTCATCAACCCGTCGCGGGGACCCGGTCCGAGCCCGGCGCCGATGTAGAGACCCGATCCGATCGCGATCACGACCACGCCGCCGAGCATCATCGCGGTGCGTGCGATCAGCAGCTCCGGTTCGGGGAGCAGCGGGAGGGCGAGGTCGACGACGATGCCGATCTCGATGGCGTTGAGGATCGTGCCGAGGCCCATTGTCTCGCCGAGTGGGACCCACAGCAGCAGCAGGACGACGCCGGTGATGATCGTCACCTGGCCGACGGCCAGCCCGGTCAACTCCGCCACCCCGGTGTGGAACACGTCCCAGGGCGCAGCGCCGAGGTGGGCGTCGATCAAGAGGGCGATGCCGACGCCGAACACGGCGAGGCCGAGCACGCATCGGCCGATGCGTTCGACGGGGCGGTCGTTGGGAACGAAACGGTGCACCCCGGCACGCTAGTGACGAGCGATGAGCGAAAAGCCGGGATTTGGGCGGTTGGCTCATCGCTCGGGCACGTGCTGGCGAAGCGATGAGTGAAAAGCCCGGATTTGGGCGGTTGGCTCATCGCTCGGGCGGGGCTGGCTCGCAAGGTGGCGGGCATCTCTGTGGTACCCCCTCGTCATGCTGGAGTCCATGTTGTTCCAGATTCGTTGTGCCGGATGTGATGCCCCCGGAGCCGCGGTGTGCACCACCTGTCGTTTCGCACTGCTCGGGCCGCGCCCGCAGCCCGGTGGGCACGGCGTGCGCGCCGCGGTGCCCTTCACCGGCCGGGCGCGCAACGTCGTGCTCGGGCTCAAGTACCGCAATCGGCGTCAGGTGGCCAGGCATCTGGCGGGCCTCGTCGTGAACGCGATCGTGCAGAACGGCGACCACCGCCACGTCGACGTCGTCACCTGGGCGCCCACCAGCGCCGCCCGGCGACGTGAGCGCGGCTTCGACCAGGGCGAACTGGTGGCCCGCCACGTCGCTCGTCAGCTGGGCGTCCCGTGCCGACGACTGCTCGTGCGATCGGGCCCTGCCGGGACACAGACGGGCCGTACCCGCATCGAACGTCTTCACGGCCCCGAATTCGTCGCTCGCCCCGGCCTCGACGGTCGGCAGGTGATCGTCGTCGACGACGTCGTCACCACAGGCGCCACGCTGCGTGCGGCGGCGGCGGCGCTGCGCCACGCCGGTGCCGTCGAGCCCCGGTTGTATGCGGTGGCCTCCACACCGGCCGGTGCTGCGTCGTCGGCCCGGCGCCCACAATCGACGGGGCACCCGACCCTCGTCGCCTGACCCGTCTGCTCGCGTCGCACCGGTAGGCTGGACGGCTGCATGGGAATTCTCGATCGCATCCTCCGCGCCGGTGAAGGCAAGAAGATCAAGGCGCTGGAGGGCATGGTGCCCGACGTCAACGCCTTCGAGCCCGAGATCAGTGCCTTGTCCGACGACGCGCTCAAGGCCAAGACGGGCGAGTTCCGTCAGCGGCTCGACAACGGCGCCGACCTCGACGATCTGCTGCTCGAGGCCTTCGCCGTGTGCCGCGAAGCGGCGCGACGCACGATCGGCCAACGTCACTACGACGTGCAGCTGATGGGCGGCGCCGCGCTGCACTTCGGCTGGGTCGCGGAGATGAAGACCGGCGAGGGCAAGACGTTGGTGTCGACGCTGCCGGCCTACCTCAACGGGCTCACCGGCAATGGCGTCCATCTCGTCACGGTCAACGACTACCTGGCGCGGCGTGACGCCGAGTGGATGGGCCAGATCCATCGCTGGCTCGGCCTCAGCGTCGGCCTGATCATCCCCGGCTACCGGAACAGTCCGGCGGAGAAGCGCGCCAGCTACGAGTCCGACATCACCTACGCCACCAACAACGAGATGGGTTTCGACTATCTCCGCGACAACATGGCGCAGACCAAGGCCGACAAGGTGCAGCAGCGCGGCCACAACTACTGCATCGTCGACGAGGTCGACTCGATCCTCATCGACGAGGCGCGGACCCCGCTGATCATCTCGGGCCGCGTCGGCGACGCCGCCAAGCTCTACTACCGCTTCGCGTCGATCGTCCGCGGTCTGCAGCGCGACGTCGACTACGAGGTGGAAGAGGACAAGCGTGTCGTCGTGCCCCTCGAGGAAGGCATCGACAAGGTCGAGCGGGCGCTCGAGGTCGAGAACATCTACGACAACGTCCAGGCCAACCTGGTGCACCAGTTCACCGTGGCGCTGAAGGCCAAGGAGCTGTACAAGCGCGACAAGGACTACATCGTCCAGGGCGGCGAGGTGAAGATCGTCGACGAGTTCACGGGTCGCATCCTCGAAGGGCGGCGCTGGTCGGAGGGCATCCACCAGGCGGTCGAAGCCAAAGAAGGCGTGAAGATTAAAGAGGAGAACCAGACCCTCGCCACGATCACGCTGCAGAACTACTTCCGCATGTACGACAAGCTGGCCGGGATGACCGGGACCGCCCAGACCGAGGCGGCCGAGCTGGCCAACACCTACGACCTCGGCGTCGTACCGATCCCCACCAACCGTCCGCTCGCACGTCTCGACGCCCCCGACCTGATCTACAAGTCCGAAGCGGCGAAGTTCAACGCGATCATCGACGACATCGAGCCCCGCCACCAGAAGGGCCAACCGATCCTGGTCGGTACCGCCAGCGTGGCGCGCAGCGAGATCCTCGGCCGCCTGATGTCCCAGCGCGGCATCCCGCACGAGGTCCTCAACGCCAAGCAACACACGCGCGAAGCCGAGATCGTCACGCAGGCCGGTCGCCGCGGTGCGGTCACCGTGGCCACCAACATGGCGGGCCGCGGCGTCGACATCCTGCTCGGCGGCAATCCCGAGGGACTCGCCCGTCACGACGTGCTGAAGGAGGGCTACTCCGCCGATCTGCTGGTCGACGAATACGAACTGCCGCTGCCGCTCGAACAGATGCCCGACGACTTCCGCGAGGCGCGCACCAAGGCGCTGGCGCGCTACCAGGAACTGCTGGCCGAGTACAGCGCGCAGTGCAAGGCGGAGGGCGACATCGTCCGAGAACTCGGTGGCCTCTACGTGATCGGGTCCGAGCGTCACGACAGCCGTCGCATCGACAACCAGCTGCGCGGTCGCGCCGGCCGTCAGGGCGATCCCGGCGAAAGCCGGTTCTTCCTGAGCCTCGACGACGACCTGATGCGGTTGTTCGCCACCGGCGCCCTCAACTACGTGATGGGTCGGGCGCTGCCCGACGACGAAGCGATCGAGGCGAAGATGGTCACCAAGGCCATCGAACGGGCGCAGACGACCGTCGAGACCAAGAACGCCGAGATCCGCAAGAACGTCCTCAAGTACGACGAGGTGATGAACGAGCAGCGCAAGGTGATCTACAAGCGCCGCGATCAGATCCTCGACGGCGAAGACCTCCGTTCGGCGGCCATGGAGTATCTCGCCGAGGCCGTCGACTCGCTCATCGCCACCCATTGTGCATCGGCCGCCGACGACGAATGGGACCTCGAGGGGCTCAACAAGGAGCTCACGCTCTACTTCCCCAACACGATCACCGACGACGATCTTCGCCGGTGCGGCGACACCGACGAGATCTACGACCTCGTGATGGGCCAGGCGACCGAGCACTACGAGCGCCGCGAGCAGGAGCTGGGCAACGACGTGCTGCGTCAGGTCGAACGCCAGGTGATGCTGCGCATCATCGATCAGCGCTGGCGTGAGCACCTCGAGGAGATGGACTACCTGCAAGGTGGCATCAACCTGCGGGCGATGGGCCAGAAGGATCCGCTCGTCGAGTGGCAACGCGAAGGCTTCGAGATGTTCGGCGCGATGATGACCGGTATCGCCCAGGACTTCGTCAAGTACGTCATGAACGTGCAGGTCGTACAGAACCAGGTACCGGCGGTGGCCGGTGATGCCCCAGCGGTCCAGAACATGCAGACCAGCTCGTCCGACGACGCCGACATCGGCGGGTTCGACCAGGCAGCGCGCGCTGCGGTGGCCGAAGGCACGCTGCCACCCGACGCCGTGCCGGCGCAGGCCGCCCCCACCAAGCAGCAGACCGTCGTGAAGGACGCGTTCGACAAGACGCCGCGCAATGCGCCGTGCCCCTGCGGGTCGGGCAAGAAGTTCAAGCAGTGCCACGGCGCGGCCTGACGCCGACCCATGCGCGACTTCACCTCTGACCTCCGCGATGTCCGGCGACGCCTTGACGAGGCCGAGTCGTACCTGTCGATCTCGGACAACCGCGAACGTTTCGCGGTCCTCGAAGCCGAGATCTCCGACCCGGCACTGTGGGACGACCAGGACCGCGCCAAGAAGCTGAACACCGAATACGCCAACATCCGTGACGATCTCGCGGTGTTCGACTCGCTCACCGAGCAGCTCGGCGACGTCGAGGCGCTCCACGAACTGGCGCGCGACGAAGACGACGCCTCCCAGGAACCGGACATCGAAGCGGCGATCACCGCCATCGGGGCCACGCTCGACCAGCTGGAACTGCGCAGCCTGTTCACGGGCGAACACGACGACAGCGACTGCATCGTGCAGATCAACGCGAAGGACGGCGGCGTCGACGCCCAGGATTTCTCCGAGATGCTGCTGCGCATGTACGAACGCTGGTGCGAGCGTCGCGGCTTCAACATCAGCCTGAACTACGTGTCCGAAGGGGCCGAGGCCGGGATCATGTCGGCTGAGGTCACGATCTCGGGCCGCTACGCCTATGGACTGATGAGCGCCGAACGCGGCACCCACCGCCTGGTGCGCATCAGCCCCTTCGACAACCAGGGCCGCCGCCAGACCTCGTTCGCCGCCGTGCAGGTCTGGCCGCTGCTCGAGGACGTCGACGTCGACATCGACGAGTCCGACATCCGCATGGAGGTGTTCCGGGCGTCCGGCGCCGGCGGACAGCACATCAACAAGACGTCATCGGCGGTGCGCCTCATCCACGAACCGACCGGACTGGTCGCCAGTTCGCAGGAGGAGCGCAGCCAGCTCCAGAACCGCGAGCGGGCGATGGGCCGGCTGACCGCGATGATCGCGGCCAAAGCCGAGGAGGACCGTGCCGCCGAACTCGATGCGATCGCCGGCAAGCAGGCCCAGGTCGGCTGGGGCAGCCAGATCCGCAGCTACGTCCTGCAGCCGTACCAGATGGTCAAGGACCTGCGCACGGAGATCGAGACCAGCGACGTGTCCGGCGTGCTCGACGGCGACATCGACGAGTTCGTCGAGGGCTACCTCCGCATGCGCCGCGCCAACGCCGACTCCGAGTGAGGTTGCTCCTTCGTTCGCCGCGACTGCGTGACGCACGCTGACCGCGCACGAGCGGTACCCTCTCTGCGTCCTGCGGGAAGCCCATCATGATTCGACTCGAGAACGTCACCAAGAGCTATTCGACCGAGGTCGTCGCAGTCCGCGACGCGAGTTTCGACGTCGCCAAGGGCGAGTTCGTGTTCCTCGTCGGCCCGTCCGGTTCGGGCAAGAGCACCCTGCTGCGCATGCTCAACCGTCAGGACCGCCCCGAACGCGGTGCGGTCTGGGTGGCCGGACGCAACATCGTCGACATGCCCCCGAGCCGCGTGCCGCACCTGCGTCGCAACATCGGCAACATCTTCCAGGACTACAAGCTGCTGCTGGAGAAGAGCGTCTTCGAGAACGTCGCGTTCGCTCAGGAAGTCATCGGTCGGCCCACCCACGTGATCAAGCAGCAGGTACCGGCCGTCCTCGAACTCGTCGGTCTCGCCGGCAAGGAAGACCGTCTGCCGCACCAACTCTCCGGCGGTGAGCAGCAGCGAGTCTCCGTCGCCCGGGCGTTCGTCAACCGGCCGCTGATCATGCTCGCCGACGAGCCCACCGGCAACCTCGACCCGGCAACCGGCGAAGGGATCATGCGGCTGCTCGACCGGATCAACAAGACCGGTACCACCGTGGTGATGGCCACCCACGACCAGCGCATCGTCAACACGATGCGCAAGCGTGTCATCCAGCTCGACCGAGGCGTCATCGTGCGCGACCAGGCCCGCGGCGTCTACGAGTGAGCTGAACCGATGCTGTCACGACTTCGATACATCCTGCGCGAAACCTTCGACAGTTTCCGTCGCAACGCCACCCTCACGGTCGCCTCGATCATCACCGCAGCGATCTCGTTGCTCGGCGTCGGGCTCACCCTGCTGAGCCAACACGCCTTCGACAACCTGCTCGCCCGTTGGGAAGGCGGCGTCGAGATGATCGTGTTCATGAATCCGACGGCCACGCAGGACCAGCTCACCCTGGTCAACGACGCCCTGACGACGAGCGACCAGTTCATCGAGAGCTTCGAGTACTGCGACGAGATCTGCTCGCTCGAGGAGGCCGACCGCATCTTCGCAGGCGAACCCGGTGTGCGCGACCTCCTCACCGAGGACA
This sequence comes from Ilumatobacteraceae bacterium, assembly GCA_963728355.1. Taxonomy (GTDB): domain Bacteria; phylum Actinomycetota; class Acidimicrobiia; order Acidimicrobiales; family Ilumatobacteraceae; genus Sva-07. The sequence goes on along the minus strand of CAVSJQ010000001.1, from coordinate 80,022 downwards.
CGATCCTCACCCAGTTCAAGGCGGTCCCGACCGAAGGCACCGACGTCGACCTGCTCCGACAGGTGTCCGACCAGTTCGCAGAACTGCCCGGCGTCTACGACGTCAGCTTCGCCGAGGACCAGATCAGCCTGATCAGCCAACTCCAGAGCTTCTTCGGGTTCCGCCTGCTGCTGCTGTCGGTGTTCCTGCTCCTCGCTGCGATCCTGCTCATCTGGAACACGATCCGCACCGCGATCTTCGCGCGACGACGGGAGATCGAGGTGATGAAACTCGTCGGTGCGACCGACTGGTTCATCCGCGTCCCCTTCATGCTCGAGGGGCTCCTCCACGGCATCATCGGCGGTGTTCTCGCGAGCGTCGGGCTGTGGGCCTGGAACTCGCAGTGGACCTCCGGTGTCGAGAGCTTCCCCGACAACAGCGGCTTCTCCGCACTCGTCGTCGTCGATGGCTACGACCAGACCGTGATGTTGATCATGCTGGTCATCGGGGCGCTGGCCGGTGCCATCGGCTCCGGAATCGCTGCTTCGCGGTTCCTGGACATCTAGCCGCGCGGCGTTCCGCTCACGGGTCCTGTCACCGGCACCGCCAGGGCGTGCGGCCTTCGGCCGGTCCCTGACGGCGCCGGCGCCACCCGTTCGCTGGCCACCTGCTCTTGGTTGCCGCTCACTTCGGTGGTGGTCCTCCACCGCTGACACGGCCGCTTGATTCCTGGCCCGTCTTGCCGGGCTCTTGTTCGGGGGGTCCTGCTCGTTACGTTCGGACTTCATGGAGTATTCGCAGATCACGTATGAGGTAGTGGATTCGATTGCGACGATCACGTTGTCGCGGGCGGAGCGGATGAACGCGTTCACGGACGTGATGATGCGCGAGATGCTCGATGCGTTCGATCGGGTCGACGGCGACGACGGCGTGCGGGTCGTCATCGTCACGGGGGCGGGGGAGCGGGCGTTCTGCGCCGGTGCCGACCTCGGCGGGGGAGGCGACACCTTCGCCAAGGGAGGATCCGACATCCAGACGTCGGTCGGTGTGCCGCGTGACGGCGGCGGGATGGTGTCGCTGCGGATCTTCTCGTGCACCAAGCCCGTGATCGGGGCGATCAACGGTGCCGCCGTCGGTGTCGGCGTGACGATGACGTTGCCGATGGACATCCGTCTCGCGTCGGACACCGCTCGCTTCGGATTCGTGTTCGCTCGGCGCGGGATCGTGCCCGAGGCCTGCTCGTCGTGGTTCCTGCCTCGACTGGTCGGCATCAGCACCGCCGCTGAATGGTGCTACTCCGGACGCGTGTTCGCGGCGACCGAAGCCCTCGAGCGGGGTCTCGTGCGCAGCGTCCACGCTCCGGACGACCTGTTGCCCGCCGCCCGCGAACTCGCCCGTGAGATCGCCGACAACACGGCCCCCGTGTCGGTGGCGCTGACCCGCCAGATGCTGTGGCGCATGCTCGGCGCCGACCATCCGATGGAGGCCCACCGCGTCGACTCGCGCGGCATCCAGTCGCGCGGCGCCAGCGCCGACTCCAAGGAGGGCGTCGAGAGCTTCCTCGAGAAGCGCCCTCCGGTGTATCCGGTCAAGGTCTCCGACGGCTTGCCCGACATCTTCGTCGACTACGTCGAACCCGAATTCCACTGATCGCTCGATCTTCCACGCAGGCAGGGCCGTCGACCCGTCTGCCTGAGGGGTTGACGCGACGATTCCGAATTATTACGGTTTGATGACAGACGCGGACGGGCACTTCTCTGCAGAACACCACGCCACCGATCACAGCGGGCGGAGAACTCGTAAGGAACGCCATGTCCAGCACCATCCAGTACCGGGGATCCGATGTCCTCGATCCCGAACAGCGACTGATTGGCACGATCGGCGATGTCGTCTACGACGACGAGGGTCGCCCCGTGTGGGCCGTCGTCGAACTCGGCCTCATGCGGTCGGCGCACTACGTGCCGGTCGCCTCCGGCTACCTCGCCGAAACCGGTAAGTTCGTCGTGCCCTACGACAAACGGACCGTCAAGATGGCACCGAAGGCCCGCCGCGACCACGTGCTCGACCGATCCGTCGAGACGCAGCTTCGCAAGCACTACGAGCTTCCGGGGGACGAGGGCCGAGCCACGTGACGTCTGACACGCCCGGTGTCGGGAATTCCTCAAGCTCTCGATGGTTCTTACCGATGTCTTGAACACGCCGGCGAAGATCGACCGGCGCACTCACCGAACGACTCGCACAGAGGAACTGACATGACGACGATGTTGATGGAGAAGCTGGAGGCCGGCGACGTGATCGAGGTCAAGTCAGGTGACGACGTGATCAGCGTCCTCGTCCTGCTCGCCACCGACGACGCCCTGGTGCTCGACCCGTGTGACGGCGCCACACCGTTCGTACTCAACACCGACGAACTCGTCGAGTACCGCAAGTTCGACGCCGAAGCGTTCGCCGACGCCTGACGCCCGTCCTGCCGGCGCCTGTCGTCGACACCAGATCTCCGGAAGCGACATCCCCCTCCGCTTCCCGGAGAAGTCCCCCTAATGTGGGCGCCGTGCACGACACGGCGCCCACATTGTTTTTCCGGGTCGGTGGAATGCCCTTCTTCGAGGCGCTCGTCGACACCTTCTACGAGGGCGTGGCCACCGACGAGGTCCTGTTGCCCTTGTATCCCGAGCAGCCCGACCTGACAGGGGCCCGCCATCGACTCACCCTGTTCCTCGCCCAGTACTGGGGCGGCCCGACGACGTACATGGAGGAACGAGGCCACCCGCGGCTGCGCATGCGGCACTTTCCGTTCCATGTCGGCCCCCTCGAACGGGATCGCTGGTTGGTGCACATGGCCGCCGCGGTCGAGGCGGTGTGCGCGCAACATTCGTTTCCCGACGAGGTCGTCGAGGAGCTGATGGGGTACTTCGTGCCGGCGGCCGAGCATCTGCGCAACGACTCGGGACTGCCCATCTCATCACCTCGATCCGGCCGATAGGTTCCTGGCGAATGCCCGTCGTCCAGGTCTGCGATCTCCACAAACGCTATGGCGATGTGCATGCCCTCGACGGGCTGTCGTTGTCCATCTCGGCGGGTGAGGTCTATGCGCTGCTGGGCGCGAACGGTGCCGGCAAGTCGACCGCCGTGGAAATCCTCGAGGGCCATCGCACGGCGACGTCGGGAACCGTCGAGGTGCTCGGCGTCGACCCGGCGCAGGCCGGTCGGAACTTCCGTGATCGGATCGGCATCGTGTTGCAGTCCTCGGGGGTCGAGTCCGAGTTCACGGTGCGCGAAGTGATCGAGCTCTACGGTGGCGCATACCGCGACCCGCGGCCGGTCGACGAGGTGATCGCGTTGATCGGCCTCGACGAGAAGGTGGACGCCCGCATCGGTTCGCTGTCGGGTGGACAGCGCCGCCGCGTCGATCTGGCCCTCGGCATCGTCGGGCGCCCCGAGCTGTTGTTCCTCGACGAGCCCACGACCGGCTTCGATCCGGCTGCTCGTCGCCGGTCGTGGGATCTCATCGAAGCGCTCGGCGACGACGGCACCACGGTGTTGCTCACCACCCACTACCTCGACGAAGCCGAGCACCTCGCCGACCGCGTCGGCGTGTTGTCCAGCGGCAAGATGATCGCCGAGGGCACACCGGACCAGTTGATCGGCCAGGTCAGCGGCACCGTGATCAGTTTCATGCTGCCCCCCGGCTTGGAATCGGACGTCGCTGCGTCGACGTTGGGCCACCTGCTCGGCACCGACGTACGGATGTCGGGCCGGTTCGTCGAGGCGAACGTCGACGCTCCCACCGCGGCAGTGCACCGGCTGACCGGCTGGGCGCTCGAGCAGGGCCAGGAACTCGAATCGCTGTCCGTCGCCCGAGTCTCGCTCGAGGACGTCTACCTCTCGCTGACCGCCGGCGAGGCCGGGGCAGCGCCGTGAACGCGTTCCCGTCCACGCTGCGACTCGTCGCCATCCAGACCCGCTACCAGCTGGTCTCGTTCTGGCGCATCCCCGTGGCGGTGTTCTTCACGCTCGGCCTGCCGCTGATCATGCTGGTGTTGTTCAACGCCCTCTTCGGCGACGGGGTGATCTCGACTCCGGAGGGCGACTGGACGGCACAGCAGTTCTACACCGGTGGCCTCGCCGCGTTCACCGCGGTCTCGGCGACCTTCACGAACCTCGCCAACATGGTGCCGATCCGACGCGACGAAGGGGTGCTCAAGCGCTGGCGAGGGACGCCACTTCCCACCTGGATCTACATCGCCGGGTTCATCGTGTCGGCGGTGGTCATCGCCTTCGTCGGTGTCGTGCTGATGCTCACGTTGGGGGTCGTGGCCTACGACCTCGAGATCGAGCTCGCCAAGATGCCGGCGGCATTCGTGACCTTCCTCGTTGGTGTCGGATCGTTCGCAGCGCTCGGGATGGCGCTGGCCGCCGTGGTGAAGACGGCGAGTTCGGCCTCGGCGGCGGCCAATGCGATCATCCTGCCCCTGGCGTTCGTGTCCAACATCTTCATCCAGGTCGACGACGCACCGCGGTGGATCGAGGTGATCGGGAGCATCTTTCCGCTGAAGGCCTTCGCCGAGTCGTTCCAGGACTGCTTCACACCGTTCGTCGAGGCGCCCGCGTTCAACTGGGCGAGCTTGGCCTTCATCGCCGCGTGGGGAGCGCTCGGGCTGGCGATCGCGCTCCGCCGGTTCACCTGGGAGCCCAGCGGGAGCGCTCCGAGGGGCCGCCGGTCGCGCCGCTCCGCCGTCGCCGCCACCACCGACTGACCCCATCGGCCAGCGCCCATCTCTCCCGGGATCGCGCTGGTGCACTGAGCGGCAGACCGCTGCGCGCGTTCTCGCGAATCAGGAGAAGACGACGGTCTTTCGCCCGTGCACGATCACCCGGTGCTCGAGATGGGCACGCACCGCGCGGGCGAGCACGATCGTCTCGAGGTCGCGGCCGCGAGCCGTCAGGCGGGCGACGTCGTCACGGTGGGTGACGTGTGCGGTGTCCTGCTCGATGATCGGGCCCTCGTCGAGATCTGCCGTCGCATAGTGGGCGGTGGCACCGATCAGTTTCACTCCCCGGTCGTGGGCCTGACGGTACGGGTTCGCACCGACGAAGGCGGGCAGGAACGAGTGGTGGATGTTGATGATCCGGCCCGGATGAGCGGCCACGAACCGGTCGCTGAGGATCTGCATGTAGCGGGCCAGCACGATCAGCTCGACGCCGTGCTCGTCGAGAGCTGAGAGCACCCGGGACTCCTGGTCCGCCTTGGTGTCGGGCGTGACCGGGAAGTGCAGGTACGGCACACCCATGTGCTCGGCGATGCCGGCATGGTCCGGATGGTTCGACACGACGAGGCGGAGGTCCATCGGGAGCTCGCCGCTGCGCCAGCGTGTGAGCAGGTCGTACAGGCAGTGCGGCTGTTTCGATGCCATCAGCGCCGTCGGGGTGGCCACGTCGCTGAAGCGGAGTTCGACGGTCATGCCGAGCCGTTCGGCGATCGGGGAGAATTCACGAACGATCTCGTCGCGGCCGAGACCGAAGCCGTCGAGGTCGAACTCGATGCGCTGGAAGAACATCGCATCCCCGTGCCCGGTGCCGGGATCGACATGCTGTTCGGCATGGACGATGTTGCCGTGGTGATCGGCGAGGAACCGGGCGGTGGCGGCGACCACGCCAGGTTGATCCGGGCACGAGAGCAGGAGGATGGCGGTCACGGCCCTCGTTCTACCGGGATTCGGCGGTCGCAGGGCCGAGCGCGAAGCAAGCCACCGCAGTGGCAGCTGCAGCGTTGAGCGAGTCGACCCCCTCGGCCATCGGAATGCGAACCGGCGTGGCGAGGGCGAGGAGTCCGTCGCTGAGACCCGAACGTTCCGAGCCGATCATGATCCCGAGGCGTTCGCCTGGCCTCACCGAGCCGATCGGCATCGCCTGCGGATCCGGTGTCATCGCATAGAACTCGATGTCGTGGATCGCCGCGAGCTCCTCGGCGAGACGGATGCTGCGTGCATGCGGGAGCGCGAACACCGTCCCCATCCCGACCCGGAGCGACCGACGCGCCAGCGGATCGGCGCTGGTGTGGTCCAGGATCAAGCCGTCCCAGCCGAGCGCTGCCGCATTGCGGATGATCGAGCCGATGTTCGAGGGATTGTCGACGGCCTCGACGATGACGAGTCGGCGCGCGGTGGCCGCGATGTCGGCGACACCTGGCCGGGCCGGGCGCTCGAACAGGGCGATGATCGACAGCGGAACACCCAGCTGTGCGACCGCTCGGCGAACCTCGACGCCGCCGCCGTAGACCGGACAGTCGAGCGCGCTCGCGACGTCGGGAACGCGTTCGATGTCGACGAGCGCCGCCACCGGTCGGCAGCCGGCGTCCAGCGCCCGTTCGACGACCAGGTCGCCCTCGGCGAGGAACATCCCGGCTCCGGCGTCGTCGCGTTTGTCGGCCCGACTCGCCAGCCCGCGCTCGCTCAGCCGGAACTGGCGGTAGCGGGGATCGTCCGGATCCTCGATCCGGATCACCCCCACCGTCCGTCCCCCAGACCGTTTGTGTGCAGATTCCGGTGGGGCGGCCCACCCGGAATGCAACACAAACGTGGGTGTGCCGGCGCCGGGTGTGCCCGTGGGGGTGGCACGTGAGGAGGGTGCATCAGAAGTGGTAGGGGTAGGGCGACCAGTCGGGAGGGCGCTTCTCCAGGAAGCTGTCGCGTCCCTCCTGGGCCTCGTCGGTGCCGTAGGCGAGCCGGGTGGCCTCGCCGGCGAAGACCTGCTGGCCGACGAGACCATCGTCGATCAGGTTGAACGAGAACTTGAGCATCCGCTGCGCAGTGGGACTCTTCGCGCAGATCTCACGACCCCACTGCAGTGCGGTGGCCTCGAGATCGGCGTGGGGGATCGACGCGTTGACCGCACCCATCGCCACCATCTGATCGGCGGTGTACTCGCGCCCCAGGAAGAAGATCTCGCGGGCGAACTTCTGGCCGACCTGGCGGGCGAGGTAGGCGGATCCGAAGCCACCGTCGAAGCTGGCCACGTCGGCGTCGGTCTGCTTGAATCGGGCGTGCTCGGTGCTGGCAAGCGTGAGGTCGGACACCACGTGCAGCGAATGCCCGCCGCCCGCCGCCCAGCCCGGCACGACGCAGATCACGACCTTCGGCATGAAGCGGATCAGCCGTTGCACCTCGAGGATGTGGAGACGGCCGGCACGGCCGGGCTCGATCGAGTCGGCGGTCTCGTCGGCGGCGTACTTGTAGCCGTCCTTGCCACGGATGCGCTGATCGCCCCCGGAACAGAAGGCCCAGCCACCGTCCTTCGGCGAGGGACCGTTGCCGGTGAGCAGCACGCAGCCGACGTCGGTGGACATGCGGGCATGGTCGAGCGCGGTGTAGAGCTCGTCGACCGTGTGCGGTCGAAATGCGTTGCGGATCTCCGGCCGGTGGAACGCGATGCGCACCACGCCCGCATCGACCGCACGGTGATACGTGATGTCGGTGAAGTCGAATCCCTCGACGCCGGTCCAGGCCGACGGATCGAAGATGTCGGACACGGTGTCGTCTCGGGCAGAGCCATCGTTCGCCATCGCCCCATGTTGGCCGATGGGGTACCGTTCGCCCATGCCGCACGCCGACGTCAACGGGCAACGGATCTACTTCGAGGACACCGGCGGCGATGCACCCGCCGTCATCCTCGCCCACGGATTCCTGATGGACCACGAGATGTTCGTCCACCAGGTCGCGGCACTACGCGACCGGTATCGAGTGATCACCTGGGACGAACGGGGCTTCGGCCTCACCGAGTACGACGGCGAGCCGTTCACCTACTGGCACTCGGCCGCCGACTGTCTCGGTCTGCTCGACCATCTCGGCATCGAACGTGCCGTGGTCGGCGGGATGAGCCAGGGCGGCTTCCTTGCGCTCCGGGTGGCATTGACGGCACCCGACCGGGTGCGGGGCTTGATCCTGCTCGACACCCAGGCCGGCGTCGAGGACCCCGACGTCGTGCCGGCCTACGAGGGCATGCGTGACACCTGGCTCGCAGCCGGTCCGGTGGACGAGCTCGTCGACGCCGTGGCCGGACTGATCATCTCGGACCCCGAGGTGAACCCCGTCTGGACCGCCAAGTGGAAGCAACGACCGAAGGAGTTCTTCCTGCAACCGTTCGCCACCCTGATGTCTCGCGACGACATCACCAGACGACTCGGTGAGATCACCTGTCCGGCGCTCGTGGTCCACGGCACCGAGGACGTGTCGATCTCGATGGACAAGGCCGAGGCGCTCGCCGCAGGTCTTGCCGGCTGCGATGGTGTCGTGAAGGTGGGCGGCGCCCATGCCGCGAACCTCACCAACCCCGGACCGGTGAACGATGCGATCCTTGCGTTCCTCGACGGCCTGTCCGACTGACGATGGCCCGCCTGGAAGTCGTCGGGGTCGGCGGGCTCCCCGAGATCGAGCCGGGCGACGACCTCCCTGCGCAGATACTCGAGGCATCTCTCGCGAACGGCCAGCCGCTCACCGACCGTGACATCGTGGTGATCACGTCCAAGATCGTGTCGAAGGCCGAAGGATGTGCGATCGAACTCGACGACGTCGAGCCCTCGACTTTCGCCCGGTCATGGGCGGACCGATGGGACAAGGACCCGCGCGTGGTGGAAGTGGTGCTCCGCGAGTCGAAGCGGATCATCCGCCAGATCGGTCCTGTCCTGATCACCGAGACGCTTCACGGGTTCTGCTGTGCGAACGCTGGTGTCGACCAGTCGTCGAGCGGGGCTCACGGACGCGTACTCGTCCTGCCGAAGGACTCCGACGCCTCGGCCCGTCGTTTCCGTTCTCGTTTCGCCGAACTCGGTGTGGACGTGGCCGTGGTGATCAGCGACACGTTCGGGCGTCCTTGGCGCGAGGGCCAGACCGACATCGCCATCGGCGTCGCCGGAATCCATCCGTTGCGCAGCTACATCGGCGAGATCGACCCGCACGGCCACGAGTTCAGGGTGCAGGAGATCTGTAGCGTCGACGAACTCACGGCCGCAGCCGAGCTGGTCAAGGGCAACACCAGTAGGGTTCCCGTCGCCGTGATCCGCGGCTACGACTGGGCCACCGACGACACCGCCACGATGGCGCCGGTGCTCCGTGACTCCGAACGCGACCTGTTCCGCTGAGTCGCGTCGCCGGTGTCAGCCGACGAGGTCCTTGGCGATGCCGTAGAAGTAGTTGCCCGACAGTCCGAGCGACTCGACGTCGATGCGCTCGTCGTTGCCGTGGAAGCGCGAACCGAACGTCGAGAAGTCCATGTTCGCCGAGTACAAGCCGGCACCGTAGGCCGTCATGCCGCGCTCGCGATAGAAGCGGGCATCGGTGCCCCCGACGATGAGACCCGGCACGAGCTGCGCGCCGGGGTAGGCGACCTGGGTGTGCTTGGTGACGGTCTCCCAGAGCGGGTTCGAGGCACCGAAGTCGCATGAGGTCGGGTCGCTGTGTTGCAACACGGTGATGTCGACGTGGTCGAACATGTCGCCGAGCGCCTCGCGCAGCATCGACTCGACGTCGGCGCGCGTCGTGCCGGGCACGGTGCGGATGTCGACATCGATGTCGACGACGTCGGGGATCGTGTTGGTCTTCTGGCCACCGTGCACGACGTTGGGGGAGAAGGTGGTGTGGGTCTCCGCGTGACAGCGTCGGGCGACCGGGACCGGCAGCGTTTCGATGGTGGCCATGATCGTCTCGCTCGACAGCAGACCGTCACGGACCTCGTCCGGGAGATTCATCGCGGCGACCTGCGTGCGCCAGAGGTCGTCGATGTGGGCAGCCGGTTGGTACTGCGACAGGCGGCGAACGATCTCGGCGGCTTTGATCACCGCATTGTCGGCGCCGAACGGCATCGATCCGTGTCCGGGCGTACCGTGCACGCGCAGCCGTCGCCACGCGAGTCCCTTCTCGCCGACGTTGACCGTCACCGTGCGGTGGCCGTGATCGTCGGTGCTCGACCAGCCGCCGAGCTCGGTCAGCACGTAGTCGGCGGCGATGGCATCCCAGTGGTGCTCGACCATCCACTCGGCACCCCACACGCCGCCGGCCTCCTCGTCGCCGACACCGAAGTAGATCAGGTCGCCCTTCGGTCGGAAGCCCTCGGTGGCGAGTCGACGGAAGGCGACGGCCATCGACGAGGTGAGGTTCAGCATGTCGACCGCGCCACGACCCCAGACCTCGCCGTCGATCACCTCGCCGCCGAACGGATCCTCGCGCCAGCCGTCGGGGTTGACGGGCACCACGTCGGTGTGGCCCATCAGGCACAGCGACGGCGCATCGGGATCGGATCCCTCGATGCGCGCCACCATCGAGTCGCGACCGTCCCGCGGGGTGAAGCGCTGCACATCCAGGCCGGCGCCCTCCAGGTAGGTCACGAGCAGGTCGGAGTTGCGGGTCTCGTTGCCGGAGTCCGGGGTGCCGTCGTTGACGCAGGCGTTGCGGATCAGCGACTGCAGCAGCTCGGTGGTCGGTCCGGTGAACTCGTCGGGGGAGGCCATGCCAGCACGCTAGTGCGCGGGCCGGGCGGCTTCACCGGAGCGGATCCGGTCGTCCGATACCGACCGAGATCGTGCGCCACACCAGGTCGATACGGTCCGGATCGAGCCGTTCGGGTCGTTGTCCGGCGGCCTCGACCATCCACTCGCCGAGCCGTTGGCCCTCGATCAGCAGGCTGCCGTGCACCAGCTCGTCGGCCGCGGGCCGTCTGGGGTCCGGGGCGCCCCAGTAGACCTGGGCCGACCGATCGCACGAGTGTCCGACGGGCCGCAACAGCTCGTCGAGCGGTCCACGGGTGATCGCCGCGTCGCCCACCAGTTGCGCTTCCCTGCGAGCCTCGAGCAACCGCTCGGGACGCGGACGGTCGGCGACCAGGGTGGTGATGGCCGTCACGCCGGACGGACCGACGAGCACGTGGTCGACGTCGCCGAGCGCACCGCCGATCTCGTAGACGATCCGCCAGGGTGGCGACGGTGCGCGGTGCAGTGCCTCGGCGGTGAGACGGAGGCCGGAGATCGGCTTCGCCTGTTCGGCGCGCATGTCAGCGATCGATCGTCGATACCAGATGAAGACGACGACCAGCGCGATCGGCAGCACGACCAGCGGAACGACGATGCCCGGATTCACGCGCTCATTGTGGCCGATGAGTGGGCATCGTCGCCCGATCAGTCGAGTCGGCGCAGCGGGCCGTCACCGGTGACGTGGGGAAGCAGACGGATCACTGCGTCGGTGACCACGGCGCCGGCTTCGGAGACGATCACCGGGTTGAGATCGAGGGCGGCGATACCGGGATGGTCCGATGCCAGCTGCGCCGCGGCCACGACGGCGTCGACCAGTGCCGACGAGTCGAAGCCGGCACTGTCGAGCGCAGCGGTGAGGCGGGTCTCGGTCAGCATCGCCGCCGCGCTCGCCGGTGACACCGGCGCCAACCGGCTGGTGCGGTCGTCGATCGCATCGGCCTGGGCGCCGCCGAGACCGACCGACACGATCGCTCCGAGACGGTCGTCGTGTTCGCATCGGATGCGGACGTCGACGCCCGGTGCGGTCATCGCCTGGACGATGAGGTCCTGTGCGTCGTCGCCGAGCGACTCGCGCATGATCTGGATCGCTTCGGCCACGTCGTCGTCGGCCGAGAGATCCAGTGCCACGCCGGCGCGCGCCGATCGACCCGGACGTCGCCGGACCGCCTTGACCGCGACCGGATAGCCGATGTCGTGGGCATCGAGGATGGCGTGGTCGGGATCGGACTCCACGGCCCGCGACATCTCGAGGCCATAGGTGGCGAGCAGGCGTCGCTTGGTGTCGAGGTCGATCTCGACCTCGGACAGCGCCTCGCCGACTGCCTCGTTGATGATCGCCTCGGCAGCTGCAGGGTTGACCGGCCGAGCGACCTCGGGTGGCGCCTCGGCCTCCTCGCGCCGCCACCGCGCGTAGGCATGTGAGCGGCCGAGCACCGCCGCTGCCTGTTCCGGGAACGTGAATGTCGGAACCGGAGAGCCTGGGACCACGGGGCCGTCTGCGCCGCCGAGCAGGACGGCGATCACCGGCTTGCTCGCGCCGGCGGCGGCAGCGTCGATGTCGCGCGCGGCGGCATCGACATCCTCGGCGACGGCCGGCGCATAGATGACCAGCACGCCGTCGACCGAGTCGCTGGCCAGTGCGGCTCGGATCGCCGCGGGATAGTCGGCGGCAGTCGCGCTCCAGTCGAGTGGCATTGGTCCGTCGACGGCGATCAGTCCGGCCGATGCGAGCGCCGCCCGTGCGAGCGTCCCGGGACTGCGTGAGTTGGTGACGAGGGCGACGTGCGGCCCTTCGAGGGCCGGCTGCGTCGCCATCACCCGAACGGTCTCGAGCAGCGCCGGCACCGTGGGTACCTCGATCAGGCCGGCCTGTTGGTAGAGCGCGCCGCCCATCTCGCCGGTCGCGGCGGCGCCGGTACGTACGGCCACGATGGGCTTGGTCCGTGACACCCGGCGGGCGATGCGGGCGAACTTGCGCGGATTGCCGAACGACTCGGTGTACATCGCGATCACCGTCGTGTTGTCGTCCTGTTCCCAGAACTGCAGCAGGTCGTTCGCCGAGATGTCGCTCTTGTCGCCGAGCGACACGAACCACGACACGCCGAGGCTGACATCGCGCGCCTTGCGCAGGAACGATCCGCCGAGCGAACCCGACTGCATCGAGATCGCCAGACCGCCCGGCGGCAGCGAGACGTCGACCAGGGCGGCCTGCAGCCGGGTCTCGGGTCGTGGTGATGCGATCCCCATGCTCGACGGGCCGATGATGCGCAGCCCGTTGCGTCGGGCGCGTGTGATCATCGCGGGGACGTCGATGTCCGTGCCGTCGACCGAGGTCACGATCACGGCGCCGCGCATCCGCTTGGCGATGCAGGCGTCGATCGTGGCGTCGAGATCACGGGCCGGTACCGCGACGATCGCGAGCGAGACCTCGTCGGGAAGCTGGTCGATCGTACGGCAGCACGGATGGCCGTGGATGTGGTCATGGTTCGGGTTGACGGCGTGGATCGGGATGTCGACACTGCCGGCGACGTTGCGCCAGATCGCGTCGCCGACCGATCCCGGTCGCTCAGAGGCACCGATCACGGCGATCGCGCGGGGAAGCAGGATCCGAGCGACGGCGCGCGAGTCGGCGCGTTGCTCGCGTCGCTCGACGCTGTCGAGGAACTGGTCGGTGTCGGCCAACTCCCAGTCGAGGTCGACGACACCCGAATCGAACCGCCGCTGCAACGGCCAGCCCGACTTGGCGAACACGGCCAGCATGGCGCGGTTGTCGCCGAGGACCTCGGCGGTGAACCGCTCGATGCCGTTGCTGCGGGCGATGGCGGCGAGATGTTCGAGCAGCAGTGTGGCGATGCCCGATCCCTGATGGGCGTCGTCGACCATGAAGGCCGCTTCCGCTTCGTTGCGGCCCGGCCAGCGTTCGTAGCTCGCCCACGCGATGAACTCGTCGTGTGACTCGACGGCGAGTGCGGCCCGGTCGACCATGTCGACGGAGGTGAAGTGGAGCAGCTCCTTCTCGGAGAGTTCGGGCTTCGGCGAGAAGAAGCGGCGGTAGATGCTGTCGGGCGACTGCCGCTGGTGGAACGCAGCGAGGGCGGGCCGATCGTCGGGTGTCAGGGGGCGGATGAAGACGGTGTCACCGTTGCCGAGGACCACCGTGGACGCCCAGGGGGACTCGGAGTCCGACTCAGTGCTCACCATTCCAGCATGTCATCTCCACCAGTCGGTGGGGACACCGTCGCGACGTCTGTTGTGGTTGCCGCAGAGGTGCATAGTGTGGATCCCGTGGCAGCGCCCATCACCGTCTTCGCCAACGCCGAACTCGACCAGCACACCACGCCCGACTGGCACCCTGAACGTCCGGGACGACTGCGTGCATCGTTGGCGGGGATCTCGGAGGCCGGGCTGCTCGACGCCGTCGAGTTCCGTGAGCCTCGACTGGCCACGGTCGCCGATCTCGAACGGGTGCACACATCCAGCTACGTCTCGCAGCTCGAGCGGTTCTGCGAGCGCGGCGGCGGCGACCTCGATCCCGACACCTTCGCGGCTCCCGGTTCGTGGACGACGGCGTTGCGTGCGGCCGGAGCGGTCCTCGATGCCGTCGATGCGCTCGACGCCGGCACGTGTGACGTCGCCTTCGCGGCCGGTCGTCCTCCCGGCCACCATGCGGTCCCGGATCGGGCGATGGGCTTCTGTCTGGTCAACAACGTCGCAGTGGCGGCGGCGAAGTTGGCTGCCGATGGCCGGCGGGTCGCGATCGTCGACTGGGACGTCCACCACGGCAACGGCACCCAGGACATCTTCTACGACGACCCCGACGTGCTGTACGTCTCCACGCACGAGTATCCGTTGTATCCCGGCAGCGGCCGCGCTGACGAGACCGGCGGCCCTGCGGCGCCGATGTCGAACCTCAACCTGCCGTTCCCTGCCGGCACCCGCGGCGACGTGTACCGACGAGCCGTCGACGAGGTGATCGCGCCGGTCGTCGAGCGGTTCGCTCCCGACTGGCTCTTCATCTCCGCCGGGTTCGACGCGCATCGCAATGATCCGCTGGCAGGTCTCGAGTTGACCGCTGCGGACTACGCCGACCTCGCAATCAGGTTGCAGCAGCTCGCTCCCGCGCGCCGCACCGTGGTGGTGTTGGAAGGTGGCTACGACTTCGAGGCGCTGTCACGTTCGACCGGGTCGACCCTGTCGGCCCTGATCGGCGAGTCGTACCGGCCCGAGGAGGCTTCGACCGGCGACATCGGCCTGCCGACGATCGTCGCCGCTCGTCAGCGTTGGGAACTCGACTGATCGACGTTCAGGGAGGGGATCGGTCGGGCCGACCCTGGCCGATGCCCAGGTCGTCTCCGACCGCCGGCACCACGCGATCGCACACCAGCCCACCGGTCGCAGGTGTGGGACCGGCGACCGTGGCGGCCACGACCGTCCGACCGCCTTCGAGCACCCAGGCGCACGCGACCGCATCGTCGATCGTGCCGGTGTGACCCCACCCGTACTGGTCGGCGAAGACGGCGGGCCAGGCCATCACCTCCTGTTCGAGGGGCGTGACGGCAGCGAGCGCCGCCGCGATGTCGTCGGTCGACACGATGAAGGTTCCGGCGCCGCCGAGTCGTGACAGTCTCGCAACGCCGAGCCGGTACTCGATGTCGGTCGGCAGTTGCCCGTCGGTCGTGAGGTGGACGCCGGAGCGGTCGAGCGGGTCGAACAGGAGTGACTGCGCCGCCCGGTCGAGCCGTATTCCGGTGGTGTGTTCGACGAGCAGCCCGAGGGCGCAGTAGTTCCCGTTCGAATACGTCCAGCGACCTCGCGTGGCGGACGGTGGCTGGCCGAGCAGGAACGGGAGGAATGCGGCACAGTCGATGTCGCCGTCGAACCAGGCCGAGCGTACGACGGGTATGCCGGAGGTGTGGGTGAGCAACTCGCGCACGGTCACGCTCTCCCACTCGGTGTGGATCGGGACGGCAAGGTCGGCCCATGGCATCGGTGCGTCGACGTCGATCGAACCGGCCTGGTGCAGCCGGGCGATCATCAGCGACGTCAGGAGTTTGCTGATGCTGGCGACCACCATCGGCGAGTCGGATGTGGCGGCCGTCCCGTCGATCGCAGTACCCGAGGCGCGCTGGAGGACGTACCGGCCGTCGCGAACGACCGTCAGCGACACCGCTGCGTTCGCTGCGGCCAGTTCGTCGACGACCCGGTTCGTCCTCTCGAGCACCGGCACCGGAACCGTGGTGGTGGTCGTCGTGGTCGTGGTCGTCGATGTGGTCGTGGTGGTCGACGTGGTCGTGGATGGCGTGGTCGTCGTCGGCGACGCTGTCGTCGTCGTGGTGATCCTGGGTGTGATCGTCGTGGTCGGCGCCGGCGCAGGGGTCGCGTCGGCGTCGGCGTCCGACACCGCTGCGGAGCGCCCGGCGCAGGCGGTGAGGATCATCAGCGCTCCGGATGCGAGGACCAACGAGTGCCGGGTCACGCCGCCACGTTAGGCACCGTGTCCGCCGCGGCGTGGCCAGTAGCGTCGCACCCGATGAGCTGGGAACTGAGCGACGACCACGAACTGCTGCGCGCGACCGTCCGCGAGTTCGCCGAGAGCCGGATTGCGCCGCACGCCGCCGACTGGGACCGGACGTGTCATCTCCCGGTCGACGTGGTCCACGCGATGGGCGAACTGGGACTGTTCGGCATCGTGTTCCCGGAACGCTGGGGTGGTGGCGGCGGTGACTTCGTGTCGTTGTGCGTCGCCATCGAGGAGCTGGGACGCGTCGATCAGTCGATGGGCATCACGCTGTCGGCAGGTGTCGGGCTCGGCGCCAACCCGATCTTCCGGTTCGGTACCGACGACCAGCGCGACCAGTGGCTCCCCGATCTCGTCGCCGGGCGAACGTTGGGTGCATTCGGGCTCACCGAACCGGATGGCGGCTCCGATGCGGGGGCGACCCGCACCCGGGCCGTGCTCGACGGCGACGAATGGGTGCTCGACGGCTCGAAGGCGTTCATCACCAACTGTGGGACCGAGATCACCTCGGTGGTGACGGTCACGGCACGCACCGACGAGGGCATCTCGGCGTTCGTCGTTCCGGCGGGCACGCCGGGGATGATCATCGAGCCGGCCTACGACAAGCTCGGTTGGCACGCCAGCGACACCCATGGGATCACGTTCGTCGATTGCCGGGTCCCGGCGGAGCACCTTCTCGGTGCGCCCGGGCAGGGCTTCCGCAACTTCCTGTCGATCCTCGACGACGGTCGCATCGCCATCTCTGCGCTGGCGCTGGGTTCGGCGAGAGCGTGTCTGGATGCGTCGGTCGAGTACGCGCAGCAGCGGCATGCATTCGGTGGACCGATCGGCCGCTTCCAGGGGCTGGCGTTCCAACTGTCCGATCTTGCGGTGCAGGTGGAGAATGCCCACAACCTGACCTACAAGGCGGCGTGGCTGAAGGACCAGGGCCGTCCGATCGGCCAGGCGGCGGCGATGGCGAAGCTCTACTCGACGGAGGCAGCCATGGACGCCGCCCGCCTCGCGACGCAGGTGTTCGGCGGGATGGGATTCATGGAGGAGACACCGATCGTCCGGTTCTACCGTGACGCCAAGATCCTCGAGGTCGGCGAAGGCACCAGCGAGATCCAACGTCTCGTCATCGCGCGCAATCTCGGCCTCCCCGTCGAGTGAACCGGGACCCGGTGGCAGTTCAGTGCGATGACCAGAAGGCGGTGAGGGCGTCGGCGACCGGGTCGACGTCGGTGACCATCCACCAGTGACCACGGGCCGGGAGGTGGAGCATCTCGGTACCGAGCCGTTCCGCAACGGCGTTCGACAACGCCGAGGAGATGTATGCGTCGAGCTCGGCGTCGACGATCAGGCCGGGTGGCAGATCCATTGCTGCCAGTCGGTCGCCGAGCAGTCCCACCGCCGGCTGTGCTCCCGTGCGGTACAGCCGCAGGATGCAGCGGCCCATCGTCGCGTCGGCGCCCTCGGCGAGTTCGGCGGCGATGTCGTCCGGGAGCCCGAGTCCGACGAACAGGGCGATGCGATCCTCGAGGCTCGCCTCGGTGATCCCGGCGACGGCCTGCTCTCCCAGTTCCGGTGTCTGCCACGCCTGCGCCATGTCGTGCCAGACGTACTCGGTGTGCAGGACGCCGGCGATGTCGCCCGCCCATGTCCGGACGAGGTCGGGCCGGCGGGCGACGGCGCCGTACACGTGACCGGCGCCCCAGTCGTGGCCGAGCAGATCGATGTCGGCGCCGGTGGCGCGGATCGACTCGAGTTCGCCGACCAGCCAGTCGGCGTAGGCATCCATCGTGGGATCGAAACCGTCGGGGAGCGGGGCGCCGAAGCCGGGCGGCGAAAGGCTGACGATCTCGCCGATGCCCCTCGAGCGCAGTGCGCCGGTGAGCGGCCCCCAGATCGCTGCGGTCTCCGGGTTGCCGTGGACGAGGGCGACGATTCGTTCGGACATGCGCCGACGGTACTCAGTGCCGCCAGCGGCGACGGACCGCCGTCGCGCTGACGGCCACGAGTGGGTCGGCGCGTACGGTGACCGTCCATGGAGATCTCGACGCACTCACACCAGGCTCGGCGACTCGGATCCGTGCTCGAACCGGTCGTCGGACAGGTGTACTTCTCGCCCGAATGTCATGCGAACTACGTGGCGCTCGGCTTCGATCCGAGCCTGCGTGAGGCCGGCGGGGTCGCCCTGCCCGACGGCCCCGCCTACTTCGCCAGCCGAGGAAGCCTGCTCGGTCAGGTGCCGGGTGAGGTGATCGCCGCCGCGTTCGGCGTCTTCAGTGCATCGGTCGTCGTGCCGGCCGTGCGCCTGGCGTGGACCCGGACCGACGCCGACACCATCCGCGCCGCGCGTGCCGACGGCGCCGTCGCACAGCTGCGACGGCTCCTCGGCGAGCGCCCCGACGGGGTCGACAGGATCCTGGAACTGGTGCAGCGCGCCGCCGCCGTGCTGCCGATCAACGGCCGCCATCTGGCGGCGGGTGTTGCGGCGCTCCCCGCCTCCGACGAGCCGCTTGCCGCGGTGTGGCATCTGGGTGACTTCCTGCGCGAGTACCGAGGGGACTGCCACAACGCCTCCTGGATGGCCGCAGGACTCGGACCCACCGACATCGGCATGCTCACCGAGCTGTCCTGGGGCATGCCGACGAGGAGCTACAGCCGCACGCGGGGCTGGACCGCCGACGACTTCGATCGCTCCGAGCACCACCTCAGGGATCTGGGCTACCTCGAGGGCACCGGAGCGGACACCCATCTGTCCCAGCAGGGCCGCCACGCACGCGAACAGATCGAGGTCGCCACCGACGAGCAGATGCGCCCCGCACTCGACGCGCTGGGTGACGACGCCGAGGAGCTGTTCGAACTCCTCGCGCCCTGGGGCGGGACGATCCGGGCCGGGAAGGGGTACCTCGGCGCCGGGCCGCATGACCTCGGCTGAGCGCCGCCGTTTGGGCAGGTCGTGCGGTCCTGAGGAACAATGTGGACAGGGACGGGCTCCCGGCCCGATCCCGCTCCGACGAGAGGGAGTCGTTGATGACGAACCAACATCCGGCCACCGTGGCCGACAGCCTCAGCCTGCACGGCGACATTCACGATGGCGAATTCGACCTGATCGTCGATCACTGGGCCAAGCTCGACGCTCGGCTGCGGTCGTTCGACGCAGGGACGGTGTCGCTGCAGCTGTTCGTGAAGGAGCGTGACACCAGGAGCCAACACGTCACCCTCGATGTGAAGATCGACGGCCACGACCCCCTCGTCGCGACGTCGTCGAGCACCGATTTCGTCCATGCGCTCAACGAGGTCCGCGACGAGATGATCCGACAGATCACCGACATGAAGACCAGGAGCGAACCGCGCAACAACAAGCACCTGCGCGACAGCCGCCACTGACCGAGCGGCACGCGGCTCCCGAGGCCGGCGTCAGCGCGTGGCCACCGGGAATTCGATGTCGACCCTCGGGCAGTGCTCGAGGAGATCGGCCATCGCGTCGCTGACCGCGGTGAGGTCGATGTTCGACAGGAACGAGTTGAGGGTGAGGTGTGCGAGCACCCAACCGGGATCCGACGCCCACGGAGGCAGGAATCGGCCCGGCTTCACCAGACCCTGGCTGCGCAGTTCGCTGAGCGCGGGAACGGCGAACAGGTCGAGCTTGCCCGAGAACAGCAACGCCAGCGTGTCGGCGCGACCCGCCTGGAATGCGGCGCGGATGAACGTGGTCACCGACAGGTAGCCGGACAGGTAGGCGCAGTCCTTCGTGAACGGAGCGCCGCCGGTCATCGGTGCGCCGCGGAAGATGCGGCGCGTCGACTCGAATGCCTGTTCGGGGTTCGCTGTGCGCTCCTCGAACCAGCGGTAGAGCTCGATGAAGTCGGCGCCGTCGACGACGTGCTGCACGGCGACGATGCGGTCCGCCAACCGGCGTAGCCGGTCGAGTCCGAGCGTCCCCGACACGTATTCGGAGTACACCGCCAGACCCTCCTGGGTGCGGGTGGTTCCCGGGTGGCCGACCGCCAGGATCGGGATGTCGGTCTGGGTGCGTCCGTTCAGACCGGTGCCGACGTGGATGAACGCCTCGTGGTTGAGCAGCTGGGCGGCGTCCTTGGTGGTGAACTTCGCTCCGCGTCGGATCCTGATGCGGCTGGTCGTCGCGGTGGCATTGGCCGAGAGTTCATCGACCAGTACGACCTCGGGAGCAGCGTCGCCGAAGTGCTCCTCCACCTCGCTGCGGATGAACGCCGCGACCTGCTCGCCAGTGCGTGAGCGCACCACCGGGGGCACGAGGTCGACGTCGTGGAGCTCTTCGAGCGCCTGATGCACCCGCTGTGCGAGCTCCAGAGGAGTTGCCGGATCGAACCGCAGCGGTTGGTCCGGGACGCCGTAGAGGGCGCGGCTGTGTTCGAAGAATGCCGGTGTCTCTCGGGTGGCGAGCATGAGCGCGGTCGTCCCGATCGCGTCGGCCTCGCGGCCGAGCCAGTCGTCGACGACATCGCCAGGCTGGAGCAGAGCCCGCGCCGCATCGACCGCGTCGAGGACCGGCGCCGGGTCGATGGGGGAGTACTCGGGCTCGGGCATCCGTTGGGCCCCACCGGCGAGGAACTCCTCGCGAACCTCGCTGGGCCAGGCGAGCGCCGACAGCACCCGCATCGGCTTGGCGACGTCGTGAAGGATCTGCGCGACCTGGCGGTACCGGTCGGCGCTGGGCATGCTGGATGCGCTGGACATCGGCGAACTGTTGCAGCCCCGGGCGTTCGGGTGGTGGATCGTGCGCGGACGTCGAGTCGGCCGTCACCGTGGTGTCGCCCGCCGGCGTGGCACACTCCGGAGCAGTGAGTGCCGACAGCGACCGTCCGACCGAAGCCGACGTGATCGCCCGGATGAGACCCGGGCGGACGATCACCGGGATGTCGGCGGTGCTGCTGCCGTTCACGCAGGACGGATCGATCGACTGGGCGGCGACCGAAGCACACCTCGTTCGCACCCTCGAGGCCGGGCTCGTCCCCGCCATCAACATGGACACCGGTTACGTGCAGCTCCTCGATGACACCCAGAAGTCCGACGTGCTCGATCTCGCCGCCGCGGTGGCCGGCGACCGCTTCGTGGCGGGCGCCTTCGTGCCCGACACGCCGAGCTGCACCTTCGATCTCGGCGGCTACGTCGTCGCATGCGAAGCGATCGAGTCGCGTGGCGGCACCCCGGTGATCTTCCCGTCCTACGGGTTGAATGCGCTCGACGACGACGGATGGATTCGTGCGCTCGCTGCGATCGGAGACCGTGTCGGCCGGTTCATCGGCTTCGAACTGGGACCGATGTTCGTGCCGTACGGTCGCATTCCCTCGCTCGACGCCTACGCCGCGATGATCGAGATCCCGTCGTGCGTCGGCGCCAAGCACTCGTCGTTGAGTCGAAAGCTCGAGTGGGACCGGCTGGCTGTGCGCGACCGCATGCGTCCCGACTTCCAGGTCTTCACCGGCAACGATCTGGCGATCGACATGGTGATGTACGGCTCGGACTACCTGCTCGGTCTGTCGACGTTCGCTCCCGAGGCGTTCGCGATGCGCGACCGGATGTGGTCGGACGGCGACCCCGGGTTCCACGAGTTGAACGACCTCCTGCAGTATCTCGGCCACTTCACGTTCCGAGCGCCGGTTCCGGGCTACCGCCACGACGCGGCGATGTGTTTCGAGTTGCGCGGTTGGGCGTCGTCGAGCACCGTCCCGGCGGGTGTGCCCCGACGTCCCGACTCCGACCGAGCGGTGCTTGCCGACATCGTGCAGCGTCTCGAGGTGTGGGCCCGGGAGGATCCTCGGTGAGCGGGCGGTGGACCCAGGTGAAGCGTCTCCACACGGTCGAGGCGTTCCGCGACCACTGTGGCGAACTCGGCATCGACCTCCCCATCGACGACGCGATCGATCCCGCCGGCGCGCTCGGAACGCCGATCGTCATACGCGACGCCAGCGCCGGAACGATGACGGCGCAGAACCGTTTCGCCGTGCTGCCGATGGAGGGCTGGGACGGCACCGTCGACGGCCGCCCCACCGATCTCGTGCGCCGGCGGTGGCGGCGGTTCGGCACGAGCGGCTGCGGGCTGGTGTGGGGTGAGGCCACTGCGGTCCGTGCCGACGGGCGGGCCAACCCGCACCAGCTCATCGTCGACGACCGCACGGTCGACGACCTGGCGGCGCTGCGCCAGCTCCTCGACCCGGCGCAGGTGAGCGGCCTGCAACTCACCCACTCGGGTCGCTGGTCGCGACCCGACGGGTCACCGCGCCCACGCACCGCCTACCAGCACCCGTTGCTCGACCGTCGCGTCGACGTCGACGCGGCAGCGGTGTTGACCGACGACGAACTGGACGGGCTCGCCGCCGACTACGTCGACGCCGCGGTGCTGGCAGAACAGGCCGGGTTCGACTTCGTCGACGTCAAGCACTGTCACGGCTACCTGCTCCACGAGCTGCTGAGCGGATACGACCGTGACGGCCGGTACGGCGGCGACCTGCTCGGCCGCACCGGCTTCCTCCGCACGGTCGTCGCCGGCATCCGGGAACGGGCGCCCGGTCTCGGCGTCGCCGTGCGTCTGTCGGCGTTCGACACGGTTCCGTTCGTGCCGGGCGACGGGGGAGTGGGCACACCGGAGTCGTCGGGTTCCTACCGGTACGCGTTCGGAGGCGACGGGAGCGGGCTCGGCATCGACCTCGCCGAGGCGCACGCCCTGCTCGACGTGTTCGCCGAACTCGGCATCGGCCTGGTCAGCGTCACCGCCGGCAGCCCGTACTACAACCCGCACATTCAGCGGCCCGCCTACTTCCCGCCGTCCGACGGCTACCAACCGCCTGAGGATCCTCTCGTCGGCGTCGCCCGCCAGCTGGCGGTGACCGCCGAACTCACGCAGGGCCATCCGGAGCTCACGATCGTCGGCTCGGGCTACTCCTACCTGCAGGACTGGCTCGCCCATGTCGGCCAGGCCGTCGTCACCGGCGGCGGCACCTCGGTGGTGGGCCTGGGCCGGATGATCCTGTCGTACCCCGAGCTCGCTGCCGACGTACTGGCGGGTCGGCCGCTCCAACGGGGGCTGATCTGTCGGACGTTCAGCGACTGTACGACGGCGCCGCGCGCCGGACTCGTGTCGGGCTGCTATCCCCTCGACGCCTTCTACAAGGAGCTCCCGCAGCGCATCGACCTGGCCAGATCGAAACGCGAGGCGAGGGACCGGTTGCGATGAGTGTCCGCGTGCTCGGCGTTCACGCCGGGTAGCGGTGCCAGGTGCCGTTCTCGAAGTCGTGCAGCTTGCACGCCTTCGTCGACGCCAGGTAGTCGCGCAGGCGGATCGGCCGCTCGTCGACCTGGTCCGGGAACGCCTCGGCGATCGCTCGGGCGGCCTCGGGCAGCCGGTAGCACGGCACCCGCATGTCAACGTGGTGCGGCAGGTGCACCATGATCCAGTGGAAGAAGAAGTCCCAGCCCGGCGGTCCCCAGAGGACAGTGGTGCCCTCGACCTGGCCCCGGAAGCGGTTCCACTCGCGGCGCGGCCACCACCGGATCTCGGGAGCGATGTGGTGCACGTGCACCACCCAGCCGATCGTCTGGCAGAACAGCAGGAACGGCACGACGACGACCTTCACCCACTGCCAGATCCCGCCGGTGCCGTCGAATGCCACGAGCAACGCCAGCACTGCGACGGCATACGCGGCGACCAACGCCTGGTCGCGGCGCATCTGCCGCTCCCAACGGGTGGGCGGCGTGAACCGGACCATCTTGTTCCACCACACTTCGCGGAGGTAGTACGCGCCAGCGCCGAACGGACCCCACTCGAGCTTGTGCCGGAGCCGGCCGAACCGTCCGAGTTCCCGGTACTGCTCGACGGTCAGCGGGTGCCACACGAAGTCGAGCCCCTGCTTGAGGGTGTGGCCGTGGTGGACGCGGTTGTGGCCGAACACCCAGACCTCGACCGCGTGCAGTGACGGCAGCATCGACACCCGGGCGACCATTGCGTTGAGCCGCGCCGAGTCGAACAACGCACCGTGGGCGGCGTCGTGGCCGATCACGAAGAGCCCGGCCACGGAGATGCCAGCGAGCAACCACAGCGGGACGAGCAGCAGCGGGTTGTCGGTGGAGAGCAGGCCCCACACCGCGAGGGCGAAGATCACGACATCGCGCGTGAACAGCAGCAGTCCTCGCAGGGTCGATCGTCGGTAGCAGTGCTCCGGGATGACGTCGAGGACCGGTTTGAGGCCGGTCGGCGTGTCGATCATCGCGGCGCGGTCGGTGCTGGTGCGGGTGACGGTGGCGGACATGGCCCTCCTCGTGGCAATACCGGTCCTCGTAGCCTACCGACCAGTAGGTAGAACGCCAAGACCGTCGAGTGTTGGTCGCGTCCCTGACAGACTGGAGGCGGCGAAAGGACGTGCGATGCCGTTGGCGATCCGTATCGAGGGACTGCACAAGGCGTTCGGCGCCACCCGCGCGCTGGACGGGCTGGATCTGCACGTCGACACCGGCGAGGTGCACGGCTTCCTCGGCCCGAACGGCGCCGGCAAGACCGTCACGATCCGGATCCTGCTGGGCCTGCTCCGAGCGGATCGCGGATCCGCGGAGCTCCTCGGCGGTGACCCGTGGCACGACGCTGTTGCGCTGCACCGCCGTCTCGCGTACGTGCCCGGCGACGTCAACCTGTGGCCGAACCTGTCGGGCGGTGAGACCATCGACCTGCTCGCCCGGCTCCGCACGGGCGGCGACGGCGGCGCCATCGACCGTCGGCGGCGCGACGAGCTGATCGAGCAATTGGCGCTCGATCCCACCAAGAAGAGCCGCACCTACTCCAAGGGGAATCGACAGAAGGTGGCGCTGATCGCAGGGCTGTCCTCCGACGCCGAGCTGCTGTTGCTCGACGAACCCACGTCGGGGCTCGACCCGCTGATGGAGTCGGTGTTCCAGGACTGCATCCTCGACGCCACGCGTGAAGGCCGCACCGTACTGTTGTCGAGCCACATCCTGGCCGAGGTCGAGAAGCTCTGCGACCGTGTCACGATCATCCGACAGGGTCGAGCCGTCCAGACCGGCACGCTCGACGAGATGCGCCATCTCACACGGACGAGCATCACCGTGTCGACCGAGCGGCCGCTCGACGGCCTCGATGCCATCGACGGGGTCCACGACATCGCAGTCGACGACGGCCACGTTCGGTTCGACGTCGACGGTCACGCGCTCGACGAGACGATCCGCCATCTGTCGAGCTACGGGATCCGTTCGCTGGTCAGCAAGCCACCGACGCTCGAGGAGCTGTTCCTGCGCCACTACGGCGCCGTGGGTCGACAGGAAGAGGCGACATGAGCGACCTCACCGTCGAGTCCGTGCATGCAGAGGCGCCGATTCGGGCGCGGTCGGCGCCGTCGCGATCTCGTCCGATGCTGACCGGGACGCTTCGGCTCCTGTGGCTCGTGCTGCGGCGCGACCGGTTCCGTGCCGCCATGTGGCTGGTTGGACTCGTCGGGTTGGTGGCGGTATCGGCGTCCAGCGTCGTGGCGCTGTACCAGACGCCCGCCGAGCTCGAGAGCTACGCGCGCACCGTGCGCGGCAACTCGGCGTTGATCATCCAGGCCGGTCCGGGCTACGGCCTCGACGACCCCACCGTCGGCGCCGTCGTGATGAACGAGACGGCGCTGTGGCTGTTCATCGCGGTGTCGGTGATGAGCGTGTTCATGGTCGTACGGCACACGCGGACCGAGGAGGAGACCGAACGAGCCGAGCTGGTGCGGGCAGCGCCGGTGGGACGTCACGCTGCCCTGGCGGCGGCCATGATCGGCGCCCTGGTGGTCAACGTGGCCATCGCCGTCGGCAACGTCGTCGCCCTGCTGGTCGCCGGACTCCCGGTGGTCGGGTCGCTGGCGTTCGGTGCATCGATGGTCGGCGTCGGCATGGTCTTCGGCGGCGTCGCCGCGATCGGTGCGCAGGTGGCCAGCGGCTCGCGTGCCGCACTCGCCGCCGCGGGCGCCGCCGTCGGTGCGGCGTTCACGCTGCGGGCGATCGGAGACGTCGGCAACGGCGTGCTGTCGTGGACGTCGCCGATCGGGTGGGCGCAGGCCATCCGGGCCTTCGCCGACGAGCGCTGGTGGGTGCTGCTGATGCCGACGGCGGCGACGGCGGTCTCGGTGGTCGCTGCGGGATGGTTGCAGGACCGCCGCGACTTCGGCAGCGGGCTGGTCGGGCAGCGCCCGGGACGCAGGGAGGCGACGCCCGCACTGTCGTCGCCGCTGGGACTGGCGGTGCGATTGCAGCGTGGGATGCTCATCGGTTGGGCGGTCGGGCTGGCCGCGCTCGCGTTCTTCTACGGGCTCGTGGCCGACGAAGCCGAACAGATCCTCGAGGACAACCCCGACATGGCCGACTTCTTCGCCCAACTCGGGATGGGCTCGGTCACCGACGCGTTCTTGTCGACGGCCATGTTGATCATGGCGTTGTTCGCGACTGGTTTCACGGTGTCGTCGGTGCTGCGACTGCGTTCGGAAGAGTTGTCCGGCCGTGTCGATCCGGTTCTGGCCGCGCCGGTCAGCCGGCGGCGTTGGTCGTGGAGCCACCTGGCGGTCGCCCTGGTCGGCACGGTGACGCTGGCGCTCGTGTGCGGGCTGGCGATGGGTGCGAGCGCCGCACTCGTCCTCGGCGACATCGGCCGGGTACCGGAGCTGGCCGCTGCGGGCGCCGTGATGATCCCGGCGATGTGGGTGCTGGCCGGCATCGCCGCCCTGCTGTACGCCGTGCTCCCTCAGTGGTCGCTCGCCGCATGGGCTGCGGTGGCGTGGGCGTTCGTCGTGGCGATGTTCGCGACCGTGCTCGACCTCCCACAGTGGGTCAGCAACCTCTCGCCGTTCGAGCACGTTCCTGCGCTGCCGGCGGCGCCGATGGCCTGGCTGCCCCTCGTCGTGTTGACGGTGATCGCCGCCGTTCTGCTCCTCGTGGCAACCGCTGCCCTCGACCGTCGCGACATGGCCGAGCGATGAGCGACGCGCCCTGATACGGGCTTTTCGCTCATCGCTCGCGCGGGGCGAGGTCGGCCACGAAGCCGGCGATCAGGTCGGCGACCTGTGCTGCGTGGGTGTCCTCGTGCATCGAGTGGCCACCGCCGTCGACGACCACGAGGCGGGCGTCGGGCATCTTGCGTTCCAGGTACTGGCCCGATCCGGTGTACTCGGGCCGGTCGTCGCCTCCGGCGAGCACGAGCGTCGGCGTGGAGATGTCGGCGAGGTGGTCCATCACGACGGAATCCTCCTGCAGATTCATCGTCGTCACCTGGACGGGGACCCCGAAGCGGTGCGCGTTTCGTCGCGAGCGCTCGTTCCACTCGTTGCGCTTGGCCGGGTCGCGGAAACCCGGGCCGGTGTTCAGCACGACGATGGCCTGTGCGACGCCCGGCCGTGTCGCCGCGAAGGCCAGGGCGAGGTACCCGCCCAAGGAGTGCCCGACGAGCACCGCGGGCTCGTCGAGCTCGGCGAGGACGTCGTCGAGGTCGGCCAGGGCGCGGTCGCGGGTGTACTCGTCCGGGTCGTCGGGGCAGGCGGAGTCGCCGTGGCCGAGCAGATCGACGGCGACCACCGTGAAGCGGTCGGCGAGCAGATCCATGCAGTGTTCCCACGTCGCCGCCGAGGCGCCCATGCCGTGCACGAACACGATCGGAGGGCCGTCGCCACGGCGGACCGTGTGCAGTCGCGTCGGCATCGTCACTCCCCGTACTCGTGCTCGGGGGCGGGGTACACGCCGGACTCGACGTCCTCGCGGAATGCGACGGCGGCGTCGAGCAGCGTCTGGCCGATGGAGGCGTACTGCTTGACGAACTTCGGGATCCGGCCACGGGTGAAGCCGGCCCAGTCGCTCCACACCAGCAGCTGGCCGTCGCACTCCGGTCCTGCGCCGACGGAGATCGTGGGGATCGCGAGCCTCTCGGTCACCTGGGCGGCGATGCCGGACGGCACCATCTCGAGCACCACGGCGAAGGCGCCGGCTTCCTCGACGGCGTGGGCGTCGGCCAACAGCTGTTCGGCGCCCTCGCCGCGCCCCTGGATGATGTGGCCGCCGAGTCCGTGTTCGCTCTGCGGGGTGAAGCCGATGTGCGCCATCACCGGGATGCCGGCGCGCACGATCCGCTTGATCTGCTTGGCGCTGCGCACACCGCCCTCGAGCTTGACCGCATGGGCGCCGGTCTCCTTCATGAAGCGGATCGCAGTGGCGAGCGCCTCGTCGGGCCCGTTCTCGTAGGAGCCGAAAGGCATGTCGGCGATGACGAACGCCCGGCTGGCGCCGCGCACGACGGCAGCGGTGAGCGGGATCAGCTCGTCGACGGTGACCGGGATGGTCGTGTCGTAACCGAACACGGTGTTGCCGGCCGAGTCGCCGACGAGCAGGAAGTCGATCCCGGCGTCGTCGAAGATCGATGCCGACAGGAAGTCGTAGCTCGTCAGTCCGGTGATCTTGATGCCCTGCTCCTTGGCCCGCTGGAAGTGGCGGGTGCGGACCCGCTTGAGGGCGGGATCGGCCTGGACGGACCCGTAGGGCCGCTGTTCGTCGGTCACCCGACCACCGTAGACCCTGCACTCCGATGGCCCAAGTGGCGCAGCAGGCAACGCGTCAGACGTCGCCCCAGGGGACCGGCGGAAGTTCGTCGAGCGCTTCGAACAGGTGCTGAACGAAGCGCTGCTGGATGTCGGCCAGGTACTCCGAGGCCGCCTCGATGCGATGTTGGTCGAACGACAACGCATCGTTGCGGTAGATCGCGAAGTCGAACGGTGGGCCGACCGACAGGTTGGCGCGCGTCGTGCTGAGCATCGAACCCAACGCGATCTTGGTGGCCATGTCGAGGTCGACCTGGCGGTGCACCGCGAGCTCCAGCCAGAACTTCCCGAACTTGGCCTCGCCGATCTGCAGGAACGGACGCGTCCTCGACGCACGGATGTAGTTCCCCTCGGGATAGACGAGGAAGATCTCGGGCGTCTCCTCAGCGATCTGGCCGCCGAGGATGAACGTGGCCGTTCCGTCGGCGCCCGACGCCGACAACGCCTCGCGGTGGCTCGCCACCACCTCGCGGCTGATCCGCCCGAGATACAGCGCGGCTTCGAACAACCGGCCGACCGTCGCGAGGGTCTCGCGTCCGTCGCCGGCGCGCAGGTCGCGATCGACCCGGTCGAGCACCTCCTGGGTGGTGGCGAGGTTGCCCGCCGACTGGACCACGAACGCCCGGTCCGCCGCCGGTCGGATCACGTGCATCTTGCGGTAGGTGCTGATGTTGTCGACGCCGGCGCTCGTTCGCGTGTCGGACAGGAAGACGATGCCCTCGTCGACGCGGATCGCGAGACAGTAGGTCACCCGAGACGTCCAGCGGCGCGGGCGGCCTCCTCGGCGGCCGTGAGCTGCCCTTCGACGATCTTCAACCCGTTGCGCCAGAAGTCGGGATCGGTGAGGTCGCAGTCGACGATGCGGGCGAGGTGCTCCGGTGTGTCGGACCCGCCTGCCCGCAGCAGGTCGAGATAGGCGGGGACGAACGCCTCTCCCTCGTCGCGGTAGCGGGCGTACACCGACAGGGCCAACAGCTGACCGTAGGCGTAGGCGTAGACGTAGCCGGGCGATCCGATGAAGTGGGGCACGTAGCTCCACCAGGTGCGGTAGCCGTCGGTGATCTCGACCGAATCGCCGAGCATCGCCTCCTGCGTCTGCGCCCACAGCTCGTTGATCCGGTCGACGCTGAGTTCTCCCTCGCTGCGCCGTGCGGTGTGCACGGCGTCCTCGAACCGGTTCATCGCGATCTGGCGGAAGACCGTGGCGATCGAGTCCTCGAGCGTCGAGGCGAGCAGTGCGAAGCGTTCGTTCGGGTCGTCGATCATCGACAGCAGCCGGTTGCTGGTCACCGTTTCGCCGAACACCGACGCCGTCTCGGCGAGCGTCAGAGGAGTCTGCTGATGGAAGATTCCCTGCTCGCGTGCCAGGTAGAAGTGCACGCCGTGGCCGAGTTCGTGGGCGAGCGTGGCGACGTCCCGGGTCTTCGAGGTCCAGTTGAGCAGCACGTAGGGATGGTGGCCGGGCGACACGCCCGCTGCGAATGCGCCACCGCGCTTTCCGGGGCGGATCGGTGCGTCGATCCAGGATTCGTCGATGAACCGGTCGACGATGCCGGCGAGTTCGGGCGAGAACGAGGCATAGGCGTCGCGCACGATCCGGGTGCCCTCGTTCCATCCGATGTCGCGGTCGGCGGTCGCCACCGACGCCATGCGGTCGTAGTCGGCGAGCTTGTCGATTCCGAGCACCTGCGCCTTGAGCGTGTACCAACGCTGGGCAATGGAGTAGTTGTCGACCACGGCATCGACGAGCGCCTGCACCGACTCGTCCGAGGCCTCGTTGGCGAGGTTGCGTGCGGAGATCCACGACGGGTAACCACGCAGGCGGTCGTCGATCGACTTGTCGAGCAGCAATGTGTTGAAGAGGTATGCCCGCGTGCGCAGCCCGGGCTCGAGACCGGCGGTGACGGCGGAGGCCAACTGCCGGCGCACCTCGCGATCGGGATGCTGCATCATTCCCAGACCCTGCATCAGCGGGACGCCGCGACCGCCCAGCTCATCGGGCAGGTCGAGGGTGATCGCCGACGTCAGTTCGTCGAACAGCCGCGTCCAGGCAGCGAACCCGGTCTGGCTCTTCTCGGCGAGGATCGTCTCCTCCGGTTCGGACAGCAGATAGGGGCGGCTGAGGCGGAGAGTGTCGAGGTGGTGCCGGCAGAAGTCGAGCCGAGGATCGGCCAGCACCGCAGCGACGTGGTCATCGTCGGCAGCCGCCCACTCGAGGTCGAAGAAGATCAGCTTGGTGCCGATCGCCGTGGACCGTTCCTGGGCCGCAGCCATCGCCGCACCTCGCGCCGGGTCGTCGGTGGCGGTCGAGAAGGCGAGCATGGCGTGATGCACCGCTCGCGACACGGCGTCTTGCAGGTCGGCCATCGTGCGCATCGCATCGGCCAGTTCGCCGGCGTCGAGTTCGCCGACCCGGCCCCGCAGCGACGCCAGCTCGTCAGCGAGGACGTCTGCGCCGTCGAACAGATCGGCTGGTGATGCGCCGTCCGGCAGGATCGTGTCGATGTCCCAGGCCACCTCGGCGGCGGTGAGATCGGTCGTGTCGGTGGTGTTCTCGTCGACGGTCATGCCTGTGAGTCTGCCGCACGGTCGGTCGGCTCGGCACCTCGATCGGTCAACACGGCGGCGGTTGGGAACTTCCGTGCGGCCACCGCCGTCGAGATGTCGTCGTGGGGCAGGACCACGCGGTCGGCGACCTCGTCGATGTCCGGGAACAGCACGTGGATCAGGGCGGCGGCGACGACGACGGCGACGAGCTGGGCGGCGATGAATGCCGGAGCGTCGGCGGGGCGGATGCCGGCGAAGGTGTCGGAGAACATCCGACCGATGGTCACGGCGGGATTGGCGAAGCTGGTCGATGACGTGAAGTAGTACGCACCGGCGATGTAGCCGCCCACGGCGAAGGCGACCGCCGTCGCGCGACCGGAGCGCACCACGCCGAAGATGACGAGCAGCAGTCCGAGGGTTGCCACGCCGTCGGCGAAAACGAGGTTGGACGAGGAACGGTCCGTCGTGGACCAATCGACGGCATCGAGGTCGAACATGACGTTGGCGGCGACCACGCCGACGATGCTCCCGCCGGTCTGGGCGGCGATATACCAGACGGCGGTCGGGGTGTCGATTCCGCCGAACCAACGGTCGGTGAGCGTGACCGCGGGGTTGAAGTGGGCCCCCGATACCGAACCGAATGCCAGGATCAGCGCTACCAGGACACCCGCGGTGGCGAAGGCGTTCTGGAGCAACTGCAGGCCGACATCGTCGGTCAGTGTCTGCGCCATGATGCCCGAACCGACGATGGCGGCGAGCAGGAAGGCGGTGCCGACGAATTCGCCGGTCAACCGGCGGACATCCGGCAACCAGTTGGTGGCCATCAGCGTTCGAGGCTGTCGACGAGGACCTCGACGCGGCGGCGGATGTCGTCGCGCACGTCCCGGACGAAGTCGACCGTCTGGCCGGCGGGGTCGGCGAGTTCCCAGTCCTCGTACCGCTTGCCGGGATACACAGGGCACACGTCACCACAGCCCATCGTGACCACGACATCGGCGGCGCGAGCGTGCTCGTCGGTCCAGCGCTGCGGTTGCTCGCCGCCGATGTCGACGCCGACCTCTGCCATCGCCGCCACCGCCGCCGGATTCACCTGGGCGGCCGGCTCCGAACCACCGGAGAACACCTCGATACGGTCTCCGGCGAGATGGCGGAGCCACCCTGCCGCCATCTGCGATCGCCCGGCGTTGTGGACGCACAGGAAGAGCACGGCGGGTCGTCGATCGGTCACGTGAGGTCTCCTGGGTGGGTGGAGCGGGCATCGGTGGGCGGAGCGAGCAGTGCGCGGATTTCGCCGAGGCGCTCGTAGTCGAGTCGGAACCAGGCCCACTTGCCGCGCTGTTCGCGTTCGAGCAGCCCGGCGGAGACGAGCAGGCCGAGGTGGTGGCTCACGGTGGGTTGGCTCCGGTCGAGCGAGTCGGGGAGGTCGCACGCACAGACCTCGCCGTTCGTTGAGGTCGCGATGATCGAGACCAACCGGAGGCGCACCGGGTCGGCCAGTGCCTTGAGTGCCGCCGCCAGTTCCGTGGCCTCCGATTCGGTCAGCGCATCACCGCTCACCGATCCGCAGCACGTGGCCGACTCAGTGAAATTGATATTGACGTTCATCGATATGAGATGCTAACATATCGAACATCATCAATACAAGTGTCCGCCGCTTCGGTGCGGCGGCGATCGGAGAATGACCCATGCGACTGCAACTTGCCCTCAACGTCGACGACCTCGACTCGGCCATCGACTTCTACACCAAGATGTTCGGCACCGCGCCCGCCAAGGTCCGCGACGGCTACGCCAACTTTGCCGTCGCGGACCCGCCCTTGAAGCTGGTGCTGTTCGAGGGCGCCGGCGAGCCGGGATCGATCAACCATCTCGGCGTCGAAGTGGAGACGGCACAGCAGGTGACCGCGGCAGCGGGGCGTCTCGCCGAGGCCGGCATCGCGACGACCGGCGTCGACGACACCGTCTGCTGCTATGCCGAGAAGACCGAGACGTGGGTTCACGCTCCGGATGGGAACCGGTGGGAGTGGTATGTCAAGACCGCCGACGCCGAACAGCTCGACCGCTCCGTGGTCGGCCAGTCGGCCGCCGGCAGCTGCTGCCCCTGACCAGAAAACCCCATTCGTGTTGCATTTCGGGTGAACCGCTCCACCCGGAATGCGACGCAAACGGATCGGACGTCGTGCGACGGGCCGAGTTCAGCGCAGCGTGAGCCCCGGCGTACCGGCGCCAGCCGTGCCGATGTGCGTCGCTCGGTGACCGGTGGCGGCGAGTTCGGCGAGCACGCCGACCGTCTCCGACGGATCGACGCCGAACACGAGGCCGCCCGAGGTCTGCGCATCGGCGAGTAGGAGCTGGTGCAGCTCGTCGTGGTCTCCGACGTCGACGAAACCGAGCGCCCAGTCGAGGTTGCGCCGGCTGCCCCCGGGCATCACGCCGTCGGCCGCGAGTTCCATCGCTCCCGGAAGGAACGCCACCCTCGCGACGTCGATCGTCACCGACAGCGCCGACTCGATTGCCATCCGACCGAGGTGACCGAGCAGGCCGAATCCGGTGACGTCGGTGCACCCGGTGGCGCCGGATGCGAGCGCGAGCCGTGAGGCGATGTCGTTGAGGCGCACCATCGACGCAACGGCCGCATCCGTCTGGTCCGCCGTGGCGCGACCCTGCTTGATCGCCGTGGTCAGCACGCCGACGCCGAGCGGCTTGGTCAGCACGATGTCCTGTCCCGCCCGCAGTCCGGCGTTGGTGAGGAGGCGGTCCGGGTGAGCCTCGCCGGTCACGGCCATGCCGTACTTCGGCTCGGGATCGTCGATCGTGTGACCGCCGGCGACGACGAAACCGGCCTCCGCAGCGACGTCCTGACCGCCTGCAAGGACGTCGCCCAGCAGCGACGTCGGCAGCGCATCGGTGTTCCATCCGACGAGATTGAGAGCGAACAGCGGCCGGCCACCCATCGCATAGATGTCCGACACACTGTTGGCAGCCGCCACGCGTCCCCAGGTGCGCGCATCATCGACCACCGGCGTAATGAAGTCGGCGGTCGACACCAGTGCGCGGTCGGCGTCGAGGAGCCAGACGGCGGCATCGTCGCCGGTGTCCGGCCCCACCAGGAGCCGATCGGGATGGGCAGCGTTCAGGTGGCGCACCACGTGCGCCAGCTCGCCGGGCGCGAGCTTGCAGCCTCAACCGGCGCCGTGGCTGAACTGGGTCAGCCGGATCCGGTCGCGGTCGTTGCCGGGTTTGTCGAGTCCTGTCATCGTCACCCCCTCTCGCCGAGCGGACGTCGTTCGCTGACGTCGAGATCGACCATGAGCTCGTTGGCGATCGCCTCGAGCGTGGCGCGCAGGTCGGCGGGATCCGTGTCCGCTGGAACCCGGAGCGTCGCGGCGGCCTCGAAGAGCAGTTCGCCCGACATGGGCGCCGACGATGCCGTCGTCTCGAGTTCTTCGATGCTGACGTTGCGTTGCGTCAGTGCCGCTGCGACCTCGCGGATGATCCCGGGTCGGTCCTGGCCGATGAGGTGGAGCGCGAGAAACTCGTCGTGATCGTCCGGTCCGTCGTGTGCAGCCACGGCCACGGTCACGTCGAGCAGTCCGCGTGCGGTCAGCGTCTCGAGTTCGGCCAGCAGGCCGTCAGTGCGTTCGTCGGGCACGGAGACCACGACGATGCCCGCGAACTTGCCCGCAAGTCGCGCCATGTGGCTGCGGTCCCAGTTGCCTCCGTGGCGCGTGATCGGCTCGGCGAGAGCGTCGACCAGACCGGTGCGATCGTCGCCGATCACGGTGAGCACGAGGGTGGCCATACCGGGAGTCTGGCACGCCGCGGACGACGAGACGGGCCCCGCCGCTCGACCGCTGTGCCATCTGTCGGCGGGTATCGACCACCGTTTGCGCCGCGCCGCGCTACCGTCTTCGTGTGGCGATGTTGGTACTGGTGGGTTCGAGTGGTCGATGACCGAGACAGTGAGCACCAGGGCGTCTGAGCGCACATTCACTGCCGACACATCGTCGATCGGCGACGCCCGCCGTTTCGTGCGTGACGTCACTGCAGAGTCGCTGAACGGTCGCGGCGGCGATCTCCGCGGCGATCTCGAGCTGGCGGTCAGCGAATTGGTGACCAACGCGATCGAGTACGGACTCGACGAGCCGGTCACCGTCACCGTTGAGGTCACGCCCGCAACGATCGACGTGTCGGTGCGTTCTGCACGGACGTCGACGGCCATTGCCGATCCGTCCACGTGGGCGGGACCGCTCCCGGCGATGCGCACCGGCCGGGGTCTCGCGATCGTCAGATCGGTCAGCGACGACGTGTTGGTCGATGCGGACGACGCCACCGTCACCGTCCGCTGCACGTTCCGCTTGGTGTAACCGCCCGTCGACGCCCAGTGCGGTCCATTCCGCCCGGTGCGTCACGCACCCTCGACCGGTGCGGTTGGTCCCGAACGGCTCCGGGTATCACCGCTGCCGACATGGAACCTCGAGGAACCGAATCGGCAACTGCGCCCACTGGACGGCCGTCCCGAGCCTCGGTCCCACGGTTTCTCGAAGACGGTGCGAGGTGGGCCTGGCGCTTCCTCGTCGTCGCGGCAGCCGTGGTCGTCCTGGTCTGGCTCACCGCACGGTTGACGGTCGTGATCATCCCGGTCGCCGTGGCGCTGGTGCTGTCCGCACTGCTGGCCCCGGTCGTCGAGTGGCTGGCGAAGAAGCTCCCGCGTCTCCTGGCGACGTGGATCGTGCTGCTGACCGCAGCAGCACTGCTCGTCGGGCTGGGATTCGCACTCTCGGCGCCGATCTCCGACGCCGTCGGGAACATCTCCGACGAACTGGACACGGTCGTGACCGATCTGGAGGACTGGCTGCAGGATGGTCCGCTCGGGTTGAGCGCCGACACCGTCGACTCGTTGTCGGAGTCGGTCACCAACGCTGCCGACCGCCTCGGGTCCGGCGTGCTGGAGCAGCCCGCCAGCACAGTGCGCACGGTGGTGGAAGTGGTCGGCGGGTTCTTCCTGACGTTGGTGTTGTTGTTCTTCTTCCTGAAGGACGGCCCCCAGCTGTGGGCCTGGTTGCTCGATCGGATCCGCCCCGTGCGACGGCCCACCGTCGACGCGTCGGGGCGCGCCGCGATCAGCAGTCTCCAGGGCTGGATCCGGGGGGTTGCGATCACCGGCGTGGTCGACGGCACACTGATCGGAGCGGCGATGTTGATCATGGGGGTGCCCGCTGCGGTCCCCATCGCCGTGTTGACCTTCGTCGCCTCGTTCTTCCCGATCATCGGAGCGACGCTCGCTGGGGCGCTCGCCGTGGCGATCGCGTTGACCTCCAAGGGAGTGGTGGCCGCAATCATCCTGGGTCTCGTGGTGCTCGCCGTGCAACAGATCGAGGGCGACGTGATCCTGCCGGTCGTGATGCGCCGCCAGGTCTCATTGCATCCGATCGTGATCCTGCTCGTGCTGGCAATCGGTGGTGCGCTCGGCGGAATTCTCGGCGCCCTGGTGGCGGTTCCACTCACGGCCTCGGCGAGCGCTGCGATCCGTGCGGCCTCCGGCCTCGTGGCTCAGGACGGCGCCACCGACGGCGAGTTGGTGATCCCCGATGGCAGTTCGGTCGGTGCTTCCGTCCGGCCGCCTCCTGGCGCCGAGACGCCGTGACGTGGCACGACGGCATCGGCACCAGGAGCATCCGGCTCCGTCAGACCCGTTTGGCGAAGTAGATGATGGCCAGGATGACGAGAATGAGGATGAGGATTCCTCCGATGCCGTATTCCATGTGTGAATGTCCTTTCGGTGGAGCCGGCGAACCGACGGCGGCGAGATGTGTCGCCGGTGGCGATCCGATGCCCGGCACGGTGGGACCTCAAACCGGTGCAGTCGTCGAGCTGGCCCTGCGACCTCGATCGTCCGGTCCCGTTTGGCGCTGTTGGTCACCGGGCACCATGTGGTGTGAATGAGGCCGTTATCCTGTGAATCCGATGTCTGAATCTGCGCCAGCCCACACCTTCGGCGGATTGGATCTGGTCGAGGTGACCGTGCCTTTACGCACCGACTTCATCGCAACGCTTCGCACCGTTGCGGCGTCGCTGGGGGCCGATGCAGGCTTCTCGATCGACGAGATCGACGACCTGCGGTTGGCGATCAGCGAGATCGTGTCGTCGCTGGTCGACTCCGGCACCTCCATCGACGACCGGGTCGTGGCGTCGTTCGAGCTGGGGGCCACCGGCGTTGCCGTCGCCATCACGACGCAGCGTGGTGAGATCGACGTCCAACTCGACGACCTGGCAGCGAGCATCCTTCGCTCGGTCGTCGACGAGTACGTGGTCACCGGGCCCCGTGTGCACCTGGTGAAGTTGGCTTCGGAAGCCGCGAGCATCGCTTCGGCCGACGTCGAGCGCACACCGCACGAACGATGAGCGGCACGTCCACGGCGGACGACCTGGACGATCTCGAGTTGTTCCGCGAGTTCGCTGCGTCGAGAAGCCGCAAGCTCCGCAATCAGCTGGTCGAGCGGCACATGGGGCTCGCAGCGCACATCGCGAACCGGTTCCGTCGACAGGGCGGCAGCGACGACGACCTGCGCCAGGTGGCCATGGTCGGCTTGGTCAAAGCGGTCGACCGTTTCGATCCCGAGTACGGCGCGGCGTTCTCGGCATTCGCCGGACGCACCATCGAAGGCGAGTTGAAGCGCCATTTCCGTGACCGGTCGTGGGCCGTGCGCGTGCCCCGAGGAGCCAAGGAACTCCACCTGCTCGTCCGCAACGCATCCGAGGAGCTGTCACAGCGCGAGGGCCGCTCGCCGACGGTCGACGAGATCGCAGCCCATCTGCAGGTCGATCGCGACGACGTCTTGCGCGGGTTGTCCGCCACGGCTGCGTACAGCGTCGGGACGCTCGACGGAGGCGGGGGCGACGACGACTCCGATCCGGTCGGCGACCGTCGACGGGCGCTCGCCAGCGAGGAGGACGGCTACGGCCACGTCGACGACCGCGAATTGGCGGTTCAGCTGATTGCACGGTTGCCGGAGCGCGAACAGGAGATCGTCCGGTTGCGTTTCTACGAACGCCGCTCCCAGACCGAGATCGCCGAAGCGGTGGGCATCTCGCAGATGCACGTGTCGCGCCTGCTGCGCAAGTCGTTCGAGCAGATGCGCGAGTGGCTCGAGGAAGCGCCAGGGGCCTCCGAGGGGCTCGGCGCACTGCTCGACTGACGCAGGCCGGTCAGTTCACGCATCGAGTGCGTCGACGGCTCGTCGGTAGAGCACCCCCAACAGCTCGCCGACCGTCGGGAACGGCCACATCGACTTCACCAGCCGGTCGACCGGTACGCAGCCGTCGATTGCGGTGACCAGTGCAGCGGACAACTCGTCGAAGCGCTCCCCGGCGCCGTGGGCGGCCACCACGCATCGGGTCGTGCGATCGACGGCCATGGTCACGAAGCCGTCACCGAGGGCGTCGGTGGACCATCTCGCCACCTCGGACAGCTTGGCGTCGACCCAGACGACCTCGTCGCCGAGCTCGGCCGGGATCGGCCCGATCATCATCACGGGTGGCCTGGTGAAGATGCAGGCAGGCAGGACCACGTCGTCGAAGCGGCGCCTGCCGGGTCCGGCGAGATGGTCGGCGACCACGACCGCCTGGTGGTCGGCGAGGTGGGTGTACTGACCCTTCCCCGCGACATCGCCGATCGCCCACACGGAACCGGGGCAGTCGACGCGTCCGACGTCATCGACCGGCAGCGGGGAATCGGGGTCGAGACCCAGCCGATCGAGACCGAGCCCGTCCACGTTTGCCGTTCGGCCGATCGACACCAGCACGCGGTCAGTCAGGACTGCACCGTCGTTGTCGAGCGTGATCTGCACGTTGCCGCCGCGTTGTTCGAACCGGACCACTTGGGCGCCGCGACACAACCGGACGCCGGCGGAGCGCAGGCCGTCGTCGACGATCTCGCCGATCTCCTCGGGGAGTTCGGGGAAGGCGCGGTCAGCGACGTCGATCAGATGCACCTCGGTGTCGAATCCGGCGAAGAGGTGCGCGAGCTCGCAACCGATGGGTCCGCCGCCGACCACCATCAGCCGGACGGGCCGCTCGTCGGAGATCAGCGCCTCGTCACTCGTCCAGAGGCGATCTCCGAGGTCGTCGATGCCGTCGATCCTCGGGATGATCGGTCGGGAACCGGTGGCCAACACGATGTGTTCGGCGTGGTGGCGCGCGCCGTCGACGTCGATCGTGTGCTCGTCGACGAACTCGGCGTGTCCGCGCACGAGGTGTGCACCGTCGCTGCGCACCTGCTCGGCATGGTCCGCGTCATCCAGGTGGTCGACCACCTCATCGCGCCGCTGGACCGCCCTGTTCCAGCGGGTCGAACCATGGGCGTCGTGCAGGAGCGACTTGCTGGGCATGCAGGCGACAAAGGGACACGACCCGCCCACCCGATGTTCCTCGACCACCAGGAGCCGCAGGCCGGTGTCTTGGAGCGCATTCACGAGTCCCTCGGCGGCACCACCCCCGCCGATGACGGCCACGTCGAACCGCTGATCGTCGCTCGCGTCGCGAGACGTCGGTGTTGCTGCACGCTCGGCCATGGTGGCGCCCTACCCGTCCGACCGCGGGGCCAACCGTCTCCGCATGCGGGCTGCCGGCCGCTCGAGACGTCAGATGACGGGCATGGGACACGTGACGGGCACGAGGGGAATGACGGGCACGAGCGGTTGTCGGGGCGGACGAGCGGGCAAGATGCCTACATGGCGCGAGATGACCGGGTGCTCGTGCTCGGTGCAACCGGGTACGTAGGCGGCCGTCTGGTGCCCGAGCTGACCCAGGCCGGATTTCGCGTGCGGTGTCTCACCCGATCGGCTCGTGGTCTCAGCACGACTCAGTGGGCGTCAGACGTGGAGGTCGTGGAGGGTGATCTTTCCGATCTCGCCTCGATCGGTGCCGCCTTCGACGACGTCGACCAGGTGGTGTACCTGGTCCACTCGCTCGGTGTCGGTGATGACTTCATGCAGCACGAACGCACCACCGCGGAACACGCGCGACTTGCGTCGGAGCGAGCGGGGGTTCGACACATCGTCTACGTCGGTGGTCTCGGCGACGACAGCGACGAGCTGTCGCCGCACCTGCGGTCGCGTCATGACGTGGGCAACGAACTGGCGGCGGGTCCGGTCCCGGTGACCGAGCTGCGAGCCGCGATCGTCCTCGGTGCAGGATCTGCGTCATTCGAGATGTTGCGCAGTCTGGTGGAGGTGCTGCCGGCGATGCTGGCGCCCCGCTGGGTGACGAGTACACGGGTGCAGCCGATCGCCATCTCGGATCTGCTCACCTATCTCGTGGCAGCGATCCGACGCGGGCCCACCGAGGCTCACGCCAAGATCGAGATCGGCGCCCGGCAGGAGTTCACGTATCGAGGGCTCATGCACATGTACGCCGACATCGCCGGGCTCCGCCGGCGCGTGATCATCCCGGTGCCCTTTCTCACGCCCCGCCTGTCAGCTCACTGGGTGAACCTGGTCACCCCGCTCCCGAAGGCGCTGGCCGACAGCCTGATCGGGAGCCTGAAGAACGACGTGGTCGTCACCGACGACAGCGCCAAGGCGCTGTCGGACCACGAGCCGCTCGGCGTCGACGATGCGATCGAGGCGGCGTTGTCGGCGGTGGAAGATCTCGACATCCCGACGCGGTGGTCCGGCTACTCCTCTCGGCAACTCGCGGCCCGACCGGCTCCGTGGGACCCGGAGTGGGCGGGCGGCACCGTCTACGAGGACTGCCGCACGATCACGGTGCCCACGTCGGAGGCGAACGTACAACGGGTGGTTCGTGGTGTCGGCGGCGAGCGCGGGTGGTACGGGTTCGGACCGTTGTGGGCCGTGCGAGGCGCGGTCGACAAGCTGGTCGGCGGCGTCGGGCTGCGACGAGGACGGCGGCATCCCGACGACATCACCGTCGGCGAGGCGCTCGA
This sequence comes from Ilumatobacteraceae bacterium, assembly GCA_963728355.1. Taxonomy (GTDB): domain Bacteria; phylum Actinomycetota; class Acidimicrobiia; order Acidimicrobiales; family Ilumatobacteraceae; genus Sva-07. Next base: position 38,935 of record CAVSJQ010000001.1, on the reverse strand, counting down.
CTTCTGGCGGGTCGATGCGATCGAGGGCGACTTGTTCCGCCTGCATGCCGAGATGAAGGTGCCGGGCGACGCATGGCTGGAATGGCGGACCGCACCAGAGCCCGACGGCTCGGGCACCGTCGTCACCCAGCGTGCGCGGTTCGTGCCGAGAGGCATCGTCGGCCGGCTGTACTGGTGGGTGCTCGTGCCGTTCCACGCGGCGATCTTCCCGGCCATGTTGCGTCGCATGATGAGCGCAGCCGGCGACGCCGTCTGACAGACCGATCACTGCCCGGTCGCTTCCACGGTGTCGCTCGAACGTACCCCTCGGACGTTTGCTCGGACAGGTGTCGGGTATCTCGGGCGCATGACCAACGTCAGCGAACTGAAGACCACCGTGCCCGCACTCTCGGAACAGGGCTCGCTCGATGTGATCGACCTCCTGCAGGATCGTCTCGTCGCTCTGATCGATCTCCAGCTGACCCTCAAGCACATCCACTGGAACGTGGTCGGCATGAACTTCATCGCCATCCACGAGATGCTCGACCCCCAGGTGGACGCAGTACGTCTGCAGTCCGATGCCGTCGCCGAACGGATCGCGATCCTCGGTGGCGAACCCAAGGGCACGCCCGGTGCGGTCGTCGAGATGCGCAGTTGGAACGACTACGGCCTCGACCGCGCTCCGAGCGTCCAGCACCTCGTCGCCCTGGACGACGTGTACTCGGGGGTGATCGCCGACCACCGGGCGGCGATCGCCAAGGCCGGCGAGATCGACCCGATCACCGAAGATCTCCTGATCGGCCACGTGGCCGACCTCGAGCTGTTCCAGTGGTTCGTCCGGGCACATCTGAAGGACGCGACCGGCGATGTCGTCCATCGCACCACCCACGACAAGTCCTGACCGAGAACTGCGTCGGGTCCGCCGATGGTCGGCCCTCCACATCCGACCGGAGCAACAACGGAGAACATCAGGGGAGGAGATGACGTTGCAGTCGTGGTCGGCAGTATGATCCACCTTCATGTCCGATGTCCCGGTGCGCCTCACTGCGATCGAACTGGATGGATCCACACTCGCACTCGACGGTGAGATCGATGCGCACACGGCTCCCGAGCTCGCCGCCCGCTACGCCGAGCTCCCGAAAGGCGACGGCGACATCGTGATCGACATGTCGAAGGTGGACTTCATGGACTCGAGCGGTCTGCGGGTGATCATCGAACTCCACCAGCGAGTCGAGCAGGCATCGCGGCGACTCGTGCTCCTGACGCCGAGCCCGCCGGTGGCCAGATTGATCGAGGTGTCCGGTCTGACCGACCACCTCCACGTCTCCGACGGCACCTCCGAGCACTGAGGCCGGCGCTCCTCGCGACGCTCAGTCGAGTTCGGCGAGCATCGTCTCGATCGGTTCCACCGGCCCGGGCAGGCCACGCCGGTCGATCTCGGATCGGAGCAGTCCGAGCACGCTCTTCAACGTGCTGACGACCTGACGGTCGGATCTGCCGTAGTGGATGATCGGTGAGAATGCTCGATCGAGGAGGCCGGCGTGGGTCGGTCGGTGCCGCACGAGGGTCCGCGATCCGGACCGCACCGTCGTCGGCAGGGCGGGGTGCTCCCACATCGAGGTCATCACGTTGCCGAGGTGCACGATGACGTCGCTAGCCGTGCTGGGATCGTTGATCCCGGGCGACAACGCGCGCACGGCGATGTCGGTGAGCTGGATGACCCCGAATTCGATGTCCTGCTGCATCGTGCGGCTGTCGCCGACGGCGACCGCCTCGAGCATCGACGAGCGGCACTCCTCGGGGTCGGTGGGTGCCGGTGCGATCCACAGGATGGGGCTGGATGCGGTGACGAAGCTACCGACGGTCGCCGCCAGGTAGCCGGTGCTGCGCTCGGGCAGCGACGAGAGGACGGCGTCGTCGTCGATCTGTTGGACCCAACCGGCGCTCGGTGTCTCGATCGCTGTCGCCCCGATCGGCACGTCGATCGATCCGTCCGGTCGCAGTGCACCGGACTCCACGCCCACGTCGATCGGGTCGGAGTCGGAGTCGGAGTCGTAGACGCGATCGACGACGGCGATCGTCTCCGAGGTCACCTGTTCGGCAATCGAGCCGACGCGCATCGTGTGGGTGATGTGATCGACCGTGCGGACCACGGCGACCAACGACAGGACCCCGAGTGCCACGGCGGCGAGCACGGTGAGGTGCGGCACGACCGGTGTGTCGTTCTCGTCGAAGCTGCGCGTCGAGCGGAGCGCGAGCAGACAGAACACCGTGGTGCCCAGCACGAAGCCGACGGCGTTCTGCACCGTGCGGTTGCCGAGCCAGTTGCGCAGCGTGCGCGGTGAGAACTGCGAGCTGGCGAGTTGGACGGCCACGAGCATCATCGAGAGCAGCAGCGTGGTGGACGTGATGAGCCCACCAGCGATGGCTGCGAACACCGCACGGGCACTGTCGACGGTCGTCTCGAACACGTCGGGCAGCGTGCCGCTGGTCAGCTGGCGGTCGATCAGCAGCAGGACCTGGACGAGGACGACCGCGGCGAGGACGTACATCGTGGGGATGAACGACAGGCTGTGGCGTATCCGGTCTGCGATCTGGCGCAGCCGGATGATGCGGATCACAACCAGCCGCTCACCACGTCGGCCACATGCTCCTTTGCACGTTGCAAGAGGCCGCGCTCGGCCCAGTCCGCCGGGTCGAGGACCGTGGAGTGCTGGTGGTCGTCGTCGAGGTGGCGGTCCAGAACGGCGACGATGTCCGGGTCGAAGATGACGACGTTGGTCTCCTCGTCGAACTGCGTCGACCGCTGGTTCATGTTGGCCGAGCCGACGGTTGCGACGGCGTCGTCGACCGTGATCACCTTGGCGTGCATCATCGAGATGTCGAAGGTCCGGATTTCGACGCCGGAGTCGAGCAGCGTCGAGTAGACGGACTCAGCAGCCAACTGGACGAACCGCTTGTCGGTGTGTTCGCCAGGGAGCAGGATCGACACGTCGACGCCACGAGCCACGGCATCGCAGAGTGCGGCACAGAGCCGGTCGTCCGGGTTGAAATAGGCCGTCGCCACACGGATCCGGTGTTGGGCGCATGTGATCAGGCCCAGCATCAGCCGCCACATCTCGCTGGCGCCGGTCTCGGCCGATCCGCGAATGACCGAGCACGTGCTCGAGCCGGCCGGCGTGAAGTCCGCGATGGGCTCCGAGGCCGGGTCGAAACCGTCGTCGTTCTGGTCGGCCCAGTTGTCGATGAAGCCGGCGATCAGGCCGGCCACCGCCGGGCCTCGAATGGCGAGGTGGGTGTCGCGCCACTCGTTCTCGTTGCGGGCGTCGCCGTCCCATTCGTCGGCGATCCCGACGCCGCCGGTGAAGCCGACCGTCGAGTCGCACACCAAGATCTTGCGGTGGGTGCGATGGTCCATGTCGCCGATCTTGGGAACGCTGTCCTCGACGGGCCGGAACCACCGGACGTCACATCCGGCGGACTCCATCTCGTCGACGAGCTCGGGTTCGAGCTTGCGGGCGCCGACGGCATCGAGGAGCACCCGGACGCGACATCCCCGCCCCGCGGCGGCGGACAACGTGTGGGCGAAGCGTCGAGCGATGTCACCCTGCCAGTACACGAAGGTGACGAGGTCGACGGTGTGCTCGGCGGCGTCGATCGCGCCGAGCATCGCCGGGAAGATCTCGATGCCGTTTCGCAGGACGCGGATCTCGTTGCCGGTGGTCGCCGGGGTGCCGAGCAGCGTCTGCAGTCGCAGTTGCCACTGTTCGGCCCGTGCGTTCGGGTCGTTGTCCGGTGACCGGTTCGTGTCGTCGGTCGTGTGGCCGTTCGCGTCGGGGTGTCCCCGCCCCTTGTTGTGCATGCATGTGGTGTTCCCTCGGTACACCGAAGCGAAACCTTGCGCCGGTCCCTGTCCACCCGCATGCCGCGGCCCGGATGCCCCGGGCGGAGCCGAGGGTTTCGCCCCCAGTCGATCGGGAACGCCGACCGTGTCATTCGAATCCGAACAGGAGGCCCCATGTCCACCGTCTATGAAAATACCGTCGACACGCTGCGCGAGGTCGGCGAACGGCTGGCGCACGACGTGCCGTCGAGTCTCCAGACCGTGCGTGTCCCCTCCGGACTGATTCCGGCCGGCGTGGTCAAGTCGACCTCGGACTTCGCCGACGACCTCACCGATCGTGTCGGGGGCCTCACCGATCGTGTCGGCGGCCATCGCCGCAAGAGCAGCACCTTGGGTGAACACCCGGTGCTCGTCGTCGGCGGCGCCGTGGCGCTGGTCCTCGCAGTGGTGTGGCTCGTACGCCGCCGCCGCAGCGACGATGCCCAGCAGGGCCTCCGGGTGGCCGACGGGTCGAGGGCGTCCGGAGCGGCCTGACGGTCGTCGCCGACCGTTTCGACGTCGCTGTCGGCGGGTAGGTCCGCGACATGACCACCAGTGACTTCAATTCGGAGATCTCCCGTCGGCTCGACGAGCTGACTCGGCGCCTCGACCAACTCGAGGCCGCGCTGCCGCTGCTTCCCTCCAAGGCCGTCGGTCTGAGCCGGGCGACGGCGCGCCGCGTGAATGCCACCGCAGCTGGTGTCGCGAACGACGTCGGCCGCCAGCTCGGGCGGTTGGGCTCGACCGCTGACGACGCGCTGTCGACCAGCGCCGGGCAGGCACGATCCGCGGTCGAGCGGACCTCGGGCACGGCTCGCCGGACCAGCAAGGAGGCGGTCGGCCAGGCACGTTCGGCGGTCCAGCGGACCTCGGGCACGGCTCGCCGGACCAGCAAGGAAGCGGTCGGCCAGGCACGCGCCCAGAGCGGGCGTACCGGCCAGGCAGCCGAACAGTCGGCGACGGCGTTGTTGGACGATGCGACCCGGGCGATGGCACCCGAGGGCGACGGCCAGCCGGCGGCGCTCGACGACTGGACGAAGGCGGAACTGTACGAGCGGGCGCAGGAACTCGAGATCGACGGACGCAGCACGATGAGCAAGCGCGAGCTCATCCGGGCGATCCGTTCGGCATGAGCCGCAGCATCCAGCTCGACGACCTCCGCGACTTCATCGGGGCCGCCGCTCCGTTCGTGACCGTCGCGATGCCGACTCCCAGTCAGGTGGACGATGCCCAGCACCGCCTCGAGATCCGCTGGAAGAACGCCCGCCGCGAGCTCGAGGCGTCCCGATGGACGCCCGACGACGTGGCGGACCTCGATGATCTGGTGTCCGGACTTCCGCATGACGGCGGCGCGGCATTGGTGATCTTCCGCTCCGCCGACGGCAACACCTTCGCCGAGTTCCTCGACGAGCCGGTTCACGAGCTCGTCGTCGCCGAGAGCGTCCTGCCTCGACTCGCCATCGTGATCGAGGCACGCCAGCGCGCCGTTGCCCACCTCGTGGTGGAGATCGACAGGACCGGCGCCGACATCAACGCGTTCGACGGCGGTCGTGTCCTGGGGACCGAACAGGTGGAGGGCGACACCGAACACATCCATCGCGGCCACCCCGGCGGCTGGTCGCAGCGCCGGTTCCAGCAGCGAGCGGAGAACACCTGGGAGCGCAACGCCGGCGATGTGGCGACGCAGGTCGTGCAGGTCGCCCAGGCGCACCAAGTGGAGATGATCTTCGTGGCCGGAGACGTCCGTGCGCAGCACCTGCTGCTCGAGTCGCTCCCCGAGCGCCAACGCTCCCAGACGGCCCTCGTCGAGGCGGGGTCGCCAGACGGCGTGGCCGGTGAAGTCGTCCGGTTGCTCTCCGACCATGTTGCTCGTGGTGTCCGCGACCTGATCGGTCAGGTGGAGATGCGCCGCGGGACGGGCACCGCCTCGACGGACGTCTCGGACATCCTCGCCTGTCTGGAAGAAGGTCGCGTCGAGCACCTCCTGGTGCACGACGACGGCGGTGACGAGGCGGTCACGACCGAGCAGGTCGGTCAGGTCCCGGCAGGGGCCCGGATCGTCGACGCGGCGATCGCCGCTGCGCTTCGCTCCGACGCCGACATCACGGTGATCCCTCGCGTGGCGATGCTCGACGGGCCCATCGCAGCGCTCTATCGCTGGTGATCCCGTGTGATCGCAGCGGCCGATGAGCCCGCGAACGGGTGAATGGCCTCGGTTGCGTCCCGATCGCTAGCGTACGCGCGTCGCGGTACCCCCACCGCGCCCGACGCCCAGGAGAGCAATGAACGCAAGCGCATCCCGACTGATCGAACCCGGCTTCTGGACACAGACGCTCGAGGACCGCATGGCCGAGTTCGCCGAGATCCGCGAACTCGGGGCGGTGCTTCCCGTGGAGGTCCACAACCCCTTGGCCGGTGACATCGCCGAGACGATCTACGCCCTCCCACGCTTCGACGAGGTCGTCCACGTCAGCAAGAACCCCGACAAGTTCTGTTCCGGCAAGGGCGCCACGTCGGTGTTCGACCTGCCGATGGAGATGCTCGAGTTCTTCGGTGGCTTCATCAACATGGACAACCCCCGTCACGCCCACCAGCGCCGGATCGTCGCCTACAGCTTCACTCCGGTCGAACTGCAGGGGGTCCTCGAGTCGGTCGAGTCGATCTGCACCGAGGTGATCGACGGCTTCTGCGAGCAGGGCGAGGTCGATCTGGTGGAGGTGCTCGCGCAGCCGTTCCCCCTCCTGATCATCTGCGACATGATGGGGATCCCGCGCAGCGAGTTCAGGACCGTGCTCGACGCCACCAACGTCATCCTGAGCGGTGGTGACCCCGAATTCGTCGGCGAAGGTGGCGGCATCGAGGCGTTCCTGAACGCCGGCATGTCGCTGGCGGCCCTGATGGGGGAGTTGATCGAGGAACGCCGAGCGAATCCGACCGATGACCTCACCTCGAAGCTGATCCACAATCAACTCCCCGAGGACCTGCTCACGCCCGCCGAGATCACGTCGTTGTTCGTGCTGTTGGCCGTCGCCGGCAACGACACGACGCGCACGGCGATCAGCCACGGTGTGAACCTGCTGTCGAAGAACCCCGACCAGCGCGCGATCTGGCAGGCCGACGTCGACGGAGTCACCCAGACCGCAGTCGAGGAGATCGTCCGCGTGGCATCGCCGGTCACGTTCATGCGGCGCACGGCGACCGGTGACGTCACGCTCGCCGGCGAGCAGTTCTACGAAGGCGACAAGTTCGTGATGTTCTACGGAGCGGCCAACCGTGACCCGCGCGTGTTCGACGACCCGGAGCGCTTCGACGTCCGTCGCTCCCCGAACCCCCACGTCGGCTTCGGTGGGCCGGGCCCGCACTTCTGCCTCGGTGCGAACCTCGCTCGTCGCGAGATCGCCGTGGTGTTCCGCGAGTTGTTCCGCCGTCTGCCCGACCTCGAGGTGGTGGGTCCGGCCGTGCCGCTGGACACCGCTGGACTCCCACTGGTCGGAGGGATCAAGCGGCTCCCCGTCCGCTTCACGCCGACGGCGCCGTCGGGCAGCTGACCGCCGACGCCGTCGGTGTCAGTCGGCGAGTCGTTCCAGCATCGCCTTCATCTGTGCGTGCACGGCGTTGATCGCCTGTAGCGGTCGCATCATCACCTTGAACTCGGTGATGAGGCCCTCGTCGTCGCACGTGATGATGTCGACACCGTTCGCGTACTTGCCGTCGACCGTGGTCTCGAACTCCAACATCGCGTGGTGCCCCTGGAGGATTTCCTTGACGTACCGGAACTGCCCGTCCGCTGACGACGGCGTGGCGATCGCCTCGGCGACGTCGCCGTCGGTTCCGCCCAGGGTGCCGCCGGCCGCAGTCAGATAGAGCTTGGTGACCTCACGTCCGTGCTGGGGGGTGAACACGATCGGTGAGAGGAACGTGCAGTCCTGATGCAGGATCGCGTCGAAGCCGCCCGGAAGCTCCCCGCGCAGATGGCGGTGCCAGTTCTCGATGCAGGTCTCGATCGGCGCACGTTCGCTCATTCGACGAACGTAGCGTGGCGGTCGGGCCGCCCGGAAAGGTGCAGGAACGCGCTCAGTCGGCCGGTTGTGCTGCCATCGAGCGTTCGACCAGCGCGGCGTAGGCCTCGGGGTCGTCCGAGTCGATCACGAGACGCTCGCCCGGCTCGTCCTCCCAGTGCATAGAGATGCCGGGGTTGTGGTGGACCGAACCGTCGGGGAGCACCAACGTCGGGCTGCCCGTGACCAAATCGGTTCGAGACTCGGCGGCGTGCTGGCGGACCTCCCTGCGTCCGCGGCCCGCTCGAAGGGCGTCATCCAGGGCATCGGCGTCGACGCCGTCCACGTCGCGGGCGATCTCGACGACCTGCTGGGGTGTCTCCAGTTGGGCGAGGTCTGCGAACATCGCCCGCCGCAGGGCTCGGTCGAGTCGCACGCTGGCTTCGATGCCTTGTTCCTTGGCCGCTTGCACGGCCTCGAGTGCGGCCAGCGTCGAGGTGCTGAACCTCCATGGACCCGAGCCGTCGGGCCACGGGGCCGAGGGCTCGAGCTTCCGCAGGGTCGGGATCTCGGCCGCCAGCACGTCGGAGTCGATCGGTCGGTCGTTCATCAACTCCAGCGGGAAGGCCCGGTGGTCGATGGCGATCTCCCGATCGAGACCCATCTCGAGCAAGGTGTGCGACAAGCGCTGGACGGCGATGTTCGCCCACGGACAGCCGACGTCGCTGTAGACGACGATCGCGAAGTCGGTGTTCCGGACGGCTGCGTCGGCGTCGCTCATGAGGTGACCGTTGCCCCGCTCACGAGGGCCGAAACGGATCAGTCGGACTCGGCGGCCTGCTGCTCGGCGATCTGACGGCGGACGTCGTCCATGTCGATCTCCTTGATCTGGCCGATGAGGTCTTCGAGGGCATGCGCGGGCAGTGCACCGGGCTGCGAGAACAGCACCACGTTGTCGCGGATCGCCATCAGCGTGGGGATCGACCGGATGTTGAAGTGGCCGGCCAGCTCCTGTTGGGCATCGGCGTCGACCTTGCCGAACACGACGTCCGCGTGTTCCTGGGAGGCCGCCTCGAACACGGGGCCGAACTGGCGGCACGGTCCGCACCACTCGGCCCAGAAGTCGACGAACACGGTGTCGTTGTCGTTGATTGTCTGTTCGAAGTTCTCGAGGGTCAGTTCGATGGTGGCCATGATGTCGGACTCCAATACTGGTGGGGGTATCTGTCTCGTGGTGCAACCAGGCGGTGGCGCACCGTATTCCGACCGGAAGCTGCGGTGGCAGAATGGCGATGTGGACCCGCTGACGTACCGGACGATCGCCGTGAACGATGTCGAGCTGGAGGTGTCCGTCACCGGCGAAGGCGGAGAACGGGGACTCGCACTGTTGCTGCACGGGTTCCCCGAGTCGGCGTTCTCGTGGCGGTACCAGATCCCTGCGCTGGTCGAGGCCGGCTTCGAGGTGTGGGCGCCGAACCTGCGTGGGTACGGCGAATCGTCGAAGCCGCCGAACGTGTCCGACTACTCGATGGATCGGCTGCTCGCCGACATCGGAGCGCTGGTCGACGTATCGGGGCGCAGCGACGTCACGCTCATCGGTCACGACTGGGGAGCGGCCCAGGCGTGGATGTTCGCCATCCGCAGGGTCCGACCGTTGCAGCGGCTGGTGATCATGAACGTGCCGCACCCGGCGTGCATGCAACGTGAGCTGCGTCGCCCACGCCAGCTCCTGAAGTCCTGGTACATCTTCTTCTTCCAGATCCCATGGCTACCGGAGCGGTTGCTCACCACCCGCCGAGCGACCGCTGTCGGTGCTGCGTTCACCCGTTCGGCGGTCGACCGGTCACGTTTCCCGGACGAGGTGACCGACGTCTACCGGCGCGACGCCACTCGAACCGGTGCGATGCGTTCGATGCTCAACTACTACCGGGCAGCGGTCCGGGGAATCCGAGCATCGTCATCGGAGGAGCTGGCGACGATCGACACGCCGACGCTGATGATCTGGGGTCTCGAGGACACGGCGCTGTCGAAGGCGACCACGGACGGCACCGAGCAGTTCGTGAACGACCTCACGTTGCGCTTCCTGCCAGGCGTCTCGCACTGGGTGCAACAGGAGGCGCCCGAGACGGTGAATGCGATGTTGACCGCCTGGCTCGATGGCAACCCCGTTCCCGAGGCGTCGGAGATCGAGGCCGGACGACTCCTCGACCCGGCGTTGGCCGGCCGACTCGCGAGGCCTGGCGCCTGACGTCGAGGAGGTACTCGTCGGCGCTGCGCAACGATCGGCACCTCGAGGTGGCTGCGGCAAAACGATCACGTGGTGGCCCATCCTCGGATGTTCGACGACGACGACCCCGTCCTCGAACGAGTCCGTTCGATTGCGCTGCAGCTGCCCAACACCGCCGAGAAGGTGTCGCACGGTCGCCCGGCGTTCTTCACGAAGAAGGTGTTCGCCTACTACGGCGGCTCGCTGAAGCTCGACGGTGACTGGATCCAGCACCCGCAGTCGGTGGTCGTGCAGCCGGAGGAGGGCGACCGGCGCGCCCTCCTCGAGGACGCTCGTACGTACGTGCCTGCGTACCTCGGGCCGTCGGGCTGGATCGGGGTCGACCTCGACGACGACACCGATTGGTCGGAGGTCGCCGAGTTGCTCGACGCGTCGTACCGGCTGACCGCCCCGGCTCGGGACGTCGCAGAGCTCGACGCCCCCGACTGACCCTCTCGGTCGTTCCCGACTGGCGCTCGATGTGCCTGGGCCTGGTGGGGGCAGGCGACGGGTTGTCGGGTGGGTGGGCCGGTGGTGTGGATCGAACCGTCGGGGAGTCGCAGGGTGAGTTGGCGGTGGGGTCCGAGTCCGATGTGCCAGTCGTCGTGGTGGATGTTGGTGTGGTGGACGCTGCAGACGGGCAGGAGGTTGTCGAGGTCGGTGTGGCCGCCGTTGCGCCACCAGGTGATGTGGTGGAGTTTGCAGCGGTCGTAGGCGACGGTGCAGCCGGGGATCGCACAGCAGCGGTAGAGGCCGCGCAGGGCGCGGCGTTGGGCGCGGTTGGCGAGGCGGGTGTTGCGTCCGAGGTTCAGTTCGCCGGGTGCGTACAGCACGATGCCGTTGCGCACGACGACGGTGTGGATGTCGGCGTCACCGGCGAGGGTGGCCAGGACGCGGGCGGGGATCTCGCCGGTGACGGGGTCGAACGTGGCGGACAGGTTCCACATGCCTTCGGCATCCACCCAGGACTGGGCGCGCACGTTGCGGCGTTGGCGGGCCAAGCGGTCCATGCCGTCATCGGCCTGCAGGCGTTTGGCCTCCAGGTCCAAGCGGCGGGCGAACGCACCGCAGAGATCCGCCCCACCCGCTCCACCACCCCAGCGACCTCCATACATCCCACCATCAACAAGGGGTGTCACAGAGTTGCCCGAGCCGGAAGCACGCGTCGAGGCGCAGCGATCAGTCGGATTCGGCGGGGTTCCCGACGGCACGGAGGAAGAGGTAGCCGGCGACTCCCGCGACGGTCGAGGCGGCGAGGATGCCGATCTTGGCCTGGTTGGCGAGCAGACCTGGCTCGAAGGCGAGCTCGGTGACGAACAGCGCAACGGTGAAGCCGATGCCGCCGAGCATCGCCACCCCCATGACCTGTGACCACGTCGCGCCGGCCGGTCGTCTCCCGATCCCCATCTGCACCGCGAGCGCTGAGAACAGCATGATCCCCACCGGCTTGCCGATGACCAGGCCCAGCATCACGCCCAGCGTGACCGGCTCCGAGAAGGAGCTCGTGAGGTCGTTCCAGCTGACACGGACGCCGGCGTTCGCCAACGCGAAGATCGGCACGATGACGAAGGTCGTCCACGGCAGCAACCGGTGCTCCAGCCGGTCCAGCGGGGGCTGGCTCTCCGCCGACAACGTGATCAGCTCGTTGAGGGCATCGGCTTCGAGTGCCTCTTCGTCGTCGCCGCTGTCTTGACGTCGTGCGGCATGTGCGGTTTCCACCCTGGTCACCAGCTCTCGTGCGTGCGGCCCGAACAGCGGCGCACGAACGAACGCATGGCTCGGCGTGGCGAGTCCGAACGCGACGCCGGCGAGCGTGGCGTGGACCCCCGACTCGTGCAGCGCGAGCCAGCAGAACGTCGCCAGGAGGAAGTACGGGACCATCGAGCGCACGTCGGCACGGTTGAGGACGACCGCACCGATGATGCACCCGATTCCGATCGCCAGCCAGCCGAACGACAGGTTGGAGGTGTAGAACACGGCGATCACCACGATGGCACCGAGGTCGTCGACGATGGCCAGGGTCAGCAGGAACACGACGAGCGACACCGGCAGTCGCCGCCCGAGCAGCGACAGCACACCGACGGCGAACGCGATGTCGGTCGCCATGGGGATCCCCCAGCCGTCGGCACCCGCGCCGCCGATGTTGAACAGTGCAAAGATCGCCGCCGGCACGATCATCCCGCCGACGGCCGCCAGCGCCGGCAGAGCGGCGGCGCGAGGATCGCGCAGCTCACCGCGTACCAACTCCCGTTTGATCTCCAGGGCGACGACGAAGAAGAAGAACGCCATCGCCAGGTCGTTGACCCATCCCCGCAGGTCGAGATCGATGTGGATCAGCTCTCCGACGCGGAACGACACCAAGGTCTCCCACAACTCGACGTAGGAGTCCGCGAACGCCGAGTTCGCCCAGACGAGAGCGACGATCGCCATGACGAGCATGGCGACTCCGCCCGCCGCCTCGGTGTCGGCGAAGCGTCGCATCGGGCGCACGACGGCGCGCGGCACCCGCCGATCGGATGCGCTCCACGGACGCGGGATCGATTCCCGGGCGGGTGCGTCGTCGCCACGGTCGACATCGGTTCTCAGGTCATCGGACACGGCCGAGATTCTGCCCGCTTCGCGGCCGCGAACTCGCATGTTTCGCACGAGTGTCCGCAATGCCACCGGCTACGGTCGCCACATCGTCGAAGCAACAGTGGGGATCGGTCATGAAGGCTGCAGTGCTCAACTCGATACCGGGTCGACTCGACATCGAGGACATCGACATCGGCGAGCCCGAGCCGAGGGAGGTGCTGATCCGCACGGCCGCTGCGGGCCTGTGCCACAGCGACCTGCATTTCATGGAGGGCAAGTACCAGTTCCCCTGTCCCGCCGTGCTCGGACACGAGTCGGCCGGTGTGGTGGAAGCCGTTGGCTCGATGGTGCACTACGTGCAGCCCGGCGACCATGTGATCACGTGTCTCTCGGCGTTCTGTGGGCACTGCTCACAGTGCACCGACGGCCATCTGTCGCTCTGCGAGAACAAGGGCACCGAACTCGTCCGGCAGCCCGGCGAGCCGCCGCGTCTGAGCCGATCGGGTGGTGAGACCGTGAACCAGTACCTGCACCTGTCGTCGTTCGCCGAGCAGATGCTGATCCACGAGCAGGCACTGGTGAAGATCGACCGCGACATGCCGTTGGACAAGGCGTCGCTGATCGGGTGCGGTGTCACGACCGGGCTCGGTGCAGTCTTCCGGACGGCTCGGGTGGCGCCCGGCGAGACCGTTGCGGTGATCGGCTGCGGAGGCATCGGGCTGTCGGCCGTCCAGGGCGCTCGGATCGCCGGCGCGAACAGGATCATCGCCGTCGACATGTCGGAGTCGAAGCTCGAGCTCGCACAGCAGCTCGGTGCCACCCATGTCGTCAACGCCTCCGACGACGACCCGGTCGCCGCCGTCAAGGAGCTGACCGGCGGAGGCGTTCGCCACTCGTTCGAAGCCGTGGGCGCCAAGCAGACCGCCGAGCAGGCCTACGGCATGCTCCGCAACGGGGGACAGGCGACGGTGATCGGAATGATCCCGGTCGGCACCAAGGTCGAGATCCTCGGATCCGAGTTGCTCTACGAGAAGACGCTCACCGGATCGAACATGGGCTCGAACCAGTTCCGCACCGACATGCCCCGCTTCGTCGACATGTATCTCGACGGTCGGCTCCACCTCGACGAGATGGTGTCGAAGACCATCACGCTCGACGAGATCAACGACGGCTTCGCCGACATGAAGGCGGGCAACGTGGCCCGCAGCGTCATCGTCTTCGACTGAATGCCATCCGGTGGGCACGGAATGCGAACATCGGGTCACATGACCTCCGACGACGCCGCCCAGCGAGTACCCATCCGACGCGAACCACCGCCGTTCCGTCGCGTCCGTGTCCGGTTGATCGAACATCTCAGTGCACGCATGCTGCGCGCCGTGCTCGGCGGTGACGAACTCGCCGGATTCGCCATCGAGTCGCCGGCATCGAGCGTTCGCCTCCTGCTCCCGCCACCCGGCAGTGAGACGATTGTGATGCCCGCGTGGAGCGGCAACCAGTTCGAGCTGCCGGACGGATCGCGGGCGCCGATCCGGACCTTCACGCCTCGCTACTTCGACGACCAACGCCAGGAGTTGACCATCGACATCGTCGTGCACGATCACGGCGCCGCCACGGACTGGGCGCGAGCCGCCGATCCTGGCGACGAGGTGGCGGTCTCCGGGCCCGGCCGCAGTGAGGGACTCGATCCGGGGGCGCACTCGTATCTCCTTGCGGGCGACGAGTCGGCGATCCCGGCGATCGGTCAGCTCCTCGAGGCGCTTGGTCCCGACTGCTCGATCGAGGTCCACATCGAGGTCGCCGACCCCGCCGCCCGCCTGGAGCTCCCGGTGCATCCGGGTGCGACGATCGCCTGGCACGACGCCCAACTCGGGGCCTCCCCGGGTGGCGCCATGGTCGCCGCAGTGATGGCGGTCGACCCGCTCCCCGACGCCGTATGGATCGCAGGGGAGGCTGCCGCCGTTCAACGGGTGCGCAAGTACCTCTTCGACGAATGTGGTCGATCACGCTCGACCGTCACCGCACGCGGGTACTGGAAGCTGGGCCGCTCCGCCACCTGAGGTGCAGTGCGACGGCCGACCCCGGTCATTCACCGGCCGAAGCCGGGAGCCGGTCGTCGGCGAATTCGCGTTCGGCGACGTCGCCCGGCGACTCGGTGGACCGCATCATCGAGGCGAAGACCAGTGCCACCACGCCGATCGCCGCACCGACGAGGTAGGCGGTGAGGAAGTCCGCCGGGTCCTCGGTGCCACCGTAGATGGAGGTCAGCGCCGAGATACCGAGCGCCGAACCGACCTGGAACGCCATGCGTTGGGCCGCAGCAGCGATGCCGAGATCGGCTTCGGCGACCGAGTTCGACATCGTGGCGGTGATCGTCGGTTGAGCGGTGCCGTTGCCGATCCCCTGGAGCACGAGCCCGACGGCGATCAGCCACAGGACGTCCCATGTTCCGGCGAGTCCCAGCACGACCAGCGCGATGGCGATGGTGGCCGATCCGAACATGGCGACGGGTCGCTCGCCGCGCCGGGTGGCGATCGAGCCGCCGATCGGTGAGGTGATCGAGAACGATGCGGGACGCAGGAGCATCACCAGCGACGTTGCCGAGACGGAGAGCGCGAAGACCGACTGGAGCAGCAGGGGAGCGAGGATGAAACCGCCCATGTAGGCAGCACCGGAGAACAGCGCCGCGAGCAGCGACGTCGAGAAGTTCCTCCGCCGGAAGAACTCGAGTGGCAGCAACGGGAACGCCACCCGCGACTCGACGAACGCGAACGCCGCGAGGCCGGCTGCGCCGATGGCGAACGCGCTGACGATGGCGAGGTCGACGCCCCGGATCGGCGACTGGTTGAGCCCGAACATGAGGCCGCCGGTTCCCACCGCGAGCGCCAGAGCACCGGCAAGGTCGAACCCGACGTCGAGCCGTCGGGCAGTCTCACGCAGGACCAGGAATGCTGCCACGACGGGGACGACGGAGAGCGCCGCCTGGATCGCGAACATCGGACGCCATCCGACGGCGTCGATCAGCGGCCCACCGATCACGAGTCCGATCGCCGGCGAACCGGCGGCGACCAGCGACCACCATCCCATCGCCTTGGCCCGCTCGCCCGGAGCGTGCACGCTGTTGATGAGCGCCATGGACGACGGGATCGTGGCGGCGCCCACCATCACCGCCAGCCCGCGCAGCGCGATGAGCGAGTAGGGATCCCACGCGAACACCGTCGTGGCGGTGACGAACGTCGAGACGACGAAACCGGTGAGGAACACCCGCCGGTGGCCGTAGAGGTCGCCCAGCTTCCCGAGGATCGGCAGCGCAATCGCGGATGCGAGCAGCGGAGCGGAGATCACCCAGGCGATCAGCGTCTCGCTGGTGCCGAAGTCCTCCGCGATCGTCGACAGGCTCACCGCCAGCAGGGTGACGGGAAACGTGGTGGCGAACATCCCGGCGAGCGTGGTGAGCAGGACCCATCTCTGGTAGCGGCCACTTCGGTCGAGACGGGACTGGACGAGGTCGCGTGCGGAGTGAGTTCTCGCGCCGACTGCCATCGATACGAGGGTAACGACGACGGTCGGGGTGCTGGCGGGCCGGCGAACTATCTGACGACGCCGGCGTGTCCGCCGTCCGCCAGATTCCGTACGCTGTCGAGGTCGGCCGACGAGCTGTCTCCCGGTGTCGTCATCACGAGCGCCCCGTGGGCGATGCCGAACTCCAGGGAGTCGGCGAGCGGCCGACCGGTGAGCAGCCCGTGGATGACGCCGGCGGCGAACGCATCGCCGCTTCCGACGCGGTCGAGCACGTCCAGGCGCTGATGGATGGTTCCGTGGACGCGGCCGTCCGCGTTCGACCAGGCCGTGCCCGTCCAGGCCTGTACCGATGCGGAGTCCAGCGTGCGACGCGTCGTGGCGACGACTGCGAGCGTGGACGATTCGGCACGGAAGTGCTCGACGTCCTCGTCGAACGTTTCGGCGTCGACCCCGAACAACACGTCGACGCCTGCGACGAGCTCGGTGGTGAGCCGACGATGGGCCTCGGGTCCACCGGATGCACGCCACAGACCGGGGCGATAGTTGACGTCGTACGACACGATCGCGCCGTGCCGTCGCGCCGTCTCGATCGCCACCTGCGCCGTTCGGAACGTCGATGGTGAGAGCCCGGCGAAGATGCCGCCGGTGTGGAACCACCGCACGCCGAGGTCGCCGAAGAGGTGCTCCCAGTCGACCTCGTCGGGCGACATGTCGGCAGTTGCCGAGTTGGCCCGGTCGTACACGCCGCGGGCGGGCCGCACGCCGAAACCGCGTTCGGTGAAGTTCAGCGGTGTCCGGTGCACACGCCCGATGTCGTCGGCCTCCTTCCACACGACGTGGTCGAGGTTCGTGCCACCCTGCAGGAGGAGGTCCTCGAGGAGACGTCCGACCTCGTTGTCGCCGATGGCCGTGACCGACGCCACGCGGTGCCCGAAGACCCGTCGAAGCGATCGCCCCACGTTGTATTCACCGCCGCCCTCCGACACCTGGAACGACCGGGCGGCGCGGACGCGACCCTCACCGGGATCGAGCCGCAACATCACCTCGCCGAGCGTGAGGACATCGAAGCGGCAGTCGTGCGGCGTTCGTGGTAGCACCACCGCAGTCATGAGCCCGTCTCCCCGAGCCGAGCTGCAGCCGCTGCGCGATCTGTGACCGCCGCCCAGTCCCGCTCGCCGACCGCCTGGTCGTCGACCATCCACGATCCTCCGACGGCGAGCACCTCCGGGAGCTCCAGATATGCCGGCGCCGACGCAGCGTTGATCCCGCCCGTCGGCATGAACCGGACCTCTGGCCAGACCGCAGCGAACGCTCTGATCAGGCCCGGGCCGCCGATCAGGGCGGCGGGAAACAGCTTGACGGCGTCGAGTCCTGCGTGGACCGCGCCGAGTAATTCGGTAGCGGTGGCGACACCCGGCAACACCGGGACCGAATTGCTCACGGCCGTGTCGATCACGCCGGCATCGAGGCCCGGCGACACCACGAAGCGGGCTCCGGCGCCGATCGCCTGTGCTGCGAGGGCTGCCGACGTGACGGACCCGGCGCCCACGACGGCGTTCGGTACTTCGAGCGCCGACCGCCGGATCGCCTCGAGCGCGCTCGGTGTGCGCAAGGTGATCTCGACGGCGCGCAGGCCGGCCTCGACAAGTGCCCGCACGAGTTCGACGGCGTCGCCGGGCTCAGCCACCGTCAGCACGGGAACGATGCGCACCCGGCCGATCACCTCGATCACGTCGAGCGGCACGGCGCCGGCCGGATCCGTCGATGCGGTGGTGTTCACGGCCGCGCCGCCGATCCGTCGGGAAGCCGGGTCTGGGTCCACTGCTCGACTGCATCGGTGACCGGATACGCGGCGGCGAGGCGTTCGTCGATGTCGATGCCGAGCCCCGGCTGGTCATTGGGGTAGAGGTAGCCGTCCTCGACGACCGGGAGGCCGGGAAACATCTGGTACTCCAGCTCGGATGGCCGGTACCACTCCTGCACGCCGAAGGCCGGCGACCAGAGATCGAGATGAAGGTTGGCGGCATGGCCGACCGGTGACGTGTCGGGCGGACCGTGCCATGCGGTGCGCAGCCCGTAGGTGT
This sequence comes from Ilumatobacteraceae bacterium, assembly GCA_963728355.1. Taxonomy (GTDB): domain Bacteria; phylum Actinomycetota; class Acidimicrobiia; order Acidimicrobiales; family Ilumatobacteraceae; genus Sva-07. Next base: position 20,632 of record CAVSJQ010000001.1, on the reverse strand, counting down.
GTGCCATGTCAGCAGCCTTGCGCGCCGGCGTGATGCCGCCCATCTGGCTGACGTGCATGCGGATGAAGTCGACGAGTCGCTGCTCGATGACGGTGCGCCACTCGAGCGGGTGGTTGAACAGTTCCCCCATGGCGAGCGGCGTTGCGCACTGGGTGCGGACCCGTTCGAACCAGTGGAGGTCCTCCGGTGCGAGGAGGTCCTCGAGGAAGAACAGTCGTGCCGGTTCGAGGTCCTTGGCGAACCGCACCGCGTCGCTGGGTGCCAGCCGCTCGTGCACGTCGTGCAGGAGTTCGACGTCGGGACCGACGGCCTCGCGGACGTACTCGATCATCTGCAGGGTGTCGCGCTGGTAACGGCGCGGATCGAAGTAGGCGCCCTCGGGTGCATTGCGCGGTCGGACGTCGTCGGCCGCGCTCTCGCCGTACAGGCCCAGTTGGATGCGGACGAAGCGGAACCCGTCGTCCGTGAACGCCACCACCTGCTCGGCGACGTCGGCGGGGCTCGCGCCGCTGGCGTGCACGTAGACGTGCGCTGCCTCGCGGGACTTGCCGCCGAGCAGGTCGTACACCGGCATCCCGGCCTGCTTCCCCTTGATGTCCCACAGGGCCTGATCGACGCCCGAGATGGCGTTGTTGAGGACGGGTCCGTTCCGCCAGTAGCCGTTGACCATCGACATCTGCCAGATCTCCTCGATCCGCGAGACGTCTCGTCCGATCAGGAACGGCTTGAGATGCCGTTCGACGGCGGCAGCGACGGCGTGAATCCGTTGGGTGAACGTTGCACAACCGACGCCGTGGAGCCCGTCCTCGGAGGTCAGCACCTTGACGACGGCGAGGCGAGCGCGACCCGGTTGCGTGAGGATGATCTGGACATCTTCGATGGTGGTCGGTCTGGTCATGGTTCAATCTCCTCGTGGTGCCGGGCGATGTTCGGGCGTTGGCGTCCGGTAGTCCGAGCCCAGCTGCCATCCCGTCGACCGGGTGACCGCCGTCAGGTCGATCAGGTCCGGGGTAGCGGGATCGAGCTCGGGATAGTGGTTGCGGATCAGATCGGGCAGCTCGAGGTCGCGATGCCGGTGTGCCGTTCCGACCATGAAGATGCGGAAGCCCGGGAGGTCACTGTTCACGACCGCGAGGAACAGCGCTGCTGCATCTGCGTAGGTGAGGCCGGTGAAGCCTTCGGTGATGTCGTCAGGTCGCTCCTGGCCCGAGCCGACCCTGACCGAATCGGGATCATGGTGCAGCATGGGGAAGCGGAGCGCGGTGCACCGCATCCCGCACCGCTCGGCGTAGTACCGCAGCATGACCTCGCTGACGGCCTTGCTGAGCGCGTAGACGTTCGCAGGCGCCGGAGGAGTGTCACCGCTGAGGGGGAACTCCGGTCGGGGAGGGGTCTCGGTCACCGTTCGCCCGTCGACGTGTGAACCGACGAGCTGCAGGGTGCTGGCGAACACGATCCGGGGCACACCGCGTTCCGCCGCGCCCTGGAAGATGTTCTCGTTCATGGCGATGTTCTCGTTGAACACCACCTGCGGTGGCACGGGCCCGATTCCCGGGTGATTGCCAAGGTGGAGAACGACGTCGACGTCGTCGAGGAGGGCCGATGCCGCAGCGTGATCGCGAAGATCGGCCTGCCGGAATCGGTACGGGACGTCGCCCGCGTCGACGACGTCGGTGGCGAGCAGCTCGAAGCCCTCGGCATGGAACAGCGATGCGACGGCGGACCCGAGACGGCCCGCAGCGCCGGTGACGAGCACGCGCGTGGACGCGGTCACCGGTCGACCTCCACGAAGGCGGCACACACCGGCTGCGAGACCTCGGCGACGACCGTGCCGCTGCGTGGAATGGCGTCGTCGTCGAGCGCGAAGACGGCGAGGGTGTCGCTGTCCTGGTTGGCGACCAGCATGGACCGCCCGGTCGGATGGACGGCGAAGTGACGCGGCGTGCGACCTCCGCTGGAAACGTGCCCCATCAGGACCGGAGTGTCCTCCGGCCCGTCGACGGCGAAGGTGGCGATGCTGTCGTGCCCGCGGTTGGAGACGTAGACACGGTGGCCGTCGGGATGGACGGCGATCCCAGCGGCGGTCGAGTCGCCGGTGTATCCCGCCGGCACGGTGGAGACACGGCTCCGACGGTGCAACCGGCCCGAGTCGTCGACGTCGCAGGCGACCAGGCTGTTGTCGAGTTCGCACGCGATGTAGGCGACCGGCCACCGAGGATGGAACGTCAGGTGGCGCGGCCCGGATCCCGGCTGCATGGACGTGTGTTCGGCGGGTCGCATCGCTGCGCCGTCGGGACCGTCGAGGACGTACCGCGCGATGACGTCGGCGCCGAGGTCGGCGGCGTACACCGACGTCCCGGTGGGCGAGCCGACGATGCAGTGGGCGTGCGGTCCCGACTGTCGGGCGTGCGGCCCGGAGCCCTCGTGCTGGTGATGTGCGACGAGGTCGCCGATCGCACCGTCGTCGTGGAGGAGGTACGTGGCGATCGAGCCGGACGCGTAGTTGGCGACGTGCAGGTGATCGGCGTCGGTGCTGACGTGGCAGGGAGCCGCACCATGGCTCGGTGCCTCGCCGATGCGGTCGAGTGACCCGTCGGTCGGCGACATGCGGTACGCGACCACCGAGCCCTGGTCGGCCGACTCGCTGACGGCGTACAGGGTGCTGCGTTCGACGTCGACGGCCAGGAATGACGCGTTTTCGATGTCGTCGACGTGGGACCGATGGTCGAGGTGACCGGACGGGTCGGAGGCATCGAACACGTGGATGCCCGCACTGGCGGCGGTGGTGTAGCAGCCCACGTAGAGCCAGGTCGCGGCGGTCATCGGGCGGTGACCCACGCTGGTCGGGGGGTGACGGCTGCACTCTCGACCGCCCGGTGGACGGTGGTCGTTGCCTGCGGATTCGGCACGGTGCTCCCCTCGACTGGCGACCCCATGGGCTGGGAGCGCTCCCAGACGTGGACACTACCGGATCGTCGAGTCGTGGACGGTCCCGTGCCGACGGGTGCGGAGTGACAAGGTTCACAGAGAGGTCTTGACGGCGAACGAAGCGATCGGTACTGTGCATGGGAGCGCTCTCAGGGAGCGCTCCCAGAATCGCTGACGAGGGGGTGCGGCGTGCGATTGAAGCTCGAGGACATCGGACGCATGGCCGGTGTCTCCCGCTCGACGGTGTCGAGGGTGGTGAACGGTGAGCCGAGCGTCCGGCCAGAGGTGCGCGAGCGCGTGGAGGCCGTGATCCGCGAAACCGGCTACAGCCCGAACGCTGCCGCCCGCTCGCTGGTGTCGAACCGCACCGGCGTCATCGGCCTGGTGATCCCGAGTCGCGTGCACAGCCTGTTCGAGGATCCGTACTTCGCCCGCCTCATCCAGGGGATCACGCTCGGCAGCAACCAAGCCGGCGTGACGCTGTCGTTGTTCGTCGCTCAGACCGAACAGGACGAACGTGAGCTCTACCCGCGGGTGGTCGAGTCCGGCTTTCTCGACGGCGTCATCATCACGGCGACCCGTATGGGCGATCCGCTGGTCACCCGGATGGCATCGCGCCAGATTCCGCTCGTGATGGTGGGTCGGCCCGACCTGTCTGCGGTGAGTTACGTCGACGTCGACAATCGCGACGGAGCACGGCAGGCTGCCCGGCACCTCGCCGGCATCGGGGCGACCCGCATCGGCATGATCGGTGCGCCGACCCACACGACCGCAGGCGCCGATCGTCTCGCAGGATTCGTCGGCGGACTCGACGAGTTCGGTCGTGAACTCGCGCCCGAGCGGCTCGTCGAGGGCGACTTCTCGGAACTCGGCGGCTACTCGGCCATGAAGATCCTCGTCGAGCGGGGCGTCGACGCAGTGTTCGCTGCATCCGACACGATGGCGCTCGGCGCACTCCGTGCCGCCCGAGACCTCGGTGTCGACATCCCCGGCGATGTCGCCGTCGTCGGATTCGACGGCTTCCGCGCGTCGGAGAGCAGCGTGCCGCCGCTCACCACGATCGAGCAGCCGGTCTCCGACACGGCCACCCGTGCCGTCGAGATGCTGCTCGGTCTGGTGTCGGGGGCGCTGTCGGCGCCGACATCGGTCGTCCTGCCCGTCCGACTCGTCGAGCGGGACTCGACGGCCCGGTCGCGGATCGGGGTCGACGCATGATCACGCGTGGTCGCCGGTGGATCGCACCATCTCGGTCTGGGAGCGCTCCCGGGCTGCACGTTCACACATACACAAGGGAGAGGGACACATGACAATCAGGAAATGGACAGCCGCGGTCACCGCGCTGGTGCTCGTCACTGCCGCCTGCGGCAGCGACGATGACACGTCGAGCGACGAACCGGCGACGGACGCAACGACCGCCGACGGCTCGGGGACCTCCGATCTGGAGGGCACGCTGCGCGTGCTCATCCACCAGAACCCGCCGGGCGTCGAGTTCATGGAGAACTTCAACGACGAATTCGAGGCAGCGAACCCCGGTGTCAGCGTCGACATGTCGGTCGTGAACGCCGACGACATCCCGACCGTCAACCAGACTCGTCTGAACGCCGGTGACATCGACGTCACCACGATCAGCGTGACCGGCTTCGCCAACCCGGTGCAGCCGTACATGGATGGTGCCGACACGCCGTACTGGCAGCAGCTGATCGAAGCGGGGCTCGTGATGGACCTCACCGGCCAGCCGTTCGTCGAGAACTACGACCAGGCGGCGATCGACGACGGTTCGGTCGACGGTTCGGTCTACTCGCTCAATCTCGGCCGCACGATCTACAGCGGCATGTTCGTCAACCTCGACCTGTTGGCAGAAGCCGGCGTCGACGTGCCGACGACGTGGGACGAGTTGATGGCGGCCTGCGATGCCGTCGAGGCCACGGGCAACAAGTGCATGATCGCCGGCGCCCAGGACAGCTGGCCGGTGTTCGTCGGCTCGTACGGACTGCTCGGTGCGCTGTACCCCGACCAGCAGGCGCTCGTCGAGGGCCTCTGGACCGGTGACGCGGCGTGGAACGACGAGCAGGGCCAAGAGCTCTTCGAGAAGTACGGGGCCTACGCCGGCATGCTCGACGCGGAATCCGCCGGTCTCACCGGTGACTCCGCCGCGCAGCGCTACGTCGCCGGTGATGTCGCCTTCGGTCCGATGGGCGCCTGGAACGCCGGTCCGATCGAGGACGGCGCCGAGTTCGAGTGGACGTACATCCCGTTCCCGGGCAGCGACGACGCAGCGAACAACCAGACCCTGTTCGGCAAGTACGACATGGCGTTCGCCGTCTCGGCGGACACGCCGGTCGAGGACATCGCGATGGCCTACCTCGCGGCGTTCTCCGAGCCGGACAACTACAACGCGTTCGCCAACGCCACCAACTACCTGCCGACCCAGCCCACCGCGACGCTGGACAACACGCTCGGCCAGGCGACCGCCCCGATCCTCCAGGCCGGGGACTTCACCGTCGGCTTCGAGCAGTGGTGGGTCGGCCCCACCGGTGCCGGCCAGTGGGCCAACGGCAGCCAGGCCGCTCTGTGGCTCTACAACGGCGACTTCGGTGATCCCACCGAGGCCGCCGACCAGGCCCAGGCCGACCTGGAGTCCGGACTCTGATCCGGATCACCAACTGACACCGACCTGGGTGGGTGTGGTTCGCCGTTCGAAGCGGACCACACCCACCACGGTTGGAGAACGCAGACGTCGCCAGCGGCGAATGCACAGCGCAACACACACTCGACATCGACGGGGGCGACGATGGCACTGAGATCACGAAATCTGTTCAGCGGGGGAGGAATCGGACGGTTCGCGCCGTGGTTGATGCTCCTGCCCGGGCTCGGCTTCTACCTACTGATCGGCGTCGGACCGTCGATCGCCACCTTCTTCTACTCGATCACCGATGCAACGGGCATCCGTGGCATCCCGATCAACTGGATCGGCTTCGACAACTACAACGAGTTCCTCTTCGAAGGTGCCCGATCGCGCGACAACCTCGACGCGTTGAAGCGGACCCTCCTCTTCATGTTCCTCGTGACGACGATCCAGTTCACCGTCGGTCTGGTGATGGCAGTGCTCGTCAACCAGAACCTGCGGGGTCGCCTCGTCTTCCGGACGCTCTTCTTCGTCCCGGTGATCCTGGGTGTCGCCGTGCAGGGCCTGATGTGGAAGCTGTTCCTGCGGCCCGGTGGCGGCCCGATGGACTCGATCTTCGGCTGGTTCGGGATGGAGTCGCAGTTCTTGGCCGGCTCCAATGCGTTCTACTGGGTGATCGTCGTGCAGATCTGGGCCAATGCCGGGTTCACGATGGTCATCTTCCTCGCCGGAATGCAGACCATTCCGGCCGACCTCTACGAGGCCGCGGCGGTCGACGGGGCCACGGGATGGAAGCTCTTCAAGAACATCACGTGGCCGCAGCTGACGCCTGCGGTCAACACCAACCTGCTGCTCAACATCGTCGGTTCGCTCCAGGCATGGATGCTGTTCCTGGTGCTGACCGGTTACAAGAACGGCACCCAGGTGCTCGGCTACATCGTCTACGCAGAGGCGTTCGGACAGACCGGCACCAGCTCGTTCCGTCAGGGGTACGCCGCTGCGGCGTCGATCGTGCTGTTCGTGCTCGTGCTCATGCTCGGCATGTCCGCCAATGCCTTCGTCAACCGTCGTGAGAGGAAGTACATGGGATGAGCGTGCTCGTCGAACTCGACACCGAACCCGAAGAGTTCGTGGTCCCACCCAGCGGCAGGCGCAAGCGAGCGCTGCGCAAGGGCATCTCCTACGGGCTCCTGTTCCTCTTCGCGGCGTTCTACATCGGACCGCTGTTGATCCTCATCTTCGCGTCGTTGAAATCGCTGCCCGAGTTCTTCAAGAACCCGACCGGCCTCCCCGAGAGTTTCTCGCTGGACAACTTCACCGAAGCCTGGGATCTCGCCAACTTCCCCCGCTTCCTGCTGAACTCGATGATCTACACGGGGGTGGCCACGGCGCTGTTCGTGATCATGTCGGTGTTCGTCGCGTTCCCGATCGCCCGCGGCTACGTGCGGGGTGCCGGCGCCATGCTCACCCTGTACGTAGTGGCGTTGTTCCTGCCGCCGGCGCTGATCCCCCAGTTCCAATTGATTCTCAACCTCGGCCTGTACAACACCCGACAGGGCTACATCCTGCTGTTCCTGATCAACCCGATCGGGCTGATCATCCTCGTCAACTACATCAAGTCGATTCCGCGTGAGCTCGACGAATCGGCGGCGATCGACGGCTGCGGCTACATCCGCTTCGTGTGGTCGATCCTCATCCCGTTGATCAAACCGGCGATTGCGACCGTGACGGTGATCCACGCCATCGGCATCTGGAACGAGCTGATCCTGGCGACGGTCTATCTCACCGACGAGGATCTCTACCCGATCACCCGCGGCCTCATCGTCTTCGAAGGCGTGTACGGCAGCGACTGGCCCAAGCTCGCCGCCGCCGTGCTGATGCTGATGTTCCCGATGCTGGTGCTGTTCATGTTCCTGCAGCGGTTCATCATCTCCGGTCTGACGTCGGGCGCGGTCAAGGGCTGATGCGCAGTGCTACGGGGCCCGGTCGCGTCGTTCGCCTGGCGACCGCAATCGGGCTGGTCGCTCTCGCCGGGTGCGGCTCGAGCGACCCTGACGACGATGCGGCGGTCGATGCGACCGACGATGCGACCGAGGTGACATCCACCGCGGCGGGCGCCGACGGGGCGCCGACGCCGGACGCCTCCACCACGACCATCGCACGGCCCGAGCCGATACCGGCCGACCCACCCGAAGGGATGGAGCTCGTGTGGAGCGACGAGTTCGACGGCGACGCAATCGACATGTCGAACTGGACCTACGACATCGGCGGCTGGGGCTGGGGCAACGGCGAGGCGCAGTACTACACCGACCGAACCGAGAACGCCCGGCTCGAGAACGGGCTGCTGGTCGTCGAGTTGCGCGAGGAGCGGTTCGAGGAGTCGTACTACACCTCGGCGCGGCTCAAGAGCCAAGGACTGCGGGAGTTCCAGTACGGCCGGATGGAGGCGCGCATCAAGGTGCCGAAGGGTGCCGGAACGTGGCCCGCGTTCTGGATGCTGGGATCGAGCTTCGAGCAGGACGCATCGGATCCGGCGAACCAGTGGCCGAACGTCGGCGAGATCGACATCATGGAATACGTCGGCCGTGAACCCGACCTGGTGATCGGCACCATCCACGGTCCCGGCTACTCCGGCGCCGGGGGCAGGTCGCAGTGGAATCGGCAGGACGTCGCCATCGCCGACGACTTCCACACCTTCGCCATCGACTGGGATGCCGCGGGAATCCGCTGGTTCTTCGACGACGACATGTACTTCGAGATCGGCCCCGAGGACCTGGGGGGCCGCGAGTGGGTCTTCGACCAGCCGTTCTTCTTCATCCTCAACCTGGCGCTCGGGGGGACCCTGGGCGGCAACATCGCGATGGATCTGGAGTTCCCGATCCCGTACTACGTCGACTACGTGCGCGTCTACCAGCCCGTCTCCGACGGGGGCGACGGGTGACGGCGACCGGGGGCGTGGCGCACGAGTCACTGCGCACCAGTGGCCTGGAGGAGTTCGACGGGGAGCAGTGGTACACCGTTGCCGACGTCGACCGGATGGCACCGTTCCTGATGAGTCTGGTCAGCGACGGCGACGCTTGGATGTTCGTGTCCTCGAGTGGGGCCCTGACCGCAGGACGCGGCGACGCCGATCATGCACTGTTCCCGTACGTCACCGACGATCGACTCCATGCGAGTGGGGGACGGGTCGGACCCGTGACCCGTCTGCGCGTCACCGTCGCCGGCGCCGAGGTGTTGTGGATCCCGTTCGAGGATCGCCCGGCACCCGGGACACGACGGTTCGTCTCCAAGTCCGTCGTCGGTGACTCGGTCGTCTTCGAAGAACACCGCCCCGATCTCGGTCTGCGATTCGCGTACCGGTGGAGCACGTCGACGACCTACGGATTCGTGCGCACCAGCACGCTGCGGAACGTGGGCGCCGAACGGGTGGGGGTGGCGACGCTCGACGGTCTCGTCGATCTGCTCCCGTACGGATTGGAGCCGACCCTGTACCAACGGTTCGGCAACCTCACCAATGCATACAAGCGCAGCGAGCTGATCGATCCGGACGCCCGCCTCGCCGTGTACTCGCTCGAGTCCCCGGTGTCCGATCGGCCCGAGCCCGAAGAGGTGCTGCGCGCCACCGTGGTGTGGTCGTCGGGCCTCGCCGGACCCGTCAGACTCGATCAACGAGCGATCGCCCGGTTCGAGGCCGGTGGCGACACGCCCTCCGCACTGGTGACCGGGCGGCCCGGGGCCTACCTCGTGCGCGGCGACGCCGAGATCGATCCGGGCTCGACGTCGTCGTGGCAGATCGTCGCCGACGTCGGATACACCCAATCCGACGTGTCCCGACTCCGCCGTGAACTCCGAGCGCACCAGCCGCAGACGGTGGTCCTCGACGAGACGCGCCGCACCGCGGAACGACTGGCCGAGATCATGTCGACGGCGGATGCATCGCAGATGACCGGCGACCCGCTCGCCTGCGCGCACCACTTCGCCAACGTGACCTACAACGTCATGCGCGGTGGCGTGCCCCTCGACGGCTACCGCATCCATCTCGACGATCTCGTCGACTTCATCGGTTCGCACAACCGCGACGTGGCCGGGCGTCACGCTGCGTTCCTAGCGTCGTTGCCCGACCGCATCGAGCGACGGGACCTGCTGGAGCGGGTGGCGTCGGTCGTGGCGGAGACCGGTGACGTCCATCTGGGACGCCTCGTCGACGAGTACCTTCCGTTCAGCTTCTCGCGACGCCACGGAGATCCGAGTCGGCCGTGGAACCAGTTCTCGATCCGTGTCGTCGACGACGCTGGGGCTCCGGTCGTGTACTACGAGGGGAACTGGCGAGACCTCTTCCAGAACTGGGAAGCCCTGTGCGCGAGCTGTCCCGAGTATCTGCCGGGCGTCGTGACGCTGTTCGTCAACGCGTCGACCGCTGACGGCCACAACCCGTATCGCATCACGCGGGACGGAGTCGACTGGGAGGTCCCCGACCCGGACGACCCGTGGTCGAACATCGGGTACTGGGGCGATCACCAGATCGTCTATCTGCTGAGACTGCTCGAGGCGACCGACCAGTACGTGCCCGGCGAGATCGCACGGCGGCTCGGCTCCCCGGCCTACACCTACGTCGATGTCCCGTACCGCATTGCGCCGTACGACGACCTCGTGCGCGATCCCAAGTCCACGATCAAGTTCGATGCGCTCGCCCACGCTGATGCGTTGAAGCGGGTCGCCGATCTCGGCGGGGACGGCCGACTCCTGGTCGACGCCACCGGTCGGATCGTCGTCGTCACACTGCTGGAGAAGCTGCTCGTCTCGGCGCTCGCCAAACTCTCGAACTTCGTGCCGGGCGGCGGCATCTGGATGAACACGCAGCGACCGGAATGGAACGACGCCAACAACGCGCTTGTCGGCAACGGCCTCTCGATGGTGACCCTGTTCCACCTGCGTCGGTACCTCGGCCACCTGAAGGCGCTCGTCGGCGAGCACGATGGCGACCTCCTCGTCTCCACCGAGGTCCTGTCGTGGTTCGATGCGGTGGCCGCTGTCCTGGCCGGCACGCCGAGCGGTCACGCCGCGGATCCCGAACGCCACCGCCGGGAGGTCATGGACCGGATGGGCCGGGCGGCGTCCGACTACCGATCGACGATCTACGCGTCCAGCTTCTCGGGAACGGTCGGAACGATGCGGCGGGACGCATTCGTGGCGATGTGCGACGCGGCGATCGGCCATCTCGACGAGACGATCCGTGGGAGCTGGCGCGCCGACGGTCTCGTGCACTCGTACAACGTCCTCCACTGTCCGAGCGACGAGACCGCCAAGGTGTCGCCGCTGCCGGAGATGCTCGAGGGCCAGGTCGCGGCACTGTCGTCTGCCGGGCTCCTGGCCGCCGAGCAGGCCGACCTGATCGACGCACTGTTCGCCAGCGCGCTCGTCCGCCCCGATCTGGACACGTTCATGCTGTCGCCGGCTCGCAGACCACCGAGTTTTCTCGACAAGAACGTCATCGATCCCGACGTCGTGCGCACCAGCGCATTGCTGTCGGGCCTCATTGCCGCCGACGAGCGCTCCGTGGTCCGCACCGACGTCGACGGCACGTGCCGGTTCGCCGCCGATCTCACCACGGCCCCAGCGCTGTGCACTCGGCTCGAGCGGCTCGCCGAGACCGAGGCGTGGGCGACGCTGGTCGACGACGAACTCGACGAGGTGCTCGCCGTCTACGAGTCGGTCTTCCACCACCGCGCGTACATCGGCCGCTCCGGCTCGATGTACGCGTACGAGGGTGTCGGTTCCATCTACTGGCACATGGTGACGAAGCTGCTCCTTGCGGTGCAGGAGGCCGTCGCCGATGCGCGGCGGCGCGGCGACGATGCCGGCGCACTGGAGCGGCTGCGTGACGCCTACTGGAGGGTGCGCGGTGGTCTCGGCGTGAACAAGTCGGCGGAGGAGTTCGGTGCCGTGCCGATCGATCCCTACTCGCACACCCCTGCGCACGCCGGGGCGCAGCAGCCCGGCATGACCGGGGCGGTGAAGGAGGAGATCCTCGCGCGCCGCAGTGAGCTCGGCGTCGTCGTGGAAGGAGGTCAGATCACCTTCGACGGATATCTCGTGCGCCCCGACGAAGTCCTGGACGTGCCGAGCGACTGGTCGGTCTGGCCTGTCGACGCCGGCGCCGACGTCGTCCAGGTGCCGGCGGGTGCGATCGGATCGACGATCTGCCAGGTGCCGATCGTCGTGACCATCGGCGGCGCCGACTCGCACATCGACGTCGAGTACGCCGACGGCCGAACCGATCGGCTGCCGGGCAGACGCCTGGACATCTCCGACAGTTCCGAGATCTTCGGTCGAACGGGTGTGGTCCGGCAGGTGCGGGCCACGATCGCCGGCTGACGAGGTCAGCCGACGGTGCCGGGTGAGCGTCGTGTTCCCGGCGACGCGAAGATCGGCGATGCGCTTGCGAACGGCGACAAGGTGAGTGGGCGGAGAACGACGAGCCTCCGCTCGGTCAGGAGGTTGCGGTTCCGATCTGGTGGAGTTCGATGGCGTTGCCATCGGGATCATCGATGAAGGTCTGGCGGTCGGGTCCGACGACACGGCCATCTTCGACCTCGATGCCCCTCGCCCGGAATTCACGGACGACGTCGTCGAGGTCCTCCACCAGGATCGCGAAGTGTTGCCCCATGTTGGGTGGCACGGCGGCTTCGATCAGGTGGACCTGGGTGGTTCCCAGATCTATCCACGCGCCTCCGATGTCGAAGTCCGGTCGATCGGTGCGGACGGAGCCGCCGAGCACGTCGGTGTAGAACGCGATGCTGCGCTCGGGGTCCGACACATTGACCGAGACGTGGTGCACCGCGAGAGGCTTCATCCGACCGAACCTACTCCGACGCTCACCGACGTCGCTCGATTCGAACCAGCCGGGCGGTCGGTGGATGTACGGGCCGGTCGTTCCGGGCACTCGGCGTGAGACGCGTCCTGGCCAGGAAATGGCGCGCCAGGACGTTCGCGTGGAGCAGACGACGGGAATCGAGCCCGCATCATCAGCTTGGAAGTAGGTCGAAGCGGATTCTGCGGGCGGCGCCGACCTGCCGAAACGTGCTGCGAGCAGGCGGTTTGTCGGTTGTGTCGCCGTCCAGATTATCCCGTCCTGTCCGCTGTGTCCGGCTGGTGTCGGCTGTTCTAGGCACGCTGTAGGCACGAGCGGTCAGTAGCGGGCAGAACGTCTCACTTCGCCCGCTCGTCACCCGGGTGGTTCGAGCGTCACCGCGCCGATGTTCGGGCGCAGCGAGCCCAGCGGAAGTTGACCGTACGTGGTGTTCCGCGTGAGCCATGCCACTTGACCGTCGGGCCACTGCGTCTTGCATTGCGACGGGAATCGGACGACGACCCAAAACTGGACTTGGAGCTTCGGTAGTGCAAGGACGAGGCCAGCGGAGAAGCGGTTGATGCCAGCTGTGGCTGGTTGGCCTTACATGGTTGGTGTGAAGACCGCCGTGGTGAAGATCTGCTCGAGTCAACCGCGGCGGCGCCGAGGGACACGGCCTTCGACATCTCCCCGAGATCGTTGTCCTTGATGCGAGTCCCGTCCTTCGGATTGAGGATGACTGGCGATTGGATCTCGGCGTCGGTGATGAGCCCTGGCGTACCCCAGATCTCGCCAAGGGCCTTCACCCAGAGCACCTTGAGCATGTATCGCCGGATCACGGCGAGACCCGTGTTGCCGAGGCGATCGGACGGCTTTGCAACCCAACGCCGAACGGTCCCGGCGAAGCTGTGGTCCAGCTTCTGCATCCACCCGTTGTTGCAGTCTGCGCATACGCACGTGACGAACTCGTCGGCGATCGAGTGGGATCGCTCGGCCACGTACTCCGGAGTGAGCTGATCGAGAGGGATGTCGATCTCGATGTGGATGTCGTCGAGTGTGAAGCCGGCTAGGTCGAGGACGCGCTTGGACATCGGGTGTTCACGTGTCATTTCGCCGTACGACCAGCAGAAGATGCAGCGGTGGCCGTTCGTATCGTCGCTCACACCTGCTCCGAATCGCTCGCTTCTCAGGCGACCTGGATGGCGTTCTTGAGGCGCTTGGGGACCTCGTCGGGGAAGGACACGACCAAGTGCCGGTCGAGGGCGGTGGCGACCCGTGCGAGGGTGTCGAGTCGCGGACGGCCTCCTCCGCCTTCTTCGAGCCGTGAGATGACGGACTGCGTGGTACCCATCCGCTCGGCGAGCTCGCGCTGGCTGAGCCCGGCGCTGGTGCGAAGTTCGTAGATGAGTTCACCGAGCGCGAAGTCCTGCTCGATGGCCGCCCGTTCTTCGTCGGTGGGGCTGGGCCGCTGCTTCTTGATGTCGTCCCATCGGGAGTAGTTGGCCATGTCGGTGCTCCTACGGGTTGAGCCGAGCGCATTCGTCGGCGATCTTGCGAGCCCGGGCGATCTCGGCTCGTTCGTTGTTGCGTTGCTTGCGGAAGGTGGTGAGCAGGATGATCCGGTTGTCGGTCGTGAATCGGTAAGTGATCCGTCGTGCTGTGGGCCCGAGAGAGAAGCGAAGCTCGAACAGGCCATCGCCGAGCGCTCGGGAGAAGGGCATTCGTGCCGTGGAACCGAGGCCGGCGAGTCGATCGATGGCGACGACGGTGCGGTTCCAGTCGGCGTTGTCGAGGCTCGACATCCAGTCGACGATCTCGTCGTGGAGTTCGACGCCGGCCACGAGACTCAGTATCGCAAGAATGCGATCATCGCGCAACTGCGATGTTCGGCTCCTTCAGCAACGTCCGGCACCTTCGCGATGCAGCCGCGAACGGCCGACACTGCCGGCCGAGCTTCCCCACGTGTCTGGCTGTGCCGACCCTGGCCTTCGCGCACGTCATCGTCGCTGGCACCGTTTCCGAACAGCCGCCTTCCTCTGCCTTTCCTACACATATGCACCACAGGTGCTGCACGCGTTCGGAAACTCGATTCAGAGGCCATATCTGGCGGCACCGTCCCGATCGCACCGGTAACGAGGAGCAATGGAGGGGCGCCCTTGGGCCGTGATTATGCGCTAGGCCAACTCCCCCTTGACCCGCCACACTTCGCCGGATCTGTGGCGCGGACCGGAGCGTTTCGGGCCGGGATTATCGCGTGGGTCCCGAAGCGGATCCGGCCGATCGATACGTGCCGTGCTGCGCTCGTCGGACGGGGCTGCAGCGGCTGGGGTTATGGGCGGCTCGGACGGTGGGATCAGTCAGCGTCTTCGGGTGTTGTGTCGTCGAGGTGCTGGCGGATTTGCTGTTCGAGGTGAGGCAGGTCGTGTTCCATAGTGTCCCACAGCACGTCGAGATCGACCTCGGGGTATCGGTGGATTGTCCGGTCGCGCATGCCCGCGATGGCGCGCCAGGGGACGTCCGCTATCGCGTCGGTGGTGTCCGATGACAGCGCCTTGGTTGCTTCGCCAATCTCGGTGACGATGTTCTTCGCCGCCCGCACGACCAGCGGGTCGGCATCGAAAGCTGCCCGACCGCGTTGCACGATGAGCGCGGCGTCGCCGGTTGCGGCGACGATGTCGTCGAGCCGTCGTCGATCGTCGTTCACAGCTCGACTGCTTCGTCAAGGATGTGTGCCATCCGGCCGTGAGCGGCGCCACTGGTCACGACATCGACTCGCCACGGCACGGCTGCTTCGATTGCCTCGGCGATGCGCTCGATCGTGATCAGGCCAGTGCCGGCTGGGACGTCGATCAGTACGTCGATGTCGGAGTCGTCGCGGGTGTCGCCGCGTGCGACCGATCCGAACACGCGCACGTTGCTGCCGCCGAACGACTCGACGATGCCGATGATCATGTTCCGGTGCGAGCGCAACTCGGCCAGCGTCGGCCGCAGTGGGCGCGGTGAGACGACCACGTCGAGTTGGTTTCCCGATGCCTTCAGCAGCCGCTCGAGCATCACGACGGTCGGATTGACCTCGCCACGCTCGATCCGAGTCACCGTCGAGGCCGAGACACCTGATGCAGCGGCGAGGTCGCGAGCGGACATGTGGGCTCGCTCGCGGGCGGAGCGGACCAGCAGTGCTGCGTCAACCATGGGCGTAGCATATACGCAACGCGATGGTTCGGCTCGGTGAGCGCTACGTCGCCGAGCACTTCCGCATGACGTCCGCTCCGTCACCTGGTCGACTCCGGTACGAGCACGCCGCATCGCGGCCCAACTGCAGTGCCACGAAATGTCGGCTCGATCCGCGCGAATCATCGTGCATAGTCGGAGATCCGTAGCCTGGAACAATGGGGCGCGTCGTAGAGGTAGTCGGAGGCAGACGATCGCCGACGTCTTCAATAGGGCCACCGAAGTCAGCCCGTCTGTGGAGTACCAACTCTGTTCCGTTCGTGCCCTTCCCGTTTCCCGTCGGACTGCCCGCACCGGTTCCGATTCCGGTCTGATCTGATGAAACTTGCCAAGGGTGTCATCAGTGATCTCAAACAGTTCGTACCGGGCGTGGTATTGGTATTGCAACGCGAGCGTGCTTGGACGCCTGCGGCGTGTCAGGCGTGGGCGCTGGCGGTGTCGGATCTGATCGATGAGCGATGGCTGCTTCGCGGCCCGGTGATGGTCTCGGACCACATTGCGATGGCGGTGTTCGACGTGCCGTTCGACGTGAGTGCGCCACGGGCCCGTCTGCTGCTCGACGGTCTGGCGGCCATGGACGGCGACGACGACGTCACCGCGATCCGGCTGCAACGAGATGACTTTCCGAGTCTGCGGGCGCAGCCGTATGTGTTCGAGTTGCGTATGTTCCCTCTCGGAGAGCCTGAACAGTTCAGCGAGACCTACGTTCGCTGTGCTCACGCCGCCGTCCAGGAATTGACGGCGGACCTCGGTGCGCCCGACAAGCTTGCCGTCAGCCAGTTCCATTCCTTGCCGGTCGCGAACGGCGAGTTCGCCGCCGATGTCATCGCGACGTTGGGGTGGCCGGGATGGGCATTCTCGGCGATGTGGACGGCGCGATTCGGGCGAACCATCGTGGTCGGCGAACCAGGAATGGGCGTGTTCCGGGCGTTGATCGTTCCCGAGTCGATCACCGATCACGGTTCAGCGGCGTACGCACTGCGCGACCTGGCGCTGCGCCTAGTCGAGGTCGACGAACCGATCTACGCCCGGATCGGTCTACGCGAAACCAGCTACGACGGGATCATCTTGGCGGGCTGCACCATCGACCAGGCCACACGATTGGAACCCGGGCCCCAGGTCGTCGAGCGCCAGCTCGACATTGCCGTGCCTGACGCGTACTGGTGGCAACTGCTCGACGTCGACATGATCGCTCGACGCGACGCCAATCTCGTTGGCACCGCGGTCACCACCAATCTCGTTGAATTGGAGATCGGTGAGCCGTCCGAGTGGGTTCCGACGCAACCACGAGAATCAATCTTCGGGCCATCGTGGCCAGGCGGGCCGCAGCCGATACTGCTCGAAGGGCGCCAGCGGATGCGCAGCGTGCTGCACCCAGACTCGCACGAACAGGCTCGCTGATCCACGCGCCAGCAGAGTCCGGACGTCGTCGTGGACGGCTCGCTGTGTCCGCCAGGCATAGCGCATCATCGACGCAGCGAACGGCTCCTCATCAATCCAAGATCCGACCCTTTCGCAGCCAACGATGCCGCTCCTCGACGAGCCGAGCCCGCACCGATCGCCGGGCTTGCGCGCTCGACGCAAGTGTTCGCGCCGGTGATGGCATGTCCGCGAGGCCGCCCGATAATGGTTCGGATAATCGCCAGCGGTTGGACCCGGCACGCGCCGCAGTCCGGCCCCAGTGCAGTGCTCGATAATCACGGCGCGGCGACCGGTCGTGGACATGGGGCGCAGACCGTCCCTGGGAGGGTTTCCGGGAACCGGAACCGGTAGTCGGGAGGGTTTCCGGGAACTCGGGAACGGCACTTGGGAGGGTTTCCGGGAAGCGGGAACTCGAGTCTGAGAGGTTTCCGAGAGAGAGGAGCCTCAGATCGGGGAGCAGATGCGGATGCCTGGGCGGCCGAGGAAGTGGGCATCCGACGCCGAGAGGATGCGGGCGACTCGCGCTGCGCAGCGCGCCGAGCGAGAAGCGGCATCGCAGCGAACGACTCCGCGATCCAGCGGTGCCCGCGGTCGTGACGACGATGAGCGCATGTCGATCGACGCCCCGGTAGTCGCAGCGGTCCCGATGCCGCCGACTGCGGTCGCTCCGGAGCGCGTCGTTGACCACTCCGACTGCGACGCAACGATCGGCGTCTTGCGCGCCGAGTTGTTCCGCGTCGAAGAGCGATACGACGATCTGGTGCTGAGCCGGTGGATTCTTGCCCAGAAGTACGAACGAGCACTCGGCAGGATGCGCACGCACGACCCGCACGGGATCAATTGGTTGGTCGAGCAACTCGCTGAGTGGGAACGCGACGTCGACGAGCGGCGGACGAGGGGGCTGCAGGAAGCGAGTCGGGAACGAGCACGCCGTCGCCACGAGGAGGAGTTCGAGCGGCGACTCGAAGTCGCGCGTCGTTCGTCCCCACGATGAGTCAGCTCTCGATTCGGCGACCGACAGCATCGACGATCTCTCGGCCACGGTGGTCTGATGCTTTGAGGTAGCGCAGGCTGGCGGCACTCGACGCGTGCCCCATGATCGTCATCACTTCCCGCAGTGATGCCCCAGCCGTAGCCGCCTCCGTCCCGGCGAGGTGGCGGAGGTCGTGGAAGCGGACGTGGCGCAGACCGACCGCATCTCGTGCCTTCGACCAGTGCGGAGCGAAGTAGGTATTGAGCAGCGGGCCGCCTCGGAGTGACGTGAACACGAGTTCATCGCGCTCGATGCTTCCGACGTACTGCTCGATGTGGACGGACAGGCGGTTCGCGATCACTTCGGCCAGGGGAACCGTCCGGACGGCGCTTTCGGTCTTCGGCGGCCCGAGCGTCGGCCCTTGACCCCTGATGTCGTGCAGGGCTTGAGTGACGCGCAACTCGCGGCGCTCGAGATCGACGTGTTCGAGCGTCAGGCCGGTGAGTTCGCCGAATCGCAGGCCGCTCGCCGCGGCCGTCCAGACCAGGCACTCGAACTTCGGGTGAATCGCGCCGGCGAGTGCTCGAACGTCGTCCCACGTCAGAAGGGGGCGCTCGACCATCCGCTCGGCCGAGGCGCCCTTGATGCGGACCGGATTGCGGGCGATCAACCCGTCGTCGACGGCGGTGGTCATGATCGAACGGAACAGTCGATAGATCTTCGCGACCGTGTTGTGGTGCAGGCCGCTCGCTGCGAGCCGGCCGTGCCACGTCCGCACGTCGACGGGGTGGACGTCGCAGAGGTGCACGTTGGCGAACACATTGACGATGTGGCGGAGCTGGCCCTCGTAGATCTCGCGCGTCCGCGGACGAACCGGCCGTTCGGCAACCCACCGCGTTGCGTACTTGCCGAACGGGATTCGACCGGCGTCGGGATCGACCCAGACGCCTCGGATCATGTCGGCCTCGACGGTGGCGAGCCAGCGCCGGGCTTCGGTCTTGTTGGCGAACGTCGAGTCAGCGGCGATTTGTTTCCCGAGGCGCCAGTAGCGCGCTTGGTAGCGGCCGCTGGGCAGCTGGCGGATGTTGCCGAAGGAACGGGCTCGGGCCATGACGGCCTCCTCGTGCTCGATGCCAACTTGTAGGCACGTGTAGGCACGACAGCCGTTTCCGGGGCCCGATGTTACACGAATCCCGGCCAGGAAATCACTCCTGACCTGGACTTTCGCGTGGAGCGGACGACGGGAATCGAACCCGCATCATCAGCTTGGAAGGCTGAGGTTCTAGCCGTTGAACTACGTCCGCAAGAGCCGACACCCTAGCGGCGTTGCGCCGCGACGTCAGCTGAACAGCGCCGTCAGGGCGGACACGAGAGCGGCACGGATCCGCTGGTGGTCGCTGTGCAACAGGCGGACGTGAATCGTGAACGAGTCGTAGCTCGTCAACACGAGGATCGCGTCGACCAGCAACGGACGTTCATCGTCGCCCACGGCGTCGAGTTCCGGGGCGAAGTGCTCCGCGATCTGTTGCCGGAACACGTCGGCGATCGCGGCGATTCCTTCATCGATCGAAGGAATGGTCGGCGCGCGCATCCGGGCGAGCTGCATCGGTCCGTCGACGTCTTGGAACAGTGCGAGCCGGGCGTCGACGAACCCTGCGATCCGTTCGTCCAGTGAGCCCACGCCGATGTCAGGAATGCCGGCGAGCGGGCCGGCTTCGACGAACGCCTGGTCGATCGCCGTCCGCACGAGGTCGTCCAGATCCTCGAAGTAGCGGAAGATGGAGCGGTGGGACACGCCGGCGCGGTCGGCGATCTCGGCAGCACCGGGATGCAGATTGCCCTCTCGGATGATGGCGAGCAGCGCGGAGATCACCGCAGCTCGGTTGCGGTTTCGCCGGAGGGTACGCCCATCGACGTGGTCGTTGTCGATGTGGATGCTCGTCTCTTCTCGTGTGGCCATACCCTTACGCTCACCGTCCCATGCCGAAGTCAAACGATCATATGTCTTCATCGCTGCCGGGTGATGACCGCATCTCGCCCGATGTGGACCGCACGCTGGTGTCGCGGGTGCGCAAGCTCATGGACAAAGCGGCGGCCACGTCCAACGTCCACGAAGCCGATGCGTTCTCGCGCAAGGCGGCTGAATTGGTTGCTCGGCATCGGATCCGCCCGGAATCGCTCGTCGAGAGCGACGGCGACGATCTCACCGTCCGGGAGATGGCGCTCGGTCGCGGTGCGTACGTGCGCGGTCGGCTCGCACTGCTGATGGCGGTGGCGGACGCCCACGATGCCCGCGTCGTCTTCGGCGCCACCCCGACCGGCACCATCGCCTACGTCGCCGGACATTCCTCCGACCTCGACGTCGTCGAGGTGATGTACACGTCGCTGCATGCGCAGGCCGCCGCACAGATGTCCGGTCAACGGCGCGCCACGGCGGCGGCGACGCAGAGCTTCCGGCGGTCGTTCCTGTTCGGGTACGCCGATCGTGTCGCCACGTCGTTCGACGAGGTGCGTCGCGCTGCCGAGGCTGCGTCACCGACGACGGTGACCGACGGGGGAGGGCTGTCGCCGGCGCGGCTGGCGCGAAGCCAGCGCGTGGACG